>CAVTXN010000008.1:0-159580 GCA_963738555.1 Terriglobia bacterium
CTGAAAAAAAGTGCTCACTTTGCCGAGCGTGGAAGGAAGAAACGTTGTAACACCCCGCAAGAGGCGTACCAGAAATGCTCCGATCACAATCACCAGATCGCGACCGACGGCCAGCGCCAGCATCCACAGCGGAATAAAGCGCAACAGGCCGAGCACGATGAACAGCGTCACTAGCAGCACTTTGTCGGCCAGAGGATCAAGAACAACGCCCAGATCGCCGGCAGAATTCAACCGTCGCGCCGCAAATCCGTCAAACCAGTCGCTCAGGCCCGCAAAGACAAGAAGAATCAAAGCTTGGCTAAAACGCGCTGTGTAAATGAGCCAGGCGATGGCCGGAGCGCACAAGAGCCGAAAAAGAGTAATAAGGTGCGGAATCGCTCGCAAGGGAAGCTCACGCCACCGCGCCCGATGTTCTGCTGAATGTGACGACTTCGTAGAAAGATGGATCGGACATGAGTTTTTTCACCAGCGCAACATGCATCGCATGGCCGGCCTTCTGGGCAACCACGCAGCCCAGCAAGGGCTTGCCTATCAGGGCGAGATCGCCGATCAGATCGAGCGCTTTGTGACGGCAACACTCGTCGGCGAAGCGCAGGCCTCCGGGATTCGCCACTCCATCCCTGGTAAAGCAGATGGCATTCGCCAGCGAAGCGCCGCGAATCAGCCCCATGTCGCGCATTTGATCGAGTTCGTATTCGAAACCGAAGGTCCGCGCTGGAGCGATCTCACGCGCATAAACTTCGGGTGTCAAATCGAGTTCAAGCATCTGCTCGCCTACGTAAGGGTGATCGAAAAAATTTCGGCACCTTAGCTGGAACCGATCGGCGGGCAAGATAGTGACGCTCTTGCTATTGGATTCCACCGTTACAGGTTTCAAAATACGCAGGTATCGGCGCGGACGACCCGACTCCTGCACCCCAGCCTCTTGCAGAAGCTGCACGAAGGGAAGCCCGCTACCATCCAGAATCGGAAGCTCAAGGTTGTCGAGCTCGACGAAGACATTGTCGATACTCATACTGTAAAGGACACTCAACAGGTGCTCAGTAGTTGAGATGAAGATGCCCTTTGGGTGCATCAGGCTGGTTGCGTAGCTGACTCGCTCTACCAGTTTCCAGCTGGCGCGAATGCGGGTTCCGTCCAGATCCGTCCGGATGAACACGATGCCGGTGTTGGGCGGAGCGGGCAGAATTCGAAGATTAACGGGAGCCCCGTGATGGAGGCCAATGCCGCTGGTTTCGACGGGACGACAAATCGTCGTTTGCGAATGCATGCCTGCCAGTCCAGAATAGCAGGCACAACGAAGTCATCGCTTCGCAATTTGCTGATTCCAGGCGGCTTACTCGCAACGAGTGTGGCAAACTTGCAACAGTTTGCGGCTGTTGCGGTGAGAGGCGTGGCTTTTCGACCTCAGAAAACCGTGCGACCGGTTTCCCCTGCCCGTGGGACCTCCAAGGCTCCTCAGTGTCCTGAGGAGCCTATCCATTTGCGAGTCTGCCGTTATCCATTAGTCACCAGTGACGTGTATCAGTGTCGCTTCTGATTCTTCCGTTCCGGAGTTCCCTTGCGCTGCTTTCGGTTTCGCGAAGATGTAGCGTTTGCCTGTCAGGCCCGATTGGAAGACATTCACGTAATATTGGCCATTTATCTTTACCAGGTGAAGGTAGTTACGATTCGATTGCGGGATTAGCTCGGCCGTCAGCGGCATAGCCATTTGCGTGTCTCCATTGGTCGATAGAGAGACAAGAGTTTGACCCATTGTGTAAGGCACCCGGACTGTGTGTTGACCGGGCTGCAAAACTGCAGGTCCCCAGTGCGCCTGAACGGGAAGATTAAATTCTCCCTGTTGCGCGTTCAACGTTAACGCGGTCAGACCCACGCCGATAATCAGTGCCGAAACCCGAGCCATACGATTTGTCCTAGCTTGCATGCGTTCTCCTTTGATCTGCTTACGGAACTTCTCTCATGTGGAAGCCGTACAGACACTCAGACGAAGTTTTTCGCTTGCGCGACCCTCAGGAGAAAATCAGGAAATTGTCAAGAGATAGGCCCCTCGCTTGCATAGCTTCCTGCGAGTGCATCAAATTGAGAATTTGAGAAAGAAAAACAGAATCGCCGAGTTTCCTCGGCGTTGAACTGAATGATCGATCCGAAAAACAGTTCTTCTTCCCCCGTATCAGACGGCAGAAAACTTCGATTTGGAGTTTTCGAAGTGGATTTCCGGGAGCGTGAGTTACGCAAACGTGGCATCAGGCTGCATTTGCAGAAGAAGCCTTTCCAGGTGCTCGAACTTCTCCTGCGGAAGCCGGGATCGCTTGTCACGCGAACAGAATTGGAGAAACATTTGTGGCCCGATTTACATGTAAACTTCGGCCACGGTTTGAATACGGCAATCAATTCTCTTCGCGAAGCGCTGGGAGACTCTTCTTCGGCTGGCCGCTTTATCGAAACGCGGCCTGGCTTGGGATACCGCTTTACTGCCTACGTCGAAGAAGTTGTTGAGAGCCCGCAGGCCACTCCGGCGAAGCTGCGCTACAAGCCTAAAGCAGAAGCAGAGCAGTGTTATCGAAAAGGCAAATACCTTCAGAACAAATTTACTGAGACCGATCTCGGCAAAAGCATTCCTCATTTCGAGGCCGCTATCGCGCAAGACCGGCAATATGCGCTCGCCTATATAGGCCTTGCAGAAACGAACACCTTGTTCGCAATTTTGGGACTGCTTCCGTCCTCGGAAGCGAAGCGGCGAGCAGGGCAGCCTACATCGATCGCGCTCGATGTCGATAACGAGCTCGCGGAAGCGCACGCTTCGCTAGCAACAATAAGGATGCTTTTCGATCGCGAGTACGCGGCCGCTGAGCGCGAGTACTTGCGCGCTTTACAATTGGACCCCCGCAATCCCGATAGTCACCGCCAATACGCGGTGTTCCTCTCAGCAATGGGACGCTTCGCCGAGGCCTCCGAAGAAATCCGGGTTGCGCAGGAATTGGATGCGATGTCGCTTGCAATTAACCTGGAGTCGGCGCGTGTTCACTACATGCAAAGACGATTTCAGGAGTGCATTGACGAATCCTGGCAGATGCTCATCCTGGAAGCAGAGTTCGCGCCCGCGCAGCAACTCCTCGGTTCGGCCTACGAGCAAATGGGGATGTATGACGACGCGATCACTGAGCTACAGAATGCCCACGCCTGTTCGGGCGGCAATCCGTGCGTATTGGCGGCTCTAGGTCACGCCTACGCGCTCGCAGCCAGGCATAAAGATGCGCAAAACGTACTGGAACAGCTTGTGGCATTATCTCGCCAACGATATGTTTCGCCATACTGGCAAAGCATCGTGTATCTGGGACGCGGTGAATATGAACTTGCGTTGGACTTGCTGGAAGCGGCTTGCGACGATCGTGAAGTCTCGCTTGTCTGGCTCAACGTGGAACCGCGCTTCGATCCGATCCGCTCAGATCCGCGATTCCAACATTTATGCGGCAGGGTTGGTCTGACAGGAGCGGCAGGACGTGGTTCACAAGCCGCCAAAGCTCAAAGTAGCTCAAGTTGAGGCATACCGGCATTAGCTCTTGGACATGAGATTTTGCAGATATGCAAGGTTGCGTTTTGTGTCGAGCTCGACATTTCCAGAAGGTGACGTGGTTTCAAGATTCGCGTAGCCTTTGAAGCCAATTTCATCGATGGCTTTCAAAATAGGTTCATACTTCACGGCGCCTTCGCCCAGATAACCTTTATCCTTGAAATGAAACTGGCAAATACGCTCCCGGCCGAGCATCCTGATCTCGTTTGGGACGTCGTAGCCGTTATAAGTCGAGTTTCCGACGTCGTACCAGATCTTAAATGCGCTGGAAGAGATCCGGTCGACCGCGTAGCGGTTATCTTCTCCTGAGAGCGTATTCTCAAAACCGAGAATCACGCCGGCTCTTTCTGCATCCTTTGTCAGATCGCGAAATGCGTCGATCACGTAGTCGAGCTCCCCGCGATTCAGGACAGCGCATTTACCGAAGAACACGGTCATCAGAATCGGGGCGCCGAGGTTACGGTTGATTTCGATGCCCTTCAATACCCATTTTGCGGCAGCACTGTCCGATTTGAGGCAGCTCACGTGAAGCATGTCGATGTAGGTGGAATCCATCGGCATGTTCTGCTGGCGCGATACGCGGCGATACCGTTCCTGTAACTGCTTATCTTCCAGCGGCAGAGTTTTTCCGTCGGCTGACACCCCCAGCGTCACCTGAACGGCTGCCATCCCCAACTGCTTTGCGGTGGTGAGCGCCTCGGGTTTTCCAGCTTGCTTCAGTACGGTATCCATCGTGCCAATCCGGAGATCTGAGCTCACGTTCGCCCGGAGAGGCACGCTCGCGGCCAGCGTGCCGAGGAAACTTCGACGCGAACGTCTCGAATTAGTAGTTTCAGAATGCGACATTTTCACGTTCCCGGAACCTCTTCATTGCTGTTTCTTCGGCGGAAAACCGAAGCTGTAGACGTTCGAGTCGTGGTCAACCAGAAAAATTTGCGCTCCCGCGACCGCGAGCCCGCTGAAATGAACCCAAGAGCTGATACTCGTCCCGCTGTTGTATAGTTCCTTTCCGGTCTTTGCATCGAGAGCCTTCAAGACTGCCGGCCGTGTATTTTGTAGCCGGCCCTTTTCGCCGCCCTTTTGAACTGCATTCTCTCCAGTAGAAAGCGCGAGCACTACATCGCCGGCGATCACAACCGGGTCAGGTAAGGCGAAGCCGCCTGAGATCCATGCAGGCTCGAGCGTCGGGTTCTCTGTATGCGAGTCGCCAATAACCCGGAACGCCATAACACTTCCCGTGCTTACATCGCCATTTATGATCGGGAATCTGGGGCCGTCCTTCGCAGGCGGGCCGCCTACCGGCACATAGAGCCATGTCTGCCCTTCGGTATCGCGTGCGGTCGTCAAGCCGCCCCAAATGCCGAAGCCTGAACAGCACTCGGCGGCGTCATTCCCCAACCTGGGAGATGTGTAGAGCGCGGTCTGGTGATCCTTCGATCCAAGCGAATCGGCATCCATCAGATAGACCACTCCCTCCTTTGCGCCATGTGCCAGGAGATAACGGTCGCGCCAGCCAAAGAACACCGGGCTTGCCGAACCAAGATCGAAGTCTTTCCGGTTCAGATAGGCCCAGTTCGGAGGTAAGTAGTAATCGACAACTTTCAGGCTGTCCAACGATGCCGCCACGACCGTATTTGAGTAGTCTCCCGCGACTGCATCGAAGCCGCCGTCGCCGGTTCCACCGTAAATGCGGCCATTGGTTCCGATCACCGGCCCTCCTCTTCCCCATATACCGGCGGTGTTGCTGTTTGAGAGCAAACCCTGTTGAATGACAGGCCGGTGAGGATCGTGCAGGTCGAGCGAGTAAAAGCCGGAGAAACCATTGCCGCAACCCTGGGAAAGTGTGGTGTAGATCTTGCCGTCTACCAGGCTCAGGCTCCAGTCTTTGGAAAACGGCGCTACGAACTGAATCGGTCCGTATCGGAGGGTGCCGCTTCCCAGATCCAGTCCGTATAACATGCCGTCAGGCCCAAGCACATACAGTGTTTCGCTTCGCTTGTCGATAACCGGCGTAGCTGTAACACCGTTAGGGCACAAGAAGGTGCCCTGAAAAACATAGACGTTCTTTTTCGATTCGACGAAGTTCTTGATTTGATAAGTCCAGACCACGGTTCCCGTCTCGGCTTCGAGCGCGAAGACCTTGCCGGAAATTCCCACAACATAAACTACCGTTTTGACGCCTTTGGCAGTCGAGACCTTTTCGGCAACGACCGGCGCTGTAAGCGCGGAGAGACTGTAAAACGTGTTGTCGACTTGGGTCTTCCACAACAGAGTCAGGCTGGGGACGGTCTTTACACTGAAAGCCGGTTCTTCCATTGCCCACCCGGTACGCTGCGCGTCATGGGCGAAGGTGAGCCAGTCTGCAGCTCGCACCGCGATTGATAGCAGAAAAAAGGCGCTAACTGCCCATGCAGTTCGCGAGCGCAATAGATGGAAGGAGTACCGCTTTCGATAATGGGGCAACTCGTTAGCTTATCGCGATCTTCGAAAGAAAGCTTTCTCAATACGTCTTCAGATCTTGTTTACCGCAAAATTCAGCCGCCCGCAGATCGAGGTAGAGTGAAGTAAAAAATCGAACCTGCTCCCGGTTGTGATTCTGCCCATATGCGGCCTCCGAATTGACTTACAATACGCCGGCAGATCGTCAGACCCACGCCCGATCCTGAGTATTCTGGCCCGTGTAGCCGTGTGAAAGGGCTAAAAATCTTCTCTGCGTATTCCTGTTTGAAGCCAATGCCATTGTCAGCGACGGAGATCGTAATCCATTTCTCGTCCTCTGACGCGACCGCTACATGAATCTCTGGAGGTCTCGCGGGTGCCCGATATTTTATGGCGTTGCCAATCAGATTCAGGAACAGACGCGTAATTTGGCTATGTTCTACGGTTACTATTGGCAGAGGATCGTGAGTAACAGTCGCTCCGGCATCCTGAATAGCTCCTGCCAACTGAGAGAGAGCCGACTCCACCTCTTCATCGAGGGACGCGGTCAGCGGGGGTTCGTTGCCCACTCCGGAACGCGCATACGTCAGTAAGTCTTGTATCAGCGTGTTCATCTTTGCAACGGCGCCGGTTATGTACTCTAAATATTCGACTCCCTCGGAAGTTAGATGCTCACGCTCTTGCCTGACAAGAAGCTGCGCATAGCTGCCAATCGTACGCAGGGGCTCCTGTAAATCGTGACTGGCAGCGTAGCCGAATTGCTCCAAAGCCGAATTCGCCCGAACCAACGAATCCTCGAGCTGCTTTCGGGCGGTTTCGTCGGAAATAATCTTAGTAAATCCTCGCAGTTCGCCGGACGAGTCGTAAACCGAACTGATCACGCCGTTGGCGAAGAGCTCGCTACCGTCTTTTCTCCTGTGCCAGCGAATGTCGGAAGCCGTCCCCTTGGCAGTCGCGGCCGCTATCTCGGCATCGCATAGCGCCACTGCCTGATCAGCGGGAACAAAGATGAGGGACGTGTGTTGGTTGACCCATTCCGATTTGGAATACCCTAATAGACGCTCGACGCCGGCGTTCCACGTCCTGATTATGCCGTCCCTATCGATGAAGAACATGGCATAGTCCCCGAGCTGCTCGATTTGCTGACGATAAAGATCTTCGTCGTTCTCCATATCCGTGCCTCATTGTATGCTGCGAATGTTTTAGGAAGGGCACGCAAGATGACCCGTTCTCTGCGACATCTGCAGTTCGCGGCATAATCGGCAAGGAGACGATTTCTATGGCCAAAGAATGTACTCACCTTAATCAGGTTCGGATTACCCGTACTGAAACGGATGTTTGTGAAGATTGCATCAAAACCGGCGATGATTGGGTTCACCTCCGACTCTGCCTCACGTGCGGTCACGTTGGCTGTTGCGATTCGTCAAAGAACAAACACGCGACTAAGCACTTCCGCTCGAGCCATCATCCGCTGGTTCGCTCTATTGAACCCGGGGAAGCATGGGTCTGGTGCTATGTAGATCAGGTAACTCCAGCCGAGATTGAGCCCGACGGCTCCGTGCGAGATTAAAAGGGCTCGCTCACTTAGTCGTTGACCAGACCGACTCAGTCGGTGTCAAGCTGTTTAACTGTAGTCCCCGTGATTGTCCCTGTAGCTTGACTCATGAGAAACGGACCGCCCACTCCTTGAAGTGCTGATATTGACCTACCCCGAGCCAGGGGGTACCCCCCAAGAGAGGCCCGGCTTCATAGCAGACAACTGCAGCAAGCGGCAGACGCACGGTAGCTATTTGGTGTGAATCTCCCAGTTTGCGATTTCGAAAATCCCCCGAAAACAGGGAGCAGTTTATTGGGAGACTAGAGTCGTGATCTCCGAGTCCGACCGGATGGAATTGGCCAAGCTAATCCAGACTGAAATTGATTTGGGATTTACCTTCTTGGCTAGCTTCGATCTCTCATCTAATTCGGGTCACCATGAGCATGCGATTACGGCACGCCAAAACGCTCAGGTTGCGTGGCAGACCGCCACAAAGTTTCTGGGGCGACTGACAGAAGGGGAGGCGTTAGCATTTCGTTCTGACTTACGAGATTTGGAAGCCGCCATTCTCGCACGAACCGCACGGGTTACTTAGAGTAGTTTTAAGCCTGCCATGACACTCTGTTTCCGTCGTGTGGCCACAGAGCCAGATTCGAGAGAACCATGGCAGGTTCTTACCCGCAGCAGTTTTGCAGTCTTCACGTTTGATGACACAATGTGCGTAGCGCTAACGCACGCTGCATACGAGAAGATCTCTGCATGCCTCTGGCCATAATTACCGGGCTAGTCAGCCGGCGGTGGATATGGTGGTAACAACGCCGCCATATCTCATTGTGAAAGCGTTTGAGGCTTACGTGATACCAAAAATCCTAGATACTTTTACTAGGCCATCTGCGACCAGTGGGCAAGGAAGAAGGATGGAGCGTCCGAGCCCGCTTCATCCCTTTCTTTATCTGGCTGTACCTACGGTTGTAACCGCCTTCGCCTGGTATCTGAGGCCTTTCGGCCTCAAACCAATCTTCTTCTGGAGATCCTATCGGGCATCCTCGGTATGGCAAAGAGCGGAAACCAACAGCGTGATTCGTTCTTCTTGTAACTATTTGGCCATTCGGTTTAAACCTTACTTAAATTACTTGATTCAAGCAAGAATGAACTGCCGAGCGGTAGTTAGCTGAACCTTTATGGAATACGAACTCAATTCGAATTGCGGTAATATCCGATACGCCCGTTGGATTCTGAAAGCGGATCAACCAACGTAGCGCAGTCTCGTAGATCGGCAGTTAAAATTGTCACTGCCTTGTTTCCCCAGATTACGTCGACGACCGTACGGAGTGTGTCAAAAGGAGTATCCGTTGTTGTGACTACGGCTCCAGATGGTACCAGGATCGGAATCCAACTGTCGGTTTCTTCAGAAGGGATGGACGAGATTGCGCGATTGAGGCGATAGGTTTTACATACTCCCACGGCGGCGCTCTTTCTACCAAAGCTGAAGAGAGAGCGTCCTAGGGGGCTATGCGGCGAAGACCCTTAAGGCTGGCGACTCAAGCGTCGCAGGATTGCTGGAAATTGTCAACCTCGAGTCTTGTCTAATGCAGGATGAGCCTGAAGGGCGGGTTTGTTTCTAACGCAGGATGAGCCTGAAGGGGTGGGGTGAGCTTCGCATGCTGAGGATTGAACGTCAGCGTGCAGAACGGAGAGCGGTTGAGCCTGGAGCAAATCCGGGCATTTTTGGAAGCGGCCGAGGAGGTCCATTTTGAAGCAGCAAATCGTGGTGAGGTGTACGGCTGGATAAGCCGGACATTGTGCGAGCAGGAGTACTGGAAGCAAGGCAAGGAAGGCAAGGGATTATTGCGGCGGTACATGCAGAAGATGACAGGACTGAGCCGAGCGCAGATGACGCGTTTGATCACCCGTTACGTGAAAACAGGGGCTGTGCAGGAACGCAGATATCGGCGGAACCGGTTCCCGAGCCGCTACAGTGGCGCCGATATCGAGTTGCTGGCGGAAGTGGACGAAGCGCACGAAACGCTGAGCGGGCCAGCCACGCGGAAGATCCTGGAGCGGGAATTCGATCACTATGGCGAACGGCGCTACCAGCGCCTGGCGGGGATTTCGGCAGCCCACATTTATAACCTGCGGAAGAGCCGTCGGTACCGCGAGAAGCGCATCCGATACGAGAAGACCCGGCCGGTACAAGTCGCTATTGGCGAGCGGCGGCGGCCCGAGCCGCAGGGCAAGCCGGGATACCTGCGCGTGGATACGGTGCACCAAGGGGATCTAGACGGAGTGAAAGGTGTCTATCACATCAACGCGGTAGACGAAGTGACGCAATGGCAGGTGGTGGGAGCAACCGCTCAGATCGGCGAACACTGGCTGATGCCCGTGCTGGAAACTATGTTGGCGCAGTTTCCGTTCCGCATCCTGGGCTTTCATTCTGATAACGGCAGCGAGTTCATCAACGGCAGAGTGGCCGGGCTGTTGAATAAGCTCTTGGCGGAACAGACCAAGTCGCGGCCGCGCCATTCCAACGACAACGGATTGGTGGAGTCGAAAAACGGCGCGGTGATCCGCAAATACATCGGCTACGGGTATATCGTTGCGTCTCACGCCGAAGCGATGACGACGTTCTACCGCGAGCATTTCAATCCCTATCTGAACTTTCATCGGCCTTGCGGCGTGCCGGAAACGACGACGGACAGAAAAGGGAAGCAGCGCCGGACTTATCGCCGCTACGCGACGCCCTGGGAAGTGTTGCAACAACTGCCGGACTGGGTGGCTTATCTGAAGCCCGGCATCACAGCGGAAGGCTTGCAACGCACGGCTGATGCCCGCAGTGATACCAACGCCGCGCGCAGTATGCAAGAAGCCAAACGCAAGCTCTTCGCCGGTCTACGGCAGAGACAAACCGCATGAAGATGGCTGCGGAAATGACCGGCTATGGATGCGGCGGAAAACCAACACCAGGTTTCCCTCCGCGCCCACAGTCTTTGGAAATCGCTGTGCGATTCCCACATTCCCGCAGCCGCGACGAGCAGTGGAAAAGTGGAAAGCCAAAACCAGCCTTCCCACTTTCCCACTGCGGGTGTTGTACTCAATCGACGGATCTGAAAACCAAAACAAGGAGGCCTGAAGCGCGGAGCTCCGCTCCACCCTTCAGGCTCATTCTTCAATTAGAAAATGCTCCTCGCATCTTAGCGTGATACTTCACGTAGCAGCAGCAGTCGCCACAGTACATTGAGTCGCAAGTGGTTGAAAACTTTGGTGAGCGCGGTAGGAATCGAACCTACAACCTAGTGATTAAGAGTCACTTGCTCTGCCAATTGAGCTACGCGCCCCGGTAAGGATGGAAAAAGCTGAGGTGGCGATAGACGCCTAAACAAATATAACATCCAATCGCGCACTGCTATGAATGAGCCATGGCGCTTTTGGAAGCGCCACAACGGCGCACGAAAATGGAGCCGCTCGCCAGGCTTCTCCGCTGCGCTGCCGAAGCCTCGCGCACTGGAGTGTATGTTGACAGCAGCCGCGGGCGAAGAGGCCGAACTATTCTGGCGCTGATAAGCCCGCGTATGAGTGTGGCCCGGATGCCGATTGAGGCACAACAGACTGTAGCTTTTGTCATTGGCGGAGAGCACGCGTAGGAGAATCTCCTTTTTTGCTGGCGTCCTGCGCAGCACGGCAAGAGGAGGACACGATGGAAGTGCTTTATTCATGCTGCTGCGGACTGGATGTTCACAAGAAGAGCATCACCGCATGTGTGTTGTGGGCCGAGCCGAAAGGCAGGAAGCGCCAGCAGAAGCGCGTATTCACGACGTTTACACAGGATCTGTTGGGCTTGGCCGATTGGCTGCACGAGTGTGGGGTGACCCATGTCGCGATGGAGTCCACGGGCGTGTACTTTGCGCTGAGCAGCGCATTGATCGGGAGGGTTGAAGTCCCTCCGGCGCTCAGATGAGGAGCGCTGTATCCAAAAGCGGCGATAATACGTCGCTGGCCGGAGAGAGCGGAAGGTATGGCTGTGAAGCAGTCACTGCTTGGCAGCGATGGAGAAGCCTAAACGGGCACAAAGACGAAAGTCGGATACAGCCAAGACGGACCTGAAGCCACCGTTCGCAGTTCTCCGGAGGGCAGGGTGTCCACCGTGAGGTGGAATCCGAAGGGCATGAGGAGAAGAACCGGGCCGTAATCGAGGGGGCTACCCCATAGATGAACTGGTCGGCCGAAGGTGGGACTTGGTCGAGCCTGCCGTATAGAGGCGAAGGCGTTACTCATTCACCCCACCGCACCAAGGTGCTTGCGGACGGCACGGTACGGAAGAACAATGCGTGACCTCAGGAGGACTGGCGGAGTCTCGGGTGGCAACCGAGTAAGCGGACCGATAAGCGAGAGCGAAACGGCGAGCAACGCTCAGCCAGTAGTCGGACTGCCTCACAGTATCTGAAGCACAGTCAAAAGCTGAGCGACCGAGCAATCGGCGACCGAAGTGGGTCGGAGAAGGGGGCAGACGAAGGCAGTTGGAAAGAGAAAGGAAACCAGATGAGCAAGGGCGGGGAGGTGGATCAGTTCCATGAGTGAAATACCCGTACATCTTCGTCCGAGGAGACTGGCGGACTGGATCAATCCAACCGGGGCAAGGAAGGTCCACTCATTGGTGGACAAGGTGTATCAGCGGAAGAACCTGGAGATGGCCTGGGAGAAAGTAAAAGCCAACCGGGGCAGTGGAGGTGTGGATGGGCAGAGTCTGGAAGCATTCGCCGCGCAATTAGATCAGCAGTTGCATCGACTGCAGAGCGAGCTGAAAGAGGAAACCTATCAGCCTCAGCCGGTACGGCAGGTACAGATCCCGAAGGCGGGGAAGCCGGGCGAGTTTCGAATGTTAGGAGTTCCGACTATCTATGATCGGGTCTGCCAGCAGGCGTTGCTCAACCGTTTAGAACCGATCTTCGAACCGGTATTCGATGAAGCCAACTTCGGCTATCGGCGAGGGCGATCGACGAAGGACGCCATGCGCAAAGTGTGGAAGGAGATTCAAAACGGACACGAGTGGATTGTGGACGCAGATTTAAGAGACTTTTTCGGGTCTGTCGATCACGAGAAACTTCTAACGTTGATAGCCCAGCAAGTAGCCGATGGCCGAGTGCTGCGCCTGATTCGGGCGATGCTCAAGGCGGGAAGCTACGGTAAGGGGCGGCTCTTTCCGAGCGAGCGCGGGACCCCACAGGGTTCAGTGGTCACGCCCCTTACACAAAAGGTAATTTCGAGTTCGTAAGAACAATCGCAGGGTGGCGAGAAAGGCATGCACTGCTTGACCTCCGTCGCAAACAGTAATATATTTATGGCGAATGGCGCGCTCAACCAAGGCGGAGAAAGCTCGCCACATGAATGCCGCTCGTGGCCTGCTGCAGCGTGGAATCGCGCTGCCCGAGGCAGTGCGTCGCCTGTCACGGGAGTTCGACTTGTCAGAGCGCCAAGCATATCGTTACTTGGAAGAAGCCTCCCAACTCGATCGGCCCGTCGAAATTCCCGAAGCCACAGTATCGGTCACCTTGAAACTGCCGCCGCGGACTGTGGAATTGCTTCGAAAGTATGCGAGAAGCAGTGGTCTCACCATCGGAGCGATCGTAACCGCCGCGTTAAATGCGTTTCTGCGGACTCTAAAGAGGCATGGCTGAGCCGCATCGAAAGAGCGGCCAGTTTCAAGTTGACGTTTCCTATTCGTTTGATCGCTTGCTCGAGTCGAAGCTTGCGCAGGCTTACGAGATTCTGGTCCCGTGTCGTGAGCGCCCCGTCGGCGCACCCGTGAAGGAGTTTGAATATGAGAATGGCGGCGATCTACGCGAGGGTTTCCTCCGAGCAACAGCGCGAGGAGAACACGATTGCGAGCCAGACGGCGTCGCTGATCGAGTTCGCCAAAAGCCACGATCTGGAAGTATTCAAAGAGTGGGTGTTCGAAGATGAAGGCTACAGCGGCGCAACGCTGGAGCGGCCAGGCTTGGAGCGTGTGCGTGATCTCGCCGCCGAAGGACAGATCCAGGTTGTGCTCGCGTATTCGCCAGACCGACTGAGCCGCAAGTACGCGTACCAGATTCTGCTGATCGAGGAGTTCGCCCGTCATGGAGTTGAGACCCGGTTCGTGAAGTCGCCACAAGGCGACAGCGCGGAAGATCAACTCCTGGTTCAGTTTCAAGGCATGATCGCGGAATATGAACGCGCGCAGATCCTGGAACGTTCCCGGCGCGGTAAGCGACATCGAGCGCAAATGGGCGAAGTGAGTGTCATGAGCAACGCTCCGTATGGATACCGTTATATTCGTAAAACCGACGAGGCGCCCGCCGCCTACATCATGGATGAAGCCGAAGCCCGTGTCGTGCGACACGTGTATGAGATGTACACAGTCGAGGGACTCAGCATCGGGGAGATCACGCGACGGCTCAACCGTGAAGCTATCCCGACTCGCAAGGCAAGCCGCTGGGAACGCTCGGTAGTCTGGGCTTTGCTGCGGAACCCAGCCTATCGCGGCCTCGCCTGCTTCGGCAAGACTCGCGCCTCTGCCCGGACGCGGGTTATGCGCCCACAGCGTCGGCGGGGCGTAACTTCGCCCAGCACTACAGCAGGCCACGAACGCGCGCGCGAAGAGTGGATCGAGATTCCCGTACCAGCCCTGGTGACGGAAGAGAGCTTCGCCCGTGCTCAAGAGCTGCTCTACCATAACAAAATACGATCGCGCCGGCGTACCATTGCGCCCAGTGTGGTGCAGGGATTAGTCAGCTGTGCAAAGTGTGGCTATGCCCTTTCCCGAACATCGACGCAAACCAGTGCACGTAAGATTCACTACTACAAGTGCATTGGTTCCGATAGTTGGCGCAAACTCGGCGGCCCGGTTTGCGACAATGGCCGCTTCATCCGACAAGAGCTGTTGGATGAGATTGTATGGGCTGAGGTGATCCGCTTGCTGGAAGACCCCGCTCTAATACAACAGGAACTGGATCGTCGCCTGGTAGCCGCGCGTGCCTCTGATCCAACCAGAAAGCGTGAGCAGAGTCTGCAAAGAGAATTAACCCATGTCGGCAAAGGTGTCGAACGACTTCTCAATGCATACCAGGAAGGACTCTTGTCAATCGAACAGTTACGGGAGCGCATGCCGATGTTGCGTCAGCGCCAACAGGCACTCACTGCTGAGCTGCAGGCGATCGCCGATCAGACCAATGATCGCGCCGCATTCCTGCGCTTGGCAGAAACCCTCACGGTATTTCTTGCCCGCTTGCGCAGCGCTGCAGAGACGCTTAGCGTCTTGGAACGTCAGAAAATCGTCCGACTGTTGGTTAAAGACGTTCTGGTCGGAGAGGACACGATTACCATTCGTCACAGCATTCCGATTCCCTCGGGCTCATCCCAAAATGAAGGATCGGGCTCTTCAGACGGGGGAAATTACCTTTTGTGTAAGGGGCGTGGTCTCGCCTTTGTTAAGCAATATTCTTCTGACGCCGTTTGATCGGGAGATGCGACGCAAAGGATATCAGCTCACGAGGTTTGCAGATGACTGGGTAGTTACCTGCCAATCTGCGACGGAGGCGCGAGCAGCAATCGATGCAGCCCTCCGGATTCTGAGCGAACTGAGCGTGCAACTTCATCCGCAGAAAACGCGGGTGGTGCATGTTCGGCATGGATTCGAGTTTCTGGGCTACCTGGTCAGGCGCGGACGGCAGCTACAACTGCCGACGAGCAGGATCGTTACGGCTGCCAAGTCGGGCGGTTTGTATGCCTATCCCCGAGAGAAATCGGTTCAGCGCTTTAAGGATCGGGTGCGCCAGCTTACCAGGCGATGCGTGCCCTTGAAAACCAAGGATCTGATTGAACAACTAAATCCAGTTTTGCGGGGATGGGGGCACTATTACAAACGTGCCCACGTCCGAACGCTCTTCAACAAACTCGACAACTGGATCGAGCGGCGCATTTGGTCCCATCGGTACAAATGCTGGCGCAACTGTGGCTGGAAACAGCTTCCGAAACGCAAGCTGTATGGCGAATATGGGCTGGTGCAACTAGTGAAGCTGATTCCTTCGATTGCATCGCAGAACAGAGAGCCTTCGTGAAAGCGTGGCGCGGGAAAACCGCACACCACGTTTGAGCGGCGGACGGTGGTCAGCATCGAGCTTCCCTTGATGCGCCACCTCCGACCCGGCGGAAACCGGTGTGGCACGTTCTGGAAGGACATTTCGAATTGCTGCTGGCAAATGCTCAACATGTGAAGGCCATTCCAGGCAAGAAAACCGATCGCAAAGACAGTGCCTGGTTAGCGGAGTTGCTGCAGCATGGATTGCTGAAAAGCAGTTTCGTGCCGCCCGAACCGATCCGTGAGTTGCGCGATCTCACGCGCTACCGGGTCAATCTGGCGCAAGAGTGTAATCGTATCGCCAACAGGATTCAGAAGGTACTCGAAGACGCCAACATCAAGTTGGCCTCGGTGGCGACGGATGCTCTCGGAGCCTCTGGACGGGCCATGCTGAAAGCGATCATTACGGGCGAACAGGATGTAGAGAAACTGGCCGAGATGTCGCGTGGCTTGCTGCGCCGGAAGATTCCGGAGTTACAGTTGGCACTGGAAGGGCAGGTTAGCCAGCATCATCGTTTCCTGCTGCAAGAATTGATGGACCACCTGGAATTCATCGAAGCTAAAATGACTCGCTTGGAACAGGAGATTGGAGAACGGCTGCGCCCTTTCGAAGATACGGTCCGACGGCTCTGCACGATTCCGGGGATCGATCGTATCAGTGCCTGCGGCCTTCTCTCCGAGATCGGTCTGGATATGGGCCAATTCGCAGACGCCAAACACCTGGCCAGTTGGGCCGGCCTGTGCCCCGGTAACTGGGAAAGCGCGGGCAAACGAAAGAGCGGAAGGATTCGCAAAGGAAGCGCTTGGTTACGACGCCATCTCTGCCAATCGGCCTGGGGCGTCTCCACCAAGCAGAACAATTACCTTTCCGCTCTCTTCCGGCGGCTAGCCGCGCGTCGAGGCGTCAAGCGAGCAACCATTGCGGTGGCCCATGCCCTGCTGTGTATTGCTTACCGCATTCTCAGAGATCCGGTCGAGTATCGCGACCTCGGTCCAGATTACTTCGATAAGCTGCATCCTGTGCGGCTGAAGAACAGACTGGTGAAACGGCTGGAAGGACTCGGCTTCCAAGTTACCTTGGAATCCCGGCCCCTCCCAGCCTAGAGGTTATTTTCGAAGGAATAAGTCCCGTATCGGTCAAGACCACCGGCAGAAGGAGTAGCTTCTTCAGCCGGATCGCTCTATCGTGCACATCTTTCGTTTTCGCAATCCGGCAAACCAGTGCCGCCGATTTCAGACGCGCTCCAAGCCATCAATAGGTTTTTGGAAGCGATCCTAACGCCACCGCCGGCCGCGGCTGGACCGAAGTCGATCTTTGCGAGGAGCTGCAAAGCTACGCAAACCGACTGCCTAGCCTCAACGGCATGGTTCCATAAACTTATGGGGCATGGTACTCCATCTTCTAGTACCTGCTAACCTGTAAAATCTTTGGCCCACGCTCGGCATTCGCTATAAGATTGGCATTCACTATATAAAATAGTGAGATCGCGCAGTCAGTCACGGTATCATCACTGCCAGTACTTCTTCTGGCACTCAGTACTCCGCGCGTGTTGTAGAGAGATCCTTTGCTCTCGATGCTATTAGGTTGCCATGCCGCCAGAATCGCACCTCTGACAATTCTTTTCTGATGGTTCCAGGTAATTACCAGAATTGTCGTCTGCGGCCTTGTTTATTACCCCGGGATTTTCTGCGGATTTCGGTTTGATCTGTCAGCAATGAGTTACTGGATTACCGGAAAGGCTTCGGATTTTCCAGCCGAAACAATGCAGCCGCAATTCTGAAAGAGGATACGAATGAAGCGACAAGCTGAAACAGGCGAAGAAAAACAATCCACGGTGGCGTGCTGCCACGAATCTGCAGAAAGAATTAACCCCAACAGGACGTCCGGTTCATCGCCACTTGGAACCGAAACTGAGACAACCATTGCCGGTATTATGCGCAGCCATGGAGGGCGCGGCGGCATCGCGGAGTTTCATGCGGCCGTGAACGTGACATTCCATGAATTTGAATCGGAAAGTTACGACTCCTTGCATGCCGATATGTGGCAAAGTGTGCCGAAACAAATCGGGCTCCTGGTAGACGGTTACGTCCAGGACGCACGTCTAACGAACCACTTTCCGAAAGGAATCCGTGTGCTGGATATTGGATGTGGCACGGGCCTGGCGACCGATTCGCTTCTAAAATCCGCAATTGGGCCCCATGTTCAGGCCGTGGATCTGATAGACACGTCGCCAGCCATGCTTCGACAGGCGAAAAAGCGCTCCTCCCAATGGAATGTGCCGGTAACCTTTCACGAAGGTGTTCTGGACTCGCTGGACAGTGGAGTCCAATATGAGTGGATTATCGCCAGTTCGGTTTTGCACCACATCCCCAATGTTCACGCATTTGTAGACGCAGTGCGACAGTTGCAAGCGCCGCAAGGCGTCTTTCTGCACATCCAGGACCCCAACGGAGATTTCATCGCAGACCCGGAATTGCGTGAGCGCATGCGGCGGCGAACGAGATCCATGGTGCCGGCCTGGATGCAGCGATTAACCCCGCGCAGAATAATGGGAAGAATTGTTCGCGAACTGACCGGTCGACCGCTGGACATCCTTGTTTGGAACACGAATCGCGCTCTGCTCGACCGGCACATCGTGGCCACACCGCTTACAGTGAACGAGCTTTACGCAATTGTTGATATTCACGTCCAGAACGAAAAAGGAATTTCGACTTCGGCAATTCAGAAGTGGAGACCCGACTGGAAGATGATTTCCCGAGTATCGTATGGTTTTTTTGGTGCACTGTGCGGCACGTTGCCGCTAAAGTATCGCCGAATGGAAGAGGAACTGACAAACAAGCGTGCCCCTAACGGCTATCACGTGGGTGCCTTGTGGCAGGTGCAATCCGGTAGAGCTTAGGCTCAGATCAGATGTACATTTGAAGTCTTCTCATCACGCAAAGTGCTCTCGCGCCGGCACGGGAGGCGCCGGCCGGCGCGTTCATCGGAAGGCTCGGCAAACGGCACGGTCCGGGATTCCTTAAACCACTCTCCACAACTATACTGAGGGAGGCGCCTGTTCTGTGTCTAAATTCAAACCAAGCCCTCGATCGTATCCCGCCCGGCGCTCATCCCCAGAGTCGTCCTCAGTTGCCCTCGACTCCTCGGTTGCCCTTCAGGACGCCCCCGCAGTGGAAGCTCCTGTTGAAGATGTTCAGGTACCGGATTCAACCAGCCCTGCCCGGCAGCTTGCTTTTAAAATCGCCCTGGCAATGGTGTTTCTGCAGTTCAGCTTTATTCATCAGACGCTCGCCGCTATTCTTCACATCAACCTCTATCTCATGTATTTAGTTGGCGTGCCGGCAATTTTGGGCCTGTTGCTGTCCGGAAGCCTTAAACGATCGTTTGGGGGCCGTCCGGTTGTGTACTTTTGCGGTTATGCGATCTGGATGCTGATAGCCTTACCCTTCAGCACCTGGAGGGGTGGGTCGCTCCCTTATGTGATGGATTACTTCCGCACAAGCCTGCCGCCTATGCTACTCGTCGCCGGGCTGACTCTGACCTGGAGAGAATGTCGAATGGTCATGTCGACAGTGGCACTCGGAGCCGTCGTCGATCTGTTTACCGCTCGCTTTTTCGCGAACAGCGGGCATGGCGAGGCACGATTAGGAATACAGAGCGGAACGGTCGCGAATCCGAATGATTTCGCTGGACATCTGATTTTAGCCCTTTCTTTTTTGCTTTGGGTAGGGCTAAGTTCCAGCTACAAGCTAATGCGTCTTTTTGCGCTGCTGGGCGTGGGCGTTGGTATCGTTGTCATTTTCAAGACAGGTTCACGAGGTGCGGAAATAGGGCTGGCCATGGCGATGCTAACTTTCTTCATGCGCGCCAGAACTCCACAAAGAATTGCTCTAATGATCCTTGGACCGGCAGCGTTGATAATGCTCCCGTTCGTCCTCCCACCTGAAACCTTGCAACGGCTGGAGTCCTTTTCTATTACTCCGGACTCTGCATCTTCCGCTGGCAAGGAGGCGCGTCGAATCCCGCATGAGTCGCGAATATCTGTTACGGATGAGTATCAAATACACATTGGAATTTCCGCTCTTCGGGCTTGGCCCGGGCCAGTTCAGCACATACGAGGGCTCGAACAACAAGATTGGGGCTCTAACTCACGGGAGCTGGCATGATACCCACAACTCCTTTACTCAGGCCTCTAGCGAGTGTGGAATCCCCGCTGGCTTACTGTTTGCCGCGGGCGCGCTGTCCTCGATTCTCCTCTTTTACAGAACTCTGCGTGTCGCACGGGCGCGCCCGGATTGCAAAGACATTGAAGTTGCTCTGTACTGCTTGCTCACGGGCACGTGTGGATTCTACGCAGCCATCTTCTTTCTGAACTTCGCATATTTGTTTTACGGACCGTTTCTGGCTGGGCTGGCAGTTGCCGTTGATAGGGCAACAAAAGAGGAATTTCGGCTGCGCTCAGATAGCCGGCTTCCGCTGGCGGCGGCATTTTGAAGCAAAACTGGAACTGCCCGGAAAATGCCAGCTATAGCTGGTTAATTTTCGCGGGCAGGTCATCTCCACCGGACCTCGGAATCGATCGGATTGATGGTTGATTAATAAGCTCCAATATCCGGACGCGCCGACCAGCACAGGCCAGCCGCATTATTCGTCGCGAGCGAAGTAGAAACGCCCGCCCCAATCAATGGGCTAGTCGACTGCGGACGAAGATTGTAGGGCGCGGCCTGGGGTAACATGCGCACGTCATAGAGGGAGTTTGGATCGCCTAAGATATTGATCGATGAGTGGATGTCTCTGGTCGCAGCCGGGTCTCCCACCGCCCTCCAGGCGTTGTAGTTCATCACCAGACCCGACGTCTGATGCCCATCGTTGTTGGAGATCCAGTATTGAGGCTTGACCCCGGCTCCGAACAAGTTATTCTGTATCGTCAGGTTCATATTGTTGATCGTGATCCTGGACCCGTCCGGGTTCCCGAAGAAGTCAGAGCCGATCCTCATCATCGCCGCCGGGTACGAGGACCAGTAGCTGTTGTGCTCAATCCTGCAGTTGTGACATCCGACGACACGGAACGCTTCGTTGTTGACGTCTCTGCTGTCTGGATTGGCAATCACGTTGTCCCAAACAGCAAGATTCTCAGCCTCGTAATTTGCGTTCTTGTGAACAAGATATTGCGTGCCCGTGTTGTCGCCTCCTACGATGATTCCACCTAGGCTGTCGTGAATGTAATTGCGATAGATCACACCACCTTCGGCGCCGCCCTTGATCTCATCGAACATTCCGGAATGGTGGGCCTCGTTGCCGGCAATCGTGACGTCATCGACAGCCACGAATTCGAGGTTCTGCCGCCCGGTATTCGCGTAGGACAGCTCATTATTGATAATCCAGAAGTGCTCCCCGTCACCCGATTTCATATTTGCCGATCCCGTATTATGGATATAAGAATCGCGGACAACAATATTCCCAGAAATTTCTCCGGGCGTCCAGGGGCCGCTACCCGACATTACCTGGATCGCATAGCCGCTAGCATTAAAAATTTCGACACCCTCGAAGATAAACCCTCGCACATTGTTCAAAAGGAAACCGCGGTTCGGTAACCAGCCGCAGTTGAACTTTGCCGTGCGCGGGCCGTCGCTGGCGCGAATCGATGCCGGCGCCGAAGTATCGCCCATAACCTCGTTGATCCAGCGGGTCGGGCAGGCGTACGTGCCGGCGGCAAAGTTGACCCGTACCCCGGGCCCGATTCTTCGCAAAGCCGCGTCGGCGGTCCTCAAAGCGCTGCTTCGGCTGGTGCCTTCGTTCAAATCATTTCCGTTCGGTGATACGTAAAGCTCCGAACTCGGAGTATAGTTTGCTGCCCAGCTAGGCAGCAGATTAGCGGCTTGGGGTCCGCAAATGTCTGGCTTAGCTTGTAAACCTAGTTCCAAAAGAGCCATGAGCGTGATTGTGCTAATGTGCTTGCTTATTTTTTTCATTTTTTTCTTATTCCTGTCGTGCGCGTCCTCAGCAAACCAACTTGGTGTTCTAAATTTGCTGCCGGGTCAACCGACCCGGGTTATTTTTCTTATGAATATGTGCTGAAATTCGCAGTTAATCGCAGCACCGTTAGAATTTTTGCCGTGGCAGTCACGACTCGCAGGACGGCCGGACACACGTTGATCGCAAACGGCCATTCAGCCCGCCGCCGGGACGAGAGGCCGGATTCGCGATAACGAAGGAAAGAAGATGACCTAACGCTTGCTCAAATGCTATTTACGGCTCGCGTATAAGCGTGCATAAATTGAGGTCTTAGGCATAAGCAAGTTGTATGTTGCCATAAACGAACTCAGCCTGACAAGGCAAATTTTCGCTCCCTGCCTCAAATCGATGTGAGTTGTACTGGGTGAGCTGGATTACAATTGGAATCCGATTAGGCATCACTGGTGTGTTGCCGCCGTAATCGCGAATGCGGTCTACCACGCCGTCGGGAAAATCTGCCCGTCACGCGCGACAAGCGTCTGTAATTACCGTGAGAACCGCCCTTTTTATAGGCGGTAAAAACCTACCCTCTCAGCTCGCGCAACGTCTTGCCGACCGCGCCCGGACCGAAGTCGATTTTTGCCTGATTGATTGGCAATCCGAGCACTTCTATGCGGTTCAAGTCGGTGGTTCCGACCCCCACCGCCTCAGCCAGTTTGAGGGAGTTATTACCGCGGACGAATGGTCCGCTGCCCCAATCCGACCTCGGATCGTAGCTCATTACAGCCATTCCAACCGCATCCGTGCAGACCGGATTTCGCCCGACGATGATTACTCCCGGCGTCATCTTCTCCACGCCGCCCGGAAGCCATGGCCCTTCGCCGCCGCGCACTGTTTCCACTCCGTCTATAATCGCGAGATCGACCGGCCGGATGCCCACCTGATCGGCCACGATACGCGGCACGCGGTAGCCCGGAACGCGCGGTGAATCGGGATGCAGCTCTGCATCGACGCCCGACGGAGCCTTCGTTTTACCTTCATGCAGCACGTCGCCGCGTTCCTTCGTAGGGTGTTCGTTGCCGCTCGCGCCGCAGTCGCTGCCGTACAGAGAACAGGGCGTGTTGCCGAAGTTGTTCTTCATCGACATCGTTACTCCGGCGATCCAGTGGTTCTTCAGCTTGGCAAACGAAACGTACGTGTCGCATTCGGTGAACGCCTGATTCAGGTAATACGCCGGATACATGTATCCGCCCCACGGCACTTTCAACCGGACATACTGCCTGTATTTACCGAGATTCTGAACGTTTTCCCAATCGACCTGCGTGCCCAGGTTGTTGATGGCATTGACATCGATGCCATAGCGCGCCCATAGCCCGAGATCCTGGCTGGCGGGAAAGAAACTCTCGATGATACGAACCCGTTTGGCTCCTGCTTTGGCAAACAAGTACACGACGTTCGCCACCGTGTTGCCGTCCGTGCGATAAGGCAGATTAGGAGTGAGCGGGAAATGAGCCGGATTGCCGGTGAGGTTGAGCTTGATGGCGACCGTCTTGCCGCGCACCAGCTTGTCGATTCCGCCAATGTGATCGAATGCGCTAGCTAGCTGCGGCTGAAAGTTTGCATACTCGCGGCAGCGTACGATTGCGACGCTACTCGCGGGCGCCGGCGTGCTCGATCTGCCAATCCTGGGAATCGCCAGGGCTGCAGCCGCGGTCGCGCCTGTCGTCAAGAGATCTCTTCTACTCAGAACGCCTGAACAAAGGCTCGGTTTCATACCATCTCCTTGTCCTATCCTACTCTCCGATATGATCGGAAGCGACGCGATGGCCCCTTCATTTTCCAGACGGACTTTCTGCGCGGCTCTGGCTGCCGCCGGCGTTCCCGCACCCGCCAAATCGGGCGGAAACATGTTCCTGGCGCTGAATAGCGTCCTCGTTAACGGGCGCGTGCCCTGGCCGGAATTTCCGCGTTTAGCCGCGAAGGTGGGCTTCCCTGGTTGCGACATCATGCTGAAAGCCGCGATGCAAGCGGGCGCCTCAGCCACCAACGACCTTCTCAGCGGCCTGAAGGTCAAGCCTGCCGCCATCGACTTCCCTGTCGAATTCCGCAAAGACGATGCAGCGTTTCAGCAAGGGCTCGCGAAGCTTCCCGAGCAAGCCAGATTCGCCGCCGCCATCCACTGCCCGCGCATGGTGACCTACATCATGCCTTCGAGCGACACACCCAAAGCCGAACTCCGCGCGCTGTATAAGAAGCGATTTACCGACTGCGGCAAGGTTCTTGCCGATTCCAATGTGCGCCTCGGCCTCGAATTTCTGGGTCCGCTGGAATTTCGCACGAAATTCCAATACGAGTTCATCTGGCGTATGAACGACATGCTCGAATTCGCCAAAGAATGCGGCCCGAACATCGGTCTGCTGTTGGATTCCTGGCACTGGCATTGGGCCGGCGCAACTACGGAGGACATCATTCGTGCCGGCCGCGAGAACATCGTTCATGTTCACTTTAACGACGCGCCTGATATTGCTCCCGCTCAGGTTCGCGATGACCACCGGCTCCTGCCTGGCGAGGGGAGCATCAATCTCACCGGCTTCCTGCAAGCGCTGCACAAAATCGGTTACACGGACGCTTTGAGCGTGGAAGTTTTCGGTCGTCTCAATGACGTTCCGCCCGAGCAGGCAGCCAAAATGGGACTCGATTACTCGCTGCGAGTTTTCCGCAAGGCGGGCGTACCGGAAGGCTAAAACAGAGTCATCTGGCTGCCTACCGCTCGTCCGTCCAGCGCCGGCGAGATCGCTCGCTCGTGTTCCAAAACGCGCTCGAAATTCGCTTCCGGCTGATATCTTCGCTCCACGTTTCGAACCAGATTATCCAACCGTTTGAAACCATCGATCTTTTCGCTGCGATCCAGTTTCGCTGCGTCCAGCGATCGCCGCAAGATCGCCAGAGATTCATCGTACGTCTTTAGAGGCACTGGGAACGGATGGCCGTCCTTGCCTCCCAGCGCAAAGGAGAAGCGGGCCGGATCGGTAAACCGGCTGGGCGCGCCGTGGATTACCTCCGCAACCAAGGCCAGAGTCTGCAGCGTGCGCGGGCCTAGCTTCTCGGTCAACAGGAGCGAAGCGAAATCCCGTAATTGCCGGTCGTAGCTCACCGCCAGCACGGCACCGAGCCTCTTCAGATCTACATCTCGCGCCCGTACGTCGTGATGCCGCGGCATCGTAAGGCGCTGTATTTCGCGGAGCGTTCGCTCCGGAGATTCGCGGCTGATTTCGAGCAACGCATTCTGTGCCGGACCAGCTCGCCGGTCGACCAGATTCAAAATTTCGCCTTCGTTTTTGCCAACTATGGCAGTGTGCGGCTCGCATGCGAAGTCGCGCACACTCGGCGAATGCCAGTGATAGCGCCGTGCCGTCTTCGTTGTTTCATTGAGGCCTTGCTGAACGACTGCCCAATCGCCTGCCGACGTCAAAACGAAATTGTGTAAGTAGATCTGAAAGCCGTCTCCGATGGCGTTGTTATCGACTCTGGCCGCTAAGCGGCTGGCCCGAACCAGTGCCGCGCCGTCGAGGCTGTGACGATCCGCCTGCACTCGCAGCTCCTCAGGAGTCCGCCGCGACTGCTTTCCGCGCCCGCCGCAAATATAGATGCCAAGCTCGTTCGAGATCGGGTTAATGCCTCGCTTGAGAGCGGCCATGACGGAGGTTGTAATGCCCGATGAATGCCAGTCCATTCCCATGACACAGCCGAAAGCCTGAAACCAGAATGGGTCGCTCAGCCGTGCGAGAAACTCCGGTGTGCCGTAGGAGTAAACGACGCTCTCGGTGATCGCTCTTCCGAGCTTCTCCATGCGCTTGGCGAGCCAAGGCGGAACACTGCCATAGTGAAGAGGCAGGTCAGCCGACCCAGAGCGTTTCATCGCTGCTCTCATTCTCTCAGCCAACCGGCACGCCCGCTATTCTGTGACTGCATGGATCCGCTGGCCGAATATACGGCACGCCGCGACAGGTTTCGAGCCGAGGAACAGCTATTGCAACGGCAGTTCCTGAGGATCGGAAACTGGCGCCTGGTTATCGGAGTCGCAGCCGCTGTGCTCGCCGGCTTCATCTTCGTGGGCCATTCCCTGCCCCTCTGGTCTCTTCTAATTCCTGTGTTCGCGTTCGTAACTTTGGCGATCTTTCATCACCGCGTGATCAGACGCCGAACGCTTGCCAGTCGAGCGGCCGCCTTTTATGAGCGCGGGATTGCCCGTATAAAAGACGAGTGGATAGGTAAGGGCATGACTGGCGACCGTTTTCGCGATACCTCGCATGTCTATTCGGAAGACCTGGACCTCTTCGGTAAAGGCGGACTTTTCGATCTCATTGCCATCAGCCGAACTGCCGCCGGCGAGGATACGCTTGCCAGTTGGCTCCTGCAGCCCGCAGAAGCGAGCGAAGTTCTGCGGAGGCAGAGTGCCGTTGCGGAGCTTACACCGAAACTCAAGTTGCGCGAGGATATGGCTCTTTTGGCCGCAGATGTCCGTTCCGACGTGAATGTTGAATCTCTGAGGGCTTGGGGCGCTGCGCCCATCGTCCGGTTCCCACGTGTACTGCGGCCTCTCGGCGTCGTACTCGCGATTATCGGGATATCCGCGCTAATTGCTTTTTTCGCGGGGGTAACCCCCCTATGGCCGCTGGCAGTAATCGTCGCATGCGATGCGGCAATCATTTTCGCGTTGCGACAGAGAGTGAACGCGGTCCTCGAAAAAGTAGAAGCCTCCGGCCGCGACATACGCATTTTCGCAGCATTAGTAGGACGCTTGCAGCGGGAGAATTTTGAATCGCCTGCGCTGCAAAAACTGTGCAGCACGTTGGCCATTGCCGGCATACCAGCTTCCAAACGCATCGCCAAGCTAGGCCGGTTGACCGACTGGCTGGACTCGAGCGATCACGTGTTAATACGCGTGATCCGGCCCTTGGTGCTGTGGCAAGAACAACTGGCCATCTCGTTCGAGAAATGGCGCGCCGAATCAGGGCCTCATGTCGGGGAGTGGCTTCGAGCTGTAGCTGAGTTTGAGGCACTCTCCTCCTTCGCCGCACTCGCTTTTGAAAGACCTTCCTGGACCATGCCGCAGCTCTTGAGCAATGCCGCAGCAACATTCGAAGCCGCTGCCCTCAACCATCCGCTGCTTCCTGCCGCGGAATCCGTGCCGAACGACCTGAGTCTCAATGAGCATCAGCGATTGCTCATCGTTAGCGGCTCAAACATGTCGGGTAAGAGCACTCTGCTGCGCGCTGTTGGTCTGAACTCCGTTCTTGCCTGGGCCGGCGGTCCGGTAGCTGCGTCTTCGCTAAAGATTTCTCAGCTCCGGATTGGAGCCTCCATCCGTATCACTGACTCGCTGCAAGACCATCGCTCGAGATTCCTGGCCGAAATTACCAAAATTCGCCAGATCGTCGATTTAACCCGAACTGGCCAGGCGGTTCTTTTTCTCTTGGATGAGCTTTTGAGCGGCACCAACTCGCACGACCGGCGCATCGGCGCCGCCGGAATTGTCAAAGAACTCCTCCGCTCTAATTCCATCGGATTGCTCACGACTCATGATCTGGCGCTGGCCCACATCGAGCAGGACGTCAGCTCGAGTGCTGCCAACGTGCATTTCGAGGACCATATGAACGGTAACGAAATGCGGTTCGACTACAAACTGAAATCTGGAGTTGTTGCTCGAAGCAATGCGATTGAGTTGATGCGCGCAGTCGGTTTGGACGTCTAACAAGCGATGCCCAAACGCAGTGCGATTGTAATCGGAAGCGGCCCTAACGGACTCGCTGCCGCCATCGTGCTCGCGCAGGCAGGATTGGAGGTTGAAGTTCGCGAGGCGGACGCGATCTTAGGCGGAGCCGCCACCACCAGAGAACTTACGCTTCCCGGCTTTGTCCACGACCTCGGTTCGGCCGTTCATCCGATGGCGATCAGCTCGCCATTCTTCGCCTCTCTGAAGCTGGAGAATTTCGGTCTCAAATGGATTCTGCCGCCCGCTTCACTGGCCCATCCCTTCGATGATGGCACTGCTGTAACTCTCGAGCGCGATGTCGCCGCAACCGCGTCGCAATTCGGCAAAGATGACCGGGCATATCGCCGTTTTTTCGAACCCTTCGTCGAGAACTGGCCGGCTCTGTTCAAAGAAGTCTTTCGACCGCTCGGAGCCACTCGAAGGCCTTTCCTGCTCGGGCGGTTTGGATTCTGGGCCCTACAACCTTGCACGCTGGCAATGAAGAGTTTATTTCGCGACAAACGCGCACGAGCTTTGTTTTCCGGATCGGTAGCTCACGCCTCTCTCAAACTCGAAGATCTTCTGAGCACCGCCTTCGGCATCACTCTGAACGCGGCGGGACATGCGGTAGGCTGGCCGATCCCGCAAGGAGGATCGCAGAGTATCTCGAATGCGCTCGCGCGCGTCTTGGAGTCCCTCGGCGGGCGGATCGTCACCAGCGCACCAGTAACCGATCTAAATGAACTTGGATCACCCGATCTCACACTCTGTGACGTCACACCGAGGCAATTTCTCGCACTCGCTGGAAATCGTCTTCGTGTTTCTTTCCGCAAGCTTCTCAATCACTACAAATACGGGCCCGGCGCATTCAAGGTGGATTGGGCGTTGCGGGAGCCGGTTCCGTGGCGGGCGAAAGAATGCTCGCGTGCTGCCACGGTTCACCTGGGGGCGACGATGGAAGAGATCGCTGCCTCGGAGAGAAGAGCTGCGAGTGGAATGCCGCCCGAAAAACCGTTCGTTCTTCTCGTTCAGCCGAGTTTGTTCGACGACACCCGAGCGCCTGCAGGCAGGCACACCGCCTGGGCGTATTGCCACGTACCGAACGGCTGGACCGGTTCAGCTTTGCGGCAGATCGAGGATCAGGTCGAACGCTTCGCCCCGGGGTTTCGCGAATGCATTCTCGCTACGGCTGTTCACGGTCCGCAACAGTTACAAAGCTGGAATCAAAATTTGGTCGGAGGAGACGTGGTCGGAGGTTCTATGAGCATCGATCAAGTCATGTTTCGACCCACCTGGCGAAGATATGGGACTCCGCTGAGAGGTGTCTACCTCTGTTCGTCCTCAACTCCGCCCGGCGGCAGCGTACACGGTATGTGCGGCTACTGGGCTGCGCGGCGGGCTCTGCGTTATCTGCGAAAACGGCCCTAGGTTCCCGGCTTCTCTCTCGCGCAGACCATTTTCATGTCAACAGAGCCTTTTTCGGTCTCAACGTGGCTCGCGATCGTGAGCGTCTGCTTATCGCCAGAAAGCTCCCAGCGGTCCGTGATCAGTTCGTCCAAACCCTTGGCGTTCTTCATTTCGGTCCGCACGACCAGAACGTTGCCGTCCCAGTAGCATTTACTCTCGGCATCGCGCCCGTTGACCACGTTTTTCGTGATGGAACCATCCGTGAAGTATGTAATGTCGGTCGTCGTCGTGTTTTGGCCGGTTGTCTGGATCGTATGGACATTCATCGCCGGATCGTGATCGTCAACGACGCGAACCACGATATCCGGCATTTGAAATCCATGGAAATCGCTCACGTCTTTGATCATTCGCCAGCGCCCTGAAAAATCTGTTTTCGGCAGCGCGCCGGGAGTACGCTGAGCCTGCGCGCCACACAGCATGGGGAAAAGCAGAAGAAACAGACAATAACGCCTCAGGTGAAACATGAATATCCTTGAGATTGGCTCATTCCCATGATAGAAGGGCGGCAGTTCCTTTAATCCTGCGTTACTGCGACCACCATCACTTTCCTTTGCCGGAAGGACACAAGTTCCCGCTTTTGAAGTACCGTTTGTTGCGCGAACGATTGAGCGGAGATCCGCGCCTTGAATTACGGCCGTCCGAACTGGCTCCGCGACAGTCCGTTCTCAGGACACATTCGAGCGACTATGTAGATGCTTTCCTGAATGGCACTCTGGACGGCGCAATGATGCGGCAGATTGGTTTTCCCTGGTCATCCGAACTGGTCACGCGAACCCTGGCGAGCGTTGGCGGAACGCTAGGCGCAACTTGTGATGCGCTGCGAAGCGGCTTTGGCGGAACGCTAGCCGGAGGAACGCATCACGCATTTCACGAGCGCGGTTCGGGATTTTGCGTGTTCAATGATCTCGCGATCGCGATTACCTGGGCTCGCGAGGAGGCCCGGATAGAGCGAGCGGCCGTGGTAGATCTCGACGTTCATCAAGGTGATGGAACTGCCGCCATTTTCAGCGGGGACCCGGGCGTTTTCACGTTATCTCTCCATGGCTGCAAGAATTTCCCGTTTCACAAGCAGGCAAGCTCGCTCGATATCGAGCTGCCCGATGGAACCTCTGACGCGAGCTATCTGGCTGCTCTGGAACCGGCTCTTCAACGCGTGTGGGAGTTTTCGCCGCAGCTCGTGATCTACCAGGCTGGCGTAGATGCTTTGGAAAGCGATCGCCTCGGACGGCTTGCGTTGACTCTGGAGGGCTTGCGACAGCGCGACGCGCTCGTTATCGGCGAAGCTTACCGGCGCCGTATTCCCCTTGTGATTACATTAGGCGGAGGTTATGCGGATCCGCTCGAAGAAACAGTGCGTGCCAGCGCGCAAACGTTCCTCACCGCAGCCGCGATTTACTGCTCGGAATCAGTGCCGCGCATGCCATTCCAGCCTAGATCGGTTCCCGATCCATAAGTAAATTTACTTTCGATGACCTGATTGAGCTGGTTCTCGTACGCGACACAGTGGAACGAACCTGCGCCCGGTGTGCCAAACCGCAGATCGGTTAGATCCAGCCGCGTTCCGCGAGTGGTTGCACCAATTACCGGTTCTATAGACCATACGGGAAAACGAGCGAAGTACAAGAAGTAACGAAACGGATCGATTCTCTGTACGGCCGCGAGCGTCTGGGTGACAGAGGGCTTGTAGAAAACCCGGGCACTTTCGAGGTCCAACGGTCGAAGAGGCTCAATTATCGAAAGTCGATAAGTACCTGCTGTTTCCACGATGGCTGTCCAGCGCAAAGGATCAAATGCATCCGGCAATGCCGCGGCTTGTATCGGCGGCAGCCCATCGTAGAGACGTGATTCCAGCTGCGCGACCGCCCGGTTGTGCAGAGTCGCGCGACCGATGTCGAACAACGTGAAAAAAACCAGAGCAAAGATGGCGATAGGCCGGCCGGCGGGCGAGCCTCGATCTCCGATCTCGCGATTTACAAGGCGGGAAAAGAGTGGCCAGATGGCCGCAAGCAGAAGTACGGCAAGTATCCAGACATCGAAGAGATTGTTCAAATCGAGATGAAACCAGCGGGCAGAAAACGGAAGAGTCAGCCGGATTCCGTAGCTGTTGCTCCAATCGAGCAGCAAGTGGCTGGCAAGGCCAATCACGCAGAGCAGCCACGCTCTGAACCAGGGCAGCCTCTTGCGAGAAACGGCGGCAACTACGCCTACCGTAAGCGCTGCCAAGAATGGCACCGCCACAAGCGAATGCGAATACCCGCGATGAATCTCTAAATAGCGGAAAGCGCCCTGTGGAGCTGCAACGATATCGGTGTCCGGTGCATTCGCCGAGAGGAGCAGGAGCCAAACCGCCTTTGGGCAGAACCGATCAAGGCCGGCGCGCGAAAGCGCCAATCCGGTCAATGAATGCGTGACATTGTCCATCCGGAGCAGTCAAGCGTAAGCGGGTACCGAAGCGCGAGACCGCTCTCGCATCACATAATCGTGTGGAAGCAGAAGCGTCAGAGCATTAGGAATGATTTCCGCACTCATTGGCAGCTTGCCGGCGAACTCGCCGTCGATTTGCGCATAGATTCGCTGATTTTCGGGCGCGAGACAGGTCACAGAATGTCCTCGCAGAACAGTGCATCCTTTCATGCGGTGAACCTGTCTGGCTGCCACTCCCAACAAATAGCCTAAATAGCGTGCGCTGATCTTTCCGCGGAAGAGCACGACCGCAAAGTCGTCCCGCATGAGCGAAGCGTCGCGCGCAATTTCAAGATCGCCGCCATAATTTCGCACACGAGTAATCAGCGCGAAGCTCGCCTCGAAACGCTTGCCATCCACAATAACTTCAAATTCGTAAATTGGTCGAAATACTTGCGCAAAGCCACCGAGATAATAGGCAAGTTTGCCGGCTGCCGCTTTAAGATCCAGATTGATGCGGGAAACGATTTCTGCATCCAGGCCCGCGCCCGCCATACAGACGAAAGAGCGCGCCGCACCTCCATCTACTGTTGCTGATCCCACAGCGATGTTGCAAGGCTTGAGCGCGGAGATTTGAGATGCTGCGCGGCCGAGATGAATCGGCAAGTGTACTTCACGCGCCAGAACATTGGCCGTACCTCCCGGTAAGATTCCCAGCGGAACTCCGGTGTGCAGCATTCCATCAACTACTTCATTGATCGTGCCATCTCCACCCGCAACGAGAATTAGGTTGCAACCCTCTTTGATCTGTTGCTTCGCCTGAGCCCCAGCAGTTCCCGGACCGAAAGTAGGGACCAGGATCGCATCAATATTCTGCTTCGCTAGTACGCCAATGGTACGTTGAAGCTGATGCTGGTGGCGCGCTAGACCTCGGGCAACTGGATTATAAATGATGGCCGCACGCTGCGCTTGATACGTTTCCAAGTCCACCATTATAGGTTTCGGCAATGAAAGAATCGCCTTCGCAGCGCGCAGAAAAGTTGCGCGAGCAGTTGGAACATCACGAATATCGCTACTACGTCCTGGACCAGCCGGAGATCACCGATGCAGAATTCGACGCGCTCATGCGCGAGTTGCGCGATCTCGAAAAGAGCCATCCGGAGCTGCGCACTCCGGATTCACCCACCCAACGCGTCGGCGGTCAACCGCGGGAAGGATTCGTCAAGGTAGCGCACAGTTCGCCTATGTTGAGTCTGGACAACGCGCTCAACGAAGAGGAGCTGCGCGAGTTCGATGCGCGTGTGCGCGGACTGCTCAAGGCGGAGCCATACGAATATGTTGCCGAATTGAAGCTCGATGGATTGTCCATGGCCGCGCAATACAGCGGAGACACGCTACAGAGAGCGCTGACGCGCGGAGACGGGCGCGTGGGCGAAGACGTGACCGAAAACGCCCGCACCATCCGCTCGCTTCCCCTGAAAGTCCGGCGCGATTCCTTTGCCCACGGAGAACCATTTGAAGTTCGCGGCGAAGTGATCATGCAGCGCAAATCGTTCGAACGCCTGAACGAGGAGCGGGAACAAGCCGGCCTCCCACGCTTCGCCAACCCGAGAAATGCCGCCGCCGGGGCGCTTCGCGCTCTCGATCCCGGTGTAACGGCCGCACGTCAACTCGATTCTTTTACTTACTTTCTGCTGAAGGATGGGCGGCCCTTGTTTCCGAGTCACTGGGAAAATTTAGAAGCTATGAAAGAGGCCGGTTTCAAGGTGAATGCGCACCGGAGGAAATGCGCAGATCTCGCCGAGCTTCTGGGTTTTATTCGTGAATGGGAATCCAAACGCGAGTCGCTCCCTTACGAGACCGATGGCGTTGTGGCCAAAATTGATTCGGTAGAGCAGCAGGATCGACTGGGTTGGACGGCTAAGGCGCCTCGGTGGGCCATAGCATTCAAGTACCCGGCAAGACAGGCTACCACTACGTTAGAAGGCATTGAAGTGCAAGTTGGGCGCTTGGGAAATCTGACCCCGGTGGCGCGTTTGAAACCGGTGATCGTCGGAGGCGTAACCGTTTCGCGTGCCACTCTGCACAATGAGGACGAGATCGCACGCCTGGGTGTCGAAATGGGCGACACCGTGGTAGTAGAAAGGAGCGGCGACGTTATCCCGAAAATTGTCAGGGTTGTCGAACAGGGAGTCCATCGCAAGCCCTTCCAAATGCCGGCGCATTGTCCGATTTGTGGAGGCAAAGTCGTTCGGGCGGAAGGCGAAAGCGCCAGCCGTTGCGTAAACGCGAATTGTCCTGCGCGACTGCGTGAATCACTTCTTCACTTTGCGTCGCGCGGTGTGATGGACATCGATGGCATGGGTGACGCGTTAGTGGATCAGTTGCTCAGCCGTGGCCTGGTACACAACATTGCCGATCTCTACGACCTGACGACAGAACAGCTTCTCACATTAGAACGAATGGGCGAGAAGTCCGCCTCAAAGGTAATACGAAATATCGAGCAATCTCGGGCTCAACCGCTTTGGCGCTTGATAAACGGATTGGGCATACCCTTCGTTGGAGAGCGGACGGCGCAACTGTTGGCGGCACACTTCGGAGACCTTGACGCCATAGCGGCGGCTTCGGAAGAGACCCTGCAGGAAGTAGGCGAGGTCGGTCCTAAGGTGGCCGAATCGATCAGGCAATTCTTCTCGGAGCAAAAAAATTGTGACCTGCTGGAGCGTTTGAAGGCTGCCGGCTTGCAGTTCACCGCGCCCAAGCAAACCAAATCGAAGAAGGGCCCCCTCGCTGGACTAACGTTCGTCATCACAGGCACACTTCCCACGCTGAAGCGAGAAGAAGCCAAGGAAAAGATCGAATCGGCAGGCGGAAAAGTTGCCGGTTCGGTCAGTAGTAAGACCAATTACCTGGTGGCCGGAGAGGAAGCCGGGTCGAAACTCGAGAAAGCGCGGGAGCTTCAGATCAAGATCATCGATGAAGCGGAATTGATCGAACTGCTGGACGCAAGCTAGAGACCATATCTCCCCGAATGGCTTTGCTCCATCATGTTATCGGTCTCTTGCTGACGTGGGGGCCCTACGGATTACTGGTGCTCTCGATCCTCGATTCGGTTGGGCTGCCGGTGGTTGGCGGGGTTGATGGTCTGCTGATAGCTGTCGCAACGGATAAACCAGGCCAGGCTTACTTCGCTGCTGCTTGCGCAATCGGGGGCTCACTCGCGGGCAGTCTCATTCTCTTTGGAATAGCTCGCAAGGGCGGGGAAGTGCTGCTGATGAAGCACATCTCCGGACGCATGGGCGCGCGTCTGCACATCTGGTTTCAACGCTACGGCCTGATCACGGTCTTTATACCAGCGATCTCGCCGCTGCCCCTGCCCATGAAGATCCCCGTCTTTTGTGCAGGAGCGCTGAATGTGCGCATCGCCTATTTCATTTTTGTAGTTCTCACTGCGAGAGTGATACGATACCTCGCGCTGGCATATCTGGCCCGGCACTACGGTCATAGTTCCGTTCAGTTTCTGCTGAAGCATGGAGTTGCGCTTGGCCTGGCAGGTATCGGTTTGGCTATCTTGGTGGCGGTGGGTCTGCGCCTCTATCAACGGCACAGGGCCAAAGTAGGAGAACCGGAGTAGACTACGGACGTACCGCTGGTTTGCCGAACTGCTTTGCTTTTTTTCCTCACTGGGGCAATTTCGTTCGCAACCGGCAGCCGCCGTGCAAATGATCTTCTGGCCAATATTCGTCGCAAGGTCACCACGCAGTTGGCGAAATCGGCAAACTATACGTGTCTGGAAACATTAGACCGCACGTACCTGAAAAGCACGCACCCCGGCCCCCTCGCCTGCGGAGCCGAAGATACCCCCGATTTAAAGGAGATCATGCATGATCGCTTGCGTCTCAACATGGCGGTATCGGCTGGGGCCGAGATCTTCTCCTGGCACGGAGAGAACAAATTTACCTCTTCGGATATCGACAAGATTGTGAAGGGCGGCCCGATCTCAACGGGCAGCTTTGTCGGATTCCTGCGGAATATCTTTCTCTCGCCCGGCGTCGCTTTCCGGTATCGCGGCAAAGGAACGGAACATGGGGTTGTGGTCGAACGTTTCGATTACGCGGTTGCGAAGGGCATTTCCGGATTTCGTGTTGAAGGCGGCGGAAATAAACAAGCGATCGTACCCTTTCACGGATCTTTCTCGGCTGATGCCGCCACTTTTGACATTCTTCGTTTGAAGGTGACGGCCGGCAACATCCCGTTTGGCCTGAATATGTGCGCAACCAGCAGCGAAGTCCACTACCAGATAGCTGAGATCTCCGGAATACGGACCTTGATTCCACGCTCATTCGAACTGCATATCGACGACGACACTCACCTCGCCACAGTAAGCCGGGGCGAATATACCGACTGTCACGAATTCAGGGCCGAATCGAAATTGAGATTCGACGCGCCGCAGGATTATCATGAAACGCCGCAACAGATAAACACCTATCCGTGGCTTCCACCGGGCCTGGATCTGCATGTGGAGCTCACAACGCCTGTAGACGAACGGTCGATGTTTACGGGCGACGCAGTAGAGGGCTTTCTGACGGCTCCGGTTCGAAACGAACAAGGTGAAGTGTTGTTGTCCGCGAATGCCACTTTGCGAGGTGTGATTACTCAGCTCCAAACGTTTTACGTTCCCGAAGCTCACAGTTCACTACGTATTCAATTCAATAGCGCCCGTTTTGGAGGAATTGGATACCGGCTGCGGGCGCTGCACAAGCTTTCCGATAAGGAGCGCAGGAACACACTCTCTATATTCGGTGGAATTCTGACGGACGAGGCGAAGAGTGAAATTCAACAGGGCACAATTTTTGAGCACTCGGATCGTATGAGACTTGATCGCCGATTTCGTGGCGAGTGGCGCACCGCACCCCCCGCCGACGGTGAACAACGAACTCCCTAGAAACTTTGAGCCTCGGATTACATTCCTGATCGCATAGTATGGATGCATGTCACGCATATCCCGTCGTGTATTCGTAGTCCAGTCTGCGGCGCTCGTTCCAATGGCCCGGTCGCTCTCTGGCTACGAGGCTCTTCGCGCGAGCAACCTGGGTGTCCAGCTATATACGGTGCGAGATGTGATTGAGAAGAATCCCGCTGCGACGCTCGAGGCAATCCAAAGCATTGGCTACACCGAAGTGGAGGCTACTTATCAAAACCTGCACGCGATCTGGTCCGGATTGAAAGAGACAAGTCTCCAGCCGGTGAGCGTACATATCGATGAAGCCATTTTTATGAAGGGTGGCAGCAGTCTCGATTCGGCGCTGGAAGACGTAAAGAATCGCAACTTTAAATTCGCCGTCGTTCCTTACATTCCCGTTGAGCAACGCGGAGGCGCCGACATGTTCAAAAGGCTGGCCGACATACTGAACCGTTCCGGCGAAAAAGCGAAATCTCGGGGTCTGAGGCTTTGCTATCACAACCACGCATTCGAATACAAACCAATCGACGGGAAAACCGGGCTCGAGCTGCTTATGAGAAATACGCAAAAAGACCTGGTTTCACTCGAGTTGGATGTCTTCTGGGCTTCGGTGGGCGGCCATGATCCCGTCGAGATCCTAAAGACCTATTCGGGCCGCGTTCCGCTCATACATCTAAAAGATAAATCGCGCGCGTTCACCAAGATCCAATACAACGAAAACGTCCCATCTGACGCGTTCAAGGAAATAGGCAGCGGCTCGATCGATTTTCCTGCGGTCCTTCAGGCTGCGGACACGGCCGGAGTGGAGCACTACTTTGTCGAGCAGGACCATACGCCCGGAGATCCGGTCGAGAGCTTGCGCAAGAGCTTCGAGTATTTGAAGACTCAGTTCAACAAGTAACCTGAATCGGTTTACGCGCGTTCCTGATAGCTGCCGTCAGCCGTGCTGACGCGAATCTTTTCACCTTGATTGATGAACGGCGGTACCTGGACAACCAGGCCCGTTTCCATTTTGGCGGGTTTTGTGACGTTAGAAACGGTAGCGCCTTTCAGCCCCGGCTCCGTTTCAACTACGGTCATTGAAACACTGGGAGGCAATTCGACACTGATCGGTTTGCCTTCATAAAACTCTACGGTCACTTTGAGCTGAGGTATCAGATACGAGATGCCTTCGCCCAAAGTGTCGGCCGTCAAATGCATCTGCTCAAAATTTTCGGTATTCATGAAATAGTAGTATTCGCCGTCGTCGTACAAATACTCCATTTCGTGCTCGTCCAGCGCCACGCGCTCGATCTTATCTTCGGAAGAGAAGCGATGTTCAATCATCGAACCGGAGCGTAGATTTCGCATCTTGGCCTGCACGAATCCGCGCAGATTGCCGGGTGTGCGATGCACCATGCTGAAAACGGAATGCAACTCATTGTTGAATTTGACTACCATACCGGGGCGCAGTTGTGTTGACGAGATCATGATTGGGGCTCTCTTCCTACTTTGCGCATGAACATGCGCACAGAAACCTTCAGTCTATCAATGCATTGTCGTTAAGGAACTTGCGCAGCGGGCAGCCGCGCCCTTCCGTTATTGACTACCTCGGCGGGCAACGCACACTTTGCCGCTTGTTTCGTTAGGCACGGGCCAAATTCCTGCAGAATCGGCTCGCTCGAACAAATGCTTACCGCCATAGTCATAGATCAACGCCGTGTCGGGCTTGAGATTCCAGAGCATCATGCTTTCGTTCGTTTTTCTCCTCGGGATATCCAGACAGGGGGAAACAAGAGTGGCAAGAGTGAGTGTTCCAAAGCTGGCCTGATACTGGCTTGGATTCCGCGTGGCTTCGTTGTTTGCGGGGACTTGAACGCGCTCCGGCCAATTCGCCGGGCAATTTTCTTTCTCGAATTTGCCCGGAGTCACAGCGATCCAGCAAGCGTCGGCATTCCAGTCAGCACGCGCGAACAGTCTCCCGGATGGATCGTAGATCCAAGGATCCATATTTTGATAAGCGACACCCGGTAAATAAGGATCGCCCCACAGAAACTCGTACGCAACGCCCGGCCCCTCGCGCAGCATCTGGCGTTCTTCCATTGCCCAGCCTTGAAGAAACTGTGCGTTCTCGAGATTAGGATCCACGGTAACCAAGGCGAGTGCCGCAGTATGCGCGATCCAGGATGGGTGCTCGGTTTCCTCCGGGTTGAGGCTGAGAAGAAACTCTTTGGGTAGCAGCGAGAAGAAATGCGGGTCGTCGGCCCGCAGATCAGTTCTGCTCGGAGCTGCGCGCCACAATTAAGAATTCGGAGAGCGCGTACAGGTTGGAAGGTGTCGGACGTCGTTCGATCATAGCCCTGACAAATGGCCACTGTTTGGCAATCATGGCGTGTACATCCTGGCCTCGTGCTGCCGCAGAAAATAAACTGTCTCTGACCTTTTCTATCGAATCGGAGGTATCGGGGGTCGCGCAGTGCGCTTGCTCAAGGCGCGCCCGATCTTCAGGTGAAATCTCGCTTGCGACCCAATCCAGCACCAGTGCGCTCTGGCGTCTCTCGCACGGATGTCCCAACGCCCACTGCACAGCTTCCCGGCCATCCTGCTGATCGTGAGTGACCGCGTAATACAGCGCTAATTCAAAACCTCGCTCGGGCGAATCAGGCGCAGTCTCCACACGCTTCTCAAAGTTCGTCCAGCGTACAGTCTGCCGCTGCCGGTCCCGCTGAAGCCTGCGAAGCAGTTTCGGCGCGAGAAGCAATTGAGGCGTGCGGTCCTCCTCCTGAGCCGTTGCCCATCCGGCCAGCAGCGCACTTCCCGTTATGAGACAGACCACAATTCGGCGCACGCGCATATTGTTCCATAATCCGGCCGGCTTGCATTTGCTACCCTGTTATTTCCACCGGCTGCAACTTGGTGCGGCAGCGGTCCGCCCGCAGTTTGCTGCGGAAGTCGACAGATGCCGGCGCAGGTCAGCGAAACTTACGTTCTACGAACTTATCCTTTTCGTGAATCGGATCTCATCGTCAGCTTTTTTACTCGCGATCAGGGCAAACTCCGAGGAGTGGCTTACCGCGCTCGAAAACCCAAGAGCAATTTCGGTTCAGGGCTGGAGCGATTGTCGCTCGTGAGACTATCGTATTCGCAAAAAGAAACCCGGGAGCTTGTCAGCTTGAATGGCTGCGATCTGTTGCAATCGCAATTTGATCTGCTTTCCGATTTCGAGGCCAGCATAGCGCTGGATTATGTCGCCGAGATAAGTGATCATCTCCTGCCGCCACATGAACCGAACGAGCGCTACTTTCGTCTGCTGGCGACGATTCTCGACTACATGCACGAGCGCGCCCCGGGAGCAATCTGGACCGCGGTTAGCTATTTCTCGCTTTGGGCAACGCGTCTTTCGGGCTTTTTACCCGATCTCAGCGATCTGCCCATCTGCACAGACTCGCGGGAAATGGCGGCTGCCATGCTGCGCAGTCATATCGCTGACTTGCCGGCGCGTATTTGGAATAAAGACACTGCTCTTGACCTGCGACGTTTTCTTATTCGCCTGATGGAGGAACACGTAGAGCGTCGCTTTCATACACCTGCATTGCTCGAAGGACTCTGATACAAACATGGATCTCTTCTTCGATAAAATTTTTGTGAACGATTAGGAGACAAGACCGGAAATGAAGAAATATGTTTACTCTTTCGGCGGAGGCACTGCCGACGGCGACGGGAAGATGCGCGAAGTTCTCGGCGGCAAGGGTGCCGGCCTGGCTGAAATGAGTAAGGCCGGTGTACCAGTGCCTCCCGGCTTCACCATCTCGACTGAGGTTTGTAATCTCTTCTTTGAAAATGGCAACAAAGTTCCAGCCGATGTGGATAGCGAGATACGCGAAGCTCTCGCAAAACTCGAGAAGCAGATGGGGAAAAAACTGGGAGGAGTGGACGATCCCCTGCTGCTGAGCGTGCGATCGGGCGCGAAGTTCTCGATGCCCGGCATGATGAACACCATCTTGAATCTGGGTCTGAACGATCAGACGACCGAAGGGCTAGCAAAAAAAACCGGTAATCCGCGCTTCGCTTACGACTGTTACCGGCGGTTCATCCAGATGTTTGGCGAGGTCGCCCTGCACATCGACATGGCGAAATTCGATCACATCTTCGATTCAAGGAAGGCGAAGGTGAAGGCGAAGCTCGACACAGATCTGACGGCCGGCGACCTGAAGTCGATCATCGACGACTACAAAAAGCTGGTCAAGAAAGAAACCGGCAAGGAGTTTCCGCAGAATGCGCTTCAGCAATTGCTGATGTCTCGTGATGCTGTTTTCCATTCATGGAACACGCCGAAAGCGATCTATTATCGCCGGATGGAGAAGATTCCGGATTCGATCGGTACGGCAGCGAATGTGCAGGCAATGGTTTTCGGCAACATGGGGGAGAACTCCGGCACTGGTGTGGGCTTCACACGAAATCCTTCCACGGGCGAACGGATTTTCTACGGTGAGTTTCTGGTAAATGCCCAAGGCGAGGACGTGGTGGCGGGAATTCGAACTCCACAGCCAATCGCTGAACTCGAGCAGGTTATGCCTGCGGTATACGGCCAGCTTCGGGAAATCACGAGCAACCTCGAAAAACATTATCGTGACGTGCAGGATTTCGAGTTCACGGTAGAAGAAGGTAAGCTCTACATGCTGCAGACGCGCAACGGCAAGCGTACCGGCCCCGCCGCTGTGCGAGTCGCTGTCGACATGGTCGAGGAGGGTCTCATCTCGAAGAAAGAGGCCGTACAGCGCGTGGCTCCAAATCAGCTCGACCAACTGCTTCACCCGGTTCTGGATCCGGCTATGCGGAAGGGATTGCAGAAAATCGCTACTGGTCTTCCTGCCTCACCCGGAGCGGCCGTTGGACGCGCCGCGTTCTCATCCGAGGATGCTGTGACGCTGTCTGCTAAAGGTCCGGTGATCCTCGTTCGTAAAGAGACCACTCCTGACGATATCCACGGCATGGATGTTTCAAAGGGCATTCTCACTGCTGTGGGCGGTCTCACCAGCCACGCGGCTGTAGTCGCGCGCGGAATGGGACGCCCTTGTGTAGTCGGTGCAGCCTCGGTTTCTGTTGATGAAACCAAAAGGCAGGCAACCATTCTCTTCGAAGGATCAAAACAGGTTCTGAAAGAGGGTGATTGGATCTCGCTGGACGGTACGCTTGGCGAGGTCTATCTCGGCCAATGCAAAACCAGCGAACCGGATCCAAAATCGCACTACTTCGCGAGCTTCATGAAATGGGCTGACGAATTCCGCGGGAGCTTTGGCGTGCGCGCGAATGCGGACATTCCCCGTGACGCCAAGCAGGCCCGCCTCTTCGGAGCTGAAGGCATTGGCCTTTGCCGCACCGAACACATGTTCTTCGCCGAAGACCGCATCGAGCACATGCAGACCATGATTTTGGCGCGTGATGTCAAAACGCGGACCAAAGCTCTGCAGAAGCTTCTTCCCATGCAGCGCAAAGATTTTAGCGGCCTCTTCGAGGCGATGGACGGTTTCCCGGTCGTGATACGTACACTCGATCCGCCGTTACATGAATTTCTGCCGAAACGTGAAATCCTGATGGTGGATATCGCCCGGTCTCCGGCATGCCAGTACCAAAGAAAAGAAGGAACTCTCAGCCACGTATAAGGTCAGCGTCGGCGCGCTCAAGAAGCATCTGCCGGAACTGCTCGCGCGCGTCGAAGAGCTGCATGAATTCAATCCCATGCTCGGGCATCGCGGCTGCCGTCTCGGTATCACCTATCCGGAAGTCACTGAGATGCAGGCTCGCGCAATCTTCGAAGCTGCTGTCGCGGTAGCGAAAAAGGGCATCAAAGTTATTCCCGAGATCATGATTCCGCTGGTCGGCAATGTCAAAGAACTGGAAAATCAAAAAGCGATTGTCGTGAAGGCCGCTGAAGAGGTCCTCGGCGCGGCGAAAATGAAAAGCCTGAAGTACTACGTCGGAACGATGATCGAAATCCCGCGCGCGGCTCTGACAGCCGACGAAGTGGCGCGCGAAGCGGAGTTCTTCAGCTTCGGTACGAACGACCTCACGCAAACCACGATGGGCTTGTCACGTGATGACTACACGAAGTTCTCCAAGCAATACGAGGACTTGAAAATTTTTAAATCGGATCCGTTTGCCGCCATCGATCAGGAGGGTGTAGGCAAAATCATTGACCTGGCGATCAAACTGGGGCGCAAGACTCGCCCGGATCTCGAAGTAGGCATCTGCGGCGAGCACGGCGGGGAACCCAGCTCAGTAGAATTCTGCTACCGCGCCGGTATGAACTATGTCTCTTGTTCGCCGTATCGGGTACCCATCGCTCGACTGGCCGCGGCGCAAGCCGCGATAGCGGACGAGGGCAAAGCCGAAATGCAGCGCACCGCCTGATTATTTAGGAAACGGCGGGACACCAGAGTCTGCGTGCCCCGGCTCACTCGATGCCATTTCCTGCCGCCATTTCTAACTCAGCAGTTGAGTCCCTTGGACTCCTTGAGTCGCCCGCTCCTTTAAAAGAGCTGGCAGCTCGCTCTTGGGATGTTGTCGTTGTTGGTGCAGGTCATAATGGCCTGACGTGCGCCGCGTATCTGGCGCGCGCGGGCAAACAAGTCCTCGTTTTGGAAAGCCGCGACAGGATCGGCGGCGCTTGCACGATCGAGGAGCCGTGGCCGGGCGTTCGCATGTCGCCTTGCGCTTACCTAGCCGGCCTACTTCACCCGCTCGTAATCGATGAGCTCGATCTGGTAGCACGCGGCTTCGAATGGAGTCCGGCCGTAAACGGACTCTTTGTTCCATTCGAAGATGGCAGCAGCGTTCAGCTGTATGACGATGATGAGCAGTGTGAAATTGAGGTAGCCAGGCTGTCTCCCCGAGATGTCGAGGGCTGGCGCGCCATGTCGGATGTAATTCGGCGAACCCGGGATGCAATCCGGCCGGCGAACAAGCGAGATGCCTGGATCGGTGTGGCCCCGACTCGTGATGAACTCGAAGAACGGCTGGGCAACGACGCCGAGGCGCACGGCTTGCTCCTTGAATGGTCAATGGCCGAGTTCGTTGAACGATATCTCATCGATGAGCGCCTGCAGATTGCTTACCTGGGCCAAGGCGTCATCGGTACGAATGCCAGCCCGTTCGATCCGGGAACAGCTTCGATTCGTTTCCATCATTCTTCCGGCCGGCTCGGTGGGATACCGGGCTCGTGGGGTTATGTCAAGGGCGGAATGGGGATGGTCTCATTCTTTTTGGCGGATGCAGCTCAGGAAGCTGGCGCAATAATCGTTCCTGGCACGCCCGTCGCCCAGATCCTTCCCGGCGAAGGCGTTTTGCTGGAGAGAGGCGAACGCATCTGCTCGCATATCGTCGTCTGCAATGCCGATCCGCGAACGGCTCTGCGGCTGCTAGGCGACAACGTCGATGCGACTTGGCGCAAACAGGTTGAGGCGATTCCCATCGAAGGGTGCACCCTGAAAATCAACGTCTGGCTTCGGGAGTTGCCCAATTTCCGCGCACGGCCAGGCACCTGTGAGCCGCACCACTATGGTCAAATCAACACGCCGCTGACGAAATCGGAGTGGCGATCAGGTTACGCGGCGGCTCGTGCGGGTAGACTCCCCGATCATCTTTGGACAGAGCTCTATTTCCAAAGCGCTCATGATCCGAGCGTCGCTCCCCATGGCACCCACACCATGAGCATCTTCTCGCAATATGTTCCTTATAAATTTGCGGAGGGCGACTGGAATGGGCATCGTGACACCGCCAGGGACCTTGCTTTCCGCTCGCTCAGCCGTTTCTGCAGCAATATTCCGGAGGCCGTCATCGAAGCGGAGGCATTGGGGCCTGCCGATATCGAAAGCAAGGTCGGGCTGACGGGTGGTCATATCTTTCAAGGCGAGTGCCTGCCGGCCTATATGTGGAGTAATCGTCTCGCCGCGCGAACTCCGATGTTCGGAGTTTATCTGTGCGGCGCCTGTACGCATCCGGGAGGCAGCGTCATTGCTATGAACGGCCGCAATGCCGCTATGCAGATACTCGCGGATTGGTAGCTTTGCGCTTCGCCCGGAGCCACTGATTCATCGCAAACAGAACGATGATGAGTGGTACAACCGCAAAGTACGGCCAATAAGCCAGTATGCGTGGTTCTGCCGGCATCACACGGATGTTCGCGGCTACTTCAGCGTTCCCAACCTTTGAATCTATAGTCGAGACGAGCTTCCATGCGCCTTCCGCAGTCAAGTTCACCTGAGCCGCGTAGAGCAGCTTGTTGCTGGCCTTCGCATGCGTCGCAGGAACGAATATCTCCGATATACCCTCCGGAGTCGTGTGGGTCAGATGCAGTTTAACGGTCGCATCCTGTACGGTAGACTTGTCGTCTGACTTCTGAACCATTACGCTGATATCCGCGGCCCCCACGCGCAGTGGTTCCGTCGAGCTGAAGATGCTGATGGTGAGCGGACCGGCGTTCTGCCTTAAGAGAAGCGTCCCGCCATCGGCCAACAAAGATCCCAGGCAGATGAACAGCAGGCAGACGGCGTTGCAAATGGTTTTCATCCTTTAATTCATGATTCCGCGCATCTGCATCGGTTGGAAGAGAATCCACGCTCCGGCGAAGTAGAGAGCAATCGCGAGCGTCGCCCAGGGCCACATGAGTCCGAGCGCAGTACGAATTCTTCCAGCGAGTTGGAAGACGATGCGCCAACCTACGTAGAGCGTCAGGAGAAGACCGGCATCCAGCAGAACAATCTGTGCGGCTGTAAGCCAGCCTGGGATGAAAGCCGGAGGAAACGCTCCCTGAGTTCCCCAAAATCGTTGCTCAATTACCGGCCACACGGCGCGCCAACCCGTGGCGAAGTGATAGAGCAAATGCGCGCCCCACATTGCGAATCCCAAAGGAACAAGCGTGAACGTCAGCTGTCGGGCTAAATCCCCGACTTGGCTACTCGATACTTTCACAATTCGATTTAGGCCGTTACAAGCCAGCACAGCAGCTATTGGCAGAAGTACAATCGACGCCAAAGCAAGCAATGCAATCACCAATGGCAAAGAGCCCAACCAAGCATGTGCGCGGTGTTCAAACATCATGACCGGCCCGATCATCCCGGCGGCATTCGCGAATGCGCCAAAAACGAAGACAAGCGCTAATGCTGCTAAATCCGTGCGTTTCGCGAGCCGGCCAATAGAAGATCGATACGAATTTACAGGAATCGTTCTTGCCGGTGCGACTCGCAGAATACCCACATTATCGTGCGGGCAAGCGTTAATACAATCCAGGCAGAAGGTACAGTCGAGATTGCCCGCCTTCTTCGGCTGAAACAGGTAGAGCTCGCATCCACGCGCGTGCGCGTTTCCGCGGATGCAGTCGTAGGTCCGGCAAGTCTGACATGTTCGAGCGCTCTTGATCTTGACCTCTCTCGGTGAAATTAGAGAACCGATGAACTGAAATTGTCCGATCGGGCAAACGTATTTACAGAAGCTCGCGCCACGGAAGATGCCATCGATAAGTAAGGCCGCGACGAAATATCCGACAATGATCCATGCCGTCAGGAAAGGATTGTTCCACAAACCGAACGCTTCGTAGGCCCAGAGATATAAGATAAATAGTCCTACTGGTAACCATTTATTCCTGAGCTGTCTAGGCCAGCGAAATTTGGCCGGCAATAGCTTTCGGCCTGCATCTCTCACGAGCATGAATGGACAGGCCATGCAGAATAAATTGCCCAGGACCAGCAAGGCCAGAATCGAGAGGGCTCTCCAGTGAATCCACGGCAAAATTCCAGCCAGGTTCAGAGGCGCCACTTGGGGGCCAAACCATCCGTCTGCAACGATTGCGATGGCAAGAAAGAGCATGACCGTCTGAAAAACACGCCGCACGCGAACATAGGGCTTCCAACTAGCAGGATTCCGCTTCGGCTGAACCTTACGCACTCTCTCAGCAACAGGTGCACCGATTCTCGGACCACTGGATAGCAACCGCATGGCTAAAGTGAATGCCGGCACCAGATAGATAAGCGAGCCCGGTACCCACATAATCAGGCCCGCGATTGTCTGATCGTCCTGCGGCTTGAAACTGCTCGCTCCAGCCAATGCGTAACTTGGATAAAGCAGCCGTCCCGAAAACACGAAGAACGCCGAGATGGCTGTGTTCAAAATGTCGGCGAACAGCAGATAGGGGATTTTGGTCCAGAGCGGCCATTTGGGGTTTGCGGGCGCCGGCTGAATGATCGGCCACCAAAAGAGAATGCCAGTCCAAAAGAATGAGGCATGCTGCGCCCCGTGCCAGAAGGACGAACCGAGGGCAAGTTCGTAAAATTTCGGAAGGTGCCAAAAAACTGTGCTGAATGCAAAAGACGACCAGGCGACTGGAGGAGAAACGAGTGTCCTTGCGAGCGCCTGAAGCGCAGGCCATGACAGAAACGGGCCGAGTCCTTCCTTTACGAACCGTTTAGGCAAGCCGCGTAGCAGAGGTAACGTAGGATGTCCCAGCAACACCAGTGGCGGCGCGAACATCATGAGCAGCAGATGCTGCGTCATGTGCGCCGAGAGGTAGAAATGATCGAAAGCGTCCAGAGGCGATTCGGTCGCTATAAAAATAACCAGCAGTCCTGACAGAAACGCCGCGAGGCGCTCGCCGTCTACAGCTGAGCGCAAGAGCTGGCGCCCGCGGAGCCAGCCACGCACATAGACGATCGCGGTTAGCAGAAGCGCTGCCATCGCCGGCGCGTTAAGCGTCCAGGAAGCCAGCACCGCATTCGCAAAGGAGTTCACTAGTTATTTCAAGAGATGTGGAGAAACAGGAATCGCCGCGAGATCTCGCGGCAGCTTGTTTTGCGGAGGGGCTGAATTCCTCACCGGGGGCTCCGATTTCGGGCTCAACGTCGCCAGAAATGAGACTAGCGCTTCTACTTCCGCCGGGCTCAATTTCTTACCGTATGCCGGCATGTTTCCGCCGCCCTGGATCACCTGGCGAACCATTTGGTCCTTCGTCAAGCGAGTGGCGACCAAATCCAAAGCTGGCCCCCTCTCGCCTCCTACGCCGCCGAGCGTATGGCAATTTCGGCATTGCTTGTTCTGAAATATGAGCGCTCCGTGAATTTCGAGCGGCGTCCGGCCACGAACAAACTGCACTGGAATGGCGTCGCTGCTCCAAGCCTCCATTTTGGGTGACCACGGCGAGGTCTCACCCATGTAGGTCAAAACGCAAATCACAAGCATGACAAAGATCACGGCCAGCACGGCAACGGGCCTGCGTCGCGCGCTCTTCTCGCCGGTACCGGAGATGAACGGGAGTAGCAGCAGACCCGCTATCGCCAGAGCAGGCGCCACAAATAAGATGAGCACTTCCATCCAGTCGGGCAACAGCGCCAGAGCAGCGAAAATCGAAAGAAAATAGAAGTCCGGGCGCGGATTGGTATCAACGATCGTTGGATTCGGCACTCCCGTTGGACCTTTAGGTCCGAAAATCAACGCGCATCCGAGAATACCAACGATGACAATAGCCGCAAAAATCAGATCCTTCCCTACGGCATCAGGTACGAACGGCACACCCTCTTTCCGTAGGATCCCCGCATACTCCGCATCATAAGTGTGTTTATGAACCGGATAGCCGGGGCGCGGATATTCGTTGATGCCTTTCGTCAGTACAAGCCGCAAATGCATACTGACGATCGCAATAATCAAGCCGGGAATGATGAAGACGTGAAGCGTGAAGAATCGCGACAGAGTTTCACCCGCTATGATCGGGCCCGCGAGCAGCACATGCACGAGTTGAGCTCCTATAAGAGGCACTCGCCCGGTGATGGAAGCCCCGATAGTCAGCCCCCAATAGGCGTCCTGATCGAAGCGCATCACCTGGCCAGTGAAAGCCATGCCGAGTGTTGCGAGGAGCAGAAAAACGCCGGTTACCCAAGTGAGCTCGCGCGGATATTTGTAGGCGCCAAACAGAAATACCTGGATCATATGGAGCGTCATGATGAAGACCATGAAGTTCGATCCCCACTGATGAATTGCGCGCAGATACCATCCCCAAAACTGCGCGTGATTCAGATATTGCAGGCTTGTATATGCTTCGTTTGTCGATGGTATGTAAACGAACGCAAGACATGCGCCGCTGATAATCTGGATAATAAAGCACAGCAGCGTCGCGCTGCCGAATACATAGAACCAACTTCCGGCACTGGCTGGAACTTCATGGCCGGCGGTAGAGGCATAGAGCGCAGTCAGGTGCAACCTGTCGTCGAGCCAGACCGCAGCTTTGCGCAATGTATTCATTTCGTTTGATCCCCGCGCCTAGACTGGATTGGAAAGCGTCGGCATTTCGCCACCTTTAACCCAAAGTTTGCCGTTCTCCACTTTGTAGTCGTACTGGAAAAGGCCACGCGGCGGCGGTCCGGCCGCGCGCGAGCCGTCTTCGTAGTAAGCGCCACCATGGCAGGGACAAAGAAATAAGCCCGACTCCTGAAACCAGCGCACCGGACAGCCAAGATGTGTGCAGTTAATCGCGAAGACTTGGAACGTGTTGCCTTGTGTCCGCCTTACCCAGCATGGGATATCGGCTGTCTGGCCGTCCCAGGGACGCGTAAAGGGGTTCCGATAGGTAGCGATGCGCGTTGCGTGTTCGGGAAAGTTTTCTATCGCCCCCAGCGATATCCAGCTTCGCGGATCTCTCCTTTCGACAAAACTCGAGAATACGAACCCGATAAGGGGCACGGCCAGAAGTAATCCTGCTGCAATATTGAGAGCTACGCCGCCGACGAACAGCCAGTCCCGCCGCGTGTGAACTTTGTCCGCTTGCTTGGGGACGCTTTCTTCCTGATGAGTTCCGCTCATTTGATTCCCTGTTGGCTATTTCCCGGCCGCTTCGAAGCAAGGAACGACACGAGATCCGTAATGTCCTGGCCGGTCAGCGCCTTGCCCAATTTGAGATTCCGGTAATCGGGCATGCCCAAGTCGGGCCGGCCCACGATGATAGAAGTACGCAGCATCTGATCGCTTACCAGAGATAAATAGGTGGGATCTGCCACCGGCCCAATCTTCGCTCCCGGACCATGACACATAAAGCAATTTCGTAGAAAGAGTTTTCTGCCCGAGTCCGAATTACCTTGTTGGCTGGCAGCATAAGAGGGTAGCTGCGGGTCGGTGAATGAAAGGGGCTTCGCCCAGTTTTTCTCGATTCCTTCTACCAGGACATCGATTTGCCGCATCGTGAGCGGGCCGCCTTCGCTCTTCGCCCAAGCCGGCATCGCGGTCCCTGGCCGACCATAGATTAGAACCTGCTTCAGCGCGTCTCGCGGAATCACCGCCAGGTAAAGCGGATCGTTCAAGATGCGCCCCGGCCCGTTCTTGCCCTCCACTCCGTGACAGCCTTGGCAGTTCAAAGTAAAAAGAATTTTGAAATCGGCAGTCTCCGCCTGCTCTGCTTCGAATTGAGGTCTGCCCGGCGGTTCGCATGCAGCCAGCACGAAGAGCAAGAGAAAGGCGAAGCAGAGCCGCCCCGAGGCTTGCACCGCCGGGAACCGCATTATTTGTCATCCTCTTTGGGCGGGTGCATCCCGGGCGCATGCAGAAACGCGCGCTCTGCGATCGGCCAGGACTGCATCGTGTGAATGCTCGTGCTGCGCGCGATCACATAGCCTCCCACCAGCCCGAAAGCAAGCTGGCAAACCACAAACCAAGGCCAACTGATTCGGCCATTCAGAGCAGGATTGAGAATATTGAGGGTCGTCGCGACTAATCCGCTCCAAAACAATGGCATCAGGATGCCGGCCCAAAATGGAGCGTACTTCGGGAACATGGGCAGCATCACCGCGTACACGATACCTACCAGGCACGAGAGAATGACGTGACCGATCAGCGCTGCCAGGAAAGCCGCCCCGTTAAAAGCGCGCAACTGCTCCAGCGAGGCATTGCCGAGGTTCGGAATGACCACGCCCGCCAGCAAATTCACCGGATACCAAATGCTGTGCTGCGCGATTAATCCATACAGAACCGCCAATCCCGCCATGGCAGCGCCACCCGCCAGGCCTCCCCACAATCCCGCCGAATAAGGATGCACTGTCTCCGGGATCCGGACGCGGTGGCCTTCTTGCCCAAGTTCCAACCGCACCACGGAGCGCGCTTCCACCATGACGGGAGCAGGCCGTAGTTCGGGCTCGATCGGCACTTCTTCGTGCTCTTCGAGAGGTATTACATTTCCCCACCACCCGATCACCGCTCGAAGGGCGATTATGAATCCCACAACACCGATCGACCAATGCGTCAGCAATCCCGCAAACAACAACGTAAGTCCGAACGCAAAAACAATCGGCCAGAATGTCGGAGCCGGCAATTGTATGTGGGTCTCTGTCGTGCGCTCGGCTGCTTCTCCGTGATGCGTTTCGTGTGCCACCGTTCGATCCTTTATCTGCCGATGATGTACACCACCGTGAAAACAACCACCCAAACGCCATCGACGAAATGCCAGTACCAGGAGAGGAATAGCACTCGCCTCAATTGCGTCTGGATTGGAAAACCCAACAGTGTAACGGTCATGACCAGCAGCAAGAAGCACAAACCCACGACTACGTGGCTGGCATGGAGTCCTACTAACGAGTAGAATGTGGTCCCGAACAGATTGGTTCGGATAGTCAGGTGATCTTCAACGATCAGCTTGCGCCACTCGACACCCGTTGAAATCAGAAATTCCAGACCCAAACAGATTGTGACGAGCCACCATAGTTTGAAGCGCACGAGCTGGTTGTGCTTCAGCGCATGCTCAGCGAATACGATCGTAAGACTGCTGGAAAGCAGGCAAATTGTGGAGACAATCGGCAGCTCGAGGACATCTTTTGGATAAGGGCCGTTCACGCTCCTGCCTATGTAAATCAGGTAAGCGGCGACGAATATGCTGAATAGAGCTGTTTCGGTGATGATCAGGAAGATGATTCCAACGGCGCCGCGGTCAGGCAACTTCCACTCACGTTCCATCGTGAGAGCGTCGGCGGTCAATGTGTCTGGCGCAGCCATATCTTCTACTCGAACTTCCAATCCGGATCCTGGGGATGTTTGAGATCCCAAAGCGGGCGGCTACTACGGACCACCGGAAGCTTTTCGAAATTATATTCGGGGGGTGGAGAGGACGTTGTCCACTCGAGTGTCCAGGCGTCCCACGGATCATCACCCGCCGGTTCGCCTGATTTGGCGGAGCGCAGTGTGTTTATCACGAAACACAGAATTCCCGCGGCTTGGAAAATGACTCCGATCGAAGCGATCAGATTGATTGCATTCCATCCGCGATCTGGCGCGTAGGTATAAATACGGCGCGGCATCCCAAGAAATCCGGCAAAATGCAAGGGGATGAAGGTCATATTGAATCCGATACAAAGCAGCCAGAAATGCCATTTGCCGAGCGTCTCACTGAGTAGCTTTCCTGTGGCCTTCGGAAACCAATAGTAGATACCGGCGAACAATCCAAAGACCAGACCGCCGATGAGAGTGAAATGGAAATGCGCAACCACGAAGTAGGAATCGTGCAGCTGCCAGTCGAACGGCGCTACGGCAAGCATGATTCCCGTCAGCCCGGCGACAAGAAACTGCAGAAGAAATCCGCAACAAAACAACATTGCGGTATTGAAGCGCAGCTTGCCGCCATACATCGTGGCGGTCCAATTAAAAATTTTGATTCCTGTGGGTATGCCCACCAGCATGCTGGAAGCGGCGAAGAACGTATTTGACCAGGAGGTCATGCCCACGGCGAACATGTGATGCGCCCAGACCCCCAAGCTGATGAAGCCGATGGCGACAACGGCGCCCACCATAGCGGCCCGGCCGAAAAGCGGTTTCCTCGAAAAAACAGGAATGACTTCGGACAGGATCGCGAACGCGGGGAATATCAGGATGTAAACCTCGGGATGGCCGAAAATCCAAAAAATGTGCTGCCATAAAACGGCTGAACCGCCCGCTTGAGTATCAAAGAAATTCGCTCCGAGGTAACGATCAAGCAGCAGCATGATCTGTCCGGCGGACAGCGGCGGAAGCGCAATGAGGATGAGCCAGGAATCGACTAGCATCACCCACACGAACATTGGCATCTTGCTTAACGTCATTCCCGGACAGCGCATCGAAGCGGTAGTCGCTATGACATTGATGGCGCTGGCAATGCTGCCGATGCCCGAAACCAGAACACCGATAGCCCAGTAATCCGTGCTCGATCCGCGGGAAAAGGCGCGGCTGGTGAGCGGCGCATAGGCAAACCATCCGACATCCGGAGCCGAACCCGCTCCGGATAAACCGGCGCCTCCGATATAGCTGAAGTAGAGCAGCAGCCCGCCAAACAAAAAGATCCAGAAGCCGAAGGCGTTCAGTCGCGGAAACGCCATATCGCGCGCGCCAATCATCAGAGGGACCAGGTAATTGGCGAAGCCCGCCACCATAGGCATTCCAACCAGGAACACCATCGAAGTGCCGTGCATAGTGAATAGCCGGTTGAAAGTGTCCGGCCCGACCGCATGATTGTTCGGAAGCGCAAGTTGCAGACGCATCACCGCCGCCATTAATCCGGCTACCACGAAAAACAGCAGAGCCGAAGTGATGTACATCAGGCCAAGCCGTTTGTGATCGACCGTCGCGACCCAGTGGTAAAAGACCTCCGAAAACGAGAACTCCGATTCGCGAACTTGAGGATGATCAAGCGGATAATCTATCGAGGCCATGGCAGCTCTCCTAATTCAGCGATTCCAAGTACGCGACAACCTGATCCAATTGGGTATTGGTCAACTTCATACTGGGCATTAAGCAGCCAGGCTTCATTTCCTGCGGATCATTCACCCAAGCGCGAAGGTTCTCCGGAGTGTTCGTCGTGACTCCTGCGCCAAGCGTCTGCCGGGTCATCAAGTGAGTGAGATCGGGGCCGAATTTCCCGATAGCTGCTGTTCCCTTGATTACGTGACAGTTCACGCACGCAAGAGAATCGAAAACGGCCTTGCCATTTGAGACTTGGGGATCATTCACCGCGCTCTTCTGCTGTGCGGCAGCCCACCGATCGAACTGTGCTTTCGGTTCTGCAATGACACGCAGCAGCATGTTCGCGTGCTGTGTCCCACAGTATTCCGCACAGTTGCCGAGATAAACCCCGGCGTTTTGCGGATCGATCCACATATAGTTCACGCGGTTGGGGATCAGATCGGTTTTGCCCGCTAATTGCGGGACCCAGAAGCTGTGGATCACGTCCAGGCTCTCCAGTTGTAAATAGGTCGCGCGGTCATTGTGTTCGCTGACCGGGACGTGGATCTCGTTTGCCGTCACGATCGCGTAATCCGGGTATTCTACGCCCCACCACCATTGATGACCGATCAACCTGACTTTCAACGTCGCCGGCGGCGGACTTGCATTCTCAACACTAGCGATGACGCGCGCGGATACTCCGATCAAAATGAAGACAATCAGTATTGGGATAACGGTCCAGGCAACCTCGATCTGGTTGCTGCCATAAACCTGCGGGGGTTCTTGACGGTTGTCGTCTTCAGGCTTGCGCCTGAAACGCCACATTGTATAGACGATCAATCCGGCAACTACCAGGAAAATTGCTCCTGTTATGCCGAATGTGAACAGAGCGATGTTCTTCTCGGCGGCAGCTGGAGTGGCGAAAGGCTTGAAGATATCTGCGACACGGTGTTCAGGAAGGTTCTGAACTTGCGTTTGAAGCAAAGCGAGCAAAGAATGCGCCGGCACCTGATCCCCTCCAAGCCTCAGCTTTTCTCCATTCAATGTAATACTTCTTGTCGGACAACAATGAAAACGGTCAAATCATGGTTAATAGTCTAATTCTGCTGCTTTACGCACGAAAATGAACTGGCACTGTTGGGATCGCTCTTGCCGTCGTAGATCGCCAGTTCGGGAAACGGGCACAATGGCCGTGTCATGAGAATCCCCTTTGAGGGATCTTTATCATCTCGCAACTTGGTCGCAATAATCGCAACTGGAGCGGTTCCCTGTTCTACCCAGTGTTCAAGAGAAGTGAAGACATTCTCTTTGGGATCGCGCGACATGGAAATCCCGAGTTGGCCGAATATGAAAGGTCCGGGACCGCCGACGCAATGCCGCATGCCGGGGACCATGTAAAGCTTCACGAATTCGCCGGCCGATCGCTCTCCCATTTTCGAAATCACGTTTTGGTAATAGTTGATGGTATTTACGGGCGAAATCGCCGCATCGAGCCAGCCGTGATACAGAATGAGTTTTCCGCCACGCGCCTTAAACCTGCCCAGATCGGGATCGGTCGCGTTCAAAACGGGAGCCATCTTTTGATTAGCCGCCTGTAACGCTTGGTCGATGTCTGCGCTGTGGTAACTCCAATTGGGATCGCTGAAAACCATGTCCCGGAAGAACCCGGTTTCGAAGGCGACGAGCGCGGATTTCTCGAACGTGGGGCCGATGATCCAATCCTTCCAGCCTCCGTCGCCCTCCTCGCCGCTCGGCATAGCGGCCGGGAAAATCTGCCGTCCTCGCGCATCGGTCGGACCGGCATAAATCGTTTTGAGCGATTGCAGCTGAGCGGATGAAAGGCAAGAGCTATTGTCTGCGGCGGTACAGCGCAGAACATCGGGATCGAAATGGCATTGCCTGGGATCGTTGAGAATGCCGTCACGCAAACCGTCCGAAGCGTCGCACGCCTTCAGAACGGCGGCAGTAATGGCGGGGAGCTTCTCGGGAGGAATGAAATTCGCCCGGTTCGCGTTAATGGCTTTCTCAGTCACAAGCGCGCCGGTCAGCAGATGCGTCCAATAGTTTGCGGGCGCGCCGGCGAGAATTCCATCGTAGTCTTCGGGAAAGCGCTGCGCTTCCATGAGCGCTTCGCGGCCGCCATCGGAACAGGAATCGAAGTAGGCGCGCTGCTGCGGCTCGCCATAGTAGGCCTTGATGATTGTCTTCGCAATTCCGGCGGTTTCGTGCACGGCGCGGTAGCCGAAATCGACAATTTTTTCGGGATGATTCAGCGCCCAGCTTGCGTCCGTGCCTTCACCCTTGTGTCCCGCATCGCTGCCTGAAGTTGCGTAGCCGAGCTCGACGGAACCAGCCATGCCGCGATAATCAATCGAGCCGGCGAAGCCGCCGTTGCCCTGACCGCGATACTTGTGATTCCAGCCGGAGGCGGGCAGCCAGACTTCAATTGCGATGTGCGAATCGCTGCTCGGAGTTGCTTCGATCGCGACCCGGCAAAACTGTGGCAGCTTCTTGTATGGCTTTACGTCAGGGGAGGCCGGCGACATGCCAAACGGTAAAAACGCCCCAGGCGCGACGGATTGCGCCGAGGCGATAGAAGCGCGCGGAAGATTCAATTTCGCGAGCTGCTCGCACGAATCGGCCTGCAAACATTGAGCTAAAGCGGAGGCTATCAGAACAGCAAAGAATGCGGTTCGCATGCGGAGCAATGATAACTCACCCGGTTCGGGAGGGGGTTTTTACCGTCTATAAAAAAGGGAGATCCAGGCGGTATATTCGCCTTTATTTCGCCTCGGTGAAAAGGTCCTTCCACGACTCGTCGAGCGAGATCCAGTGCTCGGATTCTTCGTCCCAACTGGGCGCCATGTGAGGAACGTGGAGCATGCCGTGGCCTTCCGAGCAGAGCAGCTCCGTGCCGGACCAATCCAAGAGAAGGCACCCGGGACACCCAACGCGGACGGGGAAGCACAGGAGCCGCAAACAGACGCGGCAACGGGCGCGCTGATCGGCAACTGCCCAGAAGAGAACGCCCATACTTCCCAGGATGTACAGCCAGAGCAGAAACGGGCCGGCAGCTGGATCTCTGGAGCCGTAGAGAATGGCGGATTGCGAGCGACTCCATTCGAGAGCCGACAGGAGCACCAGCAAAAACGCGAGCGCGAGTTTGGCAGAGAAAAATGATGTGCGGCTCGAGAGCGATTTGCGATTAGAAGGGCTGAGAGCGAAACGCAGCCGACGCCAGCTCACGCGAGAAGCGGCGACCACCAGCAACCCGGAAGCCAAGGCCGCCAGGACGAAGATTTCGAGAGGTATCCAGGCCGCCTGGTTTAGAAACGAATAGCGCAATTCAGAGCGGAAGTAGTAGTAGCAAGCGGTTTCGGCGATATGGGTCAACTCCTTGTCAAGCTGCTTCTCTGAAATACCCGGTTTGACACGGCCAACGACCATTTGCTGAGCATCAGGAAGGGAAGATTCGATCAAGTAAGCGGTGGGCTGGCGCGACAGGAAGACGAAATCAGCCGGCAGGACCGCGGTGACTTGTTGCCATTCGCGTCCGATGCGGACCTTCTTGCCGATGACATTGGGATCGCGTCGAAAGAGCGATTTCCAGAGAGAATTGGTGAGCACAACACCCGAATCCTGGGAGGAGCGGCCTAAAGATGGTTGCACTGCGAGGACGTCAAACAAGCTGGCCTTGGTTTTTATAACCAGCGGTTGAAGCGAGCGGCCATTTGCCGCGCTGACCACCCGATGACCAATAACAAATGGGGCGACCTTTTCGAGCAAGCGGCTGCGAGCAGCCCAAGCCGGGACCACATCGGGAGGGAGCCCTTCATCACCACCGCCGGCCGAGGGATGAAACCAGATGAAGACCAGACGCGAGGAAGCCGACGAGGTGCCGATGCGGACGGCCTGCCGGGCAGCGGGCAGACCGCCTGTAACGATGGCCAGGAGAATCAGCGCGACAGCGAGACTGCCGAGACAGGTCCAGGGAGACCGAACCCACTCACGAAACCGGGCCTGCACCTCGTCCTGACCGGTTAAATGCCAGAGCGCGTCGGGGAAAGCGCCAGCACATCGCCGGAGAAGCAGGAGCGCTTCACGGCGATTCCAGGAACCGGTGTGCCACAGAAACTGCCAGCGATGCCAGATTTCGGCCTGCCATTCGCGCTTCCAGTCCGGCCTTTGCAGAGAAGGCACCAGGCGCGAGGCCAGTTCAATCATCGCTCCACAAACCAAGAGCGAAAAAGGACGCTTTGGCTGCCCGAACATGGTTGTTTTCTCTTAGCGTCGCGGTTTGGCGAGAAGCCTGTTCAAGAGGGGATATCGCTTTTGAGACTGTTCGAGGACTTCCGCCCCGGCGCGAGTGACGCGATAATATTTGCGCGCCGGCCGCTGTTCAGCCAGCGCTTTCTTCTCCGATTCCCATTGGGAAGAGATCAATCCTTCGGTTTCCATGCGGCGCAGCGCGGGATACACCGTGCCGCTGGGAAGACCGGTAGCGTCCATAATGTCGAAGCCATAGCTGGCGCCTTGGTCTACCGTCTGAAGGATGAGTGCAGCGGTGTGGGAAAGCTTTGTTGAGTCGCTCATAACGCTTGCTTGATCTATATAGCATTCTACTTCTTTTTGAAGAAGCGCTCGTTGAGGGAGGAGTCCGCTCGGTGACCCTCGCGGCTCTGACGGTTGCGGTTCGTTGGAGGAGTCCGCTTCCTGACGGTCGCGGTTCTGACCCTCGCGGCTCTGACGGTCGCGGCGCGGGTAGATTCGCGGTTCGGTTGGATAAAATTGAGGCCTAAGTGTGTTTTTCCGAACCAATTTTTTTCGCTGATAGATGCGGACCCTGCTGATCTGCCACCACGACGATGAGCTGAATCGCGCAGGGATGTCTCGCTGGTTGGCTTCTTTTTCCGATCTCAGAGGAGTAGTCGTAATCCGAGAAGAACCGGGCCGCATGCGGGCCCGAATTCGCCGCGAGATCAAACGCACCGGCTATCTGCGTTTTCTGGATGTGCTCGCATTCCGGTTCTACTACAAGTTCAAGCTGGCGAAACGCGATGCCGCGATCGAACGCGAGATGCTGCGCCAGATCGAATCGCGATTTGCGCCGTCTAAAGCCGCCGAGCTGATTACGCCGAGTCCCAATTCAGCGGAGAGCCAGCAGTTCATCCGCGATGCCGCTCCGGATCTGGTGATAGCGCGCTGCAAGACGCTGTTGAGCGAACGCATCTTCTCGATAGCGCGTACCGGCACATTCGTGATGCATCCGGGAGTATGTCCGGAATATCGCAATGCTCACGGCTGCTTCTGGGCGCTGAGCCGGCGCGATTTCGAGCATGTCGGCATGACGCTTTTGCGCATCGATAAGGGAGTCGATACGGGGCCAGTATTCGGGTACTTTTCCTATCCATACGATGAGCGCAACGAATCGCACATTATCATCCAGCATCGGGTGGTATTTGAAAATCTCGACGCAATCGCCGCCAAACTGGAAGAAATTTATCGCGGGGAAGCGGTTCCTATCTCGACGGCAGGGCGCGATTCGGCCGCATGGGGCCAGCCCTGGCTCACTCGCTATCTAGCCTGGAAGCGGAGCGCTGAGGCGAGTACACGATGAAGGCAGTCACGCTGCTCTATCATGACGTCACACCGCCCGGGGCCGCCGCCAGCAGCGGTTTCAACAGCTCCGATGCGGACATTTATAAACTCGATGCCGCAGATTTCGAGCGGCATCTGGAGGCGATCGCCGGCACGGGGAATCATCCTAACTCGACCGTTTTCGAGTTACTTCAAAACGGTTCTCCCGGTGACAAAATTCCTGTCTTGCTAAGTTTCGACGATGGCGGCGCGAGCGCGCCGGCCATTGCGGATATGCTCGAGCGCCGCGGCTGGAAGGGCCATTTCTTCATCACGACCAATTTCATCGGCTCTCCCGCGTTTGTGACGGCCGCGGACATTCGTGGATTGCACGCGCGCGGGCATGTCGTGGGATCGCACTCGTGTTCTCACCCGCAGCGGATTTCCTATTTATCTGATGACGAACTGCAACTCGAATGGCAGAAGAGCATAGATACTCTTCAGGAGATCGTGGGCGAAAGGATCGATACCGGCTCGGTACCTGGCGGATTTTATTCCACTCGAGTTGTCGAATTCGCAGCGCGCGCCGGAATTCGCGTGTTGTTTAATTCTGAGCCCGGCGTGCGGATATCAAGTATAAACGGCTGCGCAGTGATTGGCCGCTTTGGATTGCAGCGCGATTCGCCGCCGGAACTCGCTGCCAAGTTCGCCAGGCGAGATTCCTCTACGCTATTGCGCCAGGCAGCCTATTGGAACGCCAAGAAACTGATGAAAGCTGCCGGGGGAGAGCAATGGCTTGCTTTTCGCAAGTGGTGGCTGGCGCGGTGAGTTACACGGGCCTGGTATCGGAACCGGCGATGGAATTCCCGTCAACACAGTAAGCGAAACACGCATAGGCTCTCCTGGAATCAAATTCCAAAAAACGCACGCGAAGAGCGCCAAACACGTTGGAACTCCTCGCATGCACTCCCCGAAGTTCCTCGGGGCAGACAAACAAAGGACTATTGGTCCGCTCGGAAGAAGTGGTAGTCGGCAGAGTACGGCACCAGCACCTGCTTACCGATGTCGGCGAGAGTGGAGCAGCCGTTAGCGGGTGCGGACCCTCCCTTATAGGTCGGCATCGAATGCGAGCCGCTACCGTGGCTGACGGGGTTGTGAAAAATCGACCGACCGCTCCGTAGCCGTCGCGGCTCTGTTCAATTGCTCTAACTGCGGCGCATGTCTTACTCCTGCCGCAGAGCCGCCACCGGATCAATTCGGGAGGCGCGCCTTGCCGGGTACACCTACGGTTTGCGCGCTTCACACGGCCAAATGCTCGTTTGTCAGTAATTGCTTACCAGGCGCGACTTAGTCTACAACTCCCTGTGAAAGCATTGCTAACGGCCAACAGGGCTAACACTGTCAATACGACAAGTTTGTCACCCAGATGTTCCCGGTGAGCTCACCAAGATTGATGGCAATTTTGTCCCGAGCGACGGAAATTTCTATCACGCCACCGGAACCAACATTCCCTACAGAGAGACGGCTCCCGTGAAAGTGTGCAATGGACGCGGGCGCGCCGATCGGATGCTTGGACTTGTCGACGCGTTGAGCCCACAGGCAGAAGAAGCCATCCCGATTCGAGATGAAGTAAATCACATTGCCATCCGGCGACCAGCGCGGCTTGTCGGCCCAGCCTTCGTCGCCTGTCACGGAGATCCACTCATTTTCCGGCGCAGGCAGTCCGTTGTCGCGAAGCGCTGCCACAAAAAGCCGCGAGCGCTTCCCGTGCAGAGCTTCAAAAGTCACCCATTCGCCATCGGGAGAGAATTTGTGCTGATAGATGCGATATTTAGCGCTCTGCATAAATAAACTCTCGCGGCGCGTAACGAGGTTGAAAGCGCGAATGGCATTGCCTTTACGATAGAGCACTACCTTGTTGTCAGGCGAGAGATCATACGCAGTAGCGCAGTGGTCACAGAATTGATCGGAGGCTCCGCCTCGCACTGGAACGACGAATCCGGCGCCGTTCTCGCCACCGGTAGTGTAAACGAGGAGCGAGCCATCGGACGAAAGTTGACCGACGTATTGGCTCGCCGCGCCGCTCACCACTGGTGTCGCCGTACCGCTTTCGAGATTCTTGATCCAGCCGCGTGGATGTCCATATCGAACGGAGCTGTACGCTAGCAGTTTTCCGTCTGTGGAGAGCGAGGCAAAGTAATGAGGGCCGACTGTCTCCGTTACTCGTTGGGGTTTCCCGACAGCCGTTGCACTGTTAGTGTCTACAGGGAGAATCCAGACGTCCGAAGAGTTTATCAAGCCGGCAAACAAGAGACGGCCATCTGCGGTCATAGAGGGATAAGCATCCAAGCCGGTACCGGACGTCAGCCGCTGCGGGTCGCCTGTCACTCGCGAAGTGGAACCGTCAATCTGGACCTTCCACACATTTGAGCTGTCGCCACGTCGAGCGGAGAAGAGTAACTCGTTGCTGTGCCATTTTGCCACTCGCGGCGCCTCCCATGTGTCAGTGCCATTGAAGCCTTTTTCCCGTAGCCGGGCGAAGGCGCCGGTGGATGTTGCGGGACCTCCCTCGACCGGCACCACCCACCAATTCCAGCGGCCGGCGGGCGGAGGCAAATCGTTCTTGTGGCCAAACATAATGAGACGTTTACTGTCTTCCGACCATTCCGGCACTCCCGCGTCGGTCAAATCTGACATCACAGGCTGAGGGGGCCCGCCGACGCTCGGGATGAGGTAAACGGCTCCCGCACTGGCAACGAATGGCGATGCCATCATAGCCGCCTTCCAATAAGCGATCCAGCGCCCGTCAGGAGAAAAGCGCGGATCACGTCCGCCTTTTGCGATCAGGGTTGCGTCGCCTCCAATGGCCGGAATGACATAGATTCCACCGCCATCGCGTTCCGACCGAAACGCGATCTTGCTTCCATCCGGAGAGAAAGCCGGTTGATGATCGTCAGCATCGCCGCGAGTCAACTGCACAGCTTCCCCGTCCGGTATGAACTGCTGTACCCAGATATGAAGTCGTCCATTTCCGGCGCGGTCTGAGGCATAAGCCAGTAGCTTTCCGTCCGGCGAAGCGGCTGGGTCGGTAGTCAGTCCGGAGTCGAATGTAAGCCGGGTTATTTCAGGCGTGTTGCTACTGCTTGAATGGCGTCCAACGATGACCGCGACACCAACTGCGCCCAAGGACAGCCCAATTGCGGCTGCGCGAAACCAGAATTTCTTATGATGTTGCGCCATGACGGGCCGGGGTGCCAGCTTGCTATCGGCGGCGTCGATTGCCGGGATCGGGGCGCTTTGCAGTTCGACACCGGCGGTCGATTCTGAAAGCGCGATTGTTTCGATTGGCGCGATGAACCGGTAGCCGCGGCGCGCCACGGTTTCAATGAATCGCGGATTCTCAGCCGAGTCTCCGAGCGTCTGCCGCAGCTTTGCGATCGCAGCGTTCAGGCTGCGCTCGAACTCGACAAACGTGCCCTCCGGCCAGAGGGCGGCACAAAGAATATCCCGTGTAATTACCTCGCCCGGGTTGTCGAGCAAGAGACAAAGGATACGGTACGGCTGCTCTTGAAGTTTGATCCGAATGCCGCGCTTCCGCAGTTCGGCGGCCCCTCGATCCAGCTCGAAGGTGCCGAAACGATATCTCGCGGGCGCATTGGCCGACTGTCTCACAGTGACGTCGAGTCTAGCACTGATAACTCCGCCATGGATCGGCGGTGTTTGGAAATCACTTCTCCCTACAAACCTTTTGCTCACAGGAACTTACTCGATGATGTGCATTTGTTGCACTGACGTTCTCCAGAAGCTGGAGGCAGCGGCTGCCTGGGCCTACTTTGATCTCGCCACTGGAGATGGCCGAGATGTTCGAGGCAAGGGTCCGATTTGTTTTAGCGGTTGCGTTGGCAAATGCATGCGTATCAGTGTCGCTCGGTTCACAGCCCGATCTGTATGATCGGAACTTCACATCAGCGAAGCAACAGATCAAGCTCCGTGTTTTTAACCTTGCCCGTGTTCCGAGGCACGATTTGTCCCGAGCCGAGGGTGAGGTAACCAAGATCTTCGCCGAAGCTGAGATAGAGGTGCATTGGGCCGAGGGGGCACTCGATGATGGCGCATCCTTGATCACGGATCAGTCCGCTAACAACACGTCGCCGACAGGTTGCAAGGTGGTCAGGCATGCGCGCGAGTTCCGCTTCCAATTGCTGCTGCACGCCCCGCAGGGCGTCACCACCGGAACCCTTGGTTATTCGCTGCCGTGTGCCGCATTCGGCATTGACTCAACAATATTTATTGATCACTGTGAGAGCGTGACATACCAGAGTTTGGCATCGTTCAGCAAAGTCCTTGCCTACTCGATGGCCCACGAACTCGGACACCTACTGTTACGGTCCAACGAACACTCGCCGACGGGCCTCATGCGCGCACGCTGGGACAGAGCCAGTTGGATTCGCGCTACGGTCGCGGGCATGCCAATTGATCGGGAGCAGGCTCGGAGGATGCGGATTGAGCTGTCCAGGATGGAGTCGCTGGCGGCTACGGAAAGCTCGAGGTGAGTGATTTTACGCCGGGCATAAGTGCTGTCGGCAAAAAAGGACTACGTCAGTCTGGACGACAATCGCGTCCTCGCCAAACATCAGACTGAGTCCTCATTAAGAGAGCGCCTTAACTGATCACCACTCCACTCGGACGGTTAATCGGCGTTGCGCTCTTGTGAGTTCGGTCTGATCAGCAAGCATCGAAGCGGGATGCGCGTAAACGGCCAAACGATCACTGAAACTGAAGGTCATTGGCAGCAACCGCAGGCCACTCCACCTATTGCGTTTCGGCCTTCAATGATCAAAATAGGCAATACCGCTAGGGCAGCGACGGAATCGATCCAGCGCACGGGGAAGAAGAGCTGCAATCCGAGCGAGATGAGTGTCGCCGCGGCTAAGTAGGCACAAGCAGCGGATTGAATGGCATCAGCAGCCAAAGCACGGTCACCCATCTCGGCGGCTTTCTTCCGCTTCAGCCAAGCAAGCAAAGGCATGGCGATCAGTGCAACTCCGGTTACCGCCACGCCGAGCACGCTGGGCTCCGGTGGAATGCGCTCAACAAATGCTGCGACGGCGAGCACACCTACGACTCCGGCGAGAACGAAAAGCAATACTCCCGCAAGTCTCGCGGCAGTTGCTCGTTCGATGTTCACCCGCTTGCCAAACTGAAGAACCACAACTACGGCCGAAAGAAGCTCAACAAGGCTGTCGGACCCAAAGGCAAGCACCGTCACGCTGTGAGCCTGTTGGGCTGCAAGCAGCGCAATACCGCACTCCATCAGCATCCAGCCGATCGTTATGTACTGCAACCAAAGCACGCCTTTGCTTTGCGCCATTTGGGAGCCGCAAACGGCAGATTGAGACGCCGCGCGGATCTGAGCCAAGCCGGCCATAACTACCTTTAGATTACTTGTGCTCAGCCTATCCAACTTTATAGAATCACCGTTCTTTGTTTCAAGTGGAAGTATCGTCGGGTACGATTTCCTCTTTCCGGCGGTTAGCAGTCAACGTGACGGGACGCCCGTCAAACGTGGCAACATTTCGTTAGCCGTACAGAAACTCATATTTGTCTGTACAATCGGCCCTGCTTCATTGTGGCTAAATGGCCCTTAACCCGCAGTCACATGGCTGGAGGGCACAGACTGTCGCTAACCAATTTCTGATTCCAAACGAACGCTCATTCACCGCGTTCAATTAGTGCTTAGCGTGGACGACATGAACGCCAGCGTGTCCTGGCGCGAGTCCTTGAACGGCGCGGCCGAACCTGGTCGCGATCTCCTGGAAATTGATGTCTTCGATGACACAAAATCCGTGCGAGCGAAGAATCGCTGCAATGCCAGCCGGTTCGAAGCGGCTGCCCGATCGTTCATCAATTTTCTCAAGCTGTTCGGTCCGCTGCTTTTCTAATTGCCTTAGCTCTTCTGAGAATGCCTCGGGAGGTTCCACGTAGTCGAAGACCACCTCCGAGTTCTGGATTGACGACATGTAGTCCAGAGTGCGGCCAATAGCGTCCTGTGTCAGATATGGCACAACCCCGAGCCAAGTGAAAAACGCGGGCGAGTTCTGCTGAAATCCTGCGGCGACAAGCTTCTCTCCCACATCGTCCCGCTCGAAATCGACTGGCACGAGAATAAGCCATGGCGGAACTGCGATTTGAGCTTCGGCCAAGCGCTGGCGTTTCCATGCCTGCGTCGCGGGGTGGTCCACCTCATAGATACGGATCTGTCGTGCGCCATGGGGATTCCGGAGAGCGAAAGTGTCGAGTCCGGCGCCAAGAATGACGATCTGCCTAATCCCACTTTCGACAGCTCTTGACAAAGCATCTTCCGCAATCCGGCTTCGCGCGGTGGTGAATAGACGTCCGATGCTGGCCAAGGGGTGTTTGTTCGCAAATTGAAGCACGTCCTTTTCGTCTTCGCACAGAATCTTCATGGCAAATGGATCATAGAGGATTGAGCCATGATCGAGCACCTGATGAGCAGCTCGCTGTCGCGCGATCATCAGGGCTGTGCGGCTGGGTTCATTCGGCTTCATATTCGAGATCTCCGTTCTCATCAATAGCTGATCGCACGAGTTGTCGTGTGCGCGACTGGTTGTGCGTGCACACCGATATTTTCCGCTCAATTAGATGCCTCCCGAATCCGGTCCCAAGAGGAGCTCTAACCCGTCACGCGGCCAGTGCGCCAGAACTCGTACATACCGCCCAATAGAATCGCGAGAGCAGGCAAGAGGCGTTGATGGAGATGCCTGTCATCCAGTCTAAGCAAGCATCCATGAGTTCAGGCTGTATCGTACCCACTCGTCAGTGATATAGAATCTAGCCGAGCGACCATCGTTGTGCGTGAGCAGCATCCGGCTATACTCGCGCTGCCAATATGCGCCAGAGCAGGCCGGCATCGAATGCGAGCGGCTAGCGTGGCTGACGGGGTTGTGAAAAATCGACCGACCGCTCCGTAGCCGTCGCGGCTCTGTTCAATTGCTCTAACTGCGGACCATGTCTTACTCCTGCCGCAGAGCCGCCACCGGATCAATTCGGGAGGCTCGCCTTGCCGGCGCATAGCCAGCGAGAATCGCGGCGCTTAGTAAGTCCTACGCCGGGGCGCGCCCAACGGTACACCTACGGTTTGCTCGCGTTTTCCGCCAACTTGGGATCCAAAGGCATCCCGGTTCGGGAGCCTTCAATACCTCAAACGTCGGTTGGAAAATGTTTAGTTCGGTTTCCGGCTATGCTCGCCGCTTACTTCCGGGTCAGCACGCCCGCCAGATACCGGAGTTCGGATTCCACTTCGGCGGGATCGGCCACGGTATCCGCGATCTCCTGACGGAAGAGTTCGCGATACCTCTTGCGAAGCCGGTGAATCGCGACCTTGAGGGCTCCTTCTGACGTGTTCATTTCGCGTGCCAGGGCGGCATACGGCGCGTCGGACTGCCCGAGAAGAAACACCTTCAGCCGCTCGAAATGCTCCGGGCGGCCGTGATGCACGAATTCGTCGCGCAATTTCTCCACGACTCGATCGAGCACCGAGAGCGCCCAGCGCCGTTCGAAGATCCGCTCCGGCGTCTCATCGTGCGCAGGCTCGCGTTGGTAGCGGTCTTCGCCTGAAGAGAATTCAAGCGGCAGAACCGCCCCGCCGCCGCGTTTCTGCGCGCGATTTCGGTCTTCTTCGTCGGCCACAAAGAATTTCAAGGAAGTCAACAGAAAGGCCCGGAACCGGCCCTTTTCCGGGTCAGCGCGATCGAGATAGCGGCCTTCCAGCACGCGGATGAAAAACTCCTGCGTGAGATCCTGCGCCTGATCGGCCGGATAACCGCGCCGGCGCAGATAGGCATACAACGGATACCAGTAGCTCTCGCACAGCGAAACCAGAGCGGACCGCGCTTCCTTTCGACGTGGATCGCCGGCAGCGACCACCAGAGTCCACCGCGTCGTTGGAAACCGGGATGATCCCGGCAGTGTGTGCATGGTCTGGCCGTTCGTCATGGTCGCATCCTCATGGTCGTTCCGCTAAACAGAATAAGGAATCCCCGGCTAAAGGTTACAGCTCAATCACTACAGCCTGTCGTACTCTGCTTTGGCCCTTTTGAGGATCGGCACGTCGGGATCTGCGTCTTTCCAAAGTGCGAAGAAAGCCTCGTAGGCCGTTTTCGCCTTGATCTTATCTCCCGAGAAAGCGAACACTCTACCGAGTTGCAAGTGCGCCAGTGCGCCGATGGGATCCGCGCCCACGATACCGCGATGATCGAGAATCTTCTGAAACTCGGCCGCCGCTTCCGCATACCGGTGCGTGGCGATGAAAGCCTCGCCGCGCACATAGGCCGAGTGCAGACCACCGAGATAGAAATTGAAGTTGAGCCCATTCGGAGCCAGCTCATAGCGGAGAGTGATTTGCAGCACCTCCAAGCTATCTGCCGGCTTGCCGTGCGCCAGTGCCGATAACGCGCGAAGAACCGGCACATAAGTAAATTTGGCGAACGTATCTTCTGGGAAGCGCTTTTCTAAATCGCCGGCAAGCGCCTCCGATCGAGAAGTGTCGCCCGAAAAAGCCAGGGCAAGGCCGGCGGCGTATTGGACGTCCCGGCCGTTGGCAAGCGCGAGGGCCGCCATAGCGTTCTTTTTCGCTTCGGCAGCATTTCCGTAAAGCGCTTCCCAAACCGCCGCTGCAGCCTGGTAGGTCGCCGCCTGCTTCACGCTGCCCCTCCTGGAGGGCCATATCCACCGCCCGGTTGGATACCCGCCGGGCGTTTTGTAGCTGGCCGGAATGGGCCAGAGCAAGAGCCTCCGCGTTCGCTACCCAGTGCTCCACTCCCCCCGCTTGCCCCTAGCCATCGCTATTGCCTGATGCATCTGCTGATCATCGCCGTTTAACCATGCAATGTTGTATCGGTAAACCAGGAGTGCCGGGAATTCCAGTTTGCGCGCTGCGGCCCGCTGAAGGGCGTTCTCGGCTTCGCCGAAGCGGTCCGAGTGGAAATAATTGCGAGCAAGATTGGTATACCCGATGACAAAGTCGGGATTTGCCGCGATGCTCTTTTGTGACTGTTCGATCGCTCTTTCCAGGCGACCCGTTCCCGCTGCGGAAAGTCCGCCCAGCAGATCTTGAGGGTCCGGTTCTGCCCCACGAGGATAGGTCTGCGCCCACAATTCGAGCGTTTCGAATGCTTTTTCCAGATTTCCCGTCACCTGCCGATCGTAGGTAAAGTCAATAAAGAACCTCTCCCGGTCGCTGGCGCGATCCCGCAATTGCCAGGCTCTTGTGGTGCTCTCTAATGACAGCGCCGACTCTCCAACGTCGCCGTACACGAATCCTAAATTCGCATACGCCATGGCGAATTGGTTGTCGATTTCGACAGCCCGCTGGTAAAAGGGTATGGCCAACGCATACGCCCCCGATAAGGTCAGCTTCAAACCTGTGCTGTAAAGCTTCAGGGCTTCGAGGGAAGGCGTGGTCGCTTCTTCGAGCGGCGTCGAGTGCTGTTCCACGGTAGCCAGGGATTCGCCGACCCGCGCCCTGAATTTCCGGCCGATCTGACCGAGAGAGTTGAGGACGTCTTCTCGCCGCGCCGCCTGCACCTGCTCCTGATCCAGAACGTTTCCGGTATTGCAGCTCTTTGCGCGCAAACCAAGTACATATTGGCTTCCAATGCTTGCTATCGAGCCTTCCAGAATCGCAGCACTGCCGGTCCGCTCGCAGACCTGCTGCGCGATTTCAGGAGTCAATCGCGCCTGCTTCGGCTGTCCCATCAGGGCCAACGTCTGCTGCACCTGTCTGTCAGAAATCAGGCTGAGGAAGGGCGATTGTTGAAGCTCCACGGACAGCCCTTGGCGCAGCGTGTCGTCAAACACCGGATCGCCGGTTTTGTTATCGAAATCCGCGAGGACAATTGTGTCCTTGCCGGTCAGCTTGGGTCTGGTTGCGGAATCGCGGTGCGAGAGCGACCAGGCCGTTACTCCGCTCAAAACGAGGAATACGACTCCCGCGGTTGTGCCGAGGGCGGCCAGCCTGTGCCTGCGGAGAAACTTTCGGGCTCGGTATAAGCGACTCGGCGCTGAGGCCAGCACCGGTCGGTGCTCCATGTGCCTCTGGATATCGGTCGCGAGCTCCGATACCGAAGCGTAGCGACGCTCGCGCGCCTTCTCCAGGGCCTTCATTGTGATCGAGGTCAGGTCACCGTCGACGAGGCGGCACAGTGAAACCGGGTCGGTCCGGCGGCGCGCGGCAATATCGATCGCCGCCGAGCCCATTGAGCTAAGCTTGCGTGACAACGACGGCGCTTCGTCTTCGCGGATGATCCGCAGCATTTCGGCCAAACCGACGTTGCGCAGCGTGGCCGTGTCGAAAGGCGCTGCTCCGATCAGCAGTTCGTAGAGCAGCACGCCGAGCGAATACACATCTGAGCTCGCGCCGACATCTCCCGTCACGGTGTCGGCCTGCTCAGGGCTGGCGTACTCCGGCGTCCCGACGATCTGGCCGAACTGCGTGAGCAACGTGTTCTCTACGGCCCACTTGTCGGTGGCCTTTGCGATTCCGAAATCGATCACCTTAGGGACCGGCAGGCCGTCGTGTTCGGTCACAAGTACATTCGACGGCTTCAGGTCACGGTGGATCACACCCTTCTGATGCGCATGTTGGACCGCACGGCAGACCGCGAGGAATAACGCAAGCCGCTCCTTGGTGGTCATTCGCTTGCCATCGCAGTACTGCGTGATGGGTGCGCCCTCGATGTACTCCATTACGAAGTACGGGCGCCCTTTGGCGGTGGCGCCGGCGTCGAAGATTTGGGCGATATTCGGGTGGTCCATCATCGCGAGCGCCTGACGCTCGTTGGCGAAGCGAGCAAGCACCTGGCCGGTGTCCATCCCGAGTTTGATGACTTTGAGCGCTACATAGCGCCGAATGGGCTCATGCTGTTCGGCCAGGTACACGGTGCCCATGCCCCCTTCACCTAGAAGTCGAACGATCCGATAGCGGCCGAAGTCGTCATCGGCGGCTGCGACGGTCGCTCGCTCGATGGTCTTGGTCCTGGATTCGTCCGTGCCAGCGGAACTCTCGAAAGCGCCCTGGATCAGACACAACGGGCACAGTCCCGCAGGGTTGTCGGAACCCAATTCCGCTTCGCACTGAGGGCAGTTTGGCAATTTGGCCGGATTTGTAACACCTATTTTATGCCTTTATTTCATGCCTTTCGCCCAAGATGCTGTAACCTCCAGCCCGCGATTCCTTACTCGTGGCAGGTGAGCCGGATTGGAACCGGCAGCCAAATCAACTCAAAAGGAGATTCGTTATGAAGAGACACAATATTTACCTGCCGATGGCGGCGATGATTCTGACAGCCGCGCTTGCCGTCCCGGCGGCGGCACAGAAACAAATACCCCTGAAGATGACGTTTTCGGGAAGTAAGGTGGCCACTACGATCGATCTGGGACCCAATACACGTACCGACGAAGTGCATTTAGCTGGTAACAGTAGGCTAGGGCCATTCACCTTTCGTGGCTTACGGGCTGACGAGACTATACCCCAGTCTTTCGGCAGATGCGGGGACGGCTCCGGCCCGAGTTTGCGAGTTGCGGCCGGCGGGGGCGTATTTCGTGTCCGAGATGGAAATCTGTTGACGGTCACCCTCACGGGGGGAGTCCTTTGCGTGGATTTGGATCACGGGGTGGGCCACGTTAACGAAACCTATCAGATCACAGGTGGAACCGGGCGTTTCGAGGGTGCGAACGGCAGCCTTGCGTTGACTGCGACGTTGGGGGCGGTGGTGTTCGACGCCTCTAACCAAGCCGTACTTTTGACGATGACGGGGAAGGTTGACGGAACCATTGTCGCACCGGCCATGCGGGAGGAAGAGCAAAACGAGCCGCAATAGAAGCGCAGCGAGTCCACCCGGAGAATGAGGCGGCAGTCGATCCGTCACCGTCTGCCTGCACCGATACGCTACGGCGATCGCCAGCGTCTGAGCGGCGATACATCAAGTCGGTGCTGGCGGACTGTCCCGGGAAGTTACCCTTACCGCGATCAGGGATTCGCCGCCCATAACGGGCTGGCGCTCACGCACAAGGCGGGATTTGTGTCAGCGGCCAACGGCATCTCGCTGTCGGTGTTACGCTCCATTTGCAGGGTGGTTCCTTGAATCACGCCATTTATCCCGATCTTAAAGGCAAGTTCGCACTCATCACCGGTGCCAGTCGTCGTAACGGCATTGGCGCGGCCACTTGCCGTGCGCTGGCGATGCAAGGGGCAAGTATCTTATTCACCACCTGGCAGGCCTATGATCGAGAACAACCGCACGGCGTCGATGAGGACGGTCCCATGGCTCTGGAAGAAGCGCTGCTGAACTCGGGCGTGAAGGCGCGGCGGTTGGAAATCAATTTGGCACATCCAGATAGCGCGGCGCAGGTCCTGGATGCTGCGCAGGACTGGCTGGGTTTGCCGGACGTCTTGGTGAACAACGCGGCCCACTCCACTCATGATGGGTTTGAACTGCTCGATGCAGCCAGGCTTGATGCGCATTATGCCGTGAACATGCGTGCCACCCTCTTATTGGCCGTAGAGTTCGCCAGACGGGCTAAAGCGCTGGGCCGTCTGAGTGGTCGTATCATCAACATGAGTTCTGGGCAGGATTGGGGGCCGATGCCGGGAGAGCTGGCCTATGTCGCGACCAAAGGCGCAATTGAAGCCTTTACGCTCACCCTTGCCTCTGAGTTGGGTCATCTCGGCATTACGGTCAATGCAATTGACCCAGGCGCAACCGACACGGGCTGGATGACGGAGCAAATGCGACGTGAATTGAGCGGGCCATCGGGAGTGGCAAAATTCAATCAACCGGACGACGCCGCTCGCGTGATAGTCTTCCTCGCCAGCGATGTCGCTCGGCATTTGACCGGGCAGGTGATTCACGCGCGGGGCAGTGCGGTTTAGCCGGACGATCCCTTTCGCTCAGCACTCTCCCCATTAACGGCCAGGTGTAGAGTGAACGGAATCACTTGGCCATAAAGTCACCTATGCTTCGCGGTGATACTTGCGATGGAGCCGAGGAGAACCCGCGTTATACGGCCAAGTCGCCGTATTGTGATATCAAATAGCGTCGGGGCTGAATGGTCAAGGCGTGCATGCTCGTGGGTTGTGGACTGATTCTAATGTTGCTACTCCCGGCAGTAGCGGCGGGCCAGCCTACTGCGGAGCCTCAAACCGTAGTGCAACTGCGGTTACTTGAGGGTAGAGAGCTGAGCGCCGCCGCCTCCGGGCTCGCTTTCTTGCGCCGACTCGCCGATATCGATACACGCAGGGTGGCGGTCGTCGCGCACTCGTTCGGAAGCTCGCTCACACTGCTGCAAGCTGAAAAAGAACCTGAACTACGGGCGCTTGTAATTTTTTCCGCGGCCGGCTATAGCTGGGACCGCTCGCCAGAGCTGCGAATGCGGCTTCTCGATGCAACAGCCAAGATTCGGACCCCGGTGTTCTTTATCCGTGCCGCAAGGTTACCATGGCTGACGGTTTTGTGAAAGATCGACCAACCGCTCCGTAGCCGTCGCGGCTCTGTTCAATTGCTCTAACTGCGGACCATGTCTTACTCCTGCCGCAGAGCCGCTACCGGATCAATTCGGGAGGCCCGCCTTGCCGGCGCATAGCCAGCGAGAATCGCGGCGCTTAGGAGGACGACACCGGCCAGCACCAGGGTTCTCGGATCGTTGGGCTGGATTTCGAACAGAAACGATTTGACAAGCCGGGACGCGCTGAACGCGACTGGCACGCTGATCGCGAGTCCCACTGCCGCCAGTAGTAGAACGCGGCGCAGAACCATCCACACCACGGCCCCGCGTTGCGCGCCCAGAGCCATACGGATTCCAATCTCGCCGACCTGGCGGGTGACGCTGTAGGACATCGTCCCGTAGAGTCCCACGCACGCGATCAGGAGAGCGAGAACCGCGAAACCCGTGCATAGTTTCGCGAACGTGATTTCTTGGCTGATCGTGCGATCGATTTCCGCAGCCTGTGTGATCACGTCGGTCACTGGTATGCGGGAATCTGCCTTCTGCACGATGTCACGCACAGTCTTCACATACCGCAGGGGATCACCCGCAGTGCGCAGCGCGTAGGTCACTCCGTCGGGAGAAAACTGGCTGACCGCTGCGAACACGGTCATTGAACCGTCGTCCTCTTTCAGACCGCCGTACCGCACGTTAGCCGACACGCCGACGATTTCGAGATCGCGTTTGTCGTCCACGAACGTGATGCGCCGGCCGAGCGGATTCTCGTTCCCGAAGTAAGTCCGGGCCAGGCGCTCGCTGATGACTGCAACCGGAGTGGAGCCCGCTTGGTCACGCTCGTCAATCTCACGCCCGGCCAGGAGCGGAATCTGCATCGTCGTGAGGAAACGCGGTCCGACGGTCATGACGCCTGCGCCCTGGATGGTGACAGCGCCGATCTTGATTGTCCCCCGGTATGTCTTGCCGGCTTGGCCGGCGCTAATGATCGAGGATTGCGAAAGCGACGCGCTGCGCACTCCTGGGATCGATTCGAAGCGGTTGCGCAGGTCCGTGTAAAAAGTAGTGATCTCCGGGTCGCGATGCCCGGCCTGGCGCGCATCCAACGAGAAGAGAAGGATGTTCTCGCGGGCGTATCCCAGTTGGATGGAGTGCAGCTTGCTGAGTGTGCGGACAAACAGACCCGCGGCGACCAGGAGGAGAAAAGAGAAGGCGATTTGGGCGACGACCAGAAGGTGCTGCGCGCCGTGGCGCGGTCCGCCCGCCCGGCCATTCTTGAGCGCGGGCATGACGTCGGGACGCGTCGACTGAATCGCTGGAGCGAGGCCAAATAACAGGCCGCAAACCACCGAGAGCGCCGCCGTCACACCCAGCACGTTCCAGTTCAATTCCGCGCGGAGCGTAAAGTTCTCCTGTCCTCTCGAGAGCAGAAAGGTCAGTGTTCGCACGCCCCAGATCGCGAAGAAGACCCCTAACGCTCCGCCGAGCGATGCCAGTATCACACTCTCGGTCAGCAACTGCCGCACGACGCGGAACCGTCCCGCTCCCAGGCTGAGCCGGACAGCCATTTCGGAGCGTCGCGCGGCGGCCCGTGCCAGCAGCAGATTGGCGATGTTCGCGCACACGAGCGCCAGGATCAATGCCACCATCAACAGGAGCACGTACAAAGGCTTGGAATACCTGCGGCGCAAGCTGCCCAGACCGGCGGCGCCGGGATTCAGCGTCAGCGCGGGCAGTTTGGCGCGCTCACCGTCAGTCGTCGCCGTGGTGGCAACCCAGCGATGGAAACGAGGAGCCAGCGCTGCTTGCGCCTGGGCCATGCTGACACCGGGACGCAGGCGGCCCATCATTTCGATCCAGTAGAAGTTTTCGTCGCGATACATACGAGCCGCTGCGGGACCGTCTATGAGCACGTTCGCGTGCAACGGAAGGTAGAGGTCCGGCGCCTCCGCAGGATCGACTCCGAAGAACTCCGGCGGCGCGACGCCGATCACCGTGAAGGGAGTGTTATCGACTAGAATCGACTGTCCAATCGCATTCGGCGGTCCTCCAAAGCGATTTTGGCTGGTAGCAAAACTGATTATGGCGACCGGTGCTGCGCCTGGACGGTCGTCTTCGGAGTCGATCAGACGTCCCGCGGCCGGCGACACTGCCAGGCCGCGAAAATACTCGCCGGTGACGTACTCCGTGCTGACGCTCGTGGCGGCCTGCCCGCGGATAGACAAGTTATGTTTTTGTCCGTTGCAGTACCCGAAGAGCGTGGAAAACACAGGATTGTCCGCGCGAAGCGTCTCGAGGGCCCTGTATGGGAATATTCCGCCGGCCATGGTCCCTTTGCCGCCCGGCCAGAAAAGGCCCTGTAGTCCGTGCATGACGTGGACCCATTGCCTGCTGGCGTTGAAGGGAGGCGGGCTATGCCAGTTCAACACGACCAGCGACTCGGGATCGGCCACCGGCAGCGAGCGCAACAAAATAGACTCCATGAAGCTGTAGATCGCAGTATTGGCCCCGATGCCGAGCGCGAGTAACAGGACCGCCAGCGCGCTGAATGCCTTATTGGCGAGCATGGTCCGAAAGCCATAGCGGACATCCTGGCCAAGTTCGGACAAAAACCGTGTCATCCATACCTCCCGTGACTCTTCGTGCTTCAGTCCGGCGTTACCGAATCGCCGGCGCGCTTCAGCTCTGGCGCACTCCGGCGCCATACCGTCTGCCTGCAGTTCCGCGGCCTTCTCTGCAAGGTGGAGTTCCATTTCCTCACGCAGCGCCTCGCTGCGCCTGGCGCTGTCTAGCCAATACCTCAGCCGTCGTAACACGTCCGTCACTCCGCTCCCATCACACGCGCGATGGCCAAGGTGAGTTTGGCGTACTTCCGGGTTTCAACGGCCAGTTGTTTGCGGCCAGCCGCCGTGATCTTGTAGATCCTCGCCCGCCGATTATTCGACGTCACGCCCCAGACGCCGTCGATCCAGCCGTTTAGCTCCAGCCGCTGGAGAGCGGGGTAGAGCGAGCCCTCCTCGACGAGGAGGTCGTTGTCGGACGATTGTTGGATGAACTGGACGATGCCGTATCCATGCAGGTTGCGCAACGACAGCGTCCGCAGAATCAACATGTCCAGTGAACCGGGCAAGGAATCGTTCTTTTGCGCCTTGCGACCCATACCAAGAATTCTTAGCTTACGACGAAGAGATTACGCGAGTCAAGTTCAGATTTGTCAAACCCTCGCGCCGCAAGTTGCTTCGGGGTGCTCACGCGCGCCGGATGCGAATGGCGCGCGTTGCGGCTCTCGACAACAGGCTACGTCCGATATTGCCGCTCGGGTCTCACTTCCGACGGAAGAGTTGCCTATCGTACTCCGTCTTCCACTTTGATTGCCGCGCGATCAATCGCGGCGGCCAGCTTGCTTGCCTGGGCAGACCCGGCGTCGTCTCCTGTCCGCGCCAGCGCTTTTGCCAGCCCGTCGTACAACTCTGCCGAAAGTGGATCGATTTGAAGACCGGCCCGAAATTCCTGAGCCGCCCCCGACCGCATCTTCCTTCTTAAGCAGCGCGTTCCCGAGATTCAGATACCCCGCGACAAAATCGGGTTCGAGCGAAATGGCCTGACGATACGCATTCAATTCGCCGTCGGAATTACCCAGCGACCCCAGCATCACTCCCAGCTCACTCCAAGAACGCGCATCGTCGGGATATAAATGTGTCGCCACCCGCAACACGTCCGCACCTCTGTCAACTGCACCCGCTTCCCCCAGCGTCGTTCCGATAAAGCGCAGTGCGCGCAGAAATTGCGGATAGATAACCAGGGCCTCGCGCGCTTTTTGAATGGCCGCCTGCCGTTCTCCTTGAGCGCGCAGTTTGCCGGCATCCATCAGAAGCTGATTGGCCTGCCATTGAAAATCCCGCGGCAGACGCTGCATAATGACCCAACGTTGTCCGGCCTGTTCGATCCCGCTGCGCCCTCCGTAAGGAAGGCCGCCCGCTATCTCGGAAAGTCTCGGCTCCAGTTCAGATACGACCTTGTCGCCAAGATAACCTCCAAGAGCCGAGGAGGCGTCTTTTGAGTATCGGCGCGCGACATCGTAAAACGAGGTTCCCTGTTCGAGTTCTGCTTCAGCCTGTTGCGCCAACATTCGCTCATTCACCGAGATCAGCCGCAGGTATTCGCGCACCGGTCGAATCTGTGAGCGCATGGTCGCCTCATCCGCATGTTGGCTCTTGCGGAACCCGCGCAAAACGGGCGCAGAGTCACTCGCGCCACCCAAATGATTAGCGGGTTCCTTTGCTGCCTGGTGGCGCGCATCCGCGCCCTTTGCGCTCCCGATTCCCTGCTCCGGATGTACACGAATCCAGTGGTCCACAAGTCGCAACGGGCCCACGTCGCTCGAAGGCATATGACAGGAAATGCAATTGTCCGAAGCATCAACGGGACAAATCGCTGCATGCGGTTGGCGCGCCATCGAATGACAGCCGGCGCACACCCGCCGTGCAACTTCGACCTCTGCCTTCGAGTCTTGATGCGGATTATGACAGGTTACACAGGTGAAGCCTTTCTTGCTCTGGATAAAGCATTCGGACTTCTGCATCGCGGTCACTTGGTTCGCAATCAGCAAATCGTCGGGTGCAGGATCGATGAACCGTCCGAAGCCCGTGTGACAACGTCCGCACACAGCAATGCTTTCCTCAGTACCCAGCTTGCCTGGATTCACAATACCCGCAGGCGCTTTCCCTTTTGCGACCGCCTGCAAATGCTGCCACCCCGGACCATGACACGTTTCGCACCGCACGCCCCCGCTCTCGCCAGCGCCCAATGTGTGCGGTTTGCCATGACAGGTAAGGCATCGCACTTCAAACGCGGGACTCAGCACCAGGCCAATGGCTGTTTCATACGACGAAGAAGCCGCGTGCGCTTCTAAACCAGGCGCCAACAGCAGGCTCGCCCGGGCCGGACTCCAGAAGTAACGCGCCTGAATCAGCGGCGCCCGCGCGAGTGGCAGCCCGTCGAGGCTTTCCAGCCGGAACAAAAAGCCCAAGCCATGCCGTTCTCCGCCCATCACCACGTCCACAGGGAAATGCAGCGCCGTGCGGTTGGGTGGCATCACCGAGTAAAGGAGCTCCGCCCTCTCTCAGGGAACCCGCGCAAAACGGGCGCAGAATCACTCGCGCCACCCAAAGGATTAGCGGGCTCCTGTGCTGTTTGGTGGCGCGTAGCCGCGCCCTTTGCGCTATTCCGGAGTTCGTAAGCGGTCTCGCCAGTTCCCTCTGAAACCCTTTGACTCAGATTGCCTGGCAGCAGCGGCGTGTCTAGACCAGCCCAAGTCTGGGCCATAGCCGTTTTTGATTGAGTCCTCGCGATATCTTTATGACAGCTCTGACATACTTCTGGCCCCACATACTCATTGGTCCCGAGATTCGCGGTAAAGCCGGCAGATAGAACCAGCACGCTTGCGGAAACACTCAGCCAAAGGAGCACAAAGGCAATTGTAAGTGGAAGAATCCCAAGGAGCTGGCCCACAGATAGTTTCGGGCAGCCCTTGAAAATGCTATGCTGGGCGAGCCTATGTGGCAAGATCTGCGCTACGGTCTGCGTCAATTACGCAGGAACCCGGGCTTTGCGGCGCTCGCGACACTCACGCTGGCTATCGGGATCGGAGCGAACACGGCGATTTTCAGCTTCGTCAATGCCGTCGTGTTGCGCCCATTGCCATACCCCAATGCCGATCGTCTGGCGATCATCTGGTCAGGTCTGGGGGACACCAACCGTGCTCCTGCGTCCCGCTTCGAATTGTTCCAGATCCGCGAGCGTACGAAACAGTTCGATCAAGTCGGCGGAATTTGGGTAACTAACGGGGCGCTACCCGGAGTGAGCCAGACCGAGCCGGTAGCAGAGCAAATCAAGATTGGTGTTGTCACCTCCAATTTCCTGCCGCTGCTGTGCACGAAACCGGCTCTTGGCCGTTTCTTCGGCCGGGAAGATGAAGCGCCGAACGCTCCTGGGAGAGTCATGATCTCTCATGCGCTGTGGGCCCGGCGTTTCGGATCCGACCCCACCATTGTCGGGCGGTCGATCCGCATCCAGAAGGGTTCGGCAGTAGTTATCGGCGTATTGCCCGAAAGATTCCGCTTGATTTTTCCGGACGACGCGAGTGTTCCGGCAAATGTAGACGCCTTTTACACGATTCCGATAGATGCTTCAGATCCTCGCGGCCCAGCATTTCTCCATCTGGTTGGCCGTCTGCACGCCGGAAGCAACGTTATGCGCGCGCAAGCCGAGGCAAATGCGATTGCGGCCGAGATACACACATTCGACGGCAGAGTAGGAATTTCGAATTTCCGGCTCTCCGTATTCGGACTGCAGACCGACGATTTTCGGAGTATCCGCAACACGTTACTGCTACTGTTTGGGGCGGTCACGTTTGTTCTGTTGATCGGCTGCGCAAATGTCGCCAACCTTTTAATGGCGAGAGCGCGGCAGCGGCAACACGAGACGATCACTCGCATCGCGCTAGGGGCATCGGGCGCGAGACTTGTGCGTCAACTCCTGACAGAAAATCTTCTGCTCAGTTGTATAGGAGGAGTTGCGGCGCTGGGACTTGGCTGGGCTGCAGTGCACGGAATTCTCGCCACCGGCGCACCTTCATTTACGAATATCGGTGAGGTGCAGCTCGATTTCAGAGTTCTTGTGTTCACGTCTCTTGTCGTTGTTTTCACGAGCGCAATATTTGGGATCGCTCCCGCATTGTCAATGGGCCGGCTGGACCTGGCGCAAAATCTCAGACAAGTACGGCGCGTTGGCGGTTGGGGCAGGCGCCATTGGTCCAGTTTTCTGGTTTCCGCCGAGGTCGGCCTGGCATTCGTGTTGCTGGTAGGAACGGGTCTGCTCATCCACACCTTTGTGAATCTGCTGCACGTTAATCCGGGTTTCCGGGCAGAGGGCGTCTTCACGTTGCGAATCTCGGGCTCCACATACCCGTTCCTGCGGCAGCTGCAGCGAAACGTCGCCACTCTTCCAGGTGTTAGATCTGTTGCGGCAGTGTCTCATCTGCCGCTTGACGATACAGGAAACTGGTATGACTCTTACTGGAAAGAAGGGACTCCAGCGGAGTTGCAGAGTACCACGGCGGCCGACTTGCGCTCAATTTTGCCTGGGTACTTCAAAACGATTGGCGCTACGTTAGTTGCCGGACGTGACTTCACCGAAACGGACGACGCGTTACACCAGCATGTAGCTGTCATCGATGATGTTCTCGCGCGCGAGCTGTGGCCACACGGCGATGCGCTCGGAAAGAAGATCAATGTCTCAGATTCTCCCAAGGGCCCTTACGAATTCCAGCGCGATTGGTTGGTAGTTGTCGGCATCGTGCGACATGTGCAACAACACTCGCTGGCAGTCATGGTGCGGCCCCAAATCTACTTACCATTTCAACTCGCGCCCCGGCCGACAATGGTCCTGGTCATTCGTACAGGGGGAGCAGTTTCCAACTTAGCCGCGGCCACGCGGAAACAGGTCGCGCTTCTGAATAAGGAGGTGGCCATCTCACGAGTCTCGACTTTGTCAGAGGTTGTCGATCGAGCTGTTTCCGAGAGCCGGTTTGCCTCACTGCTGGCCACCGTGCTCGGGGCGATAGCCCTTGTGCTTGCCTGTATAGGCATTTATGGCGTGTTGTCCTATTCGGTAGCGCAACGGACAACCGAGATCGGGATTCGCGTGGCAATCGGCGCAGATCGTTCGGATGTATTGAGAATGGTTTTGATGGATGGGTTCGCATCTGTATTCCCGGGGTTGGCAGCGGGCTGCTTGCTGTCGTTCTTTATGACACCGCTGCTCGCAAACCTGTTGTACGGAGTGAAACCGGGAAACGCGGCCAATTACGCCCTCATCCTGACTCTTGTGCTGAGCGTAACCGCCTTGGCAGCTTTCATCCCGGCGTGGCGGGCGATGCGCGTGGACCCAGCGGTGTCATTGCGGCACGAATGAGATGACGTTTAACTCTCCTCGATGCGTCGCTCATCGTCACAAAGAAGGGTAAGTTCGTTCCAGTCGAGCTCCTCTTGCAACAGCAGGTAAGTATTGGCGCCGATCGTGTCGTCGGTCCGCATCCGCTCTAACGCGTCCCGCTGTGCCTTGATGGCCGATAGACCGACCTCTCGTCTCTTTTTCATGGAGGCGGCGCCGCACGGATCCTTCACCGCTTCCTGCTGGACTCGATAGCCGTATCGGAGGTTATCGGCTTCGGCTCCGGACTGGCCATCAAGAGCGGTCAAAGCCGCCTGCGCCAAGCGGCACCTACCGTTTGCGATTTCCTGGCTGAGAGCGTCGCCCTGATCCAACTTCAATAGACGAACGAGCGGAACCAGAGTCAGGCCCTGTACAACCAGGGTCGCAAGCACAACGAAGAATGCTGTCAAAACGGCGAGATCGCGCTGCGGAAAGGAGGCCGGCAGAGCAATTGCAGTGGCAAGCGTCACGAATCCCCGCATGCCACTCCAGCCTTCGAGCACGGCCCGGCGCAAAGAAGCCGGCTGCGGGCGGCGCTGCCACATCTCCCACCAAGCGTTCAGCCGATCGAATCCGACAATGATCGCGAGCCGAGCAACTATGACAGCGATAACCACTACGCCGGCAAAGAGGAGCGATGCCTTCAGGTGCGCAGGTTCCATTCGAGCGATAATGCTTCTCCCCTGCAGCCCCATGAGAAGAAATGCGAAAACATTGAGCGCGAACACGACGGCGCTCCAGACCGCGAAAGACTGTACACGCATCCGTGTTCCTGCATTCACTTCCGCGCTGCGCGCAATGGTCATTGCAAACGCTATGGTGCACAGCACCGCAGACAGGCGCAAATGATCCGCCAAAATCCAGATCAGATACGCAATCACAAATTGAAGAAGATTGCCGCCCAGCGTGTTACTCACAAAGCGGTTAATCCGTCTGAAAAGCAATGCGCAGGCGATGCCGAGCAACAAACCTCCTGGAACAGCAAGGCCTATACGAAGCCCCACGGCAGGCGTGAGAGCACCACTCGACAGCACAGCGAGCGCGCCGCTGAACAGAAGCAGAGCCGTTGCGTCATTGAACAAGCTTTCGCCTTTGAGGACGGTATCGGCATCTCTGGGAATGGAGACCGCCCTGAGTACAGCCGTTGCGGCGGCCGCATCCGGCGGGGCTACGATGGCGCCCAGGGCGACTGCAGCGGCAACTGGAAGCCCGATCAGGCTCCATCCAATCCAAGCGACGAGCGCCGTGGTTGCTACGACCACCAAAACAGCAAAGACAATCAACTGGCGCCGCATCCGGCGAACGGCGCCAATCGGGAAGTCATAAGCAGCATCGAGCACAACGGGCGCCATGAACAGAGCCAGCGCCGTCGCAGGTTCGAACGAGATGGCCGGTGATCCGGGAATCAGCGCGACGGCCACGCCGGCTGCGGCCAGCATCGCAGGATATGGCAGCGAAAGACGGCGCGAAATCTGCAGCAACACGATTGCTGCGAGCAGCAGCACTAACAGGCTTTCAAAAAAGCTCACGAAAGCACACTACCATCGTTGCGATTCGCGGTTGCGGATTTACTGCCTGCCAGAGAACCTCAGCGGGTGAACGGGTTGGCGAACGCCCGCTTGCTTTACGCTCGCGGCTCTGAACAACCGCATAAGCCGCTTCTGCCAAGCCAGCCACCGGCTAGCATCAAAAAGTGAGCAATGCCTCGATCGTCGGGCTGATCTCTGATACACATGGGCTCCTTCGAGCTGAGGTCCTTTCGGCATTGCGAGGATCAGATCTGATAATTCATGCCGGCGATGTCGGGGATGCCGAGATCCTCGAACAGTTATCCAGCATCGCGCCGGTTGTGGCGGTGCGAGGGAACATCGATAAGGCGGCGTGGACATCCCGGTTGCCGATGACAGCAGTTGTAGAAGCTGGTCCGGCAGTCATTTACGTTCTGCACAATATCGACGATTTAGATCTTGATCCGGCAGCCGCCGAGTTCGATATTGTTGTGAGCGGCCATTCACACAAGCCGAGCAGAAGTTTCCGATCCGGCGTGCTTTATATCAATCCCGGAAGCGCCGGCCCAAGGCGTTTCACGTTGCCCGTGACGGTTGCGCGTCTGAACTTGTCTGAGGAACCATGGGCGGTCGATTTCATCGACCTGGCGCCGGCCGGAAAGCCGATATCCAGATAGCGGTTCAGGCATTGGTTGCGTCGCCGCCTAGGTGAGCTTGATCAGTTCGAAGGGCGGGCCCGGGCCATCCTGAAAGATCAGTTTTGGATTCTGTTCGCCGGCTTCACGCCGGTAACGCGCCAACCAGAACCAGGCGAGCGAAATAGGAATCGCAAACCAGATGAAACGAACCGGCCGATACAGCATCCAGCGCTCAATGCCGGCGATACCGGGCACGATGATCAACACGCCGAAGATCGTTCCCATCATTTGTACCAGCAGTTGTTTTATATCCAGCTGGGTGGCACAGGTGAAAGGAATTTTGCGGAAGAAGACGAGCAGGATGTCTGCGAGCAGCACTGTGAGCGTTACGACCGTAGCGACATGAAGCAGGGCCAAGGACCAGCCGAGACGAGCGGCTGAAAGCGGAAGCAGGAGCGCAATTTCCCAGGGGAGAGTCGCCCAGAGCATCAGCTTTTTTGCGACGCTACGCGGTTCGGGTACGGGAGAATTAGCAGCGAAGCGGAATAACCAATTCGCATCGAGCGTAGCGGGCCTGTCGAAGACAAAGCGCAACCCGCTCACGATAAAGAAAGCAACGAGCAGCGGGATTGCCAGATATTCGGAGCCCGGCAGCGTGCTGGGGGAGGCTTTCGACAGGCTGTCGAGGGCGCTCTGGGCGACAATGACAAGTCCGACACCGAAGTAAGCTCCGACGAACATAAGATGCTGTTCGCTGCGCAACAGGACCTTCAGCGAAAAGCTGCTGCAAGCACGTTCGAACTGTGAGCGAAAGAGCGGAGCCAGAAGAAATTCGGGAAAGCGAATCTTAAAGAATGGACGGCTGCCGCCCATTGTGTCGAAAGACTCCGGCAAGCGGATAAAGAAACGCTGGTAGCAGAGCGCGTATGCCCCTGTCGAAACGATCACCGCGACGGCAAGGCCCAGCAGAGCCTGATTGGCTAAAGCGATCATCGACGGTTTCGCAATTCCGACGATGCGCTCATAGATTCCGAGAAACCAGTAGGAAGGCAGCCAGTGAAGCGAATTTCCCGCTCCGCCGGGCAAGCGCCCACTGAATAGTTGGACGAAAATGTTCGAGAAGAACTCCGTCAGGAGGATCACCACCAGCAGCATCCGCATAAGTACGGAGACGCTGCGGAAGATCCGGCGAGGGACGAGCAGCATCAGCGCGCCGACCAACGCAAAGACGGCAAAAAAGCTGAAGAGACTGGATAAGAACACCGTCACAGCGTGGGCGATACCGACGTGTACCATTGCGGGAAAGCTATTGAGGCTGAGCGTGACGAAGAAGGGGAACAGCAGCGCTGAGACGACGTTGACGTCGATCCCGAACAAAACTGCCAAGCCAACGAGCGCGACAAAATTCGCGAGAAATATGTTCCTGACCGGAAGCGGCAGGACGGCGAGATTAAAAAAGTCGCGGCGATCCGGAAAGAGCCGGTTCCAGCGAGCCACCATGACGAGGCCGGTGATAGTCATGGAGAGCACGATGAAGAAATATTCGTCGGAGGGCGATCTCTGTATCGGGTTGTAGCTGATGCCGCGGAGAAACTGGAGGAGGGTCGAGTATTTCTCTATCAGGAAGATGCTCGCAAAAGCGCCAGGCGAGGCCAGAATAGCCAGCACGCCACCGAGACCGAAGCTCATGCCGCCGGACGCCTGGTCTTCTTCAGGGGCGAAGAGACGCTTGACGAAATGCCCGATTAGTGTTTCGAATGGGCCTTTCTGCGGCTTCATGGTGGAACCTGATCAGCGGCTCACTACCGCATCGACGATCGCTTCGGCGGATTCTTCGGCATCTACTTCTTGCACGAGACTCGCGAAAGCCGCTTCGAGCGACGGCATCGACTGGAAGCGTTTCAAATCCTCGATCGATCCGTACGCGATCTGTCTGCCTTTCTGCAGAATCATTACATGAGAGCAGAGCTTCTCCACGACCTCGAGGACGTGGGAGCAGTAGAAGATGGTTTTGCCCTCGCGGCCAAGCGCGGCGACGAGCTTGCGGAAGATCAAAGCCGAGGTGACATCCAACCCAGAGAGCGGCTCATCGAAGATAATGAGCTCCGGATTGTGCAGCAGCGCCGCGATCAGCAGGATGCGCTGGCGCATACCTTTGGAATAAGCGGCGATGGCGGTATGGCGATCGGCGCGCATCGCGAAGAGCTCCAACAGGGATTCCGTCCGCTTTTCGCTCAGGGATTCAGGAAGACCTCTGAGACGACTGACCAGCTGGAGGTATTCGAGACCGGAGAGGAATGGGTAGAGGTTGGCCTCCTCGGGCACGTAGCCCACGATACGTTTGTAAGCCGTCAAATCGTCCCGAATGTTGCTGCCGCGGAAGAGAACGCTTCCAGTGGTCGGCTCTAGCAGGCCGGTGATGATTTTGACGGTAGTACTTTTGCCGGAGCCGTTCGGTCCCAGGTAGCCGAGCACCTGGCCGGGCTGGATGGTGAAGCTGACATGATCGACTGCGGGAATTGAGCTGTAGCACTTGGTCAGATCACGAACTTCGAGCATTTGCCAGTAGGATACTACATAGTATCGGGATTGGCAAGATAAAGGAGTGCTGGCTGTGTTATTTGTATGCAGCTATGGGCCAGCAAACCAGCCGAAGCGTTCGCCATCACTTAAGGAAAGAAGATCGACATACGGGCGAGATTTCTATCGGAGAGGCTCTATCGCCAGCAACGCTTGCGCGAGTGCTGCCCGTGCAGGTTGTGCAACCCGAACTACGGGGCCGCCTTGATAGATTGCGGGCGGAGGGTGATCGTTCCAAACCGTCCCCTGCCGATAGACTGCAATGAAATCCCACACCACGCTCCGACGATCGCGTTCTCCCAGGGAACGAGAAATCAATCGCCCTTTGTCCCAGAATTGCGCGGCGCGCCGGTCGGCAATTCGCCGCAATGCCGCGGTTGAAGGCGCCGTCCAGTCTGTGGGCAGTACCGGCTCCCACACGACAAAGACTCGCACAGGCTTGCGCGCAAACTGCCTTAAGATTTCCTCGGCTGCAGAGGCCCCCTGCAGACATACTATTCACGTGGGCGATAGAAGCAGAAGCACGCGTACGTCGTTTTTCGCCGCGTTGAATGCACTCTTGAGCCCGGCTACATTCTGAATTGTCAATCTCTCCAGTGGAGGTTGCCCGGCGGGGGTCTGATGGCCGCCATAAAAATAGAAGAGCGCTCCTGCTAACGCGATCGCAGCGGCTGGGATGAAGATCTGTTTTCGGCTCATGGAATCAACGGGCCAGCAAACCAGCCGAAGCGTTTGCCATCACTTGAGGAAAGAAGATCGACATAACGACGAAGACCGCCGCCAGCCACAAGAGTACGGAAGCGATCACGTTTGGCCGCTGCCGGCATTTTTTGGCGCGCGAGGCTTGATAGAACCCGAAGCCGATAAACAAAATCGACGTTCCCAAGAAGTACGGCCTCGCAGCGGCGAGAAACGCTGAACTGCCTGCAAATCCCGCCGCCAGCAACACGGGCAAGACCGGCAGGCAACAACTGGATGCTGCGAGAACACTGCCGATCGCGCCAATGCTCGCGAGCGCTGTGCGAATGCCACTGCGCCGGGCGGCGATATCCGGAACCGGCCTGGTAGCGGTTTGTTCACGCATCCTTTATAGTTCCCGCTTCTCTCAGGGCCGCTTGAATCATCTCTCATACTTCGGCCAGCAACCCGTCTGCCGGAGAACGAGCTTGAGCCGCTCCAGGGCAGGAACGTGGTTACGACAGCCCTCAAAGTACAGGACCTCAATTTTCATCAGAACCACTTTCATTAGAACCACGCCGGACTATTTCATCGAGTACCGGGCAGCGGCCGTTATGCGAATCGCCGGACACATTCAGCTTGCGTTCACATTTTCGTAGCTTCTTCGTGAGTTGCCCTTCCAAGAGACGAAGCTCCTCGACCTTGCTGTGGATTTGGGCAAGCTTTGCCTGTAGCAGGTCGCGCACGTGAGAACAGATCTCGCCTTCGTGACGCTCGATTACCAGCAGTTCGCGGATTTCAGGAAGCGAAAATCCCAACCGCTGAGCGCGACGAATAAATTGAATTCGTTGAATATCTTGCGTGTTGAAGAGGCGAAAGCCGCCTTCCGTACGTGGCGGCCGCTCCAGAAGGCGCTGCTTTTCATAGAACCTGATCGCGTCCACGCTCAATCCGGTTTCTTCGGAGACCTTTCCGATCTGAATTCCGCTTCTGGCCATACGTTCCCAAAATACACTCTGGAGTGGGCTCCAGAGTCAAGCGCTGTTACGTCGCAGGCCTCTTGCAGCACCGGATGGGCGGGCAGGGCTAACCCATTGCTGTTAGCCCGCATGGCGCGACACTAGCTCAAGCTCATAACAGTCCGCAAAAGCGCCAGTAGTAGTAGTAAAGGTACGTCATTCCGAGTCGCACAACGGCGCCGCCCGATGTCTATATGGGTTGGGGTTGGAGGGAAACGTCGCGACAAATGGATTATCACGATTTGAAAATGATCGAGTTGGAGCAAATTGCGGAAGAGCATCTGAAGAGTGCCTTGCTTGCACTATCCGCTGGCGAGATGGTCGCGAAAAGAGAAGTGCAGCGATGGACGATCATGTTAGACAACATCCGGCAAATGAAAACTACCGTTAACAGAATGCGTTTCGGAGTGCAATCGGGACCGGCAGCAGCGGGCGATTCCTTGGCGGCAGGGCGCCCCGTTTCGTAAGGAATTCAGGCAGAATGCGCTTTTAGTCGCGCATTGGGCCGCCGTTCCCGAACTATGGGATGCACCTCACTCAGAATTGCAACCGTTTCGCCGGGCAGTTCGATGGAATGGCGGAGCAACCTGTGTCCCGAGCCCGAGCACAGTTCGACGCGCGAAGCCTCGGATCTAACCGGAATTGTCTGGCGCTCCGGCGAAAAATTGCAGACGACTTGAATCTCTCTGCGATTCACAATGAACCAGGCCGCTTGTTCGTCGAAGCGTACGTCCACATCCTCGATTCGTCCATCGGTCAGGCAAGAGTGCGCTTGTCGCAGACGGATGAGTTGTTTGTGCCATTCGAGAAGAACCGAATGCGGTTCCCGGGCGATTTCGTCCCAGTTCAATTTAGATCTCTCGAAGGCTGCCTGATCCTGCGGATCGGGTACCTGCTCCGGTGACCAGCCGAAAGCTTTAAATTCGTTTTTTCGGCCCTCGGAGACCTGTCTGGCAAGTTCAGGATCCTCGTGATGAGTGAAGTATTGGAAGGGCGAAGATGCAGCAAATTCCTCGCCTTGAAAGAGCATCGGTATGAATGGCGAGGTAAAGACAAGAGCCGCCGCGATTTTAGTCTTTGCCAGACTTACCAGTTCCGACAGGCGCTCGCCCTGCGCACGATTGCCAATCTGATCGTGATTCTGCGCAAATGCTACGAAACGATGACCGGACAGGCGGCTCACGGGCTTGCCATGTATCCGTTCGCGATACGGCGAATAGATGCCGTCATAGACGAAGACGCGCTGAAAAGCTTTTGCAAGTTGCGCGAGCGACCCAAAATCCTGGTAGTAGCCTTTGTTCTCGCCAGTCAGGACGGTGTGCAGAGCGTGATGGAAATCATCGTTCCACTGGGCATCAATCCCGAAACCACCCGCCTCTTGAGGTATTACTACGCGCGGATTATTGAGGTCGCTCTCGGCAATTAACACCAAGTAACGGCCCAGGTGAGCGGCAAGGGAAGCGACAGCCGACGAAAGATCTTCGAGGAAATGGGTCGCCGAACGATCAAAGAATGCGTGGATCGCATCGATGCGCAGGCCGTCGAAATGGTAATCGCGCAGCCACATCAGCGCGTTGTCTAAAAGGAACTGGCGCACCTGCGGACTGCCCTCGTGATCCAGATTTATTGCCGAACCCCAGGGGGTGTGATAGACGCTGGTGAAGTAGGGGCCGAAGCGACTCAGGTAGTTGCCGGTAGGACCGAGGTGGTTATAGACCACGTCTAGCAGAACGGCCAGACCTTTGGCGTGGCAGGCGTCGATAAGCCGTTTGAGATCGTCCGGCGTTCCATAAGCCCGATGGGGAGCGAAGAGATCGACTCCGTCGTAACCCCAGCCCGAGACGCCAGAGAATTGGTTCACGGGCATGAGCTCGATGTGAGAAATTCCCAGTTGCACGAGGTGGTCGAGACACTCGATAGCGCTCAGGAATGTACCTTCGGGGGTAAAGGTACCGATGTGCAACTCGTAAATGACGGCGCTCGAGAGCGGCCGGGGCTGCCAGTGCTCGTCGGTCCAACGAAATTTTGCATGATCGACGAGTTGCGAGGGCCCGTGTATGCCGTTTGGCTGAAACGGAGAACGCGGATCGGGAGTGGGCCCGCTGCCGTCCAGCTCGAACGAATACTCAGTTCCGGGCACCGCTTCGTTAATGCCGCCTTCCCACCATCCGCGCTCCTTTCTATGAAGCGGATGGGCTTTCGAACCGATGCGGACTGCAACGGTACGCGCGGCGGGTGCCCATACCTTGAAGTTGTGCATCCTGTTTTATTTTGTCAACAACTTTCTTGATGTTTTAAGGATTTCGCGCAAGACGGCCGGGGCCGCGTAAGTCACGCATGATGCCATCAACCGGCTGTGCGCCCGGCGCGCCTTTTGCGCTCTTAATTATCAGGGCTACGGGAAAGCGCCGGAGTACATTCGAGACTTGGTGGTTTCCGCCCGTGAGTGTCTCACCAGAGAGGACGTTGAGCCAATCTCCCGCGTGGAATCTCAATCGTTGTGCCTTCCCAATCGTTGCCCAGTTGCCAGACCAGGCGCGGGACCATCACCAAAACGTCTTCGCCTCGCCGGAATCCGACGAAATGCCGGGCTTTGGGACCATGCGCCTGTAATGGAGCGTATGAAGCGGAGCTGCTGAACGAATGCTCTCGCTCACGACGCAGGCGCAGAGCATGATCAATGACCCAAAGCTTCGGTAAACCATCATCGATGCGCTGGCAAACCTGGTCTACATTGAGTTCCCGCAGCTCAGCGAGTAAACGGCGCCGCAACCCGTAATCGACGGGCCGCCGGTTATCCGGATCTACCAGGCTGAAATCCCAAATCTCCTCACCCTGGTAGGTATCGGGAATTCCGGGCGCGGTGAATTTCAGCAATGTCTGTGCAAGGGAATTGATACGGCCCGGATTGACGAGAGGCTTTACAAAGGCATCGAAGCTATTCATGAATTCGGTATCGCGATGAATCGCTTCGATGAACGCGCGGGCAGCGGCTTCATACGATTCGTTGGGCGCAAGCCAGCTGGTTCGCTGCTTTGACTCCCGCATTGCCTTTTCCATGTATGCCAGCAGGCGTTCTAACGAAATTGGCCAAGCGCCGATCATCGTCTGGTAGAGAAAATACTCCGTGTTGCGGTCGGGCATGTCCGCGGTTTTGTACTTCTCGTTTGCGGACGACCATATGCTCAGCATGTTGCTCCAAGCCTCTGGCATTTCAGAGAGGAGGCTGATCCGAACACGAACTTCTTCACTGCGCTTGGTATCGTGCGTTGAAGAAGAAAGCATGGTTCTGGGGCGGGTCCGCTGTATATCGCAGCAGAAATGATGAAACTGCTCCGCCGAGATGCCAAAGCGTCCAGGATCTCCGCCTACTTCATTGAGCGAGATCAGGCGGTTGTAGTTGTAGAAGACTGTATCCTCGACACCTTTCGCCATGGCGGGCCCGCAGAATTGCTGGAACCGGATAACGAATTCCGACTCCATCGTGCCGCGGACTCTGAGCAGCAGGATGTCACGAATGAAATCGAACAGACAAGGATCGATCTCGGGCCGCTCCACTTTGGCATGCTCGACGGCTTCGGTTATGTAGCGCTCGTCGTCCTCAGTGATCTCATTCCTTTCGGGAATCACATAGGTCCGATAAACCGAAAAACAAGCGACGATTTCGCGAATGGCGCGCATCGCATCGTGGCGAGTATAGTCGCGCTGGTCGCGATTAGCCTCGCAGATATCCGTCAGAAGGCTGGTCAGCCGGTTGACATCACTGCCCAGCAGATCGCGCATGACCCGATGTTTCTTGTCGCGGCACACAGCCATGTAATCGGTCGATTCGCCGGTGAAGTCCCGATAGATTTCATTGAATGCCTCTTCATTCCGTCCGTCAACGAAGAGGCCTCCTGCCTGATTCAGATAGTCATATCCGGTGGTACCGTCGATGGGCCACTCGGTGCGAAATTTCTCGCCGGGCTCCAGGATTTTTTCGGCGACAATCCAGACATCGGGAGCTTCTTCGCGCAGCCGGGCGAAGTAATCTTTGGGATCCTGCAATCCGTCAGGGTGATCGATGCGGATACCATCCAGGACCTTTTCTCGTAGCCAGCGCAGAACAAGCGCGTGAGTTTCGGCGAAGACTTGCGGGTTTTCCGTACGAAGAGCAACCAGGGTGTTTACGTCGAAAAAGCGCCGGTAAGGGAGATCCTGCTTCGCCGTTTGCCAGAAGGCGAGCCGGTAATTCTGCTGTTCGAGGAGATCATTCAGGGCATCAACGTTTCTGTTCACTTCTTTCAGGGCAGTATCCACCGCTTCCGCGATGAAGGGAGTTTCTGAGAACAACCGTTCGAGCAAGTTGACGATAACACCTTTGTCACGATGGCGGGTGGTCTTGCTCGCGCGATCGGTGAGGGTAGCGCTCGGGAGATTTCCAACGGCGTCTGCCAAAAAGGCGAGGTAATCGGAACCACTCGCTTTGGCGGCAGCGTTTAGAATGCTGGTCCACGAGCGGGGCGATAGCGGAAACTCGTTCTCCCCATACTCGACGAAGAAATCGGCTTCACGCCGCCGCAGTTGGATCTCACCGCGGCTGAGAACTCTTCCGTAATGATCGCCCAGCACGGGCACGAGCACCTTATTGCGCAGCTTCTGATCCTGGGGATACCAATCGATATCGAAGAAAGGCGCGTAGCGGCTGGAGGGGCCGTTCTCCCAGACATCCCACCAGAGACGGTTGCGGCGTCCGCTGATCGCCATGTGATTTGGGACGAGATCGAGTACCTGGCCAAGGTCACACTCGCCGAGGCGTTTGGAGAAGCGGTCGTGAGCTTCCGCTCCGCCCAGCTCTTCGTTGACTTTGTGATGATCGACTACGTCGTACCCGTGTTTACTCCCCGGCGCGGCCTGCAGATAAGGAGAGCAGTAGACGTGCGAGATCCCGAGATCATGGAGGTAATCCGCAATGCTGGAAGCGGCATCGAAGTTGAAATCCGCGTGCAGCTGCAGCCGATATGTAGCTACCGGAATACGAGGCATTTTTTAGGTAAGAGCTTCATGGCAGGTACATGGTTTCGTTAAGAAGAGCTGCCGAAAGGCATACAGTGAAAATAGGAAGCAGATGTTATACGAGATCGATAGCCCTCCGACCGAGCAGAATGCGACTATACTCCTCCATCCGAAGGACAATGTCGCAATCGCTCGAGTGCCGCTGGCGCGCGGGCAACAGCTCGATGTGGCGGGGAAGAACATCATAGTTCGGTCATCCGTGCCGGCCGGTCATAAGGTCGCGTTGTGTGCTATTCATCCCGGTGAACAAGTTTATCGTTACGGGCACGCGATCGGGGAAGCCACTGCGGAGATTGAAGCGGGAGAGCACGTTCACACGCAGAACCTGGGTTTCCAGGAATGGCACCCGGAAGATGATATCCCTGTCTCGACGATTCGGCCAACCGCTCCTTCGAATCGCGCTACATTTCTCGGATACCGCCGGGCGGATGGGCGCATAGGCACGCGCAATTACATCGCTGTGGTGGCGGCGAGTAACTGTGCCGCGTATACAGCGGAATTGATCGCGCGAAGCTTTGCTGAAGAAAAACTGCCTTCGAATTTAGATGGCATCATCGCTTTTCCACATGGCGAGGGCTGCGGGCAAACAATCGGGCCCGATACTGAACAGTTGAAGCGCACGTTGGGAGGCGTTCTGCACCACCCGAATGTCTCGGCGGCTCTCATTTTGGGGCTGGGTTGCGAGGTAAATCAGATTAGCCATTATCTAGGAGGCGAGCCGGGCGCAAATCTTGCATCGAGCGCGCTACATGGCCTTACGCTGCAGGAATCGGGCGGCACCGTGGGGGCGGTCCAGGAAGCACGCAAACACGTACGGGAATTCATTGAGCGGGCGGCCGCGGAGGTCCGTACCGAACAACCGGCAGCGGGAATTGTGCTCGGCCTGAATTGCGGCGGCTCGGATTCTTTTTCCGGCATCACGGCCAATCCGGCTCTCGGCTACTGTTGCGATCTGATCGTAGAACAGGGTGGAACTGTGGTGCTCGCAGAAACGACGGAAATATTCGGCGCGGAGTATGTTCTGACGGCCAGGGCGCGGAACAAGGAGGTCGCCCGCAAATTACTCGGCTGTGTAGAACATTACAAAGCTTACCTGCGCCAGTTCGAGGGCAGCAGCTTCAACGACAATCCATCCCCCGGCAATAAAGAGGGCGGCCTGACAAACATCGTCGAGAAATCGCTGGGAGCTATCGCAAAGGCTGGTACGACGACACTGGAAGATGTTGTCGCTTACTCCGAGCCGATTACATCGAAGGGATTTGTTTTCATGGACACGCCTGGCTACGATCCGGTCTCGATCACAGGTCTTGCGGCGGGCGGCGTAAATCTGATTGCATTCACGACGGGTCGGGGCAGCGCTATCGGATTTCCGAACGTGCCGGTGCTAAAGATCGCGAGCAATTCCAATATGTACCGCCGTATGACCGGCAACATGGATGTGAATGCGGGACGAATCGCGGACGGAACCGCGACCGTACACGAAGTCGGGAAGGAAATTTTCGATAAGCTGCTGCGCGTAGCTTCCGGCGAACGGACGCACGCGGAAGAACTCGGCCATCACGAGTTCGCGCCGTGGCGTATCGGACCTGTTCTGTAGGGCTGGCGCAGGGCGTGGCTGAAGCCACGCGCGGGCTGAAAAGCCCACCTTCCCGGAATTCCAATCCGCTTACACTGCAAGAGTGCAGACTCGTTCGCTTTACCGTGGTCTTCTGTGCTTCTGGGGATCAGCGCTGCTGGCCTTCGGCCAGCAAGCAGGAAAGAAGCCCGTTACGCTCGACGCCTTTCTTTCCCAGCGGCCGAGTTATTCCATCGCGCCCAACTGGTCTCCAAGCGGTACGTCTTTCTTTTATGAGAAGGACGGCGTTGTCTATCTTTACGCCGTGGCGAACCGCAACGCGCGCGAATGGTTTCGTTCGGAGCCGCTCGAGAAAGCTGCGGTAACACCGGTCCGTCCGCAAGCATTCGGGTGGCAGAACCGCCGCGTGACAACAGCTTCCTATCAATGGTTTCCGAACAGCCAGGACTTACTCGCTGCGGTGAACGGCGATCTCTTTGTCGTGCATGCGAACGGTAAATTCGATCAGATTACCAAGACGAATATCGATGAGGAAGATCCACGACTCTCGCCAGACGGTAAGCTCGTACTTTACCGCTGGAACTCAAACCTCTACACGCTGGATTTGGCGACCAAAGGTACGCGCCAATTAACGCGCGATGGCACGGCCACTCTGCTGAACGGGCAGCTCGATTGGGTGTATCCGGAGGAGCTGGATCTGGGAACGGCTAGCTGGTGGTCGCCGGACTCGAAGCATATCGCTTACCTGCAGTTCGATGTCAGCCACGAATTCGTCTATCCTCAAATCGATCTGCTGGGCGAGCGGGCGTTGAGTGAACCGGAACGTTATCCTCAGGCCGGCACACCCAATGCGCTCGTCAGGCTGGGCGTGATTTCGCCGGATGGAGGCGAAACCGAGTGGATGCAGGGCGGTGAGACTTCGAACACTTTGTTCGCACGTGTCGTGTGGCTGCCCGATTCATCGCAAATTGCGCTCGAACGATTTTCGCGCGTACAGGACAAACTCGACTTGCTGTTCTGCGATCCGGCAAACGGCACTGTCCATCAAGTGCTGCATGAGCAGTCGAAGACCTGGGTGAACGTGGCTGACAATTTGTTTTTCTTGAAGTCCCGCCCGGAGTTCCTCTGGACGAGCGAGCGCACCGGCTTCCGGCATATCTATCGCTATTCGGATAAAGGCGAGTTACTGGGTCAACTCACGAGCGGCGACTGGGAGGTTGATTCGATTACTGCTATCGATGAGGGGCGGGGCAGGGTTTATTACACTTCTTCGGAGGCAAGTCCGCTCGAGACACAGCTTTACCGAGCCGGGTTGCAGGGAGGCGAGCAGTTACGGATCACAAAGGAGGAAGGTACTCACCTCATTCACGCCAACGAGAACGGAAGTTATTTCGTAGACAGTTACTCGAGCCTGAAGCAGCCACCGCAAACCGTGCTTGCCACAGGAGACGGCGAGCAGGTGAGCGTTCTTCAACCGGTAGACAAGAGCCTTTCGGACGAGTATGCACTCATTCCCGAAGAGATTGTTACTTTAAAGACCGAGGACGGGACCATACTTTATGCGCGTCTTATTCGTCCGGCGAATTTTCAACCGTCTACAAAGTATCCGGCAATTGTTTATGTGTATGGCGGCCCAGGCGCGCAATCGGTGAGAAATCATTGGTCGGGTCTCAACTGGGAACAGGTCTTGGCCAGTCGCGGATATGTGGTTTGGCAGGTCGATAATCGCGGCTCAAAGGGCCGGGGCCTGGCGTTTGAATCGGGTATCTACCATCAGTTGGGAAAGATCGAGATCGCAGACCAGCGCTTGGGTGTCGAGCATCTTATCCAGATGGGCTTTGTCGATCCGAAACGAATCGGAATCACCGGATGGAGTTACGGCGGCTACATGACGATTCGTGCGCTGTTATTTGCGCCGGATATTTTCAAAGTGGGGGTGGCCGGGGCGCCGGTGAATGACTGGCACAACTACGACACCATTTATACAGAACGCTACATGGGTCTTCCCGATGCGAATGCGCAGGGATACGATGCCAGCTCAAATGTGAAGAACGCGAATAAGCTCGAAGGGAAGCTGCTTATCGTACACAACATGGAAGACGACAACGTGCTTTTTCAAAACACGATGCAAATGGCTGACGCGCTCGAAAAATCCGACAGGCAGTTCTTCATGCAGATTTATCCGCAAAAGACCCACGGGGTGAGCGGGCCTCTGCGCCGGCCGCTCTATCAGGAGATGACGGATTTTTTCGACGCTCACCTAAAAGCGGCCGAGTAAGACATTACGAAGAAACAGCAGGTGGAGCGTCAAGATATTTAATTAGCATCACCGCGTTGCCGTATTCGTTGTAAATCAATTCATCGGCAACCTGCCTGGCCAGCATGATGCCAAAGCCTCCGGGCCGCATGCCTTTCTGCGAGCGCAGCTCTGTATGGAGGAGCGGGTTGTCCGGGGGATTACTCACAGCAGCGTGGCCGATGTCTCCCAGGGAAAAACCAGCGCCATCGTCGCGCACATAGATCAGAATCACGCGATTTGTTCTGATGAGTGAGACGTCAATGCAGTGGTCGGGTTCGAGCCTGCAACCGTGTTCCATGGCGTTGCCGACTAATTCATCGGCCGCCAGTAACAAAGCATCTGCCAGTCCTTCCGGCAGCTCGTCCAGATGAGGACGGAAACACTGCGAGATTTGTTCTCTGGATTCGAGTGTGGGCGACACCGCGAGAGAAACCCATCCAGGGCGATTCGACCTCACCCGGATCGGCGTTTTGGAGGGAGAAGTGTCTTTAGCACTCACCAACCGCTATCTTCTCATTCATTCCCACGGCTTGAGAAATGATATTTTTGTTAAGAGAAGTAGTTCACTGATGCGTTTTCTGGCCGGTCTCAGTTTGGTGATGGTTGCGGCTGGCGCTTGTCTTGCGGCGAAGAAAGTAATTTCACCGACGAGCAGTGCCAGTAACGAACAGGTGGATATCGTTGCGACCATTGTCCTCAATCACGATGAAGTGAAGCAGAAGCTCGGCGCCGACGCCGGAGCGGGAATCGTTCTTCTGGATGTGAAGGTGATCCCGAAAACCGACAAGCCGGTTCAGGTCAGCCCGGACGACTTTATTCTTCTTGCCCACGACGACGGCGAGCGCTCCAAACCATTCGAACCTGAGGAACTAGCCGGAAACGGCGCCATGGTGCTGTCCCATTCCGCTGAGACGGTGAAAAAAACCGGCTCTTCGATTGGAATGGGCGGAATAATGATGGGCGGAGTCGGAGGGGGGAATAGCTCGCCCGGCAACCCAACGCCTACTGTCACCCATACGAAAATGGATGAGAAGAATCAGGGAAACACGACGTTGTTGGAGGCTTTGAAGGCGAAACAGCTGCCTGCCAAGGAAACGACAGACGAGGTGGATGGCTACTTATACTTCCCGCTCGACGGCAAGCACAAGCTGAAAAACCTGGCAGTTCTTTACCGAGGTCCAGCCGGCCGGCTAGACCTCGAATTTCAGCACTAAATCGCTTACTTTGCTTCGCTGATCGAGCTGATTTTCAGCGTGTCACCGCTCATCGTGCCGTCGACCGTGACATTCTTTCCGGCGAACGCTTTCGCTTTGTCTTTCGAATCGGCGTCCAAATTTACTACTTTGCCATCGCTGACCAGCACGGGATCGGAGCCCCCGCTGAGGCATTTTTCAATACATTTTGTATTTGCCGCGCTCGGAGAACTATGCTTTGCGCCGCACATTGCATCCGAGATGTAGCCGGTCATCTGATCGGCGGCAGCGGCAAAGGAAAACACTGAGACGGCGAGAAAACATCCAAAGGCCAACTTCTTCATTTAGACCCTCCTAGGGGATACGAGATCCATTCTATAGCAGATGAGGCGAGGCGAGTTGCGGTTAAATTTCCAGGATTACGGGCATAATCAGCGGACGCCGCTGGGTCTCCTTCGTCAGGAAACGCTTCAGATCGGTGCGGATCTTCTCCTGCATGACGCCCCAATCGCCGCGCTCCTCGGCGGTTGACGTCTCCAGCGTTCGTGCCACGACACTACGGGCCTCCTGGAGAACGGTAGAGCCGTCACTCGAAACAAAGCCGCGGCTCACGATTTCGGGCAGTCCTTCGCTCCTTCCCGTGTTCTTATTAATGGCGATGATTGGCAAGACGAATCCATCTTCCGAGAGATGGCGACGGTCGCGGATGATGATGTCTTCCACGACATCGTCGAGCGAGCCGGAATCGATACAGATGCGGCCGACGGTAATCTTACCGCCGGGCCGCGCGCCGAGGTGATCGATTTCCAGAGTCTCGCCAGTTTCGAGCACGAATGTGTCTGCTAAACCGGCAGACCGGAGATGCTGAGCGAGTGCCGCGTGTCTGGACAATTGCCGGTACTCGCCATGGATCGGCACGAAATAGCGCGGTCGAACGAGGTTCAACACCAGTTTCAATTCTTCTTCGCTGGCGTGACCGGAAACATGGACCGGCGGGTTCATGGTTCCGTAGACAAGGTTGGCGCCGCGCCGCGCAATGTGATTCATCATGCGATAGATCGCCTTCTCGTTGCCCGGGATGATTCGGGAACTCAGAACTACCGTGTCGCCGGACTGTAAAGAGAGATGCTTATGATTGTCCACGGCTACCCGCGAAAGGGCTGACATCGGTTCGCCTTGAGTACCCGATACAATCACGGCCACTTTGTCCGGAGCCGTCTGCATGATGTCTTGCGGGCGCAAGAGGGTCGAATCGGGAATCGAGAGCAGGCCCATATTGTGGGCAATCTCGGTGACGTTGAGCATGCTGCGCCCGAGGAAAGCGACTTTACGGCCATACTCGTCCGCAAGATCGAGGATCTGTTGCAGGCGATGAATTGAACTGCTAAAACACGAGATGACCAGGCGCCGCTCGCTGCGCACGAACAGATCTTCCAATCTCGGTCCCACAGCGCGCTCGCTCTCTGTATAGCCGGGGCGGTCTACGTTCGTGGAATCAGAGAGCAGCAGGAGCACTCCCCGCTTGCCGTAGTCGGCCAGTGTGTGCAGATCGAACAGCTCGTTATCGGTTGGCGTGGGATCGACCTTGAAATCGCCCGTGTGGATCACTACGCCCAGCGGCGTCGTGATCGCCAGCGCGACGGCGCTCACGATCGAGTGGGTTACCCGGATGAATTCGATCTCGAACGGCCCCAAGGTCAGCCGATCGCCCGCCTTAACCACATTCAGCTTCGAATCATCGAGCATTTCGTGTTCATCGAGCCGGCGTTCCACGAGCGCCAGGGTGAACTCCGTTCCGTAAACCGGAAGATTGAGCTGCGAAAGCAGGAACGGAACGCCCCCGATGTGGTCCTCATGCCCGTGTGTGAGGATGAGGCCCCGCACCATCGCGGCATGTTGCTCTAAGTAGCTGAAATCGGGTGTTACGATGTCAACACCCAGCAGTTCGGATTCGGGAAACATCATTCCCGCATCGATGACGATGATGTCATCGCCGTAGCGCAGTGCCATCGAGTTCATCCCGAACTCGCCCAGTCCGCCTATGGGAATTACCTGCAACTTCCGGTCGGGCATAACGCGATAGGAAGCTAAAGATTAGCACGCAGAGGTGAAATTCAGGAGAGTCATGAATCGATAGGCACAGAAGAAATGCGATAAAGGAAACAGGCATGCCGAAACGCGTACTGATCCCCTTCCGCCATCCCAAGAAGTTGAGGCCTTACGCCGATGCGGTCCTGGCAGGCGGAATGCAGCCGGTACCAGCGGATGTTGCTCAAGAGGTTCAACTTGACGATGTGGATGGACTTCTTCTCATGGGCGGTACGGATATCAATCCCGGGCTCTATCACGCCGAACCTGCGCCGGAAACCGATACACCGGACGACGGCCGGGACAAAATCGAGTGGCGCTTGATCGACGAGGCGATGGCAAGAGACCTCCCGATCCTGGCTATCTGCCGGGGGCTACAGATTCTCAATGCGCATCATGGCGGGACGTTGGTGCAACACCTGCCTCCCGGCTCGGGGCACGATTTCATAGCAGAGAATAAAGGGTTGCCCGCGCACGAGGTTCTGATCGATGAAGAGAGTCTGCTCGGGCGAATCGCGGGTACCTCGAAATGGCGAGTGAATTCTCGTCATCATCAAGCTGCCGATCGAGTAGGCGACGGATTGCGAGTGGTTGCGCGCGCCGTCGGGGATGGGACCATAGAGGCTCTCGAGCAACCGGATAAACGCTTCTTACTGGCAGTGCAGTGGCATCCAGAAGATCAAATCAACGAATGTCCTGAGCAACTAAAACTTTTTCGGCATTTCGCGGCCTCGCTGTAAGATGGCGGCGCGCAGCTGCGCCCTTTGCGGTGTTTAAATCGAGCAGCCGGTACAACGAATTTGAATAGATCACACGGGCCCATGGCCAACGCTGCGCTATCGATCCCGCACTCGCCGGAATTACCAGGTAATCAAGGCGCCAGCGCGGGCGGGAACATTTTGAATAAGCATCCCGATATTGGGTGACGAACGACTTATAGACGGCAGGATCGCCGGTGTAACTGAGGCCGAGTGCCTGTAACAATTCGGTCGAGTGACCCAGGTGATTCGGCACAGCGGCGAGGCGGGCAATCTCCGATGGAGAATCGCCGATCAGACAAGCGACCTCGAAGTAGCGGCTGATGATCTCGGCGGTCGACGTAAGCGATCGCAGACCGCTCGGAGCGTAAGTGTAATCGGCTGTCAAAGCCGGAATCAGCAAAATCAGTTCAGGGTTGATGGTTCCGATCACCTGGCCTGCCGGCAGATGTGTCCGAACCCAGGTCAGCATCGCGATACCGGGATTCGTCGCACGATGAAACGAAGCAACCCGAACGCCGACGTAGGTCAACCGCGCGGTTGTATCAACGATCAGCAGAAGCAGCATCACACGCGCGGCGATGCGCCAGTAATCAAAGCGCAACGGATTCGACCTGCTAACAAGGCAGGCGGTACCGGTTGCCAGGATGAAAAAACAGACGGGGAGAGCAAGCCTCTTCCAGAAATGCCAGCTCTGCGTCTCATATCCCGAAAAGATCTGAGAATTCATGCTGTACAACGATGCCGCAACCAGCGCTGTCAGAACGAAATAGGCCGGGTATATTCGGCAGTATTTCTTGCCGGAAACGAGCAGGACGACTGTGAGCGGAACGGCACATAGAAGCGGCAGGAGATCGGGCCGGTGCGTGTATGCGCCCATGCGCTCGAGAAGGAACGTCTGGCCGCCTTGCTCCTTCCCACGAAGTGAGGCCATGACATCGGGAATTGCTATCGCTATCATCATGGCGAGCGTAACGGCTACACGCGTCCAAACCGGCTGCGATCTCCAGAACAGGCCGCACAAGAGCATCAAGCCAAGAGTGAGTCCCCAGGCCAGGGCGTAGAAGTAATAGCAGTAGACCACCGCCCCCGAAGCGACACCGGCGCCGATGGTCCACGACCAGGGTGCTCCTTCGCGCACGGCCTCTGCCAATAGAACAACGGACAGGATCAACACGAAAAAAGAGATCTCCGGCTGTGGCGTTCGCGTGATCTCGAGCGGAGTGACTAATGCGTCATCGCCCATCCAGAAGACGTTCAGTACTGCGAACGGAATCAGAATAGAGCTCCAGGTAACCAGTAATCTGAGGTCAAGCTGCCGGATGACGGTGCCCGCGAGGATGTAGAGAAGTACAAACAGAGCTGCAGGGAAGATACAATCGGCGGCTATGAAGGCGCGGCCGAGACCTCCGAGAAGCCTTCCCATGCCGCCCAAAATGATCGGTGGAATTCGGGGGATGCCCGCCGAAAAGTTACTGTGTTCGAAGTTGTCGGTCTCTGCGGGGATTCTTCCGGTCAGCATGAAACGTCGCGCCGGCGGAGCATACGCATGCGTTTCGTCGAATGTGAGTGCGGAAACGGAAGGAGAAACCGAGAAAGGCGTGTAGTCGCCGTGATTAACTAAGATCCCGATCCAATCCGGTAGCGAGCAGAGCAAAGAGAGAAGCACAAGGTGCACGGCCAGCACCTTGCGAGATTGCCACGAAGGTGACTTCACGCTCTCTAAAATTCTCACTGTGCCGTTCGGGTCTCTTCGTTATTATCAGCGAGGAGGCCCGGCCTCCCGCACTTTCGCGAGAGGCTCGCTTATTATTCGCTCTTAATTTCGGCCAAGGCAGACGTACGAAACATTCCCGGTGACGGCCTGCGCGAAATTCACCTTGAATGATGACACTCCGGAATAAGTGATCCAGAATCGATTGCCCGTTCCGATATCGAACTGTGGAGTCACGGTGCACTCGGGATGAACGAGATAATATCCGGCGAACGAATAGCTCGTCGAAGTTGCCGCCGAGACTGTAAGTTCTCCGTTCATGTCTGTGTTGCTCTGTGTTCCCGTTTGCAGGCGACCACCGTTAATCTGCACATTGTTTGCGGAATTCCCCGATCCGAAGTAGTTCAGCTGGAACATGGTCAGCTCGTTCGCGTCCCAGGGCCCCGGGCTAAAGCCGAGATTCAGTTGGCTTCCGTTTCGTTCGAAGAATGCGTAAGAGCCGTTTGGCCCGCCCGTGTTGTCAAAAATAGCTAACCGATTGGGGCTGTATGCTCCTACCTGCTGGATCCATAATTCGTTGCCCACTACAGATCGCTCGCCCAGGAATGGCACGCCCGTGTAGCTCTGGTCGTAACGTCCCCAGGTGTAGAACGGCCAAGTCGTTTCGCCCACCGGAGTTTGATACAAATCATTACTCACAAGCCCGCTCGCGAGACCAAAAATACGGGAATTGTTGAACGTGCCTGTATAGCTGGTACCGCTCTGATCAAAGTAGGCAGCCGAGAATGTCAGATTCAAAGCATTTAAATTCAATGCGCGCATCAGGTACTGATCTGTGGGATCGCTCGATGCGGGATTGCCGATTCGAGAGCCGCTGATGCCGTGAATCGTTAAGGTCTGAACATCGTTGAAATCCAGGCAAGTAGCCGCCGATTCGCAGTGCAATTGATTGATGGTTGCGCTACTTAGTCCGTTGAACCAAATTGCGTGCGCGTACGTCGTAGGATCGTTCACGCTTCCGTTCCAAGGCGAGCGGTACTGTCCGTTGCTGGGCGTGGTCTGATCTTCCACATAGACCTGATTCACCATCAGGGCTCCCAAACCGGCAGCTCCCGGGTTATGAATCCAGGAATAACTGCTGGTTGAACAGCCAATGATCCAGACGTTATCCAACTCCGTCGACCCGGTGAATAGCCCGGGTCCAAAGGCATTAGTGATCACGACGTGGCGCAGAAATGTCTGGATAAACGTGCCGCGATAGTCAACCAGGGCCTGTCCATGGAGCTCGGCAGTTTGATTCGAGCCGTTGCCGTCGAACACGACATTTTCGACAGCCATATACTCATTGCCGCCGCCGGCCGGATCCTGGCTGTCGAATGTCTCAAGCAGTGGAACGTTACTGTTCGGCGCCAGGCGAATCACTACTCCTTCGGTTGGGTCGCCGTCATTCGGATTATTGGCCGAGGCGCCATAAAGATAATCGCCGTACTGAAGAATCAGCGTCTTCGAGACCAGATAACAACCGCCTGGCGGCTTTGGCAGCCACACATACTGATGCGCGTTCAGAGCCGATTGCAGGGCATTTGTGTCGTCGGTAACGCAATCTCCCTTTGCGGAGAATGGCTGCGCCATCGCGCTCACGAACGGTAGGTTGTTTACCTGCGAATTGAAATCAGTTCGGGTCTGAGCCACCGCCAACAACGGTGTGAGGAGTAGGAAAAGGCAAATCGATTTCATGATTGTTCCTGGGCTGAGGATGTAAGAGCGCGGGGAGCGCTTCTCAGCCGCGAGTATTAAGGACCAGCTTACGGCTGCCGTTTCGAGTTACGAGTTAACTGGTTGATTTGTCAGAGAAACAAAAAAAGTTCGACTTGTGTGACCCACTTGTGTGATCGAAGAGAATCTCTCTGGTTTTCTGTGAATTCCGTCGCGTCTTAAAAGAGCGGCTTATAAAGCTGCCGGCATGCGAGTTTTTCACCGAGCTTCCAGACATCCTCCAAGCCGGTGACAGAAGTAGCGAAAAATAATTGCCCTTTACTTTCATGTAGTTAGAGGCTACAAATTCCGTCCGGACGGCACTCCGCCCCGGCTACCGTCGTGTGCGAAAGGAACTTCCAACGCGCATGCATCCGCCGGTAATCGTCTACTAAAAATCTTCGTTCATGAGATGTAAATGGGTGATCTTGAATGGGGGAAAGCGGCGGTTGCTTTCCCATCTTCAACTTCTCTTCCGACCTCTTTCAGCTCCACTTAGTTCCCCACCCGAATATCAAGTTCTCCGAAGATACTTTCTCTTCTGGAAACTGGTTCTCGCGCCTAGTGCGTCATCGCATACACGATGTAATTGACGCCGATGCGAAATCCTAACGCCGAATACTGCTCCGGATAGACCGGATTGTCGGCGTGCTCCCATGAGTCACCCAGATCCATGTTGTGACAGATCGCGACTACCAGACGGCCATGCTCGTCGTAGATGCCTCGCCATCTGGCATGATAGCCGTCTTTTTCAAAAGTACGGTGAGAGTAAACGAACTGTTCACCGGGGACCTGATAGCGCTCATCAAGATCGTAAACAGTATGAAAAATTGGATCGCTATCCGGGATTTCAACGATCGGGCGATCTGGAAAAACCTTCTTCATACTGGCTGTGAAAGTGTTCCACTCCCACGTGCCGTGGAAATCGTCGCACATGAAGAAACCTCCGCGATTGATGAAATCGCGAAGTTTGGCCGCTTGGAGATCCGTCAGATCCCAGTGGCCGACTTCGACCGCGTACAACCACGGCCAGTTATACATATCATCGCCGTCCTCAGCGGCTACGGGCTCTTCTGCGGAGCGCGCGTCGATGCGAGTCAGACGCCTAACGGCTGCGGATAGGTGACGATCGGAGCGCGGATAATCGATGGTCCAGTTGGATCTTCGGCCATAGCCGGTCTCGACGGCGCGATACATGAAGCGGGCGAAGACCCATTCGGCAGGCACGTTATAGTCGGGCGGGATCGGGTAATTTTCATATTCCCAGCCAGGATATTCACGGAAGACACCCGGTTGTTGGACTCTACGCGAAGTGCGGCGACCCACGTTCGACGGATCGTTCGGGAGCAGTTCCTGATCCGGGAGTGGAACCGTGGCGCAAACGGCGGTGAGGATCGCAATCACGGGAACCATCAGCACAGTAAAACGTACCAGGACGGCCGCCATTCCTCCATGATTACCGATTGCCTTCGACACAGTCATTCCGGCGCATGCGCGGCGTGATACAACGGCAGTAGTTTGCCATGAGGAAGGCATTAGCCGTGAAACGTGCGTCGATCACTATGTGCTGCGTGATCTTCCTCTTGGCTGGGTTGCGGGCCCGTCCGCAGGAAGCTTCTCCTTCCGATGCCGAGCAGCAGAAGATGCTCGCGGCGATAGCGCAGTATGCTGATAACTACTTAGCGAAGCTGCCGGACTTCATATGTCACCAGACTACAGAAGAGTTTCTGGCGGATAAGAACGGGAAGCACTGGCACAAACATGACACTCTCACCGTCAAGCTGGTGTTTAGTAACGGGCGGGAACAGCGAACTCTCGAACTGGTGAATAACAAGCCGGTTCGCGATAACAGAACCCGTCTGCGATCACCGCTCTCGACAGAAGGTGAATTCGGCATCTTGCTGAGCAAGATATTTGATGAAACCTCACAAGCCAAGTTCTCGTGGGGTGGTTGGGATAGCGTGCGAGGTCATCGCGTGGCGAGGTTTGATTATGCGATTGACCGTGCTCACTCCAGCATGAGCCTGACAAACTATATCAAGGCAATTGTGCCGTATCACGGCTCGGTTTACGGAGATCCCGATAGCGGCGCGGTTTGGCGGGTTACCAGCGGCACCACGGAAATACCGGCAGAGGTTCAGATCAAGAGCATCGTTACTACCATCGAATACGATGAGGTTCCGATCGGCAATCAGAAATACCTACTGCCGGCAAATGCGTCCGTTTTGTTAGCCGCCGCTCAGGACCAGACCAGAAATGAGATGCAGTTCGGCGACTATCGCAAATTCGAAGCTGAATCTACAATCACGTTCGGCGGAGATGATCAGAAACCCGCAACGCAGAAGCCACCGCCTCCGCAATAACGATCAGCTTGCGCGGGCGAGGACCTGTTCAACAGCGCGCTGCGCCTCGAGAATGGACATGCGATGGTCCATGATGCCGGAGAGATCAGAATTCGCAAACACAATACGGCCGTAGGGATGCTGGCGGATGACTTCGCCCGGAGCGGGTTTGCCGTCTTCACCGAAGAAGAAGCCAGGCTGCGGACTCAAGTAGGCGTGACCCCAGCGGTTCAGGATAATGCCGGCAATGTCACGGGCGGGGTCGAATCCAGTGCGAGCAAACAGCATCGTGAACTGTTCCCGAATACGCTCCTCATAAGCGCGAAACGGAGTTGACAGCAGCTCCGTACGGCCGCGAACTGTCTGCGCTTGAAGCGATTCTCCCGGATAAGAAAAAAGAATTTTTAAATTGATGACGGTGGGAGTATCCGGACCGATGGTGGCCGGATCTGTACCGAATGTCGCTACCTTGCGCATGGTGATGTAGTTACCGATTCCTTCGAACCACTGGCACTCGGTCAACCCCAAGTTATAAAGGAACCGCCAGTTCCGCACGGCTACATTCGCCATCAGGCACGGAGCGCGATGAAACTGAGCATAAGCATCGCGGCAGTTCTGGGGCATGTCACGAACCACGTGTTTCGTGGTCCAACTGCCGCCCGCCATAATGACGCTTTTGGCTTTTAGGCGGAACAGCTTGCCGCCCCTGGTGTAATCGACGTTCACGCAACTGGACTTCTCAGGATCGGTATCATGCTGGACGGAAATGGCAGTAGAAGCGAGGCGGACCCGGACCGGCTGCCCAATTCGATCGAGAGACTCGAAGTTGATTCGGCCGCGACAGATATCTTGCATGCTAGCGGAGCCAGATATGGAACCGGGAATCAGTTGTTTCAACATGTGCCGGGCGATACCCGCGTTACCGCCGGGGAACATCTGTGCACCTTTGTCGTATTGCCAGGGCAGAAGCACATCCGCCGCGTATTCAGCATAGGCGGAGAGCACGTCCGCCCCGATACCCGAGCCGCCGCCCGTGATAGGAGAAAGAAAGGTTCGGATCGTGGCGGGGCTCAGACCGTAAGTTTCCGTCAGGTGTTGTTCGAGAGTGACGCTGTCAAGATGTCTCGAAGCGTCATCGCCGTGCACTTTGGGCTGATAGCGGTGCGCTGAGAAGGGCTTGCGATCCGTTTCGCGCATCTGTAACAATTCGCGGCGTGCCTGATCCGGTATGGGCGCGCCAGCCAGTTCTTTGCCCCAAGGATCAATCAGCCACAGACCTTCCGGGTGGCCAAACTTCGCGCCGAAAAAGAATCCGGAGGTCTTTCCGCCGACAGGATAGGGAGCCGTTTCTATCGGTACAGGCGGCTGCGAACCCGTCCATTGCTGATAGCGAAAATCCTGCCAGTCTACTTTGATCGAGTCGTAGAAGCCAGCGAGAAAGGTATCGGGCAGCGGTGGAAAGCAGGCCGCCGAACCCTGGTGAGCCATTAATCGCTGGCCATCGACGTTGAACTCATTGCGCTTGGCTTCACCCCCGAAAACCGGATGATTATCAATTACAAGGCAACTCTTCGACCGGTGAGATTGGCGGCTGAACAGAAGAGCCGCGGCAATGCCGCTGATGCCACCACCGACAATGACGCAATCGTATTGCTCGTGCGTATCGATCGGCGCTACATGCTTCCCTTCGAATTTGCGGTCGCGAATCTGGTGGCCGGAGGACATCACTTCATAGGTGTTGCCATTCGATGATGAGTAGTCGCCGACGCCGCCGTAACCTGTCCAATCCTGTTCTGCCAGCAATTGCAGAGGTGTCACGGAGCTGAGCAGCACGCCGCCTGCCGCCAGCAGCGTGGAATTCAAAAGATCACGTCGATCGATTTGGGTTTCCAGGCCCAGAGTTTTTTCGCGCATGGAAGGTGTTCGCGAAGACGATTGTTTCCGCATGATTGGTGTTTGGAGTGAATCTCCGGTCTATTTAAGCATCTAATAGATGTAGTGGAGCATTCGAAATTTAGAAGACCTGCCCGCGTACCGCGCAAGGCTACGTTGTCCAACCGGTTGACGCGCGCCCCTGAGACAGCGAGGTTTATCCGCAGAGCTGCCCCGGCTATTCTGCGCGAACTTTCAAAGGAATACAAGCGAGAGACGGCTCCTGCTCCGCATCGCCCGAATCCTGTCGTTTGGCCGGATACGGGCATACATATCGCTTGGCTGGGCCACAGTACGGTTCTTTTGAAGATCGATGGGTTCACTATTCTGACGGATCCGGTGTTCAGCCTGCGAGTGGGATTGAATTTTGGGCCGTTCACCCTGGGTATTAAGCGACTGGTTGATGTGGCGCTTCATCCGCCAAAACTGCCCCCGATCGATCTCGTATTGTTGTCGCATGCCCATATGGATCATTTCGATCTGCCCAGCTTGCGCCTTCTGGAAAGCGCGAAGACACACGTGATAACGGCTCAGCGGACAGATGATCTGTTAAGGCCGAAGCGCTACGCGAAGGTTCAGGAACTGCGCTGGAACGAGCGTGTTCAAGTGGGACCAGCAAGCGTGAAAGCTTTTGAAGTCGCTCATTGGGGAGCGCGCATGCGGAGCGACGTGTATCGCGGTTACAACGGTTATCTCCTGGAGATCGGCAACCGCCAGGTGCTGTTTGCGGGCGATACAGCGCAGACCTCCCGCTTTAAGCAGTTGAAATCTTCAAGACCGATCGATCTCGCGATAATGCCAATTGGCGCGTACGATCCCTGGATCCATGTGCACTGCAATCCTGAGCAAGCCTTGGCGATGGCCAACGACGCAGGAGCGGAATTGATCTTGCCCGTGCATCATCAGACATTTCAATTGGGCCGAGAGCCTAAGAAAGAGCCCATCGAGCGGCTCCTATCGGCTGCCGGGCGTTCCTCCGACCGGGTGTGCCTACGAGAAATCGGTCAAGAACTCTCGTTTTGAGCACCGCTACTGCGGCGGGGGCACCGGATTTCGATCTGCAGTTGGCGTATTTACCGCAGCAGTGGGAGGATTGGCCGCCGGCTGTGATTGCGACGGAGCCGCAGCAGCAGTTTCGCGAACGAGATACAGACGGAATGGCGTCACCTGGAATGGCATCTTCTCTTTTGCCGAGGTCAAACTGGTGGTTTGCGCCTTGAGGAGACGCAACCGGTCCGACCAGGGATCGACGATGACGCGCGAGCCAAGAGGCAAGGCGGAAATCTGATTCTTGTCGCGGATCTCGAGTTCCGGCGCGACATCCATCAATCCGGACAGGCGCAGATCCTTTTTGGTATCCGACATCCGATTGCCCAGAAGTGGTTTGATCAAATGTGGAACATCGTCACTGCGAGCCGAAAGCATTCGCAGAAACAGGCCGATTTGAGGCAGCTTGGTGCCATAAGGTGAATTCTTCAACAGCTGAATCGCTTTTTGATCTGCTGCGTCCTCTTCGGAACGCGTTCTGGCAATTTCGACCTTCCGGAGAGTGTCGGGATCGTCGAACAGCAATCGATCCGCAAACGCATATTTAGTGTTGATCGAATGGGCCAGGAGTACGTGCGCCAGCTCATGCGCCAGCACTGCGGCGAGCGAGGCCTCGTCAGGCAGCACGTCAACCAAGCCGCGGCTGATCAAGATTGTGTGATAAACGGCGACGGATTCCAGCGGAGTGGTCAAAAGAATGCGCGCGTGTACCGGCGGGTCCGTGTTGATGTTGTTCGTTACCTCGAGGTTATTGAGAACCGTATCGAGAACCTGATCTACATCACCGGCGGGAGCGACCAGGCCGGCCCTTTGTAAGCGGCCGACGACATTCTCTTCGGCCTGTTGTTCCCACAGACGCTCCTCCTGAACGGGAGAGTAGCCGTTGGGACTCGACTGGCTGTTATCGCGGACACCCTGCGGGCTTTCGACTGTGAGTTCGGTAAAAGCCTCCTGCGCTCTATCCTTGGAAGTTTCGTAATCCCAGAGCCGAGTCTGCGCCCTCATCGGAGCAGTATGGACCGGTCCCCAGCGATACCCTTCGTCTTGCGCATAAATGTACGCCGGCAACCAAAATCCGCCGGCATTGACGCGCCAGGATTCGAAGTGCGAGAACTCATCATTGGGCGACGGGACATAATGGCCGTTGAAGCGAACAATATTGTAGTTCTGATCTTCGATCCAGATCCGCCCTTCGAAGCGGAACCTGCCGGCGCCTCGCTGGGGACGAACATCCAATACGAAACAGCGGACCTCACCCAGGAACTCTCGCCGCACGTACTCAAACTGGTAGTGCGCGCGGTCGAAACCTCTGGTGTCCAAAAACATTTCGTCGGCGAAGCCGGTAGGGAAATATTGCGTGCTGAAGAAGGAAGTAAAGAAATGGGGAACCGTCTTCAGAATGCTCCTTCGCGGCAGAAAAGAGTCGTCGACCACCCCATTTGTGATGTTTAGCTTGCCGAGAAAATAAAAATCGTGGGAAGGAACGAGTCCCAAGTCGGGATCCTTCTTCATCTCCTGGATGTAGGTCTCGATAACCGGTTCTTTGGTCCGAAGCCTATCGGTTAATAGGTGCTCGGCGTTAATTGCTCGATCGATCACCTCGTCCAGATTGCGGGCGGGTGTGGAATTGGCCTGCCATAGCACGTGATTCAGATCTTGCGACGGATCGGCTACAGGCCGCGATGACTGCGTAGGAGTAGCAGAATCCTGCGCTGACGCGAGTGAGACCGCTATCGTCAGTAGCGCCGCAGAGTGGATAAATCGGTAGGATACTTTTCGGGTCTTGGGAAGTCTCGCGCACAACGGACACGCGACTCGCGCCCAAGTCCGCCGAAATCCCTCTTCTATCTGGTGGCGCGAGATCGCGGCCTGTGCGCTTTTTGAAAACATGAAGTGAATAACTCGGATATAGCGGATAACTCTTAGGTCAGTTCGAAAGTTATATAGATGGTTGCGTTCGTGTCGACCGGCACGCCTCCCCGTGTGGCGGGCCGGAATCGGACGCGTTGCGCAGCCTGTTGAGCGGCCTCGTCCAAACCATGGCCCAGTCCGTGAACCACACGCACAATCTTGACCGATCCGGTGGAAAGGAAGACCACGTCTAGTGAGACTTGGCCCTCCAGCTTGAGATTGCGTGCTTCCTGGGAGTATGCAGGCTTGGGTTTAGATATGATCTCCACCGGCGTAAAAGCCGGTTGCGATGGCTGCGGGCGAGCCGCTGGCGTGTTTGGCGCAGCGCTGATCGGGGTTTCGCCGAAAGCGCCAGTTTTCACGGTCCCCGCGGCATGAGCGCTCGCGGAGTTCGCGCTATCTTGTCCACCGTTTCCAAAGGAGGTCTGTTGGACTCCGCCCGAAGCGCTGCGTCCGCCACCGCCGGAATGGCCGCCGCCCTCCGGTAGATCAAACGAACCTATTCTTGCCATCATCGCCTGGGATGGACGGGAGTTGGGGGAAGGCGGAACACCGTTCGGATCGCCAAACCCGCCAACTTTCGTGACTTTGGGCGCGACAGGGCCCTTGGCGAGCTCAGCCGGCTGAAATGTGCCGGTGCGGACGGCGGGTTTCGGCGCCGGAGCCAGTTTCGGCTCTGTAAGCGGCGAGAGAGTAGGGGTGGGAGAGACGCTCTTAATTTCCGGCGCGGCAGCCATCACCTGGGGTTTAGGCCTCTCAACCGGCTTTACCTCGATCGGCTTCATGACTCGAAGCGGCCTGGGAGGAGGTATCACGGTTTTGGCCACTACGGGTTTCTGAACCTGCGTTAGAGGCGGCCGCACGATTTTGGGCTGGTAATCGGGCAATGGAGGCGCGATCAGAACGGCGGTTTGAGAGATTCGCTTCTCCGGCTCTTCTTTTAGAACGGGTATGGTGATTGAAAGCAAAACCAGGATCAGCAAGGCATGCACGACCCCGCTGGTAGAGTAGCTTCGCCAGGCAGATCTAGGTAGCTGTACGGTGTTGAAAAGGCTCTGAGTTAGAATCGGCCCGTTTGCTTTTCCCTGTAACCCCATACGTGGTCCTGGCTCAATCCTCCTGTAATTTCGCTTGGCGGATCTGCACGACCGGCGCCACCACGGTCAGCGAACCGAGCCTGGATTTAGAACACTTTAGTGAGCGCACCAACAGAACCCGTGTCCCACGTAACTACCATAGCGCAGTCCCGTCCGTGTTTTCAGCCTTCATCCGGTCTCGAGCGGGCGCATCGAGTACCATGCCCGCCGCGATTCGTCCGGGGTAAGCGGGTTGGCTATACTCGTTAGTACCCTCCCGGCTGGAGTGGCGGAACTGGCAGACGCACGGGACTCAAAATCCCGCGTTATTCACTTATCATGTGGGTTCGACCCCCACCTCCAGCACCATTTATAAATCAATAGCTTACAGAGAAATCACACTTCCAGCGTGTAATGGGAACAGCCCAGCGGGAAAGGATAGCTTCTGTTAGGGAAGGCAGGAGCCGACCGAAAGGCCGGAGAGCAGAATGGGTCACCGGTTGACACACGCTCAAGACGCCGCTACCGTAACCTGAAAGTATGAACCAACTCAGGGCGGATGCCACAATGGAACCGGAAAAAAACGTACACGCGACTATTTCCCCCGCCTTGCTAAACCAAGCGGAACAGGCCGCGCAGGCGGAACACATCACGCTCGATGAGGTGCTGCAGAAGGCCGTCGAGCGCTATATCGAAGACCGCCGCTGGCAAAAGGTCTACCAGTTCGGCGAACAGCAGGCCCGCAAGCTCGGCATCAAGGAGGGCGATGTAGACCGTATCATCCACCAGCGCCGCGCAAAAGAGCGGGCGCGAGAGAACCAAAAACACGAGCGCTAGCGGCGTGGCCAGCGTTACCGCCGATACCAACATTTACATTTCCGGCATCCATTTCGGCGGCAAGCCGCGCCATTTTCTCGACTTGGCCCGCGCGGGCGTTTTCCGTCTGGACATTTCGGAGCCCGTCAAATCCGAAATCCTGCGGGTGTTGCGTGAGGATTTCGCTTACCCCGACGAAGCGCTTCAAGAAGTGAAGGAACGCATCGAACGGCTAACGCATTCCGTCACGCCCACGGAAACGCTCGACATCATCGAGGCCGACCCGTCCGATAACCGGATTCTCGAATGCGCCGCCGCCGCCAAAAGCGATTACATCGTCACCGGCGACAAGAAGCATATCCTCCCGCTCGGCAGTCACGCCGGGACTCGCATAGTGAAATTAGCCGACTTTCTCCGGCAGTTGCAGGGCGCAACCGGCAAGCACCGCTGAAGGAGGCTGAAAAACGCTATCGGCTTACCGCTAGGGCGCTGGAAAGAGAAAGATACCCTCCGCCGTGAGGTTTGGGGTGTGGACTCCCACGTAAAGGCCCGCCTCAACTTGCGTTGACACTCGCCCCGTAGTACTCGGCTTTCGCTTTTCCCGTTCCAGCCCACGGAGGGCAGTTATATTCTCGCAAGCTTGACGCCATCCGCCCAGGCTCCTATGCTTCCCTCGCAGCGGAATGGCCATCAAGGAACCGGCCAAGCGCTGGAAGGTGTTACGCTCCGTCGCCGTAGTGGAAGCCGTGGGGCTGTTGCTCGTCGAGTTGCACGACGGGCATAAGTCCGCGTACACATGGACACGCGAGGCGCATACGCGGTAGAGACGCAGGGAATAAGTCTCGCGAATTCAAACACTTAGAGACTATTCAATCGGGCTTCCGGGTCCGGTAAAACACTCGACCGACTAGCGGCTGTTTGTTGCGTCTTTGATCAGCCTCTCATCGAACATTTCTCGTCATGAGAATTTTCCTACCCCGGCCACACCTAAGGGATAAGGATCTGGCAGGAGCACCAAACCTGGGGACCTGATCCATTCATCAATACCTGGAGATATCACATGCCATTCGCAGAAGCCTACCGGATTCTCGTTCGCGAGGAGCAGATATGAGACGCTTCATAGGAGACGCGGTACTCAGCGCTGTCTGGTGGGCGGGTGCTGAAGGAAGTTTCTCTTATCTCGGCCCGCGTGGCGAGCGAATCACCGCTTATCGTAACGCGAGCACTTCACGGAAGCGCCGTTCGGGAACGGGTGAGTGGGAGGTGCGGATCAACCTTCGCGAAGTGCGGCGCGTATATGCCGAGTTTTCCCTCAATCCTGCAGCTCAGGCAGAAGCACTCGCAGCATAACGGGCAAGAGCGCGAGACGATCCTGCTGCTTAGCTGTATAGTTCTTTCTCACTCACAACAGGCTCGCCCTCGTGCCGCTGGGCAGCGCGGTGAGCGGCCCCGAACAGAGCACCACGCGCGGGTTTCACCGGAGCAAATCGCATAAGACCGACCGGCTGCGGCACATCGTCGTAAATGGCTTCCATCCCGCCGCGCATCAGGTACGTCTCATGCCAGAAGGCGGTACCTCCTGAATCAGTCAGAAATTTTTTCCACCACTGGCGGTGCGGTTCCGAGCGGGACCAAGACAAAAGGGACTCCATATCGCGCCAGTACTGTCGCATTCCCATGTGTACGGGGAAGAGCGAATAGAATATGTTCTCGTGCACCAGCAACCCGTCTGGCTGTGCGGCAACTGACTTGGAAATCTGAGGACCGAATCCAAACAACGTCTTCAGGCCCGTGAGGCGATTGACGCGCATTCCCAGATAGATAACCACTAAGTCGGGATATTGCGACAGATCGACGGTTTGGCGATTGACTCGTGTGGGCATAGGCTGAGATTAGCCCAAATCGCTACTTCTTGCCTTGATCCGTGCGGCCTGCTTCTTTCCAGCCTGCGTGAGCGTCGTGCGCAGCTTTGTCCAACTTTTGCCCGATCACGCGAGCTGCCTTGTCGGCCTTGACCGCAACTTTATGTGCAGCTTGCCCAACCTTTCCTGCCGGCGTGTTCGCGTCTCTCTGCTGCTGTTCCCGGGATTCGTGAGAGCCGCAGGCACCCAGGAAGAATAGACCTGCCAAGGCAATCGATCCGATGAGTCTCGCGACCATTGCCTATTAGATGATCGAAACTCGCTACCCGCTGCATGCATGCGCCAAATGCTTCTGCCTTCCTACGAATTTCGTGAACTGACGGCAGCCGCCGGCACCTTACTGCTTCAGCGGAAGAGATAACAATCCATCCGGCGCCGTAACATGGACTCTTCGAGGAAGCAGAGCAATGGCTAAAGCGCCGAGCATGGCAATAGCGAAAACCACGCCCATCGGGACTGCATAGCTGCCGAAATGCTGGCGTAGGAATGACGCCAGATACGGGCACCAGGTCTGGCCGATGGTATTTGCGGGCAGGATAATGGCCATGGCACGCGCCAGGCTGTTCACTCCGAACTGCTCCGCCGCCATCAGAGGGATCAGCATATAATCGGCGCCCATAGCAAAGCCAAAAACAACAGCGAACACATTGACCGAGAGATGCCTCTCGGGACTAACCGAAAGGAGCAGCAAAATAGTAATCGCAACAATGAAGTACGTTACCGTCATAACGCGCTTCTTGGAAAACACGTCGGCAAAATAGCCGATGCCTACGCGACCGATAATGCTTGACCAGAGAATCATCACCGAAGCCTGGGTCCAGATCGCATTAAGCATGCTCTGGCTTTTGAAACCGGCGTCGCGAAAGATGAACTTCATGTGCGTGTTGATGGCGCCGATGGAACCGATCGAGCACACGCTGCCGATGAGCAAGAGCCAGAACGAGCTGTTATGTAGCAATGGACCCCAATCGAGCGGCGAAACCCTTATGTCTGCCGGGGGCTGATCCGCGCCATCCGGAAATTGGCCGACCTCGGCCGGCCTGTCTCGTAAGAAGAACAAGGCCAGCGGCCAGGCAAGAAGCATCACTCCGCCCAGAGACATGAGGGCACTTCGAAAGCCGAAATGTTTCGTCAGATAGTGCACGAAGAACGATCCCAGGCCACCAAATAGTCCAACGCCTACGTAGATGGTTCCCATTGCGGTCCCGCGTTTTCTATGGAACCAGTAAGACACCAGCAGCTGGTGCGGGATCGGGCCCGAGCAGATATAGCCGACTGTATAAACGAAATACAGCAAAAAATAAATGGCGAGAGATCCCTTCATCAGGCCGAACCCGGCAAAAGCGATGGCGGTAAGGCCTGTGCCCGCCACGATAAGCTTGCGCGGACTCGCGCGGGGTATAAGGAGCGGACCGGCCCAAACGGTCAGCAGGGATGCAACCGGGAAGCCGAGTGTAATCTGCTCGATGCTCCAGCCGAAGGAAGACTGAAAATAATCGTAGAAAAAGAACAGGTTGTAATAAGGAAGACCGACTGCAATTCCAAAGGTGACGAATCCGGCAGCCACCATCCACCAGCCCAGAAAGGCTCTGCGTTTGCCTGAATTTGCGGTTGCGTTCTGCACGGGATGGCCTACTTATAGTAATCGGCTCTCGAAGTACAATTGTGGCGAATCAACCCTTTGGCAGTACTGGCTTCCCATTTTCGATGGTTACCTGTCGGGTAATATGGGAGTCTAATTAGCCAGAACGTAAAGCTTCACAAAATAAAAGGCCATTGCGAAGCGCAACACCAAAACCGGTTTGGGAATATTTATGAAAGACTTTACCTCTCGAAAGTTTGTACGCAGATGTTTGACTCTTGCGGCGCCGCTGTTTCTGACTTCGACCTTCGCTTTTGGGGTCACGCCTAACACGCGGACCTTCACTGCCGATGAACAGGCTAAGGTTCAGGGAGTAATCGTTTCGCGGGACGGACAGACCCTCAAACTCAGGGCCGATGACGATTCGATCGGCACTATCGATCTCACCAGCGACACGAAGATTCAGTTGAAGAAGGGCGGATTTTTTCACCGCAAAGCGCCCATGGATCTGGCATCCCTGGTGCCGGGACTTCACATCGAGGCAGACGGAAAAGGGAACGAGAAGGGAGAATTGGTTGCGAAGCTCGTAACGTTCGATCCGAACTCAATGAAGGCTTCCCGCCAGATTGATACGCGGGTAGCACCTATTGAGGCGCGCGAAGGAGAACTGGAAGGACGAACGGGCACTCTGGAGGGCCGCGCCGGTAAGTTGGAGACGCGCGCTGGTCAGATCGAGGACACTCAGAAGCAGACAGAACAGCAAGTCGGCCAAGTCAAGGGCGAAGCGGACCAGGCGAATCAAGGCGTAACGGACGTCAACAAGCGCGTGACCAACCTTGACAATTATCAGACGACCGATACGGTAACCGTCTACTTCAAAATCAATAGCTCGGTGCTGAGCGACGAAGCGAAGAAGGATCTGGACGGCATCGCTCAAAAAGCGCTGGCCCAGAAAGGCTATCTGGTCGAGGTTGCCGGCTTTGCTGACTCCACCGGCAAAGCGGATAAAAACCAGATACTGAGTCAAGCTCGGGCGGATGCGGTGACGCGCTATCTGGAGCAGCAGGGAAATATTCCAATCCCGAGAATTATCACGCCAACCGGTATGGGCATTTCGCATGAGGCTGCCAGTAATGACAATGCGGCGGGCCGGAAGCTGAATCGTCGAGTGGAAGTGAAAATCCTTGTCAACCAGGGCGTGGTTGGCAGTTCAGCGTCAGCGGCGCCCCCTGCGCAGTAGATCCCTGATTTCCGGGCTAGCGGCTCTTTTGGACGGAGATGCTGCCCAGAACGGCTTGGCAATTCTCTCTGACGGTGGCGTGAACCTCGATCAGGTGCATTCCAGATCTGATTCTGGATAAGTCGATGGTCGCGCGCCAGCCCTTGTTCTTAACAGCGGAATCGGGGAATTTCCGGTCGACATCCGGGCGCGGAGCGTCTGGTTTAAGAGAGGCCTTCAGCGCTCCATCCACATAGACAGAAACCGATCGCACCGGCTCGCGGGCGGTAACCCAGCCGCTAACGACAACCGCATCGGAAACCGGTGCGCGGTCCCTCGGCTGGTCGACAATCCCCATGGGCAAGGTCGGGCAACTGGCGCTCTTCTTCACAAGCTGCATCGTCCATCCATCTGGATAGAGCGGAAATACCATGGCTTGCCCCGGGGGCATGCTTTGAAAGTGTCGGACGTACTCCGGGAAATTGTGACTGTTGTACGCGGGGTATGTCCAATCCTTGGAAATACCGACGAACATGAAAATAAGGCCAATCGCCGCGCCCAGCCGCAGCCACCGTACGCGTGACTGCGCGGCGCACCATATGGCCGCCCAGACAAACGCGAGCATCGGAAAGAACCAGTAGCGTAAACCTGGAGCAATCGCCAACACGGTCCACTGCGGCTGCGCGTCGCTAATCATCGGATTGCGAAGAGAAGCAAAGTAGAGCATGTAGCTGTATATGACGAAGAGTCGCAATTCGAGGCGGGCACGCAGAAGGCAAAAAACCAGAACGCCAGTCCCCAAAATGCCCGCGAGGATGAGGCGCGGGGCCGAGCCTTGAGTGGCGAACTGGTTCTGGCCGAGGAACGCACCGAGATAGATGTCGCCGACCAGCATGCGAAGAAACAGAACCGGAGTTGCGCCGAGCATTTCGTGTGACCGAGTAGCGGCTGCAGTGGTGAGAAGGGCAGAAAGCTGGAGGGCCGCGCATAGGCCGGTAAGGGCGGCCAATACAAGACGCCATGAACCGCGCCGGCGCCACCACATGAACGCCGCGATCGGCAGTAGAGCGATACAGAAAGGACCGGTCAGGCCGCTCAGAAGAACAACCGCCACATCGAACGCACGCCAGGCCTTTCTTTGAGAAGGAACGGAAAGAATAATCAGCACGGCGATCAAAGCCATGTGCCACTGCGCCTCGGTAATGGCGGCATCGAGTTCCCGCGAGTTTGGGAGCGCGATGTAGGTGGCCGCGAGAAATGCGCGCATACCGAGCGAACCCCATTCGGCGCAGCGATAGGAGAGCAGAAACGTCACCGGCAGAACCTGAATGACAATGGCGATGATGTTTAGCACCAGCGGCGCGAATAGCAGAGGAAAGAGCAGAGAAAACGCCGCCGAGAGCCGCGGCAGAGTTTGGAAATAACCGGTGTGAGGAATCAGTAGAGCGCGAAACCAACCGATGTTATAGGCGTCGGCATACCAGAACATGCCATCCTCGGCAAAAAACTGAGCGTGCAGAACGGCGTCGGGGCGCCGGGATATGACCGCCAGAACAGCGATCACGAAGATGAGAAGTTGCACGCGCCAGTTAAGCCCAAGCGAAGGCTCTTGGACGACCGGATTGTTAAGACGAAAGTACTCGGTGCTTTCAGTGCTCATCCGTTACAAAGCAACGGCAGCGCGTCATCTCAGGGCCCTGCGGCAGCCGCGACTACAATCCAGGGATTAGCGTTCAGGTTTTCGAGCTCGCTCGATTGCCAGGCGTACTCCGGGTGCGCCTTTAGAAACTCTTTGGCGTGAAATTCGACACCGCAGGGATGTCCAGCGCCGGCTACAAAAGACATCTTCTCCGCCATAGCGCTATCTGCGACTTTTGCTTCGACAGCGCCTGCCGGGCCGAAGGGGCCCTGCCAGCCTTTCAGGCCGCGACTGGACCGGTCTATGTGGCCGCAGAGCGTGCGCTCGTTGGGATCGATCTCTTTGGTGATCATGTCGTAGTGATCGGTTTCAAATTTCTTTCCTGTCTCGACGTCGATCCGGCCCTTATTTTCGGACATCAATTGAATCCAGCGGCGGCGGCGAACGAGATTCGGAGTATCGGGATCATTGACAGGAAAATCCGTCTCTTCCGCGATGAGTTTGGGATTGATAGGGAAATTGGAGCCGACAAAATAGCCATCGCTGGTACGTTCGAGAGTCACGTATTTCAGGCCAAGCTCCAGACGGCCGATTTCGTTCGTCTTGCGATCACCGACAAGCCATGTGTTTGCGTAGCCCCCGTTGTTTCCCTGCTCCATGATGTGGGCAAAATCGTCGATAGAGGCGGAGTACTGCATAGCTTTCCGGGCGCGGACGAACTCGGGAATGCCTTTGACATTGAAGCCGTGAAAATTCCCGATCGTGGTTTCGGTAATCATGATTCCGGCGTCGTTAATGCCGAAATCATCACCACTATGGATAAGCCCTGGCACGCCATCCATGATCAGGTGATGCCCGCCGGCAGGAGCGATGTCGAAAATAATTTTCCAGCGGCTCCCGCTGAGGTAATCGCTCCAATTATTGTGCCCGATGACGATTCGGCCGTCCTTGGTGTAGCTGCCGGTGGCAACGAAGGCGCTGCAGTGTTCGCCCACGCTGGGCGTTGCCGGATGCGCGGAGTGAGGCTCAACTTGGCCGTAGTAGTAGGGATACTCCATAAAAGCGTTCATGGCGATGATGTCCATGACGTCGAGCTGAGAGCCGCGCGCTTTTAGTCCCGCCACGATGCCTTCGAGCTCCTGACGATATTCGTCAGGAACGTTTGGCCAGAACGTTTTTTCCGCGACGCCGCGCAGGTCGGTCCAGCCATGTTTTACGTCATGAGTCGTGCTCAGTTCGATCGCTTTTTTAGCATCTTCAATTTCGGGGGCAAGCAGATAACCGTGCTGGAAACCGATGGTAGCTGGAGCGCCTTGCAGGTGAACAAAGATCCACCCGGCGTTGGCTGGCTTGCGGAACGCGCCTTCGAGACGGCTATCGGTTTCCGAAGCAGCGGCCCAGCTAAGGCACGCTGAGACCACCAGTAACATTGGCAAAGCGAAACGTGACAAGAATCGACGCATGATTTCCCAGGGTACAGCAACAAGCGCCGAAAAGGCGGTAAGACCTGAAACTCCCTCGCGGGATGATAGTAGATGACGTGCAAAAGCGCACAGGCCGCGATCTCGCGCCACTAGGCAAAAGAGGAAGTTCGGCGGACTTGGGCGCGAGTCGCGTGACCGTTGTGCGCGAGGTTCCTCGATAGTGTGACAGAAACCACCGATCGCCAGAAAGAGCTGAACTCCCTTTCCCTTTTCACGGTCATCGTTATGCTGGCGACGGTGACCATGACCTTCGGGGCCCTGATCGCAGTGTTCGTGTTGCGTTCAGAGAATCACCAGTTGTGGGGGCCTCTTCAAATACCCGGCGTTCTTTGGGCAACTACGGCGATTCTGCTGACGAGCAGCATGACCTTTGAATCGGCGAAGCGCCGGCTGGCGCACAACGATCAGCGCGGCTTTTTCCGCCTGATGGCATGGACGACAGGACTAGGCGTCCTCTTTCTGATCGGACAAATCATAGCCGGGCTCCAGATACTGCACTCGGGGATGATTCTGGCGCGCAACGCTCACTCATGGTTCTTTTTCCTGTTTGCCGGGTTGCATGGTCTGCACATCGCGGCAGGTTTGGCGGGTTTGATATACCTGCTCAGCCGCACCTGGGAGCCTGCGAGCGGGCCGAAATACCAGATACAAACGCGAGCAGTTGCCAACGGTGTCGCCCTGTTCTGGCACTATTTGGATTTTGTCTGGTTTTTACTGTTCGCGTTACTGCTCTTTTGGAAGCGTTGAGGCGTGACGGCCGGAAGAGGCCCATTTCTTCACCACAGCCACGAGTTGCTCTGCCTGAAAGGGTTTAGAGAGATAGTCGTCCATTCCAGCTTCCAGGCAGCGCTCACGTTCGCCGCGCAGGGCGTTGGCGGTAACGGCGATGATGACTGGCTGCCTGACCCCCAATTGTCTGATCTGCCGGCTGGCTTCGAAACCGTCCATAGCCGGCATTTGGCAATCCATCAGGATCAGATCATAGGGTTGCTGGCGATGAGCGGCTAGCGCCTCGCTGCCGTTCGACACCAGGTCAATATGAAAGCCGGCGCGCTGCAAGATGAGCTTGCCTACTCGTTGATTGATCGCATTATCTTCGGCCATCAGAATTCGCGGTGTTGGTTGGACGGATGAGTTCTCGCTCACACAAGCCTCGGCAACAAGGAGCTGGTTCAGCAATTATCGGGAGGGGGCCGATAACGGCAGATGGCAAAATTCTCAAAAACAGTACGCAAGCAAACGTTTGCACGTTAGCTCAAAAGTCCCCTCAAAGCGAGGAACTACTCTTGAACTGCCTTCCCAAGATAGCATTTGGGCGGGAATTCGCAAAAATGAAACTGTCTATTCCGTAAAAAGAACCCGTTTTGAATCTGCAATCTGTTCATCGCGTTCGACCTTGCCGTCACGGATGTGAATTACCCTGTGGGCATGCATCGCGATGTCTTGTTCGTGGGTCACCAGCACGATGGTATTTCCTTCAGAATGAAGGCGTTCGAAAAGGCCCATGATTTCACTTCCGGTGTGCGTATCGAGCGCGCCGGTGGGTTCGTCAGCAAGCAAAATCGACGGCCGGTTGACCAGGGCTCGAGCGATTGCGACCCGTTGCCTCTGGCCGCCCGAGAGCTCATTCGGCTTGTGATACATGCGTGCTTCCAGATCCACGGAGCGCATGGCTTCGCGGGCGCGCGCCTGACGCTCCTGCGACGAGATACCGGCGTAAATCAGGGGCAATTCGACGTTATGCAGGGCCGAAGCGCGAGCCAGGAGATTGAATGTCTGAAAAACGAAGCCGATTTCCTGGTTGCGGATGCGCGCAAGCTCGTCATCCTCCATCTCGCTTGCCAGCTTGCCATTCAAATAATAGAGACCTTTAGTTGGCGTATCGAGGCAGCCGATGAGATTCATCAGCGTCGATTTGCCGGAACCCGAAGGCCCCATGATCGCAACGTACTCTCCGCGGTGAATAATGATGTCGACGCCGGAGACCGCATGAATCTCCTGATCGCCCATGATGTAGGTTTTCCACAGGTCGAAAGTACGGATGACTATTCCGTCGCGCTGGAGTTCGCGGCCGAGCTCGTCGCGCTGGTGTAAGCTGAGTTCCTGGCCTGCTTCGAGTGTTGCCATCACTAAAATCTCAGAGTCCTGTTAGCTTGCGACGGGACCGAAGTTTGGCATTTTATTATCGACCTTCACCTTGGCATCATTTCTGATAGTACGAATCACCTCGTAGCTACCAGTAATGATCTCATCTCCCTGCTTCAGGCCGTTCAACACCTGAATGTTGGTGGCGCCGGTGATACCGGTGGTGACACCGCGAAATTCGGCTTTACCGTTGCGAACGACGAAAACTCCCTGCAATTCTTCTTTCGCGGCTTTTTGGGCGGCGGGGGTCATTTGCGGCGATTGGCCCGGCTTGTGCTGCTCGAGCTGGCCCTTCTGACGGATGGTTAACGCTTGAATGGGAATGGCAAGCGCGTGAGCTTGGGTAGCGGTCGTTATTTTTGCAGTGCAGGAAAGACCTGGGCGAGCTGTGTCCTGCGGGATATCGAGCGCAATGACCACTTTAAAATCCTTCGCTTCCTGCGCTGAGGTCTGACTTTGCGAGGCAGCAACCCCGGAAGAGCGCAGGAGCGCCGTATCGCCGATTTCAATCACGCGGCCTTTGAATGTCTTGTTCGGAATGGCGTCGATGGTAACGTCAGCCGGCTGATCAAGTTTCACGCCGACGATATCCGTTTCATCGACGTGAACTTCAGCGGTGATGATCGACATGTCGGCAATTGTCATGATCGTTGAAGCGGTGGAGTTCTGAATACCGGGAACGACAGTTTCGCCTACGTGAACGGGGAGGTTGGTCACAACGCCGTCCAATGGCGCGATCGCGTCATATTGAGCAAGAATGTCCGAAGAGCGGGCGAGCATGGCCTCATTTTGAGCAATTTTCTTCTGCGCGGACCCGAGTTGAGCTGCGGCCTGGGCGCGCGCGGCCTGCGCCTGCTGAACTTTTCGTTCAGAGGACTGAAGCGTCGCAACGGCAAGATCGTAGGTCACTCTTTTTGCTTCGAAGTCCTGGGAGGCGATCAGCTTGGAATTGAAGAGTTCCTGGCTGCGCTTGAGATCCATTTTCTTCTGCTCCAGGTCGGCACGATCGTGGTCGACTTGAGCTTGTGCCACGGCGATATTGTCATCCTGAGATTTCAGCGAAGCTTCACTGGCCGCGGAATCGGCGAGAGCGGAATTGAGGGCCGCGCGCTGCGCATTCAAGTCGGCGCGGGGCTGCTCTGCGGCCAGACGCGCGAGTATCTGGCCCCTCTTGACCCGATCTCCCTCTTTAACGTAGATGGCAGTGATGGGAGCCGGCCCCTGTGTGTTGGCCCCAATATTTATGTAATTACGTGGTTTGATCTCGCCCGACGCCGTCACTACCGATGTTAAATCCATCCGGTCCACTTTGCCGGTTTGGACGGTGACGATCCCTCTTGAACTGATTTTGATGCTGGCCACGATGGCTCCGCTTACAAGCAGGAGTAGGCCAAGCAGAATGAGAATCTTCCACTTCTTCTTCAAAATGATGTCCCGTTTAGTGACAGACGGAAAACCTCCCGAAAGTGTTCCTTAATTGTGCAAAATCCCTTAGCAGACCGCCACTTATATATATAGCCGCTTGACGCGGGCGTGTATTCCGCATAGAACGCTATAGGAGATCGTGCCCGCCCAGCGCGCTATCTGCTGCGCGTCAATGCTGGCGCCGCCATCAGAGCCGAGCAGGGTCACCGCATCACCGGGTTTGACCTCTGAATCGCCCACATCGACTGTGGTGAGATCCATACTGACCGCTCCCACGATGGGGGCCAGTTTGCCCCGAACAATCACGCTGCCGCGATTGCCCAGGCGATGGGGAATCCCATCGGCGTAGCCGGCCGCCAGAACAGCCAGGCGGCTCGCCTGTGTAGTCTTATACATAGCACCATAGCCGACGAGAGTTCCCGCGGCAACTTCTTTGATGGAAAGAATTGTGGCGCGCCAGGTAAGAGCCGGTTTCACCTGCAGGATTTTTGGGGGGGCGTGTCCGATAGCCGGCGAAATGTAGCCGTAGATCGCGTGCCCGGGACGCACCATTTGCTGCCAAGCTGCGACGCGGCCGTAGGCGACGGGAATAGAACTCGAAAGGTGCAGCAGACTGGGACCAACACCGGCCGCGGTCAATGCTGCCGCCATTGTTTCAAATGCATGAATCTGATCCTCAGTCTGGTGGATCTGATAGTTCGCAGCGGAGGCGAGATGGGACATGAGTCCTTCCACTTCGACGTTTCGAGCAGCGAGAATCGCTTGCGCGATAGTAGCGGGATCGGCGCGTACGCCGAGGCGGCCCATCCCGGTATCGATTTTCAAATGGCAGCGGTAGCGCTCCGAGCGCGAGGCGGCGAGGCGATTGAGTTCGGCGAGATCTTCCAGGGAAACAATGACGGGAGTCAGCTGGTAGGCGAGCATGGCTTCGCGAGTGAAAGGCAGGAAATCCGCCATCACGAGGATGCGCGCGCCGATGCCGGCATCGCGCAGAGCGATACCCTCTTCCGTATTACTCACGGCCAGCCAGCGGGCGCCACTCGCTTCGAGGACGCGTGAAACTTCGACCGCTCCGTGGCGGTAAGCATCGGCTTTGACGACGGGCATGACTTCGACCGAGGGTCCGACAGCCCGCCGAATGTTGGAGAAGTTATCGGCGATCCGCTGACGCGATACTTCGACCCAGGAGCGGTATGGCAGCGCTGCCGGAGGCCTATACGGTTCGTGCTGAATCGGCTCAACGGCCGGTCGGGAGAGATTCTTCATGTACGTTTGACCAGCCGGCGCAGCAGGTCTTCGTATTGAGTTGTGACGGCCTCCCAACTATAGCGGTTTCGAACGCGTTCCATGGCGCGCTGCCCCCAGACGGCGCGTTCCTTCGGCGGGAGGTCGAGCATCCACTGTAATTTTCGCGCAAGATCCTCCGGCGACGCCTCAAACGCAACTGCTGCATCGCCGGCAACCTCCAGGTTTTCTGGTGTATTCAGATAAAGAACTGGCGCGCCCCGTCCCATGGCTTCGATCAGGGCAGGATGGGTGCCGCCCACCTCGGTGGCGTGCACATATGCGCCGGAGTACGACTGCAACTGATGGTACGCTGCTCCATAAATCGCGCCAGGCACGATGACGCGAGGGTCGCGAGTGTCCTTTACCTCGGCGATATAGGAAGCCGCGTAAGGTGCATCACCGATCAGCGCGAGTTTGAAATCCGTATGCACCTTTTCAAAGGCTTGGCGCACCAGAAGGGCGTTGTTCTCGGGCTCCATCCGGCTGACATAGAGAACGTAGCGGCCAGGTTCGAGGCCAAGCCCACGAACTTGCTCGCAGCCTTGGACTTTTCCAATCTCCGCGCCGTAGGGAATGAAAGTGGACGTATTTCGAAAACGCTGCAAGTAATAGTCGCGAATTGTTTCGGCATCGGTGACGATGGCAGAGGGACACCAGGTGGCGAGCCATTCGGACGTGCGGTACCAGGTTCTCGCGAGCCGATTCCATTTCCTGCGGCGGCGCTCGATGCCATCCACATTGAGAGCAGTGGGAACGCCAAAGAAACGCGGCGGGAGAGTGAAAAGCGCATTGGCGGCATTGCAATACAGCAGCGCGTCAAAGCCTCGAAAGAGTGCGTCGATTGTAGAAATGGCCGTATGAGCGACAGTATCGAGGTATTTGTGCCGCAAAGTGGGGAGATAACGGAGTTGCACGCCCCGATACTCGGAAGCTGGGTGTTTACTACGGCAATAGACGGTGACGCTGTGGCCGCGCTCGACAAGCCGCGCAGAGATTTCTTCGGCGAAGGTTTCGAAGCCACCGTAGTTCGCGGGTATACCGCGCGTTCCGAGCAAAGCGATTCGCATGAGAAGCGGATGGAGTGCTTAAAACCGCTTTTGAGGTGAGATAGACGATTTTTTCACACTCACCATTTCGATAAGGCCGCCGTCTGTCAAAACAACAGTTTCAGGGCCAGCTGGATTTGACGGGGGTTCGATCCCACTGCCGTCGAGCTGATCGTTCCAAAGTTACTGTTGCCAAAAGTAGAATTCGGCGCGGCGAAGTTTGCGGTATTGGTGAGGTTAAAGCATTCCGCGCGAAATTGCAGCGTGAACCGCTCCCGGAAAAGAAAGTCCTTGAATAGGGAAAGGTCGAGGTGCCGCTGCGACGGGCCAAAGATCTGATTCCGTTTCTCGTCGCCCAGCGTTCCGGGGGTTTGAAGCGCAAAAGCAGCGGTATTGAAAAATTCGGCTATGCTCGGGTTGGAAATCGCCGTTGACCCGATCTGGTCCGGCCGGTCGCTGCCAAGCCCCGGGATGCCGCTTTGGTTGTGGTTGTTCGCTACGGTGAAAGGCTGTCCCGTATCCCATTGTCCAATCACATTGATCGCCCAGCCTTTGCCCAACACGCCGGCGAATCCGTTCAGGTTGCTCCCGAATGGAAGCTCATAGTTCACCATGGCCGAGAACGCGCTCTGCACAAACGCATCGGTGTACCCCATGTCGTATTGTTGCCAGCCGTGATAGATCAACGGGCTACTTGGATTGGTTCGATTGTCCACCAGGCAATAGCCAACGCAGTTATAAGCGGATCCGGGACCCTCGTCGATCACCGGAGTATTGCCGGTCGCGCTCGCGTAAGTATAGTTGACGTTGGCCGTCAGGCCATGGCTGAAGCGCCGCTGGAACTGGAGCTGAAAGGCGTTGTATTCCGAGACGCCTCCGGTCTCCCGTTGGTTGATCGCGGTGCCGACCAGAGTCGGGAACGGAAGCGGGAGGCTCGGGCTTCCCGGCAGGTTGATATTGGGATTTGCGGTGAGATGGCGGCCCAGGTTGCCGACGTAACCCAGCGTGATGATATTCGTACCGAATTGCTTCTGCACCTGCAGCGTGTATTGCTCGAGGTAGCTGGATCTGGCATTAAAACTGGTCGCGTTGATCGTGGTTCCTTTGTACAGAAGCGGGTCCGTGGCTAATAGAGGGTTGATCACGGGGACCGGCAGCGCTGCGGAAATAAGCGCGGCGCCTTGAGCATTGGCCTGGTAGGGACCCACACAGGGAGATTGATTGTAGGGTGGTTCTCCGCAGCCATAAATAAACGTGTAAGGAGCATTCTTCATGGCAGCGCCGGAAGCCGAGTTGCCCGGCCAGAAGGTCATACCGAAGCCACCGCGAATGACGACGTCGTGACCGAGTGTGGCGGCAAAACCGATTCGCGGGGCTACATCCGCATAGTCGGTGTTGACTCCGGCGGTGGGGCCGCTCCGTTGTATGCCCGGCAGATTGGGGCCGTAAAGCAAGCCGGTATTGACGTCGAAGTTAGCGAATTGGCCATGATGCTCGGTGAAAGGCGTGAAGACGTCGTATCGCACGCCAATGTTCAGGGTGAGCCAGCGGCGGAAATGCCAGTCGTCTTGCGCGTACACGTTCGGCTCCCAGGAACGATACGAAGGGAAGTTGAGAGTTTCATTGCGCGCTGCGGTGGAAGCGATTCCGGTTAGCAGCCCGGTCAGAACCTGCACTGCATCCCCGTTCAGATCGAATTCGCCGCGCGGTTGGGCGCTCTGTCCCGACGACAGCTGCCGGCGAATGAGCCCGGCGCCAAATTTGAAATTGTGCGCGCCTTTCGTCCACCCTACCGATCCTTGATACATGAAGCTGTTGTCGATTGTCGCCAGCGGAATGTAGTTTGCGTCGCCGAGGCCCTCATACCCGCCGCCCATATTAATAAAAGGCAGACCGCTCGAAACAATATCTCCGGGCGTATTGATGCAGCTCGTTGGATCGCAGGTGAACCCCAACTTGTTTGCGACATCTGATCCGTAGTTGAGCGGATTGGAGCGAATCGCAGTGCGCAGATAACCGGCCTTCAGCTCGAGCACAATGGTCGGACCGAGCACGTTCACGTAGCCGATCATCGCGTTCTGGGCGCGTTCTTTCGCCGTTCCGGCAAAGCTTTGCCCGCCCGCCGCGCTGTATCCGTCGCCCGGGTAAAGCGTAACTCCGTCCACTGACGTTTGGGGCAGGATGTTCGGAGTGAATGTAGTCACATCGTTAAACGAGTAACGTCCATAAATGGTCTGCTGGGAACTGATGTGATGATCTACCCGGACATCGTAAGTCGTGCTGTACTGCGTCCTTCGCGGGCTCGCAGTGAAGTTGTTGGTTGTACCCGGACCGTTCGGCGTGGGGTAAAGGCTGAAGAGCTTCTCCCCAAGCGGATCGAGCTGGGAAGCGGGGATTACCGGACCACCGATATCCGTGAGATTGCCCGGATTCGCGTGCTCAAATGCGGTAGGCACTGTCACCGTGGACGTAGTGCCCGCAACCTGACGATAGCCCTCATAGTCGCCAAAGAAAAAGGTCTTGTCTTTGACAATAGGGCCGCCCACGCTTCCGCCAAACTGGTTCTGGCGCAACTCGTTGCGTGGCAGCCCGGCGGTGTTCGCAAAGAAATTGTTCGCGTCCAGTTTGTCGTTACGGAAAAATTCGAATGCCGATCCGTGCAATTGATTCGTGCCGGATTTCGTGATCAAGTCCACCACGGCTCCAGCCGTACGGCCAAGCTCCGCCGGAGGCAGGTTGGTAGTGACGCGCACTTCTTGTACGGCATCGATAGAGGGACGCACGCCGATTGTGCCGATGAAGCGCTCATTGTTATCCATGCCGTCTAAAAGGTTGTTATTCACTTCGTCAGTCTGGCCATTAGCCGAATACGAAGAGGATAAGCGCCGGTCGTCGGGCCGCGAGCCGCTGTTCATTGCATTGGACAATCCCTGCGCTACTCCGGCCGAGAGCTGAACCAGATTAATGTAGTTGCGCCCGTTTAATGGGAGATCCTGGACGGCGCGGTCTGTAATCATCGTGCCGACCGAGGAGCTGTCGGTCTGCAGGGCGGCGGCGGTGGCATTTACATCTACTTCAACCGCCTGCTGGCCCACGGCCAGCTTGGCATCGATGCGTAGCCGGTCGCCGACTGCCAGCTTGATGGAGCGTGCTTCGAAGTCGGCAAACCCCTTCGCCTTGACCGTCAGGTTGTAAGTTCCGACATCCAGGCTCGAGAAGCCGTAATCACCGCCCGAGCTTGTGGTCGTATCGCGCGATGCTCCAGTCCCGGTGTTGACGATCGTTACGGAAGCGCCCGCAATCACGGCTCCCGTCGCATCCGTCACGGTGCCGACAACGTCCGCAGTAGTCAGCTGGGCATATGCAATGCCCGAAGCTGTCGCTAGAAGAAGCAAGCAAAGCGAGACTGAGTATATTGCGCGAACGCTTACTCGAAACGGCGGTTTCGCGATGCGCGGTTTGGACAGCATATCTACCACTCCCTGAACCCGGTAATTCTTTCGCCCTGAAGTCTATCACCGGTGGCGGAGAGCAATTTTCGTGGCCGGACGACTCAGATTAACGGGCCGGATCGGCCGGGTAACTGATCGGCTGATCGGAGAACCAGCAGCGAATACTCGAATCGCTGGCGCGCTTTCGTCTCATAATCTCGCGGCGTTTTCGCCAGGTCCGCGGCCATAGTTTCATGACCATATAAAAAGCGGGCAACGAACTCCATTCGCGCAGGAGGCAACCACCGATCACCACGATGTCGCGCAGCGTGATGCGCAGCCAGAAACGGCGATAGAGATCGGGCGTCGTGTTCTTGATACGAAGGAGCCAGCGATTTTTGACTGAATGCAGATTGATGATGGCAGGCAAATCGCCGCGGTTCTCCGGGACTACTGTGCGTACGTGCAGGGCGATCGCCGCTGGCTCGTAGAGGCACTTCCAGCCGAGGAGTTGAGCGCGCCACGCCACATCGGCATCTTCGCGATAAGCAAAGAAATCGGCATCGAAGAATTCTCCGAAAACTTGAATGTCGCGGATCATGGTTTGGCGATAAAGACAGGCGGCGCCGGTACCGCCAAACACAAAAGCCGGTGAATCGAATTGGCCTTGATCCTGCATGCGGCTGCCGCGATCGAGATGCCGAAGACTGGGCGTGAAGTAAATGCCAGTTGAATCGAGGAGCGGCGGGGTGGCGATCTGGAACTCCGATGTTGCGGATAGAAGTTTGCCACAGACGCTACCGATATCTGGAGCAGTTTCTCCGGCAGACACGAGAATGGATACGAAGTCCGGCCTGAGACAGACGTCGGGATTGAGAGTAAGTATCCAATCCGCATCACGCGCAGCGGCCATCGCCTGGTTCTGGGCGGCCGCGAAGCCGATGTTGCGCTGATTGTAGAAGATGTGGAGGCCGGGCTGGCTTTCCAAGGCGCGGAGGATAGCGATGGTCGAGTCTGTGGATGCGTTATCAACCACCACGACGCTCAAAGAGGCATGGCGCTGCGCGAAAACCTGCTCGAGACATCCGCTTATATAGCGCGCGCTGTTGAACGTGACGATAGTAACAACGACTGATTGACTCAACGCGGATTCACCAGACTGAAGTAGAGCCGCCAGTAAATGTCAAAGCCGGCAGAACGTTGGATCGCGAGGATTTCACGCTCGCTGGAGGCGGTGACAGCTTCGATGGCCGCGGCGGGCGGAAGTTGATTACGGAAGGCGGACCACTGGCGAAGAGCTTGCCATTTCCCTCGGAGAGCGGCCAGAGGATGACCCTGGCGTGCTGCGGCGAGGATAGCGAGTGTCTGACCGGCGAGAATGGGCCAGGCAAAGCGGCGCAGCGTTTGAGGCGGGTAGTGTTTGGCTAAAAGAAGAACCTGATTACGGGCGCTCAGGAAATAGACACGCGCGCCGCGCTTGCCGTAAGTCGACTTGTCGAGGTGGGTAGCAACGGCAGCAGGCTCGTAGATGCCGGAGAGCCCGGCCAACGCACACCGAATGCCGAAGTCGACGTCTTCGTAGTAAGACTCGAAGCGCGTCTCAAGAAAGCCGACCCGATCAAAGACGCGGCGGTGAAACAGAGCGGCGGTCATGGGGGCCAGAGCGATCGGACGGCAGGTCGACCAGATCCCGCCATCCGGGCGCAGGTAGCCACAGCGCCAGGCATAAGCGCCACGAGAGACGAGGTCCCAAGTACCGTCTATCCGGGCCTCCTGGCCAGCCTGTAGCAGCTTTCCAACTGCGAAATCTGCCCGGCTCGATTCTGCGGAAGAGAGAAGCACTTCCAGCCAATTGCGCTCGAGACAGACATCGTTGTTAAGAATGAGAACCCACTCGGTAGCAGTACGGCGGATGCCCTCGTTAACAGCGAATGCGAAACCATGATTTGTACTGAGCGCGATGCACTCTGCTGCCAGTTCGCGGGCAACCGATACGGTGCCGTCCGTACTGCCGTTATCTACGATGAGGATCTGGTCGGGAGGGCGGGTTTGCGACTGGAGATTGACGAGCGCAGAGCGAACCAGATCAGCGCGGTTCCATGTAGGGATAATGGCCGCGACGGTCGGCATCGTTCTCAGGGTACGATGCGTGATCCCCATAGCCGAGGTTGACAATTTACCCGAGGGAGTTTATTCTTGGGTCAGTATTTTACCTGAGAAGCTCAAAGCTCAGCAATACCAGTATGTTTTGGCGGCGCAGAACTTCACGAGATTTCCAGGAAGAGGTTCGCGCCCATCTCCAAATGGAAGCAGAGCGGCTCCGCGAGCAGGGCCTGAGCGAAAGCGATGCGGGTTTCGCGGCGCGCCGCGCTTTCGGCAATGTCACGCAAGCAGAGGAGCGGTTTTACGAATCGCGGCGCATCCACGGAGATTGGTGGGCGGATATTCGATTCGGCATCCGTATGTTCGCCAAGAATCCCGCTTCCACGATGGTTGCCATCGTTACTCTGGCGCTCGGAATTGGCGCAAACACCGCGATCTTCAGCCTGCTGAATGCGGCCCTGCTCCGCAAGTTGCCGGTCCCTCATCCCCAGCAGTTGGTTTTGTTCGGGAAAGGGGAGGAAGTCGGCAGTGAGGATTCGCTCCCTGATCGGAGCTGGCAAGTTTTTTCGTATCCATTTTTTCGCGAATTCCGGCAGCAGAATCGTGTCTTTTCAGATGTTGCGGCGATCGACAGCATCTTGTTCAAGATCCCTGCCCGGGTGGCCGGCGGGACCAGCCTTGAAAAGATCCATATCGAACTGGTTTCGGGAAGTTATTTTCACACGTTAGGCGTGAATCCTGTTCTGGGCCGGTGCCTGATGGATAGTGATGACCAGGTACCGGGCGGCCATCCAGTGGCAGTAGCGAGTTATTCGTGGTGGCAGCGGCGCTTCGCTAATAGTCCGCAGATTGCCGGCACCACGATTACGATCGACTCCGTTGTCTACACCGTTATTGGTGTAACCCCATCTGATTTTTCCGGCGTCACGGTGGGTCAGTCGCCGGATCTCTGGATTCCCCTCGCGATGGAAAAGGAAATCTCTCCAGGTTGGAACGGCTTGGAAAAGAAGCTGTTCCAATCGCTCTACCTGATTGGGCGGCTCAAACCGGATATCAGTCCTCAGCAGGCAAGCGCGAATACCAATGTACTTTTCAAGCAAATTCTGCGCGAATATGTAGGACCGCGGCCGTCGCCGAAGGAATTGAGCAGCATCGAACATGCATCGATTGATCTGACGCCGGCTGCAACGGGATTCTCTCCTCTCCGTAGACAGTTTTCTCCGGCTTTGGAAGTACTGATGGCACTCGTAGTGCTGGTGCTGCTGATCGCCTGTGGCAACATCGCGAATCTGTTACTCGCAAGAGCCACTTCGCGCCGGCGCGAGATGGCCGTGCGGATGTCTATCGGGGCTGACCGGTTGCGGCTTATCCGCCAGCTGCTGGTCGAAAGTGGACTGCTCGCCCTCGTAGGGGCGTCGCTTGGAGTGCTGCTTGCGTGGGGTGCGAGCGGTCTCCTGCTGGCGATGTCGGCGAGTGAAGTTCCACCGATTCGCGTCAACGTCGTGCAAGATGCTGGCGTCCTCGGTTTCACCGTGGCGGCCGCGATACTTACGGTACTCCTCTTTGGAGTTGCCCCGGCATTCTATGCCACTCAATTGGAATTGGCGCCTGCGTTAAAAGAGGGCCGCGGTATTTTTGGCACGGCTCGGAATCGCCTGTCGCATGCTCTGGTTGCGGGCCAAGTGGCGTTGTCGCTGATGTTACTGGCCGCTGCCGGTTTGTTTCTGCGGACGCTCGTGAACCTCATGAATGTGGATACGGGCTTCGACAAGAAGAATGTTCTCATTATCGAGATTGCTCCTAACGCTATCGGCTACCGGGTCGGGCCCCGCCTGGAGAACATGATGGAGCGGGTGGAAGAACGCGTCGGTTCGAGCCCCGGAATACAGGGCGCGAGCTTCGTCTTCTCCATCTTCGGAGGCGGATGGACCGATCCCGTTGTCGTACCGGGACGGCCAAGATCCGAAAACGATCCAGACGTATTTCAAAACATCGTCGGATCCGATTATCTAAGCACCATGAAGATCCCGCTCTTGTTCGGTCGAGCCTTGAACCGGCAGGATACATTTGCATCCCCCAGAGTCGCGGTGATCACCGAAACGATGGCTCGTACGTATTTCCCCGGTGTTTCGCCAATCGGTAGGACCTTCTCGATTGGAGACTCTCCTGAATGGCAGAACGTCCAAATAGTCGGTGTATGCAAGGACGCGCGATTCTACAGTCTTAAACAGAGTCCAATGCCGGCAGCATTCTATCCGCACTCTCAGCACGGTTTATTTCTTTACAATCTGGTTGCTCATTACTCGGGCAATCCGAAAGCTGTGATTCCCGAAATCAGAAAGGCCATCCACTCCGTCGATCCAAACCTTCCCATCGGGAATGTGATCACCGTTGAGCGTCAGATCAAGGATTCGTTGCTGAACAAGCGCCTGGTCGCCCAGCTCTCCGTGGTATTTGGGCTGCTTGCGGCCTTTCTTTCGTGCGTGGGAATCTACGGTGTCGTCTCTTATGGAACCGCTCGGCGCACAAACGAATTCGGCATTCGAATGGCTCTGGGTGCGGAACGCCCGAGTGTCTTGCGGATGGTAATTTTCGAAGCTTTGCGGTTGGTTTTCGCCGGTGTGATCTTCGGGTTGCTCTTAACTATCGCTTCCGGCCGCCTGATACAGATGCAGCTATTTGGGTTGAAGGCATATGATCCGCTATCCCTTGGCTCCGCGCTGCTGGCGATGGTGCTGGTCGCGTTGATAGCCAGCTACATTCCCGCTCAACGCGCAACACGAATTGACCCGATCGTGGCTTTGCGCTACGAGTAATTCACCGCCCGCATCGCCGGGCTTACTTTGATACGCGGTGTGCGTCGTACTCCACCTTGTACGACATGGCCGGAACCTCGACTTTGAAGTGAATCTGGTCGCCTTCCACTTTGCCTCTGTACTCGACCTTTCCTTCTTGTCCCTGCACGTTGACGCTGAGACTAAACGAGATATTGTCGCCATCGACTTTGCCGTCCTCGATGACGGATTTCCCAAACATGTTGCTCGTGGTGTCACCGGTCAACTTGTTGCCGTCGACTTTGAAGTTGAAGGTCCGTTCGGCGGACCCGTTGGGAGTATCTACCGTTCCCTTCCAGGTGCCGGTAATATCGGCGGCGAAGGCGGTAAGAGCAAACAGAGCGAGAAGGCAGATAAGCCACTTCATAGAATCATCCTTTTCTAATTTTGGGTCTGATTAGCACAGTATAGGCATAAGCTTGAATTACCGGCGAGAAAAGCTTCGGACGATTCGGTGTGCACGCAAGCGATCCGGCGGTCTTCCTGGTAATGGCGCTGCGCCATGAATAGATGACTCTGGCTAATCCGCTCGCCGGTAAATGCGACACAACTTAGTCTGTGCCACAAGCCTGTAATGACTCAGCCAGGGCCGCAGTTCCGGATAAACGTCCGGTCTTAGATTCGGATTGAGCAGACCCAAGCCGTCGACCAGCCAGGTCGGCCGGGTCTTGATGAACTGCAGGCGATTGGAAGCTGCCGGCCCACCATAGATCGCGTCCCGGACATGCAGATGACGGTCCGCTGGAACGCCAGTCAGCGGCTGGGAGTCCCAGAATTTACCATCGCTGACCAGGCGCGTATAGACATAGATGTCGGGCCGGTATCCCCAAACGAACAACGTGTCGCCGGGCCGCGCGGCTGCACGGATTTCCCGGGCAGCTTGCTGGGAATCGAGATCCATGGCGACGTCGGTCCATCGAGGAGCGCGGCCCCGCAAGTCGTCGTATGCCAGCAACACGTAGCGCGGGCCGAATCGGACAAAGGGGACCAGGAGCGCCGCCGCAAGAAGAATTGCGGTAACCGTACGATAGCGGCGCCAGGCGAGCACAATACCTCTACTTCCGGCGATCGTCAGCGGTGGCAGCAACTGAAGAAAGTAATGCGGAGCGAAGCGGGTACCGAGGCAAACCGCAGCAAAGGAGAGAAGCAGCCACGAACCCATCTTCCAGCGCTCGCTGCGATTCGCGGTCGATAATTCGAGAATGGCTCCTCCAGTCAAAGCCGCATGGAAGCCGAGCCAGTCGAGGGATCTCATGACGCCAAGCCTGACCGGATCGACGACAGGAGACTGGGCCGCATAGAGCCAGCCCCAGCGCCAGACCTGCTCGCAATAGCCCGGCCAAGCACCTGAAAAAACCGCGAGCGCCGCGGCGCACACCAGCGGCAGGACAAAGCCGGCGGCTAGCGCGGGCCAGGCGGCAAGCAACCAGAGCGCGCAGACAGCAGCCACAAATACCGCTTTCGCGTTGACCAGGAAAGCGATGGCACAAAACACGCCAGACAGAAAAGAGCGCCCGACTAAGGCGCAATAAATGGCCGCCAAATGCGGAACGACCATCAGAGCGTCGGCGGCAAAAGCGACAGCTGAGGACGGCAGGTAAAACGTTAAGAAGAAGGCCAGAAAGACTGCCGCTACCCGCGCTTCAGTTTCGCCCCACCATGCGCGCGCCAGCCGGAACGCCAGGAAACAGGCCAGAAGCACGTAGAAGATATCGAGAATGCGTAAAGGCCACCCCGAGTAACCGCCTATCAGCACATAATAGATGGCACTTAACGGGGGCTTGTCGTACCAGAAATCCCGATAAGGAATTCTGCCGTGCAGCAGGTTTATTGCCGCCGCTAAATGGTAATCCTCATCGGCCCAGAGCAGATGCACGTGGGTAAGCCGGAGCGAGGCGAGCAGAGTGACAAGGATCGCGACGGCTGCGCGGCCGCTGGTGAATCGCTGCACGCGCAGAGCGCCTTCAGTCATCCACCGCGTATCATAAGACATAAGCACATAATGTTCGCGAGCGTTACTGTAGAGGATTTTCCACCAGCATGAGAACCCTTCAAACGGTGGAGATTGCAAAATCCTACAACGGTCGAAAGGTTGTTGACAACGTATCAGTAAGAGTTGAGCAGGGAGAAGTGGTAGGCCTGCTGGGCCCGAACGGAGCCGGCAAGACCACCTCTTTTTACATTATTGTTGGACTGGTAAGCCCGGATGCAGGCGAAGTGCTGCTCGATGACAAGCCGCTGACGGATCTGCCGATGTATCTGAGAGCACGGCGCGGCGTCAGTTACTTACCGCAGGAGCCATCTGTTTTCCGCAAACTGAGCGTGCAAGACAATCTAATGGCCATCCTGCAGACCCTTCCCCTCAACGCAAGGGAACGCCGCGAACGAATGAACGTTCTGATTGAAGATCTGGGACTCGAGACCGTGCGGCATAGCAAAGGTTACATGCTATCGGGCGGCGAGCGCAGGAGAGTCGAAATTGCCCGGTCGCTCGTTTTGCAGCCCGATTTCATCCTTTTGGACGAACCGTTCTCCGGCATTGATCCGATTCAGGTCCTGGAGCTGCAGCGAATTATTGGCGATTTGAAGCGGAAGGGCATTGGGATACTGGTTACGGATCACAACGTTCGCGAGACGCTCGCCGTAACGGATCGCGCCTACATCATCAGTAATGGAAGAATTTTCCGCGCCGGGTCCCCTGACTCGCTCGGGAACGATCCGGAAGTGCGACGTATTTATCTTGGTGAAAACTTTTATTTTCCGCCGGTGGCGGTCGTCTAGACGTAGCAAGTTAAGGGCAATTCCGCCGAGGTTTTCTGGATTCCCTGCTTCGGCAGGCTCGCCCGGCGGTGATAAACTGGGTTCCTCATGAGTTCGCTTTCGCAACGCCTGCATCTGGGTGTCCAGCAAAAGCAGATACTTACACCTGGACTCGTGCAGATGGTCACGGTCCTGCAGCTTAACCGTCTTGAGCTGAAGGACATGATCCAGAATGAGATCGCCGAGAATCCGGTTTTGGAAGAACTAGGCGAATCGGGCGAAGAACTAACCCCCGCAGAAGTACAGGCGCTGCTCGAACGTGAGCGACCGCCTGAACCGGCCGACCAGGCTATCCTCGACCGGGTTGGGGAAACTGAGGGTAAGAGTGCTCTCGATACGCCATCGGACGGCGACTTCTCGGCCGACGGTGGCCTTGGCGGCGAAACAGCGGTCGCGGCGGCAGCAATAGAGGACGCGCCGAAAGTAGAGACCGATCCCTTTGAAGAAATAGACTTCGGGAGTTTTTTCGACGACTATCTCGATCCAGGCTTCAAGAGTCCCGCCTCGGAATCAATTGAAAAACCGTCATTTGAGACTTTTCTTTCATCGCCAGTCACTCTTAGCGACCATTTGCAGAGCCAGCTTAGCGTGTTGGTACTGACCGACCGGGTCAGGCAGGCGGCCAATGCCATCATCGGCAACCTGGAGGAGAGCGGCTATTTAACGACGCCGCTCCAGGAGATCGCGGTCGCCGAAGGTTTGGATCTGCACGACATGGAAGCTGGACTGGCGGCGGTACAGTCCCTCGATCCGACCGGCGTCGGAGCAACCGACCTGCGTGGCTGCCTTTTGCTGCAACTCGAGGGCCGGGGATCGCGAGACTCAGTTGCCTGGAAGATTGTCCACGATCACCTTAAGTTGCTCGAGACAAGGCAGGTCACGCAGCTTGCGAAGGTTCTGGGGCGTCCTGTTGCGCATGTTCAGATTGCGTTGTGTGTGATTCGCCACCTGGATCCTGCGCCGGGCCTGCGTTATTCGGGCGGCGGAGCGCGTCAGGTCGAACCTGATGTCTACATTTCAAAAGATGGTGACGATTACGTCATCACATTGAACGACGACGAGGTTCCGCAACTCCGGTTGAATGGCGAGTATAAGCACTTGCTCGGGCGGGAACAGACACCCGACCGCGACACTCGGAATTACATCAAGGAGCGCTATGCTTCCGCGTTGCAGCTGATCAAAAACATCGAGCAGCGGAAGCAAACGATCATGCGGGTGTGCCAGGCGGTGGTGCAACGCCAGCAGGAATTTCTTGAATCCGGCATAGACCAACTCAAGCCGATGATGATTAAGGAAGTGGCGGAGGAAATCGGAGTACACCCATCGACAGTAAGCCGTGCGGTTGCCAACAAATACGCGCACACTCCGCAAGGCGTCTTCGAATTGAGATATTTCTTCTCGGAAGCAGTTCATGGGCCGTCCGGAAGCATAACTCCTCTGCTCATTGTGAAGAGGCGTGTGAAAAAAATGATCGATGACGAGAACCCAGCCGATCCCTTAACAGACGAAGAGATTACCGCTCGCCTGCAACGCGAAGGAATCGAAGTGACCAGGCGTACGGTCGCCAAGTACCGCGAGGACATGAAAATTCCTTCGTCACATCAACGGCGCATCCGTCCTTAACCACCTGAGATCTGAATTGAGTTCCGCAGTTGCGGGAGCTCGCAGACGTCGCGGCCTCGCGCGGGACGATATTCTCCCTGAGAGGAAAAAATGAAGCTCATTGTTTCCGGCAAGACAAAAGATTTCACCCCCGAACTGGAACAAAAGTTCACTGCGAAAATTTCCAAACTCAGTAAATTCATCGAGCGCCGGGGCGAGCGTGAAGCCCACGTGATCCACCAGCTCGAACGCCGAGTCCATAAGGTAGAAGTGACGGTGAACTTCTACGATCACGCGTTGGTCGGACAAGGATCCGACGCCGATCTGGACACCGCCCTTTGCGGCGCGGTGGAAAAACTAGAAAAACAGATCCTTAAACTAAGAAATCGGTGGCGGGATACGCGCCGCGATGCCAAGGGTGTCCGCTCGACAAAAGAGAGTTGGGAGGAACGTCCGCAGGAGCCCAGTCCTGAGAAGGCTACGTTAGCGGCAAGAAAAAATGGCGAGATCGGCCGCCCCAAAGTCTTTCGCGTGAATTACAGCGAAGACCGGAAGCCCATGACCCTCCAGGAAGCAATTCTGGAAATGCAGCGCGATCACGATGACTACGTGGTGTATCGCGACGCCGGCAGGAATTGCATGTCGGTACTGGTACGCCGTCCTGATGGAAACTTTGATCTGATCGAATCCTGATCGTTCCAGGCGGCCTGGCCAGTTACACTGACTCTGAACGGTAACGTGATGGCCAAGCCCTACGCGCAGCCTGAGAATCGACCCCACACGCACCCCGTCCCGCCCCGCAATCTGGTCATCATCACCGGAATGAGCGGTTCAGGTAAGCTGACCGCTCTCAAGGCTTTTGAAGACCTGGGATTCTACGCGGTAGATAATCTGCCTATTGCGCTGCTTCCCACATTTGCGGACTTGACGTATGACTCGAAAAAGCGGAGCGCGCTCACGATAGATATTCGAGAAGGAGAAATCCTCAGCGAGTTTCCCAGAATCTTCCGCGAACTCAAGGCGCGGCTCAATTGTTCGCTCTTGTTTCTGGATGCCGAAGATGAGGTTCTGCGGCGAAGGTTCAGTGAGACCAGGCGTCCTCACCCCTTGGGAGGTCAAGATACGGTTCTCAGCAGTCTGCGCAACGAGCGTGAGCAACTTAATCCAATCCGCGCGCTCGCAGATCTCTATATCGATACCACCAAGCTGAACGTACACGATTTGCGCGCGTTGATCTCGGGAAAGTTCCACGATGCGAGCGGCACGAACAAGATGGTCGTCTACATCAACAGTTTTGGCTACCGATATGGAGTTCCCTCGGATAGCGACCTGGTATTCGATGTTCGCTTCCTGCCCAATCCGAACTACATACCTGAGTTCAAGAAACTAACCGGCCGAAATCCCAGCGTAGCAACCTATATCCGTTCCTTCCCCCAGACTGGAGAATTCATCAATCGCATCTCCGAGCTGCTGATTTATCTGCTACCGCACTACATCCGTGAAGGCAAGAGCTACCTGACCATTTCGTTCGGATGCACAGGTGGGCATCACCGCTCGGTTTTCATTGCGAACGAAATCAAGAAGCACCTGAAGAAAGCCGGTTACACCGTGAAAGAGAGCCATCGGGACGTAAACAAGTGAGGCGGTCCTAACCGAACTTCGTCACAACCACTCGCTTGCAACGCTCGTGGCTCAGAAAGCGCTCCCATATTTTCAACAGCTTGCCGAGCCGCGACCGCAAGGAAGCGGTTTCAATATTCAACGTGACGAAGTTCGGCTAACGCCTCGCCGTACTCTCGAATGCATCGGGCTTTGCTTTCCGATAATCCGAGTAAAACGTCTCATCCTGGCTGCGATACCCATAAAGTCCCAACACGCTGGCACGTACGGTCTGAATGAAGTACTTTGGCAACCAGTACCCATCAAACCTCGCCTGGTGGAGTTCGAAGCGCGTGCCCGGATTCACTTTGGCAATGAAGAAAGCGAGCGAAACCGGTTCAGTGACCTCCGCCTGAACTTTTACCCAGTGGTACTGCTGCTTATCGATCCACATCTGACCCTGCATCCCTTTCAGGACTCGTGCCTTTTGAACAGGCGGATTGTAGTCAGCTTTAGGAGTGGCTTTAAAACGGTAGCACTCCACTCCTTCGACTTGCTCATCTCCGACTTGTTCGAAGTTGAAAGCTGCCACCATCTGCTGCATCAGGAGGTGCTCATCTGAGCGCTCCTGCTTGTACTTGCTGATCCGCGCGCGCCGCTCTGAAGCCGACTCGCTTTGTCGCTCGGCAATCTCCCGATCCAATTTCTCTTGTTCGATCTGTTGCTGCGCATGGCTGAGCGGCTCCTTGTTGATCGCAATTAACCGGCTGTATGGCGATCCGTCGATCATCAGAATGTCGAAAGTCTTCGACCCGACAATTTGGAAATTTCCGTCAGTATTTATCTTGCTTTTAACGACTTGTTCCACATGCGAGAAATTGGTTTGCAGGCTCCAATCGCGTGTGTTCGTTTCGACAGAACGCTGAATAATGGCTGAAGCAGCGGATGTTGTCGTCGCTCCCCCGATCAGCGAAGCACTCAATCCGGCTGTCAAGCCCGACACGGCCAGACCTTTTAGCAAACTGCGTGCACCAGCGGCTAACGGCATTTTGTCCGAATTCTCTCGACGCGTGGTCGTCTGACGGATTGTACAATCTCCAGATCTGTTTCAGCAATTAGTTCTGGTTTGTCGCGGGAAAGCATCGGGATCGAGTTCGTCTGGCGGCCCGTCCACACATTGGAGGTCTTTCTCGATCGAGACTTTCAGCATACGCTTGTCGGCTGGAACGTCGAAGTAGAGGCCCATGGCATCAGCGCGCGCCCAATTCTGTACTTGCCCCAACGGCGCGGTTACGCGAATCACGCCATCCTTGAAGGAAACCCGCCACTCCTCTCGCGTCGTGCCCTCGAAGATATACCTGAGGCGGGCGCTGTTCGGAAACTCGACCTCCTCCTCAATCGCCTCACCGGCGGCGAGTTTATCGACTTCGCGCCGATTCACGCGCAGACGCAGCGTATTTTCGCGAAATCTCAGCTTCATCTTCTACGAGTTTATCCGCCACTCTCCGGAATAAATATTGAAACGTCCGTTCCGAACGAAGCCGATTAAGGTCAGACCACATCTTCGCGCTGCATCGATCGCCGAACTGGATGGTCCTCCGATCGTCGCCAGGACTGCCGCCCCTGCTGCTGCTGCTTTCTGCACTAGTTCGAAGCTGCTCCGGCTGCTTAGAATTAAAAGTCCACGAGCGATCGGTAGTTCGCCCAGCAGCAGACGAGAACCGATCAGCTTGTCCAGAGCGTTATGCCGTCCGACGTCTTCAAAAATAGCTTGTGCTCTTGAGGCATCGGCGGCATCGACCAGCGCTGCGGCGTGCAGACCGCCCGTCAGGCTAAACGCCTCCTGAGCCTTGCCGAGCAAATCTGGCAGCTGGTTAATCAGCCCGGCGCCAACCGAAAAATTATCCGCGCGCTTGATTCGGGAGAGAGCCTGTAATGCATCTACGTTGCGCGTGCCGCAAATTCCGCAACTCGAATTAACGAACGTGGCGCGGGCTGCCCGCCATATCTCGACGTCCGCTTCCCTCGATAACTCGATGAGGATCTCGTTGGAAGGTCCGGCTCCGACCATGCGTACGTCACTGATATCCGAGCGGCCTGTGATGATCCCTTCGGAATAGAGGAAGCCGAGAGCGAGCTCCGAATCGTGGCCGGGCGTTCTCATCGTGATAGCTAGATTCTCGGTAACCTGGGCGTCCTTGATCCAGTAACGCATTCGGATTCCCAAGGGTTCTTCGACTGCGACTGTATCGGTAACGTGTTCCGAGTGGTCGTCTTCGACACGCGTAACGGCCACCGCGCGCACGGATGACCCGCTTTGGGCCTTCATCGTCAAAACCTCACGCCTCCGGCGACCTGGGTTTGTGCTCGTAACCACGCCGATGGAGCTCAAATCGCAGCAGCCTGGAAAATTGGCACTTCGTCGCTTACTACAGTCTCTCGTACGCGCCATATAGGAGCTGTTGCTGGCGCGATCTACGCGTCGCGTGCCGTTTGCGCGCGTTCCCCAACAAGCAGAGTTCGTACGCTATCTTGGCGATGGACGCGCATGCACGGCGCTGAAATAGACTACATCGAGCTCGTTCTTCTGGCTCTTCTCGCGGCGGTGGCTGCCTTGGCTCTTGTCGCCAAACGGCTCCGGGTTGCTTACCCGATCATGCTTGTGCTGGGAGGGTTGCTGCTGAGTCTGATCCCCCGCATCCCGCGAGTCACTCTGGATCCCGATGTTGTCTTCCTGGTAATCCTGCCGCCTTTAGTCTTTTCCGCAGCCTTCCATACATCGTGGCGCGACTTCCGAAATAATTTGACTGGCATCGTCATGCTGGCCTTCGGCCTGGTTGCTTTCACGATGATCGGTGTTGCCGCCGTGATGAGCTGGCTGGTTCCGGGCTTCGGATGGAAATTGGGCCTGGTGCTCGGCGCGCTGGTGGCCGCAACCGATGCCATTGCCGCTACCGCTATCGCCAAACGCCTCGGATTGCCTCGTCGCATTACCGATCTGCTGGAGGCTGAAAGTCTCGTCAACGATGGTAGCGGCCTGGTTGCACTAAAGTTCACGCTTGCGATGATCGTGACCGGCATCACGCCGTCTTTTGCGCGTGGAGCGGGAACTCTCGTCTACCTGGTTTTCGCAGCGATTATAGTCGGCCTGGTGGTCGGGTTCATAGTGCATCGTATTCAAATCCGAATTGACGACGCGCCTATCGAAATCACAATCAGCCTGCTCACTCCCTATATTGCTTATCTGGCGGCTGAACGGCTGCAGTGCTCGGGCGTGCTCGCCACGCTCGCTTGCGGCTTGTACCTGGGACGCCGCAGCTCGGGCTTCTATTCTCTTCACGCGCGAATCGAGGCGTCAGCCGTCTGGCGCACGCTCGATTTCACGCTCAACGGCCTCGTTTTCCTGACGTTGGGTTTGCAGCTGCCGTACATTTTGAAGGACATAGAGGGCATTAGCGCGCGTAGCGTGATTCTCGACGGCGCGCTGTTCAGCCTGGCGGTGGTTATCCTGCGCTTCCTGTGGGTCTATCCGGGTGAGTGGATCGCCTCGCGGATTCGCCGCTGGCGAGGAAGACAAGCTCGAAGGGTCACCACGGCCGAGGTTTTTCTTGTGGGATGGGCAGGCATGCGTGGTGTCCTCTCGCTCGCAGCCGCTTTCTCCTTACCCGAGAAGCTGAGTAACGGAGCACCCTTTCCGTATCGCGATCTGATCATTTTCCTGACCTTCTGTGTGATCTTTACAACGCTCGTCCTGCAGGGTCTTAGCATGCCGGCTCTGATAAGGCTGCTCGGTCTGGCGGGAGGTTCCGGCGGCTACGAAGAAGAGAGCCTGGCGAGACGGCAGATGATTTCTGCTGCCCTCAAAACGCTGGACAGGATTCGCAAGGAGAGGCGCGGCCCGGAGAAAGAACTGCTGGATCAATTCGAGACCTACTATCGCCAGAGACTCGCGTTGCTCGAGCACCGCGACAATGGTGCTTCGGGCGATCCACAGACTGAAGTGCTCGCCTATCGCCGGCATATCGCACAGGAATTACGCAATGTGGAGCGCTCCGTCGCGCTGGATCTGCGCAACCGGAACAAGATCCACGATGAAGTATTGCGGCGCCTCGAACACGAATTGGACCTTCTGGATGCCCGGTTTGCGGAGTCGGATTGATGGGGCTGGCCCCAATATTGGTCTTTATCGGGAAAAGCGCTCGGCGAGGTTTGAGCCATAATCGGCTTATGGCGGCGTTGCATCCGCGAATCACGATTGAACCTGACAAGCGGGATGGCAAGCCGTGCATCCGCGGTATGCGGATTACGGTGAATGACATTCTCGGTTGGCTCTCGCACGGTATGACCGAGGAGGAAATTCTCGAGGAACATCCTGGCCTCGAGAAAGAGGACTTCGCGGCCGTCTATGCATTTGCGGCGGAGGTGGCCGATATTGCTTACGGCCACCGCTGACCAGTGCGGATCCTGCTGGATCAGAACCTGTCCCCGAAACTGATTCGAATACTGGCGGAGGCCATTCCTGGTCTCGAGAGCGTGTATGACCACGATCTCATCGGTGCACCAGATCCCTTGATTTTCGACTGGGCTCGAAGGATGCAATTTGCGGCTCTGGTCAGCACGGATCGAGACTTCGTACATTTGGCCGAGCGCTTAGGTCCGCCACCCAAAGTAATTCGGCTTGAGCGATGCGATTTTCCTGCGAAAGTGATCGAGCATCTCCTGAGGCGAGAAGCACTTCGGATTCATGCCTTCCTGGAATCGGATCGGGCTGTTTTGCTGCTTAGCCTTTAACTAAAACGAGCAACTTAGAGTCTGCACCGGTTGAGAAAACAGTTGGTTGCGGGGGCAAGATTTGAACTTGCGACCTTTGGGTTATGAGCCCAACGAGCTACCTGACTGCTCCACCCCGCACTCCAATCGTAACACCGCGTGTTGTTCGGTCAACTACTCGTAGCCCGTTCACGCTATTGGGAATTTTGCGGGCGAGTCCCTAGGGTATAAATAGTGAGTGCGAAGCACAGGTATCGATGGCCGGCCCTAGTAACAGCCGTAAGCGGATGCCGGCGCACGCCCGTACCATCGAACGGCGCCCAGCGCCTGGACCACGGCTCGATTCTCCCGAACTTTATCTCAACCCTCATCTCAGCCTGCTCGCATTCCAGCGGCGCGTGCTGCAAGAAGCGCAGGACCCTGCTACCCCGCTGCTGGAACGAGTCAAGTTCCTTTCCATTCTCGGCTCCAACATGGATGAGTTCTTCATGGTTCGCGTGGCCGGTTTATGGCAGCAGATCGAGACCCGCACTACCGAGATCAGCATGGATGGCCGATCGCCATCCGAACAACTTGAACTGATTCGCCACGAGGTCACCGGCATCATGGCAGAAATCTATCGCCTCTGGCGAGAAGAGCTGATGCCAGAGCTGCGCGACCACGGAATCTACATACTCGGATTGGATGAATTGAATCCGCAGCAAAAGGTGGCGGTCGACGATTATTTCAGGCGCGTCGTCTATCCGGTCCTGACCCCTTTAGCGGTTGATCAGGGGCGTCCCTTCCCGCACATTTCCAACCTCAGCCTCAACATCGCAGCAGTAGTGACCAACGGCGACGGTGTTGAGCGGTTTGCTCGTATAAAAGTACCCGATTCGTTGCCGCAACTGGTGGCCCTGCCTTCCCGGGCCTCGGAACTTGCCTTCATCTGGCTGGAACAGGCGATCATCTGCAATCTTCGTCTTCTCTTCCCGGAGATGGAAATCATAAAGGCCGACGTGTTTCATCTGACGCGGGATGCCGAGCTCGCTATTCAGGAACTCGAGACTGACGACCTTCTGGAGAGCGTACAGGAAGCGGTTTGGCGCCGGAGGTTTCGCGATGCGGTCCGGCTTCAGATCAACCCCGGCATGCCGCAAAGATTACTGGAGATCCTCACCAGTAATCTCGAGCTCGATCAAAACGACGTCTACCGCTGTGACGGGCCGCTCGATCTGAGCCGCGTGAGAGCTCTGTTGAATATCGACCGCCCGGCGCTAAAAGACAAGCCCTTCATCCCCTACACGCCCAAAGGCTTCACCGGATCTCCCTCGAGCGAGATCTTTTCCACTATCTCGGAAGGCGACATTCTCGTTCATCATCCCTTCGAATCGTTTCAGCCGGTTGTCGACTTCCTGCGAGCTGCCGCCGAAGATCCGAACGTCCTCGCGATCAAAATGACGCTCTATCGTGTCGGACGAAATTCCCCAATCGTGGAAGCCCTGCTGGATGCTATCCAGAACGGAGTACAGGTAGCAGTTCTGCTAGAGCTCAAAGCCCGCTTCGATGAAGAAAGTAACATCGAGTGGGCGCAAAAGCTCGAGCGCGAGGGAGTACACGTCGTTTACGGCCTGCCAGGCGTCAAAGTTCACGCCAAAATGGCGATGGTGGTGCGACGCGAAGGAGAAAATATTCGCCGTTATCTGCACCTCGGTACCGGCAATTACAACCCGATGACGGCGCGCATCTACACGGATCTGGGATTATTTACGACCAATGAAGAGATCGGCGAAGATGTGAGCGATCTTTTCAACCACCTGACGGGCTATTCGGCAAAGAAATCCTACCGCAAGTTACTGGTTGCTCCCAATAGTATTCGCAGCGGTCTCGAACGGTTAATCCGGGCCGAAATTGAACGTCACAAACAGCACGGCGACGGTCATCTCATTTTCAAAATGAACGCCCTGGAGGACGCCGGAATGGTGCGGCTGCTTTATGAGGCTTCCCAAGCCGGCGTTCAGATCGATCTCATCGTCCGCGGAGTCTGCGTATTGCGGCCGGGGCTGCCGAGAGTCAGCGAAACGATTCGCGTGCGAAGCATTCTGGGACGGTTCCTCGAACACAGCCGCATCTTCTATTTCCACAATGGGGGTGACGAGCTGATCTACGTCGGAAGCGCCGATCTCATGCCGCGCAACCTGAACCGGCGAGTCGAAATTCTGTTTCCCATCGAAAATCCGCGCCTGATCCGCCGCCTGCGCGATCGCATTTTGGCTAAGTACCTGGAGGACGAGGCGGGAACACGGATCATGCAGCCGGATGGCTCCTCTGTTCGACCGAAACACACAGGCAAAAAACTGTTCAGCTGTCAGGCCTGGTTCCTGAAACACGAAGCTTGACGACCCGGCCAGACCGCGAATTTGTTTGAAACAATGATGATCTATCCTGCTGATGAGGATTCATGCGAGGCGGTACAACCGAGCGGATCATTGTCACCTGGTGCGTGTTTTTTGTAGCTCTGCTGAGCTCCTTTCTGTGGCTAAAAACCGACCTCCGCCCTGCTGCTGAATTTCCCGCGTTCATTAAACTGCTTATCGTCAATTTGGTTTGCGCAGTTGTCGCTACCTCCTTGATTGTTGGTCTATCACGCAGATGGCGCGCGCTGGCGAAACGCCTCGAGACTCTCATCGCGGCGCTTCCTGCCACCGATATCGTTGTTCCGGAGGACGCCTCGCCGGATTTTGGCGGCTTAATGCGAGCGCTGAGAATGATGACTCAGAGAGTTCGCCTTGTCACAGACCGCGCCAATCGGGAGCTCTCTCGCCGCGAGACTATATTGGCCTGCATGGCCGAAGGGGTTCTGGCAGTTGACGAGAACCTGAGAGTGATCCTGTGCAACGAGGCTTTCGCAAAAGCCTTCAGTACGCGCATGCCCGTTCCCGAGGGCAGAAATTTATACGAGATTGTGCGCGAACCGATCATTCGCGACATCCTCGAAGAAGCAATTAGGAGCGGCCAGCGTCAAACCGACCGTCTTCAGCTACCGAGCGCAGCCGGGCGATGGTTCGAAGCGAGCGCTCTTCCTCTGAGTGAAGAGCCTCGCCGCGGCGCAGTCATCGTTCTTCATGACGTCACTGATCTGGAGCATCAGGAGCAGGTTCGAAAGGACTTCGTAGCCGATGTTTCGCACGAACTCCGGACGCCCCTGGCCGCGATTCGCGGATATGCCGAGACGCTGCTCGACGGGGGCCTGGAGGATCAGCAGAACAATCGCAGGTTCGTCGAGATTATCCAGGCCCATGCGATTCGCTTAAACAACATCGCGTCCGACCTGCTTGTCATCTCGGAGCTGGATAGCAACACATCCTGGCCGGCTCCGCCGGAGCGAATCTCATTACTCGGCGTGATTCAATCCGCAGTCCATAGCGTTGAGGGAAACGCCTCGCTGCTCGGCGTGCATCTCGATGCCTTAAAATGCCGGGACTGTTTTGTCGCCGGTTACCGCTTCCGTCTGGAACAGGCGCTTACAAACTTGCTCGATAACGCCGTCAAATTCAACAAAACGGAGGGCCAGGTAGTCATCGAATGCGGGCCTTGCGGAGACGGGCAGGTTCGTGTCTCCATCACCGACACCGGCATCGGCATACCGAGCGAGGATCTCAAACGCATCTTTGAACGCTTTTATCGGGTTGACAAAGCGCGCACGAGAACGGCGGGCGGCACCGGGCTCGGTCTTCCAATTGTCAAGGAAGTCGTCGAGCGTATGGGCGGCACTATCTCGGTCGAGAGCCAATTAGGGCGTGGCTCGAAATTTACGATTCTGCTGCAAGCGGCTTAAGCTTGGAATGTGATTCGAGACCGTCAAAACATTTCTTCAGGCGCCAAATGGGAAAACATCGTTGGCTACAGCCGGGCTGTTCGCGTCGGAAGCCGTGTCTATCTCACCGGTACAACTGCGATTGACGAGCACAACGAAATCGTCGGCGTCGATGACGCCTATGCCCAGGCTGTTCAAGCGATTCGTAACATCGAGCGCGCGCTGAAGCAAGCCGGAGCTACGCTCCAGAATGTCGTCCGCACACGGATGTTCGTGACGGACATAAAGCGCTGGCAGGAATACGGAAGAGCGCACCGCGAGTTCTTCGATTCAATACGTCCCTGCGCCACCATGGTGGAAGTACGTGCATTGATTGATCCGCGCATGCTTATCGAAATAGAAGCCGAAGCAGAACTCTAGGGCAGACCTCTTCGAGCGATGCGCTATTCTCAAGCCCATATGCGGATTGCAGTGTTATTTTGTCTTCTCGCAGCTTCCAATCTCAGTGCACAGAATGGCGGTTATGTTATCAAGGCGGCACGGCTTTTTGACGGCAAAAGCGACAAACTGATTCAGCCCGGAATCGTGGTTGTCGCTGACGGAAAGATTCAGTCGATCGGCGGTGCCGCTCCGCCCAATGCCACCGTGATTGACCTGGGTGACGCGACTCTCCTACCCGGGTTCATCGATTCGCACACTCACCTGACCATGGATTTCGACCCTGATTATGATGCCGCGCGTCTTCGGGAAATGAGCCGGACAGTTGCCGAACAAGCTATTCGCGCCACCGTCAATGCTCGCAAGACGCTGATGGCTGGCTTTACGACCGTTCGCGACGTGGGTTCAAGCGATTTCCTGGACGTCGGCTTGCGCAATTCAATCAACAACGGCGTTGTGCCCGGGCCGCGCATGCTCGTCTCGGTGCATGCGATCGGCTCCACAGGCGGCCACTGCGATGACGGCGCCGGTCTGCGATTTGGTCTGCTGAACCACGAATCGGGCCCGGAAGACGGCGTGATCAATTCGCCCGATCAGGCTCGCTTCGCCGTTCGCTTTAACATCAAATATGGCGCCGACATCATTAAGACTTGCGCCACAGGCGGTGTTCTTTCTCCGACCGACGATGTCGATACTCCTCAACTGACCCAAGCCGAGTTGGACGCCCTGGTGACCGCTGCGCATGAGTTACGCCGCAAAACTGCGGCTCATGCCCATGGCGCCGAAGGCGCCAAACGCGCTATACGCGCCGGTATCGATTCTATTGAACACGGAACCTTCATCGACGATGAAGGACTCCGCATGATGCGCGAGCGCGGAACCTACCTCGTTCCGACTCTTGCCACGCGCACCGGCTTACTGGAGTCGAAGTTTCCTCCGCTTGTCCAGCAGAAGGCGAACCTGGCTTTGAAGGCTCAGGACAACATGGTCCGCCGGGCGCTGCAAATGGGCGTAAAGATTGCTCTAGGCACCGATGCTGCCGTTTACCCGCACGGCAATAATGCGATCGAGTTCATGCTCATGGCAAACGACGGTATGCCCGCCGCTCAAAGTCTGCGCGCCGGCACTTCGGTTGCCGCTGAATTGCTTGGAGTGCAAAATAAAACCGGCACCCTCGAATCCGGTAAACTCGCCGATTTAGTCGCCGTACCAGGTAATCCGCTGGAAGATATCAAGCTCACCCAAAGCGTCTTCTTTGTAATGAAAGAAGGAACTGTGTATCGCAACGATCGCGCAAACCCGCAGTCTGCATCCTCTCGCGCCACTGAATAAATACAGAACTCGGACCATGTAATCGGTTTGTAACCCGTTTGTCACAAGACGTTGATGACAGTGCGTCAGGCTATTAGCGTGAGCTGAATTCACCCGCGCTCCTTCTCAAATGCGGTCTCACCCAGACAAAATCGAATGGGATTCCTATCTTCCACCTCATTTGTTCGAAATTTCTTATCGCCGCCGCGCTGGTCACAGCATCGACTTCTCTCAGCGCTCAAACCAGCCTGACGGGCGCTGGCGCAACATTTCCTGCGCCGATTTATCAAAAGTGGTTCAACGATTACCAATCCGTCGGCAACGTTCAGATCAATTATCAGCCCAACGGCTCAGGCGGAGGTATCAAAGCAGTTACCGAGGGCACTGTCGACTTCGGCGCCAGCGATATGCCGCTAACCGATCAGCAGCTCAAAGAGCTACAAAGACAAGAACGGCTTCAATGTCCTTTTATTTCCTACCGTTCTTGGCGCTGATGTGCCTACCTATAATGTCCCTGGTTTGAAAGGCGAATTGAACTTCACGCCCGATGCGCTGGCAGAGATTTTTCTCGGCACTATCAAGACCTGGAACGATCCGAAAATCGCCAAGGCCAATCCCGGCGTGAAACTGCCCGGCGACAAGATCGTGGTTGTCCATCGATCCGATGCCAGCGGTACGACATACTGCTGGACCGACTATCTTTCGAAGATTAGCCCGAAATGGAAGTCGAAAGTTGGAAAGAATACTGCTGTCGATTGGCCTACCGGTCTCGGCGCGAAGGGAAACGATGGAGTGGCAGGCATGATCAAACAGCAGGCCGGTTCGATCGGCTACGTCGAGTTGGTATACGCGGTCAAGAATCATCTCTCGTACGGTAAAGTACAGAACAAGGATGGAGAATTCGTAAAAGCCGATCTGCAGTCCGTTGCCGCCGCCGCGAATGCCTTGCGAAGTATGCCGGCTGATTTCCGCGTCTCTATTACGGACGAACCCGGACATGGAGTCTATCCGATCTCGACATTCACTTGGCTGCTCGTTCCCGAGAAGTTTTCCGATGCGCAAAAGAAGAATGCCCTGGTAGGCTTTTTGAAGTGGGCGATCACAACCGGTCAGAGTTCGGTCGAATCTCTCGATTACGCCAAGCTGCCATCCAGCGTGGTCGCCAAAGAAAAGGAACAGATCGCGCGGATCAAGTAGCCGGGGGTTCAGACCGGCAGTAAACTTTTTGAACCATGGCAAGTTCGAGCTACATCGCGGAAACTCTTCGACGCCCGGCTGGCCGTTCCTTCCTCAGCCGCCTCCGCGGAGGCGACTCAATCTCATACGCGCTTACCTTCGCGTCTTCTGTTGCCGTGCTTCTGTTAGTTGTGGTAATCGCAGGCGAGCTCTGGAGCAAATCACAACCCACGGTTCATGCCTTCGGCTGGCGCTTTCTTACCGGTTCTACCTGGGATCCTAATGCCGGAAAATTCGGCGCTCTTCCGTTTATTTACGGGACCTGCGTAACTTCTTTCCTCGCGCTCCTCATCGCCGTTCCGCTGGGCATTGCCTCATCGATCTTCCTTGCCGAAATGGCCCCCCCGAAGCTCTCGAATTTCTTGACCTTTCTCATTGAGCTTCTTGCGGCTGTTCCGAGCGTGATCTACGGACTGATAGGTATCTTTATCCTCGTCCCGTTCATTCGCAATTTCATCGTTCCCCCGCTCGCAAACACACTAAGCTTTCTGCCGTTCTTTCAGGGCGATTTCTACGGCCCGAGCTTCCTTTCCGCCGGCCTGATTTTATCGGTGATGGTGGTGCCGTTTATCGTTTCCGTGTCGCGTGAAGTGCTGCTTGCAGTTCCGGTCGAGCAGCGGGAAGCGGCGCTGGCCCTCGGCGCAACCAAATGGGAAACCACCTGGCAAATCGTGCTGCCCACCGCCAGCACGGGAATTATCGGTTCTGTCTTTCTCGCCCTCGCGCGCGCTCTTGGCGAGACCATGGCAGTGACCATGGTCATCGGGAATACACCGAAAATTCTGGCGTCGCTGTTCTCGCCCGGCTATTCCATCGCAGCAGTGATCGCGAACGAGTTTGCAGAAGCCAGCGGCGATCTCTACATATCATCTCTTATCCTGCTGGGATTAGTCTTGTTCGGCTTGACGATCCTCATCAATGGCGTTGCCCGCGTGCTCATTCTCGTAACAGCGAACAGGAAGGCATGAGCATGATCGCAGGGATTTCCGCAAAGCGTCGGTTCATCAATGTCGCCATGCTGTCGCTCTCAGGCGTCTGTACGGTCCTCGTAGTGGGCGTTTTGTTCTTTATCCTGGGCTATCTGTTTGTTCATGGCGCGCACTCTCTCAACTGGAATTTCTTCACCAAGCTGCCCAAGCCCGCGGGCGAGACCGGCGGTGGTATGGCAAACGCCATCGTGGGAAGCGCCAAAGTGCTGCTGGTCGCCACAGCGATCGGCGTTCCTCTCGGCTTTCTAGCCGGTGTTTACCTTGCCGAATACAGCGGCAAGACATTCGCGTTTCTCATCCGCTATACGGTCGATCTGCTCAATGGCGTTCCCTCAATCGTAATCGGAATCGTCGCCTACGCGCTGGTTGTACGGCCGATGAGGCACTTTTCCGCTCTCGCCGGGGGCGCCGCTTTAGGAATCATGATGATTCCCATCGCCGTGCGCACTACCGAGGAGTTCCTGCGCGCCGTACCCAATTCTATGCGCGAAGGAGCAATGGCGCTCGGCGCAACCAAAGCAAGAACCGTCTTTACGGTAGTGGTGCCCGCCGCAATTTCAGGTTTGACTTCCGGCATGATGCTCAACCTGGCGCGCGTCGCTGGCGAAACCGCGCCCCTGCTCTTTACCGCGCTCGGAAACATGTTCTGGAGCAAAGGCTGGCTGGCGCCTATCGCTACCCTTCCGGTGATGATTTACAATTACGCGATCGCCCCCGATGAAGATCTTCACCAGCAGGCCTGGGCCGCCGGGTTTGTTTTGCTTGCGCTCGTGCTTGTAGTTAACGTAACCGCTAGAATGATCATTGCTAGAGCATCCGCGTCCTCGCGGAGATAATACTGTGCCTGCTTCTCCTGGACCGACCATAATCAGCCCGCTAGCGTCCTTGCCGGCCGAAGTTTCCCCGAGTAAAATGCAGCAGTCGTCTAAGCTGAACGCACGCAACGTTAATTTCTACTACGGCTCGTTTCAGGCGCTGTACGACATTACGCTCGATATACCCGAAAAGAGGATAACCGCCTTCATTGGACCTTCGGGTTGCGGGAAATCGACTTTTCTCCGAACCATGAACCGCATGAATGAGGCATTGCGGAATACCCGGATTAACGGCGATTTGCTGCTTGATGGCCAGGATCTTCTCGCGATGGATGTCACCGACGTACGTCGCCGTGTAGGAATGGTCTTTCAACGGTCCAACCCTTTTGCCAAGAGCATATTTGACAACGTCGCCTACGGTTTGCGCGTGAACGGTATTCGCAAGAAATCGGTTATCGATGAAGCAGTTGAACGGAGTCTGACGCACGCCGCTCTGTGGACGGAAGTCAAGGATAAGCTGAATAAGCCTGCCTCGGCTTTATCCGGCGGACAGCAGCAGCGCTTGTGCATCGCTCGCGCCCTTGCGGTAGAACCTGAAGTTCTTTTGCTCGACGAACCCTGTTCCGCGCTCGATCCCATTGCCACTCTTAAAATCGAGGAACTTCTATTTCAGATCAAGCAGATCACGACCATCGTGATCGTCACGCACAACATGCAGCAGGCGGCTCGCCTGGCCGACTTTACAGGGTTCTTCCTGTTGGGCAAGTTGATCGAAATCGACGATACGCGAAAAATTTTTCAAAACCCGGGCAAGAAGGAAACAGAGGATTACGTAACTGGCCGCTTCGGTTGATCCGCGGTCTCTGAGGGAATGTGCGTCACTTCGAACAAGAGCTAGAGCAACTAAAGGCCAAATTGCTGGAGATGAGCGCATTGGTTGAAAGCGCTGTCTACCGCAGTGTCCAGGGGGTCGTCGAAAAAAACGAAGAGTTAGCCCAACAGGTGCTCCGGAATGAGGGCCGAATCAATCAACTCGAAATCGAGATCGACGATCTGGCAATTAGCCTGCTCGCTCTCCAGGCCCCACTCGCTACGGACCTGCGTCTGGTAACCGCCGCCATCAAGATTAATAACGATCTCGAACGCATGGGGGATCTGTCGGTGAGTATCGCTCAAAGTGCGCTTGCTTTGATTAGAGAACCGCTGATCAGACCCTTGATCGACATCCCCCACATCGCGGGGCTTGCACAGGGCATGGTCCGGAAATCGCTCGATGCTTTTGTGAATCGCGATGCCGAATTGGCGCGCAGTGTTCTTGCTTCAGATGACGCAGTAGATAACATGCGCACAGCAAGTTATCACGAGCTGGTCAGCTTCATGGAAAAGAATCCGCAGGAAATTCCGCAGTCGCTTTATCTGCTCTCGGTGATCCGAAACCTCGAACGCATTGCCGATCACGCAACCAATATTGCGGAAGACGTTCTTTTTTTAGTTAAAGGTATCGATGTGCGCCACCACAATGAAGAACGTTCCGCGGCTATCAGCCATAGTTGACTAGGGTAAGCCCGGTGAACTGCCGGAAATCAGGCGCCCAACCTCCGCTTTAAGATCTCATTGACAGCCGCTGGATTCGCTTGACCCCGGCTCGCCTTCATCACCTGTCCCACCAGAAACCCCAAAACGGTAGTTTTGCCGCCTTTATATTGCTCAACCTGCTTCGGATTGCCCTTTATGACTTCTTCGGCAAGATTCTCCAGCGCGCTCGAATCTGAAATCTGTGTCAGCCCTTCTCGTTCCACAATTACCGAAGGTGCATCGCCGGTCGCGAACATCTTGGGCAGGATCTCTTTTGCCAGCTTCCCCGAAAGCTCTCCCTTGTTAATTAGCTGCACGAGTTCGCCGAGATGCCTGGCGGAAATCGGAGAATCGGAAATCGTTTTTCCGGCGGCTTTCAGCAGGCCCATCAAGTCTCCGGCAACCCAGTTCGCGCTCGCGCGTCCATCTCCGCTGAGCTTGGCCGCCTCCTCGAAATAGTCCCCTGTTTCGCGGGTGGCCGTGAGTACTTGCGCATCGTATTCGCGGAGTCCGTATTCCCGCACGAAGCGATCTCGCCTTTCTGCGGGCAGTTCGGGAAGCTTTCCTTTCACCTCATTCAACCAATGGGCGCTCACCCTCAGCGGCACCAGATCCGGTTCCGGAAAGTACCGGTAATCGTGCGCATGTTCCTTGCTTCGCATGCCGATCGTTCTTCCCTGCTCTACGTTGTATAGCCGGGTCTCCTGCACTATTTCTCCGCCCGATTCAATCCAGTCGACCTGCCGCTCGATCTCATACTCCAACGCCATGCGCAAATAGCGAAAGGAGTTCAGGTTCTTGATTTCCACCTTGGTCCCTAACTTTTCGGCGCCGCGCAGTCTGACGGATACATTGGCATCGCAACGCAATTGTCCCTTCTCCATGTCGCAATCTGAGACGCCGACATACTGAAGAACCTGTTTCATCTCGGTCAGGTAAGCGTAAGCTTCATCGGGCGAACGCATATCCGGCTCGCTGACGATCTCGATCAGAGGAGTGCCCGAGCGATTCAGATCCACATACGTATAGCAATCCGAATCCTTGAATCCGTCGTGTATGCTCTTGCCTGCGTCATCCTCCATGTGAATCCGCGTCACTCCGATGCGTTTCTTCCCGGACGGCAACAGAATCTCCAGATAGCCGTGCCCGGCTAGCGGTTGATCGTATTGCGAGATTTGATACCCCTTGGGTAGATCCGGATAGAAGTAGTTCTTGCGGGCAAAGCGGGAATAGGGATTAATTTCGCAACGAAGCGCAACTGCCGCCGCAATGGCGAATTCCACCGCCTGTCTGCTCAACACCGGGAGAGCGCCCGGCAAACCCAGGCAAACCGGACAGACATTCGTGTTGGGAGCCGCGCCAAATTCCACCGGGCAACTACAGAAGATCTTGGTCTTAGTGCCGAGCTGGACATGCACCTCCAGGCCGATGACAGACTCGTATTTCGTGAGAATTGCTTCATCCACCGCGCTGATGCTCATATCTCACCGAGTCGCCACCAGAGCCAGCGCAAAGGGGCGGCATGCGTGCCGCCAAACAACAAAGGAACTCGCCTGGTCCCCGCACTCGAACATGCCTCAATTGTACGGAACATAAACAGCTGTTTGGCCCGGAACTTAGCCGGCGAGCATACAGCCGTCCGGCTGTCACTTGACAACATTTTTCCCGTCGTCTATAGCTTGCTTGATTCTGGGCATTCTGCTTTCCCGAATGCTTTACGGAGTGCGCCCGGTGGATCCCCTTAGCCTACTCGCCGCGATATCGGTCTTGCTCGCCGTCGCATTGGTCGCCTGCTACTTCCCGGCTCGATCTGCGACTCGCGTCGATCCCATGCACGCGCTCCGCGATCTCTGAGGCTTAACGTAAAGCTCCGCCTACTGCCAGGATCGCAGCCTCCTTTTAGGGAGTTTGTATGAAACGTTCAAACCATCTGTTGACAACCCTAAACAACTAGGCATATACTGATCCTGACCTGATTATGGCCAAAAACGACCTGCAGGGCACTCTCGATCTTTTGGTTCTGAAAACGCTCTCGCAGATGCGTTCGCTCCACGGCTATGGAATCGTTCTGCATATTCAGCGAGCGTCCGATGACCTCCTGAACGTCGAAGAGGGCTCCCTCTATCCCGCCCTGCATCGTATGGAGCAGCGCGGTTGGATTGTCTCGGAATGGGGATTAACGGAGACAAACCGCAAAGCTAAATACTACAAGTTAACCGCATCCGGACGAAAGCACTTCAGGAAGCGGAAAAGGATTTCGAACAGCTGGTGAAAGGCGTCCACACTGTGCTGCGGCACGCATGAGGTGATCTGTGTCGCTCTATCGTCGCGTGGCGAATCTGTTTTCCCGTTCAGCAGTCGAAGGAAATCGAAACGGAGCTTCGTTCGCATATTGAAATGCGGATCGAGGAAAACATTGCCGGCGGCATGTCACCCGAAGAGGCCCGTCGCGACGCGCTGCTCCGGTTCGGCAATCCGGCGAATAAAAGAGCGAGTGACCGCGGCGGATACAGAGCTGCTACTGGATTCCACCTGGCGCGACCTCTGCTATGCAGCGCGCCAGCTTCGAAGGTCGCCCGGTTTCGCGTTAACAGCGATTCTAACCCTGGCGTTCGCAATTGCCGCAAATGTGATCGTCTTCAGTGTGTTGAATGCAGTGATCCTGCGCCCACTGGAAGTGAACGGCTCGGGCCGCCTGTTCAACGTGGTGCACAAGTCGAGGGGCTATAACAATCAGTCTTACCCGGACTTTGTCGATTTCCGCGCGCAAATACAACCTTCACGGATCTGGCTGCCTACCGGATCGGCTCAGTTGGCCTGAGCACGGGAACGGCTGCCTACAAATGCTGGCACTTGGAAGTGTCCGGCAACTACTTCGACATGCTTGGCATTCAACCGGCGCTTGGCCGTTTTTTCCATGGCAGTGACGAGCACGGCCCCAGTTCGGCCCCCTACATTGTGTTGAGCGATCGTTTTGGCGACGTGCTTCAATGGCGACCCCGGCATTATCGGTAAAACTGTCGATTTGAACAAACACCCATTTACGATCATTGGCGTTGTGCCGAAAGGCTTCCATGGAAACGAGTTGATCCTGTGGCCGGATCTTTGGGTGCCGATGGTGAATGAACAGCAGCTCGATGGATGGGACTTTCTACACCAACGTGCCAGCCATTGTATGTGGGTGTTGGGTGAACTGAAGCCTGGAGTAACCCCGCAGCAGGCAACCGATAACCTGAATGCGATCGCCTCCCAACTTGCAAAACAATATCCGGCGGATGATGACCTCCCGGCTCGCTTGTGAGGCCGGGCTTGATGGGCGACATGCTGAGCGATCCCACACAGGCGTTTCTCGCGGGTATCATGCTGCTGGCTTCGCTGATATTGCTCGCTGCCTGTGCGAATCTCGCTGGTATCTTCGCGGCCCGAGTTGCCGACCGCAGCCGCGAACTCGCTATACGGCTCGCTATCGGCTCCAGCCGCTGGCACATTCTGCGCCAGTTGCTGACGGAGGCTACTCTGTGTCACTCGCCGGCGGCCTGGCGGGAACTATCCGCAATCCTTTTGTTGAGAACGCTGAGCCAATGGCAGCCTTTTCCGGATCTTCCTGTCCACGTCAGGTCAGTCCGGACGCGCGCGTTTACGGAATTGCGGTGCTGCTGTCAATAGCGAGCGGCATGCTGCCTGGCCTGCTTCCCGCGCGGCAAATCTTCAGGACGGACGCGTTACAAGCGATGAAGAGGGGAGCGCCGGCCTTTGTTGTTTTTCGACGCATGACATTGCGCGATCTTTTGCTGGCTTCAGATTGCGATTTGCGCTCTGCTCCTGACCGCTTCCCTTGTGGCATTGCGCGGGATGCAACGTTCGCTCCATGCTCCATTGGGATTTCAGCCGCAAGACGCTCTTCTCGCAGAGACAGATCTGCACATGGCGGGATATTCGGCGATGCCGCATTGAGATTCAGAAGCGCATGATCGAAGAGTCTGTTAGCATCCCCGGTGTAACTGCCGCTCGGAATCGTAAACGATCAGCCGCTCGGCGCGGGCGGCAGCAGCGGACCGGTGTTTCGGGAAGGCACAACTGATTTTCGCCACTCCAACAGCGTGACGGCCGCAAGATTCTTCTCGATTTCGCCCGGTTATCTGCGTGCTGCGGGCACGGGCTTGCTGACGGGCCGCGAGTTCACCTGGCACGACGATTCCGAGTCTCCTAAAGTCGCGCTCGTGAACGAGACATTCGCCCGCCGGCTGTTTGGAAATTCTTTCGCGCTCGGCCGGCATTTCGCGACAGGCGACAAGTCCGCATATGAAATCGTAGGCGTAGTGGAAGACGGAAAGTACGAGTCGCTAACGGAGACGCCGTCGGCGGCGATGTTCTTTCCTATCGCGCAGAACCCCGACAGCAACACCGCGCTCATCATTCGTTCGCAATTGCCGCCATCCGAACTCGCAGCGCCGCTCAACCGTATGCTTGCGAAAATCGATCCCAATCTGCCGTTCACCATCCATAGCTGGCCGGATGCTTTGGATCTGGTGCTGTTT
>CAVTXN010000009.1:0-210393 GCA_963738555.1 Terriglobia bacterium
GACCGAGGAGGAAGGCTATTTGGAACTAAACGTCCTACACTGATTAGACACCTTCTTGGTCAGCGCAAATTGCCCCGGGCGAGAAAGCTATTATATCTGATCCCAAATGCGCAGCGGTACTGGCGGTCCACTAAAAAATCGGCCCAAGTACCGCAAACTATTCGATGCCTTGAAGGCGGACATCCTCGCCGGGCGTTTCCCTCCAGGACAGAAGCTGCCGAGCGAGGCCGCGCTCGTTCAAAGGAGTGGCACATCGCGCATTACCGTCGGTCGTGCGATCCGCGAACTGCAGAATCTCGGGTTGGTCGACCGCGTGGCCGGATCGGGCACCTATGTCAGGCAAGTGACGCCGATCAGCCCCGCCCGTATCTGTTGGACTTCTAATTCCAGACCTCGGAGAAACAGAAATCTTTGAGCCGATCTGCCAGATTGCGAATTCGCCGGATGCGGGCGATCATGCATTGCTTTGGGGACACGCGGATGCGCACGCCAACAAATCAGATCAAGCGTGGCGGCTGTGCCAGCAATATATTTCAAGAAATGTCTCGGGTGTTTTCTTTGCCCCACTCGAATTTGAGAGCGGCGCGGACAAAATGAATCGGCGTATCGTCTCGGCATTGCAGGAAGCGGGTATTGCGGTCGTTCTGCTCGATAGAAGGCCCGCCATAGCGCCCGTAGGAAAGCGTTGCGATCTCGTCGGGCTCAACAACCGGCAGGCCGGGTACACCGCCACCGAACACCTTGTGCGCCTCGGGTGCAGGCGTATCGGCTTTATGGGGTATCACGGCGCTCTTTCGACGATTGCCGAGCGCATGGGCGGTTATGAGGACGCGCTGCGCAAACATGGGTTACGGCCGGTGGGGGCTCCGGAGGCTCACCTGCAGACGCTTGCAGAAGTGTCGAAAGGCAACCGGCTTCTTCATGCAGTCGAGGCATTTGTGTGCGTCAACGACCGTGTCGCGGGACAGCTGATGCAGACGTTTCTCAAGAGAGACGTGAAAATACCGGATGAGATCAGGGTAGTGGGCATTGACGACGTGCCCTATGCGAGCCTTCTTCCCGTGCCCTTGACAACGGTAAGGCAGCCGGCTCATGAAATCGGGGAAGCGGCCTTGCGCATCATGCTGGAGCGAATCCGTGCGCCGCACCAATCGTCGCGTGAAGTTCTGCTGGACGGCCAATTGGTGATTCGAAAGTCCTGCGGCGCCAATCCGTAGCCGGTCTTGAGGACGGCGCGCAAAACGGGCACCGGTGGGGCGTGCCGCCGAAGGATGAGCGAGTTCCTCTCCTGTGTGGCGGCCCGCATCCGTGCCCTTTGCGCTTGATGCTGGCGGATCAGTTTTCCGTCTTGCGAACCGCACCCGCGAGCGCGGCCGCCAGCAGGCTGAGGCCGACAATGCAGAAAAGCGCAATGCGCAACGAGCTGGCTTGGGCGAGCAAGCCGATAAGAGGCGGACCAAAGAGAAAGCCGATATAACCCGAGCCGCTCACCATGGCAACACCGGCGCCCCCGGGGACCGATGGGACGCGTCCGGCAGCGCCGAACACTAGCGGGACAATCGCCGCAAAACCGGCGCCTGTCAGTGCGAAGCATGGCAGTGCCCAGTACGGTGCCGGAGCTATCAGAGCCAGGCAAAGAGCAGCCGCCGCAAGCAAAGCTCCTCGGCGAACAGTTGCCACTCCGCCTATGCTAAGCGTCAGGCGATCTCCTAATAACCGAAACGCCGCCATTCCGACGGAAAACGCCGCGTAGGCCGTAGCCGCTAATCCAGGGACGCGCCAAGAGCTTGTTTGAGGTAGACGGCGCTCCAGTCTGCGATCGCCCCTTCTGACAGAAACATGCAAAAGCCGATTACGGCGAGACCAAGCAGCACCATCGGGATGCGCGTGAGCCGCGCTCCGCTCGACCTTTTTCCGGCTTCATCTTTTGCGTCCAGCAGATAAGGAGCGGTCAGAAAACTGAACACCAAAAGAAGCGCTGCGGCGGTGAAGAGGTGGAAACGAGGCGTCACTTCATGAGCTGCAAGCAATGCTCCAAAGGCTGCTCCCGCCATACCGCCGATGCTGAACATCGCGTGAAAGCGCGACATGGTAGGAGCGGCGAGTGTCGCTTCCACAGCAACTCCTTGTGAATTGATACAAACATCGTTCGCCCCAGCCATTGCTCCGAAAACAATCAGAGCAAGGAACAGTGTGAAACCGCTCACCGCGAGAGACGGCCCAATCAGCGCGAGACAAAATCCAGCGGTGCTCCAGGTTGTCATGGATTTGCTCCCAAATCGCCCGATGAGCAAGCCCGTGACTGGAACGGCGAGTACCGAACCAACCGCCGTCCCGAGCAGCGACATCCCGAGATGCGCATTCGTGAGTCCGAGACTGCTCTGAATTGCGGGAATCCTCGAGACCCACGTAGAAACAACTAAGCCATGAGTCAAAAAACGCGCCGCAATCGCCCACCGCGCTGCATCTATGCGCGGCCGGTCCAATAGGCGTACAGAAGAATTGGTGAGTTCAAGCATCGAGTTCACTTGATTCGATGAACAGGGATATGACAGGTTTCCAGAAACGGCATAAAGCTGTAATGTCAGATTTGGCGCTCATTCCGAATCTGATTCAGCTCGCTTTTTCGTTATGATTGTGACGATTGAGTAAAGCTCTGATAGTTGGAACGATCCTGCTATTGATTAGCCCCGCCGTAAGGGCGCAAAGGGCTGAATCGTGGAGCGCCAGTGCGGCCCGCACTTATCTCGACGGGCGCATGAACCGGTGGGCAACTTGGCCCGTTTCGGCGCGCGATCACCAGACTTTCTGTATTTCCTGTCACACTGTACTGCCCTACGCTCTGGCGCGGCAATCACTCCGTGGAGACCTCGGCGAAGAGACTGCCTCCCCGAGTGAAAGCAGGCTGCTCGAGAACGTCACGAAACGGGTTCGAATGTGGAAAGAGGTGGAGCCCTTCTATCCCGATGCTCAGCGCGGCGTGCCGAAGACAGCCGAATCGCGCGGAACAGAATCCATTCTGGATGCCTTGATACTGGTTTGGAACGAGGGGAAAACTCCCGATACCCGCCTCGCACTGGATAATATGTGGGCTCTGCAGTTGACGCATGGAGAGGCCGCGGGCGCCTGGAATTGGCTCCAGTTTCATAACGCTCCCTGGGAAGGCGACTCTCAGTATTACGGCGCTACCCTTGCTGCTCTGGCGGCCGGAGTCGCCGGAGATTATCCCAATGGCATGAACCTGTTGCGCGACTATTTGCTTCGTGAACAAGACTCGCAGATTTTGATCAACCGCGTTATGCTGCTCTGGGCGTCTGCCCACGTTCACGGACTTCTCACAAGCCAACAGCAGAAGGCAATTGCGGAAGAAGCATTAAGTAAGCAGCAAGCAGATGGAGGGTTCAGCCTTTCATCGTTCGTCGGAGACTGGAAACGTCAAGACGGAACGCCGTTGGAAACGAAGAGCGACGGCTTGGCCACGGGACTCGTAACTCTTGCGCTCCAGGAGGCCGGGGTCCGGAGAAATCAGCCTCAGTTGCGGCGCGGTTTAGAATGGTTGGCTTTGAACCAGAACAAGAAAGAGGGTCGCTGGCTCGCCTATTCGCTCAATAAGCAGCGGGATCTGTCAACCGACGTCGGGCGCTTCATGAGCGATGCGGCGACTGCTTATGCCGTGCTTTCTTTGCAAGAAAGCAACAAAAAATCGTTTCTATCCACGAGGTAAAACCTCCGGTTGGACGCCAGCCGTTGACATAGCGCAGCCCGCATTCGGCATTCGGTTACTTTAGCGCCAGACTCGCCCCCACAGGCGGCACTCCCTGCTCGACGTCCGGAATCTCAATCAGGGTTTGCGTTCCTTGACCCGGCTTGCTGTCGATCACGAAACGGTAACCAGCGCCGAAAAGGACACGGAGCCGCTCATCCACATTGTTCACGCCGATTCCCGAAGTAAACAGCTGGTCCAGCTTCGACTCTTGAATCCCGACACCATCATCGTCGATCGAGATATGCAGCCTCGCTCCTTCCATCCACGTGCGCAGGTGTATGGTTCCTCCGTCTATCTTGCTGGCTAGCCCGTGCTTGATGGAGTTCTCGATGATCGGCTGAAGAATCATGCTCGGCACCAGGCGATCCAGAGTTGCTCCCTCGATCTCCTTGTGAAAGCGGAGTTTGTCGCCAAACCGAACTATCTCGATCGCAAGGTAATCGTCGATAAACGAGATCTCTTCGCGCAGCGGAGTAAAGTTGTCCGTCTTCCGCAGAAGCCTTCGCAGGATTTTCGACAGACGATAAACCATGCCGCGCGCGCGATCGGGATCAATTCGAATCAGGGTAGAAACAGAATTGAGGGTATTGAAAAGAAAATGGGGATTTATCTGGTTTGTCAATGCAGCGAGGCGGGCTTCCGTGAGCCGTGCGCGTTGTATTTCCAGCTGACGCTCGGCCCGGAAACTTGCCCATACGCGAATGGGTAGACAAACGGCGAAAAGCGTCGTAACTGCCGACCAGATGATCAATGAGAGGCTGTAAGGAGGATTCTCGAACATCAGAAACGTGTTGTGCTTGAGGAATTCTTTATGTATGCCCCACCTGAGTAGCTCGACGATAATGACAAGCGCGTTGCAGATGATGTTAAACGCTGCCAGCTTCACCACTCGCCGTTCGATCTGCTGCCGGCTCCATCTGAAAAGATGACGGAAAAACCGGTATAGGTTCAGGTCGACAAACGGCGAGAAGTGCCAGATGTCTTCCTTGCGCGGCGCCAGGTCGTGCATTAGTCCGCCGATGATTCCAGCAGCGGCGTACAGCGGCATCGACATCCACTTACTGATGAACATGTCCGGCAGCGAAACACAAATTCCCGTTATAAGTCCGCTGACGTATCCTCCGAGAAAGCCGGCTATGATCGAACCTTCCAGCGCTAAATCAATCGCGGGATACTGTCTGGCTAAACTTCGAATGCCCGCGCTAGCCCCGAACAGAATCGAGAAGATGAAAGCGAGTTGCAAGCGGTCGCCGACGGTTCGGTCGTCGCGCAGCAGAATTTTTTGAATTCGGTTGAAGCGCATCAGTATGCTCGCAATCGATGCCGATACTGCGACCTTTATTAGAAGGGCAGCTAATTGCTGTTGGCTGAGCATGAACGTCTTTACGAGCGAAGGATGCGCCCGGTTTCTATAATAGAGGTTAAAAGCTCGCTCAACCTCTTGTCGAATCTCAAACTCAATAAAGTAGCGGAAGCCGATTTCCCCACCCGTTTTGGAGAATTTCGTATTTACGGCTTCGAAGGCATTCGACAGGACGAAACAGAAGAAGCGGTCGTTCTGAAGCTGGGCGATCTTTCGCCTCAGGCTGGCGCGCCTCTGGTTCGGATTCATTCGCAGTGTCTGACAGGCGACGTCTTCCACAGCCTGCGCTGCGATTGCCGGTCGCAACTGGAACTGGCGCTCGACAGCATTGTGGCGGAAGGCCGCGGGCTATTGATTTATGAGCACCAGGAGGGCCGCGGGATCGGGCTGCTGAACAAGCTGCGCGCGTACGAGTTACAAGACAGCGGGCTCGACACCGTAGAAGCCAATGAGAAGCTTGGCTTCGAAGCCGATCTTCGCGACTATGCTCTGCCGGCCGCTATCCTTCTGTATTTCAACGTTCACCAGGTGCGTCTGTTATCGAACAACCCGGACAAGGTCAAAGCGCTGGAGGATGCCGGCATCGAAGTCGTCGAGCGCGCTCCGATTATCGTACCGCCGCTCGAAACCACCGCGGAATACTTGCGGACCAAACGGGAAAAACTCGGTCACTTGTTTTAGACAGGTTGCGCTTGTCATGTTAGAGCTCAGCGGCCAGCGTTTAACCCTGGAACAGATTGACGCCGTTGCGAGCCATCGACTGGAAGTTAACCTGCCGGCTAGCGCCCGGGAGCGGATCCGGTCCTCGCGCGAAGTCATCAATGCGATGCTGCGTGATGGCCGCGTCATTTACGGCGTCAATACCGGGTTCGGCATACTTTCTGACGTCCATATCTCACCAGCCGAGCTCGAGACACTCCAACTGAATTTGGTGCGCAGCCATTCGTGTGGTCTGGGAGCGCCGCTTTCCGAGAGTGAAACGCGCGCCGTAATGCTGCTGCGCGCGAATGTTCTGGCGCTCGGCCATAGCGGCTGCCGGGACGTCGTAATTGACACCCTGCTCGCCATGCTGAACAACGGAGTGCATCCGGTGATCCCGGAAAAGGGATCGGTAGGCGCGAGCGGCGATCTGGCGCCCCTGGCTCATTTGGCGCTCGCTTTGATCGGGGAAGGCGAGTCGTGCTGGATGGGTCAACGGCGGACGAGCTCGGAGCTGTTGCGCCAAACAGGAATCACGCCGCTCCGCCTGGCCGCTAAGGAAGGTTTGGCGCTCCTCAACGGAACGCAAGCGATGGCGGCCGTTGGCGGCCTTGCTGTCCTGCGGGCGCTTCGCGTTACCGCTCTAGCAGATCTCGCTGGAGCGATGACACTCGAAGCGCTTCTCGGCACCCCAAGCGCTTTTGACGCGCGCATTCACGAGCTGCGCCCGCAAGAAGGTCAGATTGCTGCGGCCGCTCATCTGCGCCGCCTGCTGGAGGGCAGCGAGATCCGGCGTTCTCACTTGATCAACGATCCTCGAGTACAGGATGCCTATAGTCTGCGTTGCATGCCCCAAGTTCATGGCGCGGTGCGCGGTGTGTTGCAGCATGTTCGGGATATTGTCGAGTGCGAAACCGGCTCGGCTACCGATAATCCGCTCGTATTTGAGAATGGCGAAGTTCTGAGCGGGGGGAACTTCCATGGCGCGCCGCTTGCTATGGCCTTTGACTATGCTGCCATTGCTATGGCCGATCTGATCTCCATCGGTGAGCGGCGCATCGATCGCCTGGTAAATCCTCACGTGAATGAGGGCTTGCCGCCATTCCTCAGCTCACAACCTGGTCTGTCTTCCGGCTACATGATCGCGCAGATCTGTGCCGCCTCCCTGCTGAACGAAGCCAGAGTTCTGGCGCATCCGGCCAGCATCGATAACGTGCCGACATCCGGGGATAAGGAAGATCACGTTTCCATGGGAATGACGGCAGCAGTCAAATTTCGGCAGATCGTCAACAACGCCGAACACGTTCTGGCTATCGAACTGCTTGCGGCGACCGAAGGACTCGATTACCGCGCCCCTTTGCGATCGTCGGAGCCGATAGAACGGGTACGCTCCCTGATTCGTGCCCTAAGTAGTAGACTCACGGTCGACCGGCCACTCGCTCCCGACATCCGGCGAGTCGCCGAAGCCATCCGAGTTGGCCAATTCGACGAATTTGCTGCATAATTTTTTTCGTTCGAAAAAACTCCTTTTGGAGGTACAATGACTGTACTCTGCTTCTGAAGCTGTCACCTGAAGCCTCAGAACTCCTCCCCTAGCCTGCCGGGTGACCTCGTCTCAAGGAGCCTACAATTTATGAGTTCAACGTCTACCGCGCGTGCCCTCATTCGCGAGAATCTTGATCGCAATCAGCCGACCTCCATCACTGAAACCACCAACCCGGATGCTAATGAGCTATCCGTGCAGGAAAGCATCAAGAAAATGGCCTACACTCTCTGGGAAAAACGTGGTCGCCCGGAAGGAACGGCAGAAGAGGACTGGCGGGAAGCAGAGCAGCAAGTGCGGCTCTTACAAGAGCAAACGACCGTATTCCGCGGTTAATTGCCGGACAGCGATTTAGCGCTGGATTGGGTATACCGGGTCCGCCGTAAAGATTCGGCAGACGAAGCCGAACGCAGATCGAATCACGTTCAGAATCGGCCCGCTAAGGGTGCGGGCCGAGTTGCGCTTGAGGCTTGTCTCAAGGATCGGCATCATTAAGCTGCGTGACTGGCAGCAGGATCGCAGGCAAGAGTGCGATAAGTTTTGACGTTTGTTTCAATCAGTTCGAGTACTCCGGACTGCTTGCAGAAATGAACTACGAACTGTGGCCTATAGCTCTGATTCTGAACGCATTCTTTGGAATAACAGTACAGATGATCGCGGTCTTCCCAATCCGAGCAGGGATTTGTGTGAAAACCGTGGGACTTGATAAGTTCGCGAGCTTCAGAGAGTGACATGCGATGCTTCCTGGCGCCGGATGGATAGATCCGGTCCACTCCGGACTGCTATTCCTGCGCGGTTCACAATCTTTAGGTGTCGTTTGACTAGGAAAATTCTCGCGTGAAACTGTTGCCCAACCCGCAGGCGAACCGGCCATTCTGCTCAGGCCGAATTCGGAGGACTACAATCCTTATAGCGGGTCCGTTGTGCCCCCAGTCTTCTGTCCGACATGCAAATCCGACAGGTTCGTTCGATCGCGCAGGAGGACTGTGCTCGATCGCATCATGACACTCTTCAAACAACGTCCATATAAGTGCCGGGAATGCGGTAAGCGGTTTTATCTGCAGGCAAATGGCACCGAGACTTGCCACGTGCATGAACACCGGGGGCGGTCGCATGAGTCCCCCGTCCGCGATCGGCTGGCCCGCTCAAGCGAAGCAATTGAGCAGATTTCTGATGAGATGAGCTGACCATTTGTCGAACATCTTTTTCGACCAGCTCTCAAATGATCGAACGCCGCTCGCTAAATTGCTGCCCCCGCTGCCACGGCACCACCATTGTCCGGCGGCATAGGCGCGGCATTTCCGATCACATCCGTGCCTGTTTCGGAGGTTGGCCCTACGCCTGCTCCTCATGCGGGGAGCAGTTTTATGGGGCCGAGCGGTATCCCTCTCAGTACGGAAGCCGAAATGACAGAGGGCAGAGCTGCGCCACCGCCGGGCAGACCCTCAGAGGCCCCAATATGGCTTACTGGAGCGGTCTGGACGGCGCGGCTGCGAAAATCGTGATCCGGACCGACACCGATTCCCAGTTGAATGAAATCTTACTTGCCCTGACCCATGCAGTTGAATCCTGCAGGCAGCGCGCCCATCGTCATGCACAAGCGCAAGGATGACAACCTGAGCTGCGGCGGCGCCGGCCGGATTGCACGCTGTACGGCCGAACGCCGAACGCAACCTCGACTGACCGCTTGCGAACTCGTGATGGTCGGCTGGCGCGATGGAATCGGCAAACTGAACCAGCTCGGAAATGTGCAGGATTTATCGTTAGCCGGTATGGGCATTCTGGTCCAGGAACCTCTTCCGGTCGGCACGCCGATAAGTATCTCTTACGGTTACGGAGAATTGGGCGGCACCGTCCGGCACTCTGCGCAAGTGCCTGATGGCACGTTGATCGGCGTCGAGTTCGATGAAGCCAGCAAAAACTCGGCACTGCATTTCCAGCCTGAGCTCTTGATACAGGAGTGAGCGGCGCCTCGCCCGAACAATCAACTCAAATACGCATTGCCGCATCCTTCCGGAAAGGCCGGAGACAGGAACCTGTGGCTAACAAACTGGCGCTGTCGACAAAGTTGGCGAAGCGTGTAAGCACAGCGATCGCATTGCTTCACATGACGGTGAACTTCATTACTCGTAGATTCGTTCAGTTGGTCCAGCAAGTAAAGTTCGATCTCGTCGAGGCTTGGATGTAGCAGATTAAGACCTGCTGATTAGTTCGCCGGACGGAGCTTTCTTTTGCTACGGTTTTCCCCGAGCGAGCAGTTTAGGCCGGGGGGGCAGCCGCCATTGCTGCGCGTGGTATTTTGAATTTCGAGACTGGGGCCCTTAGCTCAGCGGTCAGAGCAGAGGACTCATAATCCTTTGGTCGAAGGTTCAAATCCTTCAGGGCCCACTCATTTAATCACTTGGCCTCACGCCAGCGCGTGGGTGCCGTGCGTGATCGCTGCTCCGGCGCGAAGCGCGGCGGCTATCAACACCACCTCTGTGATTTCCTGTTCTGAGGCAGCCGCTTCTCGGGCACGTTTTGCGTGAATTTCTATGCAGTACGGGCACTGCGTCGTGAGGGCCACGGCCAGCGCCATTAATTCTTTGTATTTGACCGGAATCGCTCCTGCGGCCAACGCCGCCTTATCGAAGGCCCAAAATGCTTTCACTGCCTCCGGTGCGTTGGCTTCGAGTGTCTTGAGTTTATTGAGATTTTTAAGATCGTACATGTTAAATACTGATGAACCGCGTAATGCCCGGCCGCCCTATTGCTCAAACCGCTTAAAGATCAGGCAGCCATTGGTGCCGCCGAATCCAAAACTGTTGGAGAGCGCGTACTCGATCGGCAGGCTTCGTGCCTGATTGGGCACATAGTCCAGATCGCATTGCGCATCAGGCATTTCGTGATTGATGGTCGGTGGCGCAATCTGATCGCGCAGCGCCAATACCGTAATGCCGGCTTCGAGCCCGCCTGCTCCGCCGAGCAGATGTCCCGTCATCGATTTCGTAGAGCTCACCGCCAGCTTATAAGCGTGGTCGCCGAAAGCGCGCTTCATGGCCAGCGTCTCGGCGAGATCGCCGAGTCCGGTCGACGTGCCGTGCGCGTTCACATACTGAACCTGGGATGGCTCAATACCCGCATCGCGCAGCGCATTCCGCATCACGCGATAGCCGCCCTCTCCATCTTCCGGCGGCGCTGTGATGTGGTGTGCATCCGCGCTCATTCCGTACCCCACCATCTCCGCCAGGATCCTCGCGTTTCTCCGCCGAGCATGTTCGAGCTCTTCGAGCACCAGGATGCCTGATCCCTCCCCTACCACGAAACCATCCCGCTCCGCATCCCACGGACGCGACGCTCTGTGCGGCTCATCGTTTCGCGTCGATAGAGCTCTCATGGCCGCGAATCCACCGATGCCCATGGGAGTGATGCAGGCCTCGGTACCGCCTGAGATCATGACATCGGCCTGGCCATGCTGGATCAGACGGAAGGAATCCCCAAGCGAGTGGGCGCTGGTCGTGCAGGCCGTAGCCGTAGCCGAATTTGGTCCTTTCGCTCCGTATTTAATCGATACTTGTCCGCTCGCCAGATTAACAATGATGGCAGGAATGAAGAATGGCGAGATCCTGCCCGGACCCTTTTCTAAAAGATTCCTGTGCTCGCGCTCGATGACCTCGAATCCGCCGATTCCGCTGCCGATGAAAACACCTGTATTCTCCGCTTCAGAGCCGGTGGCAGCGCCAAGTCCTGCGGACCGCATAGCGAATTCGCTGGCCGCCATCGCAAACTGAATGAAGCGGCCCATCTTCTTCACTTCTTTTTTGTCAACGTACAGAAGCGGATCGAAATTCTTCACTTCGCCGGCAATTCGGCAGGCGAAGCCGGAAGCATCGAACTGAGTGATTGTTCCGATTCCATTCTGGCCGGCACGTATGCCGGCCCAGGTCTCTTCTGTGCCAATGCCAACCGAACTTAACAGGCCTACGCCGGTGACAACTACTCTTCGCGGAGCCATGATCTTCGTGGGCGCTTCCCGCCCGATTTCAACATGCCCGCCGCAATTACTTCTTCTTCGCTTCTATATAGTCGATAGCGTCTTTGACGGTCTTGATTTTTTCCGCATCCTCATCCGGAATATCAAGGTCGAAAGCTTCTTCGAAAGCCATCACCAGCTCGACGATGTCGAGGGAGTCCGCGCCGAGATCATCGACGAAAGAAGCACCCGGTTCCACTTGGCTTTCGTCCACCCCCAGCTGTTCGACGATGATTTGCTTTACTTTTTCTGCTACCGACATCTAGTGTTCTCCTGTGTTCGCAAATTCTCGTACCGCCCTGGTTACGCTGCGCGGTTCAACTCACTACCGTACCTCATTGACATTCCTGCCGCCCGTCACGGTCTCACCCAGGCGATTACCATGTAGACATAAGTCAGCCGTTTGAACATCTTATATCTTCACGGTTTCGCCTCCGGCCCTCGGTCGCGTAAAGCACTCTTTTTCAAGGAAAAACTGGGCTCGCAAGGGATACGTGTCGATGTCCCCGATTTGGCGCAAGGAGATTTCGAGCACCTTACGGTTGCCCGCCAAATCAAGTTTATCGAACAGCGCGTTGCAGGCCGGCCCGTTACCTTGATCGGCTCCAGTCTCGGGGGCTACCTGGCCGCTCTGTTCGCCGCCAGCCATCGCGAGGTGGAACGGCTGCTCCTGCTTGCGCCGGCCTTCGGTTTCTATCGCCTCTGGGTAGAGGCCCTGGGTCGCGAACGTCTCGCCCAGTGGCGCAACCAAGGGACGATGAACTTCTTTCATTACGCACAGGGCAGGGAAATGCCGCTTTCCTATCGTTTTATTCAAGGAGCGGAGAGCTTGGATCCGTTTCCTCTTACGCCGCAACCGGTGCTCATCTTTCATGGAGATCGTGATCCGGTCGTACCGGTTGCACAGTCCCTGGAATTCTTGCAAACCAATCCACATGCAACGCTAATACGTTTCAATGAATCCGGTCACGAGTTAACGGACGTACTAGAGAACATCTGGCGGGACGCAGAGGACTTTCTGCTTGGAGGAACCGCGCTTCTGTAACCTTTTCAAGCCTCAGGCACGCTCCACCCCGATTTGCTGATATAAACTGTAATCAGCGGTCAGAGCACTCGGTCATATTCTTGGAACTGCCGTTTGGCTGTGACGTCCAAGCTGATGGTTGAGTACAGTCGCGAGAAGTGTTATCTCCGTAGTGTGCAGTGACGAGCGGCGTTGAAAAGGAAAGTGTGGAGCGTTCCAGGACGTTTAATTCCGGCAACTATTCAAATGGATTTACATCCGATGAAATCCGGGGTGCGGCTGACGATCACAGCGGCGCGGCTGATGATCATAGCGGCGCGCCTAACGATCATTTAGATCGGCTCCTGATGTCAACCGACATCGAGGAACCTTGGTACAGATCCATCGTACGGGGAATTCGCGAAACACTCCATCCACCCAAGCTGCCCCCGCTTGAGTTGACCTCCCGGCCGATTGAGACCGCCGAAATGGGAGACATGGCCTCGATCGAGCAGCCGTGGTTCAAATCCCTGATCGGCAACATCAGGGACTTGATTCATCCCCCTAAGCTCCCGCCGCTGGAAATCACTTCCAAGCCGGTGGAGGTTGGCACCATCTGGGGCGCTTACGCAGGCGGTGAGAAGAGATCTGGCTTGATGTCAGTTCTCATTCACGTCGGCGTGATTGGGTTAATGCTGCTCATCTTCCAAACTCCGGCCATTCAGAAGAAAATCCATGACTGGGGACCGGTGGTTTATGTGCCGCCGTACAAAATGCCTCCGGCGGCTCAGAAAGCAGGTGGCGGCGGTGGCGGCGGCCAGAAGATGCCCACTCCTGTCAATAAGGGAGCACCGCCAAAATTTGCTCCTAAGCAATTTATTCCTCCTGCTTTAAAAGTGGAGACTCCGAAGCTGCCGGCGGTGCCCACGATCACCGCGCCCGTCCCGCAGATCCAGGCTCCTGATTATGGCGATCCTCTCTCCAAGATGGCTCAACTTTCTGGCGGTCAAGGCGCCCACGGCTTAGGTAATGGTACGGGTGGCGGCGTTGGCACCGGAAACGGCGATGGATACGGACCCGGCAGCGGCGGTGGTATGGGCGGCGGTGCCTATCGCGTCGGTGGAGATGTATCGGCTCCAGTGCTGATCAGCAAGACGGAACCGGAATATTCGGAAGAAGCGCGCAAGGCCAAGTACTCCGGCACGGTGCTTCTATCTTTGATCGTCGGTGCTGATGGTCTGCCGCGCGACATCAAAGTAATCCGCCCCTTGGGCCTGGGCCTGGATGAAAAAGCTGTGGAGGCAGTGCAGAAGTGGCGCTTCCGCGCTGGCGTCAAGGGCGGTCGTCCCGTTGCCACGCAGGCCACCATAGAAGTGAGCTTCCGTCTGTTGTAGATCTCCAACGTTCCGCTGTTGCGGAAGAACGTTTTTCAAACAGGGCCATAAGCGAAACGATTGGAGGAAGCGGCCTTTCGGAACCACGACCCTCAGCGAGTGGATTTTTCACGCACCCGAATCGCAGTTGTAATGCTGATGTGCTAGGAAGCGAGTAGAGGGTGGGTCTTTAGACGCTCTCGGGTCCCAACTCCGACAGCTGCTCAGCAACGCTTTCTTGGCCGACCGCAATACCATCAATGAACCAGGCGATCAAACTGCCCACAGCTAGGAAAAGGGCGATCCAGGCCGCGTGTTCTGCAGCGCGATTCACCACAACATCCACCGAGTAGCTGACATTAAATAGCCGTTCGACAATCCAACCGGCGGAGGCTAAGCCGGCGAATGTTGCGCCAATCACTCTGAAGATCGTATAGGCAGCCGTCCGGCTCAACAGTACTAACGATGGCAAAATGGCGCAGACCACTATCAATTGCATCGTTTCGATTCCCAGATTGAATCCCAATATGCTGGCGATACGCTGCCAAGCCCCGACGCCCAGGTTCTGCAGCGTCGTCGCGAACGCCAGGCCATGAACGAGACCGAAGCCAGCCGCAATCAGCGGTTCGCGGCCAGGAAACAATGGGCGCAAAGCATGAACCGCAGAGATGAGAATCGAAACAGCAATCAGCACTTCTACAGAACGGGTTGGTAAGAAGACAAGCCCCGACGCTCCTAGCGCCAGAGTGATTGAATGCCCAACAGTAAATGCCGTCACGATGTGCAGAATCTGAATCAAGCTGCGGCGCACACCGCCGAATGTCGCCCAGCGATGACGGATGGAAAGCAGCGGAGCCGGCAGGAGTAGCGCAATCAGAAATAAGAGATGGTCCGTTCCTTCCGCGATGTGACGCATGCCGAGCCTGAACATGCTGGGCACTCCGGCGAAAGGCGCCACGGCTGAGGCCAGCCTCGATTGCCAGATGGATGGTGATGAATAGTATTGCGCGCTGGTCTGTACGTAATCAATTCGGTAATACGACTGGTTCTCATTGCGTTTCTGCGCAATTAAGCGGATGTCGTGATTTTGCGGAAGCAAACAATTCATCAGGTACACGGATATGCGGGGTTGATTGTGATTCTCGATGACAAGCGTCCGTTTGTAACTACCCGGAGGCAAATCTGCCGTGAACGTAATGCGAATCTCACCAAGTCCTTCCTTCATTTCTGCCGGTGCAGGAAAGGTCACGGTTCGCAGAACAGGCGTGAGTTTCCGATCGTCTATCCTGACCGACAAATCGCGAAGAACCTGTCGTGCGTAGGTCTGCTGCTCGGCTTCGGAGAAAACACCATCATGGTTGACATCGACCGTAGCAATGACGGCTGAAGATACCGCGACTCCCGGAATCAGGCGCATCGACGCCTGGATATGATCCTCACCCACAGCGACAATAATCGCCTGCAGGTACTCATCCAACCTGTGCGCAAACACAGGCGCTCCGAGCGCCAAACCCGCAATGATTACCGCCAACTTCCGCATCATTTCCCAGTCAATTGCTGCCCGTAGTCGTTCGTCGGATCGCGGTAGATCGTATGAACGTGATTCGCGGGCTCGTCGTTCTGGGGAGCGTACTCGATGACGAGATGCGGTCCTTGAATTCGGTAATACGCGGTGATGTTATTGCCCGCCTCGAAGTCCGTAGGGCCGCTCCAGGCGAACCATGTATCATCTAAATCCGCTTTCAGTTGGGCCATGCGCGCGGAAGCTGCGGTTTCATTGATGATGCCGGCCCACTCCGAAATTAGGTCCAGCAGCATAGCGCGTTGCTGGGCGTTCATTGCGGATACCTTCAGTCCCTCTGGTGCGATTTTCTTGCCGTCCTGACCTGGTCCCAAAACCAGGTCCGGCACACGATAACTCAAGATCGCCTGCTGGCGTTGTTTGTCGTCGAGCGACTTCAACAGCGCGAGCGCCTTATCGCTTTCTCGTCCGACTGGCCGGATGGTTTGGCCATTCACCTTGAATATTGCCGGTTGTGCACCGGTTAGCGTCGGCGTCATTACGTCTCTGTTTCCGGCGAAGGTGATGTTCAACGCAAGATGATGACCACCGAACTGAAGCATCCATGGCGCCGTCGTGGAGGGTTTGCCAAGAAATGAGATGTAGTACAGATTGCTTCCGAAGAGATCGTCACGATTGAAATTGCGACCGTGCTGGGGCGCCCACGGGCCGGCCTGGGGCGGCGGACCGCCTGGTCCCCGATTCGGAGGTCCGCCATTTCCACGCGGTGGCCCGCCACCCGGTGGACCATGTTGCGAGCCGTTGACCTTAAAGTCGTCGTCCGCCATACGGATTTCATTCACCTTTTCAAGGCCCATCGGGCTGAGAACCAGGGACAGCAGTTCCATGGCCGCGGTACGCTGTTGATCCGTCATCTGCTTCAAACTGATGCCGCCGCGGGGAACCACCGGGGTCGGAAAGTTCGACCAGCGTTGTCGTTGCGCTTGGTCGTCGAACGAATACAGCACCGCCTGCGCGCTGCTTGTCGTCGAGAGTCGAGAGGAAAGCGTTGGCCGCGGTTACGATTCGCGGCGTTGCTCGGTTGCTGGGCTGGTTTAAGCGCCAGACAGATCAGTGCTAAAGCTCCAATGCTGCATGTCGTTTTGATGAAAACTGACTTCATTTCTTGCTTTCCTTCAGGGCGCAAAGGCCGCCGGATGCGCGCCCCGAACCCGGGGAACAAATCCGCTCCTCCTTGCGGGGGGCGCTTGACACCGCGGCCGTTTTGCGCCGTTTCCTCAATAGCGATCACGCGGCTCCCGCCAGAGCAGTCCGAAGCTCATGCTGCTGGTTGCTCGTTTCGGACGATAGGAACCGGACTACCACCAAAGTGCGGTCGTCCGCAGCCGAGCGTTCAGCGCCCGAAAACGCATCCACTTTTGTGGTGATCTGCTCACACAAATTCGCCGGCGCGGAATAACCTGCGCTTGACAGGCCTTGTATCATCCGCTCCTCTCCAAACTCCTCGCCACGGTTGTTGGCCGCTTCGGTCACCCCGTCTGTGTAGAGGATGAGCACATCGCCTTCGCCAATCTCGACTTCGCCTGCCGTATATCGTGCTTGCGGAAAGAAGCCCAGAATGGGGCCGCCCTCACTCAATCGCTCAACCCCGTTCCCATCTTTCCGAACAAGCATCGGGCCCACGTGACCCGCATTCACATATCGCAGGGTTCTCGTCATCGGATCGAAAACGCCCCAGAATAGAGTGGCAAAGCGCTCACTGGCCGTCCGCTCGCACAGCATTCGATTGATTCGCTCACAAGCAAATTCATGCTGCAATGCTATTGAGGACCGAATTGCTCCGTGAAGCACGCTCACCAAGAGAGCTGCCGCAACTCCTTTGCCCGAAACATCCCCCACCACGATTGCAATCTTCCCCGAATCCAGTTCGAAGATGTCATAGAAGTCCCCTCCGACATGGTCGGCCGCAATCGCCGACGCGGCGAATTCAACGTGCGCGGAGATCGAATGCGGTTTCGGCTGCAGGTGGTTCTGAACTCGCCTCGCGAGTTGAAGCTCGTTCTCCAGATACCTTCCGCGTAAGTAGCGACGCGCGCGCATGGCAATCACCGCAAGCGCGGCGAGCAAGGCTATGGACGCCATCATGCCAATAATCAGGTTTTCGCGAAGGTCGGCGAATGTGCTACTGACTGCTTTCAGTGAGATTCCTAAGGAGAGTATGTAATCCGTGTGGTGCTCATCGGGATGGCTCGGTCGCGGCATTCGCAGCGGCAACAGTATTGATAGCCCGTTGCCGTCCGATGTTTTGATCGGACTCCCCAGACCGCCTTGTCTTTGGCCGCGATACGGCCACCGTGGTGGAATGGTTGGCGTTAGCGGGGGAGTGCCAGCTTCCGACAGAACCTTGTTCTGCCAATCCAGAACGCGCATCCATAAGAGGCGGCCCTCTGCAGAGCTAATTGCGTGTTGTAGGGCCGGACCCAAATTGCGCGGATCATCAATTCCAGCGCCGCGGGCCGCAGCGCTCACAGCACCAGCGTCACGCTGTGCTTCGTGTTCAGCCTGCCGGGGAATCAGAACGGAGTCGATATATAAGTAGGTCCGCACGCACTGAACGCAGAGCACGACCGCAATGAGGGCGCCGATTCCGAGCACCAGTCCGAATCTCAATTGCGAATACTTGCGCAGCTTCATGACTGACACTCCTCTACAACGACAATCATGCAGTTCTGACCTTAAAAATCTCTGAAAAATTCGGATGCGGAAACTTTTCTCGACACACGTTCCGGGGGCTACTAATTGCGCTCACCGCCTAGGTGATCTGTTGCCGTAAAAGCGCACGCCGCGCGATGCATCACGAAAAAAGTCAACTCGATAACTTGGCCGCGCCACGCGCGTCCGTTGTGCGCGAGCCGGTGGAGCGCCGAAGTCGTACAGTAAACGTAGATCCCTTACCTACGGAACTCTCTACCTGTAACTCAGCTCCATGACTGTTTGCAATTTCGCGGGCAATCGCCAGACCCAACGCCAGTGCCTCCTGCCTCGCGTGAGCGCACTTGATCGGCGCGCCAGAATCGGTCGAATATGAACGGTACCTGCTCGGCTGGAATTCCAATACCGGTGTCTGCCACAGCGATTTCAAGTTCATCTGTGCGTCCCGTCACGTGAACACTTATCCTGCCATCCCGTGGAGTGTATTTCACTGCGTTGTCCAGCAGGATGAGCAACATTCGGCGGAAAGAAGCCTCATCCAGCGCAACATAAGCCGGAGTTTCAGGCAATTCGGCCGCAATCGTCAAGCCTTTGTCAGCGGCGAGCGTGGCCGCTTCACTGAGAACATCCGACACGACAGGCACAACATCGGTTAAAGCCAATTCCGTTCGGCTACTTCCGGCATCCGAGCGCGCGAGCCAGAGCAGCTGATTGATGAGATCCGTGCTGCGTTTAGCGGCGTGCAAAATCTTCTTCAACGAATCCTTTAGCTCGTCCGCACTCCGGTCACGTCGAAGAGCAAACTGCGCGGCTGTGTAGATCAAGGTCATGGGCGCACGCAGTTCATGTGACGCATCGGCCGTAAACCGGCGCACTTGCAAAACCGATTGCTCTACCCGGTCAAGCATCCGGTTTAGCGTTTGCGAGAGACGCTGCAACTCATCGCCAGAAGACGGAACGGAGAGTCGCGCCGAAAAATTGGTCGGATCGATAGCCCGAGCTTCATCAATGATCTGGTCGACGGGCGCGAGTGCCCGTCCGCTGAGCCAATAACCTCCAGCGGCCGCGACTACAAGTACAATCGGGACCGCAAAAAGGAGTACCGAGTAGAACTCCGTCAAGATTCCCTCGAACTTGCCTCTTGGATCTGCCACCTCGATGCTGATGGCTTGCCCATTGACATAAATCTGCTGCGCTGCCATACGAAACGGGAACCGTCTCGGGCCGGCGTTTCGAAACACCATCCGGCCGCCAAGATCGGATAGCGCTTCCACTCTTACGCGATGCCGCGCCAGTCCGTCAGACTGCGCCAGCAACTCACCCTTCGGTCCGACCACCTGGAAGAGATCTCCGAGATGTTCCAAACCACGCAGCTTCGCCGCGAGCGTATCCAAGCTCTCATGGCTGTTTTCATCGATGAAAGCGTGAAGCCCAATCAGCCGAAAGCGCAATCTCTGATCGATGGCGTGATCAAGGCTGACGTTCAAGGCCCACTGGCTCGCGACTACGAGCACGAACGCCACCAGCATCAGCGCACCTGAGTACCAAAGCGTGAGGCGGAAACGCAGAGAGCTCGGACTGACGCGGGTCAAGACGTGCCCTCCCGCAAGCTGTATCCAATTCTACGCTCTGTGTGGATCAGCTTTGGTGAGCCGGGCGCGTCGACTTTTGAGCGCAAGAATATCATGAACACATCGAGATTATTCGGAGTCACTTCACGGTCGCTCCAAACTGTATCGATAAGCCGGTCCTCTTCCAACTCCCGGCGCACATAGCCGGCTACCTCTCGGTCGTCGTCAACCAGCAGGACATGCATCTTTGCTGATCATCATTGCACCTAAAATTTTTCTTAGACCGCACCCGAAATCGATTCGGCGCCCGAAGGGGATTCGGCAAAGACCGGTTCTTCTTTCGAGCGACTCCGCCACAGAACGAGTACTGCAACAAAAGCTAGTCCTGTAATAAGCGTGGATGAAGAAAGCCCGATGTGCAGAATCTTGTTTTCTGCCAGCCAGTCACCGATGGCCGTCCCCGTCGTGCGGGCCACCGCTACGGTCGCCCAATAGATCGCAATGATCTGAGTTGCGCCCTGCCATCCAGCGAGCAACACGCCAAGAAGAAGCGCAGTAAGCACCACTGACGCGACTCCCTCACCCATTGCGTGCTCGCATATATCTCCGGCAACCGTACCGAAGACACCGGCTGTGAGCATGGCTAGCCAGTAAGGCGCATCGGTCTTCGGTAAACCCCGCGATGGTTCACCTTCAGCCCTGGAGGCGCGGTGTGTGAAAAATCCGAACAGACACAGGAGGGCGACCAAGCTCAGCGTGAGAAGGACTGCTGGCACGCGAACGCGAAACGCGAGATAGTCGGCAATGTTCGTTGCCCCAGTGCGGATGAGTATGATAACGAGCCAGTAATAGGCTTCATGACGGTGTCTTTCGAAATGCTCGGCTACAAAGACAAGAGCTGCAAGTAAACCCAGTACGGCGAGTCCTTTCACGATGCCAAGGCCGCTCTCATGGGCGTAGAAATCGCCCAGATTGGTGCCGAAGATGCTGGCTAGCGTGATCGCTGTCCAATACCGTGCATTTACGAACGGAGTGTGTATGTACTTCATGCTTTCTAAGCTATGAGCGATTTCTTAAAATCGCCTGAAATGTCGCGCGGTCGGGAACGATTTCAGACGATTTTAAGGATCGCGGTTGAACATGGCGTCAGACAGCAAACGAACCATGATTCGAAAATTCCTTTTCTGGACACACCTGGCGCTTGGCGTTTCCGCGGGTGTATTTATCTTCATCATGTCCGCAACAGGCGTGGTGCTCGCATTCGAAAAGCAGATCGCCGATTTCGTAGACCGGGACATCAGATGGGTCTCTGTGCCTAACAATCCAGATCCAGCGCCTATGAGCGATCTGCTCGGAGCCGTCCGGCGCGCGGGTGCGGGCGAGCCGACGTCGATTACCATACGGAATGCACCCGAAGCCGCGACACAGTTTTCGATTGGACGCGAAAAGACGATCTACGTCGACCAATACAGTGGCGCGATTCTCGGAGCCAGTTCTGCCGCCACGCACAGGTTCTTCTTTGCAGTCGAAAGGCTCCATCGGTCACTCGGTGCGCCGCTCGGTTCAAGAGGCGTGGGCCACTGGCTTGTCGCGATATCCAATTTGCTATTCGCTGGCGTCATTCTGCTCGGTGTAGTTTTGTGGCTGCCCCGAAAATGGGGTTGGAAGGCGATACGCGCGTCTATTGCATTTCGCAGCGGATTGCGCGGAAGGGCTCGTGATTGGAACTGGCACAACGTGCTTGGTATCTGGTGTGCCGTGCCGTTGCTGGTGATTGCTTTGACTGGTGTGGTGATGTCGTTCCCATGGGCCAATACGTTGTTGTTTCGACTAAGCGGCTCGAATCCGCCGGTTCAAGGCCGCGGTCGCGGCGATGCCCGCCTGCATGCAGATCGTGGCGTAATCGGAAGCGACCCGAACTACGATCGATTCCTTGCGATCTCCAAGACCTTCGATCCGAATTGGAGAACAATCACATTGAACACGGTACGCGATGCGAACTCACCTGTGCAGGTCAGTGTGGATACCGGCACTGGCGGGCAGCCGCAAAAACGCACGCAGTACCTCCTGAATGGTAATTCGGGAGCAGTCCTAAAAATGACCAGATTTGCGGACGCCAGTCTCGGCCAGAGACTGCGCTCGTTCGTGCGATTCGGGCACACGGGTGAGTGGGGCGGATGGGCCGGCCAACTGATTGCCGCGATCGTGTCGTTTGCCGCGTGTGCCCTCGTATACACGGGCTTGTCACTTTCGATTCGCCGTCTCACTGCAATCCTCAAGCGAAAGCGGGGCTCAACTTCCGCGCCAATACCCGATTTCGAACAGGTCCTCGTTAAAAGTGACGTCTAGGCCAGCCGCTCGGAAAGGGGGGAGACTCCTGGCGGAGTAGGTCGCCTCTTGCGCGCCATGTGTTTACGGATCGTGTGCGAGCCGTCGGCAAACCAGGAAGCACGGTGCTTCTATCTTTGATCGTCGGTGCTGACGGTCTGCCGCGCGATATCAAAGTGATCCGCCCCTTGGGCCTGGGCCTGGATGAAAAAGCGGTGGAGGCAGTGCAGAAGTGGTGCTTCCGCGCTGGCGTCAAGGGCGGTCGTCCCGTTGCCACGCAGGCCACCATAGAAGTGAGCTTCCGTCTGTTGTAATCCCGCCAGAAAATCATGTGGTTCCACACAGGTGATCGTGTGGGTCACTCTATTCCTTCTTCTCCCTGACTGCCGCACACTAGAGTGGCGTTGAACTCACGAGCATCCATGAAGCTCTTGATCGTTGAAGACAATTCCGGCGTCCGCAAGGTGATCCGGAGTCTGGTGGCAAGTGTTGCCAGCAGCATTTGCGAGTGCGGCGATGGTGCTGGGGTCTTGAACCTTTTCAGACAGGAACGACCCGATTTCGTGCTGATGGATATCCAGCTGGAGGGTGTGGATGGAATTACCGCAACGCGCCAGATTAAGGCAGCAGATCCGACGGCGCGGGTCATTATCGTCACCGATTACGATCAGCCGGATTTGCGGGAAGCGGCATACCAGGCAGGCGCCTGCGGTTATGTACTGAAGGAGAACTTGCTCGAACTCGTTCGCCTGCTGCGTCAATTCGATAAAGAAGGAGCGAAACTACCGTAGCGTTAGCGTTCTAACTTCAATACAATGCTGATTTCACTACGATGCTGGATAGCCTGGCAGCCAAGCGGTGCTTGGACGACACAGACCGGAAATCGCCGCTCGCTTTAGCGCCAAGTCTTCGCGCGGGCGTTGCCGGGCGATTGCTTAGAAGTTTGCCCCGGATGCGGTGCTGCTTGCTCTTGCTGGCGCAGGCAATATGGCCGGCAACCCAGCAGTATCAGATCGATCACTGGACAACAGAAAACGGTCTGCCAATAGGCGGGGTCACCGGCATCTGCCAAACCCGTGAGGGATACCTATGGATTTCTACCTTCGATGGCTTAGCGCGTTTCGACGGTGTGCGGTTCACAATCTTCGACCGAAGCAACACAGCCGGGATTACAAGCAACCGCTTCGACACAATGTTCTGTGTCGTGAATGGAGATTTCTGGACAGGAACCGAAGGGGGTACCGTCATCCGATATCACGAAGGCGGGTTCCAAAGCTATAACACAAACGACGGGCTGGCATCGGGGCCAGTTTTGGGCATTTCGGGTGACGATGACGGCAACATCTGGGTTCTTGCTCGCGGGGGAATCAGCCGGTGGCAACCGTCGCAGCAAAAGTTCACGCTGTTCGATAATCACGAACACCTTTACGCGCATGAGCTTTGGAGCAACAACGGAAGGGACGGCTTCTTCTCGATCGATTCTTCGGGGCTTCACGTTTTCTCTGCAGGGAAACAAACAAGATTGCCTTTACCTGACAATTGGCGCAAAACATTAGCTGGCATTGCGGTACAAAAATCAGGTGGGAGTATATGGGTTGGCACCCCTGCGGGCCGCTTGGTTCGTTGGCTGAACGGACGCTGGGTCGCGCAGAACAGCGGCGAACTGCCGGAGTATCGCGATTCTCGCGGCAGGCGCTGGTTTACCGGACTTCGGCTGACCGCTCGGGGGTTCTGGGAACGGTATTTGGTTCTGCCCGCCGGAACGGAGCCGAGCGAGCTCCCATATACTTTCCTGTTCGAAGGCCGCGAGGGCAATCTCTGGGCCGGCAATGTGAACGGCAAAGGCCTCTTCCGAATACGCCGACGGCTTGTCGAGATACTTTCAACGGAAGATGGTTTGCCTGACAGGAATGTCTATCCGATTTATCAGAGCAGGGAGGGGGCGATATGGATCGGAACGTGGTCGGGAGGCCTCTGCCGGTACGAGAGAGGAAAGTGCCACACGTACACGACACGCGACGGTTTGGCAACAAACACGATATACGCCATCGGCGAGGACGCCGAAGGAACGCTTTGGGTTTCGACCGAGGACGCGCTGCACCGATTTAAGGAGGGAAGATTTGAGCGGGTCGGACCAGACCTGGGGGCGCATTCGATTCACAAAGGCCGGGATGGCGCCCTATGGTTCGGCAACACAGAAGGATTGTTTTTGTTGAAGGGTGGCCGATGGAGGCGATTTAGCCGCCAAGACGGACTTATTAACAACGACGTTCGCGTAATTATTGACGATGGAAGCGATGGATTGTGGATCGGCGGGTACGGCGGGTTGTGTCATTTGCGCGGGGATAAGTTTCAATGCTGGAGCGAAGCAGAGGGACTGCCGGGGAATTCCATTCGTGCGCTTTATCGGGACGCCAAGGGGGTGCTGTGGATCGGGACGTACGATGCGGGTCTCGGGAGGCTCGAAAACGGGCGCTTTACTCGTTACACAACTCGCGAAGGATTATTCGATAACGGAGTATTTCAGATCTTGGAAGATTCGGAAGGCAATTTCTGGATGAGCTGCAATCGGGGCATCTATCGAGTGCGTAAGGAAGAGCTGAATGATTTTGCGGGGCGAAAGATTCAGGCGATTCATTCCGTTAACTACGGGCGGCCGGACGGCATGCGAAACGTGGAATGCAACGGCGGGACGGGAATCGCGGGAATCAAGGCAGAGGATGGATCGCTCTGGTTCGCGACTCAGGATGGAGTGGCGATAATCAGACCCAGCGACGCTGACGCAGTAATCGCTCGTCCGCCGCCGGCGATTGTGGAATCTTGCATGATCGATCACAAGTTGGTTCCAACGAACCGTACCATTCGGATGAGACCAGGGCAACCTGATCTTGAATGTCAGTACACTGCATTGAGCTTCGTGAATTCGGAGCGCATCGTTTTCCGCTATAAACTCGCTGGCCTGGATGAGAACTGGGTAGATGCGGGTAAGCGACGCACCGCTTATTATTCGCACTTGCCGCCCGGGAAATACACGTTTCAGGTGGAAGCAGCTTATGACGATCGAGTGTGGAATAACTCCGGCGTCCACCTGGCCGTAATTGTGTTTCCGCCCTTCTATCAAACCTGGTGGTTCGAAACAATCGTTTTTTTTGCCGCTGCAGGTGCAATCTATTTTGCGTGGCGAAAACGTGTTTCGCAGCTCGAACAAGCCCGAGATGTGCAACAAGCGTTTTCGCGGCAATTGATTGCTTCTCAGGAGAACGAGCGTAAACGAATTGCCGCCGAACTTCATGACAGCCTGGGACAACACCTGGTGGTGATCAAGAGTCTTGCGCTTATTTCACTTAACAATGGAGGTTCTGAGGCCGCAGGAAAGGACCGCAGTGAGGAGATCTCGGCGGAAGCTTCACAGGCACTCAGCCAGGTGAGAGAAATCGCCTATAATCTCAGACCCTACCAACTGGATCGGATCGGGCTGACGAAAGCGGTTGAGGCGGTCGTCAAAAAGGCGTCTGCTGCAACCGGTATTGCTTTTGAGTCCGAAATCGACCGGATTGACGATATCTTTCCGAAGGAGTGGGAGATCAACTTCTACCGGATTGTGCAAGAAAGCGTCAACAACGTGATCAAGCACTCGCAGGCCACACAAGCGAGCGTGACGGTCCGCCGCGCAACGGACGAACTGCGGCTGGTCGTCCGCGACAATGGGAACGGATTCACGCCGGTGGAGACAACGACGGGCAGTGCGGGCGGCGGCTTTGGCCTCATCGGCATCGCCGAACGCGCCCGACTTCTACAGGGCGCCGCAAGGGTGCAGTCAGGACCGGGACAGGGAACAGCCATCACCATCGAAATACCGCTCTTCGAGGGAAACCGGAATGGAAGATGAGATACGCGTGTTGATCGCAGACGATCATCCGTTGCTCCGCCGAGGCCTGCGGCAGACGATTGAATCTGATCCGATTTTGAAGGTTGTGGCGGAAGCGGGCGATGGGGAAAGCGCCCTGGCTCAAGTCCAGGAATTAAAGCCTACAGTGGCAGTACTCGATGTGGATATGCCGAAACTGGATGGCCTCGCGGTGGGCCGCCAGCTTCGTCTCAGGAGGCTCCCTACTGAGATCCTTTTCCTGACTATCCACAACGCGGAAGACCTCTTTCAGGCCGCTATGGAGATAGGGGCCAAAGGCTACCTACTCAAGGACATCGCAGTGACCGAGATTGTCACGGCGCTGCACGCCGTCGCGGCGGGAGAATACTACGTCACGCCATCGCTGGCAGGCCATCTCGTTCATCACCAGCACCGCATTGCTACGTTCATCGAGCGGCAGCCGGGCCTGGAAACCCTGACTCCAACCGAACGACGGATCCTCGTGATGGTGGCGGAGGGCAAGTCGAGCAAGGCAATTGGCAACGAGCTGTTCGTTCATTACCGCACCGTTGAAAACCATCGCACGAATATCTGCCAGAAACTTTCCCTCCACGGCCCAAACGCCCTCTTCCGATTCGCCCTGCAGCACAAGGCCGATTTGTAGTCCCTGTGCTTTGAAGTAACACGCCTACAGAAATCCGCTCCCTCGCGGGTTCGTGAAAAAAATCCCGTACAAACGCAACTACTTATTCGTAGGTCGTTGATCTTGAATCGGAGATGGAATGAGAAGGCCGGCCCGCCGGCGGGATGCGTTAAGCTCCCAATGGAAACGCACTCGAGGTGCAAGAAAGAGAGGGACCGGCTCATGAAGAAGAATAACAGCAAGCAACAGAGTTCGAGGCAAAGCAAAAGAAGTAGCAAAGCTGGCCAGAGATCGATCACGATCGGGATGGACCTGGGAGATAAAACAAGCCGCTGTTGCGCAATTGAGCAAAGCGGTGAGGTGCTATTCGAACGGAGTGTGGCGAGCACCAAGAAAGGGATGGGGCAATTGTTCGGCGCGCTGGGGCGCTGCCGGATTGCGATCGAAGTGGGGACGCATTCTCCGTGGGTGAGCCGGTTACTGGCGAGCTTGGGCCATGAGGTGATTGTGGCCAATGCGCGGCAGGTGAAGCTGATTAGCCAGAGCACGCGGAAAGATGACAAGCTGGATGCGCGCACGCTAGCGCGGCTGGCCCGGATCGATCCGGAGTTGCTGCGGCCGATCCGGCATCGCAGCGAGCGGGCGCAACTGCATCTGATGCAGATCCGGGTACGTGCCGGACTGGTAGAGGCGCGCACGGGTTTAATCAACGCCGCGCGCGGACTGGCCAAAGCAGTGGGCGAGCGATTACCGAAATGTGACGCCGCCAGTCTGGGTGTGGGATGCCTGCCGTCGCTGCCGGCTGCGCTGCAACCAGTGCTGCAGCCGTTATTGGAAGAATTGGAATCGCTGAGCGCAAGGATCCGCGCCTGTGACGAACGCATCGAGCAGATCGCCCGGAGCGAGTATCCGGAAACCGAACTCCTGCGGCAAGTGAGCGGAGTAGGAACTTTGATCGCGTTGACGTTCGTGCTGACGGTGGAAGATGCGGCGCGTTTTGCCAAAAGCCGGGATGTGGGTTGCTATGTGGGCTTGCGTCCCAAGCGCAGCGACTCGGGAGAGAGTCAACCGCAGTTAGGGATCAGTAAAGAAGGCGACCTCTATCTGCGCAAGCTGCTGGTGCAAGGAGCGCACTGCATTCTGAGCCGGCGTGGGCCGGATACGGATTTGCAGCGCTGGGGAGCAAAGCTGGCGGCACGTGGTGGCAAGAATGGGAAGAAGCGGGCGTTGCTAGCGGTGGCGCGCAAACTGGCGATTCTGCTGCACCGGCTTTGGGTCACGGGCGAAGTCTACGAACCGCTGCGGAATAGTCAGGCTAAACAGAAAGCGGCCTGAAAGGATTTTAGTTTTGATTTGCAAATCGCCGCGTTTGGGTGACTGCGAGCTCATGGCGGAACGAGCTCTTTTCAAAGAGACTCAGTTCGATTCGGAGATGGCAGCACCTGTTAGAAAGATTGAGGACACCAACTGGCACCGGAGCAGATGCTCCACACAAGAGTGCGAATGGAAGCAGGGCGAGTCGGCGGTTGCGAAAAGGAATTGGGAAATGGAAAAACGCACGAGCAAAATAGCCTGCGGCAGCAAGGGAGGGATTCTTAGATCCCCTTTCCCGTTTCCCCATGGGAAAGCCGGGGCGGGCGGGTTCCCCCCACGCCGCAAAACCGGCGGCTCCCCCCGCAAGAGGGCCAGAGCCCCCTTGCGCGATCCCCCGGAGGACGATCGTAGATTATTTACTTGACAAGAACCGGCCTTCTCATGGAAGCCATGAGCGAAGCGATTGGTGTGCTCGATTTTTTTCACAGACCCTCGCGGTCGCGCTCTGTACCAAGCTCTCGCTAAGCTCCACTTTCATGCCGTGCGTCACCACATGCGAAAACGTGTGTTGTTACTCACCGAATTGTGTGGCCTCCTCTATTCACTCAACCTGACCACCTCCGGTACATTGCTTTCACGAGGAGACGGTCCGTATCGAAGTTGACCGGTCGTAAGGAGAGACTGACATGAAGAGACAAACAAACGGTCAAAAGCGGCCTGGACTCTGGGCGCTTTGGGTAAATCGAAGCCATCGACAAAAATCCGAATTCGGCAGAAAGTGTACGCCAACCTTACCCGGCCTGCGCCGCCGCGCATTCTATCGGCCGCTCGCCCTGGCGATGTCGGTCTTGCTTATTCCCTCGTTTTCCTGGTTCGAGAGCGTGGCCGGCATTCCGCTTGGTTCCAGCGCCAAATCGTTCCAGGCCTCGGCACAGACCACCGGCGGCACCGGTTGCCAAGCGGCGTCCGAAACCGCGATCATTCGAATCAATTGCGTGAATGGCCAACTATTTAACTTGTTTGGCGATCTGAACCAGCTCGAATCGGATTCGGTGAACGCGTACCTCGCGCTGCACGCTCTGCCAGCAAGTGACGCTAGTGTCATTTACACCTATGGCCGGCAAGATCTGCGTGATGGAATTCGCGCGAGCATCTTCACCCAGATGCTGGCGATCATCAAGAAAGCACCATCGGAGCGGACGCAACACGAACAGACGCTATTCAACTGGTTGCAGCTCCTTGTTCAGCAGAACGAGATTGCACTCTACACGAACGCGATTGAGGAGTCCGGCCGGTTTTTCGCTGACCCCTGCACCTTCACGCTCGACGCAGACATTGCCAGCGCTTACAAATTGAACTACAACGGCCATCCTTTCTGTGGAGGTCTGCAGAGCAATATCTTTACACCGCCGATTCCGGCGGCGAGTTATTTTACGGCGTACGGATTCAAAACGTCCTATGGGGCGGCCGCCCAGCAATTTACGGAGTTCGGCTCGTTGATGGCCGATACTTCACTGGCAGTCGGTGCACAGGCTGGGATCTCCTTAGGCGCGGGTGGCGTTGCTGCTGCGATTACCGGAGCAGCCCTTTATGCCAATCTCTCTGCCGCTCTCGCGGCCTGGGGAACCGCAGTCGCGGCGGGAGAAGTTACAGTGGAAGGCGTAGGGGCTCTCGCCGCAGGTTCGTCATTCATCCTTAGCGGCTCGACGGTCAGCGCCATCGGACTTGGCACCGCTATTTCTGGGCCGGTGGCGATCGTCTTAATCGCCGTAGCGGCCGGTGTGCTTGCGGCTTTGCAACTCGCGACGAATATTGAACGCGAGAATGATATCGGAAACTTCAGCAATCTTCTAACCCAGGCTCAGAATAATCCGCCGGATTTGGCGGCCATGGTGGCCGACACAAGTGGCCTCGGCACCTATAAAATCCAGGCCGCCATAAACTCGCAAACTGTGCCGGACAGGCCCAGCGCAACCGTGCTTCCGGCGCACCGCCCGGGAACGGATTTCACTTTTGAGATCACCCGTGCTTCTGACGCCGAACCGAGCATCTCGAAGACTCTCGATTATGAGGATTGGGAACAGGATCATGGGACGGCAGAAACTTGGGGCGGCTGGTTTCTAGAGACCTGTACAATCGGCAACACGCGGTGCCTGGTGGACGAGGGTATCAACACCGATATCCGGTATGTGGATGCCGCCGGAGTGAAATGGACAGCGTCTCGAATGGGCAACAACTTCGTGCATACGAAAGCGCAGCCCGACCCTGCAGACTTAATATGCCCGGCGGACACGAAGACGGGCGTAACTCCTGCCGGCACCGATCTCACCAAGTGTGCGACCTACGTAACCGACAACATTACGTTGAAGGATGTCGACGGCAATCTTGTAACGGCCAAGCTATCCGTATTGACACCGCCGGTTGTCAGCGGCTCTACGCTCCTGGCCTTTGGACCGGGCATTACTTCGACCCAGAGCATTACCATGATCGGTGATCCCGCCCCGACGGTCTGCCTGTCGAGCGGATCCCTACCGGCAGATTTCTCGCTCAATGGAGGGAACTGCGGGACCGGAAGCTTCCGGATCCAATTCAATGGCAATCGCGATGCTGCGATCCAGACCTATGCGCTCACGCTGAGGGCCAGCAATAGCGCAGGAAATATTTCGATTCCCGTCACAGTCAATGTCAGCCCGCAACTTGCCATCATCTCGCCTCGTGTGCTAAACGTAACCGCGGGCCTTCCGGTTAATTTCACAGTGGTCGCCACCGGAGTTCCCACACCCAGGCTTTCGGCAAGCGAGAATCTGCTGGGGCTGAGCCTCAAGGACAACGGCGACGGCACCGCGACGATCAGCGGCGTGGTCCCGTACCCGCAGAGCAATGCTGTTTGTTTCGCGCCATGTAACACGGGCATTTCAGCCACCAACTCACAAGGCACCGCCACGCAATTTCTCGCAATCACGGCAGGTTCGCCTCCGCTGGCGAACCTGGTTCCTCCTACGAGCGCAACTTTCAGCGCGGGCGTTCCCAATCAACATCTCCTGTACTCGAACGGGGCGATTACGCCCGTATCGTGGAGCTTAATACCAGACCCCAATGCATCCTGGCTGAAACTGAAAGACAACGGCGATGGGACTGCGTTGCTGACCGGCACCCCCCCAGCGGGTACCTCCGGCACATTCAATCCTAAGATCGGGCCGGCTGCTTTCGGAACCTTCACCATCATCAACCCGTTCCCGGTGACCGTGACCAATGTGCCGGTATTCACTAACCCCAATACCGCGATGTTCACGGCCGGAACAAACAGTAGCTTTGAAATCTCGGCCAGCGAAGGGGACATCACGCTGGTCGGCGCGCTGCCCAAGGGTCTCACGTTCACTCCGTCCGTAAGCGGGCCTGTAACTCCAGGAAGTTCGGCCGTTATCTCCGGGACCCCGGCCGCGGGAACGGGAGGTCAGTACACTCTCAACCCAGTGGCGACTGCTCCCGGAACAGACGGGCCGGCCACTCAAGCACTGACCTTAGATATCAACGAGGCGCCGATCTTCACCGGCCCATGCCCCCATCCAGGCAGGACACCGCCGGCTTGTACAGTGGAGATGCCCCCCGAGGGAGTACTGACGCTGACAACTGCCGGATTCCCCTTTATCTCGTCACAAGCTTTGCCCGCATCCTCCGGCCTTCTCCCACAAGGCGGGAAATGGATGTCTTTTTATCTGCTCCACTTGCCTGCGGGCTTCGAGGCTAGCAACCGTAACGCTCAGGGCTTCGCGACGGGGACGTTGACGATCAAGGCTCCCTCCAACGCAGTTGTAGGGGAGGAGTTTCTGGTTGGGATTTTTGCTGACAACGGAGTTCCACCACAGGCGGAACAGGATTTATATATCAAGATTGTTAAACCCCACTGAACGGGCGTCAGAACTCCGCCGCATGCTCGGGAAGTAGTACTGGAATGAAGCATTCTCGTTCGGCTATTTCCCGCTCGGCGATACCACGATGAGGCCTGCTAATTGGCCCAGTTGCGAGTGCGCGAGATAAACCGTCCCATCCTTCGTGACCACTCCGTTGCGAGCGCCCTCGTGGGTCGGCACCACTGCAAGCAGGCTGAGCTTGCCGGTGGCGTCGACTCGCGCCACCGTGAGCCGCGCATCTTTCGCCGCCCCTACATACAACGTGTGACTGGCTGGTGAGTAATTGAGATCATCGACGCCCTCGCCGGTGTTGATAGATGAGAGTCTCGCGCCGTTGTGACCTGCATCCAGGACCTCCGCCCGGGTGCTGCACGCAACAAACAGGTAGCCCGTCTCTTGGTCGATCGACAGACCGTGCGGACCGTCCTCCCCACACGCCGCTTGCCACGTCGCCACTGTTTTGTGTGTTTTAAGGTCAATGGCTGTCGTGAGGTCCTTGTCCTCGTAATTCATGTACAAGACGCCTCGCTTTGCATCGACTGAATAGCCTTCGGGCCGGCCTTCAAATGTCAGTTTTTCCTTTTGACTCAGGGTCTGGCTGTCCAGAATACGGACGGAGTTGTCACGCGGTGCGGTAACCCAGACTTCTTTTGTCGGCGCCACATAAACCACCCCGTCTGGAGTGGAATCGATGTGGCCACAGGTCTTACGGGCGAGCGTTCTTTCATCGACAGCGCACACGCTGGAGTCGGCGCGGTCGCCGATGTAGACCAGACCGTCGCCAACGGATACGCCGCTGGGACCCTGGGCGCGTTTGCGACCCCGGATTTCTACTTCGTTCGTCGCAAATCCCGGGATCTCATGGACACTGTTGTTACCGGTGTCCACCACATCCACTGAGCCAATGTTTATCGCTGGGACCCAGACATATCCCGTCTTGGAATCATAGGCGATGTAGTCCATTGTGATGTTTCCTCGCCCATGGTCGGGAAGGGCCAGGGTGTGAACCGTGTAAGTCGCGTTTTGATCGCCGGAAGCGTGCGCCCCAATAACGATTGCAGCAATGCCCACTATCACCGTTAGCAGCAGAGAATTTCGCCGTCGCATGCCCAGAATCCTAGCACCAGCCTTGGCGGCCAGAAAGTAATGAGATCATCGACTCGCTCGCCGGTCTTGATAGATGAGAGCCTCGCACCGTTGTGGTCCTATTCGGCGCGCAGCGTCTCGAGCGGATCCCGTATGGCCGCCTGCCACGCCGGACGTGCGGTAGCGGCCGCTCCAGTGATCAACAGCAGGGTGGCCGCGCTGCAGTATGTCAAAGGATCGCTGCTGGTGATGCCGTAGAGCAGGCTGCTGAGCAGGCGCGATAACCACAGCGCTGCAACAATACTCAAGGCGAGACCACACACCAGGGGAAGCATTGCTCTGTTTAAAATCGCGGCTGCCACGTTCCCGGGACTTGCGCCGAGCGCCACTCGAATTCCAATCTCCTGTGCCCGCAGAGCCGATGTGTACGCGATGACGCCATACACACCGATAGCCGTCAGAAGCAGCGAGAGGCCGCTCAGCACCGAGAAGATCCAGGCCGAGAATCGCGGGCGCCAGATAGAATTCGCGATCACCTCATTCATGGTTTCCACCTTTACGACGGGCTGGTTCGGATCCACTGCCCAAACCTGTTTTTGCAGGGCCGAAGCCAGCGCCATCGGTTCGCCCTCGGTTCGCACCACAATCGTCGACATGAACGTGGCGAAGATGTACTGCTGATACGGAATGTAGATTTCACCGGTAGGTGGCAATTCGTAACTCCTCTGCGCGGAGTCCTTCACCACGCCAACAATGGTCGGACCCGACGCATTCGGCGCATTCGCCAGTTTCTGAAGCAGCGGATTCTTGTTCGGGAAGAGTTGGCGAGCCAGGGATTCATTGATGATCGCTACCTCAGGGCGCCCGGCCCGATCGCTGTCGTTGAATACGCGGCCCGCTATCAGCGGAATACCCATGGCGGCAAAGTAATCCGGACTGATGGTCCGCGCCGATGTCTCTAGCGGTTTGCCATCAGGTCCCGCAAGGCCAAGGTCAAGAGAGGTGTTGACGTCGGAAAGCGGCGGATTGTTCACGATGGCCGCGGCCTTCACTCCCGGCACAGACTTCACTCGCTGCAAAATCTCGCGATAATACGCCATTTGTCGCGGCGTGGTGCCGTACTTGCCCGTCGGGCGGGGTTGCGTTAGCGTGCCGACCGGCACGCGCAAGGTAAGTACATGATCGGGCCGAAATCCGTGGTCTTCCTGCTGCACCCGGACGAGGCTCCGGATCATCAGGCCGGATCCGACCAACAGCAGGAACGCAAAGCCCGTTTCCAATGCAATCAGCACCGAGAACAACCGCGCAGAGCCTCGAGGCACGCTAGTGGATGGCCCACTTCGCAGTACAGCCTGCAGGTCGACCCGCGCCGCCAACAGAATGGGCGCAAGACTGCACAGGATCGCAAGGACCAGGCAAAGCACAGTGCTGAAGATCAGGACTCGTCCGTTCAGTGCTACCCGCTGTAGATGCGGGAGCACGATCGGCAACGCAGCCAACTCTCTCTTCAGAGCTTGCAACAGCGAACCGGCCATTATCATGCCGGTAACACTCCCGAAGACCGCCAGAACCAGGCTTTCGGATAGTAACTGCCGCGCAATTCGCCATAGCCCGGCGCCCAGCGATGCTCGAATCGTGATCTCCTTTTGCCGCTCTACCGCACGGGTCAAGAGAAGACCGCCCACGTCGGCGCACACGATCAACATCATTAAACCGACCGCTACCAGCACGAAAAGCAGAGTCAACTTGTACTTCTCATCCGGCGTATCGCGCCACTGCGTCACAAGTATCTTCAGGCCGGCGCGATCTTTGGGTTCTTCCCGTTCCATCTGATGCGCCACAATCCCCAGCGCGCTCCCCGCTTGCGCAACAGAAACTCCCCGGCGAAGACGGGCTATGACCTGCACCCAGGAAGAGGTCGCAGTCCGTTGCAGAGGCGCCCAGAGGTCCGCCTCGGAATAGCGAAATTCAAAATCCGGAGGCATGATGCCCACTATCGTGTAAGCCTCGTCGGAGATGGTGATTGCACGGCCGATCACACGCGGATCGGCATGGTAGCGCCGTCGCCAGAGGCGGTCGCTGATCACTACCACATGCTGGCCGCCTCCTTCGTCGTCGGATGCGAGGAGATTGCGGCCCGACTGCGCGTGAACACCAAGCACGGGAAACAGACCTAAGGTGCGCACTGCGATGACCTGTTCCGGCTCGCCACCGCCGGTCAGCGTCATCGTGTCTCGTAGGTACGCGGCCACTCTTTCAAAGATGTCGTTGCGGCCGGCCCACCTCTGGTAGTCCTTGAACGGCACGCCGGTCAACTCCTGGCCTGTGGCCCTTTCTTCAACCCGCACCAGGCGTTCGGAATCAGCGGAATGGAGATGGCCGCAGAAGGACCGCATCCACGATGCTGAAAACGGCCGAATTCGCTCCGATTCCCAATGCCAAAATGAACACAACCGCCGCAGCGAGAACCGGGTTCTTGCGGAGCCAGCGAACTGCCCACCAGAGATCTTGACTCATCCTAAATATCGGAGCACCAGTTTGTCTGATTGCTCCGGCATTTCTCGCACGGGCAGATTCTTCTCAAATGCTCAAACGAATAAATGCCGGTGCTGTGCCCATCGCTCCAATAGATCCTGACTGCATATTGTCCAACCGGCTCTACCGAGTTCATCTTCAGCGCGGGCTTGAACATCGGAAACAACTCAGGTTTCGAGTAGCTCGATTTCTGCGGCTGAGTTCCATGCGCGCCGGAACAGGTGGCGCACGGGCATTCGTCGCGCAGATAGGTCAGCGGGTAATCACTGTGATGCCCATCCCGCCAGTCTATTTTGATGCCGGTCGATTTCGATATCGCTATGTGTTCCGGGTCCGCTGCGGCCGGCTCAGCTTGTGCTTCTTGTCGCATTACTCTTACATGCTGCTCTGCATACGCTCGATATCCCGCACTCCCGGAATCCGCCGGAAAGCCGTAATGATCCGCTCGAGCTGCTTCTTATCGTTGATGTCGATAGTGATGTCTATTACCGCGCTGTTGTCCGTGCGCTTCTCGTCGCCTCTCGCCTCCAGCGTGCGGATGTTGCTCTTTTCGCCATCCAGGATTGACGTCAGTTGGTGTAGAATGCCGGGCCGGTCGTCCGTGTAGATTACTACCTTCACCGGCAATGGCTCGCTCGCGCTGCGCGTCCAGTCCACCGCAATCTTTCGCTCCGGCTCGTACAGCAGCTTCTGCACGTTCGGACATTGGGCTGAGTGGACGGCAATACCCTTGCCGCGGGTGATATACCCAACTATTTGCTCGCCGCGAACTGCATTACAGCACTTGGCCCGGTAGACCAGCACATCGTCGGCGCCCTTCACATGGATCGTCAGATCGCCGTTCGCCAGTGCTCCATCCGTTTGCAGCTGGGGAATGCGCGGCGGCAAGGGTAAAGTAGGGGCGGCGTTGCCCGCATTTTCCTGCGGTATCGCTTTTTGCAATACTTGTCTGGCTGAAAAGCGCCCGAACCCTAATGCGGCATACAAATCGTCCGCTTTGCTGACGCCGTATTCGGAAGCGACCGAGGCCAAATCGTTCTGCGATAGACGCCCCAGGCTGACGCCCATTCGCCGGGCTTCCTTTTCGAGCGATTTCTGGCCGATCTCTACCGCCTTTGCTCTCTCTACTGCGTTGATCACATGCCGGATCTTGTTTCTGGCGCGCGCTGTTTTGACGACGGCAAGCCAATCCCTGCTCGGCTGATGCCCTGCCTGCGTGAGAATTTCGACCACGTCGCCGTTGCGCAGAGTCGATTTCAGAGGTTTGATTACACCATTCACTCGCGCGCCCGTGCACGTATTGCCGACATCGCTGTGAATCGCGTATGCAAAGTCAATCGGCGTGGCTTCTCTCGGCAGAACGATCACTCGCCCGCGCGGAGTGAAGGTGTATACTTCTTCGCCGTAAAGATCCATCTTTACAGTCGAGAGGAAGTCTCCGGAATCCTTCATCTCGCGTTGCCATTCCACCAGTTGGCGCAGCCAAGCGATCCGCTGATCGTCCAGCCCGGGTCCCTTACTGCCCTCCTTGTACTTCCAATGCGCGGCGATCCCTTCTTCGGCGATCCTGTGCATTTCTTCAGTGCGAATCTGCACTTCGAAGGTTACGCCGCCCGGCCCGATCACTGACGTATGCAGCGATTGGTAAAGATTCGGACGCGGCATCGCAATAAAATCCTTGATGCGCCCCGGTACCGGGTGCCACTCGTTGTGGATCACGCCCAAAGCGGCGTAACAGTTCTTAACGGAATCGGTCACGATCCGAATCGCCAGAATGTCGTACACCTGATCGAGTGTGATCTTTTGTCGCTTTAGCTTTAGATAGACGGAGTATGCGCGCTTTACCCGGCCGTCTACTCGCGCCGGGATGTCCTCGCGAATCAGGCGTTGTTCGATCTCAGTGCGGACCCGGGCCAACCACTTCTCGTACTCCTGGCGTTTGGATTCGATCTCCCGTATCAGGTCCGCTGCTGCCTCGGGGTGAAGCGTTTCGAACGCCAGATCCTCCAGCTCGCCGCGAATCTTTCCCATCCCCAACCGGTGTGCGATGGGCGCATAAATGTCGATCGTTTCCTGCGCGATGTGCTCTTGCCGCTCGCGCGGCAGGGACGCGAGCGTGCGCATATTGTGCAGCCGGTCCGCTAGTTTCACGATAATCACGCGAATATCGGTGGTCATCGCCAGCAGCATCTTGCGCAAGCTCTCCGCCTGCCTATCCTCGCGATTCGCGAAGCTGATCTTGGTCAGCTTTGTCACTCCGTCGACGCAACGCGCCACGTCATCGCCGAAATCCTGGCGGATCTGATCGAGCGTGATTGACGAATCCTCGAGCACATCGTGCATCAGCCCCGTCTGCAGGCAGACGAGGTCCATCTCCATATCGGCCAGAATGTTGGCGACCGCCAGAGGATGCGTGATATAAGGCTCCCCCGATCTGCGCCTTTGATTCTTGTGGGCTTCCGCCGCAAACCGGTAAGCGCGATCGAGTACCTTCAGATCCTCTTTAGGCCGCTGCTGGCGAACTTTTCCCTCCAGGCTGCGGAAAAGCTCCTCCGCTTGGGGGATATTCAACACACTCGAGGACATTTATAGCTGTCTACTAGGTTAGACGACCTGCCTCATACCGGAGATGCTGTAACCCCGATCGAGTTGGCGTGCGTCCGCTAGAATTGAGCCTTCAGGAAAACAAAATGTCCAAATCCCAGGTAGATGGTACCGGATTGCTCGTAGCAGTGGCTGCTGCCGCACTGTCGCTGATGCTCTTCTCTTCGGGTCAATTTGACTGGCTCGGCAGCATCTGCGGCCTCGCTCTTTTTCTCATTGTGCTCGGTTATGACCGTGAAGGCTATCGGTCGGTTTTCGAGAGCATGGGTTTTGCCGCCACCATCGGGCTCTGTTTGACGGTAGCTTCCACTATCATTCTGCGGGTCATGGCTGGAACTCTGGCGCAACCGGCGCCGATCGCGGGCCGTATCGGCGGCGAGTGGATGCCTGCCATCTGGCTCTTCGTAACCGTCGTCTTTTGCATGATTGATCGGGCGCGGATGAGTGGACGCGTGCCGCAGAGTGCCATTCAAACCAGCCCCTTCCCTCCAAAGGTGTTTGCTCCTCCGCCACCTGTTCCGGAAGCGCCACGGCCGGTCGTAAGAGAAGCGCCGCCTCCGCCCGTTGTGGTGCCCCCCCAGCCGCCTCCACCCGTAAGGGAAGCGCGGAACCCTCCGGCCGCGCCCGCTCCCGCCGCCCCTGGGCCGCGGCCCGCTTTTACACAACCCACTTTCAGCCAGCCCGTAAGTGAGCCTGCTCGTGCCCCCGAGCCACCCCCCGCTCCCCAGGCCCCTCCTGTTGCCGCCCCGCAACCGGCTTATGCTCCTCCTCCGCCGCCACCCCCTCCGCCTCGGGTCGCACCTGCGGCGCCTGGCAGGGAAGCCACGATTTACGTCAATCTCGTGGGCGAAGGACTGAACGTCCTGCGCGCGGTGCAGGCCGAAAACCTGGGCCGCGATTATTACAGAATCGTCGAAGAGATGCCGGAAGGCGAGACCTGGCAATACGGCCCCGGTCAGGTAGTCCGTTGCAAGAAGCGAAACCTGTCGAGCGGTAAAGCCATGGTCGCTTTTGAGGAAGCACAGCGCTCCAGCTGATGCCCACGGGCCACTAGTTTTTGGTCCCGGCTGCACAATTTTGGGGCGGGTTGGTCAACTAAAGTTGACAACCTGCGGCCGATTCGCCCGAATCGGCATTTCCTGCGCCCTGAAGAAGCGACGGTAGCCAACTATTGCGCAGCAAAGTTTCTGCGAGCATTCTTCATTTGGCCGTTGCCACACGAAGTACGACCACTGTCATGTCGTCATGCTGAGGCGCACCGTCAGCGAACGCTTGTGCGGCCGACATGATCCGGTGCATGGCTTCGGCGGCCGGCACGTCAACACAGGTTTTTGCCAGCTCGATCAACCGTTCCTCGCCCCACTCCTCGTCGGCGTGATTCATAGATTCGGAAATTCCATCTGTAAACAACACGACGAGATCCCCGGGCTCTAAAGCGAAAGAGTCTTGCTCATAAGACGAATTCGGCAAGAGTCCAACCGGCGGGCCGCCCGCATCCAAACGAAATAACTCGCAACCGGGATTCGACTGCCGCAAAATCAGAGGCGGGTTATGGCCTGCATTAACGAATGAGAATTGGCGATCGCGAGGATTGTACTCAGCATAAAAGAAAGTGGCATAACGATTCACTGAGGAAGCACCATAGACCAGGTTGTTCACTCGCTGGATCAGCTCCGTGAGATTCCCGGCCACGGCAGCCTGGCCCCGCAGTGACGCCCCAAGGCTCGCCATCATCAGCGATGCGCCGATTCCCTTGCCCGATACATCGCCTATCGCAATTCCAAGTTTGCCTTCGCGCAATTCAAGAAAATCGTAATAATCTCCGCCCACCTCACGGGCGGGACGGCAGAGCCCGGAATAATCGACGCCGGAGATCGCGGGGAAATGCTGCGGAAAAAGATGTTGTTGTACTTCTCGTGCAATCTCCAGCTCGCGGTTTACGCGCTCGCGAGCCGCGATTTCGCGGCCGATGGCATTATTCAGCCGTGCCACTTCCAGAGCTAGGCCAGTCTGCGCGGCCACAGAGCTCAGCAGCCGCAGATCGGTGCCGGAATAGGGCGCTTCGGAAAGTTTTTGGCCCAGACTCATGAAGCCGAGCAAATCGTCTTTCACCAAAAACGGCAACAAAAGTTCGGAACGAAGTGTCGCCAATTGGCCGCGCTCTTCATCGCTCATCTCCGACGTTTTATAAATCCACGAATCAGGATCATCGAAGTAAACCCGGGCAGGTTGCTTCCCGCTTTTCAGCACTCGTACCGTCGCCGTATCTGAAGAAAACGCCAACTCCGGCACGCTGGCGTAGCCGAGCGCGTGGGCCGGACGGTACAGTTCATCTCCGTCGAGCAGCACCGCTAGCTGCTTCACGTGTAGAGCTGCGCCGATCCGCTGGGTAACCGTTTCAAGGAGCGGTTGAATCTCCACTATTGTGCGAACTTTCTCAGCCAGCTCACTAAGAATCTGTTCGGCATTATAGGAGTCCCGAAAAAACCGGCGGTCGACCCAGACAGCGACTCTCTCGCTCGCGCCATGCAGCAGAAAAATGCCCCACAGGCCGCCGCCCAATACCGCCACCGTGGCAAGCGGCTTCATAGCGTGCGAAGTCATCAGCATCGCGAGCGTAGTAAAGAGCGCCGTACTCAGCAGCATCTGCAGAATAAGAACACCGCGCCGCGCCAAAGTGTATTGGAGCCCCTGCCGGATAACCACTCGGACATCCATCGCGCGCTGGACCACGATCACATAAGCCAGCGTTACCGGCAAGAGCAGGAACATCAGGTACACCAATATCGACACCCACCACGGGAACCACGATTCGGTGACGCCCTTCAACCGCCTTATCATTAGATCGACAGTAAGGGGCAGCAGGCTGACTATTGCTCCGGCGTAGAGCACACGCAATCGCCGTTTTGCATCGATGGAAGAGGCGAGCCGATACTTCACCGCGATGCAAGCAATAAACCCCAGCATCATTAAGGAACCCAGAAGCAGCCCCGAGTGCTCTGCTATCTTGAGGGCTCGGTTGATGGGCAACGCGGCTCTAACGCTGTAGAGTTCGACTACAAAGCTAATTGTTCCGGCGACGGAAACAATCCACCACAGCGGCAGGAGGATCCACGCCAGCCACTTCCACCACTTCCAGCGAAGTGTCTGCGGGAACGGTTCAGGGAAATAGATTCCAAGCAAAAACAGCCACGCGAACCAACTGCCGGACTGAAGCCAAAAGTACGTGACGGCCAGCGTTCTGAACCGCGGACCCCAAAAATCAGGCCAGGAATTGAAAAATGTAGCGACACTTAGCATCACACCGAGCAGTAGCCAGGCGCGAATGTCTCGTATCCGGACGATGACTACCCAAAAGCCGAGCGCGAGACAGAACGCCGGCATGGCGGCGTCGAATAGCACCGCCGTCAACTTGGCCTCAACCGCGTGGGAATCGAGGTTTACGGGCTCGAAGTTGCGCAGGCGTATGCTAGCTTGCCGGTCGATAGCTCCTCCATCTCTCCGGTATGTCACCTCCAGAAAGTCGCCCGGATGTAAGGTCGCGAGGACGTCTGCATACACAGATCGGGAGATCAGGGGACGGCCGTTGATGGCGAGGATCATATCGCCGTCGCGAATCCCGGCAGCTTGCGCATTTTCGAACGAATAGGTCGATACGAAATAAGGCCGGTCTTCTGCCTCCAAGGCAAAAGGCGGCTGGACGAAACTGACGCCGAACCATTGTGGAAATGCCTGTATGAGAGCGCGAGTCTGGTAAGTGACCGCAATGAGAAAGACTGCAAACAAAGCCGTATAGAGAGGCCAGGCCGAGCGGAGCCGGCCAGCCGCTTGGCGCGGCACGATTGCCGTTTGTGAACTGTTTAGAATGCCCATGGATTGGTGCAAACTTGTTTCCACAACTATTTCGACCCACAATATCGCAAGCTTGGCGACCTTTGAGAAACAATGAAAAAACCGTAGAGCAAGACAATGACACTAAGAGACGAAGTAGTTGTCGAACTGCAAACGCCTACCGGCCCGATGCGCTGCTACATTTTCCAGCCCGCCGCGGAGGACAAATATCCAGGCGTCCTCTTCTTCTCGGAGATCTTCCAGGTTACCGGCCCCATTCGGCGAACGGCGGCCATGATTGCCGGTCAGGGATATCTCGTAGCCGTCCCGGAGGTCTACCACGAGTTAGAGCCCGCCGGAACCGTATTGCCTTACGATCAGGCCGGAGCAGATAAAGGCAACGCTCATAAATACGCGAAAGACCTATCCGCCTACGACGCCGACACACGAGCGCTGATCGAATACTTGAGTTCCCGCGAGGACTGCACCGGACGTTTGGGCGCAGTCGGCATCTGTCTGGGCGGTCACCTGGCATTCCGCGCGGCAATGAACCCGGAAATTCGGGCCACCGCGTGCTTCTATGCCACAGACATCCACTCGAGTACTCTCGGCAAAGGCCAGCACGACGATTCCCTTTCTCGGATCGCCGAGATTAAAGGCGAGCTTCTTCATATCTGGGGACGCCAGGATCCCCACGTCCCACTCGCCGGGCGCGATCTCATCAAAGCCCGGTTGGAAGAAGTCCGAGCCAATTTTCAATGGCTCGAACTAAACGCTGCCCACGCCTTTATGCGCGACGAAGGATACCGGTACGATCCGGCTCTCGCCTACCACTCCTACGGCCTGCTTTTTGAGCTGTTTCACCGGCAGTTATACTAATAGGCTCATTTCGATACTAAATACCGCTAGCCGCGTCTCAGTGAGTGTAACCCTGAGTACGACAGGAGAGTTGATATGCGTAGAGCGTTTTCGCTTATTTTTTCGGCTGCTTTGCTGTTCATTCCTGGTTCATTGGCAGTGGGCCAGAACAGCCACGAGGATCCTTACATCCAGGGACCGGCCGACGAATCCAAGCTGGTTCAAAAGGTTCGGCATGAGTTACTGATGCTCCCTTATTACTCGATATTCGACGACCTGGGATTCCGCGTGAATGGCTCGACAGTCACCCTCGTTGGAGATGTCACCAGGCCGACCCTCAAGTCCGATGCGGAAAACGTCGTAAAGCGTATCGAGGGCGTAACACAGGTCGTCAATAACATCAAAGTCCTGCCTTTATCGAACATGGACTGGCAAGTCCGCCGCGCTGTGGCCCGCGCTATCTATGGCGATCCTCAGATCGGAACCCGCTACGGTTATCAGGCTTTGCCCAGTATCCATATCATTGTTGAGAACGGCAATGTCACGCTCGAAGGCGTGGTAGCGAATCAGTTTGACAAGAATTTGATCGGCGTCCGAGCGAACTCCGTACCGAACGTTTTTAAAGTAACGAACAACTTGCAAGTCGAAAAGGGCTGAACTCCTCCCTTCGTTGGTCGTTGATTTTGAATCGGAGCCATGAGCGAAGCGATTGGTGTGCTCGATTTTTTAATAGACCCGTAACGACCGGTGTCTTCCCTCGGGTGATCTCGTAACACAGCGATTGGAAGGTGGAGTTTACTCCGCGCAGGTCTTCAGACCTGCCCTGCTATTTTCGCCACCTGCGAGAATTGAACAAGAATCTTTTCTCGTAAATAGAGCGATTATTCAAAAAGAGTGACGATCACCGAAGCCCTGGAAATCTTACGCGCCGCCCGCGCGCTCACAGATATATTTGAAGTCCAACTCGCCTGCGGTTTTACGCCGCTTCACTTGAAGACTTTGCTGGCTGCTCATCTTCAGCGGGCTCTGCCAGGTCATCGAGTAGTGGTAAACGAGGGCATCTTCGGCGACCTTATCGGAACCATCGAACAAACCGCTCCACGCGCCGCCGTGGCTTTGATTATCGAATGGGGAGACATCGACCCGCGCCTCAAGTACCGGGAAGGCGGAGACTGGGGTAAGGCCCTTGACTCCGATCTGCTCCAAACGGCGAAAGGGATGCTTGGAAGAATCGAGCGCGCCATCGGTCAACTTCCCGTTCATACGTCGGTAGCGGTCTCGTTGCCAACCCTGCCGCTGATGCCGGTCTTCCGTCCGCCTACCTGGCAAACCGGCCAGACCGAGATCTTGCTTCAGCGTGAGCTGGCCGATTTTGCAGCGCGTCTTACCCCTCGCAAAAATCTGTTCCTGCTGAGTGCGACTTGGTTGAACGAAGCTTCCTCTCCGAACAGTCGTTTCGACCTGAAATCTGATCTCTTGATTGGTTTTCCGTACACGCTTTCTCACGCTGACCGGCTCGCTTCTGCTTTCAGTCGTCTACTTGCGCCCCGCCAGCCTCTGAAAGGAATAATCACCGATCTTGACAACACTCTCTGGAGCGGTCTGGTGGGCGAAGGGACTCCGGACACAGTCCGCTGGGATCCCGCTACTCGCTATTACCTGCACGGGCTCTATCAAAAGCTCCTTGCTGCTCTCTCGGACGAAGGGATCCTCGTGGGTATCGCCAGCAAAAATGATCCTGCCGTTGTAGCTCAGGCCTTACAGCGCTCCGATTTGCTGATACCACCGGACAAAATTTTTCCTGTTGAGGTGCACTGGGCGCCGAAATCCGAATCGGTCGGCCGCATTTTGAAGAAATGGAACGTCCTGGCCGGCAGTGTCGCGTTTGTGGACGATACGCCGCTTGAGTTAGCCGAGGTGGCGAACGCGCATCCCGGAATCACCTGTATTCAATTTCCTGCCGGCGATTACGACGGCGTATTTGCCATGTTGAAACACCTGCGCGATCTGTGCGGCAAGGCCCAGTCCACTGAAGAAGACGCTCTCCGTCTCGAAAGCATCCGGCAGGGCGCGCAGTTTCAGCAGCAAGTCAACGGCGCCGGTTCGATCGATGATTTTCTCCAGACAATCAATGCCAAGGTCACATTCGACTTCGATGCCTCTCCCTCCAATCCAAGGACGCTCGAGCTCGTCAACAAAACGAATCAGTTCAACTTGAATGGTATTCGCCTGAACGAAGTAGAGTGGCAACGCAGGATCGATCGCCCCGGCTCATTTCTCGCAACCGTAAAATATGAAGATAAGTTCGGCGCGCTCGGAACTATCGCGGTTTTGCAGGGCGTCCGCTATGACGATTCCGTACGCATCGAGACGTGGGTTATGAGCTGTAGAGCTTTCAGCCGTCGAATCGAGCACCAGACTTTAAAAAGGCTTCTGGAGCGGTACCAGGCGTCTACCGTGCAATGTGAGTTTGCCGCTACCCCAAAAAACGGCCCGCTGCGCGAGTTTTTTGCCGCCATTCTGGGGGACACTCCTCAAAAGCCCTTCGAGTTCAGTCGCAGCCAGTTTGAGGCCTTCTGCCCCACGCTCCACCATCAGGTTGAAGAGATCTCTGGAGTAATGCTGAATGGATGAAACCAGGACACGGTTGATCAAGTGTTTTGAAACGGTCTTTCCGGATATGCCGGAAGCTGAGATCCCGAATGCTTCCCAGGGATCGGTCGCGGCGTGGGATTCCATCGCCGCTATAACCCTGCTCAACGTAATTGAAGACGAATTCCAGATCGCTCTGGACCTGGAGCTCGCTGGAGAACTCGATTCGTTCTCCAAAATCTACGAATACCTGAAGACAACCACGGTCAATGCCTGATTCCGCGGGATCCCTGGGGTTCGCTCTGCGTCTCCATCACGTCGGCTTCGTCGTCTCTGATATCCAGAAGTCGGTCGAAGGCTTTCGAAATACGCTGGGAATGAGTTGGGACGGAGCCATCTACACAGACCCGAGGCAAAGAGTGAAGATCACTTTCCTGGCTAGCGGCCCCGCCTGCGCTCAAATCGAGCTGATCGAACCCGCAGGCGCTGATTCGCCGGTTGCAAAGTTTCTCGAGAAAGGCGGGGGACAACATCATCTTTGTTACGAAGTGAACGACATCGAGAAAGCGCTGGCGGAATTCAAGTCGCGAAAGGCGTCCATCGTTCAGCGGCCCTGTCCGGCGGTAGCCTTCGAAGGGCGGCGCATCGCCTGGTTCATCACGCCCGAGAGACTAGTGGTGGAACTGTTGGAAGCCCATGCTTGAAAAGCTCGTTCTGAACATCAAACGCGGGGACACGCCCTTCTATCGCTTCCTTCGGTCGATCGCGAAAGGTCTCATCGCCAGCACTCTTCCGTTGCCCCGGTTCCTGCATCCTCTTCTTCGTCTGCTTTTCAATTTGCAGGGCATGCTCTTGGACCTCTTCCGCTGGGCGTTGACCTATTTCTTCCGCGAGCCGCTTTTTCGGGGACGTTGCGAATCGGTAGGGAAACGATTTCGTCTGAGCCGCCTTCCCTGGGTCGTCGGTCACGCCAAGATCTACATCGGCGATGGTGTCAACTTCTTCGGAAAGGTCGATATCATGAGCGGCCGGATGTTGGATGAGCCCCGCTTGGTGATCGGGAATCGCGTCGACATCGGGCACAATGTCGCCTTTCTGATAAACAAAGAAATTGTGATCGAGGATGATGTAAACGTCGCCTCCGGCGTCCGTTTCATGGATTCCGATGCGCACCCGAGAGACGCCGCGGAGCGCATCGCCGATCTTCCTCCCAAGCCCGAAGAAATCAAGCCGGTTCGCATCTGCAAGAATGCCTGGATCGGTCAGAACGCGTTTATCTTGAAGGGCGTGACGGTTGGCGAAGGCGCCGTTGTAGGGGTGAATAGCGTGGTAGTCACCGATGTCCCGCCTTACTCGATAGCCATGGGCAACCCGGCACGCGTGGTCATGAAGAACCTCGCCCGGCCCGCAGACCCGGCCGTCGCTGCAGCCGCTGAGGTCGGCTAGCGTCCTGAAGCTGTGTTGATTTTCATCAGCGGCGATGTCTTACTGAAATTCGGGTTTCCCGCTCTTTATTCTGGTGGCCGCAAGCCGTTCTGCTGTTTCGAGTGCGTCAGCATCTTTCACTACTACATCGGGCCTAACTCCAGTTCCCTCCCAATCCGTTTTTGAGATGGGATTGATGGGCCGCCCGAAGGGAACTTGAATTGAGAAGTGCTCATCAATCCGCCGTTCTTGCACCAGATGCGCTCCCCCGCCGGTAGTCTCACCGACGAGAGTTGCACGTTTGAGATTTTTCAGATCATTGCTGAATTCTTCGGCGCCGGAAAAAGTGTGAGCCGAAGTCAGCACGTAGGCAGGTTTGTCAGCTAGTGTGTTGCCGGGGATCGGAGACGATGTCCAGAACTCTTGAGTAGTGTTCTCATGGCGATCGTAGATGTCGTTCAAGTGCGTTCGGTGATCGAAAAGGTAACTGCACATGAGCGCCACCATATGCGGATCTCCACCGCCGTTGTCGCGCAGATCGAAAATCACAGCATCGGCATGGCGCAAGCTCTTCATCACGCCCTCAACCGTAGATCGGCAGACGTCAACATCGGGAAACGCAGTAAATTTCAGGTAGCCGACGTTATGCGGTAGGATACGGACCTCCTCGAAACTGCAGTTGTTGCGCTTTATCGCTTCCCGATAATGCGCTATTTCCTCTGGCGTTGGCCCGGCAGAAGCGCTGCCCTGCGTGTTGAAAGGCTTATACACAAAGCGCAGATGTTCGTCATGGCTGACGGCGCGCGTTTGCGCCGTCAGCATTGCGGCGAAAAATCCTCCATCTGTCTCAGCATTGTCATCGCCATTTCTTTCGTGGGCCAGCAACGCGTCTGCCATCTGCTGCGCAACTCTCGGGAAGACATAATATTCGTTCAGAATCTCGATCGTTCCTTTGATGACGCGGTGTCGCTCCGCGGCGTCCAGTTTGATCTCGGTAATCACCGTACCTGGAGGAATCTCGTCCACATTGAACGCCGCTACAGTAGGCGTTGGAGTCGGGTTAACACGTATGCTGCCCAGTCCCCTCGTTGAACTTTTAATCTCCTTTACGCAGAAATGAACCAATACGGGTTCAGGACTTGTCACCGACAGCACTTCAAATCCGCCGGTGCTTGTCCGGAAGCGCGGAGACACAAACATTTCCATCTTGTCGCCGGGATCATACAGTTTTGAAAAGGCCTTCATTGCGGATGCGTCCCCGCTGTCAAAGGCCAGTAGCCAGGCTTTAAACACCTTTTCCGCTGGAGTATCCGGTATGCCTGCCCCCGCTGGCAAGGCCACGGCTCCAACCGGACCATACCGGGCATCAACTGAGTGTTTCGAAGTAACGCCTGGCGGTTTACGCAGATCGGCACTCGCAATGCTGCTCAGAATTGTTAGCCCGCCAAGCGCAACTGCGGCGAGCATACTCCCCAGGAGCAAAGAGGTTGGACGATGCCGATCCTGTTCAGAATCGAGTGGATCGAGTTTGCGTTTGGGCATTGCAGTCGAGAATCAGTATATCGATCATCGACTGCAATTGCAATGAGGGATTTAGGCAGGTTCGACGATAGATACCATCGAAATGGAAAATCAGAGCATGAACAAGATCACACCGTTTCTGTGGTTCAACGACAACGCTGAAGACGCCGCGGATTTTTATCTCTCGATATTCCCGGAAGCGAAGAAGCTGGGGGAGCTGCGTTCAAGCGGCGTGGGGCCTTGGCCCGCCGGAAAGATCGCAACCATCACCATCGAACTTATGGGCCAGCAAATGATATTCCTCAACGGTGGCCCCGCGCATGCGCTCACGCCGGCTTTCTCGTACTCCGTTACGTGCAAGGACCAGGCCGAGATTGACCGCTACTGGAACAAGCTGCTTGACGGCGGCAAGCCCATGGCCTGCGGCTGGCTGACGGACAAGTTCGGCCTGTGCTGGCAAATCGTGCCGGAGAAGATTGGCGAGATCCTGAAGCATCCGAAGGCGATGGCTGCCATGATGAACATGGTGAAGTTCGACATCGCCACGCTGGAGGCCGCGGCCAGGGAGTAGCGGCGAATCAGCTCTCCATGTAGAATACTACACTGTTTACCGCCCTTTTTATAGACGGTAAAAACCCCTACGGCTTCCAATGAATTCTTACACTTAGCGAGGGTTTTTACCCTTTCGCCAAATTTTCGATTTAGGCGCGCTCGGCCGCGTCGATTCTCGCCTGAGCGCGCTGCACCGCGCGCAGTGCAGCCTCCGAGGTGTCAGCTTCGTGCGCTTCTTTCAGCGCCTTATTGGCCTCTTCCAAGTCCCGCCGCGCCACCTCCACTTCGATGTCTCGTGCGTACTCTGCACTGTCTGCCAGAACGCGCACATGGTTTTCGAATACTTCCACAAACCCGCCGTCGATCACCAGCACTTGCCTGCCGCTGCTTCCGCCATCGTAAGTGAGTACGCCCGCGCCCAGCGCGCTCAACAGCGGAGCATGTCCAGGCAGCACGCCGAGGTATCCTTCCTTGCCTGGCAGCTCTGCCTCTCGAACCTGCTCGTCCACTAAGCGGCGCTCCGGTGTGGCTACCTCCAGTTGAAACGTGTCAGCCACGCTAGCCCCTCATGTTCTTGGCGGCTTCGAGTACGTCGTCGATTGTGCCCTGCATATAGAACGCCTGTTCCGGCAATGAATCATGCTGCCCATCCACGATTTCTTTAAAGCTGCGAATCGTGTCTTCGAGCTTCACGTACTTGCCCGGACGCCCGGTGAACTGCTCCGCCACATGGAACGGCTGTGACAAAAATCTCTGGATGCGCCGCGCCCGCGCGACGGCCAGCTTGTCTTCGTCGCTCAACTCGTCAATACCCAGAATTGAGATGATGTCCTGCAGATCCTTATAGCGCTGCAGCGTCTGTTTGACGCGCTGTGCTACGTCGTAATGCTCTTGCCCGAGAATATTGGGATCGAGAATGCGCGATGTGGAAGCCAGCGGGTCCACGGCCGGATAAATTCCAAGCTCCGAAATCGCGCGCGACAGGTTGGTGGTGGCGTCGAGATGTGCAAATGTAGTTGCCGGAGCCGGATCGGTGTAGTCGTCGGCCGGTACGTAGATTGCCTGCACAGATGTGATCGATCCACGTTTAGTCGACGTAATCCGCTCCTGCAGATCGCCCATTTCCGTCGCGAGGTTCGGCTGGTACCCCACAGCGGACGGCATCCGTCCGAGCAGGGCGGAAACCTCCGAACCAGCTTGTGTAAACCGGAAAATATTGTCGATGAAGAGCAGCACATCCTGCCCCTCTTCATCGCGGAAATATTCGGCCACGGTTAAACCGGTTAGCCCGACACGCAAACGCGCTCCTGGCGGCTCCGTCATCTGCCCGTACACCAGCGCAACCTTCGATTTGCGCCAGTCATGCGGATCAACGATGCCGGCCTCCTGCATTTCGAGCCAGAGATCATTGCCTTCGCGCGTTCGCTCGCCGACGCCGGCGAATACAGAAACACCGCCATGCTTCATGGCGATGTTGTTGATCAATTCTTGGATGATGACGGTCTTACCCACGCCCGCGCCGCCGAAGAGCCCGATCTTTCCACCGCGCAAATACGGTTCGAGAAGGTCTATCACCTTGATCCCGGTCTCGAACATCTCGAGACTGGTGGCCTGCTCGTCAAAGGTGGGCGCAGCACGATGAATGGGCGCCTTCTGCTCGGTCTCGACTGGGCCCATGTTGTCCACCGGCTGCCCCAAAACATTCAGCACCCGGCCTAGAGTCTGCTTGCCAACGGGTATGGTGATCGGCGCGCCTGTATCCACCGCCTTCATGCCTCGCACCAGTCCGTCCGTGGGCTCCATCGCAATCGTACGCACTCGCCCTTCGCCGATCTGTTGCGCGACTTCCGCCGTGATATCGATCTTCATCGGCACGTCATAGCCTTCGCTCGTGACGTGTACCGCGTTGAAAAGCTTCGGGACATGCCCTTCCGGGAACTGGATTTCGATGGTCGGACCCGCCACCTGTATAACGTGACCTTCCGCTACGCTTTCTGTCGCCATATCGTTACTCCTAATCTCGCTGCGGCTGTAGGCCGCTGATTCTCGCTGCTTTACGCGAGCGCTGCGGCGCCGCTGACAATCTCAATAATTTCCCGGGTAATGCTGGCTTGCCGGACGCGATTCAGGTTCAGCGTCAAATCCTGAATGACATCTCCCGCGTTCTTGCTGGCCGCATCCATCGCAGTCATTCTTGCCGCATGATAAGCCGAAACCGATTCCAGCATTGCCCGATAGATTTCCATCTCGACGTATCGTGGCAGCAATGCTTTCAGCAACTCCTGCGGCGGCTGCTCATAGATATAATCCACCTGGCGCTCTTTCGAGTCGTCCTGCTTCTTACCGTCCTGCTCTTTCTCTTCCGGCAATTCAACCGGCAATATTTTTCGCAACACCAGGTTCGGCGCCATTACGCTCTTGAATTCATTTACCGCAATGTAAACCGCGTCGGTTTCGCCATTGGTGTAAGCCTCGATCATCTTGTCGGCGATCTCGCGAGCCTGATCATATTTCGGCTTCTCGACAATTCCGATGTGCTCGCCCGATAGCGCGTAATTCCGCCTGCGATAGTGGTCACGGCCCTTGCGTCCGATAGCCTCGATTTGCAGCTCCGCCTGCTTATGATCGTCTATGAAGCGCTGCGCCATGCGGAACAGATTCGCGTTGAAAGCACCCGCGAGGCCGGTGTCGCTGCTCACCAGAATGAGTTGAATCTTTTTCTCCTCGCGAATCTGGAGCAGCGGCATATCTGTGATTTCATCCAGACTTGCGGACGCGCGCGATACATTCGCCAATACGCGCGCCATCATGTTGGCATAAGGCCGCGAGCCGAGCGCGTGCTCCTGCGCGCGCCGCAGCTTGGCAGCAGACACCATCTTCATCGCCTTGGTAATCTGCTGCATGTTCTTGACGCTGCGGATGCGGCGCCGCAGGTCGATTAAACTCGGCATCCACTACACCTGGGCTGGCGTTTTCCTCGCCTCGTCGGCAGCACTCGATGCATTCCCGTTAGTGTTAGCCTGTGCAGCAGAGCGACTCTCCTTAGCCGGTTCAGCTTTTGCTGCTGCTTTCGGCTTGGCCGCTTTCTCGTCCTTTTTCCTGAAGCGCTGCTCTTTGAATTCCTTTAGCGCATCTTTGAGCTGCTTTTTGATCTCGTCGTTCAGCTCCTTTTTCTCGCGAATCGCTTGCAACACTTCAGACTTGCTGTTGTCGAGAAACTGGTAGAGCTCCGCTTCGAAACGCCTTATATCCTCGACGGCAACGTCGTCGAGGTATCCGTTTCCACCGGCAAAAAGAATGGCCACTTGCTTCTCAACCGGAATCGGAGAATACGGGCCCTGTTTCAGTACCTCCACCCAGCGCTTTCCACGATTGAGCTGATCTTGAGAAGCCTTGTCGAGATCGGAGCCGAATTGTGCAAAGGCCTCGAGGTTTCTATATTGCGCTAGTTCGAGGCGCAGACTACCCGCCACTGAACGCATCGCTTTGATCTGTGCGCTTCCGCCCACTCGGCTTACCGAAAGACCGACGTTGATCGCCGGCCGCACGTTTGAGTTGAAAAGGTCCGTCTCGAGATAGATCTGTCCGTCGGTAATCGAAATCACGTTGGTTGGAATGTACGCCGAAACGTCACCTGCCTGCGTTTCGATGAACGGCAGGGCAGTCAGTGAACCGCCGCCTTTTTCGTCGTTCAGCTTCGCCGCGCGCTCGAGCAACCGGCTGTGCAGATAAAAGACATCACCCGGATATGCTTCGCGTCCTGGTGGCCGCCGCAGAAGCAGCGAAATCTCGCGATACGCTGCGGCGTGCTTCGATAAATCGTCATAAACGCACAGCGCGTGACGTTTCGAATCCCGGAAAAATTCACCGATGGAGCAGCCGGCATACGGCGCAATATATTGCATGGGGGCTGGATCGGAAGCGGTCGCCGCCACGACGATGCTGTACGCCATCGCTCCATGTTCTTCCAGAATGCGGACCACCTGGGCCACAGTTGACCGTTTCTGGCCGATGGCGACGTAGATACAGATTACGTCTTGGCCTTTTTGATTGATGATGGTGTCGAGCGCCACCGTGGTCTTTCCCGTCTGGCGATCTCCGATGATCAGCTCGCGCTGCCCGCGGCCAATCGGCACCATGGCGTCAATCGCTTTGATACCGGTCTGGAGCGGCTGCTTGACCGATTGTCTGTCCACCACTCCGGGAGCTAGTCGCTCGAGCGGGTTGAACTCGGTAGTCGCGATCGCTCCCTTATCGTCGATCGGCTGTCCGAGCGCGTTGACTACACGCCCGACCATTGCATCGCCGACCGGAATCGAAATGATGCGTCCGGTCCGCCGGACCTGCTCGCCTTCTTTGATGTTGCTGTAGTCACCGAGCAAGACCACGCCCACCTGATCTTCTTCGAGGTTCAGCGCGATACCCACGGTCTCCGGGCCGAATTCAACCAGTTCGCCCGCCATCACGTTTTCCAAACCGAATACGCGAGCGATTCCATCGCCTACGCTGATAACCGAGCCGGTCTCGGATACATTCGCCACCGCGTCAAAATTCTGGATCTCCGAGGTCAGAATGCGCGAAATTTCATCTGCTCTGATTTGAGCCATACTGTTCCAATCTTTCCCAGGCCTTCTCTACAGGTGCGACATCAGGCGCGACCGCATGTTCTCCAGCTTGCCGCGTACCGTGGCATCGTACTCTACTGAAGCAACGTGCGCCCGAATCCCACCAATCACCGCCGGGTCCACACGATAGTGGCCCCGGATAAACTTCCCCAATTTCGTGCCAAGAGCCCGCTCAATCTCGTCGCGCTGTTCGGCGCTCAATTCGTGAGCGGACGTGATCTCGGCTGGTATCCAGCCGGTACGCTCGTCCACGATTAGGTCAAAACTCTGCTGTATGGAGGGCAGTTCACGCGTTCGCCGGTGCGATACAACCACCAGCAAAAAATTCTTGATCAGACGATGCAGACCCAGTTCGTCCGCTAACTTTCCAACCACCGCCTGCTTTCGCATCTTGTTAACCGCCGGCGACAGCAGTACCCGCTCGAGATCCTTTGATTCCTGTAGCAACTCGACCGAAGTCTTGAGCTGCCGGCTGGCTTCTTCGGGTGTAAGACCTGAACTCGGCGCGAATACGGCAGAGGCCAGGGCTTCGGCATAGTGTCCCGAGAGCGCGTCGATCATCTAGTTCTTTCCACGTTCGATCAGCCGCACGAAATCGTCCACTGGGTTACCGGGCTCGCCCTGCGCAAAACGTTGTTGCAGGCGCTGTTCCGCCATGTCGAGAGCGATTCGGGCAGTTTGCCACTGAAGGTTGTTAGCCGCTTCCTGGCGGAGCGCCTCGATTTCGACCGGGGCGCTTTGATGAATCCGTGCCACTTCGAGTTCGGTCTGATGCAAGATGCGGTTGTGCTCACGCTCCATTTCGGTATCGGCTTCTGCACGAATTTTGGCGATCTCGCCAGCGAGATTGGCCATTTTTTTGTCGATTTCCGAGTACCGAAAGTCAGCTTGAATCTTCAGACCCGTCGCATTCTGAATCGCTTTCTGGATATCGGACGAGCGGGCGTTGAAGAAACTCGGCGCATACTTGGCAATCAACCATCCCATACCGGCCACGAAGAGCGCGGTATTGATGATCTTCCACTTACCCACGCGGTCGAGCGCCGCTGTTTCATCCGCCTGCTGTTGGGATTGCGATTCTTGGCCCAGGGCGTAAACGGAGCCGCAGATGAAGAGGATCCCCACGCAGAAAGCGCCATGAAGAACCAAGCGCCGCCTGCTGAGGTCAGTGGTCTTCACGCCGCCCTCCTCGCAAGCAGCGAGTTTATGATGTCTTCACTCAAGCTCTCCATCCTGCCGCTCAACTCTGCTTGCGCCCGCTCTGCCTCGGCCGCGATCTCATGCTTTGCTTCGTCAATCTGCGCATCGACTTCGGCACGCGCCTTCGCGATCGCCTCCGTCTGCTCTTGGGACCACTGCCAGCGAAGCTTTTCATGCTCCTTGTAAATGTCGCCTCGCGCGAGCTGGATTGCTTCCTCGAACTCAGATTCCTTCTGAGCTGCCAGTTCGGAGGCGCGTTCCGCCAATTCGCGCACGCCCTCGGTAGCTTTCCGGCGCTCTTCCAAGATGGCGCTCAAAGGTCGGAAAAAAACACGTTTCAAGTACCACGCCAGAAACAGAAAGAAAATAATGGTCGGAACTGCTTCGAGCAGCAGGTCAGCGAGGGCCTTGAGCGTTGAGTCCATTACAAAATCTGGGTTAGGGAGGAAGATGACCGGAGTGTGACCTTTCGCTGAAACACACTTCGAATGGCTGCGGACTGTCCCTAAAGGTTTACGCTAGCATAGGCCATTTTTACTGGTCAATTCAGGGGAAACGAAGCGCTGGAAATAGATCATTTCCACGAGGGCAGATTTGCGTGTACACTACTAAAAGGTAAAACATTTGACTCTATTCCTTTCGTATCCCCTGGCGCGGGTAAGCGTCAACCGCTAGTCCGGCATGTATCCACCTCGCAATTTCCCGCCTCGCCGGCCCCGTATTCGAGAAAACGTCAACGAAGCAATCCGAGCAAGAGAAGTACGGGCAGTGTTTCCCGACGGATCTGTTGAGATCATGCCGACTCCTGCCGCCGTCCGCAAAGCCCAAGATCTGGGCTTGGACCTGATTCTGATTGCCCCCACCGCCGAACCCCCTGTAGCTAAGGCCATGGATTATGGCCAGTGGCAGTACGAACAGAAGAAAAAGCAGCACGAAACTAAGAAAAAGCAGCATGTCATTCAGGTCAAGGAGTTGAAGTTTCGCCCCAATACCGATGATCACGACTACGATTTCAAAAAGAACCATGCCATCCGGTTTCTGAAAGACGGCAACCGCGTGAAAGCTGTCGTGCAGTTTCGGGGCCGTGAGATTGCCCACGTCGATTTGGGGAAAAAATTACTGCTGAAATTCGCTGAAGATCTGAACGGAGTAGGTTCCATCGAGGGCCAGCCGCGCCTCGAAGGCAGGAATGCTCATCTGATTATCAGCCCTGTGAAAACTGCTGCCGCTCCCAAGAAAAAGAAGGAAGAAGGGGCGCCGAACGCTCCCGCCACAACGCCCGCCTAGATATTCTAACCAGCGTGTTACTTTGCTGGCCGGCTCTGAGTGCGAAACTCGTACTGCTGAATCTGGAGCGCCAATTGGCCTTTGATGTGCCGTGTCACGCGGCCACGAGCTACCAGATTGAGAAGACAACGATCGTTCAGTTGCGCCGGCCAACTGATCGAGAGCTCTAGCCGTGTTCCAACAGGCAGGTCATGATCGGAGGTAAAGAGCACTCCCGAGCTGCTGATATTTAGCGTCTTGCCGCTTCCCGCGAGCGTCTCGGTGCGCTGATTGAGAGTCTTATAGCGCACATCCCGCTCAATGGGAAAACGGCTCGACCGTCGCCGGTCCGAAGCTCCCGCCTCGGCCTGCCGTTTGCTCATATAAAGTATACTTTCCGACACGCCTACAAGACCCCGATCTTTAAATTTACACTGAAACAAGTCATTCTGCATTTGTCGGCTCAGCTTGCTGGCCGCCTTCCCGCTGCTTTCTGAGCCAATTCAGCCTTTCCTGCACACGCTGTTCGAAGCCACGATTCGTCGGCTGGTAGAAGATTGTTCCAACCAGGCCATCAGGAAGACACTGCATATCCGTCACGGCATTCTGCTCCAGGTGAGCGTGGCGATATCCTTTGGCATACCCGATTTCTTTCATCAAGCGGGTTGGAGCATTCCGCAAATGCAGCGGTACCGGCTCCGCAACCGTAGTATCAATCGCTAAATTCACCTTATTCAGCGCCTGGTAAGCCGCATCCGACTTGGCAGCAACGGACAGATATATTGTGAGCTGAGCAAGCGCCAAATCTCCCTCGGGTATGCCTAAGAAATGTACGGTCTGCATACACGCAATGGCGTGCTCCACCGCTCTTGGATCGGCCATTCCTATGTCCTCTATCGCCATCCGAACCAGTCTTCTCGCTAAATACAGCCGGTCTTCGCCGGCTTTCATCATTCGTCCAAGCCAGTACAGAGCCGCGTCCGGATCGCTCGATCGCACAGACTTATGCAACGCCGAGATGAGGTTGTAATGTTCCTCCCCGGACTTGTCATAAAGCAATATCTTTCGCTGCAGGGCATCCGCAACGGCCTCGCGTCCGATATGCCCATCCAGCGCCGATTCCGCCGCGATTTCCAGCGTATTCAACGCCGAACGGGCATCTCCATCCGACCCTGTAGCTATCTCATCGAGCAATTCGGGCGAAATGTTTAATCCAAGATGGCCTAATCCGCGCCCTGGTGTCTCTAGCGCCCGGCGCAGCAGCATTGTGATCTCGTCTTTTTCGAGCGCTCTGAGTGTATAAACGCGTGTGCGGGATAGCAGGGCCGATATCACCTCGAAGGACGGGTTCTCGGTTGTCGCGCCGATCAGCACCACATCCCCTCTCTCCACATACGGCAGAAAGGCGTCTTGTTGGGCCTTGTTGAAGCGGTGAATTTCATCGATAAACAGGACTGTTTTCCGTCCCATGCGCCTGGCCTTCTCGGCGTCAGCCATTACCGCCTTAATTTCCTTTATTCCGCTCAGCACCGCGCTGAAGGGAATGAAATCGGCATGGCTGCGCTCGGCCATGAGTCTGGCGAGCGTAGTCTTACCCGAGCCGGGCGGCCCCCATAAAATCAGCGATGTCAGATGTCCGCTCTCGATTTGGGCGCGGAGCGGTTTGCCTGGTCCGAGGATATGTTCTTGGCCGGCATATTCTTCGAGGGTGCGAGGGCGCATTCGGTCTGCCAGCGGTCGTCCCGTTAAGTCCTCATCCGTTGCCGGCGGAGTTGTGTCGAAAAGGCTCATTTGCTGCCTCTTTGGCGCGCCGCTTCGAAGAGGGCAATCGAACACGCGATCGCGGTGTTTAGCGACTCGACCCGTACCGTCGGAATGTTCAGGCGCTCTGTGCCGGTCAGGAGTTCCGGGCACACTCCTGCCCCCTCGCTCCCAGCCACCAGTGCGCAACTGTTCAGCAGGTTGGCGTTCGTTAGAGCTGTGCCACCCGACGTCGCCAGCGCATAAACCTTCAATCCTGCCGAGACGAGTTGCCGGTGTATTTCGCCCCGGCACACATCTTCTACGAACGGCACGCGAAACAACGAGCCGGCGGCTGCCCTCAGCACCTTCCCGTTGGAGACTCTCGCGCAACCCTCAGAAAATATGACACCGGTTGCGCCAAATGCTTCAGCGGACCGAACAATTGTTCCCACGTTTCCGGGGTCTTGAATCCCATCGAGTATCACGGCAAGCGTCCGGCCTGCCAGCACGTGGTTCCAGGTCCAACTCCGGGGACGCAGCAGACCCACCACGCCCTGGCTCGTTTCCGTGGTCGTGATCGCGGCAAGAGCCCGCGTCGTTATCTTGGTTACTCGGGTGTGCCCCAGAAGATCGCGAAATCGCGAGGCTGCCTCTTCCGTACAAAAAACCTGGTCTACGCTCCAACTACTTGCCTGAGCCTCATCCAGTAAATGCGGCCCCTCAGCCACGATCAATCCATCGGCTGTGGGCCGGCCTGAACGGGCAGCTTTGCCGATATCTTTCAGGCGAATTTGCTCGACCGTGTTCAAAACCGTCATCGCGGGCGTAGACTGTAGATTTCACATGCGAGAGCTGATAAAAGAGGCATGCGGCGCGCTTTCTTAGCGCTGTTTCTTCTGCTCCCGGTTCTGCTCCTAGCCTACCTATTCTACGTAGCAAAGCAAATCGCGCAGCAGTCAACTACCGACGACGCCCAGAAGGCCGACGTCATCATCGTCATGGGTGCGGCCGAATACCGCGGGCGCCCCTCGCCCGTGCTGCAAGGGCGCTTGAACCACGCCCTACTGCTCTATCTAAGGGGTTTCGCGCCCTATATTCTCACAACCGGCGGCGCTGGCGGCGACCCCGAATTCACGGAAGGAGAAGTAGGCCGCAACTACCTCACACAGCACGGTGTCCATCCCGAAGCGATCATCACCGAGAGCGCTGGCTCGACTACCGTGCAGAGTCTTGACTCCGCTGCCGAAACCATGCAGCGCATGAATCTGCACTCCTGCATCGTGGTGAGTGACGGCTATCATATCTACCGCGTCAAGCGTCTCCTCCAGGCTCACGGTTTTAAAGTGTATGGCTCGCCACGCCCTCCAGCCGGCTCCCTGAGCCGGAACGAACTACGGTGGCTCTATTTCAAGCAGGCAGTCGGCTTCGCGCTTTGGCAGGCCGGTATCGACGTTTGATGCCTGAAATGCCTGACTAAGAACAGAAATCTCCAGTCATAATGGATCAGGAGTACTGATGGCAACGGCGGCACCGGTTTCGGTAAACGAATACCTCAATACGAGCTACCGCCCCGATCAGGAAATGCTCGACGGACACCTCGTCGAAAGAAACGTGGGCGAATACGATCACAGCAACCTGCAAGGCGCGCTTGTAGCTTGGATGCGGCGGTACCAAGGCGAGTGGAATATCCGCGTGTTGCCGGAACAGCGTCTCCGCGTTTCCCCCAGCCGCTTTCGTGTCCCTGACGTATGCATTATTTCTAGAAACCAGGAGCTTGAACCGGTTTTCACGCGACCGCCCTTAATCTGCATCGAGATTCTTTCGAAAGCCGATACCCTGCGAAGCATGCAGGAGCGCGTCGACGACTATCGCGCCTTTGGAGTTCCGAACATATGGGTGATAGATCCGGTAAAGCGCAGGGCCTACGTCTGTACGCATGGTGATTTTCGGGAAGCGGCAGGCGAGACTTTGGAAGTTACCTCGTCCCCGATCCGAATCTATTTGCCGGAACTCTTCTCCGACTTAGATTGACTCGGCGGCTAGAAATTCCTCAGACGGAAATCGACTCCCCGCTTCTCTGGACCCAGGAAAGTCATCACAATCGTTACCGCGAACACCGTGGCCGCCGTAGCCGCCATTGCGGTTGCGTAGCTCATGTTCCTCGCGAGCAGCGCCTCAAAGGTACCTACCGATCCAGCAATCGCCGCGCCGCACTGGTACGCGAAGCCGGGCAGGAAGCCGCGAATTTCATTCGGTGAAAGCTCGCTCAAGTGGGCCGGGATCACGCCCCATGCGCCTTGCACACAGAATTGAATCAGGAAGGCTCCCGTTATTAGCCAGGCAATTCTTGGCGCATATGCCCAGAGCGGAACAACTGCAATCGCGCCAGCCAATGAGATACCAATCGTCCGCTTGCGTCCGTAATGGTCCGAAAGCAAACCGATCGTCACCCCGCCCGCTATCGCACCCACCATTGAAATAGCAGTAATGACGGAACGCTGCGTTGTACCGAAATGCCAGAAGCGTTGCAGAAAGGTCGGGTACATATCCTGGGTACCATGCGATGCGAGGTTCATCCCCGTCATCAGCAGCATCAGATAGACAAAGAGCTTCCAGTGTCCGAGGACAGTGCTTCCGAGCTGTCGCCAGTTGGCTTCCTTCGATTGCTCCCATACCTCTGACTCACTCACCCGGAATCTGACAAAGAGCGCCAGCAAAGCAGGCAAGCCTCCGAGAAAGAACAGCGGCCGCCATCCCCATCGCGGAAATACCAAAAGATAGGCCAGCGCTGCCAGCAGGTATCCGAGCGCGTAGCCTTGTTGCAGCAGCCCCGAAAGAACACCGCGCCACCGCGGCGGCACTTTCTCCATCGCGAGCGAGGCGCCTACACCCCACTCGCCGCCCATTCCAATGCCGAACAGGGCCCTTAATACAAGAAAAATTGCGAAGCTCGGTGCGAGTCCGGTCGCTATTTCAACCAGAGAATAGAAAACCAGGTCGATCATCAACGGGAGGCGCCTTCCATAACGGTCTGCCATGAGCCCGAAGAGAAAGGCTCCTACCGGGCGAAATGCCAGTGTCAATGCCAGGGAGTAAGTAATCGCTGCGTCGGATCGGCCGAACTCCTTCGCTATAGCCGTTAAGCAAAGCGTAACCAGAAAAAAATCGAATGCATCGAGCGTCCAACCGAGAAAGCCCGCGCTTAGAGCCGCCCAGGCGCCCTTCGAACCGCTCACTCGCCCGCGTTTCCGCTGGCTGCCGCGTTTGGTTTCCACAGCGCCTCGGCAACTCCGAGCGTGTGATTCGCCCAGCGGCTCCAGACGAACAGCGCATCACTCAACCGGTTCAAATACTGCACCGCTTCTTGCGGAATGCTCTCCGCCCGGGCCAGATGAACGAGAAGCCGCTCTGCTCTCCGGCACACGGTTCGACACACGTGTAGCTCGGCATCCAGCCGGCTCCCGCCGGGTAAGACAAACGAACGCAGCGCAGGCAATACCGCATTGGCTTCGTCGATTTCCCGCTCCAGGCGCTCGACCTCCGTTGCGGTCACCCGCGCCTGCTTCGGATGCACATCCTCCGGCAATGTCGCCAGAATCGAACCCAGATTGAACAATTCGTGTTGCACTCGGTTCAAGATCTGCACGAGCGTGTCTAGCGCCGGAACGTTCGAGGCAAGATCCTCCGCAGTAACGCGTGCAAGGCCCACAAACGCGTTCAGCTCGTCCACCGTGCCGTAACAGTCGATGCGCGCATCGTCTTTGGCGATCGACTGGCCACCGGCCAGATGTGTTTGCCCCTTATCACCCGCACGCGTGTAAATGCGATTCAGAGCAATTCGAGGTTCGTCGAAGGTATTGTTGCTCAAGGATAGAGTCTAACGCGTTCTGCGCGTCGTCGATGCCCGTTCTATAATTTGGACAGTGTAGTATGCACACAGCCATACGTGTCCTGGTTGCCAAACCCGGCCTTGATGGACACGACCGCGGCGCTAAGGTCATAGCACGTGCTCTTCGCGACGCCGGCATGGAGGTGATTTACACCGGTCTCCGGCAAACACCGGAGATGATTGTCAATGCGGCTCTCGAGGAGGATGTCCAAGTAATTGGGCTCTCGATTCTCTCAGGCGCTCACAATGCAATTGTGCCGCGCGTGATGGAGCTGCTACGCGAAAGGGAGATGGATGATGTACTGGTCGTGGTCGGAGGGATCGTTCCTGACGATGATGCGGCCGAACTCAAGAAGTTGGGCGTTGCGGAAGTATTTCAACCTGGCGCTTCTCTTGAAAAAATCATTCAATTCATTCGCGATTCAGTGAAACAGTTAGCCTGAGTCAAGGCTTGGCAATAAAGGTCTGGTCTGCCCCAATCTCAATGGAAGGGCGCAGCAGACGGAAAAGGAAATAGATGCAAGACAGACTGAACATCGCGGTCTTCGTCGATTACGACAACATTGAGATTGGCGTCAAATCGACCCTGCGCCGCGAATTCGACGTGTCGCTCGCACTCGCTGCTTTGAAAGAGCGCGGCGATATCGTCGCCAAGTTCGCCTATGCGAATTGGGGCCGTCAGGAGGGTGCCACTCGCCAGATGGCCGAAAATGCAGTGCAGATGGTCCAGCGTATTCCATCGCCTCGCGGCGATAAGAACGGCGCGGATATCAATCTTGCGCTGGATGCGCTTGAGATGGCCTTCACCCATGCGCATGTGAACGCTTTTGCCGTCGTGAGCGGTGATAGCGACTTCATCCCGCTGGTCAACAAGCTCAAGGAATACGGCAAGACCGTTTTCGTGCTGGGAGGCAAAGCTTTCACCAGCACAATACTTCAGCAGAACTGCCACGAATTCGTGAGCTATGAATCTCTGCTCGAAGATGGAGACCGGATTGTTGCTCAGCCGATGCCCGATCGCCGCGACCGCATGGATCGCCCCGACCGGCAAGACCGCCCCGAGCGTAAAGATAAACGGGAAAGAGGGCCCCGTCCCGCTCCCCTCGATTTGAATCAGGCCCTGCCGCTTGTCGAGCGAGCTCTGCAAGTATTGGAGCGCCGCGCCGTCCAGCCGCAGCTCGGCCTTTTGAAGAGCACGATGCTGCAACTCGATCCTGCCTTCAGCGAGCGCGCCTATGGCGCCGGCAGCTTCTCCGATTTCGTCGATAAGCTGAAAAAAGCCGATTTCATCAACGTGAGCGGCTCCGGTGGACGCTACATTATTGAACGCCGCGGCGGAGGTGGTCCGGAGAAAGCTGCGCCTCGGCCCGAAGAAGCTCTTCCTGCTCTGCGTGATGTCCTCGAGACACACCGCATGGAGCTCGAAGAGGGCGCTAGCGCCGAAGAACTCGAGCAATGGATGCAGGCGGAACATCCGGAATTCGCGCTTTCAAAATACGGGTTTCAGCAGTTCTCTGAATTTCTGAATTACGCGCAGGATAAAACCGTCGTCCGCACGGAGCCGGATGAGGAGCGCGGATTGATAGTCCAGCTGGGCGCCGAATTCTATCCGCCGGCGCTTCCGGACCGTGCCCCTGAGCCTGTCATCGAAGAAGAAGACGAGCCGCAGCCCATTGTGGAAGGGCAGCCGACGATCTTCGAGCCCAATCCGCCTCCGCCGAAACCCAAGAAAGCGCCCGCTCGCAAACGTGCTTCTTCCGGTGGCGCCCGACGCCCTCCGCGCAAGCGCAAACCCGAATAGATTTTTGGGGAGCGCTAGTTACTGTTTAAGCAACAGCGCTCTCTGCTTGGTGAAGAATAGGCAGTCCGAACGCTTCGGCAATCAACTCGTAGGACCGTCGACGTGCTGCGTGGCTATGCAGGATGTTAACCAGGAAAACCTCTTGTGCGCCGTATTCTTGCGCGAGCGACTCGATCGCGGCCTTTACGCGCTGCGGCGATCCTGTGATGAATCTGCGCCCGGTCGTCAACATTTCGAGCGGCACTTTCTCATCCGCGAGAAATTGCCGCGCGCGCTCAACCGTCGGGACGGTGATCAGTCTGCCGCGAAACAACATTGCCATCATCATGCGAGCGCTGAGTGAAAGTTCGTGCGCTTCTTCGTCTGTCTCCGCGCAAATCACCCAGGCTGCTACCGCGGCCCGCGGGCTCGACGAATAACTGGAGGGAGTGAAAGCGCGGCTATAGTACTGCCCAATCTCCGCACCTGCTGGATTGATGAAGTCCGCGAAACAATAGGGTAATCCCAACTCGGCCGCCCAGATTCCACTCTGCCGCGACGACCCCAGCAGCCAGATTTCCGGCTTGTTTTGCCGATCTAGTGTTGCCGGAAATTGCTTGAACGGACTCGCGGCTACATGTCGATCAGCAAGGTAGCCGAGCAGTTCAGCCAGTTGTGTTGGGAAATCGTCCGGGGGCGCTTGCCGCCGGTCACGCTGAAGCATCAAGGTGACAGCCGGACTGGTCCCCGCTGCTCTTCCGATGCCCAGGTCGATTCTTCCTGGATACAAATTGCTGAGCATTCCGAAGTTCTCGGCAACTTTCAGGGCACTATAGTGCGGAAGCATGATTCCGCCGCTTCCCACTCGGATCCGTGATGTCGCTGCTGCAACGGGCCCAATAAGCACCTCGGGACTGTTGCAGGCGAGCCCCGGCGTGCCGTGATGCTCCGCAAGCCAGTAACGGTTGTAGCCCAGGCGCTCTGCCCATTTCGCCAAATCGAGCGTGTTTCGGAGAGCGTCAGCGGCCGTAAATCCTTCCGGAATGGGGGATTGATCCAGCACACTCAGGACCAGAGGGTTATCTTTCATCTTCTTCTTAGATGCAAGCTGGCCCCGGCCGATTCGATCCGGGAGTGGCCGCAGCGGCTAACGCGATTATTCGCTTAGACGTGAGGCGATCAGAACTCCGCTGCCGGCTACAATTGCGTCCTCCGCCATTGCTACTACGGCATCGGGCACATGCAGAGTTTCCTTTATGGCGTGCCGCAAATAATATCCGGCATAGGTGGCGGCCACTGCGCCCAGAGCTCCGTACAATGCCCCAAGCCAGGGTGATTTCTTCCGGGCAGAACACAAGATCGCTCCGCACAGACCGCCCGAAATCGCCCGTACTGCAACTGATCCCGGTTTGGTTCGAGCCGGGGTCTTAGGCAGCTTGTCTACTAGGATCTCGCCGGCAGCCAGTAGAACTGCGCCTGATACGGCTCCCGTACTGTTGAGGAATTCCAGCTTCGATCCCTTCTTTGCGAGTTGCCCTTTACGAGCCACTCGCGTGATCAATGCAGGCGCTGACATGCTTCGCAGTCCGGCTATTAATCCGAGTCCTGCTGCTTCTTTGTATACCTGCGAACTGGTCATGATTCTTTTGCCTCTACACCCTGCTCTGGTCCGAGCCATTTGTCAATCAGCACCTGAGGATCTCCGCCCAGATCGATAGACTCGATTTTCAACTCGCCGTTGGGCTCTACGTACTCGGCCAAAATGCCCTCTGATGTGGGTTTCAATTCGAGTCGCCTTTCTTTCGCCTCCAGCCGTATTGCATTATCGATCCGTGCCAGATAAATCTTCGTTCTTCTCCGGTGGCCAGCCGCCACAGCTTTATCGAACAGATCTTTCGCATAGGGCGAGTTGTTCAGCTTCTCCGACCAAGGCGCGATCGCCAAATTGCGCGCGCGATCGGTTTGCATCCGCTGACGTTCGTTTCCGTCTCGTTCGTCCCGGCTTTCGAGGTTCTTGAGAGAACTTTCAAGATTGTCCAGAAATCCCATTGCTCTGACTATCTGGATGCAGTAAAGCCGTAAACTGGCACGCAGGAATCCATACTTTTCGATCATGAGTCAGCGGCGAGCCGAAACTTGCTCTTGACATCCCCTCTGTCTCCGCGTAAACATGCCCTAGGACCCTAGGGCGCCATGGCCAAGAAAATTGACAACCTTCAGGGGAGTCTCGAACTGCTTATTCTAAAGACACTCGAGCGTTCACCTAACCACGGATTCGGTATTATCGCTCATGTTCAGACGGCCTCCGAGGGTTTGCTCCAAGTGGAAGAAGGCTCCCTTTATCCCGCCCTTCATCGCCTCGAACGCGCGAAGCTGATTGCAGGATCCTGGAAAACTACTGACAACGGCCGGCGTGCCCGGTTTTACGCGCTAACGAATCCCGGGCGTAAACGATTGATTGACGCCCGTAATAATTGGAAAACAGTGAGCCGCGGCGTCAAGAAACTACTGAAGTTTTCCTGAATAGCGCATTCTAGCGGCGGTTCAGCGGTTCGCTCGCTGAACGCTGAGCTCCTTCGAATACACGTCCCGGAAAGCTTCGGCCGCTTCATTTGCGGCCCAAATCTCCAGGTCTGGATCGCTATCGCCGTCCACTTTTAGGCTCAGAGTTCCGTCACGCATACTGCTGGCTATGGTTTTTACTTTTTGTTCATGTCCGCGGTCTAATGCATCAGCGATTCGTAACAACGGCGCAAGGCACATCACGATTCGCTTGGAGTCCGCTTCCAATGCCTGAAAATGGGAGTGGCGCGATTGCGGCATTGACTTGCGATGAAAGCGGCAAAGCGCAGCAATTGTCAGCCTTTCTTTGTAAGTAAAACTCGGAATATCAGAATTCGCCACCAGGTACGCCGAATGCTTGTGATGTGCGGTCGAACTGACGAAGTGTCCGATATCGTGCAGGTATGCTGCAGCCTCGAGGAGCTTGCCCGTTACGGGCGGTAGTTTGTGCAGCGGCTCCCAAGCTTCGAAGAGCTGCCGGGTTAAAAAAGCGACGTGACGCGCGTGGCGCAACGAAACGCCATAGCGTTTTGCCATATTCTCCACCAGCAAGCGCTCTTCTCGCGAAAGCTGGGAGAGCTCGCGTCCTACTCCTCTCGCCGCCAGATCGGCAATGATGCCGTCCCGCACGCCCGCCGCCGAATAGTAAAGAGACTTGTGTTTGAAGAGTCGCATCACAGCGAGGAAAACGGCTGTTCCCGCGATTATGATCTCCGCCCGTTTCGGCCCGATGCCAGTCATCTTGCGCCGTTCTAGCAGGTCGCGTGCGCTCAGAGCCTTGAAAAAATCCTGAATCTGTGCCGTTGACACCTTCAAACGGTCAGCGGTCTCGCGTTTCGTTCTCGGGATTTGGTTAATCGCGCAGACTAGCGCCGCGGCGGTAGCGGAGGTGGCCACGGCGCGATCGAACTTCTCCGCCAGGTGCTGCTTTACGAACGGATTTAGCTTTTCTTCGACGTATGCTTCCAGCCTCTTGAGTTCTGCGGGAGAAGGAGGATCGCTTTCCAGAAAAACTTCAGTCAGCCGCACCGCACCCAACGGCTTCGAGACAGCATCAATGAGTTGACCGCGTTGACTGATGATGATTTCACCGCTGCCTCCCCCAACATCGACGATCAGCGTACGCTCTCTTGGGCGCGGCCAGCGAGCCTCCACTCCCAGATGAATGAGCCGAGCTTCCTCTGACCCCGAGATAATCTCGATCTTCGTCCCCAGAGCATTCCCGGCTCGCTGCAGGAACTCTTCCTGATTTCCCGCATCGCGCACTGCGCTCGTCGCCACCGCTCTGATGCCCACGATTTCCAGCCGGCTATATGCCGCCGGCATCCGCGCCAGGGTGGCGCACAGAAAATCCAGCGCTTCTTTGCTGATCTGACCCGAACGAAACACGCTCTCCCCTAGCCGCGTCACCTGCCGGTCTTCCGCAAGTATGCGTGTCTCCCCTTGATTCACATCGGCCACAAGCATCCGAACCGAGTTGCTTCCAATGTCGATCGCGGCGTACCGAGCCATATCCGCTTTTATAGCAGCCCTCGCTGGATTGCTCGCGGGGAGCTGAGCCGCCTTGCTTGTGTCATGATATGGTTGACTATCGAACTATGGTGATGCGGGCCATGAGTCGATTCAGCCGGTCGTGGGACTGTAATCGATGCGCTTTTTCGCAGCGTAGCCAGCTTGCGAATGATCGGTAAAAAGCCTCCCATCGATGTCCTGATCATTGAAGACAATCAGGCCGATTCTTACCTGATCCAGGAAGCGATGCAACTTGCAGAACCGTCTTGTCACACGAGGACCATCCCCGACGGCGAATCCGCTATCGATCATCTGTCGAGGCATCGCCCGGATATCGTCGTTCTCGATTTGAATATCCCCCGCCGCGATGGCGTGGAGGTCCTGCGCTTCATACGCTCTCATGATGTGCTAAAGGGCGTCGTGGTGGTGATTTTCAGCTCTTCTCCCCAGGATGCGATCGAGCGCAAGGCTCCTCAGGCTGATGCTCATATTCAGAAGCCCTTCGATCTCGACATCTTTCTGCAGGTAGGGACGCGAATCATGGGCTGCTTTCGCCAGCGGCAAAAGCAAAGCCGCGGCGCTTCTCGCTAAAATAGTTCTTGGTGCCGTTCTCTTCCGGGCAAAACGCAGGTGTCGGCGTGCCGCCCGAAGGGCAAGCGAGTTTCTCTCCTGTTTGACGGCACTCACCGTGCCCTTTGGCTCCCTTCGGAGTTCCCGCCGTGTTGGATTGCAGAGCAGAGCATGAACGCCGTCCTTCGCCCCGTCTCCCGCCACTACCGCCGTTGGATGAATCGTTGGGAGACCGACCTCTGTTTCCGTGCCACCGACCGGGTTGTTCGCCCCTTTGAACTGGGCACGGAGTGGACTCGCAACTGGCTCCGCGGCTACCCTGCTGTCCAATCGGTGAACGACGTTATCGCCCTGAATGAAGCTGTAATCGAGCGTAGCCGTGAATTCTTTGGCTACGATTCGCCATCCGATTTCACGCTGGCTTCAACGGACGAAGCCGAATGGCTTACCTTTACTTCTCCCGTCGCAACACCGCACCGGGAGAATAACCTGGTCCGCGCCCAATGGTTTCCCGCCAGAGGCGCTGCGCGTAAAGCCGTTGTTCTGCTGCCACACTGGAATTCCAAACTTCCTCAGCACAATGCGTTGTGCGCGGGACTGCAGCGCCTCGGAATATCCGCGCTGCGGCTCAGCCTTCCCTACCACGACGCGCGTATGCCTGCCGGGCTCACGCGCGCCGATTACGCGGTCTCAGCCAACATCTGTCGCACTATAGACGCAACTCGCCAGGCCGTAATCGATACCCGCGCGTGCTTCGATTGGCTCGCAGAGCAAGGCTTTTCGGATCTCGGAATCGTCGGCACCAGCCTTGGCTCCTGTTACGCCTTTCTGGTTACGGCGCACGATCCTCGCATCCGCGTCAACGTCTTCAATCACTGCTCTACCTACGTTGCCGATGTGGTCTGGGAAGGATTGTCTACGCGTCATATCAGGCAGAGTTTGGAGCAAGCGATCGATCTGCCCACTCTTCGCAAGCTTTGGATCTGTGTCAGCCCCCCGAGCTACTGGGAACTCTTCACCCGTAAGCGCCAGCGTTCCAAATTCATTTACACTCGCTACGACACCACCTTTCCCGTTCATCTGTCTCAGCAAGTCATCCAAGGCGCGCGCAAGAGCAATTGGGATCACGACGTCGCTGTGCTTCCTTGCGGCCACTACACGCTCGGTGCCTTTCCTTTCAAATATCTCGCGGGTTACGAGATCTGCTCGTTTCTGAAACGCAATCTGTAGCAGCCCTCGGCTATTCTTGGATTTGATCGTAAAGGTGAATGCGTAACCCAAGGCACACTGCTCTTTTTTTCATCTTTTCTTTCTTCACCACGATTTCACTGCCTCTGGCGAAAGCCCAAGCTCCGGGACAAAACGGCGCTTCCGCAAGCGCTGGTATGCAATCGTCCAGTGCGGTTGTGCCCGCTTCAGTAACGCCTGCTCCCCAGGTCGGAGACCAAAGCTTTCAAGGCAGCGTTCCGCAAGGCCAGGCTTCGACCAATCCGATTCCGCTTACGCTGGGAGACGCGATCAGTCGTGGATTGAAGGCCAATCTTGGATTTCTCACCAGCGAGCAATCGAGTCGCGAGGTTCGTGCCCAGCGTCTGCGTGCTCTCAGTGCCCTTCTACCAAAAATCACCGGCCAGGTGAATGCAGTCGACCAGCAGATCAATCTTCAGGCGCTCGGCTTTCTCTTCTCGGTGCCAGGTATTCCAACCATAGTCGGCCCCTATAGTTACGAATCTGCCCTGGCCAATGTCAATGCAACGTTATTCGATTTCGGCGCCATCAGCAACTACAAAGCGTCTCGCGAAGACGCCAAGGCAGCGCTTCTCTCAGTTAAAAATGCCCGCGACCTGGTGGTTCAGGCAGTCGGCAACTCCTACTTGCAGATTATTGCGGATTCCGCAAGGATCACCGCCGCGCAAGCAGAGATAGCCGCCGATCAAGCCGTCTATACCAACGCCGCTCGCCGTCACGAAGCCGGCACAGCGATCGGTATCGATGTTCTCCGCTCCGAAGTGGAGTTGAAACAGCGCCAGCAGCAACTGGTTGCCGCCACTAACCAGTTCGCGAAGGACAAACTTGTTCTGGGGCGCGTTATAGGCCTGGCGGTCGGCCAGGATTTTACGGTTGCAGATCCCGCGCCTTCCGTTCCGCTCGCCGCGATCTCACTTCAGGACGCGCTTAGCAAAGCTTACGATCATCGTCCCGATTACCAGGCGGCTAAAGCTCGCGTCCTGGCTGCTCAATTCTCTTTGCGAGGAGCCAAGGCCGAGCGTTATCCCACCGTTACCGCAAGCGGCTTCTACGGCACCGAAGGTCTGCAGCTTTTTACACAGTCACACGGTGTCTTCAATGCTACCGGCTCACTGCAGTTCAACATCTTCGATGGCGGCCGCATCAAGGCTGACATTCTCCAGAACGATGCCGAGCTCAGAAACCGGCGCAACGAGCTGGAAAACCTTCGCGGCGAAATCGATCTGGAAGTACGCAGCGCTCTTCTTGACTTGAATTCCGCGCAAGCTCAGGTCGACGTCGCTCAAACCAATTTGCGGCTCGCCACACAAACGGTCGAACAGTCTCGCGACCGCTTCAGCGCGGGAGTAACGAATACCGTGGAGGTCGTACAAGCTCAACAGACCCTTGCCGACGCCAACGAAAACCTGATCTCCGCTCAGTATCAATACAACGTGGCCAAGGTCTCTCTCGCGCGCTCTCTTGGGCTCGCCGAAGAGAACATCGGCACCTACTTCGCCAATCGCTGAGCCGCAGTCAAGATGCCTCCAAGAGAGTGCTGGCACCGCGTCAGGTACCGTCAGTGTTTTGTGGCCTCGAGCTTCTCGTAAAGGGCTTCGGCGGCCTGCTGGCTGGCCGCTTTCTTGGAAGATGCCGTCGCACGCGCTGTCAGCTGATCCGTGATTCTGATTTCGACGGTGAAGAGCTTAGCGTGCTCAGGGCCGCTGGTGCCCACCGTGAAATAGCGCGGAAATGGCAGACCGAGAGCTTGCGCGCGCTCCTGCACGAGGCTCTTGTAATTCAGCAGACCGGCCGGTCCCAATTCTTCCAGCGCCTCAAGCGATACCAGCACCTGCTTTTCAACGAACTCGCGCGCCACGGCCAGACCGCCATCCAGATGTATGGCAGCAATCAGCGCTTCCAACGCATTCGCCAGAAGAGTCTTGCGCATACGTCCGCCATTGCGTTCCTCTCCTTTGCCGAGTTGCAGAAAATCACCGATGTCTAATAACAGAGCGCGCTGATACAAGTGATGAGCGCTCACCAGGTGCGCCTTCAGCTGAGAAAGGCGACCCTCGGTCGCGGACGGATAGCGGCGAACCAGGGCCTCGCTGACGACAAAGCCGAGCACCGCATCGCCGAGAAATTCCAGCTGCTCGTTGTCGCCCTCTTCCGGCAGAGGCGATCCTTGTTCTGCGAGCCAGGAACGATGCGTCAGGGCGTTCAGAAGCAGCCGGCGATCCACGAAGCGATAAGCAAGCTTCTCCTCAAGGAGATGCAATGAAGTTCCGCGCGCTGGCAGTATATGAGCTTTCCGCGGGTCAGCCTCGCCGTGCATTCCGGGAGTTACTTGGGAGGAGCGGTAGCCGTGGCGCCTTTCAGTTTGGTCGCGTTATCCTTCTGCTGCTGGGCGAATTGCTTGACCTGGGGAGGAACATCGGCCATGGCCAGCACCTTATCGGCGGTGCTGATGGCGTCGTCGTACTGTTTGTTTTCGACATACGCCTTCGAGAGCCTGACCATCGCGATGGAGTTCGTCGGCTGAGCATCGAGCGCCGACTTGAAATTGGTGATCGCATCGGGATATTTCTTGTCGAGTTCCGCGGCTTGCCCGAGGGCATCGTAGGCTTGCGAATTCAGTTGCTTCTTGAGATCGGGCCATTTATCGGCGGGTATTCCGGTTGGCGGCTCATTTTCCGTCTTCAGCAACTCGAGCGCCTTGTTGGCGTAATCCTGAATTTGCTTCACACTCTTGTCTTTATCGAGATCGGTATCTTTCGAGTGTTGAGCGATGGCTTCGGCCAGCGTTACGCGCGCCATCGTGTCATTGGGATTAGCCTGAATGACCTGCTGCCCGAAAGCCACGATCTGCCCATAGTCGTTCTTACGCTCGGCGGCTTCCATCGCCATGCTGAGCAACATGTCTTTGTACTCGGTATCGGCGAAGTTTTCCAGGACGTAATTGATATCCGTGATTTCCTGGTCGGCATTACCCGCTTGCGCATCCGCCTGCACTTTCTTTAAAGCATCCACTTCTTTTTGAGATTTTGGCTTTGGCTGTTGGGGAGCAGCTTGCCAGGCGTAAATCGGGAGGGCTGCAGCGGCCACTACGGCCGCCAGACTCAAAATCGATTTCATGCTATTTGTCTCCTGATGAAGATGAAATATCGTGCAGCGCTTTTTCCGCTGCTTCCCGGGCCTTCGCCGACACGCCCTGAGTAGCCAGCGCCATTTGGAACTGAGAGGCTGCCTTCGTCGTATCGCCGGCCTTTAACTGCAACTGCCCCAGGTAATAGTGCGACCAGGCCGCGACCGCCGAACTAGGGCTTGTATCCACCGTATGTTGAAAGAGATTGAGCGCTTCGTCCCAACGTTTCTCTTGAAGAGAGATCAGGCCGAGTCCGTAGAGCGCGCGGCTTTGCAGCGCTTTATCCGAAGTTTGTTCGAGCGCTTTCTTGAACGTCTTGCGCGCGTTCTCGGAGTCATGTTGCTCGAACATGCCTTCGGCAGCCTCGAGCGATTCTTCCGCCGGGTCGATCTGCATTTTGGCAGGGGGAGCGATGACTCGGGGAGGAACAGATTGAGCAAATTGCACGTTTTTAAGGCGTTTCTCTTCTTTCTTCACGTCAACAGCAGAAAGAAGGTCCGGGTAATAGATCCGGAAAGCCTCGGGTTGTTTCTCATAGGCGGGCAGCAACTCGGCGAAACCAGCGGTTAAGATGAAACCCTCCCGGACCTGCTCGTTTACGAAGGCATCACGTTTCTCGGGATCTTCGTGAAGTAGGCGACTGTCGATTGCCTTGATCAGGCATTTGGTAATGAGCAAAGAGAAATCGTCCTTGTACGCGAGATCGAGAGCCGGCGCCTCTTGAGCGTATTTGGCGAGCGGCTTTTTATCATTGATGATCGTGCTGTATTTAAAGCTCAGCGGATCAAGCAGATAAGCCAAATAAGCGTCCCGTATTTCATCGACTACGGGTACGCTGGTCGGCGTGATCACAACGAAGTAATCGTCTTTATAGCTCCGAACCTGAATCTGGTTGGGGGCTCCGAGGAGGTCCAGATAAATCTGGAAACGGCGCCCCAGGTAGCCGGAAGGGTTCCGCAGATAACCGTTCGTTTCGAACAAGCTGTTAATAACGGCATCCTGGTATTGGCCAATGGCCGCGGCATAGGCGGGCTGTGCGCGTTTCCAGAGGCTTTCAAGATCTGCTTCTTTGTAGAAGCGGGCCAGGATGGAGCTCAGTCCGCGCAAGGGTTCGACATCGGGGGGTACCTCTTCTTTCGGCAGCTCAAATCCGGGTGGACCACCGGCGATCAGCGCGAATGACAGATATTGACCGAGATCGGATGCCTCCGAAGCTTTTCTGTGGGTTTTATAGAAGTCTTTCAATTCGGCCAGGCAGGGGATGTTGCGTTTCGCCAGTTCTTCGCGAACCTGAGTGCGGACCTGAAAACGCTGGTTCAGCGGCGAGTCAATTCCGGTGTCGTAGCCGGCGTCGTTGATGGCTGCCAACACCGAGAACATTGTTAAGCTGACACTGAAGCCGTTTTCGGTGGGAACGACGCGGCCGGTGCCCGGGACAGATGAAGTTTGAGATCCAAAACCCCTGACGGAACCGGCCAAAACGAGCGCGCAAATAAGACAAAGGGAGTAGTTGGAACGAATCAAAACGACCTTGATCGCGACTGGAATCTGCCCCTCAGTTTAGCTTACGAGAAGGGCCCAGGTTCAGGTACCCGGAACGTTCAAGGTACGATCCATTCAGGGGCTGAATCTAACACCGGTGTTAGATCATCAACAGATAGGAGATTGAGATGGCAGGAAGCAACACGGTTACTTTCACCGACGACAGTTTTGATAAAGACGTCCTCACTGCGGATGTTCCCGTACTGGTGGACTTTTGGGCGGAATGGTGCGGTCCTTGCCGCATGATGGGGCCGACCATCGACCAGGTCGCAACCGACTACGCCGGCAAAGTGAAAGTAGGGAAGTTGGACGTTGACGCCAACCAGCAGACCGCGTATCGCTATGGCATTCGAGGCATTCCGACTCTACTTCTATTTAAAGATGGAGCGATTGTGGAGCAAAAGGTGGGCGCGATCAGCAAACCCGAGTTCCAGAAGATGCTGGACAAATACGTTTCAGCGGAAGTAAAAGCTTAAACAGGGACGAGAGCGCGGCGATTAGAGCTGCGCTCTTGTTGTATTCGGGCCCGTTGTTCACTCGATAGCGCAAAGGGCGCGGCTGCGCGCCACCGGTCAGGAAAGTAGCTCGCCGGGGCATTTGGATGGCGCGCCGAATTCCGCAACCGTCCTGTGCTGGTCCTCGAGAACCGCATTTTGATGCTAATCTGTGGGCATGTTCCGAGCGGTTGTGATCTTGGAACTTGCGGCCTTGGCCGGAACAACGAGCTGGGCCGGGAGCCCGTTCGCGCTTACCGAATCAGCTTATCAGCCTTTATACGCGGCTATCGGCAGTGGCAGGCTGAATGAGGTAAAGCAGCTGATCGGGTCCGGGTTGGACATCAACGCGCGGGATGGCGCCGGCAGCACGCCTTTGATGATGGCCGTTCTGGCGGGAAATGCCGGGATTACCAGTTATCTGCTGAGCCGCCGGGCCGATGTGAACGCACGCTGCGGGGAGGACGGCGCTACGGCCGTGAGCTTCGCGGCAATGGCCGGCAGAGCGGATCTCGTTGGAATATTGATAGCGGCGGGAGCTCGGGTCGATTTTCGATACAGGGAGCAGCAGACTGTACTGCACATGGCAGCCGCCGGACGCTCTGTTGAATGCGTCAGGCTTCTGCTCCAAGCGCATTGCGATCCGGCGGCCGCCGATGTCCGCGGGTACACTCCTCTCGATGAAGCAGTTTTGCATGGCCGGGCGGAGATCGCCTCGGAGCTCTTGCGCGGAGGAGCAGATGTTCATCATCTGCATCCATTCGATGGGCGCGATGCTCTGCATCAAGCCTGTATCAAGGGCTACGCAGGACTCATTCCGCTGCTTGTCGGCGCGGGAGCCGATCCCGTTGCACGCGACTGGTCGGGGCAAACGCCGCTCGATCTCGCCTTGGACTACAAGAATGGCGCCACAGTGAGCACGTTGCTGCATCTAAGTCCGCAGCGGCCAGAACTTCGGGAAACTTTCGAGGAAGCTATGGAGCGCGCAGTACAGCGCGGCCGCAGCGAGACAGTCGCTATTCTGATCGACTCCGGGTGGGACGTCAACCAGCGCACAAGGGCTGGTTCTACGTATCTAAACGATGCAGCGCTCGCCGGGCGGACCAAAGTGGCCCGCCTCCTGATCACTCGGGGAGCACGTCTGGACGCACGGAACCAAAACGGCGGCACTCCGCTACACGATGCTGCAATAGCGGGCGATCCCGAACTGATAGGGCTACTGCTGGATAGGGGAGCAGCTATAGATGCGAGGGACCTGGAATCCGGGGCGACCCCGCTCATGCTCGCCGCTTCGCTCGGGAAGACGGAAGCCGTAGCATTACTGCTGAGGCGAGGAGCGAATCCGATGCTGACCGATAAAGCAGGCCGCACCGCATTGAGCCGTGCCGAGGAGAACCAGAACCCGGACCTGGTGAAGCTGTTGGAAGACGCCAGCGGCAAACGTCCGGCAGGGACGCGGACGACCTAATCGCGCGCTGGTATTGCTGGAACGCGTGGCCACCGGGTACTTCCTGCTACGCTTCAGATGGAGACTCGGAAGCCATGTGGAAGTTTCTCTTGGGCGTGCTTGTTGGGATCGTCGCGGCAGTTCTGGGCGTGTTCATCATCCTCCTCGCGATAGGGCGAAGCTTTGCGAACAGGCCGCCGAGCGTTAGCGCAAACTCTGCGCTAGTGCTGTCGCTGCGGGGCGACGTTCCGGAAGCGGCACCGGTTGACGTGGCCGTCCCTTTCTTCCAACAGCAAAGCGCGCCCACTGTACGCGATATCTGGACTTCGCTTCGTGAGGCAGCTCGAGACAACCGTATCAAGGCAGTGGTTCTCGAACCGCGCGGAGTGATAGCCGGATGGGGCCGGTTAGAGGAGATCCGTCAGGAGATCCTGGATTTCAAGAAATCGGGAAAGCCGGTTTATGCGTTTCTGCAATCGGCGGGATCGCGGGAGTACTACCTGGCCTCGGCAGCCGATAAGATTTACCTTTCATCCGGCGACATGCTGGGCGTCAAAGGATTTCTGCTGGAGGCGATGTATTTCAAGAACGGCCTCGACAAACTTGGTATTCAGTTCGACGTTGATCACATCGGCCGGTACAAGGATGCCGGCGACGTGCTTACGCGCACCAATATGTCTCCAGAGACCCGCGAAGTCCTGGGACAGGTGTTGGATCAACTTTATGGCGATTTCTGTTCAACGGTGGGACAAGGGCGGCACAAGACCGCGGACGAAATCAAAGCGATCGTGGATATGGGTCCTTTCACGTCGGACCAGGCCAAAGCCAACGGACTGGTAGACACAATCGGCTACGGCGACGAAATGTACTCGGATTTGCAGAGGAAAACCGGCCTCAGCAAGCTGAACAAGGTTGACATACGGACCTACTTCCGCGCACAACCCGGCCAAGGAGACCGCATCGCCGTGCTAGTAGGAGAGGGCGACATCGTGCAAGGCGATCCGGCGAATGCTTTCGGTAATGAATCCGAAATAGCGGACCGGGCGTTCGCGAAAGTCATCCGCCAAGTCAGGAACGATTCGGCTGTCAAAGGAGTGATTGTGCGGGTGAACTCTCCCGGCGGCGACTCACTCGCGTCGGACATCATCCTGCACGAATTGAAACTATTGAGCGAGGCCAAACCAACAGTGATTTCGATGTCGGATGTGGCGGCTTCGGGAGGCTATTACATATCGATGACGGGAGACCCGGTTGTCGCCTATCCCGACACAATCACAGGTTCGATTGGCGTTCTGTACGCCCGCCCCGTGATCCACGGGCTCTTCGACAAGCTGGGAATACAGGCAGAATTGCTTTCGCGCGGTCAGTTAGCGCAGATGGATTCCCTCTATGAACCATTGTCGGATGCCGCGCGACAGAAACTGCACGAATCCATTCAGGCGACTTACAAGCTGTTCGTGAGCAAGGTCGCTACGGCGCGCAAGAAGGCTTACGATCAGATCGACCAGATCGCTCAGGGGCGTGTGTGGATGGGAGGTCAGGCGCGGCAGAACGGCTTAGTAGACCAACTGGGCGGTTTCGATCTGGCGGTCTCGCTGGTTCGCCAAAGAGCGCACCTTTCTCCGGCCGGGGATACGAACCTGGTGCTGTTCCCGCCTCGAAAGAGTTTATGGGAAGTTCTCGCCAATTCGTCTCCGGAGGCTGTGCAAGATACGGCTGCCGAGAGCAAGATCAGGCAATTTCTCCCGGCTCTGCCGAGCCCGGTGTTTCTGAAGGGCGGTCTGTTACGGATTCTGCCTTACCAGATCAACGTTCATTGAGTCGAATAGCCCCGAGGCCGCGGGCGTAGTGGGAGTGAAGAAGATACCAGTCGTTTCACTCCCATCTCCCATTGAGCGGCTCGGTTAGAATGCGGCTGCGGAGGCGATACCGGCGCTGCCCAGGGCGGCTTGCATGCGCTCGAGCGCGCCCTTGTGGATTTGTGAAACGCGGCTTTCGTTTACACCGAGGCGGCAGCCGATTTCCTTCATCGACAGGTCAGCCTCGTAATACATCTTGACGACTTGCTGGTAGCGTTCAGGCAGGGTTTCCATCGCGGCATCGAGTTTTCCGCGCAATTCCGAGCGCGCAAAGAGACGATCGGGCGAGTGGGCGGGCGAAGCAGGAATCTCAGGCGCGAGGTGATCTTCGCCCTCGCGCGGATGCTGCTGGGCGACAGCGGTGCTCAAGCTGCGGAAATCCACCATCAATGCCTGCCAGCGGCGCGGGCTCAATCCCATCGCTTCGGCAATCTCGTTTTCTACCGGCTGACGCCCCAATCTTGCCGTAAGTTCCACAGTCACTTCCTCGACTTGCTTGTAGCGTTTCCTCAAGTCTCTGGAAGCCCAATCCTGCTGTCGCAAGCTGTCGATAATTGCCCCGCGAATGCGATGCTTGGCATAGGTCGCGAAAGCTACCTCTTTGTCGTCCCGGTACTTGGTCGCGGCGTCGAACAGCCCCATAGTACCCGCATGGGCGAGATCGTCGAACTCGATGTGCACGGGTATGGAATTCTGTACGTGAGAGGCGATAGCGGTCACCAGATGCAGGTGCTCGGTGATGAGTTCGTCGCGACGAACAGTAGAAGGTTTTGAAGGGGCAAGCTTGGTGGCAGCAGTCATTTTGAATCTCCCGGCCTCGGCGCGTTCCGCGTCAGGCGTCGCCTTGGGTAAAGGCAAGGAGTGAACCTGCCGCCGGGAGAGACACTGGATCTACCCGGAAGTGATTGATTGAAGGCGGTTTAGCTTAATGAGGCGGACACGTACGGCGTTTGGGAAGGGGCCGAAAGAGCGTTTGGCGTGCCGCTTCGAACCGGATTACAGGCGAGGTCGATTCCGATTTGGAACGATGTCCCGGTTCGGAACAAAATGAAGCGAGCGCCTGGTTCGAGGGGATTTCGGTCGAGCTACCGGATTATTCTTGCCGCCATCGGATAATTAGTGGCGATAATTATTGTTAATAATAAACATGCCATCCATGAAAAAGCGCAAAAAAACAGCCGTTGAAAAACAGGATTCACGACGGGATCGGAACAGTGTTGCTGAATGGGCTCTCACGGTGCTCTTCCTTGTGTTCGGGACGACGGCATTAGCGCAGCCCTTTGTCATACCCACGGGTTCGATGGAGGACACGCTACTCGTCGGAGACCATGTCCTGGTCGACAAGCTGGCATATGCGCCGGCGGGGCACATCAGCAGACAATTATTGCCCTATGAGGATCCGAAACATGGCGACATTATCGTATTTCGTTATCCCGCCGATATCCAAGTCACGCTAGTGAAGCGCTTAATTGGAATGCCGGGAGACCATCTGAAGATCGCCAACGGCGTTGTTTACAGGAACCGCAGCAGGCTCAACGAACCATATGTCTATCACAAATACGCATATGATCCGAACACCGACAATTTCCCGAATCCTTGCTGCCGTCCGGTAAAGGAAGAACGTGCAGAGCGAGCCCAAAGGGAAATGCTCGAGCGAAATGTCGTGGACGGTGAACTGGTGGTACCGCAGGGCCAATACTTTGCGATGGGCGATAACCGAGACAACTCGTCGGATAGCCGGTATTGGGGATTTGTTCCGAGAGAGAACGTCATCGGCAAACCTTTCCTGATTTACTGGTCTTACCGAGCTTCCACGGAAGATCTGACCGGGGCGACGCCGGGCTCCATGCTGACGCATTTTGTCGATCTCGGCGAACATTTCTTCACGCGAACACGCTGGGAACGAACATTTGCGCCGGTCCGGGGCTTTCCAGATTCTAAATTACCGAGCGAGCCGCTACCGCTAAATCCTGGTTCTTCAAATCCATAACACTAATCAGCCGACCTCCAGTGTCCGCCTACCGCTTGGCGCAGCATTGGGATGTTTACGGAGCAACCGCAGGCGCGCCGCCTCCCGAGCGAAAACCGAAGTGGAGGCTTTGGATTCCTTTATTTCGTCCTCTGTGAGAAGGTCCTTAATCGAAATCCCGAAATGCGCCAGGATACGGTCCGCGAGAGATGTCTGCAACTTACGGGCGCCTTTCAGCACGTTGTGCAACTGAGATTGAGATAAGCCCAATTGTCTGGCCAGAAAACGTTCGGAGAATTCGCCGTTTTCGATCCTGGCGTTGACAAACGCAATCAGCCGGAGCTGAAGCGCCCGGAACGTGGGTGCCTCGTTCCCGATGTTTGATTCCAACCTGAAATAGGCCCCTTTAATTCTGCTAGAGTCGAGCGATTTTTACAACCTTGCGACCCACTCTGTTGAAAGGAGCTAAGTTGCTGCCAGGAAATACCTTAGGACACAGAACTAGGGGCTTACCCAGGGGTGGCATAGAAAAAATTTCACATTATTCCGGCGAGAAATGAAAAAAGTACTGTAAGTTCTAATCATAAAGACGACGCAATCAAAACCGAAATCAAGGAATTGATCGCAGAAAACAAAAAAATGAACTGGACCCGCTCAGAAACTTTAGCTCTCGCTCAACAATCCTGCTCTTATTGCTACGGCCTTGGCCTCCGGCCCGGACGGGCAGGGGCGTCCACCCCTTGCAACTGCGTTTTTCGTGCCATTTTCCGCGCCTGCTACGCGCGTTTCCGGCAGTGTGCTTCCAAAGAGAAATACGTCAGCCGCGTTTCGCTGGAAGCCAATCCGGGCCGGCAGCGGAAATCGGTGTGGGGTCTGAAAAACGAGGAATTCATTGCCGATTTTTGCCTGGTCAGCCAGCGTACGCTGTCGGAACGCGAACATAAGCTCTTCAAATATCATTTTTTACTCGGAGCGGACTGGAAACTCTGCTGCCGGAAACTGCAAATCGACCGCGGAACTTTCTTTCACGAGGTCTATCGGATCCAAGAGAAATTAGGCAAGACATTCCGTGAACTCGAGCCTCACGCACTCTTTCCGGTGGACGAATATTTCAGCAGCACGGGCCGCAACCGCGAGAAGGTAGTACCGATCACTCCGTTCAAAGTCGAAACCAGCGCGGAGCCTGGAACGACGAAGAAGCTTCTCAAGTTTCCGCTCAAGCGGGCCGCCTGAGATCCATCTACCGGGCAGAATAAGCGGCCCCACTCCAGAGCCGCTTGAGTCAAGTCAAACCTTCTGGCTGAGTGTTCGCACTCAGCCTTTTTTTATTTCATTTCGGGCTACGCCGAGCACCGAAAAAATCGGTTAGCAGCCGGCCGGCTTCCGCAGCAAACAATCCTTCCTGAACTCTAGTTCGATGATTTAGAAGAGCGGAATCAGCCAGTTCGAATTTAGTTCGGACGGCTCCAAACCGTAAGTCGCGGACAGCAAACACCAATCGTTCGAGGCGCGCTAATACGATTGCGCCAGCGCACATTACACAAGGCTCCAAAGTGACATAGAGAACGCTTCCGGGGAGACGGTAATTACCTCGCCGCACGGCGGCTTGCCGAATTGCTTCCATCTCCGCGTGTGAAGTCGGATCGCACGTGGAGATCGGGCGATTCCATCCTTCGCCCAGAATTTCGTCGCCGAGTACTAGAACTGCGCCGACAGGCACTTCCGGCTGTTCGTGTGTTTTGCAACGTTGCGCGAGTTCGAGAGCACGGCCCATGAAGAGACGATCCGCTTCCGACCAGTCGCCAGAGGGTTTCATTGGAACGTCTGTTGCCGCCGATTCGTACCTTTTTTTGCCCGGTTCATCCATGACGAGGGATAGTTCAGCGCACAACGCCCTGAAACGCCATTCTTACGTTACGCTACAGGGAAAGGGGAGCAAGCATGTTTCGATATTTTTCACTTGCCTTTAAGAACACGTTGCGGAACCACCGGCGAACATTCCTAACTGTGTCCAGCATTGCAGTTTCGCTCTGTCTGCTCGGTGTGTTGATCGCGATTTATCACGCGCTCTTTATGGGCCAGCAGACTCCGGGGCAAGCTCTCCGCCTCGTGGTGCGGCATCGCGTTTCGCTGGCACAAGCGATTCCTGCAGCTTATGAGGCAAAGATCCGCGCGGTTCCCGGAGTAAAGGAAGTATCGGTCTGGAACTGGTTCGGCGGCACGTACAAAGATGCTCGCGACCAGCGGAATTTCTTCGCTCGATTGGGCGTCGAGCCGAAGGCATTTATGACGATTCGAACCCAGATGGAAATGCCTGAGGATCAAAGGCGGGCTTTTATTACCGATCGGACCGGCTGCGTTATTTCGCGCGATCTCGCGGAAAAGTTGAATTTGAAGCTTGGAGACCGTGTGACTCTGATCGGCGACATCTACCCGGTGACGCTGGAGCTCAAGGTAGTCGGAATTTTCGATGACCCCGACGCAAAGCAGACTCTTTTCTTCAATTATGATTACCTGCGCGACGCGCTTCCCCTCGCCCGGCGCAACTTGATCAGCGTCGTTGCGGTGCTGGCTGACACCCCGGAAGACGTGCCACGCATTGCGAAAGCCGTGGATGCGATGTTCGACAACTCTGCTTATCCGACCAAGACCGAATCCGAGCAGCAATTTGCGCTCAGTTTCGTCTCGTTTCTCGGGAACATCAAACTGTACCTAATGGTCATTTGCGCAGCTGTGACGTTTACCATTTTGCTCGTTTCGGGGAATACCATGGCTATGTCGGTTCGTGAACGCATCAAAGAGGTCGGGGTTCTGAAGACTTTGGGCTTCACGAATAACACGATACTCGGGCTGATCGTCGGAGAGGCTCTCACGATTGCGCTGGTGGGCGGAGCGATTGGCCTGATTTTTGGCGCAGTGCTGTGCGCTCTGATAACCAGAACAGGCGCAACCCTGCTGCTCCAAGTCCCGTCACTGACCATCAGTCCTTTCACCATTTTCGTTTGTTTGGGCATAGCCCTCTTAATCGGTTTCGTCAGCTCGTTTGTGCCGGCCTGGAACGCCGCGCGCACCAATATTCTCGACTCGCTTCGTTACGAAGGATAAGCAAATCCCATGGCGATCCCTCTTTCTTACAATTTCCGGAATCTGGTCGTTCGCAAGACGACTACCGTCATGACGGCCGCCGGTATTGCCCTGACCATCGCGGTGCTGTTGGCGGTCCTGGGCCTGGTCTCGGGTTTGCAAGCGGCTTTTACCTCAACCGGCGACCCGCTTCACGTTCTCGTTTTGCGCAAGGGCGGCAACGCCGAGCTGACCAGTCTTTTCACTCCGGAGCAGTTTCAGATCGTGAAAAACTTTCCCGGCATTGCTAAGGATTCCGCAGGTCAGCCGATGGCCTCGCTCGAGATCGTCACTCTCGCCAACATGCCGAGCCCCGATCACCCCGATGGGGTCAACATCACGGTACGCGGCTTGTCGCAGGACGGCATCGCCATGCGGAAGCTAAAGATCATTTCAGGCCGCTGGTTTCAACCCGGCCACCGCGAGATCACAGTGGGCAAGAATCTTTCAAAAACTTATCCCGCCGCCCAGGTAGGCCAACAACTCAAGTTCGGCAAAGGCTTGTGGACGATTGTAGGTGTGATGGATGCCGGCGACAGAGCCTTCGATAGCGAAATCTTCGCCGACGGGAACCAGGTTGCATCCGACTTCAACCGCCCCGATACTTACAGCTCGGCTCTTCTCGAAGCCAGCGACGAAGTGACTGCGGCAGCGCTCAGAAAATCGTTAGAAGAAGACCGGCGCTTAAACGTCACGGTTCTCGACGAGCGCGATTACTATGAATCGCAAACAATTTCCGCGGCTCCGGTCAAATTTCTCGGTTTTTTCGTGTGCATCATCATGGCCGTCGGAAGCTGCTTCGCTTCTATGAACACGATGTACGCGGCAGTCGCGCGCAGATCGAAAGAGATCGGAACCCTGCGTATTCTGGGCTTCAACCGGCGAAGTATTCTCTTCAGCTTTTTGCTGGAATCGCTTTTGCTATCGCTGCTGGGCGGCTTGTTGGCATGCCTGATCGTGTCTCCCCTGAACACGGTGACGACCACTCTCGGAAACTTCGTCACGTTCAGCGTGAATAGTTTTAAAATTCGCATCGGGCCTGACATCATGCTGATCGGTTTGATTTTCGCTGTTGTTTTGGGAGCGATCGGCGGTTTGCTGCCGGCCCGCCAGGCTGCTAAGAAAGAAATTTTGACGGCACTTCGTGAAGTGTAGGTTCGTACTGGTCTTTACTCGCCATGGAAACTGAGCTGAAAAGCTTACGAATAGATCGCACGGCGAAACGGTCGCCGGAGCCGAAGGCAATCAGCAAACTGATTGTGATTGCTGTCGTAGTAGCGCTGGTAGCTGTCGCTACGGTTCTGGCCTATGGAAGACTGACGGCTGCAACTCCGGTACATACGGTCCAAGTGCGATCACCGATCGCCGCCTCTTCCGCCGGAGAACAAGTGATCCTCACGGCAACCGGCTATATCGTTGCGGCTCACAAAATTGAGGTTGCTTCGAAAGTGAACGGAAGAGTGGCCTGGATCGGCGTGGATAAGGGCGACCACGTCAAGGCAGGCGAGGTTTTGGTGCGCCTGGAAGACGACGAGTACCGAGCGCAGGTTGTCCAGCAGCAAGGGCAGCTTGCGAATCTACAGGCCAAGCTGGAGGAAGATCTGAATGGCTCACGACCCGACGAAGTGGAGAAGGCGCGAGCCGATGTGGACCAAGCCAAGGCCGATGCGATGGATTCGAAGGCCTCGCTCGATCGTACGCGCCAGTTGGTCAGCGAAGGTGTTCTGTCAAAGCAGGCGTTGGACGATGCGCAATCGAAATACGACAGCGATATTGCCAAAGTGTCGAGCCTGCAACGCACTCTCGACCTGGCTGTGCTTGGTCCGCGAAAAGAGGAGATCGCACAGGTTCGAGGCCAGATTGAGCAGGCAAAGGGCGCGCTCGATTACGCGCAGAATCAGCTCGATAACACCGTGATCCGGGCTCCTATTACCGGCACCATTCTCGACCGCAATGTCGAAAGGGGTGAGTTCATCACCACCGGGTTCGTCGGCGATAAAGGCGCTAAGGGCTATATCGTGACCATGGCGGATCTGAATGATTTGCAGGTAGAACTGGATATCAGTCAAAACGATTTCCCGAAACTCGGGCCGCGGCAGAAGGGCATCATTACTACCGATGCCTATCCCGATCGCAAGTACAAGGGTTTCGTCGAGCAGGTTTCGCCGGAAGCGGACCGGGCCAAGGCGACGGTGCAGGTGAAAGTTAAGGTAGAGAATCCGGATGATTATCTGCGTCCCGACATGAATGCCACGGTCGCCTTCTATAACGACGCCCAATCGCAACCTTCCGCAGCGGCCAAGCCGGTGATCGTGATTCCGCAATCGACCGTGCAGAACGGGAGCGTTTTTGTTGTGGTGAATGATCGCGCGCGGAAGCGATCGATAACAACCGGGGGCACTTCGGATCAGGGAGTACTTGTCGAAAGCGGTCTGATTGGTGGCGAGGAGTTGATTGTGAATCCGCCAGCTGACCTGAAAGATCGTCAGAAAGTAGAAGTCAAGCAGTAGCAGAGAGGGAGAGAAAATACATGAGCGACGTAGTGGTCAAAGCGACTGATTTGAGTAAAGAATATATACGCGATGAGTTTCACGTGATGGCGCTCGATGGCGCGAATATAGAAATCCAGCGCGGTGACTTCGTGGCACTCATGGGCCCATCGGGGTCAGGCAAGTCTACTCTGCTCCACCTGATTGCTGCAATGGATAAACCGACTGGCGGCGAGATCGAAGTTCTGGGTGCGAACCTGCGCCAGCTCAGCGACAAACAAATCGCGCATTGGCGCAACGAGCACATCGGTTTCGTCTTTCAGTCGTTCAATCTCATTCCGGTGCTGACTGCGCTCGAGAATGTCGAGCTGCCTCTGAAGCTAACGAAGCTCAATAAGAAGGAGCGGCTTCAGCATGCCGAGACCGCGCTCAAGCTGGTTGGGTTGGGCGACCGCTTGGGCCACCTGCCCAAGCAGCTCTCCGGTGGCCAGGAGCAGCGCGTTGCCATTGCGCGCGCGATCGTTACAGATCCCGACCTGATCCTGGCTGACGAGCCGACAGGCAACCTGGACGCAGCCGCTGCCGAGGATGTCCTGACGATGTTGGGCCGGCTGAACCGCGAGTTCAGCAAGACGATCGTGTTGGTGACCCACGATCCGCATGCGGCGAAATTTGCGAAGACGGTGCGGCATCTCGAGAAGGGCCAGCTGCTGCCTCCAGGCGCGCTGCCGGGCGACTGGGCAGACGCCATGGCGCTACGGAATTAAGGACGTAGCGCGCAGTCGATTCGCCCTGTGTCGTCGCGAGGATGTTATTTCCCGATACAAAACGTAGAGAAGATGTGGTTCAGGATGTCGTCGGCGGTGGTGGCGCCTGTGACCGCATCTACCGGCTTTAGCGCCGCATAGAGATCGATTAATAGCATCTCGTGCGGGATGTGAAAATTTACCGCGCGGCGGGCGTTTTGGATTGCTTCGAGGCTCTCCCGAAGCAGTATTTCGTGGCGAACGTTCGTGAGGCTACCGCTTTCCGGCTCGACGAGACCCTGGGGAGCGAGTCTCTGCAGGATGGTCTTGCGCAGCTCGGCGAGTCCGGCGCCGGTGAGCGCAGATACGGGATGGAGTTGATCGACACCGCTCACTTTGTTGCCGAGGTCAGACTTATTGCCTACCAGCACCGGCCGGCGGTCGGAAAGTTTTTTGAGAAGAGCACAATCCTCAAGGGCCAGTTCACGCGAGGCATCCAGGACAAGGAGCGTTAGGTCGGCCTCCGCCATGGCACCATAGCTCCGCTCGATACCAAGGGATTCGACAAGGTCGTTAGACGCGCGGATGCCCGCTGTGTCGACCAGCTTGACCGGGATTCCTTCAAAGGATGTGGTTTCAGTTACAAGATCGCGGGTGGTGCCGGGAATTTCCGTCACAATAGCGCGGTCCTGCTCAAGTAAGCGATTGAAGAGACTGCTCTTGCCGACATTCGGTCGACCGACGATCGCCAGAGTGAAGCCCTGGTAAACGAGTTTGCCCGCGGCAAAACTTCGGACCAGACCACCAAGGCCGTCTTCGATGCCGTCCAGACGGCGCAGTATCTCGTCCGGCGAGGCGACACTGACATCGTCTTCGGCGAAATCGATGCCGGCTTCCAACAGGGCGATCAGCTCGACAAGCTGCTTCTTAATGGGATGAACACGCCGCGAAACAGAGCCTTCGAGCTGCTGGGCAGCGACGCGAGCCTGATAAAGAGTGGTGGCATCAATCAGGTCGCGCACGGCCTCAGCCTGCGGTAGATCGATGCGGCCGTTGAGGTAAGCGCGAAGAGTGAACTCGCCCGGCTCGGCCGGCCGGGCTCCCGCTCTGGCCGCCCGTTCGAAACAGGCGCGCAAAACAACCGGTGCGCCATGGCACGAGATTTCGATGACGTCTTCGGCAGTGTACGAACGAGGCGCCGCGAAGAACGTGGCGACTATCTGATCGACAGGAGCGCCTGTCTCATCGGTGAGTTCAGCGAGCTGGCTGGCCCAAGTGGTCCAGTGCGGCGCCTGTGGGAAACGGAGAATCTGTTCCGCGATGGCGCGGCTATCGGCGCCCGAGAGGCGCACGATTCCGAGACCGCTGCGGCCGAGGGGCGTAGAGAGAGCAACGATCGTATCCCGGGTATTCACGTGACTAAACCGCTAACCGAGCCGCGCACGTTAGTAAGCTTTCCGGGATTGATTCGACTGCTTCGCAAACCCTTGATGCCGAAACCGAGCCGCGCACGTTAGTAAGCGGTTTTTGATTTTTTCATTCCATCCTGACGCGCGCGGTTCAGAACCGGTTAGCGAACGCCCCGCGGGCCACGCCGGGGGCGGCCGAAATCGCCGCGGCGGCGTTCAGGGCGATCACCGGCGCCTCGTCCATGTGCACCGCGGAATGGACCGCGAGGAGGGGCGGGCGGAGCAGGTGGCGTCGGCATATCGGCCGGAACGATGACCACGGCGCGAGCAGGTCCGACGCCGACGCTTTCACTGCGTAGATCTTTCTGTTCGCGCAAAGCAAGATGGATGACGCGCCGCTCGCGGCTTGTCATGGGATTGAAGTGAAACGGTATGCGTGTGCGCTTCACTTTTTCGGCTGCGGCCAGGGCGCTCATGCGGAGCTCTTCTACACGGAGCATTCGGTAATCGTTGGCGTCGAAAGAAATCAGCGAGTGATCTTCGACAGGCAGGCGAATGGCTTCCATCGAGAGATGCTCGAGCGCCAAGAGAACTTCAGCGCGATTAGCCAGAAGTAGATCGACATCGCGGCCTGAAAAAACAACGGTCACATCGGGGTTCTCTACTTCGGGATGCGGATTTTCAGGCGAGCGAAGATCGTAGGAGACATCAAACCCGGCATGTCCAAGAAGCGGATTGAGGAATTGTTCGATTTTAGGCCGCAAGGATTCGATTGTGTATTTCATGCGGCTTACTTTTTGACGGTCCTTTTTACAGGGTCTTTGCCGGTTGCCGGCGCAGGAACAGCAGGCGCCGGGGTGGGCATAAATCGATTGATTACGAGTTGCTGCACGATTCCAACCACATTGCCGGTTAACCAATATAGTACAAGTCCGGCGGAGGCGGAGTAGAACATGAAGCCAAACATCAGCGGCATGAACATCATCATCTTCTGCTGGTTGGGGTCAACACCGGCCGATGGGGTGAGTTTCTGAGAGAAGAATTGCGTGGCGATCAGGATGATAGGCAGCAGGTGAATGGGCAACGTTTCAGCTGAAGAGAGGTCGGGAACCCAGAGCCACGGAGCATGCCGAAGTTCGATGGCGATATCGAGGACCCGATAGAACGCGTAGAAAAACGGGAGCTGAACGATTAAGGGCAGACAGCCGCCGACCGGATTGACTCCCTCTTTCTTGTACAGCGCCATCACTTCCTGGTTCTGCTCAGCCTTTTTCGGGTCGCGCATGCTGATGTTCTTGTACCGGTCATTGATGGCCTTGATCTGCGGCTGCAGCTTCTGCATCTTGCGCGCGGACTTCAGGCTCGAAAGCCGGAAGGGAAAGAGCGCCAGGTTGATGATCAGCGTAACCAGAATGATTGCCCAGCCGTAATTGCCGGTCCAATGATCCTTGGTGTAGTTGAGCCAGATGAACAGAGGTTTTGCGATCACGCCAAAGAAGCCCCAATCGATAATCTGCGAAAGTTTGGGGTTGACGTTCTTGAGAATGTCGATGTCTTTCGGTCCGACGAAGAGCGAAAGATCGTTTTCGGTTCCGGTAGATATGCCGGCGCCCACATACGGCACGGGCTTCTCCTGATTCGCGAGCTTGATGGGATCGGCGTAGGTGCGGATTTCAAGCGTGGAAGAGGCGGCCGGAAGCGCCACCGCAGCAAAGAAATTGTCTTCCAAACCGGCGAACGTGTAATTTCCTGAATCGGAAATTGGCCCGTTCTTCGCGTCGCGGACGCTCTTGGTGATCAGCTTGCCTGCGCTCGCGTCATAGCGCACGGTATGTTCGACGCCGGACGCGTTTCGAACTTTCTGGTCTCCGAATCCGCCGCGCCACATCAGGAGGCTGGGCACAGGAGTCCCGTTCATCAGAACAGTCGATTTTATCTGCGAGAGATAACTATCGAGAGCGAAGGTGAAGGATTTACGGATCGAGGTCTTGCCGTCGGAGTAGTTGTATTCGACGGAGAGGCCGTCCGGAGAAACCTTCGCCTGATATAGCACAGTATTCGGGTCGAAATCCGGTTTCTGCCCAGTGATATCGAGCGAAAAGGGCAATGGAATACCGTTGGAAGCATTGGCAATCACCTCGAGAGGCTTGCCGGCATCGTCCTGATAGCGCTTCAATACCCAGCTCTTGGCTACAGCGCCGCGATTTGTGAAAACTATACGGTATAGCGAGGTGTCGATCTGAGTGACGATCTCCCCGGAAGCCTGTACCTGGCCGGCAGGAGCGATGGCTTCATGCGAAGGCACAGGGGGAGCGCTCTCGGCAGGCGTTGGTTTCTGTATCACTTGCGCGGCCTGTTTATCGGCCTCGGGTTTGACCGGCTTCGGTCCCGGCGCAGGCTTGAAGAGGTATTGGGAAACGAGCAATACCAGCATCATCAAGGCCAGCGCGAGTGGGAGACGCTTCTCGAGGGACGGCGGTTCAGGCGAACCGCTTCCCGGACTATTCGGCATAGACAAATCTCAAATTCATTATCTGTTCACGCAACAGGGTCGTAACCGCCTTCATGGAAGGGGTGGCAGCGTCCGAGCCGCTTCAGACCCATCCAGAAGCCTTTAGCAGCACCGTGTTTACTGACCGCTTCGAGCATGTACTCAGAGCAGCTTGGATAATAGCGGCAAGCGGATGGAAGAAGCGGCGAGATAAAAAGCTTGTAGCCGCGCAGGGCCAGCATTAAGACTGCTTGCATCGCGTAAACAGGCGCCCGATCTCCCGGCGCAAATCATCGAAGGGAGCTTCCAAGGCGGTACGCCTCGGGTTGAAGACGATCTTCCAGCTTTCGGAAAGCAGTTCAAGTTCGGAGGATACTGCTGCGCGCATACGCCGTTTCAAGCGATTCCGTATGACAGCCTTGCCGACGGCGCGAGGGATTGTAAAACCAAATCGAGACGGAACAGGACCGGCGGCGCGAAGGCAGAAAGCTGCGAAGTATCGGCTCGTCATGCGGACACCGGTTTCATAAATTTCTCGAAACTCAGACGACCGGAGAACCCGCCTTGTTTTTGGAAGAGACAGCGGACGACGACCAAATCGCCAAAGAGCTCTTAATTAGATTCGCGAACGGCGCGCTCGTCGCTAACCGTCAACTTGTAGCGTCCCTTGGCGCGGCGGCGGGCAAGCACAGCCCGGCCGTCCGCCGTTTTCATGCGAACTCGAAATCCATGAGTTTTGGCGCGCCTGCGATTATTGGGCTGAAAAGTGCGTTTTGGCATTCCCGATCTTTCTTTGACTATCTATATAGCGTGGCCAAGCGGCTTGGCTGCGCTCCGGCGATTCTGAAACTAGCAGGCTCCTCGAAAGCAGGGACGCACTACGACCACTTAATCCGAACCTTTATTATACGCTGGACGCGCCTGCAGATGGATTACTGCGCCGCAGCCGGCTTCTTGGCCTTCCCGAGCGCTTGAGCACCGGTCAGGTGTTTTTGCAGTGTCGGGATAGTCTGGGTCGCATACGCCTTTATATCGGCGTTCTGGCCGTCAGTAGATTCTTTGGTGTATGCCTTGACGGCTTCCTCATGCCCGGCGACCATGGCGTGAGTGAAGCGAGCATCGAATAGCTTCCCATGCAGTTTTTCGAATGGCGCGACCATTTTGTCATGCTTAGCATCGAGTCCCTTAGGAACGGTCAAGCCCGCTTTGGTGGCTGCCGCGGTGAGTGTGTTGTAGTCCGCCGTGTGATCTGTCACGAGCATCTGGGCATAATCTTTGACGTCTTGCGATGCAGCGTTTTCGGCGGCCAATTGACCCAGGTGGGCTTCCGTCATATCAGTCTGAGCGGCCATATCCACAAAAGCCTGGTCACCCGTTGCGGCGGCTGTGGCCTGTCCCATAAGGGGCAAAGACAAAACAGCACAGCTAAACAAACCTGCAAGAATCGCTTTCATTTCTCAGCACTCCTCCATTCCTTAGACTAGCGGAACTTCGATTCCTCCACTCGAACAAATACGGGTTGGAATCGACCGTCTCACACTCTAACAGATCGGTTGCAAGAATAGTCGTTATCCTACAGTTGTCCGGGCGTGCGGCGGCAAGTTGTGCCTCCGCAGCCGGTTTCCGCGTCGAACAGTGCCCGTTAAAGTTCAAATCGAAAGTCCTCGGCAATGGCAAAAGCTGTTGCTTACGGCGTGGCAAAGTTTTCTCAAACTGCTGAAGCGGCGCGACGCTCGCATCGCGCTAGCCGCGATTGTCGCGATCTGTTTAGCGGTAACCGGCACGTTCGCGTACTTTTACATGAAGTACGCACAAATCGTAGACGACCGTATACGGCGCCCTATCTTCAACGACGCAGCCCAAATCTACGCCGCGGCGGAGCGGGTGGAGGTGGGCGATGAATGGACCGCCAGCACGATTGTAAACGAGCTTCGCAAGGCGGGCTACATCTCGGGCACGAGCACCGGCGAATCAAGCGAAGGTACTTACCAGCAGCGCGGAAACAGCATCGAAATCAGACCCGGGCGGGCCAGTTACCATCCGGGACAAGACGCGACGCTCCACATATCGGACGGCGAGGTTGACTCGATAAAAGACAGCAAAGGGGAGAAGCTCTCCTACTACGACCTGGAGCCACAGCTCGTAACAGGAATGTTCGACGCGAAACAGCGATCGAAACGAAGGCTGCTGACGTACCCGGAGATACCAGCGCTTGTAAGAAACGCCATTGTTTCCGTAGAAGACCGTCGATTCTTCGAGCACGGCGGGATCAATTATGTCCGGCTGTTGGAAGGCCTGCTGGCCCCGGTCCTGCGGCACAGGAGGATCCAGGGCGGCTCGACATTGACCATGCAGATGGCGCGCGGCTTCTTCCTTTCGAACGAACGCAGCGTACGCCGGAAACTTGCCGAAATGATGATCGCCCTGGTTCTGGAACGACGATTCACTAAAGAACAGATTCTCGAGATCTACGTCAACCAGGTTGATCTGGGACAGCACGGATCTTTCAATATTCGAGGCTTCGGCGAGGGCGCACAGGCTTATTTCGGTAAGGACATCAAAAGCCTGACATTACCGGAGGCCGCTCTGCTGGCAGGTCTTGTGAACGGGCCAACTTATTTTTCTCCGTTTCGTCATCCCCAGCGCGCCATCCGGCGGCGGGATATCGTGCTGCAGGCCATGTTCGAAAATCACGTGATCAGTAAGGAGGAGCTCGCGGCCGCGAAAGCTTCGCCGCTCAAACTTGCGCCCCGCAGCGTAGAAGCAGATGATGCGCCATATTACGTGGACTTGGTGCGAGACCAGTTATTGTCGCAATACGACGAAAGCGACCTCAATAACGGGGGAATGCAGATCTATACCGCGCTTGATCCGCAGTTGCAGAGAGCGGCTTCAGAAGCGATCGCCATCGGCATGCGCCAGGTGGACCAAGCTATTATCAGGCGTCGAACGAAGAAGATCAGACAGGGAAAAGGCAGGAATGCGACCGTCATCACCGAAATAGCTCCTGGCCCAATGCCGCAAGTGGCCCTTATTGCGCTCGACCCGCATACAGGCGAAGTGCTGGCGCTGGCAGGCGGCCGCGACTACAGCACCAGCCAATTGGATCACGCCGTCGCCAAACGTCCCACCGGTTCCATCTTCAAGCCATTCGTGTATGCGGCAGCGATGAACACCGCACTCAACGGAGACCCCGCCAAGGCTTATACGCAGACCACGATGCTCGATGCAACCGAAGGCACTTTCGACTGGGACGGCAAGCCGTATTCACCGAAAAACTTCGATCCGAAATACAGTATCGGCGAGGTCACTGCCCGCTTTGCGCTGGCCCACTCGATCAACACAGCTACCATCCGACTTGCCGAAATGGTGGGTTACGACAAGGTAGTCGCGCTTGCGAAGGCTGCTGGTATTGAGGGCGTGAAACCGACGCCGGCTATGGCGATTGGAGCTTATGACGCCACCCCTCTGCAGATGGCGGAAGCGTATACGGTATTCGCGAACGACGGCGTCCGCGAGGCGCCGGTCTTCATCCGTTCGGTTCGAAATCCGAATGTAGGCGAAATGCAGAATCCGGACGAGCCGGAAAAGACCAACGTGCTGGATAGCCGGGTGGCTTTTGTGATCACCGATATGCTCGAAGCCGTGTTGAATGGCGGCACAGCAAGCTCGGTGCGCGCCCGTTTTAACGCGCCGGCGGCAGGAAAGACCGGCACTTCGCATGATGCGTGGTTTGCGGGTTACACTTCGAATCTGCTGTGCCTGGTCTGGGTCGGCAACGACGATTACAGCGATATCAAGATGGAGGGCGGGAAGGCAGCGGCTCCGATCTGGACAGAATTCATGGTGCGCGCACAGAAGCTTCGCCGCTATCACGACATGAAGCCGTTCACACCGCCGCCGGGCGTCCTTCCCGTTCATCTCGATAAGCTGACCAATTTGCCGGCCGATGAGACCTGCCCGGACGACTACGACGCATATTTCGTCGATGGCACAGTTCCGGCTGCTACCTGCGGCCATCCCAACGGCCCGTCGCGCAACTTCTTTCAGAAGCTGTTCGGAATTGGGGTACATCGCGAACTAGTGCTTCCGCCGGTTACGCCGAATCCAGCTCCAAATCAGCCGCCCGGCAATCCCAACGCCCCCGGGCAACCATCCGCGGCTACTCCCCCGTCTCCCACGGCTCCGCCGCCAGTTAAGGAGAAGAAGAGAGGCTTCTGGAGAAAACTGTTCGGAGGTGGCAAAAAAGATAAAGATCAAAACAACCAAGCAACGACAACCAGCGATACTTCTCAGCAGTAGGCAAAACGGATCACGAAGTTGCTCGTCTGATGTATCGTACGTAATAGGTTTATTCAGGTGTCGAACGCCCGCGGCTTGTCCGCTCTTTTCTTCTGTTGCTTTTTGCTTACCCTGGCGTTGAGCCCTCGTGCAACGGCGGATGATACGAAACCTGCGCAGCCGCCCGCCCAGACAGCCGCTTCGAAATCGACACTGCCGCCGTTGCCACCCGATGCGCACTTGCAGCAAAGCGCCGAAATAAACGGCAAATCGATTCAATATACGGTCACGGTTGGCTCGCTGCCCGTCCGCGACAAAGAGAATCACGTTGCCGGTGAGGTCATCTTCACCTCCTATGTCGTGACGGGCAAAGACCGGCCAGTGACCTTCGCGCTGAATGGAGGACCGGGCGCGGCATCGGTTTACCTGAATTTTGGCGCCATCGGCCCAAAGCGCGTACCCTTTGGTAGTCAGGGAGACAGCCCGTCAGATCCGGCCACGTTAGTGGATAATCCCGGCACATGGTTGGATTTTACGGATCTGGTCTTTATTGATCCGATCGGTACAGGCTTCAGCCGTTCGCTGGTTTCGGACGCCGATTCCAAGAAGCTGTTCTACAGCACAACACCTGATATCGAATATTTGTCGCGCGTCATCTACGTGTGGCTGGTCAAAAATGAACGTTTGGCCTCGCGCAAATATCTGGTCGGGGAAAGCTACGGAGGGTTTCGTGGACCGAGGATCACGCATTATCTCCAGACACAGCTTGGCGTTGCATTAAATGGGGTGGTGCTTGTCTCGCCTTACTTGAATCCGTCGATCGATGCCAACCGGCAGATATCTCCGATCCCGTGGATGATGACGCTCCCCTCGATTGTGGCGGCACACCTCGAGAGGAAGGACCAACTTACCTCCACGAAGATGGCGGATGTGATCGCTTACACGCGCGGCGAATATGCGACGGATTTGATGAAGGGCCACTCTGATCCGGAAGCCACGCCGCGTCTTGTCAAAAAAGTTACCGAGCTCACCGGACTCGATCCGGAGTTTGTCAAGCGCTCGGGCGGGCGCCTCGAGACACAGGCCTTCCTGCGCGAGGTATTTCGCGAAGAGGGTAAACTGGGCAGCCGTTACGATCCCAACGTAACCGCCTGGGATCCTTTCCCCTCCGAGCCTCAGCAGCGCAGCGGGGATCCCATTCTCGAAAGCATCATCGCTCCAACCACTACGGCTATGGTGGACTTCGTAACCCGTGTCGTGGGTTGGAAGATCGAAACGCGCTACAACGCTCTCAGCGAAGAAGTGAACAGATTATGGGAAGGCGGCGATGATCTGCGCAAAGGAGCCGTTGACCAGCTTCGGGAATCGGTTGCGACGGATCCCAAGTTGCGCGTGCTGATAGCTCACGGCTGGGACGATCTCTCTTGCCCGTTCATGGGTTCGATTCTGACCGTGGATCAGATGCCGATCATGGGAGACCAAACGCGCGTGCAGGTGAAAGAATATCCGGGCGGGCACATGTTCTACAGCCGGCCAGGGAGCCAGGGAGCGTTACGCAAAGACGTAATGGAGATGTATAGCCGGCATTAGCGCCTTGTCACGCTCGGTTCACCCTCCTGCTTCGCCACCACAAAATTGCCGCGAGACCGATGCTGGCGATGCTGAACATTGAGGGTTCCGGCACCGAAGTAGCCGGCGCGTTAAATAGGAGGAACGTCGGCCCACCGACTCGACGTCCGTTTTTCATGTCCAAACCGCCGTATCTCAAAGCGTCATGGTGACGGCAGACGAGAACGCCTGCCAGTGTTCCAGAATGAAGGAGATTCCATGCAATATCTATTGATGCTCTACGCGAACGAGGCTGGTTGGACACAGTTGTCCAAGGCCGAACAGGAACAGGGAGTTGCTGCCTACGCCGCTTACACGCAGGCGCTGGCGACCGCCGGCGCGCTAAAAGGCGGGAACCGGTTGCAGCCAAGCTCAACAGCCACAACTGTACGCACCTCAAACGGGAAATCCCAGGTGCTGGACGGTCCCTTTATCGATTCGAAGGAGCAGTTGGGCGGTTACTATCTGATTGACGTGCCCGATCTCGATGCCGCGCTTTCCTGGGCGGCCCGCTGCCCCGGCGCAGGTCATGGTGTCGTTGAAGTGCGCCCGCTGTGGGATACATCTGCATCCTGAGGACATGCTTCGCACGTAGGTCGTCGATCTTGAATCGAAGCCATGAGCGAGAATGAGGCCGCGGTTCTCAGCGAGCCGAAGCTTCAAAGTGCGATTGGTGTGCTCGATTTTTCACAACCCCGTCAGGGAGTGGCGAGTTCCTCGGCCTCTTCACATCCGCAACCCGATACTCTCAAAGCAACCCAATGAATAACGAAGGCGACATACCGGCACGTCAAGCCGCTGAATCCGTGGCTCGTCGCAGCTACGGCAAGCTTGTCGCCTTCCTCGCCTCGCGCACACGCGACGTTGCAGCCGCTGAAGACGCGCTCTCGGAAGCATTCGCCGCCGCGTTGGCCGATTGGCCGCTGAACGGCTTGCCCTCCAATCCCGAAGCGTGGCTACTGACGGTTGCCCGGCGCAAAAGTATCGACATGGCCCGCCGGCAACAAAATGCCGCCGCTGCCGGTCTGGACCTGGAACGCGTGGCCGCAGTTCTTGGCGCGCCCTCCGATACCGAGATTCCGGACCGCCGGCTGGCGCTGATGTTTGCCTGTGCCCATCCCGCAATCGACTCTGGCATTCGCGCTCCGTTAATCCTGCAGGTCATTCTCGGACTCGATGCGGCAACCATCGCTTCTGCCTTCCTCATGTCTCCGTCCGCCATGGCAAAGCGGCTCGTACGCGCCAAAAACAAAATCAGGGAAGCAGGTATTCCATTTCGCATCCCCGAACGTGAAGAACTTTCGAGCCGCCTCGACGCCGTTTTGGAGGCCATCTACGCTGCATTTAGCGAAGGCTGGAGTGACGCTACGGGCACCGATATGATGCGCCGCGACCTGACTGGCGAGGCGTTCTTTCTGGCTCGTCTGGTTACACAGCTATTGCCGGATGAACCGGAGGCGCTCGGATTGCTTGCCTTGATGCTTCACGCTGAAGCCCGGCGTCCCGCGCGCCGCAATCCGCATGGCGAATACGTAACGCTTGAGGAACAGGATGTTTCGTTGTGGGATGTCCGAATGATCGATGAGGCCGAAGAGCTGCTGCTGCGCGCTAGCGCCAAGGCGGCAATCGGTCGATATCAACTCGAAGCCGCATTGCAGTCGGCGCATGTTTGTCGCCGCTGCACCGGTCGCGCCGATTGGGCAGCGATGTTGCGGCTTTACGACGCGCTCTTCACGCTCTCGAATTCGCCGGTGGTTGCTATCAATCGGGCACTCACCATCGCCGAGATAGAGGGGGCGAACGCCGCTCTCGAGACAATGCCCGATTTGGCTGCCGATCCGCGCCTCGCGGCATACCAACCCTACTGGGCCGCGCGCGCCGAGCTGCTTTCGAGGACAGCCGCACATCGAGAGGCCCGTCACGCCTATGAAATCGCCATCGGCCTGGAGCGTGACGCCTCCGTCCGCGGCTTCCTGCGCGCGCGCCAATCCGCATTACCCGAGTAAGTCGAGCGAAGCAGGCCCAGTTTACTTTCCGTATTGATCAGCAGCTTTGCTGATCGCGGGGCCGCCCTTGGCAAGGTCCTGCGCGTTCATGATCGGCCGAAACGACACCTTGGCGTTGAAGGCGAGAAACCAGGGTTCAGCGATCGCCGGAATCTCGGATGTGTCCTTCATGTCAAAGATGACTGAGGCTGATCGCTGGCCGTTGTCATCGGCAAAGAAATAGGCTGCTTCCGGTTTAAGATCCTGCAGGATTCTTTCCACCGTTGAACCTAGGGTTCCGGCCTTCGCGGCGGCATTACCGGCTTCGACAGGAATCGACACTCGCAGCAACATGCGCATACAGTTTTCCTCCTCGGAAAAAGGTGTGACGTGATTATATATGCTACTCGGCCCCCGCTCACAGCGCCATGCCGCCTGAGACTTCGATCCTCTGACCGTTGACCAGCGATTTTCGTCGAGAGAAAAGAGGCGATCATCGGGCCGATATCATCCGGCACTCCCGCGCGGCCCAGCGCAGTCATTTCCGCGACCCGTTTATCGACCTCGGGATTGTCCCGGACCATTCCACCGCTGAAGTCGGTTTGAATCGCTCCCGGGGCAATTACATTGACTGTAATCCCGCGCGGGCCAAGTTCCTTGGCCAGGTAGCGCGTCAGCACGAGATTTCAATCTCAGATTCCCGCGAAGCGAGGCCATTCCTTCGTCAAGACAGAATCTAAGACCCCGGCCGCTTGAATACTGTCGTCTTCCTGATCTTTTGCATCATCGCTCCACTCGCCTCAGGTGCGTTTCTCCTTCAGATCGATAAACAAAGCGGCGCTCAGAGAGCTTGCGATGGAAAGTGAGACAGCGATCCATAATAGCGATCGATATCCTGCGACGAACGACTCGGCAATCGCCCGGCGAGCAGCGGAATTTGTAGTTTGGATAGCCGCAAGCTTCGATCGTTGCGAATCAATCTGCTGGCGGAGCGCGGGTGGCGCCGGGAGAATGTTCAGATGCCGATCAAGTTGCCGGTTGAAGACCGTTATCAGTACAAAACCGAGAGCCGCGATTGCCAGTAGACCCGCGATCCGCGATATGGCATTATTGATTCCCGAAGCGGCCCCGGCATGATTCTGAGAAACAGAGTCCATCACAGTCGTGGTGAGCGGTGCGACACTCACGGCCATTCCGAACCCAAGGACGACGACTGCCGGGAAGAATGTGGTCCAATAGGTTCCGCCAATATTTGGTACTGCAAAGAGAGCAAAACCGGCAGCCGCAATTACCGGACCGACTATGAGTGGCAATTTTGCGCCGTACTGCTGCACTAATCCGCCGGACCAGCGCGAAAGAACGAACATCAACAAGATGAACGGCAGGAGCGCCGCGCCGGCCTGGGTGGCTGAGTATCCCTGAATCTGGATCAGATTCAGTGGAAAGAAAAACAGTACTCCAGTTAGAGCTGTATAGAGAAAGAGAGTCAGCAAATTCGCACCAGCGAAATTGCGCGAACGGAAGAGATCGAGAGAAAGCATCGGAGCCGGCGAGCGTCGTTCTACGACGAAGAAGGAGGTCAAAGCCACAATGCCGGCGATGCCCGCGATTAAGCCGTATGACGGTTCAATCAAGGCGAACACGATAGCGCCGAGACCGAAGGTGGCGAGCAGAGCGCCGAGCCAATCGAGACTCTCCCGGCCGCGCCCCGGATCGCGGCTCTCCGGTACGCGCAGCAAGGTGATCGCAAAAACGACTGCCGCGATAGGCAAATTGATGAAAAACACCCAGCGCCAGGAGGCGTGTTCTACCAGCCACCCGCCCAGAACGGGACCGATAGCAGCCGTGATTGCCGTAAATCCCGACCAGGTTCCGATCGCGCGCCCTCGCTCCTCCGCAGGAAACGATGCGCTAATCAGTGCCAGACTTCCCGGTACCAGAAGCGCGCCGCCAGCGCCTTGTACAGCTCGTGCCGCTATCAGTTGGAAGATGCCGGGAGCCACCCCGCAGCCCACCGATGAGATCCCGAATAAGACTACTCCGGCCGTGAACATCTTCCGCCGCCCATACAGATCGCCAAGCGCCCCGCCAAGTAAGAGAAGAGCCGCGAGAAAAAGTGCATAGCTTTCCACCACCCACTGCACTTCGGAAACCGTTGCTCCAAGGGCCGACTGCAGCGCCGGAAGAGCAACATTCACAACTGTGCCATCGATAAATGCCATGCTTGATCCGAGTATGGTCGCGGCTAGAACCCATGGACCGCAACCTTTCGGAGAGCGGTCCGGTAAGGCGGCCAGAATGGCAGCTTCATCGCAGGGCGGCTTTGCAATATTGAACATAGGCTCGTTCGCGCCGGCAAAGGTTCTTCTGTTTTGTATTCTCCCTTTTGGATTCCGCTTCGCAATGCGAACACTCACAATTAGCGAAGGCCGAACCCTGATTCGATCGGCCTACAGCCCTGCTAGTACTATCACCCACACAAGAACGGCTAATAGCCAACACTGATTTCTACTCGTTAAGATCGAGAAACTAAGCGAGGTTCATTTGGGCAAAACTAAGTCCCGCATCGTTCTGGTTGTGTGTGCTGTCGCTAGCCTGCGCGTTGCAGCTCTCAGCGGCATCAATTGCTGATTCACCGGCATTTTCCCTCGCCCCGAAAGAGCTGCAGCAACTCGCGGATCAAGCAGCTGGTACGACGACTTCGCCTGCCGTAATACTCCTCGACGACGAGCTCTGGACCTTCCATTCCGATAACACCATCGAGCGCAAGCAACACTATGTCTTTAAAATTCTCGATCAAAGCGCCGTGGAATCGTGGAGCTCCGTTCAGGATCGCTGGGAGCCTTGGCATGAAAAGCGCCCCTCGTTTCGGGCCCGTGTGATCACGCGCGACGGAGCTACCTACGAGCTAGATCCTAAGACACTCGTTGATGCGCCCGCCAATAATGATTTACCCCAGTCCTACTCCGATTTGCGCGTTGTGCGAGGCCCGCTCCCCGCCATCGGCGTCGGTGTAATTGTCGAGTCGGAAGTGACAGAGCGTTTTACCCCCGTCCTCGACAGCCTTGCCTTTCGCGGCTATGTTGCCTGGAGTGTTCCCGTGCGGTTCTCTCGCTTCACCGCTGAATATCCCGAATCCCTTCCGTTGCGCTACACCGCCGATCTTTGTCCTGACCTCAAAGTGACCAAAGAGACTCGCGACGGCATTGTCCGCCTCACCCTTTCCTTCGGCGCCTTCGATGCACTCAAGGAATCCGACCCGATGCTTCCTTTTGACCTGCCCCGCGCCGCCAGTGTCACTTTTTCAACCGGGGCCTCGTGGAACGATCTCGCCGTTCGATACGGAAAAATCATTGACACGCAAATCGCGGATGCACCCGTTAAGGACATCGTTAGCAAGGCGCTGAACGGAGAGAAAGATCGTTCCGGCGTCATTCGGAAACTGGTGAGTACTCTCCATTCCGAGGTCCGCTACACCGGGGTTGAGCTTGCTGATGCCGCCGTCGTGCCGGCCAGGCCGGCCGAGACGCTTTCCCGCAAATACGGCGATTGCAAAGATAAAGCCTCGCTTTTGGTTGCGATGCTGCGAGCTGCCGGTATCCCTTCCTATGTGGCGATACTCAATGCCGGTCTCGAGCAGGACGTTGCCTCTCAACACCCGGGAATGGGCCTGTTCAATCACGCCATCGTCTACGTGCCGGGTTCGCCCGACCTTTGGATCGATGCCACCGCTGAGCACTCGCGGGTCGGAAGCTTGCCGCTGCCCGACGAAGGGCGCCTTGCACTCATCATCCGCCCTGAGACTAACAAGTTGACCAAAATTCCGGAGAGCGCCTCTCAGGCGAACACCATGATCACTGCGCGCGACTACTATCTTCCAGACTTCGGTCCGTCGCATGTCGTCGAATCTTTGAGCGGTACCGGCACTTTCGACAGTACCTACCGCGATGTGGTTGCGCTGCTTGACAACGAGGAACTTCGCAAAGGCGCCGAAAAGCAAGCCCAGGCGCAGTGGGATACCAAAGCGCAAATCAAGATCAGTTATCCGCCCGTAAGTGATCTTTCCAAGCCGTTCGAGCTAACTACCGATGTCCGGGATACGAAAACGCTGGTTGTTTCCGAAACCAGAGCGTCGTTAACTCTTCCAGTCTCGAGCGTCTTCTCCAGCCTGCCGCAGTTCTTTACGACCGATGACGCCAAGGACACCGACCCCACCGGCAAAAAGACGCCCCGCACACAGGGATTCATTCTGCCCACCGCCTTTGTCGACAAGCTTTCCTGTCGTATCCACATTCCCACGGGATTCGCCCTCAAAAAGGTGCCGGAAGACCAGATTGTGAAACTCGGCCCCGCGGCTTACAGCGCGCATTATGTCTTAAAGGATCAGGTGCTGACGGCGGACATATCGCTCGATTCCGCCGAACGCAGTTACACGCTCGAGGAGGGTAACGCTCTCAAAAAAGCTGCCATTGAATTTTTGAAGCGCCCTGCCCCCGTGCTCAACTTTGAGCCGCTTGGCCAGACGCTTCTCGAGGAAGGACATCTCCGCGAAGGTCTCGACTCCTTCCGCGGGCTGGTGGCTCAGCATAGCGCGCAAGCCGTCAACCACGTCCGCCTGTCTCGTGCCTGGCTCGCCACCGGCTGCGGTCAGGAAGCACGCAACGAAGCGAAGATTGCAAACCAGGCGGCGCCCGATCTCGCCGTAACATGGCGTAATCTTGCTTTCGTTCACGAACACGATCTCATTGGCCGTAAATACAAACCGGGCTGGGACCCAACCACCGTCGAAACCGCTTTGCGCAAGGCTATATTGCTCGATCCGGATGACCTCTCTGCGCAAACCGAACTTGCCGAAAGCTTTTCTTACGACGCCGGCGGCAATCAGTTCGAATCGATGGAGCGCTTGGCCAAAGCCATCGAGATCTTCCACGCTATGGGCGATGACAAGGTCGAGCAGCAGGGCGCGCAGGACACTATGGTCTACGATCTCGCCGTGCTGGGTAGCCTCGATGAGCTCAAATCCAAGCTGGATCGATTTGGCTCCAATGGCTCCCGAGCCGGCTATCGCGCCTTCCTCACCGCAGTTCGCGAAGGCAGCGCCAAAGCCGCCGCCGATCTGCAGGCTTCAGCCTCGCGTGAAGAGTTGAAGCAGGCGTTCTGGCCTGCTGCAAATCTTCTGGCAAGAACGGGACATTACCAATTGGAAGCTGATCTTGCCACGGGCTTAGGTCTCGAGTCCCAAATGTTCATGCCACCGGCGATTCTGCGCAACGTTCGCCGCACCGATATGCAGACCCTGCATCCCGACTCGCCCGAGGGCCTGGTCCGGTGTTTCTGGGCGGCTCAGTTTGAGCGCGCCGAGACCCCCCAGAGCCTGGCGCGATTCTGGTCTGCTTCACTTCCCCCCGCATTGCACGGGTTCCTGCAATCGTGGCAAAAATCCCTGTTCAGCGCCATGTCGCAGCAGGGTCTCATTCTTCCCGTTGGGCGCGATGTGTATCTTGCCAGCGCAACAGCAGTAACGGATACGAATGGAACTTCCGGCTTCCGTGTTCGGTTGACCGTAGCCGGAAGAACGTTCCCTATGTTCGTAGTAGGCGGACAAGCCGGTTTCAAATTACTCGGAAACGCGGAGTTTACCGAAGGGGTTGCCAGGCAAGTCCTCGAGGATTTACAGGCTGGTCGTCAGGATGCCGCCCGCAAATGGCTCGACTGGCTGCGTGAAGAAATCAAGATCCATTCCGACGACGATCCCCTTGGAGGTCCCGTTTTCCCCCACCTCTGGAACAAGGGCGCTCCCGCTTCTCCGGCGCAAATTCGTTATGCCGCGGCGTCCCTCATCTTCTCCAGGGAAACGCTCGCTATCCTCGACGAGGCCATTCACTCCACTTCCGATTCCGCCCTCAAGACTTATTACCAGGTGGCCTATGCGGGCGTTTGCATCCACGTAAAGAGTTGGGGCGACTGTCTTCCCGTCGCCAAATCGCTGATCGCTGCTTATCCGACCTCTGACACCGCTCTAGAACTCCTCTCTCAGGCTTACACCGGATCTGGCGAGGTCGGAGGGGCCCAGGAAACCCTGGAAAATGCCCTTCGAAATAGCCCCGACGATCTCGCTTTGAAGCGATCGCTTGTTAATACCCTCGCTTTGGGCAACCGATTGAAGGAGTCCGTTCAACTGGCTAAGGAGACCGCCGAAGCGCCGAATTCATCACCTCTTGATTGGAACCAGTACGGTTGGATCTCACTGGTCGCTGGCCAGACGGACGAACAAAAGATTCACGCCGTCGAACGTGCCCAAAACCAGCCCACTGCTGGCGTCGAGCACACCATCGCTGCCATGTACGCCGAAATCGGCGCACTGAGCGAAGCCCGCCAGATCTCCCTGCGGACACTGGACCGGTTCGGGTACCAGGCGCCCGATTCTATCTGGTGGTATGTTTTTGGCCGGATCTCAGAACAGCTTGGGGCAGAATCTAGCGCAGTTCTTTATTACGAAAAGGTTGAGCCTGGTCCGAACGGCGATGATTGCCTCTCCGTATATTCGCTTGCAAGCAAGCGCTTGGCGACCCTCCATCTTTTAGGTCGTTAGTATTCGCACATCCGCTATAAAATTATTGGTTTTTACCCATTTGCATTTTGATTGCTGCCTCGGTAAATACGTTGTAAGTAGTTGAAAGCAAAGTCGTTTATTTGCAGGCTGGCAAAATGCCTCGCGGTCGCCATAGACGGTAAAAACCCCACTGCAAGAACTGGCACATCGGTTACAAACCCACTAAAATTTGAGTTGGCACTCACTGCGGCTCCGACGCCGCGTGCGGTTGCCGATTCGTCCTCGAAGTCAGGCACCCCGGCTTGTGTCTGCCAATTTTCAATGCGGGCCCAAGTTACTTGCGCCGGCTACGGAAACAGAATACTGCGCGCTTACAGTCAGGAGACAGATGCTCAACGAAATACATGACCGGCTCGTTCATTCTTACGCGGAACTGGAAGAGCTCAACCTTAAACTCAAGGAACAGCGGAAGAAGCGCGTGCCGATCGAGCAAATCCGAGAGGAACGCTTAAAGTACCTGAAGGATGAAAAGAGAATCAAGGCCGTCACTGTACTCTTCAGCGATCTCGAAGGCCGGCTCCACATGCTCGACTATGACAAGCAGTTTCTGGTCAAAAGCTGGGATAACCTGACCTTCGACGGGTCGTCGATTCGCGGCTTTACGGCGCAGCGCGAAAGCGATCTCCGCTTAGGCATCGATTGGGGCGCCTTCTACTGGGCTCCTTCCGACATCTTCGGGGCTGGCAAAATCATGGTTTTCGGTGACGTCATCGATAAAGACGGAACCCCCTATGCCGCCGATGTTCGCGGTGTTTTGAAAGCTTACGCTGATGACCAGTTCCAGAAGAACGGCTATGTGCTCAATGCCGCCAACGAAATCGAGGGCTTCCTCTTCCAGGGTCCGGACGCTGAAAAAAGGTTCTATGATAACGCCCGTTTCGATTACGTGAATACGGGCGGGTATTACCATTCGCTGCCCGGTGACCCCTTGCGGCTCTTCATCGATACTGCCGCCGCAGTGCAGCGCGCGATGGGTTTCGAGAATGAAAAGGATCACCCCGAGGTTGCGCCATCGCAGTTTGAGATCAACTACAGCTACGCCGACGTGGTCACGGCTGCCGATCAGATTCAGCTCTATAAGTTAATCTGCCGGCAGGTTGCGACTAAGATGGGCTTCACCGCTTGCTTCCTCCCGAAACCGGTGGTCGGCGTGAACGGCAACGGCATGCACACGAACGTCTCAGTCAGCAAAGATGGCAAGAATCTCTTTTGGGATTCTCATGGAGAAGAAAAACTGAGTGGCTGTGCCTGGCAGTTTATCGACCGTATCCTTTCGCACGGCAATGACCTTTGCCTGCTGCTCAACGCCAGTGTGAATGCTTATCGCCGCCTTGATCCGCACTTTGAAGCGCCCAACCAGCTCAAAGCGTCCGCTGTCGATCGCGGTTCCATGATTCGTGTGCCGCTCGCGAACGAACGCAGCGCTCGTGTTGAAGTCCGATCCGTCGCTCCCGATGCGAATCCGTATCTGGTTCTCTACTCGATCTTCAGAACGGGCATGGAGGGCAGCATCGCGGAAGTCAAGAATCTGCGCGGCGCCAGTCGCTTCCTACCCGATAACATCTACGACGCCATCGATAACTTCCGGAAGGCGAAGTGGACGACACATTTGTTTGGCGAAGACGTTAAAGCGCGCTATGCCGATCTGAAGCAATCTGCTGCCGATCGTTGTGCCCGCCAGCTAGGCACTTTCGTCAAGGTTCCGGAAGTCCAGTTTCACCACGAGGTTTACAACCAGTTCCTCTGGAACCGCTTCTAGGATATACGGGGCCGCCTTACTTGGGCGGTCCCACGATTAGCTCGTTATCTACCGATTTCACGCCTTTCACTTTCTTGGCGAGCTTCGTAGCCTTTGCTTTCCCTCGTTCCGTTTCCACTTTGCCTTTGATCGTAACCGCGCCGTCCTTTACCGCCACATCATCAGCTCCGCCCTTTACATCCGGATCGGTGGTGAGCTTCATCCGGACCTGGTCGACGATACGATCGTCGGAAACGGGACCCTTCTGGCCTGCGGCGAACACGATCTGATTGGCCCCGCCGATTAATAAAAGGGCAATTGACAGAAAAGTTCTCATTCGAGGATCTTCTTCCACGCTAGCATCACGACGTCCTATTCTGTTCCTTCGTTACCGGCTGCCGCGCGCCAATCGATCGCATGTAGAAATTCGGGGTCCTCTCTCCACTTAGGCTTCACCTTGACGAACAACGACAGGAAAACTTTCCTGCCAGTCAGGCGCTCGATCTCCTGCCGCGCCCGCGTTCCGATCTTCTTCAGCAAACTGCCCTTCGCCCCGATCAAAATCGTCTTCTGACCTGGACGCTCGACGTAGATCGTCGCTGCAATCCGGATCAAAGAAGGTCGTTCTTCCCAGTTATCGATCAGAACAGCGGCCGCATGAGGAACCTCTTCACGCGTGGCACGCAAGATGTGCTCGCGAATCATCTCCGCAGCGATAAAGCGCACCGGCTGATCCGTCAGATGATCTTCTGGAAACAGCGGCGGAGACTCCGGAAGCTTCTCGATCACCGCGCGCTTCAGTTCCTCGATCCCATCTCCCTTGCGAGCCGAAACCGGAATTGCCTCCAGAAACGGAAACAACTGCTGATATTGCTCGATCAGCGGAAGCAGCAATCGCTTGTCGTCTACACAATCGATTTTGTTGAGTACCAGGATGGTTTTTTCAGAGCGCCCGAGAGCGCTGATCGCCAGTTCGTCTTCTTCAGTGACCGGCTTAGTTGCGTCGGCGATATAAAGCACCAGATCCCGATCCCGCAGAGCGCCGCGAACCGTCTCCATCATGTGTTTGTTGAAGAGCGTATCGGATTTATGAATGCCCGGGGTGTCTACGAAAATAATCTGTGACCCGGGTAGCGTTACTACGCCCTGTAGGGAAGTGCGCGTGGTTTGAGGCTGGGGCGCAGTGATCGCAACCTTTTCTCCCACCAGCGTGTTAAGAAGTGTCGATTTGCCGGCGTTTGGCCTGCCGGCGATGGCCACAAAACCAGCGCGCTGCTTTGCTTCGCTCAAGCACCCGCACCGACGGGCGAAGCAGTTTCACTTTCCACTCGCGAGACGCGCACTTCCTCTACCCGCCTCTCATTTCCGGCAAGTACTTCTACGCGAATCCCTCGACGCTCGACCGCTTCTCCGACCTGCGGAACGTGGCCCAGCCATTCCGTGACCAAGCCGCCCACGGTGGTCGATTCCGTGTTCTCCTCGGGACGAAAATCCAGCAGATCATGAAGCCTGTCCAGATCCAAGTTACCGGGAGCTACGAAGACATGGTCTGCTTCTTGTCTGACGTCGCGGTCCGGTTCGTGTTCGTCACGTATTTCACCGAGAATCTCCTCTACGAGATCTTCCATGGTTGCTAAGCCGGCGGTGTTTCCGTACTCGTCGACCACGATCACCATGTGCGAGCCGTCCCGTTGCATATCGCGTAACAGGTCGCTGACCGGTTTTGTCTCGGGTACCAGCGGGATCGGCCGCATCACGTCTTTGAGAGACTTTATCTGGCGTTCTTCCGGATCTAACTCGAAAATGTCGCGGACATGTACGAACCCGACGACATTGTCGATCGTTCCCTCATAGACAGGAATGCGCGAGTACTGTTCGTGAATAACCAGTTGGCGAAGGTCCTCAACCGACTTCTCAACTGAAATCGCCACGATGTTCGGCCGCGCTGTCATCACTTCGCGAACACTTTTATCGCCGAACGCTACAACTGAGTGAATCAGTTTGCGATCTTCTTCTTCCAGAATTCCTTCCTCGGCCCCCGCATCGATCAGCGCTTCAATGTGCTCAACCGAATCTGTAGCGGCCGCCTCGCCTCTGCTGCTGTCGAGATCGAGCAGCGATTGGAATCCTCGTACCAGCAGCGCCAGCGGTTTCGCGGTCGCGGCGAGCAGTTTCGTTGCCGGCAAGGTCTTATTCAACCATCCGACACCGCCACGTCTATACAAGACCTGTGGAACCATGTACGTCGATACCAGCATCGCGACGAACGAGGCGGCGATCGCCTCGAGCACGCTTTGCCAGTGCGGAACATTCGGTCGTACCAGCGCGCATAGATAAAACAGGCCGATCATAAAAAGCGAAATATGCTTGATCAGCGAAAAGGCCAGCGACCCGTGCTCCAGGTCAAGTCCGATCCTTTGCGCAAGCGTCTCGCGGAAAAATTCGAGCGATGGGTAATCGCGCCGGATCAGGCGCAATGACTCCAGGTAAAGGAGCTGCACGTACGAAACGAAACAGAGCAACGCCGTTAGCAGGAGAGCTATCGCCAGACAGAGCAAAGTCATCGCTTCGCGGCTCCTTGCCGAGCCCGGCTACGCGCAATTAAGGTCGTGGGCAATCCAAAAACTCCGCGCCACTTCTGTTCGGCCCAGGCCATCTCGCCTTGGTCGCGCTCGTGATCGTAGCCCGTCAGATGGAGCAAGCCGTGCAACATCAAGATGCGGATTTCGTCAAGACAGCTATGCCCGAACTGGTCAGCCTGAGCATTTGCGCGATCAATCGAGATCGCCATTTCACCGAGTCCGCTCACGCCGTTATGAGCGGGGAATGACAGAACATCGGTCGGATAATCGTTGCCCAGAAACGACCTGTTCAACCGCTGTAGCTCTCCGTCGCCTGTCAAAAGGCAGGTGAAGCCGGCCGCAGCGGCCAAATTTTGGCTGAGTATGCCGGCGAAATTCTTCAGTTCGCGTCGATCGGCAGGAGATAATCCAGGTTGCTTTGGAACACCTCGGAATAACAGGGTTGGTCGTTTACCACCTTCAGTAGACATACTGCGCTTAGGCGACTGACGGAAATTCAGGAATTTCGACGGTCGTGTTGGGTGGTGGTTCCGTTCGCACTTCTGCCTGACCTTCATTGCCTAACGTAAGGGCAAGCTGGCGGTTGGCGCCGACCAGATCATCGTATAGGTCGTAAGCCCTGACAATCCGTTGAACAAGCGGATGCCGGACCACATCCCTCTCGTTGAACTTAACGAAAGCGATGCCTTCAACGCCCTTCAGCACATCGATGGCATGCGGTAGCCCGCTACGTTTCCCACTCGGTAGATCGATTTGAGTGAGATCGCCCGTCACCACCATCTTCGAATTAAAGCCTTGGCGGGTCAGGATCATCTTCATCTGTTCGAGGGTAGTGTTCTGCGCTTCGTCCAAAATGATGAAACAGTCGTTCAGTGTGCGCCCGCGCATGAAAGCCAGCGGTGCAATCTCGATCACATTTCGCTCCACCAGTTTTTCGACCTTCTCCATGTCGATCATGTCGAAAAGCGCGTCATAGAGCGGTCGCAGGTAGGGGTCGATTTTCTGTTGGAGCGTGCCCGGCAGAAATCCCAAATGCTCGCCGGCTTCCACCGCCGGCCGAGTCAAAACAATTCTGCCAACTCGTTTGTTCAGGTAAGCCGAAACCGCCATGGCAACGGCCAGATAGGTCTTTCCGGTTCCCGCGGGTCCGACACCAAACGTCAGATCGTGGTGCTCGATTGCATCCACATATCCCCGCTGGTTAATTGTTTTGGGCGCAAGCACCTTCTTGCCGAACGTGCGTGATTTCCCGCTCTCGACCAACCGCCGCAACGACACGTTCGGATCGGCAGTTACCACTCGCATGTAACTGTTGAGATCACCGTTGTTGAAAGTGTGCCCCTCGCCCACCAGGTCAACGTAATCTTCTAAAATCTGCTCAGCGCGGCGGACCTGAGATTCGTCACCTTCCACTTCTAGCGATTGTCCGTCGAGCAAACGCGTCCGTACATTCAGTCCGGACTCAAGCAATCGAATATTTTCGTCACGCGTACCGAACAGCGGCTCTATACCGCGATGTATCTGAATACTAGATTTCATTCAGGGGAAGAAACGTCGGAAACACTAGCTGGAGCAAGAAGTTCCAGGGCATGCCTGGAAACAACGCAGAGGATCGGGTAAGGGAAGTTATTCTCGGTACTGGTCCGCTGAACCCACTGGCGCAGGCGCCGGAAGCTCATTCGCCTTTATTGTATCAGTATTTCGAGTTGCCGGGCTCTGGCGGACCTACGGCCGGCGCGTTAAGAGGAAAATGCAAGACCGAGATGTTTTGCCGGTCATGAACTTGCTCCTGATCAGAGCAACCCACCCGGGTAGGGCGCGAGCAACTCCAGTTCTCGCTTTGCCGGCGCGTTAACCAGCCGGGTATTGCCTAAATCGAAAACCATCGTGGATCGTTTTGCGATGGAGTAAGTTTTCCAGTGCGGTAAACCTGCATGATTCGGGTTTCCCGTATGGGCGAATCCTGCCCACGCTCCGGCGATCTGGCGAGAGAGCTCTTCCGTTTGAGGGTAGAGCACCAAGCGCATCGCGAGAGGCAGCTCAGCCGTGTGAAACGCTCTCAGCTTGCCGTCAAGAAGCGGCGTGTTCCAAGAAAAATGGTACATGTACACGGCGCCGCTTCGCTGCTTCAACTTCTCCTCAGCTTGCGCAATCGCATTCCGCCGCGCGCCTCTGTCACTGGAGATTCTGAAGTAAAGATCGGAAGCCGTCTCGGTTGGATAGTCCCGCCTGTATTGCGAGATCAGACTTTTCGCTTCTTGCTCGGGAATTCCTGCAGTTATCTCTCGTTTGAGAAGAGCGTCCCAATCCAGGGAAAACAAAGCGGTGTCGCTCAAGGAGAATAGTGTGCTCTCGTCCTTGCAGTTTCCGGCTAGTAGCGATACGCCTCGAGCCTCAGCCGGCGCGTCAGGTGTCCATGTCTGATGCGGCAATGAACGACCATCGACGACCGGACCACCGCTGAGAGGAGTACCGCGTGATGCGTCCTGAAACGCAGCGAAGAGCTTTTCGGGCGGCAGGCTCTGTACGACATCGAGTTGTGTCGAACGCAAGCCGAGCGCTGAGAAAAGCTTATTAGTCTGTTCCGCAGCAGCTTCCGTTGTGCGGGCCTGGCGAGCGGAACCGCTCTCGATGATGGCTCGATGAAAAAGACCCTTGGCGGCTGGCATCGCCAGCAGCGCGCTGATTTTTGCGCCTCCACCCGATTCCCCGAAAATGGTGACGTTCGACGGATCGCCACCAAACTGCGCGATGTTGCGCTTTACCCACTCGAGCGCCGCAATCAGATCCAGTTGTCCAACATTGCCCGAATCCGCATAGCGGGCATCGAGATCGGCGAGATACGTGTAGCCGAAGACATTCAGCCTATGATTGATCCCGACGAGAACAATATTCTGTTCCGCAACGAACCGGTCTGAAAGCAAGGTTAGCGCGCCGGAGCCCGAACTGAATCCGCCGCCGTGGATGTAGACCATAACTGGTCTTTTTCCGCGTGCCGAAGGAGTGAGGACATTCAGGACCAGGCAATTCTCGCTATCGGCTTGCTGCGTGATCTCCGGTCCGTCGGCGCGCCCGCCGCTAAAATAAGGCCCCAGAATTGGACTCGCAAAGATGCCCTTATCATTCGGAGACTGTACCGCCCGCGGTCCAGCTTTGATCGCTTCTCGCACGCCTCTCCACGGCATTGGCCTGTCGGGCGGCATAAAACGTTGCGGCCCTTCGGTTGAACCGCCGTATGGTATCCCACGGAACGAGATCACGCCGCGCGTTTCCAGGCCCTTTACCTTTCCATACTCCGTGGCGACGACAAGAGCGTTCGCGGAAATCGCGGCTCCCTGCGCGAGCAAAGGCTTTTGAAGCGCAACAAGCGCGCCAAATCCAAGGGACTTAGAGAGCAAGCTTCGTCGGGTCACATCTCAGGGTAAGGTACTTCGATGCGCTGTGCTTTCGGATTTTCGCGCCGGCGCTATCGGAGAATGGTAGCGGTAAGTGAGATGTCTTACGACATTACGCCTCTGAAATTGGGTGGAGCGCGCTCGACGGCTGCCATCCTCTTTTTGACCATCGCCGGTCTGAGCACGACCGGCTATGCGGCCTCCGCTGAGAATCCGGAGGATTTCAAAATTGAGCTGACAGGATCCGCCTGGCTAGTGGATTCGAGCGGAACTATCCAGGCCAATGGAACACCGGTCGATATCGTGAGCGATCTGGGAGCGGCGCAACAACAGCTAACCTTTTTCGGAAGACTGGTCGTGAAACCAGGACGCAAACACCGCATCGTGATAGAAGGTACCCCATTTCGAATTACTGGATACAATACCGTCGACCGTACGATCACGTATCGCGGGCAGACTTTTAACGTCAACGAGACATTGCGTTCGTCGGCGGACCTCAACTACTTTTTCGCCGGTTATCAATACGACATCCTGAGCGGGTCCATGGGACATCTCGGAGTGTCCGTCGGAGGGGCCTACGTCGGCACAACCGGGAATATCACTTCCGTCCAGGCGGGGACCACGGCAAGTAAGACTGAGACTATCGGACTGCCGTTGGCAGGCGTCGAGGCGCGGCTGTTTCCCATTCCTGGCCGGAAAATCCTAGTAGTCGAGGGCGACATTCGCGGCATGGACGTCGGAGCCTATGGAAATTACCTTGAAGCGTCGGGCAGCGGCGGCATCAACATTGGTCCTGTTGCGCTTCTAGCCGGATATCGAACGGTAAATCCCGATATTCATGCATCAAGCGCCAGCAACCCCGCGGGAGTGAACGTTCGATTGAAGGGGCCGGTCTTCTCGGCTCAATGGCGCTGGTAGTCGGGTGGGCCGCCACAACCACTCCTTTTCGATTGTGGCTCAGAAAGCCTCAATAGCTTACGGAGCCCCGACCATCGGGAGTGCAAGAGCACGGCTGTTTCGGACTATATTTGTGTTCGGTTTATTAATCCGAATAAAACAGGTATTTCCGCCACTGATCATCACTACGCCCCAGCAGCCTCATCAGATGCCGGCTGGTATGCAGGCTGAAGGGACGGGGCGGCCTCAGCAGCTTCATCCCCGCCTCGTCCGGCGTCCGGCTTCCCTTGCGGTTATTGCACGGATGGCAGCAGGCGACCAGGTTCTCCCAAGTGGTTTCTCCGGCACGAGACCGGGGAACAACGTGATCCAGCGTCATTTCCCCCGAAGGTAGCGTCCTGTGGCAATACTGGCAGGTATAGCGGTCACGCATCAATATGTTCTTGCGTGATAACGCGCGGGTCTGATGGGGAATACGCCTGTATTCCAGGAGCCGGATGACCGAAGGAACTCCGAGCGTTCGTCGTGCCGAATGAATCTGGGCCGGTGCAACTTCTTCTGCCGACGCCACGCCCTTCAGGATTAAGACAACAGCCCGGCGCGCCGCGCAAATGTTGATCGGCTCATAGCTCGCATTCAGAACGAGAACAGGTCTGTGCAGTCGTTCGAGACTTGCCGCCATCTCGGGTTTCCTCCCCTATTTCGAGTTCCTGCGCCCACTCGCAGAAAACCCGTGGATCATCCTCTCGCTAACTTGCCTCCATTCCGGCCAGTACAACCGGATCCGGTTGACCTGGAGCTAATGGAGCAGAAATTCGCTGATTACTTCGGCGATCGACACGCGCTAACGCCAGCACTGAAACGTGAGCCGCGCCGGCGTCCTTCAGCGCCCGCGCTGCGGCGCGCAATGTTGCGCCGGTAGTAAAAACGTCGTCGATCAGTAGAATACGTTTACTTGCAATCTGCTCAGGCCGCCGCACCGAGAATGATCCCTTTAAGTTCTCCTGCCGCTCGCTTTCGTCGAGCCCAGCCTGCGATTTCGTGTAGCGCTTGCGACGCAGATTTCCTGAGAGTTTGAGACCGAAGCGCTTGGCAATCGGCGCTGCCAGCAATTCGGCTTGGTTGAACCCTCGCTCCCATTCCTTTCTCCAATGCATAGGCATCGCTATGACATGGTCGAAATTAAGGTCGCGCGGCAGCGCTCTCAATAAAAGCCGGCTTAACGGGTGGGCCAGGCTCTCCACTTTTGCGTACTTAAATAGGTGGATCAGCTTCTGCAGCGATCCCTCATAACTGCCAAAGGAATAGGCGTAGTCGAAGCTTGTATTGCCCTGCCTGCACATGGCACAAAGGCCTTGTTCATCAAGCGAGTAGGCGGAAGCGAACGGCGTCCGGCACGATTGGCAGAACAGCTCCGCGTCAAGCGGCTGAGGAAGCAATAGACATGCAGGACAAACCGGAATACGAGACAATGTCGCAAGAGTCTGTTCGCATAACCTGCATTCGTCGGGGAAAACCAGGTTAAAAACGGCAGCGGGGGCTTTAGTGAGGATTGTTCGCAGCCTGTTGGGCCAATGATCGCTATTTGATATGACGGTGCGAGTCGTGAGACTAGGGAAGGCACACCCCCACTAAATCCAAAGTATATACCATATAAACGGAAAGTGGAGATCGGTCGCAAAGTTGCTCTAAAAACTGTTTTGTTCGCGTTCCATGTTGAGTGCGATCCAGTCGCGCCGGAATTGCGAATAAAAATCCTGAATGAATAATTTGAGAATCCTTCTTGTAGAAGACGACCCGGGTCGCGTGGAACGGCTTCTCTCTGTTTTTGGCTCCGCCGAACACCCGCCGGTTTGCGTGTCAACTGCCGCTGAAGCGCTTGAGGCTCTGTCGGTCCAGAAATTCGACATTGCCTTGTTTACCTCTTCGGAGCCTGCCGGAGAATTGGCGCAGTTTGCCGCCGGCCTGCGTGCCTCGGAAGACCGCGAAGCCGCGGATCCTCGAATCGCCATCTTTTCTTGCTTCCCCGAGCAGGACAGCCTTTTGCATTCAGACAGTTACCTGCCCGGCGATTTTACGGCGGCCGATCTAGAGGGAGCCTTCACGCGCTTTCAGGGATCCATTCAGCCCGTTAACACGTTGCGGCAGACTGCCCCTCCTCGCCTTGCCCCATTTGAACCGGCTGAGTTCGAAGAACAATGTGCTCACGAATCTGAGTTGATGGTGGAAATCATCGGACTTTTCTTTGAAGAGTGCCAAAATGAGCTACCCCAAATGGGTCAAGCGCTGGCCGAAGGCGATTTCGAGTGCCTCGCGCGCCTTGCTCACAAAATCAAGGGATCGCTTGCGAGCCTGCAAGCCCCGCTGGCCCGGCACCGGGCACAGACTCTCGAACTGGCAGCAAAGGACCGTGAATCCGCTGTCTGCTCGGAAACACTCGTTGCTTTAGAAGACGATTTGGCTCTGCTAAACCGCTATCTTGCGAACTTCCGCGACTCCTGCTTGTGCCGCTAACCCTCTGTTAAACTGATGTTGCCTCGGAGCCTTCTCTATGAGTCTGGTGGAAATCGTCTGTGCCCACAGTCCGGACTCGGACGATGCCTTCATGTTTTACGGCCTGGCAACTAAGAAAGTACGATCGCAAAAAGTCAATTTCCGCCACGTCCTGGATGACATCGAGTCGCTCAATCGAAAAGCGACTGTCGGGGAGTATGAACTCACCGCCATCTCCTATCACGCTTATCCCTACGTTGCCGACAAGTATGTACTCCTATCGAGCGGCTCAAGCGTCGGCGACGGTTACGGCCCGGTCGTAGTCAGCACTAAATCGATCGGACCTGCCGAGCTGAAAGGCAAGAGAATCGCCATTCCCGGCACTATGACGACCGCCTTTCTCACGCTGAAGCTGTTTGAGCCGGATTTTCAACAGGTGGTCCTTCCTTTCGACAAAATCCTCGATGCCGTGAAGGATCGCGAAGTGGATGCCGGGCTGATCATCCATGAAGGCCAGCTTACATACGGCCACGGCGGTCTGCATAGCGTTGTCGACCTTGGCAAATGGTTTCGAAGCACCTATGCATTACCCCTCCCGCTGGGGGCCAACGCTTTGCGCCGCAACCTTACCCCCGAAGTTCGGAGCGAATGTTCCCGGTTACTGCGCGAAAGCATTCAGTACTCGCTTGACCACCGCGAGGAGGCGCTGAATTACGCGATGCAGTTCGCTCGTGATATGGACCCCGCTCTCGCTGAGCAGTTCGTCGGAATGTATGTGAATCATTACACCGTTGACGGCGGGGACATCGTCCCCCAGGCGGCTCAGAAGTTGCTTGATCTGGGCTTCGAGGCGGGCCTCATCCCGCATAAGACAACCATTGAGGTAGTTAAATAGTCTTTGTCTATGGCGATTCGTGCTTCGCGGCTGGCGCTTTCCGGCCTGGCGCTTGCTTCGCTTGTTTTTGCTCAGAGCGAAGCTGGTTACACCACGAAGGAACGCATTGTTCGTATTCGTGAACTCGGCAAAAGGGACTGGAACGTTCTACCGGCGCTCGCACAGTACCTGTCGGACCCAAACCCGGAAATTCGCGTCGAAGCCATCAAGGCGATTGTAAGGATCGACACCGAACACAGCCTCGACATGCTTGTTCAGGCCACTCGGGACAGGGATGAAAATGTTCAGATCCGAGCCGTCGACGGCATCGTGAATGTCTATATCCCCGGATACGTTGCAAAAAGCGGCCTGACCGGCACCATGACCCGCGGCGTCCGGCAGATCAAGGGCTTTTTTTCATCCCGTAACGATCAGGTTGTCGACGCTGACGTTCATGTCCGCAACGACGTTGCTGAAGCTCTCGGCAATGTTGTTACCGCCGGCGCCAGTTTCAATTCCCGAGCCAACGCCGCCTTAGCCGCCGGCATTTTGCGCGCTCACGCAGCTGTGCCAAGCCTCGAGCAAGCTCTTCACGCCAAAGACAGCGATTTGATCTTCGAATGCCTCATCGCTCTGCAGAAAATCCATGATCCGTCCGCCGGACCATCTGTCGGCTTTCTCGCCCATGATTTGGATGATCGAATTCAATCAACCGCTCTCGAAACAATTGCTGTGCTGCGCTGCACGGCCTGCGCTCCGGATGTCCGGCTGACGTTATCCAATGCGCGGAACATCCGCATGCGGCGCGCTGCTTTGAACGCTCTGGCGGTGGTGGGTGGGCCACAGGACCACACGATTTTCCAACAATATGCCGGCGACCGGGATGCGGAACTGCGCGCCAGCGCTCTGGAAGGCTTAGGCCGTCTCCGTGAGCCCGAGGATTTCCCGCTTCTCGAACATTCCTTCGATGAGGGCGAGATCGATTGGCGAATTCACCTGGCCGCCGCCTTCGGCATGGTCAGCGAAGGCAAGGTCGATACGTCGGAATTTAGCCCTCTGTCCTATCTTGTTGAGAGCCTTCAGACCAAGGCGCGTGCCAGTCAGGCTTCCGCCTACCTTACCGAACTGGCGGCACGCAAAAACGTGAGTACGGCTCTGGAATCCATGGCCCCGACCATGGAAAAAAGCCAGAAAATCTCGCTCTGCGCCATCTTGGGAGATGCCGCTACCCCGGATAACATTCGCAATTTAAACCGCTTGGCGAAAGATGCCGACCCCGACGTGGCTTTTGCCGCCCTGAAAGCACTCCGTATAGCACAAACCCACAAGCCGTCCTGACGGCGACTTGTGGGCCTGAAGTACTCGGATTACTTAGCTCTCTTCTGTTTTTGCTGACCGACACGAATTTTGAAGTGCTGCTGCTTGGCTTCCTGGAAGGCCTTGTGGTCGTGGCGCTCAACCGCATCCTTTAGATACGCGTCGACGTCGGCTCCATTCGGCAGCACCGCCATCACTGTGAAACTCTCGTTGCAAGTCGGGCAAAACGGCCGAAAGCGCTTTACATTCGGGATTGCCATAGTGTCCAAGATATCACGAACGGAAAGAATTACATAACTCTTACAAAGCAAAAGGCTAAATCCTGCTACGTTCTAGTTGTGTCTACACTTGCCGAGCAGAACCGCGACCAACTGACCACCATTGAGCTCGAAGGATTGAACTGGCTCAACGTGACCGTGCTGGTGCTCCTCCACCTCGGAGCCGTGGCGGCCCTGTTCATGTTCAACTGGAAGGTCCTTATAACAGCGGTGGCGCTCTACTGGGTTGGGATCAGTTTGGGGGTCAGCATGGGTTATCACCGGCTGCACACTCATCGCTCCTACAAGCTTCCTCGCCTTCTCGAGTATTTTCTCGCGATTTGCGGCAGCATCACTCTCGAAGGCGGTCCCATTTTCTGGGTTGCGACGCATCGGATTCATCATCAAAAGTCGGACCAGCAGGGAGATCCCCACTCTCCTCGTGACGGGGCCTGGTGGGCTCACGTCGGATGGTTGATTTTTGGCGAGGCTAAGCACAACAATACTCGCCTCATGGCCAAATATGCGCCCGATCTGGCAAAAGACCGGTTCTACGTCTGGCTGAACAACTGGCATTGGGTGCCCCTGCTGGTCCTTGGAGGCATCCTCTTCGCTATCGGCGGTCTTCCGATGTTTCTGTGGGGAATTTGTCTGCGCATCGCTGTCGGACTGCACGCTACCTGGCTCGTGAACTCGGCCACTCACATGTGGGGGCGACGGCGCTTCGCCACACGTGACGATTCGCGTAACAATTGGTGGGTCGCCCTGCTGACGTCCGGAGAAGGCTGGCACAACAATCATCACGCGCACCCGACGTCGGCGCGTCATGGCCTCGCCTGGTACGAACTCGATTTTAGCTGGGTCCAGATTACCGTACTCAAGTGGCTCGGCATCGCCAAATCCATCAAAGTGGCGAAGATTGACAACGGACTGACTCGCCAAAACGCCGCTTGAAGACCTCCGCCGAGTAAACTCCATTCTCCTCTGGCGCGCCCTGGGGAAGGGGCTTCCAGACTCCGCGCGCGATCGGAAATATAAAACCTCGGTGAAGTTTTCGCGGTCGCCGGACGCGCTCAGCCGGGTCACGGCGCACACACTCCAAACAACTGTGTTAGCGTGATCGGCAGAGGGACCCATGTCATCATCCAGACGCGATTTTCTGAAAGCCAGCCTGGCAGCCACTGCATTACCCGCTGTCGCTGTTGCGGCCGCTTCTACCAAGGGCGCCGCGACGGATTGGGTCACGCTGGGGAAGTCAAACGTACAGGTAACACGCCTGGCGCTCGGAACAGGAACCCACTCCGGCGCCCAGCAGCGTCATCTCGGGCAGGCAGAGTTTACCCGTATGGTGCGCTACGCCTACGACAATGGAATCCGCTTCTTTGAAACCGCGGACGCTTATCGTGGCATGCCGGAGATGCTCTCGGTGGCGCTGAAGGGAATTCCGCGCGATTCCTACCGCCTGATGACTAAATACGATGTGCATCACTCGGAAGACCCGATGGCAGCCGTCCACCGGCTGAACGCGGCGTTGGGCACAGAGTATACAGACATCATGCTTCTTCATTGTGTTCGCAGCCCGAACTGGCCGCAAGAGACGAAGCACATACAGGACGCTTTCCAAGAGGCAAAAGAAAAGAAGCTGATGATGGCTCACGGGGCGTCGGTGCACGGCAAGCAGGCGCTCGCGGCGTTTCCGGGAAACCCGTTTCTGGACGTGGCGATGATCCGCATGAACCACAAAGGCGCGCATATGGATACGCCATCCATGCAGGACATTGACGAGAAGGGCGATGTTCCGTTTGTCGTGGACCACATGCAGCGTACTAAGGCGAGCGGCGCCGGTATCATCAGCATGAAACTCGTCGGCGAAGGTGAATTCAAGAACCCCGATGATCGCCAGGCAGCGCTGAATTACGCCTTCCGTAAAGCAGGTGTGGATTGCGTGACCATTGGCTTCGGGAGCACCAGCGAGATCGACGAAGCAATCAAGCGCATCTCGACGGCATTGAACGCATGATTGTCCGATAAATACTGCTCGCTTCGCCGGCCCTTCCCCGGGGCTGCGTTATTATGTTGCGCACTGAGGAGTTTTGATGAGAATCACCTTGCGCGCTCTCGCGGCCCTGGCCTGCGCTACCGCTGTTTATGCGGAGCTCCCGCCTCTAATCGATCGCGATGCCTTCTTTGGCGAGGTCAAGATCACGGCCGCCCAAATCTCGCCCGATGGCAAATACATTTCCTTTCTCAAGCCTTATAAGGGCACTCGTAATATCTGGGTGAAGACTGCCGGCGAGCCTTTTTCGGCCGCCAAGCCGATGAGCGCGGAGACAAAGCGCCCTGTCTCGATTTATTTTTGGAGCCACGATTCCAGGTATCTTCTCTATGCTCAGGACCAATTGGGGGACGAGAATTTCAATGTCTACGCTATCGATCCCACCGCTTCTCCCGACAAGCAAACCGGCGTGCCTCCGGTCCGCAATTTAACAAACGCCAAAGGCTCCCGCGTGATGATCTATGACGTCCCGAAAAACAACCCGGACATCATGTACATCGGCATCAACGATCGCGACAAAGCCTGGCACGATCTCTACAAGCTCGAAATCTCGACCGGCCAGCGCACTCTCATGCGAAAGAACACCGATCGCATCGCGGAATGGGGATTCGATAACTCCGGCGCGCTGCGCTTCGCAATGAGAACGGACGATAACGGCAACACCGAAATCCTGCGTGTCGATCCCGATAAGTTCACCCCTCTTTATTCCTGCAGCGTCTTTGAGAGCTGCGGCCCTCTTCATTTCGATCACGCCAACCAGAAGCTCTATACGATTACCAACAAGGGCGCGGATGTCGATCTGATGGAGCTTGCAACGCTCGATCCCGCGAGCGGCGCGTTGACGCGCGTCGAAAATGATCCGCTCAAGCGCGTCGATCTCGAAAACGCGATGTTTTCGGAAATCGACGACCGGCTCCTCGCAACGATTTACGAAGACGACAAGGAGCGCATTTATTGGAAGGACAAAAGCTACGAAGCGGACTACACCTGGCTGAAGCGCAAATTACCGGGCCGCGAGATTGGATTCACTTCGCATACCGCCGATGAAAACATCTGGATCATCAGCGCGCATGCAGATGTCGAGCCCGGCGAAGTGTATCTGTTCAATCGTAAAACAAGAAACCTCGCTCTGCAGTATCGCGTGCGCGACGAGATACCGCGCGCCTCGCTCGCCGAGCAAAAATCGATTCGCTATAAATCATCCGACGGCCTGGAAATTCCCGCGTACCTGACGCTCCCCAAAGGCGTGGCCGCCAAGGGCCTGCCGCTTGTCGTATTTCCGCATGGCGGCCCGTGGGCGCGCGACCAGTGGGGATATGATACCTTCCCGCAATTTTTCGCAAACCGCGGCTACGCGGTCCTGCAGCCCAATTTCCGCGGTTCCACAGGCTACGGCAAAAAATTTCTGAACGCCGGCAATGGCGAATGGGGACGCAAGATGCAGGACGACCTCACCTGGGGCGTCAAGTACCTGGTAGCGCAAGGTATTGTGAACTCGAAACGGGTCGGAATCGCCGGGGGCTCTTACGGCGGTTACGCCACGCTCGCCGGGGTCGCCTTTACCCCGGACGTCTATTCAGCGGCGGTGGCTATTGTTCCTCCATCCGATCTCGTGTTTTTGCTGCACTCGATCCCTCCCTACTGGGAAGCGGCGCGGAAGATTATGTATGCTCGGATGGCGGATCCCGACACGCCGGCAGGGAAAAAGATCCTGCAGGAGGAATCGCCGGTCGATGCCGCCGGCAAGATCCGAACCCCGCTCATGGTAGTGCAAGGCGCTAACGACCCGCGCGTCAATAAGCGCAACTCGGATGAGATCGTGATCGCTGTGCGCGATCATCACGTCCCTGTCGAGTACCTGGTCGCTCCCGATGAAGGCCATGGGTTCGCGCGTCCTATCAACAATCTCGCCATGGTTGCGGCCATGGAGCGCTTCATGGCGAAGTATCTGGACGCGCGTTTTCAAGAATCCATGCCTAACGATGTTGCCGAGCGCCTGAAACAGATCACCGTCGATCCCTCGACCGTCGCCCTCACGGCTGCCGCCGATCCTTCGAAGATCGGATTGCCATCGCCCGCCCGGGAGTTAGTGCCCGGTACATCCAAATTCAAAGCGACCATCAATGCCAATGGTCAAACGATGAATCTCGACAGCTCGAGCGAGGTCAAGGCCGAGTCGCAGGCCTGGTCCATCAGCGAGAGCGTGAATACGCCCATGGGTGCCATGACCGATAGCGCCGTTCTGGATAAGGCAAGGCTCACCCTTGCCGAGCGCCACGTCAAGCAAGGGCCTGTCTCGATCGATCTGGCCTTCAAGGGAAACAAGGTCACCGGGACCATGGCCATGAACGGTCAAAGTAAACCGGTCGACGTTGACTTGGGCGGTCCCGATTTCGCCGACGGTCCAGGCAGCATGGATGTGATTGCAACGCTGCCGCTGGCCGATGGTTACAAAACGTCATTTTTCAACCTGGACGTCCAAAAGATGCAGCCGCGCCCGATGCAACTGACCGTTTCCGGGAGCGAGAAGGTCACCGTTCCCGCCGGCAGTTTCAATACCTATAAGGTAGAGATTACGCCCGTGGACGGCGGCGCCGATCACATGACCATCTGGATTGCGAAAGATGAGCACGAGCCCGTGAAGTATTCTGCAGTCCTCTCCTCGATGGGCGGTGCAACCCTCACCGGTGAACGGCAGTAGTCGATTGAAGCAGAGCGCGGGCCTAGATCGCGGTAGTGTGTCGTGGTTCGTAGAGCATGACCTGAACGTCTCCAGGTAGAGTCATCATCACGGTGATTCCCCAGCCCTGATCTCGAGGGTCTCCAACGATCGAAATGCCCTTTGCGCGCAGTTCAGCCACGGTGGCCCGAATGTCATCACAGATGAATGTGATCTGGTGTCGAGCTCCGGATTCAAACGCGGGACCCTCGGCGGGATGGACGCCTAGCTCCGCAGGCGGTAGCTTGAAGATGAGCCAGCCACCGCCTGCATCCACCGATTTGAGTTCGAAAATATCTCGCAGTGTGGTGCGCAACCTGTCTGCCTGCGACGAATACAAAAGCATGTGGGCTCCGATAATGGCCATTTCCAAATCCTACTCTTTTGCCACTGGTCCGATCCGGGCGCGAGACGTCGAGCCGCTCGCGATGTAGGCTTCTCAGCGAATTCTCAGGATCATGTGAGCTTCGTCGATGTACCGGGAATCGATCTTTAACGCTCTGGGTTCAATTCCATAGATTTCGAAACCGAGTTTTCGGTATAGCTGGCAAGCAGCTTCCTGACAGGTTGCAACAGCTAACAAGACCTGCTCGAGCGAGGCGTCTTCCTTCACTTTCTTCAGAAGAGCGTAAATCATACTCGCGCCAATTCCCTTGCGCCGGTAAGATTCGGTCACGTAGACACCATAGATGTGTCCCTTATGCTGTTCCTTTAAGCCGGTTTCACGAATAAAGGTCGCGATCCCTACCAGCACGGCATCCTCGAAGGCGCCAATCAGGAAGCTGCCCCTGGGCAGGTCGCGAATTCGCGACACGGTTTGCTCCACGGTGGTCGATTCATGCTCCTCCGCGGCTTTCCCGAAAGCAAACGGCTCGGTTTGGAGAGCCTCGAGTCTTAAACTCCAATACTTTGCGGCATCGTCCGGGTGGAGGATTCGAATTTCCATCTGGCTAGTCTGACACTCCAACAGCTACGTGATCCGCAAGGGATTCGGCTTCTAGATCCCCTCTCAGATATTTGGTTTATGGGGTGTTTTCGAGCAATGAGCGCCAAGGCGGCAAGGGGCTTGAGTAGGTACTAGTACATATAGTACTCTAGAGGCGATGCGTTTCTGTGCATGGCTGATCCGCATATTTGCGGTTCGGCCTCGTACATACGGTATCGCATTGGCGGCGGTCGTGCTGCCGGCGATTTCTTCAGCCGCCTCGCTGAACATTTATCTATCCAGTCCGGGCTCGCAGTCTACTTACATCAGCGGAGCAACGACGGAAAGTTTCAATACGCTTCCGTTGGGAATTAAGAGTACGCCTTACGTGTCTTCGATCGGCGCCTACCAGTTCAGCTCAACCTCGCACTTCGCGGTGCTGTCAGCGGATCAGTACGGTGGCGCGAACGGCTCAGATTACGTTGCGCTGGGCGCCCAGTCGCACTCCTCGACGCCGGTTGATCTCGACCTGGTCCGGCCGGCTAATTATTTCGGCTTCTGGTGGTCGGCGGGAGACGTAAACAATGGAATCAGTTTCTACTACAACACCACGCTGCTGACGCGCATCACAACCGCGACGATCGTCAGTCTGCTAAGCGCCCATAACGGCACGGTTACGGCGGTCAATGGCTCGACATATTCTAAGAGCAGCTATTACGGCAATCCCAACAATCATCTTGATGCGAGCGAGCCTTTCGCCTATGTCAATGTGTTCGCAGGCGGTACCGAGTTTAACCGCATTGTATTTGACAACTCGGGAGCAACGGGATCGGGATTCGAGAGCGATAACCATAGCGTGTATTTCGGCGCGGCCGCCCCGAACGGCGCCTCGGTTTTTGTGGAGACTGTACCGGCGGTAGCAGTAAACGGCGTTGAGCCGGCCAGCCTGCTGCTCAGTGTTCTGGGCATGATCGGGTTAGCGGCGGCAGTGGCCTGGAAGAAATTGCGCATGGTTTAGCCCAGGTCTGGTCTAGCCCAGATTTGGTTTAGCCCAGGTTTGGTTTAGCGCTTTGTCGCTTGCTAACGGGCGCGGTTCTGAAAGGCTGGCCGGCAGCGCAGGGCACGCGGAGCTACTGTGCGACCAGCTCGGGCCGGGCGCCAATATTCCGCAGACAGTGATCGATCCACAATTTTGTCAGCTTTTCCTGGGTACCGTTTTGCGATAGCCGCGAGCGCAAACTGGCGAACTCCACCTGATCGAGCGGCTGATCCTGATTGAAGCAGGAGAAGACGACGGTTTCTTTGCCAGTCTGGGGGTCCCGATGAACCTGCAGGCATTGCGCGCAAATTTCCTTCATCATGCACTGCATCGGCGAGTTGATGCTGCCAATCGCCTGGTGATCCGGGTTCAGGTAGGGCCGCAGCACGGTGTGCCTGGCCTGTTGCACGGCGCGCATCATGCCGTCCGAACCGATCACGATCAGCCGATCGATGCTGCTCAACGGGATTTCGGGATCGCCGAGATCTCCGCGTCCGTAGGCAACCATAGCTTCGACGATATTGCCCACAAACGCGCTATCCTGCACGCGACCAGGAGTGAATCCCGGCGCTTCGTCGCACACCCAGACTACGACGTCCGCCGCCGCTTCGATCTCCTCGACCTTGTAACGGTCGATGATCTTCTTATAGCCGGCAAAATAGACGACGCGCGAGCCTGAGGCGCGCAACTGCTGTCCGATGGAGAACAATACAGCATTGCCCAAACCTCCGCCCGCGAGTAACACGGTCTCTTGCGCGGGTGTTTCGGTCGGCTTCCCGGTAGGTCCCATGAGAACTACCGGCTCGCCCGGTTTCAGCAACGTGCAGAGATCCGAGGAACCGCCCATCTCGAGAACGATGGTTGACAGAAGGCCCTGCTCGTAATCGACCTTCGCGCCCGTCAGAGCCAGCCCCTCCATTACCAGGGCCGTTCCGTCGCTGTGTGCAGCCAGTGCTTCATAGTTCTGCAGCCGGTAGAACTGTCCGGGTTTGAAGGCACGGGCCGCAATGGGCGCGCGCACTATAATTTCGAGAATGGTTGGCGTCAGGCGGATCACGTCCTGGACCACGGCGCGCAGTTCCGCGTTCAAACGCGCCACCAGGGCAGCGGGTGTGGGGGCCTCCGGAGCGCGCCGGGCAAGCACTCTAGAAAGCACGGGGAAGCCCTGTTTCGCGCTGGCCATTGCCTTGACCACGTTGCCTGAGAACGAGGGATGCAGATCGCCAAAGAAACTGATCGCTCTTCCGTCGGGCCGGACCGAGATTAAAACCCGGACTTCCGCCGGTTTTGCGATGCGCTCCGGCTTGACCGGCTCGCCGTTTTCATCTACCGCCCGGAAATAGCGCCCATCCAGCATGAAATTCTCTTCGTCTTCGCGCGCCAGGACGGTATTCGGCTGCGTGCCGGCAGCTACCAGAACAGTGCGCGCGGGCAGAATCACCTTTTCCGAGGTAGCAACTAACTGTCCGGTGCCTTCATCCAGGCGCTGTTTCACTGCGACGAGAGATACGGCCCTGTGGCCGGTGTCTACTTCCACCTCTTCCGGCGCAAGACACTCGGCGAACTTCACGCCCTCTTCCATCGCCTTGGCAACTTCTTCGTGATTGAGGGTGTAGCTCGGAGCGTCGATCAGCCGCCGCCGGTAGGCAATCGTAACGCCTCCCCAGGAGTTCAGAAGCTCGATCAAGCGCGGCGGGCGGCCTTCGCTGGCAGCCGCGGCCCGCTCGGCGCGGATCGCTCGCGCGTGCTCGAGGAATTCGCGCGCGATCTCGGCTTCCTCGCCGGTCCAGGCCCGGTGTATCTGGCTTTCGCCGATTTCTTCCTTGAGCAGCTCGTACCGCTTCAAAAACTTCTCGACCTGCACGACGTAGTACGCCAGCGATTCGGTTGCGGTATCGATCGCGGTCAGACCTCCGCCGATCACGACGATCGGCATACGGATCTGAAGGTTGGCGAGCGATTCGCTCTTGGCTGCCCCGGTCAATTGCAGGGCCATTAAGAAGTCGGAGGCCTGCCGCACGCCCCGCACGAGGCCATTCTTCATGGGAATCACCGTAGGCCGGCCCGCGCCTGCGCAAAGCGCGATGTGATCGAAACCAAGTTCGAAGGCGCTATCTACCGTGAGCGTGCCACCGAAGCGCACTCCGCCGAACATCGAGAACTCAGCGCGCCGCTCGATCAGCAGCCGGATCACCTTCAAGAAGTTCTTATTCCAACGAACCGTGATGCCGTATTCGGCTACACCGCCAAACCCTGCCATTACCCGCTCGTCCAAGCGTTCGTAAATTTCGGTGATGTCCCGCAGCGGCCGAAATGGCGTGCGCTCGCCAAACGCATCCACGCCCGAGATCTCGACGGGCAACGGCTCGATCTTCAACCCGTCAACCGCTACTACGGTGTGCCCTTCATTCATGAGGTGATGAGAGAGCGTAAAGCCCGCCGGTCCGAGACCGACGACCAAAACCTTGTATCCGCTGGCGGGTTTCGGATACGGGCGCGCGAAATTCAGCGGATTCCAGCGAGTCAGCAGGCTGTAGATTTCAAAACCCCACGGAAGCTCCAGCACGTCCTTCAGGCTGCGCGTTTCGACCTGAGGAATGTCCACCGGATCCTGCTTCTGGAAAATGCACGACTTCATGCAGTCGTTGCAGATGCGGTGGCCCGTGCCGGCGACCATCGGATTATCGATTGTCACGATGGCGAGCGCACCAATCGGATTGCCCCGGCCTTTTACCTCGTTCATCTCCGAGATCTTTTCATCGAGCGGGCAGCCCGCCAGGGGCACGCCGAAAATGCTCGATTTGAACGAGCCGTTCTTTTCTTTCAAACCAGTGGAGCAGCTGTCCTTGGCCTGGTGATGACACTTGATGCAATAATGCGCCTGGTCGAGCGCGCCGGTAAGGTCTGTGCCGGGATCGGTAAGCTCGAAACCCTGGCGACGGCGCCAACGATCGCTTGCCAGTTCTAATTTGACGAGACCGTCGCTGGGGCGGGTCTCGACCGGCACAAGATGATGCATATCGAGCTTGTGCGGCTGTTTGAAAAGGACGCCGCTTTTGTGTTTCTGTTTCCCCTGCGGCGAAAGTGTCGCCCACGCAGCGTAGCGCGCAGCAAGCTGCAGCTGCTCCTTATGCGAACCCTCCTGTTCGAGCCAGCGCGCCACGTGATTCGCAAAGCTCAGCTCCGTGAGTGGCTCCTGAAAGAGGGCTTCCAATTCAGAGGCCAAGGCGAACCCATCGATCTGACTGGCGGAATCGATTGTCTGTCCGGTTAGAGCTTTCCGCTGTACGAAACGCCGCTTGACCGAATATAAGGGCGCAAGCTCCGCATGGCGCTGCTGCAAGTGTCGCAACTCGGCTTCGATACCGAACACCTCCGCTATGAAATCTTCGAGGTATGCAGCCAGCGCGACAATCAGGTCTGACGATTCCTTGCTGTGCGGTTGCGGAGGGTTATTGCGCGCCAGCAAAAGGCGGGCGTGGAGTTCGGGAGCGCTCTCCTCAAGCAGTTTCAGAAACTGTGCATCCAGCTGCACGATGCCGTCGCGCCGATAGAGATCGGGAAAGCTGAGGCCGAATGGCAGTCGAAGAGCGCCACCATCCAGCTGTTGGAATTTCGTGTTCACAAAAGGTCAGGGGCGACCGCAGGCCGCTGTCCGGTCGAAGCACTGTCCCTGCAGGGATCAATGGCGGACCCAGGTCGGAATTGCCTAAGCAACTATCATTATTCTCTCAGATTGAAGGTTCAAATGCAGACAACGGAGCAGGGAAAAAACAGGCCTCAGCATCGCTTAATGCACGGTCAGTCGGCTAATCTTTAGAAAGAGTGGACCTCGAAAAAACACTGCTGCGCAAGGTAGGCGAGGCGATTGGGCGCTTCCGCATGATTCGGAATGGCGATCGTGTGGCAGTCGGCGTATCGGGTGGTAAGGACTCGCTGACACTGCTCGAGGCATTGCTGCTCCTGCAAAAGCGCGCGCCTATCGAGTTCACCGTATGTGCCTTCACCATCGAACAAGGGAAGTTTTTGGCGCCTATTCAACCCGTGGGCGAGTATTTGCGGAGCCACGGCGTGGATTGGACCTATGTGGAAGACGCTGCTTCGATCAAACTGCTGGATGAGCACCCCGACCACGGGTGCGACGTGTGCAGCCGGTTCCGGCGGCGGGCCGTTTATGAGATAGCTCGTTCGCTGGGAGCCAATGTGATTGCTTTCGGCCACACCGCGGACGATTTCTGCGAGGCTTTTCTGCGCAACGCCATGTTCACCGGCCGTATCAGCGCGTTACCCGCGGTTACGTGGTCCAGAAAGCGAGAGTTCCGGCTGATCCGGCCCCTGGTATTCGTTACCGAAGATTTGACGCGCTCGTTCGCCGAGGCCCTCGGCGCTCCTGTTATCCCGTGCGGCTGCTCTCAAAAAACAGGCACGATCCGGCGTACTTTGCGCGATATGTTCAGTGAGATGGAACGAGATCATCCTTTCCTCAAAGAAACGCTGCTTTCAGCTATGGGACGCATTGATACTGACAGACTTCTCGATACTCGCTTCCTCGACGTCGATCGATCCAGCGACGAAGCCGGTTTCCTGAGCGACGAACACGAGTTGATTTCGTTACATTAATTGCCTTGATCGGATAAACTGAGTCGGATACTATGGGCGCGGAACTGATCGTCATCAACGGTCCGCTTGCCGGAACACGCTTTCCTCTTAAAGGCGGAGAGGTGCTCATCGGGCGAGCGCCAAACGCGCAAGTTGTGCTTTCCGAGCCGGATATTGCCTGGCGGCACTGTTATATCCAGAAGCACGGCAACCGCTTCGTAGCAAGCGATCTTCGCAGTTCACTCGGTACGTACGTGAACGGCATACGCTCCTCAGAGCGCTGGCTGGAAGATCGGGACCAGATCGGCATTGGCCGCACCGTCCTGATGTTCCGCTCAGGAGAATCCGCAACGGCCGAGGACTCTGCGGTTTCCGCCGGGGATACGAAGCCGGTGCTGCTGGCAGCTTGCTCGCTGGTATTCCTATTCCGCGCTTTGGCCTCGAGCGTCGGCGAGGCGCAAACGACGCTCCTGCAGGATCAGATTCTCCGGCTTGTCGGAGATCTGTTACCCCTCGAAGAGGGCCTGCTTCTTCTAGGGCGCAGTGCGACCGAGTTTGAGTCTCTGTATGCCCAGCGGGCCGGATGTTTCAAGACGGACTTTCGCTCCGCTCTCCCGCGCCTGTGTGAAGAAGGAGCTTTCGAAGACAGCACAACCGGAATTGCCGGCGTGCCTTTGTATTTGGACGGAATACTCGGCGGCGTCCTGCTTGTGAAGCCTCAGAATCACGGCAATCACGCGATGAGCGCGCACCTGGATACTCTGACCGCAGTGGCATCGCTCGCTTCCGTGGGCTTCGAAGCAAACCAGGAAGTGGAAACACTCAAAGCCGAGAAGGCATTGCTGCAGGAACAGATAGGAGTAAATACCGGAATCGTGGGCCGCAGCCCGGCGATTCGTAAGCTTCTCGAGTTGGTTGCACGTGTTGCACCGCGCGATACCACGGTGCTCATCACCGGAGAGAGCGGAACGGGCAAGGAGTTGATCGCTCGCGCGCTCCATCAGCAGAGTGCGCGGGCTGAAAGGCCGTTCGTAGCGGTCAACTGCGCGGCGCTGAGCGAGAATTTATTCGAAAGCGAACTCTTCGGCCACGAAAAGGGCGCGTTTACCGGCGCCATTTCGCTCAAGCGCGGCAGATTCGAACTCGCACAAGGCGGGACCATTTTTCTGGACGAAGTGGCAGAGCTGGCCTCGGGGCTGCAAGCGAAGCTGCTCCGAGTCCTCCAGCAACGTGAATTCGAACGCGTAGGCGGGACGCAGCCGCATCCTCTCGACATTCGCGTGATCGCTGCTACAAATCGCGATCTGGACGAAGAGGTGCGGCTGGGGAAATTTCGCGAAGACCTGTTTCACCGCTTGAATGTGGTGAATCTGGATTCACCGGCGCTACGCGATCGCCAGGAAGATATTCCGCTACTCGCCCACTATTTCCTCGCGCGTTCAGCTGAACGCTGCAAGCGCCATGTTCAAGGCTTGTCACAGGAAGCCAAGGAAATGATTGAGCAGTATTCATGGCCCGGCAATGTGCGCGAATTGGAGAACGCAATGGAGCGGGCGGTCGTGCTTGGAGTTTCCGATTTGGTACTGCCGGAAGATCTTCCTGAATCGCTGCTCGATTCAGCTCCGAGAGACACCAAGGCCAAATATCACCAATCGGTCGGCCAGGCGAAACACGACGCTATCATCGATGCCTATGTGCAGGCGAAGGGCGATTACAAAGCAGCAGCGCGCTTGCTCGGATTGCATCCCAATTACCTGCTTCGCCTGGTGCGTAATCTGAATCTTCGTGACGAAATCAACCGCGCCTTGGGAGATGGCGGCGCGGCCGCGGCGGGCCGCTGACCAAGCGCCAAAATCACAGCATTTTTTCGCCGGTATGCAGGGCTGCAATTCCGGCCGACAAAAGTTCGTACCTCGCTTGCCCGAAACCGGCGGTCGCCATCATTTGCCGCAGCTCACCGGCGCGAGGGAAGTTCTCAATGGACTTGGGCAGATAGGAGTAAGCTTCGCGCGAGCCCGAAACCATGCCGCCGACCAGCGGCAAAATCGCACGCGAGTAAAAGCCGTAAGCTGTTCTGACGAGCAACGCCGGTGGATGAGAAAACTCGAGAATCGCGAGCACGCCACGCGGTTTGAGGACGCGGTGAAATTCTGCCAGGCCACCCCGATAATCCGTGAGATTGCGGAAGCCAAACGCGATCGAGATCGCATCCAGACTGGCGTCAGCAAGCGGAAGCCGGAGCGCATCTGCTTCGAATAATTCGCTGGCGAAGCCTCGGGAGGCGGATTTTTGCCGTGCCGATAGCAGCATCGGATGGCAGAAATCTGCTCCCAGGACACGCGCCCGGCCAACTCTTTCGAAATCCAGGAGAACGTCACCTGTTCCGCAGCACAAGTCGAGAATCTGGGCTTCGGGGCGCGCGAGAACAGGTTCCAGACGCTGCAATAATGCCCTTCGCCAGAGGCGATCGACATTGAATGAGAGCAGGTGATTGAGGAGATCGTACTTGGGCGCAATTCCGGCGAACATCCCGCGCACCCATTCCGAAGCCTGGCGCTCGTCGCGTGTGCCTGCCGGCGTGGTGCCGGTTGCCGCTTTCGACATCTCAGTTGAAAGTTTCGGTGATCGCCTGCTCGATCTTCCCGTTATCAATATCCTTGACTATCTTCACTTGTCCGATACGAGTAGGAAGCACGAAGTGAACGCTCCCTTGCAGCGTCTTCTTGTCGCTGGCCAAACGGCCCACCAGCTTTTGCGGGCTCAATCCGGTGGCGGGCGGAAGCGGTCCGTAGAGGTGAATCAGCTCTCGCATGGCCTGTGCGTCATCACTCTTCAGCTCGCCCGTGAGCTCCGCCAAGCGAATGGCGGCCAGCATTCCCCAACCCACCGCTTGCCCATGCAGGAATCGCTCGTATCTTGTTTCCGCTTCCATCGCATGGCCGATGGTGTGGCCGAAATTCAGAATGCGCCGCAAATCGCCTTCGCGCTCATCGGCCGAGACGACCTCCGCTTTGATGCGGACCGCGGCGGCGATCAACTCATCGACTACCGATGGGTCATGAGCGTGCACAGCCTGCGCGCGATGCGCGAGCAACTGGAACAAATCAGGATCGCGAATAATGGCGCACTTGATCACTTCAAAGAGGCCGGCGCGATACTCGCGTTCGGGGAGCGTCTTCAAGACCTCAGGATCGATCAGCACTGCCAGCGGCTGATGGAAACTACCCAGCAGGTTTTTTCCACCCGCTAAATTGACGCCTGTTTTCCCACCCAACGCCGCATCCACCTGCGCCAGGAGCGTTGTCGGAATCTGCAGCACAGGGACGCCGCGCATGAAGACAGCTGCCAGAAATCCGCCTACATCCGATACGATTCCACCGCCCAGGCCGACGACCACACTGGTGCGGTCAGCGCCGCGCTGCAACATCTGATCGGCGAGCTTCTCGAGCGACGAGAGTCTCTTGTTCATTTCGCCGCCAGGAAACAGAATTACTTCGGCCCGGTCCGAAATTCGAGGATCCAGTCCCTCACGGTGAAGGTCCCAGACGTCCTGCGTGGTCACTACAAAAACTTTGCCGGCCTCGGCGGGCAGGAACTCACCTGCTCGCCGCAAAATCCCTCGCTCGACGACGCTTTGATAAGTAGATTGAGCGGTATGCACCTGGAAGGTAGGCATGCGCTCCCGTTGTACCATGCAGTGGAACGGCTGAGAGCGTGCTGTACCATGAGGTTATCGCCGCGCCGCTCTCGCATATCCAAACAGATTTCGTCGTTGTGGGCGCTGGTGTTGCGGGCCTCAGCGCGGCCATCGAGCTCGCGTCCGCGGGCCGCGTGCTGGTTATAGCTAAGGACACGCTGCGCGAGTCTTCGTCTGAATATGCGCAGGGCGGTATCGCTGCCGCTCTGAATGACGACGATGAAGTAGAGCTGCACGAGCACGACACGATCGTTGCGGGCGATGGTCTCTGTAACGTCAAGGCGGTTCATACGCTGGTCGAAGAAGGCCCCGCCGCGATAGAACGGCTCATCGAATGGGGTACAGCCTTCGATCGCGAAGGCGCAAAGCTTCTCTTCGCGCGCGAGGGCGCGCACAGCCGTAATCGCGTCCTGCATGCGCACGGCGATTCCACCGGCCGTGAGATTTTGCGCACTCTCCGCCAGAAAGCCAGTTCGCTCGAAAACATTTCCTTCCAGACCTTTTCCGCTGTTACCGATATCCTGCGGCACAACGGCGAAGCGGCGGGCGTGTTTGCGTTCGATGAAACGACTCAGTCGAGCGCAGCCATCCATTCCCGCGCCGTCCTGCTGGGAACCGGTGGCTTGGGACGTGTATTCGAGAACACGACCAATCCAGACGTAGCGACCGGGGACGGCGTGGCTTGCGCCTATCGTGCCGGCGCCGTCATTTCAGACATCGAATTCGTCCAGTTTCATCCGACTGCTCTCTACGTGCCCGGGGTGCCGCGATTTCTCTTGAGCGAGGCGCTTCGGGGCGAAGGCGCGTATCTTCGAAATCCCAGCGGAGAGCGGTTCATGGAGCGCTACCACCCGCTGAAAGAACTTGCTCCGCGCGACGTGGTTTCGCGGTCTATTCTCATGGAGCTTCGCGCGACCGGCGGCGCTAGCGCTTTCCTTGACTTGACCCATCTGCCTGCCGGGTTCGTACGCGACAGATTCCCGCGCATTTACCAGACATGTCTGCAATACGGCATCGATCTTGAAACCGCTTGGGCACCCGTGCGGCCTGCCGCACACTATGCGATGGGCGGAGTACAGACGGATCTGCTCGGCCGCACTACGATTCCCCGGCTGTTCGCAGCCGGAGAAGTGGCTTGTACGGGCGTACATGGAGCCAACCGTTTGGCGAGTAATTCGCTTCTAGAAGGCGTGGTCTTCGGCGCGCGCGCCGGCAAGGCCATGGCTTCCTGCTCCGCTCTATCGGAATCCTGCGGACAGCGTTCTCGAGATGTGCTGTTTCCAGTGATCGCAGAGCAAGATCTTCGGGCCATTGCCTGGAATGCCTGCGGGGTTCTTCGCAACGGGCCGGAGCTGGCAGCGGCCGCCAAACGCCTGTTGGCGCGCCATTCCGAATCTTGTGACTCACCGGATCGCGCCAAATTCGAATTGCGCAACATGCATCAGGTAGCCTTCCTCATCTCGCTCGCCGCGCTGGCACGTGAAGAGAGCCGGGGCGGACATTACCGGACTGACTTCCCTCTCAAATCGGCCGCTTTTGAAAAGCACTCGATTATTCGGGCTCCCTCCCCTGGCGCGGAAGCGGAAGTCAGTTTTGTCTAGCAGGGAGCGCAAAGGGCGCGGATGCGTGCCGCCAAACAGGAGAGGAACTCGCTTGCCATTCGGGCGGCACGCCTCACACCGTGCCCGTTTTGCGCGTGTTCTTACAGAGAACCAAACGGGCCGGGCGGCGGCCGGATTCGCGCTATTTTTTGTAGCGGTGCCGCTCGGGCAAGTGAGTCCTTGGGCCGCCGCTTGGACCACTCCCTGCATTCTGCTGGCTTCGTTGTTGATTACCTGGGGCGCGGAGTCCGCGCAGTTCTTCGTCGCTCAGGGCTTTGCGCTGGCGATTCTCGCCTGGATGCAGACTCTTCCCGAATTTGCAGTCGAGGCAGTACTCGCCTGGCATCGCCAAACGACGTACCTAATGGCCAATCTCACCGGGGCGTTGCGTCTGCTGACCGGACTCGCCTGGCCTCTGATCTATTTCACTGCCGCCATCGTGTATCGCCGCCGCACCCACCAGCCACTGCGCAGGGTAGCTCTTGACCCGCATCACAGCATCGAAGTGATCGCTCTCCTGCCGCCCTTACTTTATGCCCTCCTGATCTGGTGGAAGGGCAACCTGCATTTCTACGACGCCTGCGTGCTCATCGTGATCTATGCCGTTTATCTGGCGATCTTGACGAAACTGCCCGCCCAGGAAAAAGAGCACACCGAAGATCTTGCAGCGGTGCCCCGCGCAATTGTGAATGCGTCCGCCGGAAAACGCAACCTGGGGATTTTTTTCTGCTTCGCTGGCGGAGGAGTTTTGATCTATTTCACTGCCGCTCCATTTCTGGGCAGCATCATGGCGGTGGCGGGCGCAATCGGCGTTCCGGCTTTCGTTGTCATTCAGTGGTTCGCGCCCATTGTCTCGGAGTTTCCGGAACTTGCCTCAACGTTCTATTTCGCGCGCCAGTACGAAAAGGCTCCTGTCGCCATCATGAATATAGCCTCAAGCAATATCAATCAGTGGACGCTGCTCGTCGCCATGCTGCCGCTCGTATTCTCTATGAGCCAAGGCGCGATCACCGGTTTTAGTCTCGACGCGGAACAGAGGTCGGAGCTTCTTCTCACGATCGGCCAGAGCATGGCGGGCATGACGTTCCTGCTTAACATGGAATTCGCCTGGTGGGAGGCCCTGGCTATGTTCGTACTGTTCGCGATTCAGTTCGTTTTGCCGATCTTTTTCGGCAGCCAGGTGCGCTACTGGATCACGGCCGCGTTCTTTCTCTGGACAGGTATAGAACTGATCGGAATCCTTTGGCGACGCAGAATGCCTGCCGCATTTGCCGATTTTCTCGAGACGTGGCGCGTTCACGTGTAAAGCATCCATTCGCGCACAGCGAGATCCCAGAAGCGGACAGAGACCGCGGCGCTAGAATCTGTAGCTGATTCCAAATCCGGCGAAATAGTGCTTCGTGAATCGGAAAGCAACGTGCTTGACCGACGTGGCCTGGAGGCCAATTGCCTATGAACACCATATGGCAGGATCTTCGCTTTGCAGTTCGGGTTCTGGCAGCGGCGCCGGGCATGGCCGTACTCGCCGTCCTCTCTCTGGCCGTGGCGATAGCGGCAAGCACAACGATTTTCAGCGTAATTTACACGGTGTTGCTCGCTCCACCGATCTTCAAAGATGCCAGCCGGCTGGTGATTGTTTGGGAGTCGAACGCCGCAAAGGGCATCGCGCGGTCGCCCGTGGCGCCCGCCAATTTCCGCGATTGGCGTGAAAACAGCCGCTCGCTCGAGCAACTGGAACTGGTTGCTCCCGGTTCGCCCGTAACAGTGACCGGTTCGGGTTTTCCGGAAAGGGCGAATCTACAGTATGCGACCCCCGGTCTTTTCAGAACGCTTGGCATTCAGCCGGTGGTGGGACGGTTCTTCCCTGACTCTGAACAAGCCGGCTCAGCTGCACCGGTAGTCCTCAGCTATGGCTTCTGGCAACGGCGCTACGGGAGTGATCCATCCATTATTCGCCGAAAGATTATTGTGAACGGCGAGCTACGAACTGTTGCCGGAATTCTGCCAAAGAATTTCCATCTATTCGATCGGGAGACAGATATATGGATGCCCATTGCGTTGCCCGATGCCCGTTCACAGGATCGTGCCTTCCGGTCATGGCTGATTGCAGTGGGCAGGTTGAAGCCACGCGAATCACTGGCATCAGCACAAGCCGAGATGAATGTGTTGTCGCAACAGATTGCGCTCGCGCATCCCGGAACGAATAAGGATTGGAGCGCGAAAGTTCAAACGGTCCAGGAAGCGCAGTTCGGCGAGTGGAGGAGCGTTCTGTATCCGCTTTGGGGAACGGTGATCTTTGTACTTCTCATTTCGTGCGCCAACATCGCCAATCTGTTTCTCGGACGTTTGGCAGTGCGGGCTCGTGAAATTTCGATTCGCGCTTCGCTTGGCGCCACGCGCAGGCGGCTGATCCTGCAGTTGCTGAATGAAGGTCTTCTGGTCGGGCTGATGGGCGGCGGTATCGGATTTCTATTGACAGGCTGGGGAATTCATTTGTTCGTAGCTCTCGCGCCGAGCTATTTCCCGCTGCTGACCTCGATTCGTTTGAACATCCCCATTTTGCTGTTTTGCATCGTAATCTCTGTAGTGAGCGGCGTCCTGCTATCTATTGTTCCCGCGTTCGTCGGAACCAGCGGCAATCTCAATACGGCACTCAAACGGGCGGGGAGATCCGCCATCGGCCGCGATCACGCCTGGTTCAGGAACCTGTTCGCGATTGTGCAAATCGCGCTTTCCGTGACACTGTTATTGGGCGCCGGTCTCATGATTCGGAGTTTTTTGAACGTGCTGAACGTCGATCCCGGTTTCGATAAGCAACGGGTTCTCACTATGCAGCTCTTTCTCTCCGGCCCTCGATATTTCGTCTGGCATGCGGATGGTGTACAGATTCATGCTGAGGTGGGAAACTTCTATGCGCGGCTTCTCGATAGCGTGCGCTCGCTGCCAGGCGTTCAGTCCGTCGCCCTTGTCAGTTGGTTGCCGCAGACATACAACACCGGGCGGCGCGAACGCGCTTTTCGGATCGTCGGCCAATCTGAACAACCCAATACGGAAAGGCATGTGGCCGATTTCAATGCGATCAGTGCCGATTACTTTAAAACACTGCGGATATCGCTTTTGGAAGGACGTTCGTTACAACGAAATGACAGTGCGAACGCTCCGTGGGTAGCTGTTGTGAACCGAGCTTTCGTGTTGCGCTATTCGCCCAATGGGAACGTTATAGGTAAACAGATCCTGACCGATGACGGCGCCGGCGTAAGGCCTCGTGAGATCGTTGGCGTCGTGGAAGACGTGCGCCAGGACGATCTGGAGAAACAACCCGAACCGGAAATCTTCGTACCGTATTTGCAACAGCCTCACATCGTTTCCGGACACGGTTATCAGAATCAGGTGCACATGAACGTGGTGGTGCGGGTCCTCGGGAATCCGGATTCGACGGTTTCTGCGATTCGGAAAATCGCCTCTCAAATGGACAGTAATCAACCCGTCTATGGAGTTAGAACGCTCGCGAGCGTACTTGCGGATGCCACCGGTCTTCGCCGTCTCAACACGACCTTGATGGATATATTTGCGGGCTTCGCATTGCTGTTATCGGCGCTCGGCATTTATGGGGTGATGTCAAGCAGTGTGAGCGAGAGGACAGCGGAGATAGGGCTGCGAATGGCAGTAGGTGCCACCGGAAACAATATCCGCCGCCTTTTTTTCCTGCAGGGCCTCATCCTAACCGCCTGGGGTATGCTCATCGGTCTGGCGCTCGGGATGGCCTGCAGCCGTGTTCTGAGTTCATTTCTGTTCGCAATTTCAGAGCACGATCCTGCCACGGTGTGTGTAGTCTGTGGGCTGCTGCTGGCCGCCTCCTGTTTCGCGATCTTGCCGCCTGCGCGACGGGCAATCCGAGTGGATCCGATCGATGCTCTGCGCGAGGAGTAACCTGGACCGCTACTAACCCCGCGAAAGCCTCTAAAGGCGCCATTCGCGCTATACTGCTCCCTAGCGGCTGACTGGCATCGCCGGAAATACCGCTCAATCCACTTACAACGAGGCGAATGAGTAAAGAAGACAGCATAGAAGTAACTGGCACCGTAGTAGAAAAGTTCCCCAGCGGACTGTTCAGTGTTCAATTAGATCAGGATCGAACGGTTCTCGCACATTTGGCCGGCAAACTCCGACGTAACCGCATACGAGTTCTCGCTGGTGATCGTGTCACCCTTGAGATGTCTCCTTATGACCTCACAAAGGGTCGAATCACCTACCGCCACAAGTAAGTCTTCCGCCTTCTCAACTGACTCTCCGAAACGCGTTCTGGTTGTTTTTGGAACACGCCCCGAAGCGATCAAGTTGTGTCCTCTCCTCCCTGCCCTGCAAAGGCTTTCTTCCAAATCTCGCGTTGAACCGTTGGTTTGTGTTACCGGGCAGCATCGCGAGATGCTCGACCAGGTGCTTCGCATTTTCGACACTCAGCCCGATTTCGACCTCAATTTAATGCAGCCAGGTCAATCGCTGCCGGAGTTGTCGGCACGGTTGCTGACCGCTCTCGCCGGAGTGTTCGACCAGGTTAAGCCTGCGCTCACAATCGTCCAAGGCGATACGACGACTACTTTGTGCGGCGCACTCTCATCCTTCTATGCCGGCATTCCGGTCGCTCATGTGGAGGCGGGACTTCGCACCTTCGACACTCGCAATCCATTTCCCGAGGAAATGAACCGCCTGCTCACCGGCGATCTGGCCACGCTCCACTTCGCGGCCACCAGCGGTGCTGCCGCAAATCTGCGGCGCGAAGGCATTGACAACCGTTCGATAGAAGTTACAGGCAACACCGGCATCGATGCCGTTCTCACTATCTGCGAGAGGATCAACGCGGGCACGCAGTCAGGGCTTGATTTGCCTCTCGATCAAAGCAGAAAGCTCGTTGTAGTCACGGCTCACCGGCGTGAGAGTTTCGGCTCCGAATTCGAAGAAATCTGCCGCGCCATCTCTCGCCTATCCGACAGACAGGATGTTCAAATCGTTTGGCCGGTTCATCGCAATCCCAATGTATCGGGACCGGTTGACGCAATTTTGCGCGGGAAGACGAATGTCGTGCTGATTGAACCACTCGAATATCTGCCATTCGTGGATCTGATGCAGCGCGCCTATCTCTTGATTACCGATTCAGGAGGCATTCAGGAGGAGGCGCCTTCGCTCGGGAAGCCTGTGCTCGTCTTGCGCAACACGACAGAGCGGCCCGAAGCAGTAGAGGCCGGAACCGTCAAGCTGGTTGGCACGGATCAGAGGAAAATCGTAGATGAAACTGTGCGCCTGCTCGAGAATGCCGAGGAATACGAACAGATGACTCGCCGGCATAACCCTTACGGGGATGGCCACGCGTGCGAACGCATCGCGCGGCGAATCGGCGAATATCTCGGATTCCCTTAAGCTAGGGGAGTTGACACGCACTCGAGCTCTGCGGGGCGCCTTCAACTAACTTCTGCAGAGGCTACGTTTTTCCGCTAAACTTGGGGTGTCTTTGCTCACCAATCCAGCTTCGTTGTTGGTTGCCTTCTGGCCGCACTTCTTCCTCTCTAAAATGACAGGTCCTGGCGCTGTCCGACAAAGATAATTCAATTTCAAAGGAATTTTGCCCATGACCAACATATTTGTCGGCAATCTCAGCTACCAAACCACTCAGCAGGATCTCGATGCCGCCTTTGCAGCTTACGGAACTGTCGAGCGCGTAAATATCGTGACCGATCGTGACTCGGGACAGCCGCGCGGATTTGCTTTCATCGAGATGACAAATCCCAGTGAGGCTCGCGCAGCCATTGATCAGCTGAATGGTTCGGACCTGAATGGCCGTACATTGAACGTAAACGAAGCACGTCCTAAGCCAGAACGGACATTTGGCGCAGGACGACGTCCCGGCTTCGGCGGCAACAAGAGACGAGAACCTCGCTGGTAACAACAGCTAGTGTCTTAGGGCGTTTGCTTGCGTCCGTTCATTCGTTGCACTGAATTCAGAGTTTTTGGCGTATAATATAGGTGTTTGAGCACTTGTGCTCATTCTTCGGATCCTCTGAACTAAGTCGGATCTTCTGAACAACAATTCTTAGAATGCAGTTGCTTAGGAGGCCGGTGTTCTTCAACAACGCGTTTCGACTCACGATCATCGTCAGGTTTGTAAGCGAAGTTTGGCCTTTCAGCAGCTGGTCGCGATCGCACCGGTCCTTATCAGGTCCGTTTGAGACGGTGTATGCCAGGCAATTAGTTTTGAGTACGTGCGCGCCAACGGCGGAAACCCCACCGATCGTCAGGATTTTCTGGAACTGGAGCGGCAGCTATGTTGGCTACCGGGCCTCTGACGGTCTGTTTCACATGGATGGACATCAGGTTGGCTACTTCGCTGAAGGAGATGAAATCTATGGATGTCAAGGAGAATATCTGGGAGAGGTTCGCGGATCCGACCGTTTGATTACCAATCTCAGCAAAAAAGCCTGGGCGCGGAAGACCCGGGTTCCTTGCGCACTCAAGCGTTCTGTCGCGCATCGGAACATAGGGCCGATGGAAATGCTTCCAGGCTACGAGGATTTTCCGGTCGCTTCCGCGTAAGCAAGTACGTCATCAACGACGAAAGGAATATATGCCATCAAAATTCTATGTTGTCGAAAAAAACGGAGTTCCTGCGGTGTGGCAGTCAGATCCCAAGCGAATCGGGAGAATGTTGAGACACAAGCCAGGCTTCACAAGCCTTTCGGAGCCACCCAGCGGTACGCGCGCGGAGGCTCTGACGAGACTTCGGCAGCTCTTCCCGGGATGCCGGCCCCTGAAAGCAGCAAAAACCGAAAATTAGCTCGCGGTACACGCCCAGCACGACAGAGAGCTAGTGCGTTGCTGATCGCCAGAAAGAACTCCTTAGAAAGGTAAACATGCACTTCTCATATGACGGCTTCACGCAGGACGGTAATTCGCGATGCTTCCTATTTCGTGCCGCGGAGGAGCACAAGTCCACAAACGGCTTCTCGATTCAGGTGGATTTGGGATTGCTGCTGAAAAACGGAGTTCCTATGCAGGAAGCGCCTATGTTTTGCCTGAATATGCTGACTGATGCCTCCCTCGGCGCCCCAGGTAGTCTAGACCGGCTGCGCAGCTATACGGTCGTCGGGGATGACTTCAAGGAACTGCACATCGAACGTGAACGACAGGCAGCGGAAAGATCGTCCAAGAAGGCTGCTCGCAGACCAATTCGAAAACATTCCAATATGTCAAATCTGCATTTGGGATCATTTTCGAAGAGTCCCTACTCCCGAGTCCGTCCGGAGTAGAGTGAAGTTGTGTCCTGTCTGTTTGAGAGCCTCGCCCACATGGAGAGCATGCGTGCGAACGCGTCGCGGCGAACCCGGGAATATCTGCGGATTCCTTTAACATAGGGGTTGTTGGTTACTACTTCATCGCGACCGAAGGCGCAGCACTCGAGCCGTCATCTGATCTGGCCACAGATCTACTTTGGAATCGCCGCCACCTCCCTCGCAACACTGGTGTTAGAGCTCGCGCTGACGCGGGTGTTCTCGGTAGTGTACTTCTACCACTTCGCCTTTCTTGCAATTTCTATCGCTCTCTTCGGCTTAGGGGCTGGAGGCGTGTTCTCCTACGTAGTCGCGGCGTGGCCTGGAACGCTCTATCACAAGATCGGTACACTCGCTGCCTTTAATGCTGTTGCCATCGCCCTGAGCCTTTCGTTTCTTCTTGGAAGGACGGGAGAAATGACCACCGTCGGATTGCTCGCTGCTTACCTGGTCGCGGCGATTCCCTTTTTGTTGTCGGGGACGATTACTTCGCTGGTGGTCGCCGATACAATCGCCCGCGTAAACAAGGTTTATTTTTTCGACCTTGTAGGAGCCGCAGGCGGCTGCTCGGTACTGGTCATTTTGCTCAATTTCGTAGGTGGTCCGAACACGATTCTGGTTTCCGCCGCTGTATTCGCGGTTTCCGCATCGATTTGGTTTCACCTGGCCGGTTCGTCGCGCGGCCGCGTGGTTGCAGTCTTGCTGGGATTGTCGCTGGTCGGCCTGATTACCCTGAACGCGAAAAAATCTCTGATTGATGTCAAATTTGCCAAGGGCCAGCAGATCTCGAACGAGGAATTCGTTCGCTGGAACAGTTTTTCGCGCATTGCGCTCAAGCGCCAGCCGGACGGCGCGCAACTCATCATCATCGATGGAGACGCGAATACGTACCTGGCTCAATTCGATCTCGGCAATCTGACCGCTAAGCAGAAATTCGATCTGAAATATCACGGTCCGGGATTGCCTTATCTGCTGCGGCCCGGAGCCAGAACTCTCATCATCGGACCCGGCGGAGGCTGGGATGTGGGGCGCGCGCTCGCCTCGGGCAGCACGGATGTTACCGGTGTCGAAATCAACCCGATCATCGCCACCGAGATCATGCGAAAGCGCTTCGCGTATTACAGTAACAACCTATATCTGCGACCCGACGTGAAGATCGCGGTCGAAGATGGCCGTTCCTTCGTGCGCCGCTCTCGCGAGCATTATCAGGTTCTCCAGGCAACCCTGGTTGATACCTGGGCCTCCACTGCTGCGGGCGCATTCGCTCTATCAGAAAACAATCTCTACACTACAAACGCCTTCGAAGACTATCTTTCTCATCTCACTCCGGATGGGGTAATGGCGTTCACACGCTGGGGCTTCGATCCGCCGCGCGAGTCATTGCGTGTGGTTTCGCTCGCCGTGGCCGCGCTCCGTCATCTCGGGCAGACCGATCCTGCTCGGAACATTGCCGTCGTTCGCGAACATGCCGTGGACCTCCACAAATTCGGCGCCCAGGACACCATCCTGGTAGCGCGCAATCCGCTTACTCCCTCCGACCTGAACCGCATAAGCGCGGGAGCAAAGGCCGCTGGAATGGAAGTTATTTATCTTCCCGGCACTCTTTTGGATACGCCGTTCCGGACACTGCTTACGACTTCACGCCTCGCCAAATTCTACGACTCGTACCCGTTCGATGTTCGTCCGGTCAGCGATAATCGCCCCTTCTTCTTCTATACGGTTCAACCGCGCGACCTTCTTGATTTTGTTCTTCGCGGGTCGCGCAATACCGAAGATTTCAAGATCAATTCCGCCCTGCCCGTACTGTTCGCATTGGTTGCGATCAGCATCATAGCCACACTGATCATTCTTGCCTTACCGCCGCTGGTATTGCGCCACCGCTTGCCGCGCGGAAAAGGCAGTTACCGCGCGCTCTTGTTTTTTCTCTTTATCGGCGCGGGCTATATTGTGATCCAGGTCGCCCTGATTCAAAAGTTCGTTCTGTTTCTTGGACATCCCACTTACGCTTTGACGGTCATCATCTTCTCGATGCTGCTCTCCAGCGGCTGCGGCAGTTTCGCCAGCAAGAAACTCGTCAGATATGAGATGCGGCGACTCGTTCCGGTTCTATGCATCGTTGTGCTCGGCAATATTTTGCTGGCGTTCGTCGTATCGCCCATATCCGAGAGTGGCGTTGCATTGCCGTTCCCGATCAAGGTTCTCATCACAGTGGCGCTCATCAGCCCGCTTGGTTTTGCGATGGGCATGCCGTTCCCCACCGGTTTGACGCTGCTCGAGGGCGTGATGCCCGCTTCAGTTCGCTGGGCGTGGGCCATCAATGCGGCATCCAGTGTTATGGGGTCGGCCGCCGCCATGTTTCTTGCCATCTACGTAGGTCTGAAGCTGACTCTCGTCATCGGCAGTCTGTTCTATCTGGCGGCACTGCTGAGCGCTCTCGGTTCGCCGCTGGCGGGTCGGGATTCACAGAAGCTCGCCGAGGCGCGGCTTCACGGCGCGCGTTAACCTAATTCGGGCCCGCGTGACCCGTGGTGTGGGCCATGACCCGCAGCGCTTCTTCCAGGGCTTCGACAAAGTAATACTCGCCCCAGATCGCCGATTCATCTACGCCCAAACCCTTGTGGATATGGTAGACCGCACCTTTCAAAACACCTTGCCAGTCGGGATCGGCGCTCGCGAGATATTTAGTGCAGAGACCGCGCAGGATCTGTATGGCAGTCGACCAGTAAAAATGCCCCTTCATCGGATCGGCTATGTGGCGGCATAAGCGCAACAGCCCGGCTGCGGCGATTGCTGCCGCCGACGTGTCCACCACTTTTCGGCTCTCGGCGGGAGCGTTGTAATCCCAAGGCGGTATGCCGTCTGCCGGGCTGTGCGAAATGTAATAATCTGCGCATGCTTCGGCCGTGTGAAGGAAGCGCGGATCGCGGCTGTATTCGTAGGCTGTATTGAAGCCATAGAGAGCCCAGCACAAGCCGCGTGACCAGCACGAATCACTCCGGTATCCCTGCTGCGAGGCCTGTCTCAGGAACTCTCCCGTTTCGATATCGAAAATTCCTTCCTGCGCGGTTGATCCGTCTCCTCGCACCAGATGCTTGCGCGTGGTCAGCGCGTGCCGGGTGGCGATGTCGCGCAGCCGCTTGTCGTTCGTCTCGCGAGCGGCATAAAACACAATGCCGACATTCATCATGATGTCGATGTACACCGAATCACCGTCCATCAGAGAGCGCAGATATTGCCCTTTCTCGTCGAAACCTTCGGCCAGTGTCTTTCCGGCCTGCACCAGGATGCTCACCAGGGCATCATCGTGAGTGCATTGATACCAGCGATAGTATGCGGTCAGAAATATAAATCCGATGTCATGAACGTCCGGCTCGCTTTTCCTCGCCTCCAGCGGCCGGCTGTATTGGATGGCGTGCTCCCACCAAAAACGTGAGTCTGGGGTGTTAGGTCCCAGTCGCTTGTAAAAGAGCCACATAATGCCAGGAAGAAAGCCGTCGCACCAGTGGGCCAGCGCCGGACCATCATGCTTCCAAACGCCGCTCATGGTGTACATCGGATAGAAATCCGGATGAGTCTCGATCAGCCGTTTCACCTGCTTCTGCGCAAAACGAATCGCGCTTTCGAACAGCTCCCGGTCAGTGTCGTAGATGAATTGAATCACGCAGACTCCTGCGAAATCAATTATAGTTAGCGCGCGCGCAGCAGACGTGCAAGAACGCGCCCGGGTAACTTTCCAAGAGCGATTTTGATGACAGGCCACGACAGATTTTAAGAATCACATGATCGTATTAGTGAGCCCTTCTGATAATCCGTAGGCGATGTAGAAAGCCCTCGAATTTGCCGCCTCTCTGCTACCATCGGGTTGCATGCCGGCGAAGGTTACGATCGTCAACAACGGGCCCATTCGCATTGAAGGAGAATTTACGATTGAAGATTCCGAAGGGAACTCCTTTGGCCTGGCGGGACGCACAGTAATTTCTCTCTGCCGCTGCGGAATGGCAGATAACAAGCCTTTCTGCGACGGCACCCACGGCCGCAACGGCTTTATTTCTCAATGCAAGGCTCGTGATCTTCCTCCTCCGAAGCCGCGCGTCTGAATTTGTTCAGTTCTGAAACCTGATTTGTTGTGTTTGAGCATCGGGCAGTGGCAGAGACGGTAGAAGTACGTAAACGATCCTCTCCCACTCGTCTCGTTGAACTCGACATTCTGCGTGGGTTTCTTCTGCTGTGGATGACGCTCACCCATCTCCCAACCAAGGCCAGCATCGTTTCGAACCAGACTTTCGGCTTCGTTTCGGGAGCCGAAGGGTTCATCTTCCTGGCCGGTTTCATGATCGGGCAACTGGAGCATCGCATCGAAAGAACACGCGGCCACGGGGCCACTGTTCGCGATCTTTTCCGGCGCACCGGGCGCGTCTATGCTTATCACGCCGCTCTGCTGGTCATCGCGTTTACGCTCGTAGCCGAATTTGGAGTGAGATATCACCGGATGGCATTACAGAACCTCATGTCGTTCTATTTGGCCCATCCTGTGCCGGCGATTATCGCCGCTTCGTTGCTCGAATACCGGCCCTCGCTTCTCGACATTCTTCCGATGTACGTCATCTTTCTGCTTTTGACGTTGCTTGCCCGGCGTGTTGCCGCTCGCTGGGGTTGGGATCCGGTCGTCTATACGAGTTTTGTCATTTGGGCGGCGGCGCAATTCGGATTGCGAGCCTGGTTATACCGTCACGTCAATCTCTTTGGGTTGAACGTGCCGGAGAATTCAACGGGCGCATTCGATATGTATGCATGGCAGCTGCTGTGGATTGTCGGCCTGGCGCTCGGAAGTATTTACTCCGACCAGATTAGCGGCGAGGCGGGCCAGCAGAGCTCGGAACTCCCTCGCTGGCTGGTCCGGCTGAGTATCTCGCTTGTCATCGTCTTCCTGATTCTGCGCTACAGCCCAGTCGATCAATGGATGAATCCCGACTCCTACGGCTGGCTCATCGATAAGTGGCACCTTGGACCCGCGCGCGTGATCAACTTCGCTGCCCTGGCCATCTTTTTAGTTCGTTTCGGCCAAAACATCGCTGCCGTGCCCATCTTTCAGCCTCTGGTTCTGCTTGGCCGGGCTTCCATCGAAGTATTTTCTGTGCATGTTCTTTGTTGCCTGACAGGAGACGCTCTAAGCGCGGACGCCGACCCGAATCTACCGTGGTGGCAGCAGGTTCCGCTTCTCGTGATAACTATCGGCGTGTTGTTCCTCACGGGCTACGCAGTAACTAAGCGTAATGAACGCAGAAAGCAGGCCGCCAGAGTATCGGCCTAATCGCTCAGTACGCGAATATCGCTCAGGTGCCGGTAGTCTTCTGCGTAATCGAGCCCGTAACCGACCACAAATTCGTCAGGTATTTGAAATCCTACGTACTTTACCTCTACGGGTTGGATGCGCTTTTCGGGCTTATCGAGCAGCGTCGCGATAGCAAGCGATTTCGGCTTGCGATTGATTAGCAGGTTCCGCAGATACGTCACCGTAACGCCGCTATCGATGATGTCCTCCACGATGAGCACGTGATGACCTTCAATCGCTACGTCCAGATCGCGTGTGAGCTTTACCTGCCCGGAGCTGGTTTTCTGTTTACCGTAACTCGAGATGGCGATAAATTCGATTCTCACGCGGAGATTTTTGAAGGCTCGCGCCAGATCTGCCAGAAAAATGAACGAGCCCTTGAGAATCGAAATCAGGTAAACCGGCCCCTCCAGGTAGTCGGCTTCGATCTCGGCTGCTAATTCCTCGACGCGCTTCTTAATTTCGTCCGAAGAAATCAGAACTCGTGTTGCGCTAGCGCTCATCGCTGACAATCTTAACTTGCCTGAGATCCATGTTTGCTAAACTGAGACTCTCCTGTTTCATAGAGGGTAAAAATGTTTCCAACCGCCCGGATTGGCCTCCTGGCTTTGACCGCGGCTGCCCTTCCTAAGTGCGCGCTCCGAGCAGATTTTATTCCTATTCTGCAACCGACAATTGCTTACTTAAATGGCACAACGCGATTGGCTTTCACCGACCCCGATCAAACCATCATTGGCGGTGGCTCTATAGGCGGAGAGACACTCATTTACAGCAGCGATCTTGTGGAATATACAGTTCCAACAAGCTGGGCTACCTGGGGCAGTCCGCCTGCGGTTGAAACGTCCAGGCCTCGTGTCGGTTTTACTAACGGCATTTCCTCTCTGGGCATCAGCTTGATCAAGCCGGTCCGCGCTTTCGGCTTGGAAGTCGAGCCGGATAATCCGGCGGTTGAGGAAACCACCGCCGCTTTCTACAGCGGCTCGACACTGGTTGGAACGATTGACCGGTTTCCAAACGGCAACGCCGGCGCGGTACTATACGCTGCCTTTACCACCACGACTCCGTTCACGCGCGTGGTCATTACGAACCTGGATGGTGACGACTTCGCAATCGCTCAAGAGCGCTTCACATTAGCAGTTCCGGAACCCGCAACGCTGCTTCTGCTCTTTCCCGCGCTCGCGATTTTTGCTCTGTTGGCGCGAACGTCTATCTTTGCGCCAACGTAAGGCGGGTACTTCCCGGTCCGATGTGGATGTGTGGAGCAGTAGCGGCTCCAACGATTGCGCAACGAAAAGCAAGATAAGGAATTCGCAGCCGCTCCAGGCACTGTCTCAACCAGACGCCCTCCGTGGCATCGGGATTCAGGGAAATATCCGCGCGGTTGCGATGATCGAGCCCCATCGCCTTGTGTACTGCCGTTTCACCCAGTGCGCTAACCGGCAAGGGATGATGAAACTGCCGTTCAAACTCGCGTGAAATCGCCGGCAGTTGAGCGAGACGGAAGGAACCGCTGCCATCGTACCGGATCATCACTCCGGTGAGGGAGTTCCCTCTAGCCGATAGTGCGGCGCGCTCAAGTTGTTGCTCGGCTTCGGCCATTTGTTTCAGTTCGTTCAACAGTTTGGTACGGTTCTTCGCGAGTTCTAGTACTCGCTTCCGGGATTCCAGCTCGTCCTCGAAAGACTCGAAATCCGACTCTGCCATGATCCCGGAATCTAGGAGTCTGCGGCGGGATTGTACCATCTGCTGCTGGCGATCGACTCTGCGGTTCGCGGCCGCCACCATTGCGTCGGCTTGCGCAGTGGTCATGTCCTGCAATCGCAGCTCGCTGTAGAGCGTCTGGACCAGGATGACCTCGTCCCGCGCGTCCGCCAGATGATTCTGCGCATCGATAAGCCGCGATTTGGGCAGAGTTCCTTGAGCTACCAGCACCTGAATTTGCGCAACCTCATCTTGTGCGCGTTCCACCACGCTCTGAGCAACCGCATCGTAACCATCCGACTCGATCGCTTGACCTACTGCTGCGGCCGTACTCTGAAAGGTCGGAATTGTCGCGCCGAGAAGCGCGGCTAGTACCAAAGTGTGAAGTTGAATGCCTCTGAGCACCGTCGTCACTCTATTATGCGCAGCAAAGTAGTAATTTGTAGTACGCTAGGCGCTAGGAGAGCCTTACGACAAGTCTGTCACGCCGTTCCCATAGCTCCGATATTTCTACCGCAGCGGAGCTTGAAAGCAACTGGCTCACAGCCGCCCGTTCCGCTGAATCCAAAAAGGCCTTCGATCTAAAGGTACTCGATCTTCGCCCTGTCACGTCGTTCACTGACTTTTTTGTGATCTGTTCTGTCGCTAATCCCCGGCAAGGACGCGCCGTTTGCGACGAAGTCCACAAGCGAGTAAGAGAGCTGGGCGAGTTGCCGGCAAGTATCGAGGGCTACGAGCACGGCGAGTGGATTCTCATGGATTATGGAGATTTCCTGGTTCACATCTTTTCCGAGAATGCGCGCTCGTCTTACGATCTGGAACGCCTTTGGCGGCACGCCAAAGTAGTGACCTATGCGGAATCCAGCCGCAGCTGACTCCCAGAAGCAGCATACCCGGCGGCAGAATCTCTATACTATTATTAAGTCTCGTACAGTGTTGACTTTGCTGACGGCGCGTCACTTTGATGTTCTGCACGCGATCGTTCAAAATTACATCGAAACTGGCGAACCGGTTGCGTCGCGGACTATAGCACGCAAGTATCCCATGAGTTCTGCGTCCATCCGCAACATGATGGCCGACCTGCTCGAGGAGGGTTACCTTTCGCAGCCCCACACCTCAGCCGGACGAGTACCCACGTTGCGCGCCTACCAGAGCTATGTCAAGACTCTGTTCGCCAGCCGGATCATACGAGCCGAACTGGATCGCCTTCATCTCGAAATCGAGAAGGCAGGCAGCGTAGAAGCGCGCATCGAACGGTCCTCCAAGTTGCTCACCGAAATTACTCGCAACTTCGGGATCGCTGCCGCCATCCCGACCGAGAATCAGACGCTTGATCAGGTGGAATTGCTGGCGCTTCCCGACCGCCGCATTTTAATGGTCGTGATCACGCGCGACCGCATGGTGCGCAATAAAGTCATCCAGGTGGAGGATCACGTCGGACAGGATGAGCTCGTCTCTATCCGCAACTACATCAATTACAACTTCGGCGGTTGGGCACTTCCGAACATTCATCGTGAGCTGAAACGCCGCTTCGATCTGGAGAGCGCCGCCTATGATGCCATCTTGAAGCGGGTGAACGTTCTGTACCAACAAGGTTTGCTCGATTTAGGCGCCATGCCCGAGGTTCATTTCGATGGCGCCGAGAACCTGATCGGTCTCGACCTTCGTCTCACACGGGAACGGGCTCGGGAACTCTTCCGCGCGCTCGAAGAGAAGAAGCGCATTATTCAACTGCTCGAACATTTTCTGGAAGTACGAGAGGGAGAACCCGCTATTCAGGTCGGTCTGGCAGACATCCATCCGAGCATGAGCGAACTTTCTCTCATTGGCGTGCGCTTCAGTTTGCAGAACGGCTTGCAGGCGCATGTTGCGGTACTTGGTCCTATGCGCATGAACTACAGCCGGGCAGTTTCGGCGGTTCTCCATGTCGGCCAAGCTTTCAGAAGCACGACGATGCAGTAAGCGGCTGCCGGCTATTCTGCTGGCCGCGTTTGCCGCGACTCACCTTCAGAGCGCTACTTTTTATCGCGACGTTCTGCCGGTCCTGCAGCGGCATTGTCAAACCTGTCACCGGCCCGGTGAGATCGGGCCCATGCCGCTGCTCGATTACAAAGAAGCGCGTGCCTGGGCGAGCGCGATTCGCCAGGCTGTTCTCTTGCGCCAGATGCCACCCTGGTTCGCAGACCCGCGCTATGGCCGTTTTTCAAATGATCGCAGTCTCTCGGACGCGGAGATTCGAACGATCGCGGAGTGGGTCGACGCCGGAGCGCCGGCGGGAATTGCCGCAGAGGCGCCGAAGCCGCGAAAGTGGGTGGAAGGCTGGTCGATCGGCCAACCCGAGATCGTAATAAAAATGCCGGCCGCTTTCCAGATTCCAACGGCAGGCATTCTGCCGTATCACTATGTCATCGTGCCTACCCAATTCCAAAAGGACACCTGGGTGCGCCTCGCCGAAGTGCGGCCCGGCGATCGCCGGCACACGCATCACATCGTGGTTAGCGTGCGCGAGCCCGGCTCGGGTTGGCTCGCTTCTGAGCCTGTAGGTGTTCCATTTACCTTGGAACGCGGTTCTACTGATACCGGCGTGCCGGGCGAATTTCTTGCCGGGTATGGTCCCGGCGCTCTTCCTGAAACTCTCGCGCCCGGGCAAGCCAAGCTGATCAAAGCGGGCAGCGATCTCGTGTTCCAGCTTCACTACACCACCGACGGCACTCCGGGGTGCGATCAGAGTCGAATCGGGCTTGTCCCCGCGCACACGCCTCCCCAACAGCGCGTGTTGATGTTGGCTGCGGCGAACATTCGTTTTCGCATACCGCCGGGCGATCCGGATTATCGTGTCGATTCAAGCCTGACGCTTCATCATCCAGCCACACTCGTTTCGCTTTTGCCTCACATGCACCTGCGTGGCAAATCGTTCGAGTTTCGCGTCGTCTATCCGGATGGCCATTCTGAAACTCTGCTGAAGGTGCCGCACTATAGCTACGATTGGCAACTTTCCTACTATCTCGCCGGCCCGCGCCCCCTGCCTGCCGGAAGCACCATCGAATGCACAGCTCACTTTGATAACTCGCCCAATAACCCACGCAACCCCGATCCCACCAAGATGGTTCATTTCGGCCCGCAGAGTTGGGACGAGATGATGATCGGCTATTTTGAAGTCGCTACCAACGTGGATGCCGGTTTGCGCGAGCTATTGCTGCCATAAAATCAGGGACAGAGTCTTCTCATGTATAAATGCCGACTTCTTATGTGCGCCGGGACGTTTTTCTTCGTGCTCAGCGCAACTGCTCAACAGAAACCTTCTCGCGATATTCCGCAAACTGATTCGAGCTACATCGACGCCGACGGGACGGCTCACATCACGCGCGTTGTGCCGGTTCCAAAGACCGTCAGCCCGGAAGCGCAGAAGCGCTTAGCCCGGCCTCAATCCGACGCGCTGGTTCCCGAAACCTTGGCCGATCGCCGCAGCAAAACCGATAAATGGCAAGCTGCCGCCGGCGCCGAAGCGCGCAAAATGTATCCCGTTAACATCTCGGAACAGACCATTGCCGGAGTACCCGCCAGGGTCATCACACCGCTCGAGATACCAGCCAACCGGCGTGACCGCCTGCTCATCAACGTACACGGCGGAGGATTCAACTCAGATTCCGGATCGCTCACCGAAACCGTTCCGCTCGCGAATCTTACAAAGACTAAGGTGATCGCGGTGCTGTATCGGCTGGCTCCCGAGCATCCCTTTCCCGCCGCGATAGAGGATGCCATTGCTGTTTACAAAGATGCGCTCAAGACGTATCAACCGCAGAATATCGCTCTGTATGGCACGTCTGCAGGCGCGATCCTGACCGGTGAGATCGCCGTCCGGCTCCGCCAACTCAAGCTCCCGCTTCCAGGCGCGCTGGGCATCTTCTCGGGTTTCGGCGATTTCAGCAAGGCCGGTGATTCGCGTGCCATTTTTTCGCTGAACGGATTTTCAGGCCCGCTTTCTCCGCCCTCCGCCAATCCGGATTCTAGCTACTTCGGCTCGACCGATCCCAAGGACCCGGTGCTTTCTCCCGTCTATGCCGATCTCACGGGCTTTCCGCCAACGCTGTTGATCACCAGCACTCGCGACCTCTTGCTCAGCGGAACAACCATCCTTCACCGCGCGTTCTTGCGCGCGGGTGTAGACGCGCAGCTCGTCGTTTTCGAAGCCCTTCCCCACGCCTTCTGGAACGATGTACACTTGCCCGAGTCGCAGGAAGCGAACCAGATCATGGCGAAATTTTTCGATCAGCACCTGGGCGCTGGCTCTCCACAGGCCGCGGCCTCCCGTTAGTTGCGCAGGGGCAGCACGGCACGCAATCGCTGTGTCGCGCGCGCAAAGTCCGGCCCACACCAGCACGCCGAGAATAACCGTCGTGATCCACGACAGATCGCCAACCCGAACGTTAGTTGCCGTCGCGCCCCCAAGATACGCCGTCATCAGAATCGCGCCGAGAGTCGCTGTGCGCGGAATCGCATAAACAACAGTACAAGCTAATTCGAGCACACCGAGTGGCACCATTAGATTTTCCGGATAGCCGTAGTGGGCAAAGCCCTGTACGACGGCAGGTGGCTTCATCAATTTCATGACGGCGCTCAATAAAAGCAGCAGAATGGGCAGCGCGCTCAATACGCGTCCGGTCCATAGCACCTTTTTCGAAACGGGAACAGCCGTTGTCAACTCGCTCATCTTCACTCCTTCATGAGTAGATCGTTTCCCAGTTAAGCAAAACGACAGCGCACCGCACGGCGACACCATTATTTCCAAGCGCCGAGCAGCCGCCGCACGATTACCAGCTCGCCTATGTGATACGCATTGTGATCGGCTGCCAGCAGGATCTCGCGCAGCGTCGTTTGTCCGTCACCGTGCGGAATCTTGTCAAACAGCTCGTTTGATTCGTCAGTTGCTAATTGCGTAAGCGCCTTTAAATCTGCATGAAAACCCTCTACGCTCTTCTTCCATTCGGCTTCACTCGGCGTTGATTTTGCAGCGGGCCAGTAGCCGGCTGGAAACTGAGGCGAGACATGTTCTGGATTGCGCGCGAACTCCAGGATGTCGTGTTGTGCAATCCGCATGTGCTCGACCAGCTCCCAGGGCGAATGCACCTCGTCCGCCGGCCTTTTGCCCCTGAGATTTGCCGGCAAATCCTTGATCGCCGCGTCGAAGGTCACGTGCGCTTCCCCTTGGTTCAACAGAGAGACCAGGTGTTGTCGCAGAGATTTGTCGTTTGTCATCGTTGCTTTGCTCATTTCTTCATTAGCGCATCTGCTGTGAGCAGAACTTGCTATTTAATGAGCGGAAAACCAGGTTCGCCAGGCGGTATCGACGGCGGCATGCGTCAGAGAAGAGGCAATCAAACTGCTGCTCTTTCGGAAGGCGGAGCCGTAAAACCATCCGGCCAGCGTAGCCAGGAGAACGTAACGCCAATTGGGAAACGGGGCGTGCAGAATATGAAAGAGTCCGAAGAGGCAGGAGACAACGACTTGGCCGGTGACCCAGCTACCCAGGCGGCTCGAGAGGAGCGTCTGCAGAAAACCGCGGAAAAACGTCTCTTCCAACAGTGCGACGAAAAGAAATATTTCGAGATAGTTCAAAAGAAACGAGCCGAACCCGGGCCAGCGTGGATTCCATCGCGTGAAATGCAGAGCCAGACTCAACGGAATCGCAATAACTGAAAAGTAGACGAAATTTAGGGACGCTTGCAGAACGATTTCCCGCGAGAAACGGAACTCGTAGCCCAATCCGGGAACTGGACGCACATAAACCCAGCACCAGGATGCGACAGAGATCAGAAAGAGCCGGCCCATGAAATCAAGGTTCACCGGAACGTTCCAAATTCCGCGCATTTGATGCGACAAGACGGCGGCCACAAGCAGCACAGCGACCGCGCCATCCTGCCACGTGAAGACGCGTGAATCTGTGACGGGAAGAAAGCGATAAATGGCCCAGACCGGAAACGCGACGGCAAGCAGCTTAAGAAACGAGCCCCAGCGGAAATCGCCGGTTCCGAGCGCGTAAACAAGATAAGGCGAACACCACAGCGGCACGAGAAATAGCCAAAAGCCGGGCAGATTCTTGAAGAAACCGGGGATCAGAACAAGAGCCAGCAGAAGAATGAAAGAGATATAGATGCACGAAGCGGAGAAGAGACTTAGCGCATACCTGTGAGCGTATACGCGCGCCATATACGCAAATATGGCCGCGAGAAAGCCGAGCCAGATAAAGAGTTGTTTTTTGGCCAACCGGTAAGTTATGCGGCCTGCAACTGGACTTTCTTGCCTGCTACAGAAAGGTTCTCGCGGACAAAGGTCTCATCCCAAAGGTTCGAGTTCACCGCCGAGATGTGCTCGTTCTGCAGTACCCACAAGTAAGCCTTCAGCGGAGGCTTCATGTCGCCGGGAATGATGCGGTTCAGCTTGTCGATACGCCACTGCGGAATCGGCTGAATCTCCTTATGATGCGTGGCGACAGCATGCGCCGTTTTCATGGCGATCATACCGACATCCCGCGACGAGGCGTCGAGGATCGCTTGATCGACGTAACCGGCGTTGATTACGTTGTAAGCCATTTGAACGGCATCATAGTGGCCGAGATCTGTCGCTTTACGAAGCACTCCGCCCGGATCATTGTGGGAAGTAACACCTAGAAAGCGTACTTTGCCCTGCTTCTTGAGTTCGAGGAAGGTTTCGTAGATGTGTGGATTGTCCAATTCATCGGGGGTGTTTGCGCCGTGCGGGCACATCAGCAGATCGAAGTGATCGGTGCCCACGCGTTTGAGGCTGCCTTCGAGCGAATCGGAAATGCATTTACGAAACTGTTGACTGCCCTCTACCAGGTGAGCGTAATCGGGCATCATGGCGCTGCACAGATAGGATCCGGCAAACTGATCGTGCTGGCCGGGGAAGTAAGTGAGATAGTAACCGGGCTTCTCGGCTAGATTCGTCCGGCGGATTTCGTCAACCCGCCGCATGATCGCGTTCTGCTTATCGGCAGGCAAGCCGTTAAAGATATCCCGGTACAGGCGATTACGCAAGCCGCCAAAGGCGCTCACCTTCGTCTGCAGAAATACTTTGTCGCGTTTGGCTGAGCCGCCAAGAAACTTACCGTAGGCGATTTCACAATCGCCATTTCCGTAGGCGGGCGCCATATCAAGATAGTTCAGGCCCATTTCAAGCGCCAGGTTGAGGTGCTGATAGTTTTCCGAACTGATCGGATCTCCGCCGGAGACCACCTCGGAGATCATGAGATTCGCCCGGCCGAGGCGGCGATAGAACATGCCGGATTGCTTGTTGCGCCACTCGGCATCAGGAGTGGGACTGGTTGATAGCCGGACAGCCGGCTCGGCCGGCGCTCCCGGCGATGGCGCTGACTGTGCCAGTAGGGTCCTGGCAACGCCCAGACCTGCCGCGGTTTGCAGAGAACTGTGCAGAAATTTACGCCGGGTGTCTTGACGGTTCATGGGATCTCCTTCGACGCTTCCATTATGGCGCTCCAGATCTCGAGCGGTGATACAAAAAAATCGACGCCAAGTATTGCGCAGTCGTGTGCGAGTTAGTAAACTAGAGACTCGGAAGTGATCACCATGCGCACCCATCGATCAAAGAGGCTTACCGATCCTCGCGAAGGTATGCGCGTCGCGATCACGGATTCCGTACTCAGCTTCTAACCTAACTTAGTTCCAATCTAACCGAGCCGCGACCGTCAGGAAGCGGTCGAGTCGATTTTTCAAAAGCCCGTCCGGCGATTTTGAACTTCGACCGTGAGGACGATTGCGAACTAAGTCCAGCAGGAGTAACAACCAACAGATCATGTAACAGAAATGTGAATCAGGAGTGCTGTATGTTGTGGCAACGAATAGTTGTGAGATACCGCGAGCGAGTGTTGCTCTTCAAAAATGAGCGGTTCAGCGGCATTTTAATGCCAGGAGTGCATCGTGTCCTTGTCGCGCCGCATGAAGCTCTTGGAACCGAGAAGCACGATTTGGATGATCTCGTCTTCCGGAGCGTATGGGCTGACTATCTGCTCGAAGAGAGACCGGCGATCGCTAAACGCCATTTCACTACCGTCCAAACAAGCAGTACAGAGGTGGCGATGGTGTATGTGAACGGCGCGTTATTCACGGTTCTGGTGCCACAGAAACGTCTGCTCTTCTGGCGAGACGCGGCATTCGTAACCGCGGAGGTCGTGAATGTAATCGGCATACCGGAGCGGCGAACAGAGCAAGCTCGCTCCACGGCGTACACTTGCGTTTAGGCGATTTATGAATCAATTGGACGTGGTAAGCCAGATCAGGAAGACCGGCATCGTGCCGATCATTCGCACGGCGGACACGGAAACGGCCATTCGGTCAGCTGAGGCTGTTTATGAAGGTGGGCTGCGGTGCGCCGAAATCACCATGACGGTGCATGGCGCGCTGCGTGCCCTGGAGGAGGTCGCGAAACGCTTCGACAAGAGAATTCTGCTCGGTGCGGGAACGGTGCTCGACCCGGAGACGGCGCGGATCTGCATTCTTTCCGGAGCAGAGTTCTTGGTCACTCCGAGCCTCAACGTGCGAACGATAGAGCTCGCGCATCGCTACTCGAAGGCGATTTTCCCTGGCGCGCTGACTCCCACCGAGATCCTGACGGCGTGGGAAGCGGGCGCAGACGGAATCAAAGTGTTCCCGTGCAGCGCGATGGGCGGCGCCAAGTACATTCGAGCTTTGCGCGGCCCGTTTCCCCATATCGAGTTCGTTCCCACGGGCGGCGTGAATCTGGAAACGATCGGCGAATTCCTGAGCGCTGGCTGCTGCGCTGTGGGCGTAGGCGGCGAATTGGTGGACGCAAAGAGTATCGCGTCCGGAAATTATGCGCAGATCACCGAGCGGGCCCGCCAGTTTCTCCAAAAGGCGGAGGAAGCTCTCAATTCTTCTTCGCGGGAGTCGCGATGAAGCGGTATCCCACTCCGCGAACCGTCAGAACGTGCCGCGGCGCACTCGGATCATCTTCGATATACCGCCGAAGCCGCACGATGAAATTATCGATCGGCCGGGTGTCGGTATTTTCCTGAACGCCCCACACTTCATCGAGCATCGCTCTTCTCGAAACTACTTTCCCCTCGTGTTTGATCAGGTAACGAAGCACCTGGCTTTCCATCAAAGTGAGGCGAAAGACCTGATCCCGGACTGAAAGCTCGAGCAGGTCGAAGTCTACTCCCTTCTCGCCGTTCTCGCCAAAAGTGAAGACGTCCTTCTGCTCGATCAAAGGGGCGGCTGAACCGGCAGTCTGTAGCCATTGACGGCGCCGCAGAAGCCCATGGATTCTGGCTAAAAGGATCGTCAACTCGAACGGCTTGGGAAGGTAATCGTCGGCGCCCGCGGCAAAACCCTTCAGAATGTCATCCGGGTGGCCGCGGGCCGTGAGCATCAACGTCGGGATAAAATGTGCCGTCTGGCGCAGTTCCGCCATGATGCTGAAGCCGTCTCTGCCCGGCAGCATGACATCGAGCACAAGAAGATCGAATGGAGCGGAACGCGCCTTGAGAACCTCCAGCGCCTCTTCGCCCGTGTCAAGTATCTCAACCTGATAGCCTTCGGCTTCCAGATTGAACCGCAGGCCGTCTGCAAGGTGCTGTTCGTCTTCTACTACTAGAATTCGACTCATCTCACAACCGGGAGCTGAAGCACGAAGGTACTTCCGCGTCCGGGTCCCTCGCTCTCCGCCCAGGCTCGCCCGCCGTGTCTTTTGGCAACGGAGCGGACGATGTATAACCCCAAACCAGTTCCCTTAAGCCGCGTTGCGGTCAGACCCGGGACCCGATAGAAACGCTTGAAGATCCGTTTGAGCTCCGCTTTTGGAATACCGACCCCTTTGTCCCTGACGCGAACCCAGATATGCCTTCCGTCTACCTCCGACATCTCGACGCGAACATTGATGTTGTTGCCCGAGTATTTGATCGCATTTTCGAGCAGATTCGAGACCGCCGCCCGCAATTCATTAGGGTCGCCCATGATCTTGACGGGAGTTCCAGGACAATACTCGAGTAAACCGGGCTCGAGATTGTGCAGTGCCCGAGCGCGATCGACGCACTCTGCGATAAGCCCATTCAACTCAACCACCGAAGAATTCAGAACGCGGTTCGAAGGGCCCACGCGCCCGGTCTGCAGAACCTGCTCAATCGTCGAGAGGAGGCGGTCGCTGTCATTGAGCATGACGCGGTAGAAGTCTTGGCGCCTGGCTTCATCCAGTGGGCGGCTCTGAAGAGTTTCGAGGTAAAGGCGGATGGAGGCGAGCGGCGTTTTCAGCTCATGAGTAACAGCATTGATGAAGGCATCGTGTTGGGCATTCCGGCGGATTTCACGCACCAGGAAAGTCGTATTTAATACGACGCCGCTGATAATCATAGCAAGCAGCAGGACCCCGAAAAAGAGCAGGATGCCGGTGTGCCAGTCGAAGATGACCCAGCCGAGATAGAGGAGAAGAATAACGGAAATGAGGCCGACGCCTAGGGCAATGAAGAAGGCGATCGACTTCTGCCGGCCGGCGACAACCATATACCCAGCTTATGCTGGCGCGGGGCTTCCAGCGACAAGACGCCTCCGGGCAGGTCGAAGCAATTGTTACACTTCGGCTAATAATGGTGGGCGAGCTTCTTGCTTAGCGAAGTGGTTACTCGTTTCCTCCTCGGCGGGCTTATTGTTTCCGCTTTCGCAGTTCTGGGGAACCTGTTCAGGCCTAAAAGTTTTGCGGGATTGTTTGGATCCGCGCCCTCAGTCGCGCTGGCAACTCTCACGCTCACCGTCTTAAAGAATGGTAAGTCCTACGCAAGCATCGAGGCTCGCTCCATGATCGCTGGCGCCATCGCCCTGTGCTGCTACAGCCTCCTGGTTGCCTTCTTGCTTGAGAAGCGGCAAGTACCCGCCTTGCACGCCACGCTGTACTCACTTCCCGCATGGTTCGGAGCCGCATTCACTCTATGCTTTGCGTTTCTGAAATGAGGGCAACGTGCTCATCAAGCTCGATAAGCGAACGATCCGGGAAACCCGTTGGTATGAATATGGTTTGCGTTTTCTCTTCGGCGGAGCCATTACCGCAGCCACCGGGCTGCTGGCGCGGGAGTTCGGTCCTGTGGTTGCCGGACTGTTTCTGGCATTCCCCGCGATTTTCCCGGCAACGGCAACTCTAGCTGAGAAACACGCCAAAGAAAAGAAGCAACGCCAGGGATTACAGGGAAGCCATCGCGGCCGCGAGGTAGCCGCGCTCGAAGCTGTGGGTACCGCTTTGGGTAGCATTGCACTGCTGCCATTTGCGGTGGTGGTTTGGCTGTTTCTCCCACGCCATCAAACTGCCATCGTCATTGCCGGCGCTACTTGTATTTGGGCAGCGGTGGCCTTTCTTGCCTGGCAGCTGCGCAGGAAGCATGTACTACGATAAGCGGGGATTAAACGTTGCAAGGCTGGAAAACACAAGCGGAAATTTTTCGCTCGATGCCGCTCCCATCCCTCCTGACCTGTCTTGCCGGCGTTGCTTGCCTGTTCGGTGCCACAGGCGTGATCACGGACTCGATTCGGCTCGTCCAGGAGGGTCGTTCCGCCTTCCTGTTCTCGCTGCTATCAGCCGCTGGTATTTCCGTCGTTTGGGCGATCTCATTCCTGCGCCGGATGTTCAAAACGATACTGCTGGTGATCTTTCTTCAATTCCCGGTACTGAACATGACAATCACTCCTTACGCTTACCGGCATTGGAGCCGTACCCTAACCGGTCCCGAGCTCCAGACAGCCTTTGTGGTGCACCAGGGCGTTGCACTCGGGATGGTTATATGCGGTTACATCTGCTTCATCTGGTTCTTTCGCCTGGAAGGAAGACGCTTTTTCGCCGCGCATACGGAGATCAAACTAGCCTCCGATATTCAGCGGAACTTGGTCCCCGTCATCGACACGCAGATTGAGAATTTCGAAGTTTACGGGCTATCGATCCCGAGCGGAACAGTGGGAGGCGATCTGCTGGACGTGGTCACGAGCCAAAACTGCTTTTTCGCCTATGTAGCCGATGTGGCCGGTCACGGCGTTCCCGCCGGCGTGCTCATGAGCATGGTCAAGTCGGCGGTAAGGATGCGCGTCGCCTCTCTGGGGGCTGGAGACGAAGAGTTGTTGCACGCTTTGAACAATACGCTGCAGCCTCTGACGTCTGCCAACACCTATGCCACGTTTGCCTATGTGGCGCGCGCGATAGACGGCCGGATGTTCTATTCGCTTGCCGGACACCTGCCGTTACTGCACTTCCGGAAGGGGGAATCGACAGTGCTTCGACATGAAATAGAGAATTTCCCCATTGCCCTTTTCCCGGCAGTTCAGTTTAATCGCGGGACGGTAACGTGCGAGCCGGGCGATATTCTCGCTCTCATTACGGATGGGTTAACGGAGGTATTCGACAAGTCGGATAATGAGCTCGGCATCGAGCACGTCGAACGCGCGCTGATCGAACACCAGTGCAAGCCTTTGTCGGAAATCGCGGCCGCAATTATGCGCGGTTCTGAAAGCTTCGGAGTGATATCGGACGACCGCACGTTGCTCTTATTGCGGCAAATCAGCTGAACGAACCGAGCCCCGCGCGTCAGGGATTGTGAAAATCCGTCATGAATGAACGTATTCCTTCGTAGGTCGTTGATTCTGACTCGGAGCCATGAGCGCAAGCGATTGGTGTGGTCTTTTTTTCACAACCGGCTTTACTGAGTGGAAGCTACGCGGTCGCTGTCTTACCGATGTGCGCCGCCACTACGGCGGCACTATCCGAGTAGCCTCTCCAGCTGCTGACCTTGCCGTCGCGCAATGTGAAGACGTGAGCGATGGGTGCATCGATCCGCCCTCCGGTATCCTTCACAGTCGCGGTCCACCGCGCTTCGGCGATCACATTATCACCCGCCTCGATGTACCGATCGACCGCGACATTGCCATCCTTCGTGCTTTGCCCAATGGCTTGGAAGAAATCAGTAATCCGGCCCGTAAAGTTTCCGAAGTAAGGCACGGAACTGGGACCGTAATTCACCCATTCTGCATTCGACGCTACATTCGCGAGTACGGTTTGAGTATCGCCGCGATTGAACGCGGCATAGACGTTCTGGATGACAGCGGTATTGGATTGGTTCATCGTTTTCTATTCTCCAAATCAATATACGCGAAAGTCGCCCGTTTAGATCTCGGGTACCCGAATTTTCTGGCGAACCCCGCACAAGCAACACGGCGAGAATTGCTCGATCAGAGAAGTTTTTGAGGGAATCTATGTGTCGTCCCGCAAAGCCAGCGCGGGATCTACTCGGGCCGCCCGGCCTGCCGGGATGCAAGTGGAAACGAGCGCGATCAGGATCAGTATCCCCGCCACCAGTCCGAATGTGAGGGGATCGCTTGCTTTCACTCCGTAGAGCAGGCTGGCCAGCACCTTGGTTAAACCAAACGCAATTGCGAGACCGGCGGCCACGCCGATGAGCGCCGGTGTCATTCCCTGGTGCAGTATGAGCCTGAGGATGTCGTTTTTGGCAGCGCCCAGCGCCATGCGAATGCCGAGCTCCTGTGTCTGCTGCTCCACTGTGTAGGACATGAGGCCGTAAATGCCGATGGCGGCCAAAACCAGCGCGATACCCGCGAAGATACTCAGTAGCAGCATGTTGAAGTGCTGCCGGCTCACTCCCTGCGCGATCACCTCGCTCATCGTCCGGATTTTCGAGATCGGCATTTGTCCGTCGACTGCCTGGAATTCGCGCTGCACGGCGCTGCGAATGGAGTTGGGATCGTTGGTCGATCGGATGCACCAGGAAAGCGGAAGAGCACTGTTTGCTAATTGCGTGATGCCCTCAGGTACCTGGCTTTGCGGAAGGTACATCACACCGACATTGGTATCGCCCAAGCCCGTCTCCCGCACATCGCCAACGATACCGATCACCTGCCGCGGAGGATCTTCGAATTGAGGTCCTAACCCTTTGCCGATGATGAGGACCGCGCCGATTGGGTCGGCTTTAGGCCAATACTTTTTTGCCATCGCCTGATTGATCACGACAACTCTGGCGGAGTTGGTGACGTCGCGTTCGTTGAACGACCGTCCCCGCAGGAGCGGAATTTTGAATACCGAAAAGTAATGCGGCGACACAAACCGGTACTGCTCACCACCTTCATAGGTTTGTCCTGCTTTGGGAGCTCTTCCGGCTATATTGAACGGCAGATCGATTTCGGTGTCGGTCGGGAGGGCAATGGTAAGCGCGGCCGCCTGTACGCCGGGGAGCGCCTCGACGCGCCTGATCACCTGGACGGCAAAACGATCCACTGTTTCGGTGCTTGAGTAGTTTCCACCGGCGAGCGATGTTTGCAGCGTCAGCACGTTTCGCGGATCGATGCCTGGATTAGCGGAACTCAGGCCGACGAAGGTTCGAATCAACAACGCGGCTGAAACCAGCAGCACCAATGCGAGCGCCATCTCCGCTCCCACGAGAATCTTTCTCACGCGGTTCTGCCGCCGGCCGGTACCGGTCCGCCCGCTCGCTTCTCTCAGAGTGGAAGCCACGTCGGGATTGGAAATGTGCAATGCCGGAAAGAGTCCGAACAAAACGCCAGTCAGAACGGAGATGCCGGCGGCGAATAGGGCAATCCGCCAATCGAGCAGCGAGATCACATTTTGGACATGCTCACTGTCAGTGAGACGCGGGATGTTGCCGGGAACGAGCAGCAGCAGGCTCCGCACACCCCAAGCGCCAAGAATCAAGCCGGAGAGGCCGCCCAGAGTTGCCAGCAAAATGCTCTCGGTAAGCAATTGCCGGATGACGCGCCACCGGCTGGCACCGATCGCGGCGCGAATTGCCAGCTCCCGTTGACGTCCAGTCGCGCGGGCCAGCAACAGGTTCGCGACGTTTGCGCAGGCAATCAGTAAGACCAGGAACACCGCGCCTAGCAGGATAAGCAGCGCGGTTCTGACGTTGCCAACCATTGCTTCGCGCATGGGTACTACGGCGACACTTTCGTTTTTGTCCATCCACTTCGGATTGGCGCGGCGGAACTGCTCGCCAACCAGCCGCATCTCGGCTCGCGCCTGCTCGAGCGTGACGCCGGGCTTGAGCCGTGCCGCCACTGCAAGATAGTGGGCTTGATTGGTGCTGTTCGGATCCGCTTGAAGCGGAATCCAAACGTCAGCCGGCGGGTCGGGCACAAAACTACCCGGCATCAGTCCGACCACTGGATACGCGTCGCCGTTGAGGAGGATGCTTTTCCCAAGGATCTGCGGATCGCTGCCGAAATGCGCTCGCCAAAGCTTCTCGCTAATGATGGCGGCCTTCGGACCGTTCGGGCTGTCCTCAGCAGCCGAGAAATTGCGGCCTCGCATGGGGCTGATTCCGAATACGCGAAAATAATCCGCCGAAATGTGGACGCCCTTTACCTGTTCCGGACGATCGCCGCTGGAAATGTTGAGCCCGGGGCCGCCCTGATCGTAGATCGTCATAAGCGAGAACACATTGTTGTGCCGCCAAGCCATGTATTTAGGAATTGAATTCGAGTAACCTTCGCCGCCGGGGTATTTGCGTCCGACTTTTACCAGGCGGTTCGGCTCGGGATAGGGGAGCGGCTCGAGAATGACTTTGTTGATAACACTGAAAATGCCCGTATTCGCACCGATGCCGAGGGCCAGCGCTGTAATGGCTACGGCGGTAAAACCGGGGCTCTTTTTGAGCATGCGCAGCGACTGTCTCACATCGGCAAAGACGGATTCCATGATGCAAATTACGAAGGGACGACGGTAAGAGTTCCAGAATCTGAGTGTCTATCGCGCCTGGGATACGCTTCGCGTCACCCCGGCAATGCCTGCTTGCGCCTCTCGTAGAAGCTCGAGATGCTGATTTCCCACTCGTGGATGGCTTGCGAATGCTTGGCGGGCTTTTGCAAGCGCATCATGCGCCCTTGCACTCTGTCCAAGCGTAGCTCGGCATTCGGCTAAGCAGAGGTAGGCATCCGCCAAAGCAAGACTCGTGGGGTCGGATAAACCAGCCCTCAATTCGACCGCCTTTTCCAGCACTGGAAGCGCCTGGCCCGCCTGCTTCGCCATCAAGTAGCCCCGCCCCTCCAGCAAAGCAGCGCCTGCTTCCCATTCCTGTAAATATGGGCGTAGAGTGCTGGCCGCGATCTGTTGCCGGATATTCGACGCCTCTCGAACCGCGCCTGCCGCGTCCCTTCGTGCCAGAGCTGCCATAGCATGCAGCGCCGTATCCCGCAAAACTCTCTGCGATAACTTTCCGCCCGGCTCGGCCACCGGTTCTGAATCAATCAGGCGCAACGCTTCGCCGTCATCTGCTGTATCCAAAGCCAGCTTCGCCCGGTAATAGGTATTCATCCAATCGGACTTATCATTCGTTTTTTTCAGAATGTCGGAGGCCTCATCCAGCGCAGATCTCGCCTCTGGATAGGCGCCTACTTCGAGCAATACGTTGGCACGATATTCCAGCATGGTGGCCAGGTATCTTGTTCCGGGCCGGTTCTTGCGGCGGTTCTCGATCGCCGTGTCAATCGCGTCCAGTCCCGCTTCCACCAGTCCGGTGCGCGCCAGCGCCACGCCGTATTCAAGCATCACCTGGGGCGTATGAAAGGGGTCGTTTGCGCCTCGAATCTTCAGGACCTTGTCACGAGCGGTTTGCAGATATTGCAATGCTTGAAACGGCCGCGAGGTGTGACCCAGAAAAACGCCGAGCCGCAGAGTCGTCTGAATCGTGTCCACATGATTCTCGCCATTCACCGCAGTAGCGGCAGCAAGCGCCGCCCGCAGACTTCGCTCAGCTTCCGCAAACTCCATCGCATCGTTCTGCGATTCCCCCAAGTAGGCGTATAGGCGCGGCAGAGACGGATTCGGTTCGCCTTCCAGCTTGCGCGAAATGCCAATTGCCTCCTGCAAAACCGCCGCCGCCTGACCATACTCCGCCCTCCCGTTATGAAGCAAGCCTTCCCCGTAGAGCGCCTCCACAAAATCGACGGTTGGCGGCCGGGTGCGGTAAATTGCAACCGCCTGTCGCGCATACTCGAGCGCTTTATCGAGATCGGTGCTGTAGTACAGTTCACCAAGTTTTACGTCTATAATGGCTCTCGTCAAAGATCCACGGTCGCCTCGCCTGTCCAATATGCCTGCGGCCTCTTCGAGCACGGCCTGTTCCTCGTTCACAAAAGAGGAAGAATGCATGGCGCCCGCCAAACTCGCCAGAGCATCCGCGACCCGGCTATCGTTCCTGCCATACAAATGTCGTGCCAGCGCCACATTCTTGCGCCCGAGACTGACTGCTTGATCGTCCAGCCCTAACTCGTCATACAGGCCCGAGAGCGTCGCGAGCAATCTCGCCTTTGCCTGCGGTGAATTGTTCAATTCACCATCAATTTTGGACGCGCCGATGTCCAATAATTCGCGCGCCGTGGTCTCGCGCGCTTTAACGGGGTTCTGCTGGCTGGAAGTATTGGCCCGGAAAATATCGGTCAAAAACTCTTCAACTGCTTCCGACGTCCGCGCTTCACGTTGGGCTACGCGTGTCTGTTCGAGAGCAATCGCTAACCCGCTCCCCAGCGCGAGCACTGTCAGCGCCGAAGCGGCTACCGCCAATCTATGCCGCAAAACGAATTTCTTAACCCGGTAAGCCGCGCTCTCCGGCTGCGCCAGAACCGGTTCGCCTCTCAGATAGCGGCCGAGATCCCCCGCAAACGCATCCGCCGTGACATAGCGCTGCGCCGGCACTTTGCGCATCGCCTTCGCCACGATCTTGTCTAAATCACCCTTTAGCGCGGCAGCAAGTTTCCTCGGAGTGGTCGCTCGCTCGCGCGCCTTCGCCTCGCTGCTTGTCATTTGGCGCAGCCGCGCTGTATCGCCCGCAAGGATGGCGTCTTCCAATGCTCCCCTTGAATCGCGTTTCGGCGCATAGGGCCGGTCTCCGCAGAGCAACTCGAACAGCACCACACCCAACGAGTAAACGTCCGATGCGATGCTCATCGGTTGCCCGGAAATCTGTTCGGGAGAAGCATAGTCCAGGGTCATCGCTCGCCCGCCCAGCTCGGTCAACTCCGTTTCCCTGGTCTCGCCGCCGCTCATCAGCTTGGCAATTCCAAAATCCAGCAGTTTTACCTCGCCTTCCGCCACCAGGATGTTCGATGGCTTCAGATCGCGATGCAGCACGAGATGTGCATGCGCGTATTGCACTGCAGCCAGCACTTTTAGAAAAAGCGCAAGCCGCTCCCGCACTCCCATCCGTTCGCCATCGCAATACTCCGTAATTGGCGCGCCGTCCACATACTCGAGAGCAATGAAGGGCCGCTCGCCCTCCGCTACCCCGGCGTCATAAAGCCGTGCAATATTCGGATGCGTCAAGCTTGCCAGAATCTCGCGTTCCTGCGCGAATCGCTTCAGGAACCAGGCAGCCTTGGTTCCGCTGTGAGGAAGCTTCAGCGCCACCTGCCTCCTTAGTAAGCCATCGCTTCGCTGAGCAAGCCATACCGCTGCCATTCCGCCGCGCCCTATTTCCCGAATTAATTGGTATTGCCCTATCTCGGCAGGCGCGCCGTCTTCCAATTCGGGCGCGAAGCGCGGCAGAGTCTGGAGGAAGTCATCGCGCAAAGGTTGGCACAGCAGGCCGCGAAGATTCTGCCTCAAGCCAGGATCGAGGCCCGGCAGGCTCTCGATCCAGGCTGCCCGCTGCTCGACCGGCAGATCCAATCCTTCATCCAGATAGCTTGCAATCTCTATCCATTCCGATTGGGTAAGTTTCATGCTGGTCTCGGCCCTCGCGCCGCTTGCGAGTTTGTGCGAGTTCTCACTGTAAAGCCCTCACTGTAAAGCCCTCACTGTAAAGCCAACGATAAGAGCAATCGCGCTTTCTCCCAATGTCGCCTTACGGTTCGATCCGTGACACCCATTGTCTCGGCGATTTCGCGCTCCTCCAGGCCGCCGAAATAACGCATCTCCACCACCTTCACCAACCGCTCATCGACTTTGGCCAACTCATCTAACGCGTCGTTGAGGCGGATCACTTCGTCCTCGGGTGATCGAGCTTGGGCGCTTTCGGTGTCCAGCGTTATTCTCTGATTCGCTCCTCCACGTCGCTCTGCGTGCCGGCGGCGCACTAAGTCCACAATGATCGACCGCATGACATGCGCGGCGAAAGCGACAAATCGGCACCGGTCGGGAATCTCAACCCGCCCGGCTTTCAGAAATCGCAAATAAGATTCATGGACCAGCGCTGTAGTATCCAGCAGAGTAATCGTCTCGTTCCGCTGGAGACGATGGTGTGCCAGTTGACGCAGGTCGTCATAATAGGCGGAAAAATAATCGTCCAGCGAGCCGGCCTGAAACGGAGGCGCGCTCATAGCTCCCCTTCTCCGGCTATGGCTGGGATCACCCTTTCTTTATTACACGGAACCGCCGTGTCCGGTTTGGACGGGCGGTTGCGTTTACCAATGTGAAGTAGCACGGCTAAAGCTGGAACAGCCGTGTCGAACAATTTGCATCGGAGAGATAGCCGTTATGAAAGTTCTTGGAATCTTGTTTTCGTTAGGCGTTGTGGCTAACCTTGTGGCTCAAACCGCCTATGCCCCCGCATCTATTGCTGCTTCCCCGGGGTTGCAGTGCAAAATTTATCCTGCTGGCGGTACGCCCTCTTCGGGCATTACAGTGTTCACCGACGATGACGGTTACGCCCGCTTTCACGCCGTACGCGCCGGCGCCGGACACCCGGTTCAGCGGCTCACTTTGGACTGCACGAATTCGGCCGGAAAGAGTTCCTCTTATTCAGTCGATTTGACGGCTGAAACAACCTTTGCGCCCCGTCCTTTGAAACTGGCCGCCGAGCATGGCGTTGATAGGCCGGCATTGAAAGGCGATCCGCTTCGTTACACGCAATCTCAACTGATCCAGGCCGGCTACGGCTTAAGGCCCGATCCCAAGAAGGAGCCTGCGGCCTATGCCCACTGGCTCGCCGCCGCGTCGGTGTCGGCACGAATGCTTGATAGTAAGCGCCCTGCAACGCGCTCGCACTCGGTTCCGCCCCCACTTACTCGTTTACCGCGGCCCTCGCCAACGCGCACCGCAACGGGAGCGCTCACCCGGACCGTAACGCCTGCTACACAACCGTGGTGGGTGGGCTCCGTATTGACAGGCGCTCCTAGTTATGTATCCACCGAGACAACCTTCAACGTTCCTTTCGGAATTCCTGGTGCAGCGCAGACCACCAATACGGAAATGACGATTTGGAACGGCCTCGGAGGCTACAATTCGGGCTCCGGTCTGATTCAGGGCGGCGTCACAGTGCGCACGACGCCATCCGTTGCCAGCTACTCCATCCTCAGAGAGTATTGCTGTGGAGATCCGAACGAAAATGACAGCGGAATAGGCGCCTTCGTCCCTAACCCAGGCGACAAAATTTTCTCGCAAGAGTGGTACTGTGATGCGACCGGCAACCTGGCGATCAACGGAGGCTATGGATGCACCCTCATCGTCGACCTCACATCGCTGGCGCTCTTGAACTGTACTTCGGCCACCGGCTCGCCCTGCGCGTCGGTCAAGGCGTCGCCGCTCTGCTCCGTCAGCCCGGCGACACCCAATTGCATGACGCTCGGAACCAGTGCGGAATTCATCATCGAAAACCAGAGTCCCCAAGTAGGACAATCTAACGCATTCACCGTCTTCACCCCAACGGTAGATATGGCTGGTTCGGCCTATTCATCGCAGACTGGCACGATTTCAGTGGTCGGCAGCGATCCAAATGTTGTTCTGCTGACGGAATCTACTAACGTGCCTACGCACGTCAATGTAAATCTCGGGAATGCGGATACCTATTTCAACTGGATTCCGGTCTGGGCGTCGCAGCAGGTGGGCATCGGCGGTGGCTCCAGCGTAGGCCCGTCGCTTGCCGTGTTTCAGAATCGGCTCTACGCCGCCTGGAAAGGTGTCAAAGGCGACCAAAGAATGTTCTGGTCGAGTTTCGATGGAAATACTTGGACGCCGCAACAGGTGGGTATCGGCGGTGGCACGAGTCAAGGCCCGTCGCTTGCCGTGTTTCAGGACCGGCTCTATGCAGCGTGGAAAGGTGTCGAGGGCGACCAAAGAATGTTTTGGTCGAGCTTCGATGGAAATACTTGGACACCGCAGCAGCCGGGTATCGGCGGCGGCACCAGCGTAGGCCCATCGCTAGCTGTATTTCAAAATCGACTCTACGCCGCCTGGAAAGGTCTGGGAAGCGACCAAAGAATGTTTTGGTCGAGCTTCGATGGAAATACTTGGACACCGCAGCAGGTGGGTATCGGCGGCGGCACCAGCACCGGCCCGTCGCTGGCCGTATTTCAGAATCGGCTCTACGCCGCCTGGAAAGGTCTGGGAAGCGACCAGAGAATGTTTTGGTCGAGCTTCGATGGAAATACCTGGGCGCCCCCAGCAGGCGGGTATCGGCGGCGGCACCAGCGACGACCCATCGCTGGCCGTATTTCAGAATCGGCTCTACGCCGCCTGGAAAGGTGTCGAGGGCGATCAAAGAATGTTCTGGTCGAGCTTTTTGACACAGTAAGTATCAATCGAGGCTAAGTGCTACCGGGCAGCTTACAGCAGCTTACGAAGCAGCGGCTGCCACGGTTCGTGAAAAAATCGGCTTCCAGTCGAGAGGCAGTCTCATAAGTCTCTGATCCCCAAACGGAACCGCGATCCGTGAGGGAGCGGCGAGCCGATTTTTTCACAACCCCGTCAGGGAGCGGTTGACCGACGCTATTTTGCGATGCAAGGTAGCGTTGCACTCGTGTTCAGCCACGCCGGGCTTGCTCACCAGACCTCGTTACCTCTGGGTTTCCAGTGCTTCTCTTTGCGTTTAGTCTATATCTGTATCACTTCTCGATAGATACAAAGCCCTTTAATGCGAAACACTGACGAAAGCGGCTGAATGTGCATAGTGGAAGACGAGCTGCTCTCCGTCACTTCCTACCAGCCACGGCGTATATGGAAATCCTCGAACCTCCTGCAAAGAGAGCGGCACCCAGGACGACTTATCGCGAACAAGCGCGTAGGTAGTGCGTACTGGGGAGTGCAGGTCTTGAAGGCACACGTACGGGACTGATGAGTCGGTAAGAGCGAATCCAATCGCTAGAGCGCGATCCGGGAGATTAGATACGCCACTGTAAAAGGAAGGCTTCAGCGATTGAGTAGAGACTTCAACATACCGTGAGTCTGTTTCTTCTCGTGCGGAGTACCAACCTACACAATTAGCCGTGGCAATGAGGAATCCCGAAAACAAACGATTGGTTTTGTGCTCCATCACGTAACCCGATTGCGGAATGACTGAGCCGGTGAGCTTGCCTGTTGTATTGAAGTGCCGCATAACACCTGCATTCGGATCAAGTTCCGGGGCGTCCGATTTATGGCCGATCATTTCGCAACCCACTGTCCAGACCGTTCCGTCCGGTGCAAACGTCACCATGTAAGGATGATACGGATAGGTACCCACCACTCTCGAAGTCCGGCCGCCGGGTGAAATCCAAGCAATGAAGGGGGCGGCTTGTCCTCCGGCTGAATAGGATCCGCCGACAAAAACAATCGTTCCGTCCTTAGCTCGATCGAAATCGCTAGCCCAGAAGTCTTGAGCCCCAGGGATACTCAAACTTACAGAAGAGATCACCCTTCCATCACGGTCCAGTGTGTAGAAAGCGGGCGCGACGTTGCTCGAACTGAAGTCCATGAACAAAAACGCACCGTGACTCCACTTCAAGGCGCCGTGAGTCGTGTCTGCAATCCGATCGAGTGAGTCGGTCCCCGACTCACGAATTACATGAAAAGGTGAGCCAGCCCAAGCCATCGATATGGAACTCGAAGCTAGAGCAAATACAGCTAATATCCTGCGATTCACGTTCCTCCCTATTCGCAAGGCAGGCTACGACCATCGTATAGTGTCTCAATCGGAATCTCCCCCGACGTTCTTCCGCTGTTGCACAATCCTAATAGGCATAGGAACGCAAAGCTTTGAAATGCCAATCTGGCGCCTTAGATTGAGTTCCAACTTCTGGGGCAGTACGCTGGATGGGAAGCATAGTTCCATGCCCGCCGCCGAAATTGTTCCTGTCCCTGCAATCGAAAGTCGTATCTGGCTGATTCGCGGCCACAAAGTCCTCCTCGACTCTGACCTTGCGACTCTGTATCAGGTCAAGACAGGTGCGCTCAACCGGGCCGTCAAGCGTAACCGGGAACGTTTTCCTGACGATTTCATGTTTCAGCTGTCGGCCAAAGAAGCACAGGAACTATCGAGATGCCAAATTGGCATCTCAAATGAAACCCGTGGTGGCCGTCGCTATCGGCCTTACGTATTCACGGAGCAGGGAATTGCGATGCTTTCAGGCGTTCTCACTAGCCCGCGCGCTGTTGAAGTGAACATCGCTATCATGCGTACATTTGTGCGGCTTCGTCAACTCCTCGCTTCGCACGAGGAACTAGCGCGGCAACTCGATGAGTTACGTTGGAAGCAAGAAGAACAAGGCCAGCAGATCCATGAGGTCTTTGAGACCATCCAACAGATAATTGAAGCTCCGGCCGACCAGCCGAAACGCCGAATAGGGTTTCCGGTCGGCCGGGCTGATCATCGTCCGCAAACCGCCGGCGGGCAATAGGCCGTCTGCGCTCTCCCACCTTCCCCCGAGAATTTCCCCACCTCTCCCCAACTACTTAACAGCCCGTGCTGAAACTGCCTAGCGCACAGGCCGCCTGGCGCGGCTCCAATCAAGAGAGGAACTTCGGCGGACTTGGCCGCGCCAGGCGAGTCTCTTGTGCGCGTTTTCTCAATAGAACAGCCTCGATCACCCTGGCCGTTTTCTGCCTCGCCTTCGTACCCGCCGCCTTCGCCCAAACTCCCGGCGACGCCGACCTCAATCGCGGTTACAAAGCGCTCGCAGCAAAGGACTACGACACCGCCATCGCCCTCTTCGAGCAGGGTCTCGCTCTTCAGCCCGCCAACGCCAAGGCTCACAAAGATCTCGCTTACACGCTGCTCAAAACAGGTGATAACCCTCAAGCCCGCGATCAATTCAAACAGGCTCTGGATCTCGACCCGAAGGACGAAACCGCCGCTCTCGAATTCGCCTTTCTGGCCTACGAAACCAAGCAGCCCATAACGGCGCGCCGCACATTTGACAAGCTCCGCCGCTCGCCGAATCCCGTCATCCCGAAACCGCTGCACAAGCCTTCGAAGACATCGACAAACCGCTCGCTGACGGCATCGCACGATGGCAGGAAGCACTACGCCGCGCGCTTCAGTTTGGCGGCTGGCCGAACCGGATTCTTCCGGCCGCTTGTCGACTATGATCGCCTCCGCTTCAACGTAGGTTTCCACACGCGGGCCGCCTCATGACGCGGCCGTACAGGGATAAATGTTTGGCGTGACTTGCCCCTGCGAGCTATCTATTGAGCTGATGTTCGTGACGAAGTTGGGCGAACAACGCGCCAGATCGACGTCAATTCAAAGAATTGTGCAGCAAACGGAAGCGTAGCGCGTTAGACGGCCAGGTGCTAAGGATTAGGCGGACCGAAGCCGACTTGTCAATACAAATAGCTTCATAACGTAAAATGAAGCCGCCACGGGAGTGGTGATCGCCTAACGTGTATGATTTCCGAACGTGCAAATTGTGGGTTGAGCAGAATAAAATCGCCCGGTTTACGGAATCGAGAAGCGCCCATGAGAGTTGAGGATGGGCAGAGCTATGATTCGGTTAAAAAGATCAAATCCACAAAACCCACGCACTGCAACCCGCGTTGGTGTTAGTTTTAGCATTGTGCCCCAATTCGTGATTGAACGCGAGATTCCTGGTGCCGGAAGCCTATCGGAACCCCAGATTCGGGAGCTCGCACTGCGTTCATTGGAGACCTTGAAGGAAATGGGGCCGCAGATTCAGTGGCTCCACAGCTACGTCACCGAAGACAAAGTCTACTGCGTGTACCTGGCGCCAGACGAGGACAGCGTTCGGGAGCACGCCCGCAGGGTGGGCATTCCAGCCGATCGTGTTGCCGCAGTGCGCCGTCTGATTGAACCTACGAAGTTGAAGTAGAAAAGAGCAGTACTCTTTAGCCGAATGTTCGGCAGCAATACACACCATACGCCCGCAAATGGCAGCTTCTCCCGGGAAGGGCCCCCCGCAGCGGTCGAAGCGAGAGGGCTTCCAACACACGTGCTGTTCACAGGGAGCGGTCAGGGGCCTTCCAATCAGAGCTTCGGCATGGGGACGCGTCAAACGTAGCAGTACATCGTGTTGAAATTGTGCAGCTGTCCAGGCGACGCAGGCGTCAGCTCGCCGAGCGAATATTGGACAGCGTTTTCCAGACTCATCGCAGAACCCTCTGCCCACGCGCGCTTTCCTTCGCCTTCACCGATCGATTTCCAGGCAAGTAGCAATGTTTGATCGAGCTTAACTTGTTCCGCTTGAGGCAGAGGAGCGCCGATTGACTGTCGTAATTGGGCTGCCGCGGCGGCCAGTCTCAGAGCATCTTCGGCACGTCCTTGAGCCAGTAGGAGACAAGCCGAGCCTTCGAGTGCCCGTGCGATGCCTCGCCGGTGCCGCAAACCCGCAAAGGTCTCGAGGGCTTCGCGGCAGGCGGCCTGTGCAGCCAAATGATTCCCTCGTGCACAATCGATGTAAGCTAAGTCTGTGAGGGAGCGCGCGGAACCCCACGGGTCTCCGGTTTCCCGAAAAGCCGAAAGCGCACGTTGATAGAGTCCCCGTGCCGCAGCCATGTCGCCCTGTGCCCGCGCGATGTCGCCCTGCTGGTTGATAGACCAGGCGCTGCCGATACGGTCACCAAGTTCCTCGAAAATATCCGCCGCCTCACGCAGAGCCCATTGAGCGCGCTGATAATCGCCGCGAACCTTGACCACATTGGCGAGGTTGTGAAGACAGCGCGCGAGTGCCAACCGGTCCGGCAGCATACGCCAGCATGCGAGGCTTCGCTCAAAATTGCTCTGGGCCGCGGAGTAGTCACCCCGATCCTTCGCCGATACCGCTAAGGCATTCAAAGCCACCGCGATGCCCGACTCGTCGCCCAATTCTTCATACAGAGAGAGGCTCTGTTGCAGGAAGTTTTCAGCAGCCGGATAGTCGCCTTGGGCCGTTACTAATGCACCGAGAAAATGCGACACCATAGCCCGTTCCTTTGAGCACTTAGCGCCCGCCAGGCGCAGAACAGCTTCCAGCCGGATACGGCCCTCGCTCAAGTGTTCCCGCATATCCCAGAATCGAACCAGAGCCAGGCAGAGACGCAATGCCCAATCGCGATCCAGCGTCTGAAACACCCAGTCGAGTGCGAAACGGAGATTGTCGATCTCGACGTCACATTGCGTCAACCAACGAGCCCGATCGGCGGCGCTCAGTTCCGGATTTCCTTCCTCCGCCAGTACGAGACAGTATGCCGCATGTGCCCGCCGGGTCGCAGATTGCTCACCGCTATCGGTCAGGCGCTCGAGGGCATACTCGCGAATTGTCTCCAACATCGAGAAACGCGGCTCGGCCTCGGCGCGGTCCACACGCTGGATCAAATTCTTGTCCACTAGGGATGACAGCCCTTCAAAGAGATCGATACCGAGGTCGCGACCTGTATTGCAGACCGCTTCGGCCGCCTCTAATGTGCATCCGCCGACAAACACGGAAAACCTCCGGAAGAGTTTCGCCTCGGCCTCATTCAACAGACCGTGACTCCAATCGATAGTCTTGCGCAGCGTTTGTTGCCGTTCCGGCAGGTCGAGCGCACCGCCAGTTAGCAATTGCAGACGCCTTTGGAGCCGATCCAGGATGGCCTTGGGCGATAGTACCTTGGTTCGGGCAGCCGCCAACTCGATCGCTAACGGCAGCCCATCCAGCCGCAAACAGATTTCCTGAACCGCAGGTGCATTCTCTGAAGTAATTGCAAAGTCAGGCCAGACCCCTGCAGCGCGCTGCGCAAACAACTCGAGGGCGGAATTCTGCGCCAGCGCTCTTACGGGGAATTCCTGTTCACCGTAGACATGCAAGCACGACCGGCTGGTGACCAGGATCTTGAGAGATGGGCATGCTTCTAGTATTTCGGCTACGACGGTCGCGGCCGGGAGGACGTGTTCGAAGTTGTCCAGCAGGAGCAAGAATGGTCCCGAGTTCTGCAGCTGGTCGCCGATGAGTTGCGGAATGGTCCGGTTGGCGGCGTGCTGAATCTCGAGCGCGTCCGCGAGAGCGGTTGCCACCAGGTTCGCTTGCCTGATCGAAGCCAAACCAACGAATTGAATACCCGCCGTGAACCGGTCCGCAATCGCGCCCGCTACAGCGACAGCTAGCCGGGTTTTTCCAGCACCTCCCGGCCCGGTGAGGGTCAGAAGCCGAACATCTTCTCGGAGTATCAAGTCCGTAATGTCTGTCAATTCCTGTTCTCGCCCAATGAGCGAAGTACGCGGGGTTGGCAGATCGTGTCGCTTCCTTGCGAGTTTCTGCGAAGCCGGCTCACGGCCCTCCGACAACTCAAAGGGATCAGTTGTTGAGAGAGGATCAGGGTTCGTCGCGCGTTGGATCACCTCGGCGGTAAACAAGTAGCCCCGCCGCGGCACAGTTTTGAGGAACTGCTGGCTGCGATCATTCAAGGCGCGACGCAACTCGACCGTACACTGCACCAGCGAATCGTCAGTAACGACGGAATCGGGCCAGACCGCTTGCATCAATTCCTGCTTGCCGATCAGCTGTCCAGGGTGTTCCACCAGGTACTTGAGAGTTTCATATACCTTAGGGCGAAGCTTAATCTCCTCGCCTGCCTTAAGCACACATCCCCTTACGAGGTCGAGCGTGAAGTCGCCGAATTGATAATTTAGGGACCTCATTTCCAAGTGCGCTCCCGTTCCGGCAAAGTCAAGCAGCTTCGCGCGTCCTTATTTTGGCTTTTCTTTGGCGTTATTTCGTTACTTCTCGTCCTGGTGCTTGTTACTTTGCAATTGCTAGGCAAGGGCTCAGCACTCCATTGAGGATGAGCACCAATCCGGCAAAAGGAGAATGACTATATTGCAGCTTCCCACCATCAATATGAAACTCAGACGATTCGCGACGCAATTTCAGTATTCCATGATCGCTCTCGCTCTGGTAAACGTTTTGCCTTCGCGCGCCCTGGCGCAAGATGACCACTCACACACCATGACCCAACAAAATCAACAACTGACGCCGGAACAACAGAGTAAGCAGAATGCGCTTGTCAAAATTGTCCGGCAATGGACCGAGCGCTTCCAGGATGTGAAGGAGGCCGAACACGAGGGGTATCGCCTTGAATTCGGTTGCGTGAGCGGAGACGACTTTGGGGCAATGGGCCTCCATTACGTGAATGACAAATTAGTGGGCTACGGCATCGTGGACGTCACGCGTCCCCAAATCGTGCTCTACGAGGCGCAGCCAAACGGAAGCCTGAAACTGACCGGCGCCGACTATCTCGTGCTCGCAGACGCATGGGATGCGAAGCATCCGGGCGTTACGCCGCAACTCATGGGACAGATCTTTCATTACTTCCCGAGCCCCAATCGCTTCGGGCTCCCGGCTTTCTATACGCTGCACGTCTGGGCGTGGAAGGAGAATCCCATGGGCGCGTTCGTAAATTGGCACCCGCACGTTTCGTGCCAGTCATTCGTCGGCAAAACGACCCCTTAGCCAGGGCGATCGTCGGACCAGGAATAACAACCCCTTCGATCTGCTGGCCGGAGCGAAGGGGCTGCACCGCAGCGAAAGAGAAGTTGCACGGTTAAGAAAAGGAGACAGATCAGATGAGTACAACAGGGATTCCCGCCATTGACATGAACAAACTGAACGCTTTTATCGGGCAATTCGTAACCGATCTGGGCGCCGCAGTTCATAGCGGAATGGTCGTTATCGGGGAGAAGTTAGGGCTTTATAAAGCCCTCGCCGAAGGCGCGATGACTTCCGCGCAACTTGCTGCCAAAACGAAGACGGATGAGCGCTATCTGCGCGAATGGCTCGCGTCACAAGCTGCGGGAGGCTACATCACGTACGATGAAAATAACAATAAGTTCAGCCTGAGCGAAGAACAAGCGTTCACGTTGGCGGCGGAAGACAGTCCGGCCTATCTGCCGGGAGCGTTTGAATTGGCTTTGGGCTCGCTTGCGGCGGTTCCACGCATCACGGAATCCTTTCGAAGCGGCGCGGGCATGGGTTGGCATGAACATGTGGACGGCGTCTTCCATGGTTGTGAAAAGTTCTTTCGTCCCGGCTATGCCGCTAATCTTGTAAGCTCATGGATTCCCGCTTTGAGCGATGTCAAAGAGAAACTGGAGGCGGGGGCCCGGGTGGCCGATATCGGCTGCGGGAAAGGGGCTTCCACTTTATTGATGGCGAAGGCATTCCCCAACTCCCGATTTTTCGGATTCGACTACCACGACAAGTCGATTGAGGCGGCACGCGACTCGGCCATGCGTAACGGTGTCGCCGATCGCGTCACCTTCGGTGTTTCGAAAGCAAAGGATTTTCCCGGCAAAGACTACGATTTCGTGGCCGTCTTCGATTGTCTGCATGACATGGGCGACCCGATTGGGGCGGCTGCGCACGTGCGGCAGTCGCTGGCGAAGGACGGCACGTGGATGATCGTTGAGCCCTTTGCCAATGACCAGTTGAAAGACAACCTGAATCCTGTGGGCCGAGTCTACTATTCGTTTTCAACGCTGTTGTGCACGCCTTGCTCACGATCACAGGAAGTCGGATTGTGCTTAGGTGCGCAAGCCGGCGAGGCGCGCATTCGGGACGTTGTGACCTCGGCCGGGTTCAATCGTTTTCGCCGAGCGACAGAAACGCCCTTCAACATCGTTTACGAAGCTCGGCCATGACGTAGCTCGGCCGTTAAAGGCGAGAAAGTGCATGAACGGTTTTGTCGCTGTTCATGCACACCTCACCAGAGTCGACATGGAACGAAGAACGGGTCACGAGGAGAACCGCATGTCAATGCAGCAAGCGATTACCGAGTTTCGAGGGCAGTTCCGCGGAAGAGTGCTGGAGCCTCCAGAGCCGGCCTACGAAGAAGCGAGAAAAGTCTATAACGCCATGATCGACCGAAGGCCGCGGCTGATCGTCAATTGTACCGATGTAGCGGACGTGATGGCCGCGGTGAGAATGGCGAAGGCCAGCGATCTGCGCGTGTCGATCCGTGGTGGCGGTCACAATGCCGCAGGTCTGGGTGTCTGCGATGAAGGAATGGTGATCGATCTATCGCACATAAATTACGTAAGAGTAGATCCTTCCGCCCGTACCGTTCTTGTGGGCGCGGGGTGTAGATGGAGTGATGTAGACCACGCGACACACGCGTTCGGCTTGGCGGTGCCGGCGGGTATCATCTCCAGCACCGGAGTTGCCGGGCTAACATTGGGCGGAGGCATGGGACATCTTAGCCGGAAATACGGCCTGACGATTGACAATCTCCTTTCCGTGGACGTCGTGCTCGCGGATGGCAGCTTCGTTGTCGCGAATAGCCAGGAAAATCCAGACTTGTTCTGGGCCATACGTGGCGGAGGAGGAAACTTCGGCATCGTGACCTCATTCCTGTTTCAGGCGCACCCGGTTCATACGGTTTGTGCTGGCCCGATGCTCTGGAATCTGGAAGACGCCGTCGACGTGATGAAGTGGTACCGGGAATTCATCACTCAAGCGCCAGAAGAAATGAATGGCTTCTTCGCCATGATGGGCGTGCCACCGGGGCCGCCCTTCCCTGAAGAGTTGCACTTGCGGAAGATGTGCGGCATCGTGTGGTGTTATCAGGGATCGATGGAACAGGCAAATGCCATACTGGAACCCATTCGCAGCTATCGGCCGCCGGCCTTTGAATTCTTTGTGCCAATGCCCTTTCCGATGCTGCAAGGGCTGTTCGACGGCATCTATCCTGCGGGTCTGCAATGGTATTGGAAAGCTGATTTTTTCCGGGAACTCAGTGATGCAGCGATCGACAAGCATGTCGAGTACGGGTCGACGATGCCGACTTGGCAATCCACAATGCACCTCTATCCGGTGAATGGAAAAGTGAATCGGGTAGGACAAGCCGATACTGCTTTCAGCTATCGCGATGTTGTCTGGAGCGAGGTGATCGTGGGTGTGGACCCGGACCCGGCGAACTGCGAAAACATAATCGAATGGGCCAGATCTTATTACGATGCACTGCATCCGTTTGGAGCAGGCGGTGCCTATCTGAATTTCATGATGGACGAAGGAGAGGACCGCATCCGGGCGACATACCGCGGCAATTACGATCGTTTGGCAGCGATCAAAGCGAAATACGATCCGGGGAACTTCTTACGCGTGAACCAAAATATCCGGCCGGCGACCGAATCCGCCTCTGTGTAAACGGCGGCGTGGGTATAGAGTCGCCAAAGCCGAGCGACACGCGGCCTCACGCTCTTCGGAGAGAGTTGAAAATGAACGGGAACAAGGAAATGGGACATTGATCGAGACACTCATGCTCAACCTAGTAGACTGGACGATCGAGCAGGAGCGAACCTGCGGACAGGTGATGCCCGCCTGGCGAAAGTCCCATCCCGAACTTCCGTTTTGCGAGGAAGCGAACCGTCGTGGACTGGTCAAGACCGAGATTGTCAATCGCCGGTGCGTGATAAAACCCACGTCGCTCGGGCTGATGCTGTCGGAACTTCGAAGAGAGAGTACAAAGCAAGTACGACGACTCCCGTCGAACGCCACCGCAAGCGCTTCCTCCTGTTCTAGCCGTAATGTGAAAAGCTCGGATCCGAGCGAGCACGGGTATTGCGACGATTGAGAAGCTCTGTTCCTACACAGGTGCGACTGAGGATGACTATGATTCAAATAAGGCGTCGTTCTTGCTGCACCGGATCTGTGGAGTGAAGACCCACCCGAGATATCGCCATGTCGGAGAAATGAATCGGATAACTTGCGACTACGCGCAAACCGGCAGTAGGGCGTACCCGTCTCCAACACCTTCCCCCGAGAATTTCCCCACCTCTCCCCAACTACTTAACAGCCCGTGCTGAAACTGCCTAGCGCACAGGCCGCCTGGCGCGGCGCCAATCAAGAGAGGAACTTCGGCGGACTTGGCCGCGCCAGGCGAGTCTCTTGTGCGCGTTTTCTCAATAGAACAGCCTCGATCACCCTGGCCGCCTTCTGCCTCGCCTTCGTACCCGCCGCTGCCTTCGCCCAAACTCCCGGCGACGCCGACCTCAATCGCGGCTACAAAGCGCTCGCAGCAAAGGACTACGACGCCGCCATCGCCGCCTTCGAGCAGGGTCTCGCTCTTCAGCCCGCCAACGCCAAGGCTCACAAAGATCTCGCTTACACGTTGCTCAAAACAGGTGATAACCCTCAAGCCCGCGATCAATTCAAACAGGCTCTGGATCTCGACCCGAAGGACGAAACCGCCGCTCTCGAATTCGCCTTTCTTGCCTATGAAACCAAGCAACCCATAGCGGCCCGCCGCATGTTTGACAAGCTGCGCCACTCGCCCAACCCGGCCACCAGTAAAACTGCGGCTCAGGCTTTTGAGAACGTCGACAAACCGCTCGCCGACAGCATCGCCCGCTGGCAGGAAGCGCTTCGCCGCGTACCGGACCCGAATGCTCTCTCGACCTTCAGTGCGCATTGGGAGCTCGCCCAGGTCGCCGAACTGCGTGATGAGCTGCCGCTCGCCGCCGGGCAATTTGAGATTTGCCGCAGGCTCAAGCCGCAGCTTCCGGAGTTACTTCTCATCCTGGCTCGCGTCTGGGGCGAACTCAATCGCGTCGAAGAATCGCGTGCCGCGCTATTAGCCGCTTCGCGCTCCGCCGATTCACGCACCGCCGAGCTGGCGCTCGAGCAATTCGCCCAATCGTCAGGCGATCGCTACCCCTACCCCTACGAGTTTGTTGCCGCGCTGAAAATCGATCCTCGTAACGTCGCCCTTCGCCGCGAACTCGGGTTTCTCTATCTCGCGATGCACAAAGAACAGGACGCCATCGAGCAGTTCGAAGCCGTTCTCGCGATCAATGCCAATGACCAGGTCGCGCGCAAGCAGTTGGATCTCCTGCGCGGTCTCAAGACACGCCCCCAAGCCACCGCGGCCGCATCGCCTGCTGTCGATGCCAAAACAATGGGCAAAAAGAGTCTCGCTTTGGGCTATGTCCATGATGCCGTTCGCTACCTTGCACAGGCGCATGAGCAGCATCCGGATGACGATCAGGTCACGCTCGATCTCGGTTGGGCCTACAACCAGTCGAAAGAAGATGCGCTAGCCATCGAATGCTTCGACGATGCCCGCCGCTCAGACGATCCGCAGATTGCAGCCGAAGCGTCCCGTGCCTATCACAATCTGCGCGGCGACACTCTACCTCAGACAACCATCTGGACCCTCCCCATGTTCTCGTCTCGCTGGAAAGACCTGTTCAGCTATGGCCAGATCAAGCGAACAGTGCCGCTCCCTTGGCTCGGGAAGACGAATAAATTCATCTCCTTCTATCTCTCCGCGAGATTTGCCGGAGATCTCAAAAGCAGCATGGAAGAGCACGCCGAATCGCCTCAGTATCTGTCCGAAAGCTCCTTCATCTTTGGCGCGGGCGTCTCCACGAAGACATGGCATCATCTGACCGCTTGGGCGGAAGCCGGTGAAGCAGTCAACTATCTTCCGTTCCGCCGTGATATCGGCGCCACCATGCCGGATTACCGCGGCGGCTTGAACTACGCCAAAGGTTTCGGACACCTGCTCGGCAGCCCCAAGAGCGGACTCTATTATGAAACCACCGCCGATGCTGTCTACATCAGCCGCTTTGACAAAGACTGGCTCTTCTATTCACAGAATCGTGCTGGTCAAACCATCCGTTTCGCGAACGGCGCCGCCGGTCAACTTCTGTTCAACGTCAATTACGTACGTGACATGAAAGCGCAGTATTGGGCCAATACTGTCGAAATCGGACCGGGATTCAAATTCCGTCTGCCCTGGATGCCGCCCGCCATGTACTGGTCCGCTGATTTCCTGCATGGCTTCTATACCGAAACATCCCCGAAACCGAATTACAACGATGTCCGCGTGAGTGTCTGGTACGCCATAACGAAATGACTCTCGATATTTTTGTGGGGCAGGATGGCATCCTGCGGCCGATTGCCAAATCGGCCCTTCTTGCTCTCGCCACCTGTCTTCTACCGCATTTCTTGACCGCCGCAACCTTCCAAACGCACAATGCGGACGCCAAGCCCTGGGCTGCCATACTCGGCTCCGTTGGCATCGTGCAGGATAGCCAGCGGGATCCCGAAATCATCGTCGCCGGCCAGGACGCCCCCAAGGAAGTTGTCGCCCTCGCTCAAAACAAAATTCTCATCGTCGAAGGCGCCGGCCCTGCCGCAGCCGAACTCGGCATCATCGCAAAGCCGGAAGCTGCTCTCCGTCCGCCAGATCGTCGACGTTCATGCTCCCGCCATGCAGATCATCTGGGAACAGCCGGTACAAGTGCCGCACGTCCAGTTGCCCGCCGGCTTCCAGGTATTCGCGAAAGAAAAGTGGAAAGCTGCGCCGCTGCTGGCTGGAAAACGCACCGCGCACGGCGCTATCCTCTGGCTGGCCACAACTCCAGGCGCTCACCGGCATCGAGCGGTTCCCTTATCTCCTGCAAGCATTGACCGATTTGGGTTGGGTGCCCGCCGCCCAGACCGCCGGTTTGTGGGCCTTCTTCGATTCTTCTTACAGAATTCGCGCCGACCCGGATTATCTGGCGCGCCGCTGGCGCCAAGCCGGCATAGGTGTTCTGCATGTCGCCGCCTGGCATAACATGGAACCCGATTCCACTCAGGACGAGTATCTGAAGCAGGTGATCGAAGCCTGTCACCGGCACGCGATCTCTGTCTATGCCTGGCTCGAGCTGCCGCACGTCAGCGAGAAATTTTGGGCCGATCACCCGGACTGGCGCGAGAAAACCGCCGTCGGCCAGGATGCGCAGCTCGATTGGCGCAAATTGATGAACCTGCAGAATCCCGATTGCCGCCGCGAAATCGCCGCTCAGATCTCGACCCTGCTCGCCCGCTTCGATTGGGATGGCGTCAATCTCGCCGAACTCTATTTCGAATCTCTCGAAGGCGCTTCCAATCCCGCGCGCTTCACGCCCATGAACGATGACGTTCGCGCCGAGTTCAAACGAACTGCCGGCTTCGACCCCAAGCTTCTTTTTGTCGCCGGTTCGCCTTACGCCGCCGCTGCGCATCCCGACGCCTTGCGCAAATTTCTGGATTACCGCGCCGATCTCGCTTTCCGCATGCAGCGTGAGTGGCTCGGTTTCGTCGATCGGGCCCGTTCAAACAAGCCTTATCTCGATGTCGTCCTCACCCACATCGATGATCGCTTCGATACCGGTATCCGTGACGAGCTCGGTGCCGACGTTGCCCGCAGCCTGCCTCTCATTCAAGCCCGAAAGAGCACGTCTGCTCGTGGAAGATCCCGCGCCGCTCTGGGCTCTTGGACCGGAGCGCTACGCGCGCCTTGCCGATAAGTACAAGCCTCTCACATCGAATCGCTCCGATCTGGCCGTCGATATCAACGTGGTCGAGCGCTATCAGGACGTCTACCCCACCAAGAAACAAACCGGCGTTGAACTACTGGAACTGGTTCACCAGGCCGCCGTTTCCTTCGGCCGGGTCGCGCTCTACTTTGAAAACTCGCTCGAAAAACAAGACCTCGCACTGCTCCCGGCCGCTGCCACCAGCGCGCGCGTCGAATCCCACGGCCCCGACGAGCTCGATACCGACACTCATGAACCGACTCGCATAGCTTGGCAGGGACCCGTCGAGGTTGACGGCAAGACCTGGCCCATCCGCGATAGTCAATTTGTGCTCGTCCCAAGCGGTAAGCACCGGCTCTCGACTGCCGTCGAGAAACCCGCCATCACTTTGAAGGACTTCAACGGCGAGATCCAGTCGGCCGTTGCCGGCCGCGATCGTGTCGATATCGCCTACAGCAGCCGGACCCGGGCCATAGCCCTCGTCGCCGCCACTCCGTCCCGTTTGGAGGTAGACGGTCTACCCTACAATCTACCTGTTGCGGGCGGTTCGATCATGCTTCCTTCCGGTCAGCACGTCGTCACTTTCCTGCACTAGCTTTCGTCGTTTTTACCCTCCCACAGGCCCTTTTTTATAGGCGGTAAAAACCCCCTGGGTGGTGGTCAGAAAACCGCGTTTTTCCTCGAAATTTCGCAAAATCGCGTCCGTCTCCTGAGAATTAATACCCTTTATGGCATCCGTGACCAGCTCGACGGGAACCCCATACTTCAGCAGCCCGAATGCAGCCGTGCGCACGCAATAGTCCGTCGCGAGTCCATAGACCACGTAACGCTCCGCCCTTAATTCATCGAGCACCTGCCGAAGCTTTTCGCTCTCGAAAACGTCGATCATATTCTTCGCGACGAGGATCTGGTTATCCGTAAGCGTTCGGGAATACTTCTGCTGCCCCTGCGTCCCGATGACGCAGTGCGGTTTCCAGACGCGAAACTCGGGGTCGTTTTCAGTATGTGAATCGAGAGTCGAAACAATTGGAATCCCGTTCTTCGCCGCGAACGCCGTCAGCTCGCCCAGAGCCGGCGCGATCTCTTCCGCTCCCGGCATGTAGAGCGCGCCCGACGGAAATAAGAAATCCAGTTGCGTGTCGACGTCGATGAAGACCGTTTTCATGCTTGGTGCCGGTTACGAAGACTCTCTGTCAGATCCGCCAGCCTGGCGCTCACCTCGACACGATAAGGCGCGGGCTTCCGCAGATCGAGCAGCTCCGGAGGCAAAGCGGCCACGTTTTTCGCGGTATAAGAGCGCACCTCCGCGATGTTCGGTTCGCTCTCGATCAACTCACCATCGTGAAGCGTCGGACGAACCAGCGGCGAGCTTCCGAATTCATCGCTGCACTCGGTCTGCAGAGCCAGAATATCGCGATCCTTGAAACGATAAATCTGCTTGGCTCCCGGCCGCGTGCTCTTCTCATCGCTGAACTTTGCCGTATACTGCATCTTCTCGCCGCTCTTTCGTTCGACCATTTTGTACACCGCCGAGATCGACGGCGCATCGGAGGAAGTTGCCAGCGCAGTCCCCACTCCAAATGCATCGATCGGAGCCCCGGCATCCACCAGTTCCGCAACCCGGTGCTCATCGAGATCATTCGTCGCAAAAATCTTCGCCGCTTGAAGACCTGCCGCATCGAGGATTCTTCGCACCTCCTTGGATAAAGACACGAGATCCCCGCTATCGAGCCGCACGCCCCAGATAGGCTTCCCGAGTTCAGTGGCCAGTTTCGCTCCTTCAATCGTGTCGTAAGTATCGAGAAGAAAGACGGTGTTCTCGCCCAGCAGATTTTGTAGCGCGATAAAAGCCTGTCGTTCGCTTTCAAACGCCATCGTCCACGAATGCGCAGCGGTGCCGGAAACCGGGATGCCGAATCGTCTACCCGCCTCCGTATTACTTGTTCCCGCACAGCCGCCGATGTACGCGGCTCGTGCCGCCAGTATTCCAGCTTCCGGACCGTGCGCGCGCCGGCTGCCGAACTCGACTATCGAACGGCCCTTCGCCGCGATCACACAGCGCGCTGCTTTGGAAGCAATGCTGGTTTGAAATGCGAACGTAGAGAGCAGATACGTCTCTACCATTTGCGCTTGAATGATCGGAGCCCGAACAATCGCGATGGGCTCGTTGGGAAACACCGGTGTCCCTTCCGGAACGGCGAACAAATCTCCCGTAAAACGCAATCTCAGGAGAAATTCGAAAAATTCTGGCGGAGCGTTGTGGAATTGCGCGACCGAGCGGAGATACTCGATTTCCTCCCGATGGAAGCTCAGATTCTGAAGGTATTCGATTGCCTGCGCCAGACCGGCGGCCAAGAGAAAATTTCTGTTCTCCGGTAGCCGCCTCGCGCTCAACTCGAATGTCGCAATCTCGTCTGCCTTGCCTGCGGCGAAATACCCCGCCGCCATCGTCAGTTCGTATAGGTCTGTATTAAGAGCGAACATGCAGGCGCTCGGCCGCGCCCGCCTTACTTCTTGGAGCTTGAGGCCGCCGGCTTGATTGCGTTATTTGCTTCCAGGATATCGTTGATGCTCTTAGCATCAATTTGATAAAGAGCCGGCTCGTTCTCGCGGCGCGCGATATAACCGTCGGACACCTTGGCAAATTCAGCCTTCTCGTTGCGCTTACCGTCATTCGAGGTGATCGCTATCGTAACGGCCGGAGTGGTGAACCCGGAGGCTACGAACTTCGACGCCGAAAGGTCGCGCAGCTTGTCGATGAATGACTGGACTGTGCCGGAATCCATCGTCTTCCCGTTTATCCTCCAGTCGGTACCGCTGCGAGTCAGCACTTTGTCGGAAGACCCGTTCTGAAGCTCGATCTTGGTCGGATCGTTAAACCCGAAATCGAAAATCTTCTTGTTCCGGAAGTCGTCGAGCGACTTGTCGAGCGCTTTACCGACATCCGACGTAATCTTGTAAACACCCGGGACCACGCTGCTTTTCGCGTAGTAATCGTCTTTGTTCTTTCGCACATCGAGAGTCTGCGTGCCGGACGCATCGGAGACTTTCACCGACCCTGCCGGCGACGCCGACGCATACGCCGCGGCAACCTTTTTCGCATCATCCCCGCTACCGGAAAGGTCCATCTTGGCGTCACCCAGCTTGCGCAGAAGTTCTTCCACCTGGAAGCTGTCAGCCCGGTACGGCTGCGGTTTTATGATTTGCCAGTCATTCTGGTTGTTCTTGCCAAATTCGATATTCGATTTGCCCGATGACAGATCAACCAGCGTCAGCTTATTCGTATCAAACGTCAACAGGCGCTTATCGCGCAGATCGTTGGCTGATTTATCAAACGAGCTTTTGACCGAAGATGCCACCGCATAAACCTTTGGGCTTTGGTTTACTCGCGCGTAGACAAGCGAACCCGCCGGAACATCGTCGCCGAATATAAGCTCATCCGATTTCCCATTGTTCGCGTGAACTGTGACGGTAAGGCTGGGCTTATTGAGCCCGTACTTTTGCAAGTCGCTGGCGTTGTCTTCAACCACGCTGTCGGCTGAAACCGGATTCAGCGAAGAAAGTATGCTCGTAGCCGAGTCCTGATCGGCCTTCCATTTTTCCGGAGCCGTGATCTCCCACTTCCCAGCCTCCCGTTGCAGCACGACAGAAGATCCGTCTTTCTTCTGGATATCGATCGATTGCACGTTTTTCTCCGGAATATCCACCAGCTTGGGCGAAGCAGGAGTCGTGGTTGAACTGCTTGATGGCGGATGCTGCTTAGAGTAATAAACTAATCCGGACAGAGCCGCCAGAATGACGGCGGCTATCAGAAGGTTGCGAGGCTTCATGGCTATCTCCGCTTCACGAAGATCGAAACCCCTCCAATAATGATGAGAAGAGGAATCGCTATCAGCACCGTGTAGGCAAAGACATTCATCTGTCGCTGCGTTACATTGAGCCGGCGGTCCTCGGCTTCTTTCGGGCGAATCGAGATTAAATCTTCATCCGAAGACAGCCAGTTGACGGTATTGAGCGCGAGATCGCGATTCGACTGAAAGCCGATCATGCTGTTATCGAGAAAACCGGAGCTTCCGATCACGACGAAGCGGCCAGGATTGCTCGGCTTGCCCGTGTTATAGCTCCCGGCGACACCCAAGACGAAAGGTCCCTTTTTGTTGCTGGGATCGGCCGGGTTCACTTCGTTGGTCGAGAGCTTGGTGGTCGCGATGGCATTGCCCGAGGTCGAAAACAGCTTCTCATTCGTAACCTTGTCCGTGTTCTTGACTTCTAAAGATCGCGCGACAGGGAAGCCGGTGAAGCTGTTTTTCATGTCGGTGACGATCGGGTGCGATTCATAGTTGCTGATCAACGGAATCTCAGGGCCAAAACCGAAAAGCTGTCCCATCGGATTTTGTTCGAGCACCAGATCCTTGTCTTCCGTGACGCCCCAGCTTCCGAGTAAATTGACCAGCGCTGTATTTTCCGCGATGTGCTCGTGGCCAAAGTCCAGTGGAGGATCCAGCAGAATCAGCGCGCGGCCGCCGTTCTCTACATAACTCTTGATTGCAGTCACTTCGTTCGCCGCGTAGTCTGTCCCAGGCCCCGCGACCACCAGAACATTGCAATCGCTCGGCACGGCTGTTTTATCGACTAGCGTCACGCTTTGTGCCTGGTAGTTATCCCGTTCGAGCATCGTCTTGAACTGCGAGAGGCCGTTGCTGTCCGTTCCATCCAGCTGATGCTCCTGCGATCCGCTGACGAAACAGACTTTACGAACACCTTTCAAGTCCTTCAGGAATGCGCCAGTGATCCCCTCCTCGGTCAGAGCTTTCGCCTCTTCCCGGCGCGGCCCGATTTCGACGTAAGCCGTCCCGGCATAGCGCAGGCCGTAAGCGCGCGCCATCGTGGGTTGCTTTTGATAGTCGATGTACTGAATGTGAATCTTGGGAGAGAGGTTCGCGTAGCGGTCGAGGATGCCCTTCGCCTGAGAAAATCCGCTGGCTTTATCGATGTAAGTGATGGTTGCGTTCTGCTTCAGGTCCTTGACGACCTTCTGAGTCTCTTGCGAGAGCGTAAACCGCTTGTTGCTGGTCGTATCGTAGGTCTTGTTGTAGCGATTACCCAGCCAGTTGATAAGAACCAGGGCGGCTATGACGACGATCGTATAAAGCGAAGCCGTAGCTCCGTAGCGAGCCTGCCGTCCCGACAAAGTGTTGTGGCGGGTCTTGGGATCGAGTGTTGCAGTATCCGCCATTACGCCCTCCACCGTAGAGATTCAAGCGAACGGGCAGTGAGAAACAGACCCAGAAAAGTCATAGACACGTAGTAGATCAAGTCTTTGGTATCGATCACGCCACGAGAAAAGCTGTCCATATGGCTGACGATTGAAAGATAGTTCAAAACCTGCACGGTTGGAGAGTTGCCGAACGATGTTGTCCAGTTCAGAATCCATAAGACAAGCGCGAGAGCAAATCCCACGGCTCCGGCGATGATCTGGTTGCGTGTCAGCGTGGATATAAAAGTTCCAAACGCCAGCAAACACGCGCCCTGCAGCAGAATTCCAAGGAAGCCCGTAGCGACAGGCTTCCAATCCGGATTGCCGTATACGAAAAGGAATGAATAGTCGGCGAGCAAAACCGCCAGCAGCGCGCCATAGAGAATAACAGCGGAAAGCCACTTCCCGATAACAATCTCCAGATCGTGTACCGGCGATGTGGCCAGAAGTTCGATAGTGCCCTGCCGCTTTTCTTCAGCGAACAGGCGCATGCTGATGAGCGGAATCAGGAACAGACCGACCACCGCTATGTTCGAGAACAGAGGCGCGATTACTTGTTCGTTGACGTTCATGGGGAACGACTGCCCGCTCATCTGGCTCTCGAGGCCGGCGCGCACGAAGCTGGCGCTGATGATGTAAGTGAAAACGCCGCTAAGTACCGAGAAAATCGCCAGCAAAACCCAGGCGATAGGAGAAACGAAGTACGAGTAAAGCTCGCGCCGGCAGACTGTCCAGATGTTTCTCATTGAGGTTCTCCTACCGGCACCGGCGCGGGCGTCTCGGCATGCGCGCCGGTAAGCTCGAGGAACACCTCTTCGAGCGTCAGAGTCGAGGACTTGAGCTCGATCAAATTCCAGCCCGCGTGCACAATTGCGCGAGCGATGTCCGGACGCGTGTTGCGACCCTGTAAGCTTTCCACTTCATATACGTAGCGCGGACCGTGCGTCACTTGGTCCAGCACTTTACTCACACCGGGCACCTGTTCGAGACGTTGGTGTACCACTATCGGATCTATATCACCGGCATTTTCCACCTGCACTAAAGTTGCGCCTCCCATGCCGGCGCGATTCTTGAGGTTCTCGACAGAGTCGGTCGCTACTAAGCGCCCTTTGTTGATGATGATGACCTTCTCGCAAACCGCTTCGACTTCAGGCAGAATGTGCGTGCTCAGAATGATCGTATGTTCGCCTGCCAGTCCCTTGATCAAGTCCCGCGTCTCATTGATCTGCTTCGGATCGAGACCGGACGTGGGCTCATCGAGAATGAGAACGTCGGGATTGTGAATGATCGCTTGCGCCAGGCCAACGCGCTGGCGATATCCTTTAGACAATTTGCCGATCAGCTTGGAAGGGACATCCGATACTGCGCAGCGCTCCATCACTTGTTCAACGCGCGCCTTGATCTCGCTTGAGGGAACATTCTTAAGCCGCGCAACAAAGGTGAGATAACCTGCCACAGTCATCTCCGGATAGACCGGAGGGGCTTCAGGTAAATAACCTATGTGTTTCTTGGCTTCGAACGCCTGCTCGAAAACGTCGTAATTCGCCACCGTCACCTTGCCTTCCGTGGGCGGCAAGAAACAAGTGAGAATACGCATTGTGGTCGTTTTGCCAGCGCCGTTCGGGCCCAGGAAACCAACGATATCGCCCTTATCTACAGAAAACGAAATATTATTGACCGCGACATTACGCGCGTATCGCTTCGATAAACCTTCAACCTGAATCATATGGTTAACGAACTAGAGCCGGCTTTGACGGAATCGTCAGCCAGTTCTTGCGCAGCAGCGCTTGGAAACACCAGCATAATACAGAGCTGAATCGATCCCCAAAAAGTTCAGACGCAGGATTGCCGGGAGCGTTTGGTCGTCTGATCCAAATTATGGAGCTGCAGCTATGCCCATGATCTGAAATCCAGCGTCGACATATAGTATGTTCCCGGTAACCCCCCGGCCTAAATCACTTGCCAGGAATACCGCCGCGTCGCCGACCTCTGCCGGATCCGTGTTCCGCCGCAACGGGGCTGTCGCCGATGCACCTTCGAGCATTCTGGAAAAATCTTTTACGGCTCGCGCGGACGCCGTTCTTATAGGACCGGCTGAGATCGCGTTCACGCGGATATTATTCGGTCCGAGATCGTGCGCGAGATAACGCACCGATGCTTCCAGCGCAGCCTTTGCCACACCCATCACGTTGTAATTCGGCATAACGCGGGACGATCCGAGATACGTCAAGGTTGTGATCGATCCGCCGCGTGTCATGAGTGGAGCAAGCCAGCGGGACACGGCGACAAGCGAATATGCGCTCACCTCTTGCGCCAGCAAATAACCTTCACGACTTGTCTCCACGTAAGGGCGGCTCAGATCCTCTCTGTTTGCGAAAGCGATGCTGTGAACCACGGCGTCGATTGGAGAAGATCTCTCTCTCAGCTTCGCCACGAGACTCTCTAACTCGTCCGATTTCGTCACATCACACGGCAGTACTGCCGCGGCTTGCAGCTCGGCTCCCAATTCCTCTACCGTTTGCTTCTGGCGCTCGCCCTGATACGTGAGAAGAAGTTCGGCTCCCTCACGCACGAACGCCGAGGAAATCGCATGAGCGATGCTCCACTTATTCGCCAAGCCCAAAACGATCGCGGTTTTGCCTGTCAAGAGTTGCGGCATGGAAGTGTCATTTTAGCGTGGCGCGTCACGCATTTCTCCTGCCCGACGCTCTGATCTAAGCACCACAAATATGTGGTGCTTCTTTAAGCTACAATCAAATAGGAGCCTGTAGCCCGATGAAATCCGAAGTACCCGATTCGAACACCGTCGTGTGGTTTGAAGGCCGCTTTGTTCGCCTGGCGGATGCAAAAGTGAGCGCACTGACACACGCATTCAACTACGGAACTGGCGTTTTCGAGGGAATCCGAGGGTACTACGAACGGCAGAAGAAGGAACTGTTCCTCTTCCGCATGGTCGAGCATTATGAGCGTTGGAAAAAGAACTGTCGAATCCTGCGGATTAAAGTGGCGCCTTCGGTTGACGATCTAACCGAGATCACAGGGGAACTCTGCCGCCGCAACAATTTCGAAACTCATGTCTACGTGCGGCCGCTAGCCTACAAAGCATCGGCGCGGATCGGCGTTCCCACCGACGACAATGATGCCTGCTCAATCATGGCTATTCCTGTTGGTGAGGACCCCAGCGCAAAAAAGGGGCACACAGCGGGTATCTCGTCATGGCGGCGCGTGGAAGACAATGCTATTCCCGGTCGCGCAAAGATATGCGGAGCCTACGTCAACAGCGTGCTTGCAGTAGACGAAGCGAGGCGCAACGGTTACGACGAAGCCATTTTCCTCAACGAGAACGGCCACGTAGCGGAGGGGGCAACCTCGAACCTGTTCATCGTTCGAGGCGGCAAACTGATCACACCTCCCGGAACGGATAACATCCTTGAAGGCATCACGCGCGCGACCATCATCGAGTTAGCGCGGCGCGAACTAGCGCTCCCCGTCGTAGAACGTTCCATCGATCGGACTGAGCTCTACATCTGCGACGAAGTTTTCCTCACGGGCACTGCGGCAGAGGTTACGCCGCTTGTGGAAGTGGATCATCGGGCGGTCGGAACCGGTGAAGTGGGTGTTATCACCCAGAAGCTAAGGACGCTTTACACTGAAGCGACACGGGGACGAATTCCCGGTTATTCTCATTGGGTCTGGCCGGTTTACTCGCCGGCACTCGCCGAGAAGACCGCTTAGACGTTAAAGCTTTTGGCTAAAGCTAACGCCCCCCAAAGAATGGTCTCGTTGCCGAGCACCGCAGGTACGACGTCTACCGTGGCCCGAGACCAAGGAGTGATTTGCCGCGCGAGCTCCTCGCGCAGAGGAACGAACAGCGCATCGCCGGCTTTGCTGATGCCACCGCCAATGACGATCCGGGCTGGATTAAACAGCATGATAGCTGTTTTGAGTCCTTGCGCGAGCGGCCGCACATAGCCCTTTACGAATAGCGGATCCCGGAATAGTTCGTGTGCTGGTTTGCCGTGATCGCGCTCGAGCCAGATGCCTGCGCAGAGGCGCTCCAGACAGCCGCGCGATCCGCACAGGCACTCGGGACCGTTCGGTTGAATTGTGTGGTGGCCGATCTCACAGGAAAACGAGTCATGTCCCCTGTAAAGGCCGGATTCCGTCAGCAGTCCTCCGCCGATGCCGGTTGAAATCGTCATGTAGAAAAGCGGCCGTGCGTTCCGGCCGGCGCCGTAATAACCCTCGCCCAGCGCGCCCACCATTGTGTCGCGGTCGATCGCGCACGTGATTCCCAGGCGCTCCTTGATTCCTGCAACCAGATCGAAGTCCGTCCAGCCCGGAACATGCGTAGAGCAGATCACCTTTTGAGTAGTGAAATTGACAGGTCCACCGAAGCCGATTCCTCCGATGCGGATGGAATAGCGCTTCACCCAGGGTGCGGCAGTTCTTTCGATATAGTCGAGCATCCAGGCGGGGCCGCCGCTCCGGTCGGTGGCGCTGCTCTCGTGTTCAATTAGCTCCTCTTCTCGAAAAACGCCAACGCTTACATTCGTGCCGCCAATATCAATTGCCAAAGTATGCATGGAGTCAGTTATCTCCTGATTGTCCGCTGATACACTTCAAATTTGAAGCACAGTAATATCAGCCGCAGGGGAATGATCGGGCTTCTCGGAGTGCCCGTGGTGCGCGCCTTTGGCCAAGGCGTTTCGACTCGTGCCGTTAAGGCGCAGCCGCGCGGTAAGCCCTCCGGACTGCCGTTCAATGCTTGCTTTTCTGATGTTGCGGCCCAGGCCGGCCTGCATGCGCCCCTCATCTATGGGCCGGAAGAGAAGAAGACTTACATTGTCGAAACAACCGGCTGCGGATGTGCTTTCATCGATTTCGACAACGACGGCTGGCTTGACATTTTTCTCCTAAGCGGCACCCGCTTCGAAGGGGCTCCGGAAGGCACTACCAATCGCCTTTACAAGAATAATCGTGACGGAACATTCACCGATGTCACCGAAAAAGCGGGACTCACCAAGACTGGTTGGGCGTCGTCAGTGGCTGTGGGCGACTACGATAACGACGGGTTCGATGACATGCTCGTCACTTATTACGGGCAAAACGTTCTCTATCACAACAATGGGAACGGCACCTTCAGCGAGGTGACTGGGAAGGCCGGATTATTGCACGAAGTTACCCGCTGGGGATCGGGTTGTACCTTCGTCGATTACGATCGGGACGGGCATCTGGATATAGCCATCGCCAACTATCTGCAGTTCGATAAGGACAAGATTCCGAAACCCGGCGAGAGTTCCTACTGCAATTGGAAAGGTATCCCCGTGAATTGCGGCCCGCGCGGGTTGCCTCCGGGCGACATGCTTCTCTATCACAATAATCGCGATGGAACGTTTACGGATGTAAGCGTGAAATCGGGCGTTTCCAAAGCCAAAGGCAGTTACTGCATGACAACCGTAGCCGCCGATTTCGATAACGATGGCTGGCCCGATATCTATGTTGCCTGTGACTCGACCCCGAGTTTCCTTTTTAAGAACAATCACGATGGAACGTTTACGGACATCGGATTAGAGTCGGGCGTTGCGCTGAATGAGGACGGTATGGAGCAGGCCGGCATGGGTTTGGGTATTGGCGATTACAATCTGGACGGCAACCTGGACATTCTGAAAACTCATTTTGCCGACGATACGGCAGTTCTTTACCGGAACGACGGCAAAGGCAATTTCGAAGATGTAACGAATGCCGCAGGGCTAGGTGTCGAGACACGTTTTATCAGTTGGGGCGCCGGTATGTTCGATCTGGATAACGACGGCTACCCGGATCTGTTTTGGGTGACCGGGAGCGTGTATCCGGAGATCGAGAAGGTTTTGCCGAATTATCCATTTAAGAGCCCGCGAATCGTGTTCCGCAATCTGAAGAACGGGAAATTCGAGGAGCTGCTGGATCAGGCGGGTCCTGGAATCGCGGCGCCGCACGCCAGCCGGGGCTGCGCCTTCGGCGATTTCGATAATGATGGCGATATCGACGTGCTGGTCATGAATCTCAACGAACCACCTTCTCTTTTGCGCAACGATGTCAAGGGCGACAATCGCGCCATAAAGGTCAAGCTGCAAGGAACAACTTCCAATCGCAGCGCGATAGGCGCGCGTGTCACAGCGCATTACGGAGGAAAGATTCAGGCGCAAGAGGTTCTGAGCCAGGCAAGCTATTATTCCGCGAACGATCTCCGGCTCCATTTCGGCTTGGGCGCAAGTGAGAAAGTGGATCTCGATGTGCGCTGGCCGAATGGCAAAACAGAGCGCATTGCGAACCTCGCAGCGAATCACATCTTCACAATTCGCGAAGGAAGCGGCGTCACAAAAACGGAGCCATTCGCCAAACGATCCTCGTTATCTATGTGAAAAAATAGAGGGACCGTCTTGGCGGCGGCCCGATGCGAAATTTGTCTTTCGCGCTAGTGCTTAGCTCAATGGCGATTAGTGTTTTCGGCGCGCAGGATCGCCCGATTGATGAATCGGCAATGCAGCCCTACGAGGCGCATGCGACATTGGTTACCGGCAAAGTCTCTCGAGAACGTGACCGGCAACCTTGGGCAGTGAGCGCCGGAGAGCGTGTTCCGGTCCGGCAGGTGATCTCAACTGGGAATGACGGTTATGCGCACTTCACGGTGGCTGAAGGAGCGAATTTCGATATTTACAGCAACTCGCGTGTTATCTTCAGGCAAAATACGGCTCGCGCGGGCGATCTGCTGGACGTGATGGCGGGACGGGTACGTGTCCATTTGCAGCCATCGATGAACCAACCGCAGCAACGAATCTTTACGCCGACGGCAACGATTGCGGCAACCAGGCCCGCCACCGTTGCGCTGGCAATCGATGAGGATGAGACGCTGCGCATCGATGTACTGGAAGGCGAGGTGAGAGTGCGGCATACCAGGCTGCCGAAATCAGATCCGACCCTGGTACGGGCGCTGGACGCGATTCTGGTGCGGCCGGATGAACCCATCTCGCGGCAGGTCGACCGCGGTTCGCTATACAGGTACACGGTCAAGCCGTTCAAGGATATCTGGCTGGCTGTCACCCCCGGTCATTCCGGCTCACATAATGGAGATGTGATCGAAGGCGACAAATTCCTTGCCAGAGCATCCCCTGTTGCAGTTTGTTTCTGAATGGCGGTAAAAACTCTTCTAAGCTCTTTTTTTGTTTGCGCGGCCGTGATGGGGTGTGGTTATGCGAACCAGACAGCCCATTCGCCGGCACAGGTTCCACAAACCAGCTCCGTACCTCAGCCCGCCGGTCTCGAGACGCCCTGGGATGTGCGTACGATCCTTGCGAAATTGAATGCCGATACCGGCGAACTCAAGCCTTTGCTCGATAGCATGAAGCCTCAGCAGTGGTACGAGCAGAAAGGAGCACCGAGTACTTACATCCTGCAATGGCAGACGGCCCAGCGCCAGCTTAACGATGTCTCCGAGGCGAGTAAGCTGCTCGGCCAGAAGACGGAGAGCCTGTCGCTTGCATTGGATGATTATTTCCGCCTCGAGGCCTTGGATGTTACCGCCCATTCGCTCGAGGAAGGAGTGCGCAAGTACGGCGACCGGGTCACCGCCGAGAGGTTTAGCCAAGTTTTGGCCAGAAACTTCAACGATCGGGAACGATTCCGCGACTACATTCGCGATCTGGCGGCCAGCACCGAACAGAACTTCAAGATCGCCGATGAAGAAGCGCAGCGTTGTCGCGGTATGATCAGCAGGGAACCGGCCTCGAGTTCTAAGAAGTTGCGCAAGTGAAGCCGGCAATCTATGGAAATCGGCACCTTCACCTGTTCGATCTGCGGAGAGTCTTCGCGCGATATCTGTATCTATTGCACGAAGGACGCGTGCAGCAATCACCTTTGCGATCGATGCCATCGCTGCAGCGATTGTTGCGTCTGTGAGATGCCCGTCTGGGCAGATACACAAGCGTTGAACGGAACGGCTACGCAATCTACCTCTCAAGAGAATCACGATGGTCCGGCCGAGGCGGAACCTGAGCCAGGCTCGTCAGATTAAGCGCAAGTACTCGCCAGAAATTGTTACGTTTGCGTAATCGCCGGTAACGGAACCGCTGCATGCGGTAACCCCAACTTGAATCGCAGCCGGTCATATTCCAGCATTGGCTGAAACACCTCGGGTTCCGACAACGGCCAGAGCGTCGCTCGTGGCGCACCCGGTCTCGCGCGGTCCAATAGTGCATTCACCGCCCGGCGCGCGGCCTCATTCGCGGCCTCCATACAAGCAACATCGGTATACGTCTTCACATAGTCGGAAGCCAAAAACAAATTTGGAATCTCCGTACTCGCCTCTGGCCGGTATTGCAAAGAACCCGAAGTATTGATCATCAGCGGCTCCAGATTCGTCACCGCTGTCGGATTCGGAAACTGCACGTCGGGATCCAGGAACCACTGCAACAGGTTCTGGTCCGCTAGCACCTCCGTGCCGGCCACATTCACGTGTACCTTAATTTGTTCCCAAACCTCTTTCTCAATTTCTGAAGCCGAGCATTGCATTGCCGGCTTCCCATACACGATCCCCGGGACCTCCCAATCCGATATGTCGGCCGAAAGAATTCCGCCCAGGCGCCCATCGCCAAATTCCGCCAGCATCCCCGCTTTCCAGAACTGTTTTTGCGAAATTGACGTCAACGCCCACGGCGAATCCGCATACAGGGAATGTCCGAACTCGAGCGGCACGTCCTGCTTCAGGTAGAACTGGATCCCGTTCATCCATGCCGTATAAATCTTGTTGAGATTGGCGAGCGATGGCGCCAGCGCTTTCAACCGGTCGTCCAGAAGCGGTGTCATCGCCTCGACCGGTATCGCCGCGATGTAGTAGTCGGCCGTAATTGTCAGTTGTTGTCCATTGCTTTCTGCAGCCACGGACGTGATTCCTGCCTCCGATGCGGTAAACGACTTCACTAGCGTGTTATTGCAAAATGTCACGCCTTTCGAGCGCAAATATGTCACCCACGGCTGCAGCCACACATCGTTTGTCGGCCCGTTCAGCAGCCGGTCGAACCCTCCATACGTCAGGAGCCCGTACAGGAGCTGCAGAAACGTATAACCGACCGTGCGCGTACTACCTTCCTGAGCCCGCACCGCTACCAACGACCGTGTAAGCCCCTTCGCCAGTAGCGTCTGGTATGCTGTCGAGCGGTTCGCCGCATCAATGAACGTCCACCAGGGAATGTTTTCGTACTCGGCAATTCGCCTCTCCGGACAACTGGTCAGCAGGGTCAAGATGCGGTCTGTGAAGAACAGCACTTCATCATCGGGCACCCCGATCCCACCGAAGATTTCCTGGAATACGAGGGCCCAATCCTCCAAATTCTGCGGAATGCGGGCAGTCAGCACCAGCGGCGGCTTTCCCGCGCGCGCTACCTGAATGCGGGTCGCATGCACCAGGTTGTTGAACACACTGCCATTGCTCGGGTCCGGTATGCGCGTCATGGTGTCCGGAAGGTGCTTGTAAAAAGCAGGGAAGAACCGGAACCCATGTTCGCCGGGCAGATCCTTGCGCCCACCGCTTCCGGTGTTGGCGACAGACAGGCTCCGAGCCTTGCCGCCAAACACATCCTTCCTCTCATAAACCGTGACGTCGAATCCGCGCTCGATCAATTCATGAGCCGCGCTCAACCCAGCAACACCACCGCCCAGCACAGCAACCCGATCAGACATGATGAATACTCTATCGCCGTTCCCGCTTTAGACTGCACGAGCCGGACATCTGGAGATCGCCGAACTTATCGCCGGCAAGTAAATGGGACGCAGACTTTTAGCCAATTCGCTGTTCATATTACTGTGTTGGACCGGTTTGCGCATTCCGATGTCTATTGTCTGAACACGTTACGTTGCGGTTAGTTCCAATTGTCATCGATTGCCAGATACGGCAGAATTATCATTGGAATGCTGGGAACGGAATTGCCTGAGACACCGCCTAGCCGAGAACTGGCCATCAAGCTAATACTCGCTTCTGAGGCGGATATCCGCGCGCTTGGTGTGCAGCGTCTCGCGCTATTCGGTTCCGTTGCACGCGGCAAAGCGCGTCTCGATAGCGATGTCGACCTCCTGGTTCAGTTCTTTCCGGGCGCAAAGACATATGAACGCTTCTTGGCTCTGTCGGAATTACTCGAGGCACGTCTCGGTCACAGAATCGAACTCGTGACGATGGAGGCCCTGTCTCCGTTCCTGGGACCGCGTATCTTGGCGGAGGCGGAAGATGTGCTTCGAGCCGCGTGATTATCTTCGCCATATTTTGGTCGAGACGGACTACCTCATAGGCCAGGGCGCCGGTCTGACTGCGGAGCGTTTCATGAGCGATGAGGCACCTCGGTTGTCCGCCACCTATGTCTTCTTCTGGAGCTTCGCCCAGGTATCGCGCAACTCGACGGTGCGGTTGAAGACAAGTTTCTCCGCGCTGCTGGACTTGTCCGCACAAAAATACCCAAGGCGCTCGAACTGATAGCGGTCACCCGGCCGAACCTTTGCCAGCGAGGGTTCGGCGCGCCCGCACACCACTTCGAGCGACTTCGGATTTAGGTACATGGTGAAGTCTTTGCCCTCCGGGGCGTCGTTTGGGTTCTCAACGGTGAACAGCTTGTCATAAAGCCGGACCTCCACCGGAATCGACTGGGCCGCCGAAACCCAGTGAATCGTAGATTTCACCTTTCGCGTCTGGTGACCGCTGCGCGTTTCAGGATCGTATGTGCAGTGGATTTCCGTGATTTCGCCGGTGCCCGGATCTTTCACGACACCCTGACATTTAACGATGTAGCCGTAGCGCAACCGGACCTCATTGCCGGGATAGAGGCGGTGGTACCCTTTCGGAGGCGATTCGCGAAAGTCTTCCTGCTCGATCCAAAGCTCACGGCTGAATGGCACGGAGCGCGTCCCGGCACTCGGGTCTTCAGGATTATTGACGGCGTCCATGAACTCCACCTGGCTTTCCGGATAGTTCGTCAGGATCAGTTTGAGCGGACGTAATACCGCCATCACGCGCAGGGCCGTCCGGTTGAGATCTTCGCGGATGTAATACTCGAGGTTCTCGAACTCCGTGACGCCGCTGGTCTTCGACACACCGAGATTTCGGGCGAAATTACGCAAGCCCTGCGAGGTATAACCGCGCCTGCGCATTGCGCTGACAGTGGGCATGCGCGGATCATCCCAACCGTCTACTGCCCCCTGCTGGACCAATTGCAGCAACTTGCGCTTGCTCATGACGGTGTACGTCAAGTTGAGGCGATCAAATTCGATCTGCCTGGGATGAAAAATGCCAAGCTCCTCTGGAAACCAGTCATATAGCGGGCGATGGCTTTCGAACTCGAGCGTGCAGATGGAGTGGGTGACGCCTTCAATCGAGTCCGATTGGCCGTGCGCCCAGTCGTACATGGGATAGATGCACCACTTGTTCCCGGTGCGATGGTGTTCGGCGTGCAGGATCCGGTACATCACGGGATCCCGCATGTTGAGGTTCGGCGAGGCCATGTCGATTTTGGCGCGGAGTGTGCGAGCGCCGTCGGGGAACTCGCCATTCTTCATGCGCGCGAAGAGATCCAGATTCTCTTCGACGCTTCGGTCGCGATAAGGACTGTTTTGTCCCGGTTCGGTTAGTGTGCCGCGCGTTTCCCGCACCTGCTCGGCGGTCAAGTCGCAGACGAAAGCTTTGCCTTTCTTGATCAGCTCGACGGCCCAAAGGTATAGCTGCTCGAAGTAGTCCGACGCATAAAAGAGGCGGTCGCCGAAATCGCCGCCGAGCCACTTTACATCCTCAATGATGGACTCTACGTATTCAGTCTCTTCTTTCGCCGGATTGGTGTCATCGAAGCGCAGATTGAACTCGCCACCGAACTCTTCGGCGAGGCCAAAGTTCAACGCGATGCTCTTGGCGTGCCCGACGTGCAGATAGCCGTTGGGCTCCGGGGGGAAGCGGGTACGGACGCGTCCGCCGTATTTGCCACTTGCATTATCGGCGACCACGATGTCGCGAATGAAATTAGAGGGAGGCGAGCCGGTATCGTTCATTAACAATTCCTAGCGCGGAGTCGACACGGGCCAGCACGGTATTACGGCCCAACACTTCGAGCGTTTCGAAGAGCGGCGGCGCGTTCTTGCGCCCGCAGACGGCGACGCGAATGGGCTGGAACATCTGGCCTGCCTTGACCTTTAATTCCTCAGCGGCAGCGCGCAAGGCGGACTCCAATGCTGCGTGATCGAAAGAATCGACCGCCGCTAAAACTTCTTTCGCTTTGGAGAGCACCCGCACAACCATGCCGGGATCTCCTTTCTGGGGGATTAATTCGGCGGGATCGTACGGCTTCAGCTCGGTGAAAAAGAAATCGGCCACCGTGCCGACGTCGCGCAATAACCGGATTCGCTCGCGAATCAACGGGGCGACGGCGCGAAGCTTCTCGGGCGTGGCATTCGTGAAGCCGGCCTCTCGAGCATAAGGCATTAACCGTTGCGCAAGTTCGTCGAGATCGAGCGTGCGGAGATGCTCCGCATTCAGCCACACCGCCTTGGGATCGAAGGGATCCTCCTCGGTGAAGTTGATGGTGGCATTGGCGCGGTTGATCCCTTCGAGGGAAAACAACGAGATCAGCTCCTCGAGCGACATCTTTTCACGATCGTTCTTCGGCGACCAGCCGAGCAGGCAAAGAAAATTCACAAACGCATGCGGCAAGAAACCGGCATCACGATAGGTGGTGACGCTCACCACAGGGCCATGCTTGCGCTTCGACAGCTTAGCGCCATCGGGCGCCATTAACAGCGGCAAGTGGGCAGTCTTCGGCACGTCAACACCGAGCGCTTCGAAGATCAGCACATGCTTGAAGGTGTTCGCCAGATGTTCCTGGCCGCGCAGGATGTCGGTAATGCGCAGATCGGCATCGTCGGCGCAGGATGCCATGTGATAGGTGGGCATGCCTGTCGAGCGCAGCAGCGCGAAATCCTCGAGGTCGCTGGTGGCCTTAGTGACAGTACCGTAAACCAGGTCGTGTACCACAACCTCGGCGCGCGATTCGCGCGGTACGCGGAAGCGCAGGACGAATGGTTCTCCGGAACCGGCTCGCCGATCGCTTTCCGCGCGGGAGAGCTCGCGCATGGCAGGATTCGAGAGCCATCCTTCGCTCGAGTTTTCGAGCGCCGGGTCTTCCGGGGCGATCGGCGCCGGCGTGAAGTCCCGGTACGCGAGGCCTTTCTCAAAGATGGCCCAGGCAGCTTCACGATGCAGAGCGAGGCGGTCGGATTGGCGGTAGAGCTCATCCCAGCCGAGTTCAAGCCACTGAAGGCCCTCATAGATGGAATGGAGCGAAGCCTGGGTGTTGCGCTCGAGATCTGTGTCATCGATGCGCAAGAGCATCGTGCCGCCATGGTGGCGAGCGTAGAGCCAATTGAAGATAAAGGTTCGCGCCCCGCCTATGTGAAGGTAACCGGTGGGCGAGGGCGCAAAACGGACACGTGTCATGCAAGAACTTGAAGGGTTAATTAAATGGTATCGAACGACGAAAGCGTGGCCGATGAACGTACACTGATACTATTCCGAAACACCTTTGATGCTCAGGGCGTTCACGGACCGGAAGACCGCGGCCTACTCGTATCTGAGGGCCACCATTGGGTCGACACGCATGGCGCGCCGGGACGGAGGCCACGTGGCAATCAGCGAGATGGACAAAAACAAGAGGGAGGCATAAAGAAAGGAGAGGGGATCGACGGTGTGGAGTCCGTAGAGCACGCCGCGCAACAGCTGAGCGGCGCCAACGGCGAGAAGCATCCCGATGACCAACCCGGCAACTACCGGCCGCGTGCTGTCGCGCATCATGAGCCCGAGAATCGTTCGTTTTTGCGCACCCAGTGCCATGCGGATACCGATTTCGCGCGTGCGGGCGACGGCGATATAGCTGACTGTTCCATAAATGCCCATCGCCGCGAGCAGAAGGCCGAAGAGGCCGATCAAAGTCGCAACAGCAGCGGCAAAAGCAGATCCGAGAAAAGACGGCGTCTGGCGAAGCATTTCCTGCAGGGTGGAAGTGGATGCCACCAGATCGGGATCGACGGACGATACTACGGAGTCGAGGGCTCGTGTAATCAGCATTGGATCGGAACGTGTCCGGATGAGGATTGGATAGTCTCGTAACCGGTCTTCAGGCAAGGGCAGATAGACCTGCGCGGAATCGCTGCCATCAGATTCAACGCCGCGCGTGTCGGCGGCGATGCCGATGACCTGCCAGGTAGGTCCATCGGGAAGGAACTCGCCTTTCACGTGGAACTGCTCGCCGGTGCCCAAACGAAGACTGCGTCCGATCGGGTTTCGGCCAGGCCAGAGTTGCCTGGCGGCCGATTCGCTGAGAATGACGGAGTGCTCAGGCTGGCCGGTCTGTGCCGCAAAGCCACTGCCGAGCAGCAGCGGAACGCCTAGAGTCCGGAAATAGTTTGCTTGAACCCAGGTGTAGTAGAGGATGGCTTGCCTGTTCCTTGAGGAGGGCGTATCTCCGTTGAGCGAGACGGAGGCTGATCGAAGGTTGCTGTCGTCGGGCGCACGAGCGCTGGTGATTTCCGCCACTCCGGGTATGGCAGCGACGCGGGAGCGAAGTTCACGAATGACTGCGAGCCTCCGATCTGCGTTGTATTTGGATTCCTCGGGGAAGCGGAAATCGAGATCGACGACATGTTTGCCGTCATAGCCGGTGGGCATTCCAAGAGCGTGAAGCGAGCTGCGAATCAACATGCTTCCCGCGATCAAGAGCAGGAGTGAGACGGCGACCTGGAAACCGATGAGGAGGTCTCGAAGACGGCGGCTACGAACCGGTGATGTTCCCGCATTCCCCCTGATCGTGGAGAAAAGCGCGGATCGGGAACTTTCCAGAGCCGGGGCCAGACCGAACAGGAGGCCAGCGAATACCGACATCGCGAGGAGGTAGGCGAAAACTTCCACGTCGGGCGTTACGTGGAGGACAATGGTGCCAATCTCAATAGGAAAGGCTTGCCGGAACATCGTCGCTCCTGTCTTCAAGATTGCCCAGGTAAAAGGCAGCGCGATGACACCGGAGAACAGGCCGAGCAACGCGCTCTCCGTCAGCAGCTGCTGGATGACTCGGGCACGGGTCGCGCCCAATGACAGCCGCATGCTCAGTTCGTTCTGGCGGATTGTAGCTCGGGCCAGCTGCAGGCTTGCGACGTTGGCGCAGGCAATGACCAGCACGATGCCGACGGCAATCATGATGAGCAGAATGGTAAACCTCAGGGCGGCGTTTATTCCGGGCAGCGAGGAGCCCGGCGAGAGCGATGCGGTTGCGGGCCTGCTCCATTCCGAGTTGCGATCATGCAGATTGCGCAGGCGCGAGGCGAGCAGATTGACCTCTGCCTGCGCCTGACGCGTAGTAACGCCGGGCGCAAGCCGTCCGAAAAGGCGCAGGCGCAGGTTTTCGCGATCACGAAGCGGGTTGGATTCGGGATGAACCTGCGGTTCGAGGCTCAGCGGAAGCCAGAAATCGGGCACGGCGATGCTGGTGCCTACGAAGTCATGGGGCGTAATTCCGACGATAGTGAATGGCGCGCCATTAAGACGGACGGTTTTGCCCAGCACTGCGGGATCGCCTGTAAATCGCTTTTGCCAGTAGTTTTCACTGATGAGAACGGCAGGGGAAGCCGCGAGTTCACGAGGAGGTATGGATTCGAAAGCGCGGCCACGCAAGGGCGGGACTCCGAGAACGGAAAAGTAGTTCTCCGAAACGATGAAAGCGCTGGCAAACTCGGCATTACTGGCGGCCGGAGGCAGTAATCCCAATCTTCCGAACAGAGAGCCGGCCACAGCGGCGCGTTCACTGACGATGCCGCCCGCGCCGGTAAGGCGCAACTGGTCATCAATACAAAACGCAATGAGGCCACTCAAGGCGTGGAGGTTATCCCGATAAGCCTGGTAGTCCGGATAGCTGAACCAGTATGCGTGGGCGCCCGATTGGAGGGTTAGCGCAAGATTCACCATTCTGCCGGGATCGCGCGCATCGAGAGACCGGCCGACCAGCGCTTTATATGCCGTAAAGGCGCCCGTGTTAATTCCAATGCCGAGCGCCAGAGCCAAAACGGAGGCAGCCGTGAACCCGGTATTACGGAGGAGCATACGGGATCCGTACCGCAGGTCTTGGAGTATGGTTTCAGGCAGAATCATCCACTGGACTGAAGACGACGCAAGGCGGCGGTTATTACAAGCGGAAACACATCACAGATGCTTGCGGTAATGGATGCAGCGATCCACAATCTCGTATCCCAGAGCTTCGTGAGCGCGCTGGGAATCTAGCGCGTCCAGCCAGGTATCGGAAGCCATTTCGACGCAACCTTGATTTCGCGCCCAGTTCTCGGCGGCAGCGATTAGTTTCGTGCCGACCTTTTTTCGGCGATATTCCGGCTCGACGTACCAACCCTCGATGAAACCGACAGGGCGGGACGGATCGCAACCGTCGGCGTGAGATCGGAGAGCGACCTCGACGAAGCCAACAGCCCGCCCGTCTGGTTCCTCGGCTATGAGGACGACAGCAGGCAAGTAACCAGGCGACTCGCCAACCAGCAAAGGAGCGAGATCCCGAGCGTGTTCAGCGGCGCTGGCCTCAGGCCACAAGCGGTGACACATCTCTGCCAATGCTGACGCGTCATGCAGTTGCGCGGGCCGGATAACGAGAGGCTCCACTCCGACATCATAGGCGGCTTGGGCTTACGAGCGCGCCGACAGGCCGACTGTCGCGCTCAAGATGCGGCCCGCAGCGCTACCAATCCGCAATCCGTCTGCACGGTTGGGAAAGTATCGCGCGTTGATTTCCTGCTGCCCCAAATCCTCCAGGCGGGTGAACCCTGAATCGCGAAGGATTTGGGAGATTTCCTGAGGCGCGAGGAACAAGCGAAAAGGTTCGCCGATTCTGGCCACTCTGGCGGATAACATATTGACGCCGATTCTGTCCAATAGACTGAGTGAGGCTGGCGGGACCGCATAATCGAACACAAGGCCGCTCCCCCCGGGCATCGAAGAGATGGCTCCGAGTGTTCCCCAAAGAGCATCCCGGGTGAGATAAGGTGTGACCCCCAGCCATGAGAAGAAAGCCGGCGCCGCTACATTGAATCCTGGCGCCTTCTGAAGCAGTTGTGCGAAGCGTTGGCGCTCAAAGTTCACCGGAACAAATGTCAATGAGTCTGGAATCGTAATACCGGCAGCATGAAGCCGCTCTATCTTCCAGGCCTGAGTATCCGGATGGTCCAGCTCGAAGACCCTCAACTCGGACGCGTAAGGATTGCGATAGGCGAACGTATCGAGACCCGCTCCGAGGACAACATACTGGCGGATTCCTCGCGTGAAGAAGGAGGCGAGTTCGTCCTCCGCGTACCGGCTACGTGCCGACAGAAAGGCGCGTAGCAGCCGCGAGGCGCGGGAATTCGGAGTATTGTCCCAGGGCGACCACACACGCCCTACAGAGCCGGCGATTCTTTCCGCAAGAGGATCTCGGAATACCACCGGACGGTCGTACACCTGGTGCGCTGCTCTGCGCCTTGCGACACCTAGCGCGGTTCTGCTGGGAACGCCCGGATTCATTCAGTTCGGTAATGATGAACCAGCGAAAGCCACAGGCCGATTGTCTCGGCATCTTTGGGTGGATCCATCGGCTTCTCCATGACAGCGGTCTGAACCAGGATCAGTTTCGTTTGGGGATCGACAAAAATTCGCTGGCCGTTCGCGCCAATTAACGCGAACATCCGCCGGAATCCAGGGAAAATCCACAGCTGATACCCATATCCGAAGAATGTCGCTGATTTCCCAGGCTGCAGGTAAGAATCGGATTCCTTGACGGTGGTCGCATCGAGTAACCATTGCTCTGGGACCAGTTGCTTTCCGTTCCAGCTCCCGTTGCCGGCTAGGAGCCGCCCGAAACGGGCATAGTCGCGCAGGGTGGCGTTAAAGCAACAGAAGGCCAGCTCCCGGCCGGAGCCGTCGGTGGTCCATACCGCTTTGGATTCGGTGCCGATGTTCTGCCAGATTTTCTCCTGAAGATAGCGCGCCAGCGGCATCTGTACGGCCCGGCTCACGATGAGGCCCAATACCGTGGAGTCTGCCGCCGAATAGCGAAAGCGCGTTCCCTCGGGGACATCCTGTTTGCAATCTTGAGCGAGGTTGCGAAAGGCAACCGGCCCCTCGGCCGGCTCCGGCACTTGACACGTCACGCCGGAGGACATATGCAACAGGTCTCGAATCGTCACCTTGCCGTAATCGGAATCCTTCAGCTCGGGCACATATTTCGAGGCTGTATCAGCAATAGAAGCTATCGCATGTTCCGATACCGCTATGCCTGCCAGCATGGCGACGATGGTCTTCGCGATGGATTGAGAGGTGAACCGGTCCCGATCGGTACGGGCGTATTGGTAGCCCTCAAACAGAATCTGATCGTCCCTGGCGATGAGCAGGCCGGTGACAGGCATATGTTCGAGGTAGTCTTTCAGCTGATAATGGCTGCCCGCGTGGACATAGGTTAGCTCCGGAGCGGGCGAGACGGGCTGAAACTCCCATGGCTGTGCTGCCGGCGCCACCTCGTGTCCCGGAAAGATGGCATCGAAGTGACTGAAAGAGCCAACTATGAATTTTTTCTCGAAGGCGGTCCGGGCCGAGCCAACCGGAAAATGTTCAGCCGAGCCGTATGCTTCGGCATCAGGGCCGCCGGCCGAGAAGACGGGAAGCTGCGCAGGCAAGAGCGGTGTTGCGCAAAACAGCAATACGCCGGCGGCGACACAGATGCGAACTGTCTTCACTTGATTTTTCCTCTTCTGCCTGCCATGATCGCCAGCCGGAGTTGTTGCTGTCAAAGACAAATTCTGCTCTAGTTAAGACGAAAGGGATCTGAACTCTTGGATTTCCGTCTGCTCGAGTATTTCGTCGCTGTGGCTGAAGAGGAGCATGTGGGCAAAGCTGCGAAACGGCTTCACATCTCCCAATCCCCGTTAAGCAGACAAATCCGCCAGTTGGAGAAGGAGGTTCAGCTAGAGCTATTCGTTCGCGAACGACAGCGCATCCGATTGACGGAATCGGGGCGCTGGCTGCTGAAGCAGGCGCAGGGTCTGCTGGCGCATGTCAACAAGGTTCGCGATGAAGCGGAGCAACGCTCGCGCGGGCAGATCGGTACACTCTCGGTGGGCTTCACAAGCGCGGCGATGTGGAGCGGCATTTTGCCGAAACTGTTGCGCCGATTCCAATCTGAATTTCCGGATGCGACAGTAGAGCTACACAATACGAGGTCGGCTATGCAGTTGGAGGCCGCCCGGTCAGGCCGCATTGACATCGGCTTCGTGTCAGCGTTCACGACCAATAGCGACATCGAAATCAGATGTGTGGCGGAGGAATCTTCCATGCTGGTAATCCCCAACGCTCACCCTTTGGCGCGGAAACGCCGCATTGACCCCAGCGATCTGCACGGGATTCCGTGGATTCTCTTATCGGAATCGTTCTCCCTGGAGAAACATGACCGGTTCTTTGCCGCCTGCGAGAATGCCGGTTTCGTGCCCCGAATCATGCAACGGGTATCGGAGCCACTCACACTTCTAGCTCTGGTGGAGGGCGGTTTAGGCGTCGGTTTGATACGAGGCAGCGCCCGTAGCTATGCGCCGCGCACACTCGCCTTCCGAGTCTTATCGTGGTTCTCGTTCAAATCGCGAACGTACATGATCCGCCCCAGAGATGGCCGGCAACCGCTCGCGGAAGCGTTCGCGGCTTATGTGCCGGCAATCGAGGGCTAAAAAGCAGCAACTTGGAAAACTGGCTGCGGCGAATGTCTCTGGGAGCTATGCGCGCTTCCTGCGGAACACGCCGAATAGAAGGGCGGCTCCTCCGCCAATGAGTATCAGCGAAGACGGTTCGGGGACAGGCGTTGCCAATAAGCCGTTGACGTGCGTTCCGTCGGAATAAAAACCGACCAACTGACCGAGGTCGTTAATTCCGTTAATGGTTGTTCCGTTGACGCCGAAAGCGGCCGTAGCCGATGCGTGCGGGTCGTTAACTGTCGACCAGCTGCCGTTTAGCACGTTATAAACCAATCCATTTGTAAGCCCGGTGGCATCGACGTAAAATCCGACTGCCCACCCCTTGTTGTTGAGTCCGAAAAACGCGGTGCCACTGGATCCAGGAACTAAAAAGTCCTTGAAAGTAGTGCCGTTATAGTAGTAGCCTTCCATCGTTCCGGCCGCATTTGTCAAGAAACCGGATATGTCTCCAGCGTTATTGATCCCGGTGGCCGTACTGGCTGTTGCGCCTGGCGGGTTGACCGCGGTGAACGCAGCAGTAGCAATGTTGTACGTGTAGCCATGCGCGTTGCCGGCACTATCCACGTAGAAACCGACCGACAGATTACTATCATTGACGCCCAGGAGCTGGTTGGTCGAGGGAACGGCCGCCGGTGTGTTTGGGTCCTTGATTCCGGTGGTAAAGCTGGTGCCGTTGAATGTGAACCCCGTATTATTACCAGCAGCATCGACAGAAAAGCCTACCGTTGTGCCGGTGTTGTTGATACCGGTAACCTGAGTCTGGGTTGCGCCTGATACGTTCTCAGCCACAAAATTGCCTTGTCCATAGGGTGGAGTCACCGTATAGCCATTGTTCGGGACAACAACCGAGTCACCGAAATAACCGGCTATCGTGCCGGCGGTATTGATACCCAGCAGCTGGTTAAAGTTCGGATCAGTGTTGTTATTGATTGTTCGGAATGTATAAGTGGTTGCGGCTCCGGCCAAGGTTGGCAGCAGCAAGCCAGCAACGATCGAGATTTGAAGTCTTCTATAGGAATGCATTTGTCTCATGGATTCTCCTGAAGGCGCTTACCCGAGAGACA
>CAVTXN010000010.1:0-137274 GCA_963738555.1 Terriglobia bacterium
CCGCCGGATGGTCCATAGTTTATTGCCTAAGGCGGCATGGGAGGGCGCCGCAATCACCGTTTGCCACGGCTCATGCACGCCGGCTCGTAACTCAAGGATTAGAAAAAGGGCGCTCGGTGGCCGATAAGATGGCAGGCCACCATGCGCGCGTTTGTTCTGATTGTCGCCACTCTCGTTGCTTTCTCTCCGGCGGTCCAGGCTCTGGAATTGATAGGCAAGATTATTCTGGACCGGAAAATGGTGAGACACTTGCGCCTGCGGTATACGATCTGCGCAACGCGGCCGCAGACAGGCCGGCCCATATAGAAGACCAGGGGGCATTTGGAAGAGTAGCGGTCTGGCTCGAGGGCGAAAACACAGACAATTCCCGACCTGTTACGGCAAGGATGAATCAGATCGGCCGGCGCACTGCTTACCAAGATCACGGACAGCGCGGGAATCAAAGCTTCGGTCGGCCTCCTCGCAGAGGTGAATTTCAGCCCATCGGCGCACAACCAAGTGAGGTCAACCATTGAAGCACAATTGTGGGAGCTTCAGAATGCCTCGCTTTATGACATCCTGGCGATTTCAGATTTGCGCGGCCACACAGTTGCGGCAATTTCCGCGTCTAAGAATCTTTCGGGCACTCTTCTATCAAGCGGACTGCAATCCGGGCTGGCCGAAATTGGCGGGAGTCTCTTCCAGCTTCAATCCGTTCCAATCGAGATCGGCGGTGAGACCGCCGCGACTCTGAGTTTAGGCCGGCGTTTTGATCTCACGCGTTCTGTGCTCGGAGGCGATGCCGTTCTTTTGAAGAACGGAAGGGTCATGGCTTCGACATTTTCAGCTCCAGCAACTCGACAGCTGGCTGCTCAGATGAAGAGCCTCTATCCGCAATTAGAAGGCGGCTGTGAAATGTCGCTATCGGGTGAGTCGTTATGTAGTCTCTGATCTACAACGGGCACGGTTAGGCGCCGGGTATCAATTGTTGGGCTTTCGTTCGCTCGACAGCGGATTGCGGTCCTTCAACCGGGCATTCGTGCCGATCGTGCTAGAGATCGGCGCGGGAGGAGTTTCGCTTGCGCTGCTCTGCACCTTCCTGACCTCCCGTTCGGTGTCGCAGCCGCTGTCTCAACTCGCGTCACAGTTGCATGCCAGCGCCGAATCCGGTGTGTTCCCAGAGAGGCTCGATCCTGGCCAGGGCGTACGCGAAGTTGATCTGGTCGTGAGTGCGTTCAATCAGGTTGCCGAAGCGGAGCGCCGGTCCCGTTCCGAACTCATCCAGGCGAAGCACGCTGCGGAGTCGGCGAACCGTCTCAAGACCGAATTCATGACCAATATCAGTCATGAACTACGCACGCCCATGAACGGCATTCTCGGCATGACAGAGCTGCTTCTTTCGACATCTCTCGACGAGGAACAGGAAGACTATGCAGCCATGGTCCGCGACTCCAGCCACAATCTCCTCGCTTTGATCGATGATGTACTTGATTTCTCGCAAATCGAAACTGGCGAAGCAGACGTGTCGCTTTCGGAATGTGATCTCAAGGCAGTTTTTGACGATGCGCTGGCCGCCACTCGTCTACAGGTAAAAGAAAAACGAATATTGGTAGAGGGATTTTTCGAGGCGACAGTTCCGGATTGCGTGCTTAGCGACGAGATCCGTCTCCGGCAAGTTCTCAAGCAACTATGCGGCAACGCCGCAAAATTCACGGAAAGCGGCTCTGTACGCCTGTCCGTTAACTGTCTGGGCCGGACGCAAGCTGAGGCAGTTATAGAGTTCTCAATCGAGGATACCGGGATAGGTATTGCAGCCGAAAATCTAGAGCTGATTTTTGACCGATTATCGGTCCCAGAACCGATAGGCGTCCATTCCCACGGGAACAGGAAAAGATCTTCGGCAGCGGGCGCCACTTTCACGAGCAGCATTACACCACAAATGCAGAGCCAGCGAACAATATCGGGGATTGAGTTAGCGCACAGCATATCTCTCTCTTTGAAAATTCTCGCCCAAGGCTCTGAAATCCTTTCAGAACCAAGCGACAGAGTCGCATATGCCGCGCGGATTTTCATCACAACTCTGTTCCGGTCGGCGTCTGGATTTGTGAAGCCCTCTTTGCTGTACCCTTGCTAGTATTCCGACTTCCCTTGGTGTCGCAACTCCGCTGGCAGTACCCATCTCGATCACAATTGCCGTTGTGGTGGTGCATGAGTCTCAGCAGCCACTGTCGGTGTTAGGCGTCATCCTGGCGCGATCAGGAAACTGGTGATAGGGTTAGTAAACCGTTGCCAACAAGATCGGCACCTGACTCAGGTCCGGAGGTGGCGGGGTCTCAGCGGTTGCCCTGGTCAGATGTGTGCTGGACGTTGGCCATAGCAGGTATGCAGGAGTGCACTGAGAACCCAGCACGAGGCGTCAGTCAAGGGCGCCAATAGCGCTTTATACTCTCTCTCTCGCATTTCTGTGACGTAGTCCTTAGCCTGTTCCCAATCGCGAATCGCCTCCAGAGTCTGCTGCCACCACTGCGCCCATTGGGATCTGCCGCATACAACTTCGGCAGTCGCTTCGTGGCTTATGTTTTCCAGGCCGCAGCGCTCGAACAGCACCGAAAGCTTGCGACCGAAAACAGGGTCACACCCGCGGGCAACCCACCATTCACCATCCCGCCAAACTTCTTGATACCGAGAGTAGAGCGGATGAGAGGGATCTACCGGACTCACTGTGCCCCAGTCACCATCCTCATCGACGAGCCATCCTCCCGGTCGCAAACACTCCAGCATGCGCCGGATTGCGGTCTCCTGCATGCCTGGAAGCCAGAACAGCAAGAGACGCGAACACACTAGATCAAATGAGCCGACGCCGAGGGCGTCCAAAGGATCACGCAGGATGTTATGCTGGCACACCTCGAGATTCGGCCGATTGAGTCGCTTGAGATAAGTGACATCCACGTCTGTAGCCACGACGCGGCCGCCTGGACCCACTTGGTCGGCCAACCAGACCGCCATCGATCCTCGGCCCGCACCGATCTCAAGGCACCGCCAGCCCGGCTGAACCATTGCGCGCCGCCGGCGAGACGCCGGATCGAAGATCCGCTCCAAAAGGCCCAGCCGATCATTCTCCGCCTCTTGTCGGCCCTTTGCGCTGAGCCGATAACGGTCCTGCACGTTCGTAGCATCAGCGACTTCGGATGGATACTGGGGTCCTGGCATTCCCGCAAACATAAGGGCAGAATAACTCAATGTCAAGAAGATTCTTGTAACGGGTGCTCCCAAGTTCCTGTTTGCGCGTAATACGACCAGAGCGTAACTGCGATGGCGGACGAGTGCCGCGGGCATCGGAACCGGGGTTCCTTCTGCCCATGCAGGGCCAACTAACTTGGTATACTGCCGTGAAAACGTGTCGCCAGCAAAGACCTCAACAGCGTTGCCGCCGCGAACGGATCGCAACGCCTACATCGTCTGGATGGCCATCATCTGGGCGGCGGTGCTGGGTGGATTTGGGCTTGATTTCACGCGGTATATGCATGAGACTCCGCCGCCACCGGTCATTCTGCACATCCATGCCGCCGTTTTACGTTACTTGGCTGGTCCTCGTTTCCCTGCAAATTTTCCTGGTTAAGACCGGCGATATCCGGTTTCATATGCGACTCGGCTGGGCGGTCGCCATTATTTCCGCGGTGATGGTTCCGTTGGGCCTTGTTGCGGCGCTGGTCGATCAGGCGCGGCAGGCCGGGCATTCCGATTACGCACCGCAATTTCTTGCGCTCGAGTTCCAGGAAATGTTCGCGTTCTCGACATTCATCATCGCCGGCCTGCTCACCCGAAGAAATCTGGCGGAACACAAGCGGTGGATGATCCTCTCCGCAGTAGCGATTTCAGATGCGGGTTTCGCGCGGATCTGGCTGATGGGGATCAATCACACCTTTCCCGGTCCGTTCGGTTGGTGGATTCAATACCTCTGGGGCATTACCCTGATGTTGATTGCCATGCTGGCCTGGGATTGGTTCAGGCACAAGCGCGTCATGCGCTCTGTTGCTTGGGGGGCGGCCTTGTTGTGGGGCGGCGAGCTCGCAACAATGATGCTCAACTTCAGTCCCGCATGGAAATCGTCAATGGTTGCACTGGTCAGGATATGGGGATACACCGGTTAAGCCCACGCGAAGCCAAACTTCCCCTCGGGTTAAGCCGGCCGCGGTTCCCGCGTCCTGCCAACTCACTCACGCTCTCGGAACGATAAGTTTCGGTCGGACGATACTTGCCGGCCCGATGACCACTTAGATGTGAAAGACGCAGACCGTGGAGGTGGCTGCTGCTATCCCGGAGCGGATCGCCGTTAGCCGGAGGCGGTGCCGGACCGATCAAGCCGCCGGTTCGATGCCGATCCGGTCGTTGACTGCGGATCGAATAAGGTCAAGGTCGCTCACGCTCGCCGCTCCGTTTCAAGATTTCAAACGCTGGGACGGTATCTCGATGTCGAGCACGCGCCTTAACTAAACGACATTGCGCTGACGCTTTCGGCTCCGTTTCCGCGGTTTCGCACGAACGGGCGCGTGATCCGCCCCGAGTAAGCGCTATTCGGGAGGGATCTCTCAGGCTGCATATCGTGGCGTGCTTCGGCCTTGCAAAAGGGTCCGTTTTTAGACTCGAAGCCAACTTGTAGATTGGACACATGGCGCTCAAACGAATGGACAACGTAGGAATCGTCGTCGATGACCTCGGAGGGACGATTGATTTCTTTCGCGAGCTCGGCCTCGAGCTCGAAGGGCGGGCCACGATCGAAGGAGAATGGGCCGGACGTGTCACTGGACTGGGCGATCAGCGCGTCGAGATTGCCATGATGCGCACGCCGGACGGCCACGGCCGGCTCGAGCTCTCCCGCTTCCTCACGCCGCCTGTCGTGGCGGATCATCGCAACGCCCCGGTGAACGCTCTAGGCTACCTCCGCGTCATGTTCGCTGTGGACGACATCGACGAGACGCTTGAAAAGCTCCGCAAGCGCGGCGCGCAACTCGTAGGCGAAGTAGTCCAGTATAAAGACGCGTATCGGCTCTGCTACATCCGCGGGCCTGAAGGGCTTCTCATCGGACTCGCCCAAGAACTCAGCTGAGCGCGCTACGAAGATCATGACGAAGAGCGACCAATGTCAGCGAGGGTGCCTCACAAAGGGTAGAACCTGAACAGTCAGTTCTCTCGCCCTTCCCTGCCTGCCGCGCCCGTGCTACAGACGCAGCATGGACGAGCTCCCAAAACAACGCCTTTCCAGTGGCGGTTATCAGAGCGTTGAGGACGTGTTGCGCCGTGCACTTGAGCGCAGGACGCCGAAGAAAGCTGGACCGACGAGGAACGGCGTGTATTGTTCGCTCACATCGAGGAAGGCTATCAACAGGCCGACCGTGGCGAGTTGATCGATGGCGCACAGGCCCGCCGTGAAATTCAGGGGATGAAAGACGACTGGCGTTTGTCCAGACAATGAACAGCTAATGGCGGCGCAGGGGAGCTTCACCGGCTGGCTGGCAGACCGATGGACAAGCGGGAAACATTGTTCATCGGAGACCGCCGCTTCAGCTACCGAGGGGATCGTCGGCGATACGAAAACAAGGTGAAAGGGCCTTCTGGCAAATACCTATTTACGAAATAGGTATTACATGGTAGGCTCAGTTCATGGCGAAACGTCCCGACCGGCGAGATCTTTTCGCGGGGGCCCTGGAGTTAATGATTTTGCACTCGCTCCGGCTCAGGCCGATGCACGGCTATGCGCTTGCGAAGCACATCAAGCGGGTATCTGAAGATCTTCTAGAAATCGAAGAGGGGTCGCTCTATCCTGCGCTACAGCGTTTGCTCAAGGAAGGCTTGCTGGAATCGGAAGCAGGAATATCAGCCAAGGGCAGACCGACCCGAATCTATCGATTGACTCAGGCGGGCCATCGCCATCTCGAGCGTGAAGTCTCGAGCTTCGACAAAATGCTGGCCGGGATCAAGCGTGTGCTTGCGGTGGCAGAGGCATAGAACCCCGATATGCGCTGGTTGAAAGGTTATTTTTCTCGCGGCCGGCGGTATGACGATCTTACGGTCTCCATCAGCGAGCATTTGCAGGAAAAGATCGAGGAGCTGATGGAAGAGGGCATGTCTGAGAAGGACGCCGAGAGACACGCGCGGCGAGAGTTCGGGAACGTGACGTTGATCGAGGAGCGTAGCCGCGAAGTCTGGCAATGGCCGAGGCTCGAAAGCATCTGGGCAGATATCAGATTTGGTTTGCGGCAGCTCATCAAGGCACCGGGCTTCACGACAACTGCGGTTCTTACACTCTCGCTCGGCATCGCCGTCAACGCAACCATGTTCAGCCTGGTGAGCGCCTTTCTGATGGCCCATCTGCCGGGACGCGACCCACAGAAGATTGTTGTTCTTTCTTCAGTGAATCCAAGTCCGGGTGACCAGGCCGATACGAATCCGGTCTCCGTACCGAATTACCTGGCCTGGCGCGCGGAGACCGGCACCTTCGCCGAAATGACAGCGGCCGATCCATTTCGCACAGCGAGTCTGACGGGAGCGGGACAGCCTGAGACGATTTCCTATGCGGCTGTATCGACAAACTACTTCGATCTGTTCGGAGCCACTCCGCAGCTCGGACGCTCGTTTGCAGAAGGAGAAGACCGGCCGGGGCGAGCACACGTAGTTATCCTCAGCCACGGTCTCTGGGAGAGGCGCTTTGGCTCAGACCGCTCCATCATCGGCCGGACGATACGTCTGAATCGCGAAGACTACGCCGTTATCGGCGTCATGCCGGCGAGCTTCAGGCTGCTCGGGTTTACGCCGCAGCTTTGGGCGCCGCTCGTGCTGAGCGATTCCGACCGAACAGAGGCGGCGCGAAAAGACCGTTCCCTGTTGCTGTTCGCGAGACTTGCACCGGGTGTCAGCATCCAGAGGGCGCGCGCCGAGCTGGATATCTTAGCGAAGCGCGCGGCCGCAGATTTTCCAAAAATCGAGAAGCGCTGGGGTGCCTCGGCGAGAACTCTGTCTGACTTCCTCGTTCATAATTTTGGCATTCGTTCTGCCTTGGGCGTGCTCATGACCACGGTGAGCTTCATTCTGCTGATCGCATGCGCCAACGTAGCGGGCTTGCTACTAACCCGCGCGACGGAGCGTCAAAAGGAAGTCGCTATTCGCGTTTCTCTCGGTGCAAGCCGTCTGCGCATTGTTCGACAGCTTCTAACCGAGGGCATCATGATCGCAGTTCTGGGGGGAAGCGCCGGTTTGCTGTTTACGCATTTCGGCATCAACCTGGTTCGTGCCAATTTAACGTTCAACGATGCGATCAGCGCAGTTCCGTTAAGCCTTGACCGAAGTGTGCTGCTGTTCGTTTTCGGTGTTTCGGTGCTCTCTGCCCTACTTTCGAGTGTCGCGCCGGCGTTCAGATCCGCTCGTACAGATGTGAATGCGGGTCTTAAAAGCGAGAGCCGCACCGCCTCCGGGGACCGTTCACACACCCGTTTACGGGCTGCGATGGTTGCCGGCGAGATTGCTTTAACACTGTTTCTCTTGACCGGGGCCAGCCTGCTGATCCGCGGAGTCTACTTGCTGGACCACCAACAGCTGGGATTTCGAACAGACCACCTTCTCACGGCAGGGTTAATGCTGGACCGTGCAAAATACAACGACGAAGGGCGGCAAGCGCTCTTCGTTCGTAGCCTGATCTCTCGCTTGCAGCAAGTTCCCGGGGTCGAGGATGCCGCAGTCGCCTCCGACCTTCCCGCCACAAACGGAGGAACCGTTCCAGTTGCAATCAAGGGAGAGCGGGCAAAGACCGCAAGCGAAGAACGCAGCGTGATTGACGCCGTTGTCACGCCGGACTACTTCCGCGCGGCGGGCATCGCAGTTTTGCACGGCCGCGGTTTGATGGAAACGGATGATACAAGGGCAGCGCGCGCGGTGCTGGTGAACCAGGAGTTTGTCCGCCGCTATCTCCAGGGGAAGGAGCCGTTGGGAACACAGATCAGGCTGGACATCAAAGGCGCTCCGGCAACCTGGAGCGAAATTGTAGGAGTGGTCAGCAACGTAAAGAGCTATTCCGAAGACATGCGCGTCGATCCGGAGGTCTACGAATCCTTTTTGCAGCGTCCCGTTCCTTCTTTTTCGGTCATGATCCGGTCGAACTCTGAACCGGCCAACCTGATACCGGCGCTGCGTAAAGCCGTCGCGGAACTGGACCCAGAACTGCCGCTGGCCAGTGTGATGAGCATGCACTCCGTGATCGTTCAACAGCAGAAAGGCAATACATTCTTCACCCACGTGCTGGTCATTTTTGCTCTGCTCGCTCTGATGTTGGCAGCTATCGGAATCTACGGTCTGATTGCCTATTCGGTAGGGCAACGAACTCATGAAATCGGCATCCGCATAGCGGTGGGAGCCAAAGCATCGGACATCTTAAGAATGATTCTGCGCCAAGGTTTCAAAACCGCGGCCATCGGATCGGCCCTTGGTTTCATCGTGGCGCTCCCACTGCCAAGGCTTTTCGATGCCATCTTCGAGGGCGTTCACTTCGGCGCGCCCGGGATGTACGCGATCGTATTGACGGCGATTCTAGCGGTTTCGCTTTGCGCGATCTATATCCCAGCAGCGCGGGCTGCCAGAGTGGATCCTAAGACAGCGTTGCGCGGTGAGTAGATGGTCAGATTTCGGTAACCTGCATGAGGCTGCTGTGGGCCATATGCAATCCTTAAGGTCAAGCACATGGAAGTGCATTTCACCCCTGATATCGAAGCAAGGCTCAACCAGCTTGCCGCCGAAACCGGACGCTCGAAAGATGAATTCGTGCAGGACGCCATGGCCGGGTATTTCGATGAACTAGCTCGGGTGCGTGAAACCCTTGACGGCCGCTATGACGACATCAAGAGCGGCAGGGTAAGGCTCATCCCGGGTGATGAAGCCCGGGCCAGCCTTATGGAGCGCATTGACCGTTAACCCACTCCGCAGCAGGCCCTCAGGCGTTCGCTTTCACAAATTCTTCCTGGATCGGAGTCTCGAGCGGCGGAAGGCCCATCTGACTTCGACCGAGCGGCGTGAGATCGGCCTCGGTGGCGCGACCGCGGAAATCCACTTCGAAGTTGTCAGGCGCGAAGTCAGGAGGCGTTTTGCCTGCCAGGAAAGCGGGGGCTTGTTTGGCAAGATACGCGCTGTTCTTCTCGCAACCAACCGTTGCGGCAATGTACATGACGTTGCTATAACCGTTGCCTTTGTGCTCGTTCTCCACCGCATGGACCACGTCGGAATGCCAAAACACGGTGTCACCGGGTTGCATCAGCGGTATGGATGTTAAACCTTCGAGCAGAAGAGAGTGCCACTCCGGCTCGACCGAGAGAGCGCGCCCCGGCTTTGCGCCGCACAACTCTGTTTCCGGAACATCGTCCTGAAGAGCCCGCAGCAGAATATAGACCATGCTATTTGCGAGCGGGATGAGCTGCAGCGTGCCATCGCCCTGGCCTTGCCGGGTCAGCGCAGTCCAGCCCTGGAACGTGCGGAACATGGAGCAGACGGCGGGCGACGGAAATTCCTGCGCATCGGGCCGCCAAGCCGCGTCGAATGCGTTGTATTCGCGCCAGTTCCCTGCAAACACGTGCCGGTACACATTGCGGAAATTCGGCTCAAGCCAGCGCTCGATCGAACCGCCGTCGACGTGAGGCGAAAGCCCGAGTGAAGTGGACGCCGGCGGGCGCCTACGGATGCGGTCTGCGTATACCGGCACCTGGTCCGGGTCGAAGTGACGACGGCCCTCGCTCTCAGACAACCACAATTTATTAAGGAAGGCGCGGACCCGTGTGAGAGATTCCGATTGCCTTGCCTCGACTTGGGGACGCGACCAGTAGATGCCGTAGATCTGGGGCTTGGCAGCCGCCAATGTGCCGAAGTACTTATCCTCGGCCGCATTCGCGAGTTTCTCGTTCAGCCCATTCTCTTCGACGTAATTCGCGATCTCGTCATCCCAGGCGCGCGCCTGCTCAGGCGCAAACGTGTTGCGAACGACGACCGCGCCGCGCTCTTTGATTTTCGAGATCATTTCGGGAGAAACGGAGCCAGCAGCAATATCGGAGTATTGGACAACGGGAATGACTGCCTCGCCTGCTTCCCGCTCCTTGACGATCTGAGCGAGCTTGCGCCGCATCTCCTTTTCGACGTCCTGGAAGACGGCCGCGTAGGCGGGGAGATCCCGCCGCAGTTGTTTCTTGGCTTCCCGAATCGCTTCGGGCAGATTTTCAACTTGGAATGGCATAGTTCGTAATCCTCCGGTGATTTTCGAGCACCGTATAAGTCGATCTTAGTTGCGCTGAGAGGGCCAAAATACGCTGGACAAGCCAATAAATGGTATTATTCGGACAATCGAACGGCAGATCGTGTCCGAAATGTAGATCAGGTAGCGGAGCATGAAACCTCAGTTCGAACACGTCACAATCCCCAAAGGCTGCTCTATTCGTGTGTTCAACCGCCAGATTCCGGAAATTCCATTTGAGTGGCACCACCATCCGGAATGCGAGTTGACGCTTACGCTGAACAGCCGCGGACTGCGCTTCATTGCAGACCATATCGGCGCCTATGGCTCGCATGATTTAGTCTTAGTGCCCTCTGAGATGCCGCATACCTGGGCGTCTACGAAGGCGATCGATCTTTCCCTGTCCTAATTAGGCAAGGCCATGTCTCGGAGTGTATAGTCGGGAGGAATGGCGAATTGTTCTGGGCTCGGTGTTCGCCTTTCTATACCCTGAAGCTTGGCTGTGTGTTCGCCATTTGGTCCGGACGCTGTGGCCCAGCCGATCAATCCGAGGGCACTCGAAGTCCAATACTCATAGACTATCCTCAACGGCGGCTGATCCTCAGATACGTTGGTGATCCTGGTACCCTCGAACTCAACGCCTTCGATCATGCGTTTTCCGATACTCTCCGCCACGGTCTTCCATGTGTCATCCGGTTGCGGACCGGCAGTACTTGGAAGCGACAGGCCGAAACGGTCAGGCTGTGAGCTAGGCACGGACATTCGCACTGCCGTTCTGCTCACCGGATCGAGTGCGATAATGAAGCCCGCAGGCGGGTCTACAATGACCGTCGACCTTACAGACGCATCAGTAAACGGCGTGCTCGATTTCCAATCGGTCCTCGTCCTTCCCGCGGCATCGCGGCAAACCACTCCCTCTAACTTCTGAGTTACCACCGACCCATCTGGCAGACGCTGCGTCGTTTCCTCGATTTGATGCACACAGAGAGGTGCCTCAGCCTTTGGGAAGACCAGGCCAACAGAGTGCGATCCGCGAGTCTGAGCGGAGAGAATCATTGCGAAGGTCAATAGCCAGCTATGCGGCAATCGGCGCCGTACAGCGTACATCATGGGTTGTCGGCATCCTACATGGCCATCGTAACCCGCGCGTCATGGCCGCAATTCTGCGGAGCAGGGAATAATATGCACCTTCCGTTACCCAGTCCGCAGCAGGCCCTCAGGCGTTCGCTTTCACAAATTCTTCCTGGATCGGAGTCTCGAGCGGCGGAAGGCCCATCTGACTTCGGCCGAGCGGCGTGAGATCGGCCTCCGTGGCGCGACCGCGAAAATCCACTTCGAAGTTGTCAGGCGCGAAGTCAGGAGGGGCTTGGAAGACGCCAATGTGTGCCGAAGTACTTATCCTCAGCCGCATTATAGTTCGTAATCCTCAGGTGATTTTCGAGCACCGTATAAGTCGATCTTAGTTGCGCTGAGAAGGCCAAAATACGCTGGACAAGCCAATAAATGGTATTATTCGGACAATCAAACGGCAGATCGTGTCCGAAATGTAGATCAGGTAGCAAAGCATGAAGCCTCAGTTCGAACACGTCACAATCCCCAAAGGCTGCTCTATTCGTGTGTTCAACCGTCAGATTCCGGAAATTCCATTTGAGTGGCACCATCATCCGGAATGCGAGTTGACGCTTACGCTGAACAGCCGCGGGCTGCGCTTCATTGCAGACCATATCGGCGCCTATGGTTCGCATGATTTAGTCTTAGTGCCCTCTGAGATGCCGCATACCTGGGCGTCTACGAAGGCGATCGATCAGTCGCGTCCGCATGTCGCGATCGTTGTCTGGTTTCACGAGCCTTGGGCTTTGCAGTTAGCAGATGTGTGCCCGGAGTATTCTTCGCTTCGCAAGCTGCTCAAACGAGGCGCGGGAGGCTTGAGGTTTTCGACGGCGGCGGGAGAGATGATGGAGGGGCGTTTATCGGGCTTACTTTCGGATTCGCCGCGCGAGCGCCTTCGCACTGCGCTGGATGTGCTCACCGAACTGGCGAACCTGGAGGCTGTTCCCCTCGCGACGCCTCAGAAGGCAACTCGGATCGCGGCCGACGATTCGAGTCAACTGAACCGGATTTTAGATTTCCTGCACAAACGGTTCGCCGAGCCGATTCGGGTGCAGGATCTGTGCGCGGTGGGAAACATGTCAGAGCGATCGCTGCACCGGCTGTTTGTGCGTCATTTGGGTGAGAACCTGACGGATTACCTGGGCCGGCTGCGGATCGGACGGGCGTGCATGTGGCTGGTCGAGACAGACCGGCCGATCAGCTTGATTGCATCGGAGGCGGGATTTTCCAATTTATCCAATTTCAATCGGCGATTCCGGGCGGCGCGACACATGTCGCCGAAGGAGTTTCGCGGGTATTACATAAGGCAGGGCCGCATGCCCGACCTCGAGGATGCCGACCTCACCAGGCGCTCTCCTTCCTTGGAGAAACCGAAACGACCCTTGGAGAAACCGAAACGACGGGCCGCCTCCGGCCATCCCAAGTGACGGTTGCTCCTCAGGCTTCATCGCACGATAGAATCGCCATTTGCGTCCCAGATGAAAATCCAAAAGGCTGTTATCACGGCGGCGGCAAGTAATCAACGGACTCTCCCGCTGCAGACGCTGATCGACCGGGACGGGCAGGAGAAAACCGTTCTGCGCATTGTTCTGGACGAAGTGCGGCGGTCGGGGGTAGAGGAGATCGCCGTCGTTATCCCGCCCGGAGACGAAGCGGCTTTTGCGCGCGCTGCCGGCGATCGCTCGATTCGATTTATCGAGCAGCTGGACCAGAACGGCTATGCACGCGCCGTTTATCTGGCGCGTTCGTTTACCGGGCACGATCCGTTTCTGCACCTGGTGGGCGATCATCTCTACGCGGGCAGCAAGGATGTCAGCCCTACCCAGCGGCTGGTGCAAGTCGCGGAAGCCGAAGGATGCTCTGTTTCCGCGGTACAGGCCACGCGGGAGACGCTGCTTTGGCGCTTCGGGGCAATCGGAGGACAGCGAGTTTCGGGTAAACAGGACCTTTATCGGGTGCAGAAGGTGGTAGAGAAGCCGACTCCGACGGAAGCCGAGCAGGAGCTGGAGATTTCAGGCCTGCGCGCCGGCCATTATCTCTGCTTTTTCGGAATGCACGTTTTCACTCCGGCAGTGATGGAGATTCTCGAGCAACAATTGCGAGACTCACCCGCGGATGCCAGTCTCTCCGGAGCGCTTTGCGACCTGGCGGTACACGAACAATACCTGGCTTTGGAGCAGACTACACGGCGCTACGACGTAGGGGCGAAATACGGGCTGCTGCGGGCTCAGCTGGCTCTGGCGCTCGATGGGCAGGACCGGAACTTCGTGCTGGCTCAGTTGCTCGAGCTTGTCGCGTTGCACAATACGGAAGCACGAGAGATTGGGCAGGGAGCTTGAGCGAGCTCGTCGGGATCATTACATCGCAGGAGGCGGGGGTTCGGAATCGCTCGGTAGATGAGTTTTGCCAGCGGAGCTCCACTGCGGCGCTGCTGGCGGAATGCGCAGCTCTCAACCGTTTCTGGCGTGCTCACGACAATCTCTACGGGCGAGTAAGAGCACTCTTTTTTCTTTACTCTATTCATCGCTTTCATCTCCAACAGCGAGCCGAGATCCAGGCGGCGACCCTGATTCCATTTGCCGCGACGGCCAATCTTTTGAAGCGCCGTTTTCCGGAGGCGCTTGAAATATTGCAACGGGCGGAACGTTCCGCGGGCCTGAGCATCGCCCTTTCCAGCGCCTACGCGGCTGCCTATAAGGGTCTGGCGTTAAAGACCCTTACGGACCAGGTGCGGAGAAGCGTGCGGCTGGTGAGAGGGAATCACTGGATGTCGCGGATCGGCCATCCGGAAGATTATCCGCTTCGCGTCCGGCCGGAGCTGCTGCGACGGCGGGAGCAGAGCGAGCCTTATCCGATCCTGAAGGAATCGACACCCGTCCGCATGGATCTGACGCACAGCGGATGGAGCGACATTTTCTTTCTGGGAATGGATTATCCAGAAGGGGCGCGCGTACTGAACGTGTCCATCAATCTGAGCGTGCGCGGGAGCAGCGATTCGGCTCCGAAGCCGCCGATAGAAGCGTATTTTCGGGTAATCGATGAGCCGGTCCTGCGCCTTACGAGTGTCGATCTGGGCGCCACGGCAGATGTTACAACTTTTGCCGAGGTCTTCGATTTTGCGCGGGACTATCTGGGCCTGCTGAAGGCAGCAGTGATTGCGTCGGGTATCGTGCCGCCCGCGATGGAGGGCGCTCTGCAGCCGCTAAGCTCTTTGCTGACGCAACTGGTGGGCGAAGGGCGCGGTATCGAGCTGGTTAGCCTGGTACGCAACATACCAAAAGGATCACGCTTAGCGGTATCGACGAACCTGCTCGCCGGATTAATTTCAGTCTGCATGCGCGCCACGAAGCAGACGCCGGAATTATCAGGACCGCTGGCGGAAACAGGTCGACGTCTGGTAGCGGCGCGAGCGATCCTTGGCGAATGGCTCGGCGGTTCGGGAGGGGGCTGGCAGGATTCGGGCGGCGTCTGGCCTGGAATCAAACTGATTGAGGGCGCGACAGCGACGGAAGGAGATCCCGAACTGGGTGTGAGCCGCGGCCGGCTTCTGCCCAAGCATCACGTTCTGAGCACGGACGAGATTTCCGAGGAGTCTCGGGAAAAGCTGCAGCGCAGCCTCGTGCTGGTGCACGGCGGGATGGCACAGGATGTCGGCCCGATCCTCGAAATGGTGACGGAGAAGTATCTGCTGCGTTCGCCCAAGGAATGGGCGGCGCGGAATGATGCGATTCAGATACTCGACCGCATCCTGGCGGATCTGCGGGCCGGCGATATACGCGCGATCGGACAGGCGACGGAACAGAATTTCTTCGGGCCGATTCAGAGCATCATTCCGTGGGCGAGCAATCTTTATACAGAGAGCTTGATCGAGCAGACTCGGGCACGCATGGCTTCAGATTTCTGGGGATTCTGGATGCTGGGCGGCATGGCGGGAGGCGGGATGGGATTTATCTTCAGCCCTGAACGCAAGGCGGAAGCCCAGGACTTCATGCAGCAAATCATGACCGCCAGCAAGCGCCGGCTAGAAGACTCGGTGCCGTTTGCCATGCACCCGGTGGTATACGATTTTGCGATTAACGAACGCGGAACTATTGCAGAAATTCTCGCAGGCGAAGACAGTTTAATGCCGGAAGGCTACTACGCGCTCACCGTTCCTCTTCTGCTCCGGCAGGACCCGAGGCTGATGACCGCGAGCAGGCGGCGTGAACTTGACCGGCTGGCGGCCGCTTCGCGCGGGCCATCGAGCTATTCGGGAATTGTGCAAAGCCTGTTTGACAGGTTGTTGCCCTCGACGAGCACGACGGACGGGCACGGGCAGAACCTGCTAGAGCTGCTGAAGGAGCATGGCTTCGACCCGGTCGAACACGAAGCGATTCGAACGGATCTGCGGAACGGGCGTATCGGGTTGGCGCAGAACCGGCTGCCGATCACGACGAGTATAGAAGATGCGGTACCGGCGGACGTGTTTGACGCACGCGGCGAGATTGCAGGTAATCTGCGCGAGCTCGGAACGAATGCTCTGAAGGAGGGATCGGTGGCCGTGGTGTCGCTCGCGGGCGGCGCCGGCAGCCGCTGGACGCAAGGCGCGGGGGTTGTAAAGGCGCTCAATCCATTTACCAAATTGGGCGGACAATACCGCAACTTCATTGAACTTCACCTGGCCAAGAGCAGGCGATCGAGCCGGCAGCACGGCCCTTTTATTCCGCACGTGATCACGACCAGCTATCTCACTCACGGGCCGATTGAGGAGAGTTTGAACAAGACGCGGAATTTCGGTTACGCCGGTCCGGTCCTGCTATCGCCCGGACGAAGTATCGGTTTGCGCCTGGTGCCGATGGTGCGGGATCTCCACTTCGCGTGGGAGGAAGTCGCGCAGCAATCACTCGATGAGCAAAAAGAAAAGATGCGCGACAGTATTCGCGCCGCGCTTACTCAGTGGGCGCGCAATACCGGGGAAGGATCAGACTACACGGACAATCTGCCGCTGCAATGCATTCATCCAACGGGCCACTGGTATGAAGTGCCGAACATGCTGCGCAATGGAGTACTGCGCGCGCTGCTCGCTGAGCGGCCGCAGTTGAAATATCTGCTGGTACACAATATCGATACCAGCGGCGTAAATCTGGATCCCGGGCTGTTGGGCTTTCACATCGATCGCGGCGCGGCGATGACGGTGGAAGTGATCACGCGCCAGGTGGAAGACCACGGCGGCGGTTTGGCGCGCGTCGATGGGCACTTGCGGCTGGTGGAGGGCTTGGCGCTGCCCTCGGAAGAAGCAGAATGGTCGCTGTCTTACTACAACACGAACACATTCTGGATCGATATCGATCAGTTGCTGGCGATATTCTCTCTCACGCGCGATGCGCTCGACGACGCGGAGCGAGTAGGCAATGCGATACGCGAGCTGGCCGCAAGGATGCCCAGCTACATAACACTTAAGGATGTGAAGCGGCGCTGGGGCAAAGGTCAGGAGGATGTATTCCCGGTCGCGCAATTTGAAAAACTATTCGTCGATATGACGGCTTTGCGCGAGGTTCGATGCAATTATGCGGTTGTCTCCCGACAGCGCGGCCAACAATTGAAAGAACCTGCGCAGCTTGACGGCTGGATGCGAGACGGTTCCGCAGAATATGTGAATTCGCTAGCGGAATGGGATTAGCTTGATACTCAGCCGGCGGGAATGCCCGCCACAAAAAACCGTTTCCAAGCTGAGATTCGGTTCGAAATTTTCTTGGTGCGCGCGATAAGTTACCCAGGTGCTCAAACGTAGCTACTGGATCGCGTTGTTTTTCGTGCCGGCGTTGTTCGCGCAGGGCAATCCCGGAGCAGCGCCATCCGGCTGGGGCACGAAGACGATTCAGCTGAAATACCTCGATCCGGACGATTTGCGCCAAGTGTTTTCGGGGCGATCCTATGTGATGCAAATCGATCGAAACCTAAAGCTGCTAACCGTAAGCGGGCCCCCTGAGTTTGTGAACGAAGTCGAACAGATGGGTAAGCGACTCGATGCGGCGCCCGAGGGGCCGGCGGACGTACAAGTCACTCTGTATTTGCTGACCACGGGAGCTCAAGGGATGCCCGAGAAAGGGTTGCCGCCAGAATTGAAAGACATCGATCGGATTTTGCCCCAATATGCTTCGCTCCTGAACCTGGCCGATTCCGAAACTCTCCGCGTACGGGAAGGACGAGCTGGCGAAATCAGCTCTACGGATGCTCCGCCCTCGGGTGTCAGCCTGGCTTTCATCGGTGTGCAGAGTGTCTCGGTCATCCCCAGCGCAAAAGGCGATCGGGTCAGTCTGAGCGGGCTACGCTGCAAGATCAACAAACCGTCGGGGAAAGAGTCTTCGACAGGTGACATCACAGCCAATATTGATCTTGTGCAAGACCAAGCCACCCTGGTGGCGAAGGCCGGGGGCGAGAAGCCTTTGATTCTAGTAGTACGCGCCAGCATCGCACCCTAGCAAACCAAAATTGTTATACTCCTAGGCAGACTAGGAGGCGACCAGGCGTGAATTTTTTGGGCCGTTTTCGCTCGTTACTAGGTGTGCTCTTCGGCCGAGGCGATTTTGAAGCGGGCATGACCCAGGAACTGCGCTTTCACCTGGAGCAGTACACCGCGGATTTGATCCGCTCCGGAATTTCACCTGAAGAAGCGGCACGCCGGGCACGACTCGAATTCGGCGGCCTGAATAGCGTCAGAGGAGAATGCCGGGAGGCACGAGGGCTTTGGTTTTTCGATGAACTGCGCAGAGAGATCAAACAAGCCGCGCGAGTGCTGCGAAAAACGCCCGGCCTGACTGCTACCGCTCTCCTGACTCTGACAATTTGTATCGGCGCCAATCTGACGATTTTTGCTGCGATCGACTCGATATTGCTCAGGCCGCTGCCCTTCCCGCAGGCTGAGCGACTGGTCACCCTCTTCAATACCTATCCGAAGGCGGGTGTGGATAGGGATGGCTCCTCGCTGACGAACTACTACGAGAGGCGCGGCCGCATTCCAGCTTTTACGAGCATCTCGATCTACCGCTATGGAACGGCAATCGTTGGGGAAGCGGGCTCGACGGAACGCGAACAAACTATCCAGATTTCGCCTGAGTTTTTCTCGACTCTGGGGCGCGGTCCAGCCATGGGGCGCGGTTTTACCGAGCAGGAGACAACTTACAACACAGATGGGGTCGCCATTCTGACGGATTCTTTTTGGCGAACGCACTTCGGCGGCGATCCAAAGGTAATCGGGAAAACCATTCGAGTGGACGGAGTGCCACGCGTTGTTATCGGCGTATTGCCGGCCGGTTTCCGTTTTCTTTCGTCTACGGCCCGGCTGTATTTTCCGCTCTCGTCGAGACCTGAGGACCGGACACCGCGACAGCGCCATTCAGGCGGAAACGTCATTCAAATGATCGCCCGGCTGAAGCCGGGGGCAACTGTGGCACAGGCGCAGTCTCAGATAGACCAGCAGAATGCTGCATTAGAGAAAGACGACCCGCAGGCCAAGATGATGGCGGACGCCGGCTTTCGATCTTTAGTGGTCCCGCTACATGCAGACCACGTAGCGACGGTGCGCCCGACACTGCTGCTGATGCAGGCTGGCGTGCTGGTGCTATTAGTAATCGGCGCGGTCAACCTGGTGAACCTGCTTCTCATGCGAGCGAGCGCGCGCAGCAAGGAGCTGGCAGTCCGAAAAGCGTTGGGCGCAACCGGATGGCACTTGGCGAGCGAAGTGTTTGCCGAGACCACGATGCTCACCTTAAGCGGAGGCGTGCTTGGATGCATAGCCGGAACGGGAGGCATTCGTCTGTTGGCGGCGCTAGGAGCGTCTCGCCTGCCGCTCGGATCACAGCTCATGTTCGACACACGAGTGGCATGCGTCGCGCTTGCGGGAGCGATCGCTCTGGGAATTCTACTCGCCGCACCGATCGCCTGGTTCAACCTGCGTGGGTACCCTGGCAACGCGTTGCAATCGGAGGGGCGCAGCGGAACGAGTAGTCGCGCGACTCAGCGATTGCGGCATGGCTTTGTCGTCGCGCAGATCGCATTAGCGTTTGTGTTGCTGGCAGGCGCTGGCTTGCTCGGGTTGAGTCTTAAACGAGCAATGGAAGTTTCTCCGGGATTTCGACCGGATCATATTCTTACCGGCCAGATCTCCCTGCCTTCGAAAACATATCCGTCGTACGACGCCGGCCTGGCGTTCATGGAAAAGCTGACGACGGAAGTGGGCGGGCAACCGGGCGTGACAGCGGCGGGTGTCGTCAATAATATTCCGTTCAGCGGTGCTACTGGCAAGAGCGCGGCCACAGTGAAAGGTCAGGTAATAAAACCCGGGGAATCGGTGCACGGCATTTATTCATACGGCGTGGGCGGCGATTACTTCCGGGCCATGGGCTTCACTCTGCGCGAAGGACGATTTCTCGAGGCCGCAGACTCAAGACGCAGCGAGCGAGTATGCGTAGTGGATGAAGACTTCGCACGTTATTTCTGGCCGTATGCCGACGCTCTCGGACAGCGGGTATTCCAGGGTTCCGAAGTAGGGAAAGATAGTGAAGCGTTCACGGTTGTCGGGATAGTAGGCAGCGCAAAGCAGGCCGGCTTAACTGATGAAGCCGCTCAAGGCGCAATCTACTATCCGTACATTTTTCGGCCAGACAGCCAAGTTTTCGTAGTTGTCCGCACGCGTCTGTCACCGGATTCGATGCGGTTGACTCTGCAGAGAGTAGTTCGACAGATCGATTCGAATCTTCCGGTCACGGACATCCAGTCCATGGAGGCACGGATCTCGGATAGCCTGATTACCCGGCGCTCATCCGCGTTGCTGGCTGGACTCTTCTCAGCAATCGCGATGCTGCTAACGGGAATTGGAACATATGGAACTTTGAGCTACGCGGTGGCGCAGCGCCGCCGCGAAATCGGAGTGCGTATGGCGTTAGGAGCGCGACCGGACCAGATCCGAAGCCAATTTCTATCGCTCGCCTTGCGCCTGCTCCTCTCCGGGGCAATCTTTGGCGCGCTCGGAGCTTGGATGACGGGAGAGGCCATGAGGTCAATCCTCTTCCATGTAGGTGGTCTCGACCCGACGATCTTCGCAGGCACGGCAGGTGTTCTGTCTGCGGTCGCCATCACGGCCTGTATTTTGCCGTCCTGGCGGGCTGCCAGGATTTCACCGACGGAAGTTCTGGCTGAGCAGTAATCAAAGCGGCAGGCGTATTACGCTGGTCGGTTGACGACCTTCGGAAGCAAATTCGTTAAGCGCAGATTGTTTATTGCCGTTGCGCTCGTGCTTTCTGCAATTGCGCTCGAAGCACAGCAGCCGCAACACGGCACGAAGCCACCCACGAGGGCCGACATCCTGCGAGGCGCGTACGGCCCATATCGCGCTAATAACGATCTCCTGTTCTATCACCTGAACGTCCGTGTAGATCCGCAGAAGAAATTCATCATTGGGGACAACATCATTCGCTTCAAGATGATCGAGCCAGGCACGCGCATCCAGATCGATCTTCAACAGCCGCTACATGTGGATAAGATCCTGTTCGGCAAGGCAACACTCGCGTACAAGCGAGAGTTCGGCGCAGTGTTCATCGATTTTCCGCAGGAGCTAAAGGCCGGCCATGTGTACTCGATCGACTTTTACTACTCGGGATACCCGGTCGTGGAGGGCCGGTTTGGCGGCTTTACTTTTGGCAAGGACTCATCCGGCCACCCATGGATCTACACATCGTGCGAAGATGTCGGCGCGAGCGCCTGGTGGCCGAATAAAGACCAGTGGCGGGACGAAGTGAAAAACATGGAGATCAGTGTCTCGATACCTAACAATCTGGTCGATGTTTCGAACGGCAGGTTCAAAGACAAGACGATTTTAGGAGACGGATACACGCGCTGGGATTGGGTCGTTCATTATCCGATCAACAACTACGATGTTTCTTTGAACATCGGCAATTACCAGCACTTTTCAGATCGCCTCGGGAAATTGACGCTCGATTTTTACGCGCTGCCGGAGGATCTGGAAAAGGCCAGGAAGCAGTTCGCACAGGCGAAGGGGATGCTCGAAGCGTTTCAGCATTACTTCGGGCCATATCCATTTCCGAAGGACGGCTACAAGTTGATCGAGGTGCCTTATTCGGGCATGGAGCACCAGAGCGCGGTGACCTACGGCAACCACTTCACTAACGGTTATTTGGGCCGCGATTGGACGGGCGTTGGGATCAGCACGAAGTTCGACTTCATCATCATCCACGAAAGCGGGCACGAATGGTTTGGCAATAGCGTATCGGCGGCCGATCCGTCAGACATGTGGATTCACGAAGGCTGGACGACTTACCTCGAGAGCCTTTATGTCGAGTACCGGTGGGGGCACGCGGACGCGCTTCGATATCTGAACGGATTGAAATCGAAGATCAAAAATCAGCGGCCGATCATCACAGAGCGCGGGGTAAATGGTACTCCGCCGGAAGACCAATACTTCAAGGGCGCGCTGTTCATCAATACGTTGCGCAGCATGGTGGATGACGACCGGCGCTGGTTCAAGTTAATCCACGATTTCTACCAGCATTTCAAATATCAGAACATCATGACGGAGGACGTGGTGCGATATTTCAATCAGCACACCGGCATGGATCTGACGCCGATATTCGATCAATATCTGCGGCACACTGCGCTGCCGACGCTGGAGCTGAAATTCGAGCCGGGCGCCGGGGCGGTCGCCTATCGATGGAAAGCGGATGAGCCGTCGTTTGCCATGCCGGTGCGAGTAGGAAGGAAGGACGATTGGGAAATGATTCATCCGACAACGACATGGAAGACAATGAAGACCAGTCTGAGCAAAGATCAGTTCGGGGTGGCTACGGATCTGTATTACATCAAAGTGGATAAACAGTAGCGTCTTATAGCGAATGAAAGTACGCGATATCAAGACGGTAGCCGGAAAAGGAGGATAAATAATATGCAATATACGGTCATTCTCGAGAAGGAGCCCTCCTCGGATTGGGGTGCATGGGTACCGGATCTTCCCGGATGTGTCGCCGTGGGTAAGACACGCGAAGAAGTATCTCAGTCGATTCAGGAAGCAATCGAGTTTCACCTCGAAGGAATGCGCGCAGATGGCAATCCCATTCCGGCACCGAGCTCAAGTGCGATCGTAGTTGAGGTTGCGGCAGCTTAGGTTGCGTGATTCTATACAGCTCTCTCGAATCCAGCGTATGCTGGGACGACGCTGCAGCCCGAGACGTTTCTTAGCCGCGAGAGTAACCTTAAATAAGAATCCTTTCTCAGGAGAGAAATCATGTCGCAAGCCGAGCTCGAGAATCCGGATCGCCGGAATTTTTTGAAAACAAGCGGAATGGCGGCTGCAGCCGGCTTAATGAGCGCTGCGTCGGCCAAGAAGATTCTTGGCGCAAACGATCGAATCCGTATCGCGATCATCGGTCTGCGGGGCCGGGGTTGGGACCACGTAAAAGGGTATAAGTCCATTCCGGGCGTCGAGATTGCGTACTTCTGCGATATCGACGAGAACGGAGTGTTGCAGCCCCGCCTGGCCGATGCCGAAAAAATGGGCTTGCCCAAGCCGCAGACGTATATAGACGTTCGCAAGCTGCTCGAAGACAAGAATGTGGACGCGGTATCGATCGCGACGCCGAATCACTGGCATTCGCTGATGGGGATTTGGGCCGCGCAGGCCGGCAAAGATATTTATATCGAGAAGCCTTGCTCCCACAATTGGTGGGAGGGGCGGCAACTGGTGAAGGCAGTTGAGAAGTATAAGGTGATCTGCGAACACGGTAGCCAATGCCGTTCCAGCGCTGCCATCCGCGAGGCCATGGACAAGATGAACTCCGGGCTTCTGGGGAATGTCTACATGGCGCGCGGGCTGTGCTACAAATGGCGCAAATCGATCGGACACGCGCCGGAGGAACCGGTTCCGCCAGGCGTGCATTACGATCTCTGGACGGGCCCGGCACCGCTGAAGCCGTTCACAAAAAACAGGTTTCATTACAACTGGCACTGGATCTGGGACACCGGCAATGGAGATCTGGGGAATCAGGGCATTCACGAGGTGGACCTTGCCCGCTGGGGCCTGGGCGTGACATTGCCGACGAAGATCACAGCTCTTGGCGGACATTTCCTGTTCGATGACGATCAGCAGACGCCAAACGTTTTGACGGTTGCCTATGAATTCAAGACCGCCGACGCGAAGGCGAAAATGATGAACTTCGAGGTCCGCGGCTGGATGACGAACCACGAAGCGAGCATCGGGACGCCGGAGTTCTCGGGCGGCGGCGTGCCGGCGGCGGGCCTGAAGGCAGCTTCGGGCAAAGAGAAGGAGTCACTTGGTCCTGCTTCGGGCGCGCCCTCCACGATCGGCAATCTCTATTACGGCTCCGAGGGATATCTGGCGATTTCGGGTTACGATTCGTACCGTTCGTTCCTCGGCGAGCACAACGAACCGGGTCCCGCAAAGCAGGTTTCGGAGAAGAACGAGCATTTTATAAATTTCATAGAATGCATGCGCAGCCGCAAGGCGGAAAACCTGCATGCGCCCATCCTCGAGGGACATCTCTCTTCAACACTGGTACATCTCGCCAACGCGTCTTACCGGCTTGGCCGGACGATCAACTTCGACCCGCAGAACGAATCGGTGATAGGCGATTCCGAAGCCACCGAATTATTGAAGGGCACTTATCGCGCTCCGTATATCGTGCCAGAGAACGTCTAGTTCGACGGGCTTCCGAAGCCCGGCACTACAGGCAGGGTCCCGCGGGCCTGGGCAGCCGAATCAGTGTTGTCAACTCAACGCTTCTGTAGGAAAATCAGGTCATCTGATCGGACGGGGAGCATGTTGGCAAAACCGAGTCTGTTTTTGCTGCTGTGCATCGGGAGCTCGGCAGCGGCGCAATTGCCGCTCAATGCGAGTTCCGAGAGGACTTTTTCTCAAGCCTTCGAGGAAGGCGCGAAGAGTGACCGGCTTAATTGCCGGATAGAGACATTTACACCCTTTCTCGATTTTTCGTTCCGTTACGAAATAGGCTATGTCGTGCGCTGCCCGATTAAGCAGTTCAACGGGAAACAAACCGCTATCGGGACCCTGGTGCGAGTGAGAGAGAAAGCAGGACCGGTGGCGACACTGGGTCAATCCTATTCCGTTCCGGCGATCCCTGCGGAAATGAAAGACAAGGTGAATTTTCAGCATCTTCGCAACGAGGTGGAGTTCAGCGGCGTGTTCGCAGCCGGCGAAGGCGATTACGAGGTACAACTTCTCGTCTTCGACGAACACAATCGCAGATGCCGGAAGAGCTGGCAGGCGAAGGCGCATCCGCACGGAGATGAGGCGCGAGCCAACCTGGCCATGCAGCCGGGCAGCGTCGCGGCAGTTTCGCTGCCTCCATGGAAAGGAATTTCGAACGACGGAACCGGACTCAGGCTCACGGTCCTGCTGGATGCCGAACCGGTCAATCCTTTCTCCTCGAAACTGCGCGCTTGGGACCGTGCGTTCTTGCTCGGCGCTCTTTCCTCATTGCTACGGCAGACGTCGCTTGCCTCGGTGCGAATGGTCGCGTTCAACCTGGACCAGCAGCTCGAAATATTTCGCGAAAACGATTTCGATCATACCGGGCTATACAGGTTGTCATCCGCCTTGAACAGACTCGAGTTGGGAACGGTTTCTTACCGCATTTTGCAGCGCCAGCAGGGATGGCAGGAATTACTGGCAGGGCTGATGCGGGAAGAGATGTTGAGCGGGAGGCGCTCCGACGCAATTGTTTTCCTTGGCCCAACGAGCCGGCGGGACACAAAGATGCTTGTGCGTACATTCGAATCAAAGGACAGCACGCACACACCGGTTTTCTACTTTCAGTACTCGCCGGTACCGGGCAGAGAATTTCCGGATACGATTCAGTACCTGGTAAGCGCGTATGACGGCACAACTTTCCATCTACACTCGCCGGGCGATCTGGCGCGCGACATATTGAAGATGAAAGGGCAGCTAGAGCGGGCCGGTGGAGCGCGCCCACGCGGGACAGAATAGAGCACGCTAGCCGCGCTACGATGGCAGTGTTGTGAGACGCCGCCTTGTCTTCGCTGCCGCAGCGATCACATTTCTTGCCCTGCTGATCCTGATGATCTGGCAAGGATCGTTCAGCTTTTCGTTCGGCCCCGACGTACACGAGACGATCTTTCTCTCCGCAGTCTCTGCGCTGATCTTCATCTTCGCGATGACGCTTGCGTTCATGTTGTTCCGGGCGATTGTGAAGCTCTACATGGATCGCCAGCAGAACCGCGAGGGGTCGCGCATCCGATCGCGCCTGCTAGTGGGAGCACTCGCGCTGACGCTCGCGCCAACGCTGTTCTCTGCGCTTTTCAACTACTTCGTGTTGAATCGCACGCTGAATAAATGGTTCACTCAACCGGCACGCGGCATCGAGATGAACTTGAAAGACCTGGACAAGTCGTATCGGAATGAGGCGCAGGGGCGCATGCAAGCGGAAGCGAACTGGATCGGGCTGCTGCCTGAAACGCGAGCAGCAGCGTTAACGGGACACGTGGATACGGAGTTCTTTCGCAGCATTTGCGAGAAGGCCGGTATTCAACAATTGGTGCTGACGCCTGAATCCGGTCTGCCGATACTTCTGTTTCAGCGTTTCGCAAAGAGTGAAAACGGGCTGCTGCAAGCGAAAGCCAAGGTTACGGACGGAGGGCAACAGTTCGGGGAGTTAACGTTAGCGGGCGCGCTGGCGCTCGATCCGGCTGTCAAAGAAACCGCCATCCAGCGCTTCATGGACGAGCAGGAAAACCTGGGCGCTCACAAGAAGTTCTACAGCGATTTTTATTTTCTGTTGCTTTGCCTGCTGACGCTCTTCGTACTGTTTTTCGCTGCCTGGTCAGCGCAGATTCTATCCAGGCAGATTAGTGTTCCAATTTCGGCGCTTTTGGGAGCGGCCCAGGAAGTAAGGCGCGGCGATTTGTCCTACAGAATTCAAGTGAGCGCAATCGATGAGCTTGCCACCCTGGTGCGCGCGTTCAATGCAATGACAAGCGAACTTGAAGGGAATGCGCGCGAACTGGAAGCGAGACGGCAATTTACCGAAGCTATCCTCGAGAGTATCCCGACAGGCGTCATTTCTGTCTCGCTCGACGAGCGAATCGAGCGTGTGAACCGTGCTTTGCGAGGTATCTTTTCAGCGGAAGTAATCCGATCGGCTCGAAAGCTGGAAGACCTCTTCCTGCCGGACGAGCTGGCTGAGATCCGATACGTTCTAAATCGCGCGCGGCGAACCGGAACCGCGGCCTGCCAACTGGATCTCGATCGCGGCTCGCCGATTCTCCACCTGGCCGTGACGGTGGCATCGCTCGAGGAGCAGCGCGGCTTCGTGATGGTGCTGGAAGATACAAGCGAGCTGATGCGCGCGCAAAAATCGGCGGCATGGCAGGAAATAGCGCGGCGTATCGCTCACGAAATCAAGAATCCGCTGACTCCGATCTCGCTGTGTGCGGACCGGATTGCAAGGCAGTTACCGCGGCTTCCGCTGCGTCCCGAAACACTGGCGATTCTTGAAGAATGCACGCAGACGATTCAGGGTGAGGTGCAGACGGTGAAGTCCCTGGTCGATGAGTTTTCGCGGTTCTCCCGATTCCCTGCGGCGCAGCCTGTGCCGGCCGATCTCAATGAAGTGGTGGAGAGCGCTATGTCGGTATTTGCCGGGCGCTGGGATGGAATCACAGTCTCGGTAGACCGGCAGCCGAATCTGTCCCCGATCATGCTCGATCGTGAGCAGATCAAGCGGGTGATCGTGAATCTGGTGGATAACGCGGCCGAGGCAATGCGCGAATCGCCCGTGAAGCGTCTGCACATAGCGACCAGTCAAAGTAGCCCGGACCTGGTGGAGCTCTCGATAACGGATACCGGATGCGGCGTGTCGGCTGAGGATAAAGAGAAGCTGTTTCTGCCGTATTTTTCTACAAAAGGACGCGGTACCGGTCTGGGGCTGGCGATTGTGAGCCACATCATCAACGAACACCATGCGCGGGTGCGGCTCGAAGACAACCGTCCGGCGGGAGCTCGCTTCGTTGTCGAGTTTAACGCGCTCGCCAACGAAAATCGTGGCGCACCCCGTGCCGATGAAGAGGGCGCGGCTACCCTGAAGGTATAGCTCTCGATTGAATGCCGATTTCTGAAGCCAAGGTTCTCATTGTCGACGATGAGGCGAACATTCGCCAGTCTTTGCGGGGTGTACTGGGCGACGAGAACTATAGCTGTACGGCCGTAGATACGGGAGAAGCCTGCCTGGCAATGATTGAGCGCGACACGTATGACGCGGTGCTGCTCGATATCTGGTTGCCGGGGATGGACGGTTTGACGACATTGGAGAGAATCCAGGAGATACCGCTCGAGGCGAGGCCGGCGGTCATTATGATTTCCGGCCACGGGAATATCGAAACCGCGGTTAAGGCAACGAAACTCGGCGCATTTGACTTTGTAGAAAAGCCGCTTACGATCGAGAAAGTCAGCGTGGCGCTGAAGAATGCGCTGCAGCAGCAACGGACCGACCGCGAGCTGCGGCGTCTGCAGGAAGATGTCGCGTCCCCTGAAATCATCGGCGAAAGCATTGCTGTAAAAGCGTTACGTCAACAGTTAAAGCTGATGGCCGGAACCAATGGCCGGGTCCTGATATACGGCGAAAGTGGGACAGGGAAAGAACTAGTCGCGCGCGCGCTGCACAAAATGAGCGCGCGGGCTGATGGACCCTTCGTAGAAGTGAATTGCGCCGCGATCCCGGAAGACTTGATAGAAAGCGAGTTGTTTGGACACCGGCGCACCAATCTGAACGGTACTATCGATCACAAGATCGGCAAGCTGCAGAAGGCGCACGGCGGCACGTTCTTTCTGGATGAAGTTGGGGATATGAGTCTGAAGACCCAATCCAAACTGCTGCGCGCGCTCGACGAGCACCGCTTTGAACCGGTCGGTGCGCCGCAATCGATTCAGGCGGACGCTCGCGTGGTAGCCGCTACGAACAAGAATCTGGACAGAGAGATCGAACGGGGCAATTTTCGCGAAGATCTTTTTTACCGGCTGAACGTGATTCCCTTCACCGTTCCCCCGCTGCGCGATCGTTCCGAGGACATTCCGCTCCTGGCAAATCACTTCTTGCGAGAGTTCACGCGCGCCTATGGAAGAAAGCCCAAAGAGCTGAGTGATGACGCGATTGAGGCTCTGACAAAATATCACTGGCCTGGAAACGTCCGCGAGCTTCGTAATCTGATGGAACGAATTGTTATCCTGCACAGCCAGCGGCGGATCGAGGCCCGCCATTTACCTCTGGACGGAGCGCGCAAGGGAGGCGTAGCCAAAAGTGCCGATGAGTTTGGCAGTCTGCAAGATGTGAGGGAAGCCGCAGAGCGGGAATACATTCTGCGGAAGTTAGATGAAACGAACGGTAACGTGACACGCGCCTCTGAACTCCTGGGTTTGGAAAGAAGTAATCTTTACCGCAAAATGAAGGCTCTCGGCATCGTATCGAAGGAGTGACGATACATTGCAACGAAGGACGCACACGTAAGGCTGTATCAGCGAAATAAAGAAATGGAAAGGACGGGCAAGGACAAAGCGAAGGCAGTTTGAGTCCGATCGAACTAAATGACCTATCTGGTGACTGGCGCAACTGGCTTCATCGGTACGAGGTTAGTAAGACATCTGCTCGCGCGTGGGGATGCTGTTTATTACCTGGCGCGAAAACGCAGCACGAAGCTGCCTTCCCAAGCGTCCTTTCACCCATGGGATTTAAGTGAAAAGCCCGAACTGAATGCCCTGTCGAGAATTGATGTTATTTTTCACCTGGCAGGAGAGCCGATCGCGCAACGGTGGTCGGAAAAAGTCAAGAAGCGGATCTATGACAGCCGCGTTGACGGAACTCGAAGGCTGGTGGGTGCGATCCGGGAACTCAGACATAAGCCGTATGCACTGATTTCGTCATCCGCAGTAGGCTATTACGGCGATCGAGGAGACGAAACACTCACCGAAACGGCGGGCCCTGGACACGATTTCCTGGCGGAGGTTTGCCGCGATTGGGAGCGGGAAGCGTTGCACGCACGCGAGCTGGGGATAAGAGTGGTTCCAATGCGGACGGCTATTGTCCTGGGGCGAAACGGGGGAATGCTGAAAGCGATATTACCGATCTTCCACCTGGGTATCGGCGGCAAACTCGGAAGCGGGAAACAATGGGTATCCTGGATTCACATCGAGGATATGGTGCGGCTGCTCGTTTTCGCGGCAGACAACGCAAATGTTACGGGTGTGCTCAACGCCAGCAGCCCCGAGCCAGTTACTAACGCACAATTCACAAATGCATTGGGGCTCGCCTTACACCGGCCATCTTTTGTCCCTGCGCCCAAGTTTGCCGTAAAGCTCGCGCTGGGCGAAATGGCGGAGTCTTTGTTTAACAGCGCGCGAGTAATACCTGCAGCCGCCGAGCAGGCCGGCTTTCATTTTGAGCATCGGGCGATCGAACCAGCGCTGAAATCCGCGCTCAGCGCACGGTGACCTGGAGATTTCTCTTGCCGGCGAGTGCCGGGCGAGAGATAAGAACAGAATCTCGTTCGATCGTCCCGACAGACGCACTGGTCAGCGGTGCGCCATCCGGGCGGTGAATGTGAACCGCCAGATCGCCTCCGAAATCATTTTGGAAGTCTAGCGTAACTTGCCATTCGGCGCCATCGCGGCTTTCGGTTCTCCATGCGATCTCACCGAAGCGAGTCGGACAACGCTTCACTGCGATCCGCTGGCCAGCCGCGAACCAGTGTTTGGGAGCGGCTTTCTGCAGGTGGCACAGATCCCGATGGCTTTCTTCATAGCAGAGGAGCCATCGCAAACCTAGTGACGGTTGCAGGGTGCTGTTGATAACGGCAGACCAGCCGTAGGGACTTCCTTCTCCGGCATAGCTGCCGGGGATGTAGGCGTCTTCGGGAGAATAACGGTTGCCGGAATCGGCAGCATAACAAGCGAGGGAGTAGAGCAAGAGCAGGAAGGGACGATAATCATCCTGGCGGATGCGCACCGAGAGCGTTCCATGTTCCATAAAATTAGAGATTCGATAGGTCTCGCCGTCAGTTGCCATTCCCATGATCTGGAGCCCGGCGAGTTCGCGATGTTTCAGGTGGCCTAAATCGAGAGCGGTGTCGCCCCAATCTGCCGTGAACCAATCCATCATGAAGCGGTGATTCTCATAACTGCTCAATTCGGTTGGTTTGCGATGGATATCGTCAGGAGAGAAGGGCGTGATGCCGGCGGCACGCATCTGAGGATTCGATGCGGCGATAGTGGCTTGCAGCGAGCGCTCTACATTAGAGCGCATCTCGGCCGCGATGGCGGCAAATTGCGACGACTCCGATTGCAGGTCAGCGAGATTATGCTCGCGGCCGGCTTTGGCGAGACAGCGGGCGTATTCGCTCAGCCCGCGCCAGGTCCAGATGGAATTCTGATAATAGAGCGGGTGGGATTGCGGGAAATCATTCTGCGGCTCACCCAGATCGGCCTCGGGCGATCCCCAAATGAGTCCGTATTCTCTTTCGCCGGGCGACCATTTGCGTTTGCTGTATTCGTAGCGTTCCAGCACATGAGCGATCATGCGGCGCAATGTGGGCAGCTTTGCCTGCAAGGCGGCGAGATCACCGGTGTAGTCGTACGCTCTTGCCGCATTCGTAAGAAAAATTCCTACGTTTAATGGGGCCTCGACCTGATCCTGCGTGTTGTAGAGGAAGTCACCGTCAGGGAGGATGTAGTTATCGAGATAAAACTTGAAATACGGCTCGGCTTCGGCCGAGAGATTCCACAACTGGTGTGCCCAGATGAATTCGTAAGAAGCTACCGGAAAGAGAGCATGACTTCGCTCGGGGATCTTCGTGTATGCTCCTTCGCCAATCTGATAAGTGGGCCGCAGCCCGCGATAACTGCAGCGCGAAAGCACAATACCGGCGCGAGCGGAATCGAGTAGCCAGCCGTCCGGAATCTCGACCGGCATTTTTTCTTCGAGCAGGTTGTACCAGCGATTCCAAATGCCAGCGAGCATGGCGAAAAACGATTGGGCCGTGGCGTTCCAGTAGCGGTCAAGCTGCTTGCCTTCCGGTGTCATGACGCGCACACGGGCCATCGGTTCGGCCGTCTCGCCTTCAGGCAAAAGGACCATTACTTCGTAGCCGGCACGATAATGCGGATTCCACACACCCGTGTTCGCAACCGGCAGATATCCGCCAAGCAGAGTCCGCTTGCTGAAGCCGGGTACGTATTGGAAGACCTGCGGTTCTTCACCGGGCAATAGATTCTTCGGATCAAACAGCGCTCCGGCGACATCGGGCGCCCACAGCCCTTCGCCTTCCGGTTGTCTGCCGATCTGCCGGGAGGTTCCGTCCTCCTGGAGATAGAGAGATCTTAGAGGACCAGCTTGTTCGTTGGCGACGAGCGACCAGCCGACGTACTCCTTGCCGAGCGCCGCCACATTTTCATAACACGGATCTTCGCCAGAGTTCAGGATGTAATTGCCCGCGCGGTCGGGGCCCGGTTGATAGTGGACGCCGCGCTCCAATTTGACATGCTCCGCGTTAATCTGGCGCGGACGAATTTGCGAAAGATCACCGATGCCTTTGGGAATGCGAGCGATCACACCTTGGGATTCGGTGACATAGGCGATCGCACCGCGGTGAGTCACATGCTTCTCGAAAACAGCCGTATCGGTTCCGTTCATGGAAGCGATGGTCAGGAGCCGCCAGCCCGCGATTTCGCTGCCTATTTCAAGCTGTTTCGTTTGCGAACCAATCTTGGCCTGAAGCTGATGATCCTTAATCGCGGAGACGCTTAGAGTCTCAGCGAGAGCGTTCCGTTCGCCATCAAGGAAGAGATCGTACTCATTTGTTATCCGGCCTGGCTGATATCCACCACTCGCCGCCAATGCAGGAGGAGAGGATTTGGAATTGACGACGGCTGTTGCGGCGGCAATTCCCAGCGCCGATTCCCGCATGAATCTCCGCCGGCTCTTGGGCACGAATCTAGCCACGAGCAAGCGAAGACCCGGCCGAGACTCTCTCCAAAAGTTCGGCAAGCTGGATTGATGTGTTGTCCCGTGCGCCCTTCGCGAATGTGGGTCCTACGGCAACGGCCTCATTATGATCTTCGAACCACGCCAGAAAGGCGGAGCGGTCGGAGCCGGGAAGACGCTGCAAACCGATCCAGGTGTACCAGGCGCCCATGTCGGCATCGACCAGCGAACCAGCCGGATCGGCCGTGTTCTTGAAACTACCGTTGAGTAGCTCGCTCATTGGGGCTTCCCGCTGGCGTGGGGTAAAGCGCGCAACGAGGGTGAGAGGTTTCGCTCTGCGCAGCGCTTCACGCGCAGTCCACTGAACAAAAGTGGTGCTATAGATCTGAGTGCCGGAGCCCTCTGTAAAAAGAGCAACCTTGAAATGATCCAGCACAGCGTCACCCGGCTTGCTCTGGATGCCGAGATCCTCTGGTGTAGTTGCTGCGAGCATGGTGCGCAGTGCCTCCGGTGACATCCGGGTTTCGAACGCCTGACGGATCTTCGCCGTTAAAGATGCGCGGATGGGCGAAAGTGCTTCATAGGAAACCAAGGCGATCTGCGGGTTTTCCAGAGTGGTTCGATTACCATCGATAAACCAGTGAGCATAAGGCGCGGGCTGTGACGCCGCTCGAGTATTGATGGTTTGCAGGACGTGATCGAGTCCGAGATCGCCGTTTACCTGCCCAAAATAGGTTCCCTGCCGGCGAAGCTTTCGGAAAAGCGGATAAGCATTGACCGTAACACCGCGCCCAATCAATACGATGGCCAAACGAGGAATGGGCGGGTCCTGATTCGGACGAGCAGCGCGAAAATCCTGCATGTAGCGCTCCGAAGCCAACCGGAACGCATCCATCTGCGAAGTGGCCCACAGCTGAGCAGAGAGTTTCTCCAGGAATTGCCCCGGCATGTTGACCCAATCGAAGACCTCCAACTCCGGGGACATCCGAATCTGCGCGAAGGCTTCCATTTCATGGCTCCTCGCGGCAGCGGGGAGCGCCTGCAGATAGCTGAGTTGCTGCAAAAGCTCTTCGCGTTCAGCGGGAAACTTCCAATCGAGGGCGATGATTTCTTTCAACAGAAAAGGTACAAAAGCCGCGGGTAACTGCTGAAGAGTGGAGAGATAATCGATCGCCGTCTGGCGCGCGACAGGCCGGTACTGAGCGAAATGTTCGGGCTTGAGATCAGCGGGTTTCATGATCCTACACGGCCTCTTGCAGAACAGAGCCCTGGGCAAAGCGCGCTTCAAAACCGAAACGGGCGCCGAGAGTAGGAACCAGATCGATGGAGCCCACCGGGCGATCGACTACTACGTTCTGGCGGATGCCAGGTCCCATGGCAAGCATCCAGGTGGTACGCGAGACAGCATCGCCCGTCCGGTGGTGTTGAAAGCCATTGCCGCCCGGGCTGAGATCAGAGTCTCTGCCAAAATCGGGCAGGATAAACATGGCGGTGTTGCCGGCATATTCGGGATCGCTCTGGATCGTCTTCCAAATCTCCGCGCACAACACGTCAGAGCGGCGGATGGCCTCCACATAGAGCGAGAATGCTCCGGAATGCGCAACGTCAATATCGTGCAATGTGATCCAGATCAGGCTAGGCGACAGCTTACGCATGAGCTGTTTAGCGATAAAAACAGAGAGCTCATCGGGACTGGCAAGATTGGTGGCGTGGGCACGGAAGTCATCGACCGAGAGCTGCAACATCTCGGCCAGTTGATGCAGATCGACGTCACTGCCACCTTGGATAGGCGCGGATAGGGGGGATTCATAGTTATCGCGCAACAGATGCTCGTATTTGCTGCTGCTATCCCCCAGGGCCGCACTCAACAATCGCTTGGGAAGGATTACGCCGGCGCCGGTACCCTTGCCATAAGCTCGATGGCCACTCTCACCGATGCGATTGAAGCCGTTGCTCGGAGCGATTACCCAGGCATCGCTCAAGGGCCGTTTAAGATCGCGCCGAAAATATTCAAACACTGTGGGGTAGTCGGGCGGGACGGCGGCGAAATTGTTGAATGTCTCGTAAACTCCGGTGGCGAGGCTGGCCGTTGCGACGTAGTGCCCGAGGATGCCCCGGTTGACGACACGCGTGAAGAAGGTAGCTTGCGGTATCAGCTCATTCAAAAGGTGTTGAATGTTTTGCTGGCCATCTTCAGCAAAGGTTTCATCGTCACGTGAACCTCCGCCGAAGGTAACCACAATGGCTTTGGGAGAACGCGACGCAGCGTGCAGAACCGGTGGCGAGAAGGAGCTGAAGAGAGTGGTCCCTATGGTTGCGCCGGTAGCAGCCCGCAGGAAATCCCGGCGACTCCTTGAAATTGCATTGGCCACGTCAGCCTGGCTGACGGCGTTCCTGAAGGGGTCGAACAATGTTACACTCCCGGCTGTGTATAGACTACTGTATCGCGGGTTGAGCACCATCACGGGAAAGCCGCAGTCATGAAGACAAGCCTGGCGGTAGAGCTCTCCCCGGAAAAATACCGGGCGCCTGCGGACGAACTACTCACTCCGACATTGTTGATTTATCCGGAGATCGTCCGGCACAATATCCAGCGAGTGATCGCGGCGATCGGAGGGAACCCGGCCCACTGGCGCCCGCATCTCAAGACGGTCAAACTCGAATCGATGACCAGGCTGCTGGTGGAAGCCGGGGTCACTACGGCGAAATGCGCGACCACACTGGAACTCCTCATGGCATGTCAAGCCGGAATGCAGGATGTGCTGGTCGCATACCCACATAGCGCTAAGAATGCCGGACGGATTGCCGAAATTGCGGCGCAGTTCCGAAACGTACGAGTATCCGCAATAGTTGAATCCGAAGAGCAACTCGGAGGGTGGAGAAACACATCGGTGGAATTGTTCATCGATATCAATGCGGGGATGAATCGAACCGGCATCGAACAGGATCATGTGGAGGAAATCAGGCACTTGGCTTCACGTATTGAAGACGCCGGCATAGCCTTTCGCGGATTACATTTTTACGATGGCAATTCGAGCGAGCCAGACGTAATTCAACGAACGAAGCTGGCGCATAACAGGTACGATCAGTTGTTGCGCGCTGTCGCAAAGATAGAGAGCAGCGGAATTCAGATTAAAGAGATTATCACGTCGGGAACGCCGGCCTTGCCGTGCTCGCTTTCGTACCCAGGACTTTGGAATGGGTCTTTCAAACATCAGGTTTCGCCCGGGACCGTTGTATATAATGACGCCTCCAGCTTGGATCAGCTACCGAGTGACTACGGCCTGCAACCTGCAGTGATGGTGGTCAGCAGAGTAGTGAGTCATCCGAAACCGGGCGTAATCACATGCGACGCGGGTCACAAGAGTGTTTCTGTCGACAGCGGAGTACCGAATGCTGTGGTTTTAGGCCAACCCGGCTTGCGAGCACTCAAACCGAGTGAAGAGCATCTTCCGTTTGAGGTAGTAGACCACGCAGCTGTTCCTCCGGTCGGGAGCGTCCTTTACCTTATTCCGCGGCATGTCTGCCCGACGGTGAATAATTTCGATTCAGCGGCGATCGTTGGACATGGCCATGTAATCTCTGTGGATCGAGTAACGGCCAGGGGCCATGAAGGTCCCTAGAAGCGCAAGAGCACGGATGCGCCCCGCCAAACAGGAGAAGAACGCATTTGTCCTTCGGGCGGAGCGCTTGACACTGCGCCCGTCTTGCGCGTTGTTCAAGAGTTGTCGGAAAATGGAAACTATTTTTGCCGGTTTATGCATCGTAAGGGAACATAGTCCGGTAACGGGCGGCGAAGCCCGGCGAGCGGGCTAACAATCAGGAGAAAAGAACGGGATGAGTTTCCAGACACTGATGAGCGATCCAAACGATTTGGATCGAGAAGAATACATGATCCGTACAGCTCCACTAGCGGATGACGATGAGGAAGCCGAGGAACTCGATGATGAAGACCTCGACGACCTGGATGAGGACGACGAAGGCGGGGATGAAGATGACGAGGAGGAGAAGACGAGGAGGGCGACGAGGATGAGGACGACGAGGACGAGGATCTAGACGAGGAGGAGGAAGACGAAGACGAAGGGTAGCGCCTCTTAATGCGAGGCGCCTGCGTCGGGAACGGTTGTCTCTTTAACCGAGTGCCGTATCTGGAAGGACTTGTCCGGATACGGCGGATGTTGTGGGACCGGCTCCGGGTGTTCGCTGATCAGTTTACCCAAATATTGCAAGGCGGTTTCGAGTTGCTCGTCTTTACCCTCGAAGCGAGCGTGGGGAAGATCATCGACGACGATGTCGGGATCGACGCCATGTCCTTCGATGAGCCATTTCCCTTCCGGTCCGTAGACGCCGAGTTCGGCGGCTGAGGCGATTCCGTTATCGGCCAGACGGTTACTGGCGGAGAGCCAGATTTCGCCGCCCCAGGTTCGAGTACCTATCACTTTGCCCAGACCCAATCGCTGGAAACCGGCGCTGAATGCCTCGCCGTCCGATGCGGTCCACTGATCGCATAACACGACGACCGGACCTCGAAAGGCCTCCTGCATGTTCCAGGATGCCCGCCCAACACGCGGCTGCCAATACATCCAAGCCTTACGCATCAGCTTGCCCAAGACCCAGCTATCGATATTGCCGCCGCGATTGTGGCGAACATCGACAATTAAGCCCGCGCGATTGAAGACGGGAGAGTATTCTTCGACCCAGCGATTGATGTCGTCTGGTCCCATAGCGCGTAGATGTATGTAGCCGATCGTGCCGCGCGAGCTTTCCTCGACAGCTTGACGACGGGTCCATTCCCATTCGGAATAGCGCAGATCGGTATCGGTTTTGATGGTAATGGGCCGCGCAAGGACATCACGCGCTTCAGTTTTTCCTTGCGGGCGCACATGCAGGAGCACCTGGCGGCCAGCTTGTCCGCGCAGCAGATCACCGGGTTCGGTATGGCTGTCCAATTCGCGGCCGTTTATTGAAAGAATGGTATCGCCGTCGCTCATTTCCACACCCTGGCGGGCAAGCGGACTCAACTTATCGGGACGGTCCGGATCGGTGCGATAGATATGCGCGACCAGCCATCCCTTGCCATCCGGCGCAGGTTTTAGAAGAGCGCCGAGCGACGCGAGTTCAATCTGATCCGCTCCCTTACGCACGTCGCCTCCGAAGACAAACGTATGGAGAGCGGAGAGCTCGCTGACCATATCTGCGATCAAATCGTCCAGCTCTTCCCGATCGCGAACGCGGCCGAGCAGCTCGCTATATTTATCCCGCATGGCGGGCCAGTTTACGCCGTGCATATTGGGATCGTAGAAGTAATCGCGGTGCAGACGCCAGGCATCGAGAAACGCCTCGCGATATTCATCGGCCGGTATGACCGAGAAGGTCCAGGAGCCCAGATCGACTTTGCTATCGGCTAATCCCTTAGGCGACTTGAGAGCATCGCTCTTCATGGACGAATCGAAAACAAACAGATCATTTTTGACGCGCGCGAGAATTTTCTTGCCGTCATGGGACACTTCGAAACTTTTGACGCCATCCAGGAGAACATCGGGTTTATCGCCTTTATTCGCGATTTCGAGGCATTCGAGGGTATTCTTTTCCGGATCTTCGGCATTGTTGTTGATCCAGCACAAGCGTTTTTCGGCAGTTTGCAAATCAGAGTAGTTGCCGGGAGCAACGGGTACTTCCTGAAGACGGGAGGCGATGCCTTCGAAATCAATTTCAACCTTGGGCGCAGGCGCTTTCTTCTCCGTCTTCGCATTGGCATCCGGAGCCGACTTGGATGTTTCGTCGTTCGGTTTCGGGTGTAGCTCGTCGGGAGGTTCGAAGGGCAGGACCTGACCCTTTTTGAGAGCGAGCGCGTAGACCTTGTTCGTGCGGTCAAAGAAGGGGTCAGGCTGGCGATCGCCCCAAGGACTCTTGACTACGGTATTCAGCGCCCGATCAGACAGAAAGTAAATCCATTTGCCATCCGAGCTCCAATCGGCCGCGAAACTGTTGTAGCGATCGGTGGTGAGCGGAATGCTTTTGCCGGATTCCATTCCATAAAGCAGGATCTGGGAGAATCCATTGGGTGCGGGAGCGCTAAAAGTGATCCAGCGGCTATCAGACGACCAGCGAATATCGGAAAACGAAGGGCCGGAGTTATCCTCGGGATTTACTTCGGCAATTCGCTTCTCAGTCTTGCTGACAGCGTCGAGCAGGTAAAGGCGATCGTTCTTATCCTGATGTACGATCCATTTGCCGTCAGGCGAAGGGACAGCATCCCAACGCAACACTTTGGCACCGTGGGTAATCTGTTCTCCCGGGCCGACGCCGTTCGCAGGATATTTCCACAACTCTACTTCGCCGGATTCGGTAGAGAAGAGGTAGACAGACTTGCCATCCGCCGCAAGACGCGCTTCACGGAAGCGGCCGGGCAGATGTTCGCTGATATCCACGAAGCGTCCGTTCTTCGCCGGGGCAACGAACACGCGACCACGCGAGGTCAGCACAATTTTCTCGCCATCCGAGGAAAGATGGACGGCGGTGGTGTACTTCAACGGGTCCTTGATCCAGTGCTCGCGAAGATGATCGAAGTCTGAAGGCAGTTCGATCGGAATCACGCGATCAGAATTTTTTGCAATATCGTATAGATGCAGATCGGAGCCGAGCTGATAGACAATACGCCCCGCGGAGAGCGATGGATTTTTCATGTCCCAGCCTTCCTGATGCGTGTGCTGGCGCAGGCCTTTGCCGTTTTCATCCATCGACCACACATTCATGAAGCCGTCGCGATCGCTCAGGAAGTAGACGCGACCTTGCCAGTACATGGCGTCCTTGCTGGTGCCGGTGTAGTTGGCGGTGAGCGGGATGGCTTCCTGACCGGGCAGATACTTCCAGAGGCTCTGCGCGGTTCCACCCTTGTAACGTTTGGCATAGCTTCCCTGGAACGGAAAGCGCGTGAAGAAGAGAGCCTTACCGGACTCGTCATACGAGCCCTGGGAGGCCTGGCTCAGAGGAACCGGTTCGATGCGATTCTTAGCATCTATGGTGAGAAGCTGCGCATCCGGCAGTGTGGAATAACGATAGCTCGAGAAGAGAATTTTTCCATCGGGTGTCCAGCCTTCCACGATGGCTTGGCCGTCGAAGGTGCGCCGCTGCGGAATGCCGCCCGAAACGGGCATTGTGTAAACCTCGCTCGGCCCTTCGTAATCAGCGGTGAAGGCGAGTGTTTGGCCGTCGGGTGAGAAGGCGGCGGATTTTTCTTCGCCGGGGCTGCTGGTGAGGCGAGTGGCGAGACCGCCCGCTGCGCTTACCTGCCAGAGATCCCCTTCGGCGGTAAAAACTATGCTGTCGCGGTAGATGGCCGGGAAGCGGTAATAGCCTTTATTCCGGTTCTGTTGAGCATTGCCGAAGTCTAAGAAAATTAAGAGCAAACTGCAGAATATGGCGGGGCGCATTTCATGTCAGGATAGCTCAATTACAAGCTGCTCCGCCGGAGGGGTTTTTACCGCCTATAAAAAAGGGGCGCGGCGAGGGTAGAAACCGGCGGATGAGTAGTATTCTACGTAGCGAGACACGACTCCCTCACGGTCGGGGCTCGGCAGCATGGGCGCGGATGACGATGTCGTTGCGGAATGCAGGCAGCGTCAGAGTGGCATTGCTGTCGACGGAAAGCGCAGGCGAAGACTCTCCGGTCACCGGCGAGTAGAGGCTGACGATGAAGTGTCCGGGCGGCAGTGCCAGTTTCACGGTTCCTGAGATCGCGCTTTCCGCTGACGGGTCCGTCACCTCGCGATTGTCGGCGAGATAAGCGACGTAGTCCCGATCCGTGACGGCGAGACTGGACAAGGTGACGTTTGCGGGCAGTTGCTGCACCCAGTCGGGAGCCAAGGCGGCGTGAATATAGTCAAAGCTGGACATGAACTCGGAGAGGTGTTGAAACCACGTGCGAAGATCTTTGCGCGACAGCGGCGTTCCGGCCTCGCTTCCGACGGTGATCGAGAAATCGATGTAGTCGTAATGCGAGCCGTTCAACAGGGTTGACCAAGCACGTTTGCGATGAATGGTCCAGCCAGTCGGGTCGCGATACATGCTGGCGGTGTTGTCTTCATCGAGAACGGTGGGCTTCTTTTGCGAGTAGACAGCGCGGCAGAAGCGGACGATCTCCGGTAGCGCCAGCTCTTTCGACATAAACGCGCCCAGCTGATACAGTGTTCCGGCGTAATCGGTATCCGGCAAGGGATGCACGTTCACGATGTCGAACAGAGATTGGGAGTAGGTCTGATCCAGAGGGAAACGGAATTTGGGTGAATACGTGAAGGCCTGTTGACCGCTGATCAGGTGCGGACGATTGAGCTTGCGCAGCTCATCACGGATAACGCGCCCCATTTCAACCTGCCAGGCGTCCACGTCACTGGGCGGAATGTGGCCCTTTACCGCACCTCCCGGCTCATTGCAGATTTCGTAATAGACGTTATCGTAACCACTGGTCTCATCGATGATTTTGCGAGCGTATGCCGACTGACGGCTGACAAGCTCGGGATCTTTTAAGGACAGATATTCCGGCCACTCGACCTTGCCAATATGCTGTTTATTGTTTTCCGCTCGAAACGGATTGAGAGCCCAGATGTTATTCGGCATACGTATTGCTGAAGATCGTGAGCTCAACGACGATCCCGCGACGCGATGCCGCATCAAGAAACCGATGGAGGCGATCGAAGTATTCCGGGTTCCACTGATCCAGATCGTAGATAGGCTCGCCATCGAGGGCTTTGCCGGGGCCCGTCCTTGGGAACGGCGCGATGTAGTCCGGGGACTCGGGCTTGCAAGGCGAGGAGGGATTGCGCGCGCTTTGCAGCTCGCGAAACAACAGAAAAGTGCGAGTCATGGTCATTTTGTGGCGGGCTGCGTCATCGAGATACTTTTCGAAATCGAAGGGCCGGTTTATGACGGAGCCATAATGCTCAGTCGCGCTGAGCAGAAAGAGCGGCTTGTCACGGAACAGGAAATAGCGGGGATTGTCGGGATTAATGCGAAGAGCACCGGCGGCGTAGGAGAGAGGAACGAGGGTAGAGGCGGCGAGGATACAGGTCAGGAACGCGCGGAAATTGGTCAGATGGCTAATCATCTAATGGCCTGACCTATGATACAATTCCGCCTTCTACCTGCAAGTGACTATTTTGCGGCTAAAGGACCAGTCATGATGGCGGAATCCTTCTTTCCCGGCGATAGGAGTCCCGATGCGGGGTCACCTGGAGGCATCGCCCTTCGCACTTTCGTATCCGCGGCGTGTGGCGCGACGGGATTCAGCACGGGCACGGCGACGTTCGAGTCCGGGGCTGTGCTTCCGTATCATCTGCACGGCTGCAGCGAAGCGATTACCGTGCTCTCGGGTAAGGCGCTGGTGGTGCTGGCAGGGCGCGCTTACCGGATGAGTCGTCTCGACTGCATGCATGTTCCGGCAGGAATCCCGCACATGGTTCAGAATGTGGGAGCGGAGAGTGAACTGGTCGCACACTGGTCTTTCGGGTCGGCGTCTCCTGAGCGCATGTTCATTGACGGGGCGACGAAATTCGAGGGTCGAGATTTGGAGAGCCCCGGGCCGCACGATCCTGAACACCTGAGACGTTTTGCAGAAACGGATGGCTACGAGCCTTCAGAGGGAGCATGGTTCCGCGACTTGTTTGCCAGAAGATTCGGCGCCGAGGGAATTTGCGGCGGTTACGGCCGATTCAAGAAAGGGTCCTCGCTGCCTTGCCACATGCACGTCTATGATGAGTCGATAACGATTCTCAGTGGGGACGCAATTTGCATGGTACAGGGCTCGAACTATTCGATGACGGGTGTGAGTACGGCGTTTGTACCGCAAGGAAAGCCGCATCGTTTCCTGAACAGCGGCGAGAATGAAATGGAGATGCTGTGGGTGTATGCGGGCGATGAGCCGGACCGTCTGTTGGTCGATGCGGGATATTGTTCAGGGTCGCGGAGGTGGCGGCCGGAAGAAGCAGTGATTTTGCAACACGCAAACGATGCCTAATCCGATCGCGGGCGTCTTCTTTCACTGGTTAGGCGGTTTGGCATCGGCCAGCTTTTACGTTCCGTTCCGGGGAGTGAAGGGCTGGGCGTGGGAGACGTACTGGCTGGTAGCGGGAGTGTTCAGCTGGCTGGTCGCGCCGCTGCTGATCGCGTCGCTGTTTGTGGACAATCTGGGCGCGATTTTGAGCTCTGTTCCGTTTTCGACAATATTCTGGTGCTATTTCTTCGGGGTGCTGTGGGGCTTTGGCGGCCTCACGTTCGGGCTGACGATGCGATACCTCGGGATGTCGCTGGGGATGGCGGTTGCGCTCGGGTATTGCGCGGCTTTCGGAACGTTGGTCCCCCCAATCGTGCGCGGGGAGTTCGTGACGAGAATTCTCGGGACACGGTCGGGCGTTTTTATTTTGGCCGGCGTCGGGATCTGCGTCTGTGGGATCGCGGTGGCGGGTCTGGCCGGCATTTCGAAAGAGAGGGAGTTGCCGCCAGCCGAGCGAACAGCGGTCATCAAGGAATTCGATCTGAAGAAAGGTCTGCTGGTGGCGACGTTTTGCGGAATCATGAGCGCGTGCTTTTCGTACGGGCTGGCGGCCGGTGAGCCGGTACGGGAAATTGCGCGGCGCTATGGCGCTTCGACCATGTGGCAAGGCTTGCCAATATTGATTTTCGTTCTGGCGGGCGGCTTTACAACAAATGTCGTGTGGTGCATTATTCTGCACATTCGAAATCGAAGCGGCGCACAGTATTTCGAGGGGCGGAGCGCGCAAGACGGGAGGCGGGTGCCGTTAGGGTGGAATTACGTGCTCTGCGCGGTAGCCGGTTTCACCTGGTATTTCCAGTTTTTCTTTTACACGATGGGCGAGTCGCAGATGGGCATGTACCGCTTCTCGAGCTGGACGCTGCACATGGCGAGCATCATGATCTTCGGCACGCTGTGGGGATTGGCGCTCAAGGAATGGAGAGGCGCCGGGGCGCGCACGATGCGTCTGCTAGCGATGAGCCTGGCGGTGCTGGTGATATCGACGCTAGTGGTGGGTTACGGCAATTATCTGAGCACGTTCGCGCACGAGAGCAGCACGGTGACACAGGCGAGTGGGGCGAAGCAGGGCGGGTGAAAAAGGCAGTCTGTTCGCACGGGCGGCTAGACCTGTTTGAGGACTCTGTCTAATAAATCGCGAACTCCTACTCTGGCGGCACCTTGTTGCAGATACGTCTGATCAAGCGCATTCCCACAACTGCGGACGATGCCCTCGATATCACGCCTTTGCACCTCTGATGTTTCACTCCCCAACCTGAACCAGTAAAGTTTGGCGAGCAAGATGTCTTCTGGCGTGACAAAGGGCGCGGGCGCCTTCGATAAGCCCGTGCCAGCGAGGTAAATAGCACGATCCAGTTCATCCATACCAAGCGTGAACGCAGCTGCTGGGAAGAAATCAAACTTAAACGCCATCGGAATATGAATCACATTGAACGGCGTACCGGAGCGAATCGCAGCTAAAGCTTCTTCCTCATCCACGTAGAAGGAGTCCGGCAGATTGCCGACAAAACATTCGACGTTTTTCTCGGTGAAGTCAGCTAAAATGTCGACGTCGTTTGTAAAACGAGGCTCGCCGAACGCGGTACTCGCCCACGAGCCTCCAATCGCGTAGCGAATTCCCGCGGCTTCGAGTGCGGAACGCAGTGGCTCAAAGGCGTCCGCAGGGGACATTACAGCTTTCGATAAGCCTTTCGCGCTAGTTCTGATCCAAATCTGGTCACCGCGATTTGAAACGTAATTTCAATTTCGCCGGCGTTGGTGTTCTTGCGCCGAGCGGCAGCACGTTGAAGAGAATCTCCCGCTTCCCAAAGGGCGGCTCCTAAAGCGAGCCGCTCGGAAGGCGCCATTCTTTTGATAGATTGCAAATAGATCTCGCGCGATTTCGGAGACGTGTCGATTAAGGCCACGATACTCCGAGTATCTCCAATTGAACCGGGCCCTTCAAGAATGCCAGACTTTCCACACTAAGGCCGAGCGACGGGTTAAAGAAGGAGAAGCGGGGCCGGCACGAACGCCGATATAGGGCCGATCGGGCGATCGGCCCGCAGCTTGGCAAGCCACCCCACAGGGAATATCAAGACCTAACACGATCAGAATGTGGCGATGGGATTCAAAGGAGAACCAGTTCCGCCGGGTACCGGAAGCGGGGCGGCTGTCAATAGGAACGTCCACCGGTTGCGCTGAGCGGCGGCGGTTGCGAGCTCTTCCAAATCGCAGTTATCCAGGATGGGCGTACCCATCGCGACTAAAAGCAGCTGGTGCATCGGCTGGACCACGCCTGGGACGCGCGATGGCATCACGTCGGTCGCAGCGTCGCTGCCCACAATTGCGACGTCACGCTGCTTCAGCCATTTTGCGCAGGATGCATAGAGCCCGGCGATCCTGTCAGGGCCCCACGGGCCTTTCACTCTGCGCCGCTCCCAACGTCCAGTCCGAATGAAAACAACATCACCGCTACCGACTTTGATTCCTGTCTTGCGCTCCCATGCGTCTAAATCCTCGGGATAGATTGCGGCGGCGGGCTCCAGGAATGGAATGCCCTTCAGGCGGGGAATATCGATCAGAATGCCGCGCGTAAAAATACCGTTCTTGTAACCGGTGATTGGCAGTTCTTTCGCGCCTTTATCGGTGACATCCGTTTGCGGGAAGCCGTTGTACATTTTGCCATGCCAAGCCATGTGGCATAACGCGTCCATGTGGGTGTGGGCGTAACCGTGGTACGCGACGCGGTATTCATCGAGAACAAACTGGCCATCCGGTTTGGCGCCGGTTGAAAGCATTGTATGGAAGAAGGGCGAGGGATTATCTACCGCTTTCCCGGTTTCAATCGTGTGAGCGAGTGAGACCGAATATCCTTCCTTGACGAGGGCCGCGGCTTCTTTTTGCTTGGCGGCCGTGATCAGGTGTACGGCGCCGATCTGATCCTCCTTACCCCACCGTCCCCAATTGGAGAGCTCGGTCATCCAGCGATCCACATCAGCCTGACTTACGTTGCGAGACGGCGACCCCGTCGCCAGGAGCGCGGCGCACAGCAATGGACATAGCAGGAAACGGCAATTGGCCATGGCGGCAATCTTATAACATCGCTGGTTGGCCAATTGTAGCGACTTAGAAGTCTTTCGTTTCGAGAGGCGCGAGAAGAAGTACTTCCGCTGAGACGAGAGCGATTATTTGTGTATCCAGTGGTTGTGGTTTCTTTGGTAATCGTGCAAGCGAGTCAGATCGTCGGCGATCACTTCTCTATCACGCGGCCCGAGGCGATCATCGTTAGCTGACTTGTGCAGGGAATCGATCACGTCGTTCAAGGTACCGTTATCGAAGACTCCCTGGTCCAGTTTCGCTTGCAGTCCGGTCAACTCGTCCTTTGTTCTTTCTAAACGATGCCTTTCTTTGTCACTGGCGGCACCGGCAGTGTAGATGTGGTCGAGGTCGTCGCGCACATCCGCAAAAATCTGAGAGTGCCATCTCTCTCCGTGGAAACGGGCATCACGCTCGTGATACCAATCCTGACCAGCGAGACTTAGTCCGACCGAGAACGCCAGAGCCAACCCAACCTTCGTAATTTTTTCGATTTTCATGATCTAGAGCTTCTCAACCTCTGGAACATTGGACTGACCGGAGCCGATGATTGTGACTGAATTCTTACAAAAAACTGGAGTGGGCGGTTTCGAGTAACTTGACAAAGCTAAGTATTAGTAGTACTGGTATGACCTAGCGTCAATCTGAGAAGGCACTGGATCGCGATTCGCACGAGACCAGTGGGCCAGACGGGGGGTACCTATGCTCGCAAATGGGCTGAGATTGCTGCTCTTGGTCTTCGTGGCGGCCGTGGAAGTCTGGGGCCAAATCGACACGGGGCGAATTCTGGGTCTCGTCACCGATCAATCGGGCGCCGTCGTTTCCGGAGCCAAGGTCACGCTCACAAATCCAGACACGAGTTTCCGGCAAACCAGCACGACGGGCACAACCGGATACTACGTGTTTCCCGCCCTGAAGGCTGGGAGGTATGAGGTCGAAATCGAGGCCACCGGCTTTTCGAGTTTTGTGCAATCGAATATCAGCCTGCATGTTCAGCAAGACGTGGTGGTGAACTCGACACTTGTGCCTGGAGCGATCACAGAGCGGGTAGAGGTGAAGGGCACGCCGGCGCTGTTGCAAACGGAGAATGCGTCACTCGGCCAGACCATCGGAACAAATTTAGTTAACGACCTGCCGCTCAACGGGCGGAATTGGACCCAGCTTGTGCAGCTCGATGCAGGGGTTACTTACTCGCAACCCGACTCTTCCGGCCGTCCTTATTTTTCGGCCAACGGCCATCCGCTCGAGCAGAATGATTATCGATTGAACGGAATCAACAACAACGATGAGGCCTGGACGCTGCCACAGCCTTATGTGGCGCTCCCTCCGCCGGATGCCATACAGGAGTTCAGAGTCGAAACCAGCAACTACAGTGCGGAGTTCGGGCATTCCGGAGGAGCGGTCATTGATGCTGTCACGAAATCGGGCACCAACCAACTGCACGGCGCGGGGTGGGAGTTTTTACGGAACAGCGATCTCGATGCAGCGCAGTTTTTCGAAAATGCGGGTGGCCTTCCGAAGGGAGCTTTTCACAGAAATCAGTTTGGCGGAAGCGTAGGCGGCCCTGTTTACATTCCGCACGTTTATAACGGCAAGGATAAGACGTTCTTCTTTGTGGATTATCAAGGTACGCGGATACGTCAGGCACAGACTTCCGTCGACACGGTGCCAACGACGAGCATGCGGAACAGCGGCTACACGAACCTGCAGGAGCTGATCACGGATCAGAATGGAACGCGAACCGACGCGCTGGGGCGAACCTTTCCTTTAGGAACGATCTTCGATCCGGCTACAACGCGCGCGGTGACGGCTGGGTCGGTCGATCCTTTGACGGGGTTAGTTGGGGCGCAGAGCGGTTACGTTCGGGATCCGTTTTATTCGGGGAGTCTAACGGGAGTTACTAACTTTCTTTCGCCGGGAATCGAGTCGAGGCTCAACCTGCTTCCGGCTAACCGGCTCGATCCAAATGCCATCAAATTATTGGGACTCTATCCGGCACCGAATCAGCCGGGGCTGTTCAACGATTTCGTCTATAGCGCGCCGATCTCGGATAACACAAACCAAGTCGATTTCCGTATCGATCACAACTTCAGCGCCAAAGACCAAGTGTTTCTAGTTGGGAGTTGGAGCCGACGGTCGCTCCTGAGCCCGGGACTGTTTCCAGGGGTGGGAGGCGACGGGCAGCAGTTCCAGGCGGGCGAGCGTGACGATGGAGCGGATGCGTACGCGCTGAGTGAAACGCACTCGTTTTCTCCGACACTCGTGAACGAAGCGCGGCTCGGATATAGCCGGTCGCCCGTGAGTATTTTGGGCTCCCAGGGCTCGGTTCTGGGAATTCCTGAACAGTTCGGAATCCAGGGTGTGCCACAGGTAGCCGGGAATGGAGGTCTGCCTGCGATTTCAATTTCGGGGCTCACTGCTATGGGAACGTCCGGGTGGGTTCCGACGAAAGCCAGTTCGGTGACTTGGGATCTTACAGAAAACCTGACCAAGATATATAAGTCGCATACCTTCAAAGGCGGCTTCCAAGGAGACTACATCAAGACTCCCTGCTTACAGCCGGCATATTCGCATGGTGTATTTGATTTTGGCGGAACATACACGGAGGTGCCAAATACGACCGGCGGAGGAACCGGCATGGCGCAACTGCTGCTTACTCCAACAGCCGCTTCCGTACCCGGCGGGTTTGGCGATGTTGGCGGCGCGAATGAGATCTTGGCGTCGAACTTCGTTGGGGATAGTTATACGCGCGAGTATTACGGCGCTTATTTCCAGGACGACTGGAAGATGACTCGGAAACTTACGCTTAACCTTGGACTGCGCTGGGACCACACAACTCCTTACAAGGAGGCGTTTGGGGCTATGTCTAATTTCCTTCCGGGGCCGCCCGGCCGTGCAGAATTCCTGATTCCGGATCGGCGCTGTCACACGCCTCTATCCAGCTCGTTCACGGAGCTGACGCAGAAGGACGGGATCACGGTTTCCTGTTCGAGCAACGCTGCCCTCGGCCAAGTGCAAGATTTGAACTTCGCCCCTCGAGTGGGTCTTGCGTATCAAATGTTCTCGAAGCTGGTTGTTCGTGCCGGCTATGGAATTTTCTACGGGGCGCTGGGGAGCCTTGGATATGGGAATACGCTCGGCAACTCGTACCCATTTCTTTTTAACTTCTCTTATTACACTCCCGATCCCGCTCATCCGATCACGTTTCCCAATGGTTCTGTGGGAACGATCGAAACCGGGCTGTCTGGAATTGACTTCAGTCCGTCTCAAGTCAACGCGCAGTTTCTGAGTTTGACAGGGCGGCAGTACAATTATCAGACCCCATATTACTCGGATTACAATTTCTCGCTGCAGTATCAGCTTTCCCCGAATCAAACCGCGCAAATCGCATACGTAGGCAATCAGGGTCATCACATGAATCAATATGTCGGAGAAAATTCGCCGAGTGTATTGCTTCCGCCCGCATTAAATCCACAGGATTATGTGCCGTTCCCGGATTTTGGACGAGGATCACCCTACGAGATGACGGGCGCGAATACGTTTTACAACGCGCTGCAGTTGTCTTATGAACATCGATTCAGCGGCGGACTAGCCGTTCTTGCCAATTACAGTTATTCGCAGTGCCGCTCAGACTGGATTTCGGCCGTGTTCGCTACAACGGGCGGGTTCCGAGCGCCTTTTCTGCCGGGGTTTGGGATTCATGGCGATTACGGGTTGTGCGCGGCCGATGTGCGAAATTTGCTTCACTTCAGCGGTCTGTGGGCGCTTCCTTTCGGCAAAGGCCACCGTTTCTTAAACCACAGCTCGAAGATCGTGAACGAGTTGCTTGGCGGATGGCAGATGAACTGGATTCTGAATGTCGAGAGCGGAATGCCGTTTACGATCGGGTGCCCAATTGCCACGACGGCCGATTTCGGCTGTAATGCTTTGCTTGTTCCGGGGCAGAACGTATACGGTGGGCTGCACAATGTGAATCAGTGGCTCAATGCGGCGGCGTTCGCTAATCCGCCGGTGGCAACCAGCGTCGGGCAGAGCGATTATGCGCCGCTCGGTGGCGCTCCGACGCAAGCCCGCGGGCCTGGGCAGCGCCGTTTAGATTTTTCGGTGTTCAAAGTGTTTCCAGTCACAGAGAACACAAAATTCGAGTTCAGGGCGGAGGCGTTCAACCTGACCAACACACCCTGGTTTGCGAATCCCTCGTATCTGGATTTCACGAACAAGGCTTTGTTTGGAAAGATTACCTCGCTGATCGACGGAGCGAACGATCCACGGGAGATAGAACTGGCGCTGAAGTTTTATTTTTAAGGTTGGGCGTGTGGCTGAAGCCACGCGCGGGCTGAAGAACCAATAACTGAACTGAGATTGCCTGCCCCTCTAATTCAAAATCCTCGAACCGCCGATAGTCTTGCTGACGCCTCTTTGGCATTTAGCAAAATTGCCGGGGTTTGCACAGGATATGCATTTAGACATTCGAAACAGAGTTACTCAATTTTGGACTCGCAGAAACGCCGGATTGCTTCTTTTCCTTTCAGCGATGCCGGGCTTCCTGTCTGCACAGACTGTCCTCAGCGCGCCTACTTCACAGAGCTTGGGCCAAATCGCCGTAAACGGCTCAACGCCGGCCACGCAGGTAATAGGCTACGTTTTATCCGGTACAACAAACCCTGTGTTCTCTCTCGCCTACGGGACGGAATACTCGATCGCAACGGTTCAGTGTACAGGTTCTGGAAACATTACTTGTAGTGTTTCGATTGGTTTTCAACCGCATTTCCCCGGATTACGTCAGGATGCGGTTCTAGCAAAGGATAAATCCGGTAACGTGATTGGATCTACCCTCTTGTACGGCCTCGGTCTGGGGCCTCTGGCTGGCCTCTACCCGGGTGTTATCTCCACAATTGTCGGATCGGGCGGCTGGGGCTATTCGGGTGACGGAGGACTCTCGACCGCCGCCACTTTAGCCAATCCGCAAGGAGTTGCCATCGACAATTTAGGGAACCTGTATATCGCCGATTCATTGAATCAAGTGGTGCGCGAGGTGAGCGTCACCACCGGCCGTATCAGCACGGTTGCGGGAACCGGAAGAGGAGCCTATACCGGCGATGGTGGTCCGGCAGCAAAGGCCACACTGAACACTCCGATGGCAGTTGCATTCGACGGTGCAGGCAATCTGTACATCGCTGACCAGGGAAATAACGTGATTCGAAAGGTTAGCGCTGCCACGGGCAAAATCACCACGGTTGCCGGCGGCGGTAGTGGAGCGTCGGGACCGGATGGCCTGGGCGATGGTGGTCCGGCGACAAACGCTCTTCTCAACGGCCCCAACGATGTTGCAGTTGATGGCGCTGGAAACCTATATATCGCCGACTCCTTCAACGGCCTGATTCGGCGAGTAGATGCCACCTCAGGGAACATAACAGTACTAGCCGGTTCGGGATTAAACAACCCTACCGGAGTCGCCGTCGATACGGCTGGGAACCTCTATATCGCGGATACCGGCAACAGCGTAGTCCGGCGCGTGAACCTGTCATCAGGCCAGATGAGCGTGATGGCCGGAACCGGCACTCCCGGATACAGTGGAGACCTGGGTCCGGCGGTAAGCGCGAAACTAAGCAGTCCGGTCTGTGTTCGCCTGGACGCTGCCGGCAACCTATACATTGTCGATCAGGGGAAGAGCGTAGTTCGCCAGGTGAATGCCCAATCGGGAATCATCACCACTATCGCGGGCACCGGTGCTCCCGGATATTTCGGCGATGCAGGTATTCCTACGAGCGCCGCGCTGCACGCCCCGACCGGAGTAGCTCTGGATTCGACAGGAACTGTTTATATCGCCGACAATGCGAACAACGTTATCCGCAAGATTTCACAAACCAGCGCGCTCGTCTTTCAAAACACGGTGGTCGGTGAAGCAAGCTCGCCCGAGCAGATAAGTGTTCTCAACATCGGCAATCAACCGCTCAGCCTTTCCGGCCTCGCTGTCACTTCAAATTTCGCTCAGGTGACCGCCGGAGGCGCGATTTGCTCGTCTTCTTCGGTCCTCGCGAGTGCCGCGAATTGTACAATCGCTGTCGATTTCATTCCAACGACCAGTGGAACTTCGAGCGGAAAACTCACGCTCACCGACAATAGCCTCAACATAACTGGCACGCAGTCCGTGGCCCTCACGGGAACCGGTGTCGTTGGTGCGGTTCCTCAGTTATCGTTCAGCCCCTCGACCTTGACGTTTGCGGCCCAGGCGGTGGGGACATCCAGCAGCGCGCAATCCGTCACTCTTTCGAACCCTGGAGCCGCGGCGCTTAACATTTCCAGCATTCAGTTGGGGGGAACGAATGCTGGTGACTTCCGCGCCACCGGCACTTGCCAATATGTACTTGCCGCAAAGGGCGCCTGCTCGATTTCAATAACGTTTTCACCTTCTGCCGCGGGCACTCGAACCGCTTCGCTGATCGTGGTCGATAATCTTCCAAATTCTCCGCAGACTCTGACCATAACAGGAGGCGGCGGCGCTCCGCAAATCGCATTCAGCCCAGCCGTTGTTACATTTGGCAGCCAGCCGGTGGGGAGCACAAGCCCTTCGAACACGGTCACGATTTCCAACACCGGATCAGCCGTGTTGAATATCGCGACCATGGCGTTGGCGGGTACAAACGCAGCAGAGTTCAGCATGACTACTACATGCGGAGGCGCCGTCACCGCGGGCGCGAGTTGTTCTCTGTCAATTCTTTTCACCCCGCAAGCAATGGGACAACGAACGGCGACCCTGACCATGAGCGACAACGGCTCGGGCGCTGTGCAGACAGTAGTCGTGACGGGGACCGGTGGACTTGCCAGCGATATTGACAGCAGCGAAACCCAATACTACGCCGGCGCGGAGCAACACGTGCACGAGCTCTACATAGCCAACAGCGGTTGGCACGATCGCGATATCACCGCGGCTGCCCAAGGGCCCAATAGCGCGGTCGGAACGCCGGTTTCCACGGTTATGGACCCGTTTGAAAACGTATTCAGAGTCAACTATATCGGTATCGACCAGCACCTGCACGAGCTCTATACTGCGGGCGGACCATGGTACGACTGTGACCTCACCGTGGCTTCCGGTGGGCTAAATCTCGCTCTCAAAGCATCCATCAGCAGCTTTGTTGATACGATCCAAGGCGCCTTAAGGATCAATTATGCAGCCATTGATAAACATGTGCATCAGCTATATGCGGCCGGCGGCGCTTGGCACGATTTTGACCTGACCGCCAGCACCGGCGGACCGAATCTCGCTGCCGGAGCAACCATCACCAGCATTGTCGATACGGTTCAGAACCTCCTTAGAATCAACTACGCCGGTATCGATCAGCACCTGCATCAGTTCTACATTGCCGGCAGCGCCTGGCACGATTTCGACCTGACTGCCGCGGCTAAGGGACCAAACTTAGCCAGCAATGCATCAATCGATGCCCTTATCGATACCACCGCGAACACTCTAAGAATCAACTACGCCGGCTCAGATCAGCATGCGCATGAGTTCTATGTTTCCGGCGGCGCCTGGCACGATTTCGACCTGACTGCGGCCGCAGGCGGACCCAATCTGGCAACCGGCGCGTCGATTTCCAGCTTCATCGACACAATCGCAAATATACTGCGGATAAACTACGCGAGCACAGATCAGCAGGTACATGAGTTCTACATAGCTGGCGGCGCCTGGCATGACTGCGGCCTTACGGCCGCCGCGCGAGGATCAAATATCGCCGCGGGTGCAGCCATTCATAACGCGGTCGATAGCAGCTCGAGCATGCTGCGCATAAATTACGCCGGTATCGATTTGCACATTCACGAGCTGTACCTATTCGGTGGCGCTTGGCATGACAGCGATTTAACGTCGGCTGCCGGCGGGCCCCTGGCAGCAAAGTAGATAAAGCCGGGCGATTCACCTTTTTGTGTGCTGTGCTATCCTCACAAATCAGTTCTGGCTGAGAGAAGTTTTCAGTCAAGTATTGATTTCATTTGATGTAGGTGCCAAGCATGCGGTTCGCCGAAAAGATTGCGATTTTCATCTTGCGCCCCTTCTACCGCACCTTTGTTGAGAGACCCCTCTGGTGGTTTCTTGCCAGGGTGAGGATCTTCTTTATGAGTGATACTTCTGCTCGTCTCGACAATGTCGAACAGCAGCTTGGGGAGGTCCGTAAGGCGATTGAGGAGGGATTGCGTCGCTCGGAAGAAAACGACCGGGCGCAATGGGATGCCTTAGAACAGTTACTCCTGGGCCTGTTTCATCAGCCGCAATTGCGAACTATAGCTCGCAATGAAGATAGCGCCACCCCGCGTGAAGCGCAGGTTTCCATGGCGCCCCCTCTAAATCGGACGAATGCAGCCAGTAATATACGCTGATTTTCGTTGCCTTCAGGACCAGAACTTTCTTGGCCGGGGCATCGGATATCACACCGCGGCATTATTAAGAGCACGAGCTCGGAGCAAGTTATCAAATTGCAAGCTGATCGGTCTGGTGGACGCCCAGATGCCCGAACTCCCGCCCGGGTTTCTCTCGTTGGCTGACCAGATAAGTTCCTCGCTGAACCCTTCTTTGAATGGGACCGATGTCATTTTCATAGATGGATCGCCGATGACGCATGATCCACGCTTTGACCTTCGTTTCCAAAATCATCCCGGTGTCCTGCGTGTGGCCGTTCTCTATGACTTCATTCCGATGGATTGGCCTGGATATTTACCAACGGCGCCGCGTCGAATGGAATACATCGCTAAGCTGGCCCGACTTCGAAAATTTGACCTCTTCCTTCCGATCTCGGAGTATACGGCCTGGCGGCTTAGCGAATTGCTGGAGCCCGCGAGCTCTCAGGTAGGCGTGACAGGCGCTTGCGTGCGGCGTTCGCTATATGAAATTCAGAGCTCTTTGAGAGAAACACCTTCCCCTTATGAACAGAACGAGCCTTACTTCGTCACGTTCGGCGGCGATGACAGGCGCAAGAACACAGAAATCGCTGTCAAAGCGATACGGCACCTGAATCTGCTCTACGGTCGCCGGATTCCACTTAAGGTAATCGGCTTCTACAGCGTCGCGTATAAACACGAACTATTGGCTATAGCGGAGCACGCGGAAGGCGCCGGTTTCTTGGAGTTCTACCCCAGAACGCTGGCTGAAAAAGTGTTCTATGGTGATTCTCCTGATCGCTGGGTAAGACCGAGTATCCCGGATTCGGAACTTATAGAGCTGCATGCCGGAGCTATCGCGGCTATCGCGCCTTCTCATATTGAGGGCTTCTCATTACCCGTTGTCGAAGCTTCGGTATGTGGCTGTCCCGTAGTAGCCTCAACCTGCGCCGCGCATATGGAGTTGATCGAACGCCCGGAAGCTCTGTTCCAGTCCGATGATGCAGCGGCGCTTTGTGAAAAACTGGAAGCTCTCTTAAATGATCCTGCCCTGAGGAAATCGCTTGTGGAATCGCAAGCGCACCTCGCCCCCAAGTTTCACGAAGACGAGGTAGGAAGGAGGTTTTGGAGCGCCGTGGAGGCTGCAGTTGATCAGCGCAGCAGACCGCTCAATTCACGAAGAGCGAAACCGCGGCTGGCATTTCTAAGCCCGTGCCCGCCGGACAGATCTGACGCCGCGACATATACGGCTCTTACGATGCGGGGTGGTGAGAGGTTCTTCGAATCAGATCTCTACACGAACACCGATCGTGCTTTAGTGTCTGAGAATTCTTCCCGTAACGCCGGCAAGATAAGCTTTGCGCCTCTGCTCGACGCCGGCTGTAATGCGGTAATTTCCGTACTCGGAAATGATCCCTCTCACAATCGCGTCTTCGACGTTTTCGAACGGTATGGCGGCCCTTGTATTCTGCACGATGTGCAATTGGCTGAAATCTATCTCCACCGCCTCGGACGGGACCGATTTTTGAATTTTGTCGCCGGGAATCTTGGCCGTCTCTCGTCGATGGATGAAGTGAACACGTGGTTGGAGCACCGCAATCCGGCGCCCCTCCTACTCAAATCCATAGTTGAACGCGCTTCGCCGTTGATGGTCCAAACGCCGGTGCAGCGCGCGCTGATCAAAAAACGCTACGGCGAGGACGCCCAGGTCCTTACAAGCTGCCCCACCATCTTTTTCGATGACCCTGAGCTGACGGGCTCGAACCGGCAAACCATACGCGGCCGGTACGGCATACCGGAAGACGCCTTTCTTATATCGGTTTTTGGGCAGGTTACCCGGTCGAAGGTCACGCACACGTCCATCCTGGCGGCCGAACTTCTCCGAAGTTGGAGCATCCCGGCGGAACTATACTTCATTGGCGATGTAACAGGTGAGAAGAGCGACGTGAATCGCGTAGCGACTCTGTATGATGTCGCCGCGCATGTCCATTCCGGGACTGAGTTCGCAAGCGACACGGCATCGCGTGACTTCCTGGTTGCCGCGGATGCAGCAGTTCAACTTCAGCCCTACCCGTTCGGGCGGTTGTCGATTCCGGTTACGAACTGCATCAGCGCAGGACTTCCTTGCGTTACGACGAGTGACCTGGCTGAGTCAGCTGAAGCTCCTGCATTTGTAACAACAGTTCCCGATTGCTTTTCTCCCTTACAGGTGGCAGAACAACTCGCGTTGATTTGGGAAGCTCACCGCGAACGCAGCTCTCATGAAGACGCACGTCGCGCTTATCTGGACGTTCACAATTTCGAAAATCGTGGGAAACGCCTGATTGAGATCCTCGGATTCGCATGAGTTTCTACATTGATTTGACTGAGTTCCTGATCAACCCGATCACAACTGGAATTCAGCGAATCATCGGCGAGATCTGCAAGCATACTCCCCCGGATACTGCGATTCCGGTCCGTTTTGATTCGCAAGGCTATCAGTCTTTACCTCGGTCTCTTATCGACGCCATCGCTAGCTTCTTCAGGCATGCCGATTCGTCCGCAGCCGAAAGAATTCGCACGTTCGCCTCTATCGAGAACGGCTCGCCGGTCACCATTTCGCCGCAAGATATTGTTCTCGTCCCTGAGGTTTTCGACAACGCCGAAAGAATCGCATTCTTTAGTCGAATGACGGAGCATCAGCTCGAACGGTGCCGCTTCATTGTGTATGACCTGCTGCCGGTTACTCACCCCGAATACTTCATTCCGGACAATCTCTTAGAGATTTACGGTTACTTCAGGACCCTGCGCCGGGCTACCTGCTGCGGGTTCATCTCCGAAGATACGCGAGAGGTTTATTACGAACGCCTGAAACGGACCAATGTTCGCGGCGGAGTCGTGTTGCCCCTCGGTTGCGATTCGCTCGGCCCGAGGATAGAGCAACCTGCACTGAATCGTCCACTCACGTTCACGGTCATCGGAACCATCGAGCCGCGCAAGAATCATAAATTGATACTCGAGGCCTTCGAGCCGCTACTTCGGGAGGTAAGCGGTTTGCGACTCTCATTCGTTGGCAAAATGGGTTGGGTTGATCCTGAATTCGCTGAAAAAGTGCACGCGCTTGCCTCCAACGACAAGTCCGGATTTCGATTTTACTCGACGCTTAACGACGACGCCGTCCGGAGCTCTATTGAGCAATCCCGAGCAACAATTTACGTCAGCACTGCGGAGGGTTACGGGTTACCTCCTGTCGAGAGCCTCTGGCTTGGAACGCCAGTGCTCGCCTCACGCACAATACCCAGCCTGAAAAGATTGGGCACAGATGGTATCCATTACGTAGAGCCTCTGAGTGCGGACAACTTGCGGCATGCCGTACTGTCCTTTGTAGATGATGCTTACGCTAATCAGAAGGCGCAGGAGACAGTGCATCTACAGCTGCCCACCTGGCAATCGTTCGCACAAGAAGTCTCGCGCTGGTGCCTATCCGCTACATGAGCTTCTATATCGATCTAACCGAATTCCTCACAAACCCGATTACTACCGGAATCCAACGGATTGCCGGCGAGATGTGCAGATACTTTCCGCCAGACACGGCAATTCCTGTCCGGTTATATTCAGGGCGCTATTTGGGGCTTCCACCTGCTCTCACCGAGGCTATCGGACGGTATTTTCGGGATCCTAGCGACGCAGCCGTTGCGCAAATCCGCCGGCTGGGTGCTATCGAGAGGGGTTCGCCCATCAGCATCTCGCAAAGCGACACTGTTCTCGTTCCGGAGGTCATCATCGAACCGAAACGGCTTTCGTACTTCGACGCGATGCGGGACGAGGAGCTGCAGCGCTACCGCTTCATCATTTATGATCTTCTTCCGATAACCCATCCCGAATTCTTTCGTACAGAATGGCTTCTCGAGATCTTCTCGTATTACAAGACTCTCCGGCGCGCCCGTTCCTGCGGATTTATCTCCGAGGATACTCGAGAAGATTACTACCGGCGTCTGAAAAGAACCACCATTCGAGGCGGAGTCGTTTTACCGCTTGGCAGCGATGGTTTTGGTCTCAAGACTGACCCTCCCGCTCTTAACCGCAAATTGAAATTCACGGTTCTTGGCACAATCGAACCTCGCAAGAACCACGAATTGATATTGAATGCGTTTGAGCCGCTCCTGCAACAAATCAAGGGGCTGAGGCTCGCTTTTATCGGCAAGATGGGCTGGGTCGATCCGGAATTCGCCCAAAAAATTCACCGGCTTTCGTCAGACAAGAATTCGGGATTCGAATTCCACTCTGGACCGGACGATGACACGGTACGCCGGGCCATCGAAGAGTCTCGGGCGACCATTTACATTAGCGCCGCCGAAGGCTATGGTCTGCCACCCGTCGAAAGTCTGTGGGTAGGCACTCCCGTGATCGCTTCAAAAACCATTCCGAGCCTGAAGGATCTCGGATCTTCGGCGGGAATTCACTGGGTAGAACCGTTAACGATTCTCAATCTTCGGCGGGCCGTGCTCGCCTTCCTGGATGCTGACTATGCGAACCACAAAACGCTCGAAACAACAAGCCTGAACCTTCCTACCTGGCAGTCGTTTACCCGGGAAGTTATACAGTGGTGCGCGGAGCCAATCAATTAGCAGAAAGTTCGACCCGCACTTACTCCGATTTGCGGGCACGATTCACCCGAATTACTGTTGCTTCTTTTCATATCGCATATTCGGAGGATCGTAAAATAATAGGGTACGGTTGGGGCGCTCGCCAGACGTAGCCATGCCTCAACTGAAATACCAACAATAAACCAGAAATGAAAATCTCTGTCGTCATTGCTGCCTACGACGAGGCTGAGAATATCGGACCGCTCACTGAGCGTCTCATTTCGACCCTCGACTCCGTTGATGGCGCTACCTGGGAATTGATCTACGTCATCGACGGTACCGACGGGACAAAATCAATTGCTGACGCCTTCGCCGCCCAACGCAGCGAGATACGAATTCTTCATAATCCAGAACCAAGCGGACTGGCAAACGCCTTCCGCCAGGGATTCGCCGCGATCTCTCCCGATAGCGATTTCGTGGTCACAATGGATGCGGATCTGAATCATCAGCCTGAAGAGATACCCCGGCTACTAGACGCATTGATTACTCAGAATGCGAGCATCGTTGTCGGCTCTCGCAAGGTTGAAGGAAGCGCTATCCAAGGTACGCCTCTCTGGAAACGCACGCTCAGCGATGCCGGTAATCGATACATGAGGGCCTTCCTGGGAATGCCCGTCTCGGACATGACTTCCGGCTATCGGATCTACCGCTACCAGGCTGTGCGCGAGATCGCGTTCGCCAGTAGGGGATTTGCGTTTCTGCCTGAAATCCTTATGAACGCCAGCGCGGCTGGGCACAAGATTATAGAGGAGCCCATCCAATTCATCTTTCGAGTCGCGGGTGAATCGAAGATGATGCTGTGGTCCACGACTCTCAGCTACCTGAGATTGTTTTTCGCCCGGTCCTTTTCATTTTCGACGTTAGCGGCGATTTTGGTGATGATAGTCGCCCTTGTAGTACTCTGTCTTGTCGCATTTCCGGTCCACAAATATCAGGCTGATGCTGACGGCATCCTAGCAGGCTTATGCGCCATCCAGGTAATGCACGGCAGCCATCCGGTCTTCTTCCCGGGCGGTTATCGCCTCGGCGCACAAAGCTGTTACGTCACTGCTACGGCGTTTTCCCTATTCGGCATCTCCCGGCAATCGCTCGCTCTCACCGGCATCCTATTCTCTTCGATGTTTGTCGTATTCATGTATTTGTACCTGCGCGAAGCTTTTGGGCCGCGGGCGAGTATTGCCGGCCTGGCGATGGCAGCTTTTCCTCCGCTACAACTTCTCATCAATACATACGTTGCATGGGCCTACGGCGAGATCTTGATGTACTGTGCCAGCACCCTGTGGCTCGCGACTTTCCTGGAGCGGAGAAGACCTCGGACGGTCTGGTTCCTTATATTTGGTCTCTCGGTGGGGCTCGCCCTTTGGTGTTCCATTCAAAGCCTTATGATTGCCTTGCCGGTCATCTCCTGGCTTCTGATTCGCCGGGTCTTAAATTCCATCACGAAGATCGCGTGGGCAGTTGTAGGAGTGCTGTTGGGAAGTTCACCAGTTTGGATCTTCCTGCTTCGTGGCGGCTACTCGCGAATGTTCGGCGACGCAGCGATCCGAACGGCTAGCACCACCGCACAGATTATTTCAAATACCTCCTATCTCTTCTCCACAGTGCTTCCTTGGCTGCTCGCTGAAGGGCAAGCGCATGCAGTGATCCTCTCCCTCTATGCAGCTGCTCTGCTGTCTTGTATTTATTTTGCTCTTTGGTCTGGTTCTCCTCTCAGAAAGCAGCCTCGACTTCTCGTGGCAGGCGGTGCTGCTTGCACTGGTTGTACTCTGTTGCTGCGGGCTTTATGTCTTTTCCGCCGCAGGTTCGGTGCGCGGCTGGACCGTTCGTTACATTCTCCCGATATACCTGGTCGTTCCCGGAATGATGTCCCTGCTGTGCAGAACGTTCAAGAGAAGCGGGGTGATTGTCGTCGCTGCAGCGATCGGATTCATTCTCTTTGCGTACGTCAGAGAATACCCGTTCATGAGCTCGCCCTTACGGAAATCGCTTCAAATCTCATTGAGTGCTGACACACAACTGATCGAGTGGCTGAGGCAAAACCAGATTCGGGCGGTACTGGGCGGCTACTGGGACGTTTACGGATTAAACTTCGACAGCACCGGGACAGTTCTAGGAATTCCTGTCGAAAGCACATTAGACTACTTTGATTTCGAGAACAGTTTGAGCAATAGACGGGTCAAGTGGGCAATCATCGATCACACGCCGCAGCACCTGGTTGCCTGGCAACATCGTCTCAACTCGAGAGGTGACGTTTTCCCGATGGGCCCTGAGCATTTTGTGTTCGTGCCCGATGCCAATCCGCCATGCCAGCGGGCCGAGCGCTTCCTTCAACTCGCCAGAGCAAAGGACCCGAATTGATTCCTCATGCTGGTAAATCATCGTAACCGCCTACTATTGTCACGTGCACTACAAGAGGTTTGCTTCCTTCTGAAAAGAACCACGCTACTCCTTCCTGAACCATCGATACCCAGAGCGTATATGAACCCGAATTCTGGGGGGCTGTTACGTTCAATTTCAGCGAATCCATTTGGCCCGGCCCGACCACTGGTCGATTCAACTGTGTACGATTCCCTTCAAGTGCCAGAACATTTCCGTTGTCATCGAGCCAGCGATAACCTACATCGACCGTGCCCGGCCCTCCTCCCCCAAACCAGGGCTGTGTTCCGGTATTTTTTACTTCGATGTCAAGCGATATAAGTGCTACCCGCTTTTATTTGAATTTCATGAACGGGCGAAGTGATCTCCTGCGAAAACGACGTCAGTTGATCCCCTTTATGAATCTGGCCGGCTGATCTGGAACCGCACGCGGAGAACAACATCGTTGTGAGCAGACAAAGCAGAAAGGCGCAATCCTTCACCTCATTCAGAACTGACACGTCCGCATTGTACAGTGGAGCCTGTTCCTGACATCCTTCGGAGACCCTGGATATTGGCTCGCCGCACCAACGCAGATGTTAAGCTTGAAATTCCCCGCTGATGAGTGTGAACACATCTACGCAACAAGCATCAGAAACTGCTTCAGCGGACACAGCCCGAACGGCTAGTCGAAACTGGGATCATCACTGGCTGGCGCTCGGCAAAGGACGTTCGCGATCGCTTTTCGGTTGGGGATCGAGTCTGGTACGCCACCTGATTTTTCAGCCCGCGGTTCGGTTCTTTTTGGATAAATATTTCCCGGCCGAAGGTGTCTTTGTTGAAATGGGTTGCGGAACAGGCGAGTCTTCGGCGACCGTGCCCCGGCGGAATAGGAAATTTGTAGGGCTCGATTTCTCTACTGTCGCTCTCGGGCAAGCGCAATCGACCGGATGCTTCGACTCGCTTCTCTGCGCCGATTTGTTTCAGCTCCCGCTGCAGTCTCATTCGATAGACGGGATTTGGAATCTTGGCGTCATGGAGCACTTCGAACGGGCAGCTTTAACGAAGTCTCTCGCGGAGTTCCGCAGAGTGCTTAAACCCGGTGGAGTTATCGCACTTTTCTGGCCGGCAGAAGCGAATCTGTCGCGCTGGATTCTTGGTCCGATTGAAGTGCTGCGCTCGACGGTGACGGGACGCACCTTTCACTTCTTCCCCGACGAAGTCAGCCGATTGAAATCGCGCCAGCAAGCCTCCGAAATTTTATGCGAAGCTGGATTCGCGATTTTGGATATCGATTTTTCTCCTCGCACCGCTTTCATCCACATGGTGGTCGTTGCACGGAGTTCCCACGCTTAGACCAGCTGCGTTCTACCATCACAAGCAAACGACGCACTTCCGCCACACCGTTCAATGGAGCTGGAGATGGAAGCGAGTAAAAGGATTCTGCAACGCGAGTCCAGTGTGACGCAGTGCGAGTTCCAATCCGGATATCGATAACCGGTTATCGGCAACCGGAGGTGGAATGGTCAGCCGAATGGATCGGCCGCGTTTCCGGCCGTAAAAGATAATATAGGCCTGCCCGTCCGGGGCATCAGATGTGAAATGATCGCGGAACATGGGACTCATCTGATCATCAATCCAAAGTTTCGCGTATAGCAGCTTGATGGATCGGATGCCCCGCAACTCGACAATATTGAACTGCACAGGGTGCGCGAGATTAACCGACATGCTGCAGGCCCCATCAGCCGGATCCGGCTTGCAGCTCCAGTTAAAACCGGAACTGTCCTTCGAAACATCACCCGCCGTTTCATTTGTCTTTAAATTCCTGAGGCTGGAACTCGACTCCAGTTCCCATTTCACAGGCCGTATACTCATGCGCGGAACTATCCATATGAGAACCGGCATTGCGAGAAGCAGTGTAGTTGCGGTCCACCCCAACTCCCGCCAAGCTACACGAAACGACAGGTATGAATAAAGGCACCCGAAAGGCACCAGCCAAATCCAATACCGTATTCCCTGATACTTGAATGCATTCGAGATCCAAAAATCGTTGTACGCCAAAAAGTAGGCAATTGCGCCTATTTGCGTTGCTACTATAGCTACCGCTCTCCACCTGAACTCTCTGATGAAGAGGATGATCCCCGGAAGAATGAACAGCAGTATGGGAAATACTGTAATCAGGGTTCGCCGTTCCCCGAAAAGCGGAAATCCATCGATCAGGAATGTGTAGAGCTTGAGACCGAGCGACGCCACGCCCAAGCCGATTTGTTCGCTTCCCCTGAGATACGCCGCTGAAATCAGACTTCCATGGATCGCGAAGCTAAGATACAAATTCAACACGACCAGCGGTAACGCTCCCGTGAAGAACCATGCCGTGCGCTGCAACGCCTCTCGCCAACCGCGCGAGCCAAACCATAAGGCCGCCATAACTGGCCAGCTATAAGCCAAATCACCAGGACGCGTCATGAAAATTACTCCAGCACAAACGCCCGTCATGATTCCCGCAATTCGATCTCTCCGGCCAATTAGCGTGAGATAGGTCAGCACCATCAGGGCCGCGTGGACCGGAGTGTTTGTCCAAGGCCGGATGAAGTTGTCTCTCACGGTTGCCGGCAAAATCAGCCCGAAGAAGCAGAGCAGGAGCGCCTCTTCCGGGGATACGATCATCTGGCACGCCTTTACGAAAACAAAGCAAACCGCGAGGTAAAACAAGAGGTCGGGAATCAGGAAAGGATTTTCCGGCATAACCGGATAGAACAATCTGCCCACCAGAGAATAACCCAGCGGATAAGGATGTTCGGCCGGACTGTAATTAGCCTGTGCCAGAGCAATAACGCTACGGCGGTATTGGCTTTGATCCGACCATTCCCACCAACCCGGCCTTGGAGGCCTCGCTGAAGGATTCGGCCGGTCCGGGAGTCTGCGATATCCCACTCCATAGAAGACAGTTGCCAAAGCAATCGACGCAAAAAGAGTTAGCCAACACCGGCGGTCCCATGACAATAGCCCATAACGCTGCGCGCTGAACTTACCCGAGAACATTAAAGTCTGAAGGTCCTTGTGCACGATGGTGAGTCTTGCCAACGTCGCGCGGCTTCAGATGCGAGGAAACCGGCGAACCTGTGATATACAGATTGGGACGATCATATTTGACAGCACAAGGGCTCTCACAGATTGTGGGCTTGTCCGTGAAGACAACGCGGTAGTATGCGTCCGTATTCCGGCATTTATGCGCAGCGCCAAACATGAATGTCCACTCCCGCTCGACACAAAAGTATGCGCCAGCTCGAGTCAGGTAGCTGGCAACTCCTGCCACGATAGGCCATTGTTCCGGTCGCTGAATAATCAGCTCGAAATTCTTGGCCTGACTCTCCCTTAATGAGGAAACGATCGCCAAGACCTCGGGGTCGCCGGCATCGACATTTGTCAGACCCGCGACAAATAACAATGGTATTGCTGACGCACCGGCCAGGGCTACCTGCCATCGCCATTTCAGTCTCGTCGAGATATTGGCGGAAAGTAGCGAGCAGCATACCAGTAACGCCAGTAATTGAACGGAGAAGAAAAAATAGCCGTTGAACCCGAACATTGGGCCTGTAATTCTCCAGCTCCAGTAAAGAAAGAGCACGAGGATAAGGCCAATTTCGGTAATTGCGAATTTCAGAAAGAAAGATAGTTTCTGCTTCCGTATCAAATAGGAAGCAACCGCGCCGGTTGAAACAGCCAGGAAGATGACCCAATATAACCGTACAAACGGTTTATCGTTCAGCAGGTCACCGATTCGAGGTCTGGGGTTGGCGAGAGCAGTCTCAGGATAAGCATCGTAAGTGAAAAACGAAGTCGTGTACAACAGTGTCTTCAACCCTGAGTTGTGCTCGCCTCGATGTTCTCGAAGATAAGCCCTGATCTCGTGGATGTTATTCGGATGGTGGATTTTGAAATCTATGGCGATCGGGAATAGAAACAGCACGACGATGCCGAATGCAGTCACGACACTGTATTTGTAAGCCCGGAGAGTTTGCTTGAGCGTTCTGCGCTTCCACTCTTGAAATATCGCGGTACCCGCGGCCGCCAAGCTCAGCACTGTAACAAATAGCAGTTGCGCGACATGAGCATGGATCATGATCATGCCCGAAAGCGCAACCAGCGGAACATGGTTCCAGTTACCCGCGGCAAAGGACGCGCATGAGGCGACTAACAAGAGAAAGCAGAACAGCGCCATGTACGGCAACCAGAGCGAGACCATAGCCGACGCAGGAAGTAGCTGATCTCGACTGCATAAGAGAAACAGAACGCTGCTGAGCACCGCCATGGCTGGAAAGAGTGGTCTTCTCATGTTCACTGAGAAAACATGAATCGCAAAAAACAGGAACACGGTATTGATCGCTATTTCGGCCAAATACTCGCCGTTCAAGGGCGCTGGAACAAGATGGAGCACGTCATAGAACAAAGGAATTCGCCGGCGGCGAAGACATAGAAGAAGAACGGGCCAGGATGATGAAAGTGCCAGCGCGAGTAGTTGCCGAGAAGCTCGTGCGAGATGCCTTCGCGTTTTGCACCTGTATAGCATTCACGGCGGCATCGCCATATTCGATAAGTGGCGTGACGAACAACTGCCGGTTCCTGGCCACAATCAACAGGAAAAACAGCAATGCAGGAACGAGGATTACCGCTTTATCGTGCAGCCGGCGGGCGACTCTGGACAACCACTCTGAGGCAAGCAAAGTTCGATACCACTCCGCGCTGAAAACTTTGGCCGAAGTCATTTCGGCAAGTCGTCTTCTGTTGGCCGCCAGTTCCTGAGATAGCTGGCCAACCCACAATCGAGCATGCAGCAGATTTTGATCCAGTTGGGCTACTCGCGCCTGAGCAGACTGAAGTTCCTCGCTTAACCGCGCGATCTGTGCCGAATTTTCCTGAAGCTGCGCTTCTAACCTCGCAGTTTGCGTTTCTAACTCGGCAACTCTCATCTTTAAGTGATCGCGCTCCTCCTGGAGAGCCCGACTTACTTGCTTCGCCTCCACTGTGGCATGAATCTGAAACTCATCGAATATGTTTGGCGGTTGTCGAAAATGACAACGCAAGTCCCCGAACTCGCGCTGCAGAAAAAAACGGTTCAAACCATCAAAATAGACCATCTCGTAGCGTGCCGCCTCGAGAAGCGGCTGCCATTCTGACCAGGAAGGAGCCGTAGTTCCCGGCTCGGTCGCTTCCACTATCACAATCGTGGGGCGAAATCGATCCCAGTCGGCGCCCTCCAGAGCCGCCTTTTCCCAACCCTCGCAATCCACTTTTAGAAAGTCGATACGGCGAGTGACGTAGTGCTCACAGACCGCCGCAAGGGTAGTGACTTCGACAGTTTTCTCCTCGGCTTGATAACCCAGCTGTGTGAAGCGGTCGCGGTTCGATTCGTCGAAAGTAGAAATTCCGTATTCCTGGAAAACATGCAACGGCCGGATTTCTGCGTGTCCTCCCACCGCAACTTTCAGGTTGATGTCGCGCGGCCGGTCCTCTATGAGCTTTTTGTAGAACCACTCGTTCGGCTCGATGTTAATGCCTGACCAGCCTTGATCGTAGAAATACTTCGTCACGGATTCCAGAACGGGATCCATCGCGCCTACATCGACATAGAATCCATTGTTGCGATCTTCAAACACCCGCCGCAACATAACGTCTTCAAAGTTCTGAGCATAAGAGATCATCGGCTGTCGAAACAAAGCGTTACCTGTTCAATACTCTACCCGAGTCCCCTGAAGTTCGAAATCCAGTTCGGCATGCTAAATTGAAACGAGTTTCAAATGGCACGACGAGCTCTCATCACCGGTATTACCGGACAGGACGGTTCCTATTTAGCAGAATTATTGGTTTCAAAGGGCTATGACGTTCACGGAATAGTTCGAAGAGTCGCCCTGGAAGATCCGGAACACAGATTGGCGCGGCTTGCAGCGGTGCGTGATCGGGTTACCCTCCATGCTGCATCGCTCGAAAGTTACGCAAGCATTTATAACGCTGTCGCTGAAATCGTCCCTCACGAGTGCTATCACCTGGCTGCGCAAAGCTTCGTCAGCTATTCCTTCGACGACGAATTCTCTACGTTGAACGCCAATATCAATGGCACGCATTTCTTGTTGGCGTCGGTCAAAAACGTCGCGCCGCACTGCCGGTTTTATTTCGCCGGCTCTAGTGAAATGTTCGGCAAGGTAGAAGAAGTTCCCCAGAATGAGAGAACGCGATTTCATCCTCGATCGAGCTACGGGATCAGCAAAGTATGCGGCTTCGAGCTGACGCGAAATTATCGCGAAGCTTACGATATGCACGCCAGCAGCGGAATTCTCTTCAATCACGAATCACCCAGGCGCGGCTTTGAGTTTGTCACGCGTAAGATTACATCCGGAGTCGCACAAATTCTGGCCGGCAAGAAACAGCAGCTCAAGTTAGGGAACCTGGAAGCGAAACGAGATTGGGGCCATGCGCGAGAGTACGTCCAGGCTATGTGGCTGATGCTGCAGCAGCCGGAACCCGACGACTACGTGGCCGCCACGGGAGAGACACATTCCGTCCGCGAGTTTGCGGAGCTGGCTTTTAGTTGTGTCGGCCTCGATTACAACGATTACGTAATCTGCGATAGCCAGTTGTATCGACCGGCTGAGGTTGAGTTGCTCATCGGAGATTCTTCCAAGGCGCAAGCGGCATTGGGATGGCGCGCGCGCATCTCCTTCCAGGATTTGGTTCGGGAAATGGTCGAAAAAGATTGTGAAGCCTTGGGAGTAGCAGACGCGCTGAAGGCGCCCGCCGTGCCTGCAAAATCAGCTCAGGCCTAAAGACTCAACTTCTCAATCCGTCGAAGGCTTCTTCAATCTCGGTCTTGGCTGCGGCTGAAGGTGGAAGAAACGGCAATCTCGGCACGCCGCCATAGTAGCCATTCAGATCCATCGCGTATTTCAGTCCGGGAATGCCGTGTTGACGGGCTATCAATTGGGAAGCAGGCGTGATGCGCGCCTGCCAATCGCGCCCGGCATTTTCTTCGCGCGTCCGGAACGCTTCCCAGATAGTCACGCACGCATATGGCAGCGGATTTGCGATCGCCAGAATCGCGCCGGATGCGCCGAGACATAATGCCTCCCAGATGCTCACACCGGATCCGGTGAGAACCTGAAAACCCGGCTTGACGGCGCCCACAACCTCTTTGAGCTTCGGCATGTTTCCGGAACTGTCTTTCATTCCGGCAATATTCGGGTGGTGCGATAAGTCCGCGATCGTTTCCACTGGTATGTCATAGCCCGTGACCTGCGGGATGTTGTAGAGCAAGACCGGGATCTTCGTCCTATCCGCTACTGCGCGAAAGAATACTGCCTGAGTTTCCGGGCGGTACATTTGCGTCCGATAGTAGAACGGAGTCAGAACGAGAGCGGCATGATACCCGATCTCGGCTGCTTTGTTGGCAAGGCGAACAGTTTCGTGGACGCTCTCGGCGCCGACACCCGCGATCAAAGTCTTTCCGGGTGCGCTCGCTTCTTTTACCCACGACATCAGTTGCAATCGTTCGTCGGCGCTGAGCAGCGGCGTTTCACCGGTCGAGCCGCAGACCGTGTATCCGGCGAGCGCAATTGAGTTGAGCTTTTCGATGTTGTGAAAAACCTTCGCTTTATAGAGGTTGCCTTCGTGGTCGAACGAGCTCGTGAGTGCGGGGAAAATACCTTGCAGCTTCATAAATGAAAAGAGCCCGCCGGCGCGTTTATGCCAGCAGGCTCCCTCCAGTTTAGACCTTAAGGATTCGCTTGCTTTACGATGAATGTGATGACCAGTGTGTAAAGCGCCAGCGACTCGATCAGCACAAGACCCAGAATGAGCGCAAAGCGAATGGCCGCAACCGCCGCTGGATTGCGTGCCATCGCCTCAGCGGCTGAGGCCGTTGCCTTTCCTTGGCCAAGACCGCAGAGGCCGGCAGCGATGCCCATCGCGATGTAGGCCGCTCCCAAGTGGGCTTTGCTTTCGCCACCTGGGCCTCCCTGAGCGAATACCGGGCTGGCCAGCGCCATTAGAGAGCAGGCAAGCAGAAATAGTTTGTTCTTCAATTTTCTCTCCTATGAATTTGCTTCCAGGAGGTGGTTCGACACCGTACGTTGGGACGCCGGGCGCTCACACTGAAAGCTGATAATGCCTAATGCTCGTGCGAAACGGCTCCGCCGACATATACCATCGCGAGCACCATAAATATATACGCCTGCAGAATTGAAACGAAGGTGTGCAGGCAGATAAAAACAACCGGAACAATAACCTTGGTCAGCGAGATGAATGTCAAATAAACGGTCTCTCCGGCGAACATGTTCGCATAGAGACGAACAGTCAGCGAGAGCATGCGCGCCGTGTGACTGATGATCTCGATCAGAAAGAAAAGAGGCGCCGCTATGAGCATCGGCCCCAGAAACTGCTTGATGTAACCCGCTCCATTCTCCTTGATGCCGGCGGCGTTATAGAAAATGAAAGTCAATACGGCAAAGCCGAATGGGACCATCGGGTACATGGTCGGCGAATCGAAACCCGGAATCAGACCGATCAGATTCAAGAACAGAATAAAGATGAAAATTGTGCCAAAGAATGCGATGTACCGCGCTCCGTAGTGGTGACCGACCACTTCCTCCGCCTGCGCATGAATGAATTCGTAAATGACTTCAAAAATGTGCTGCAGCTTGCCGGGTTTATCGACCGACAAGCGGGCTCTTAAATACCCGAAAAGAATCACCGTGAAAATGACAACGATGATTTCGCAAACCATCCAGTCGCTCCATGGATTCGCCGCGTCAGACGCTGGGTGATGAACGGCATTAAGAACCCAATTTGCGGGCCCGGCGAAGAAGCGGTTGAAGAGACTTGTGATCCAGAGTTCGTGCGTCATTCAGTGCGAGGCTTTACCGTATAGCGCGTGGGAAATGAGTTCGAGAATCAGGGAGGCCAGCACTGCGGCGGCGTTCGTCAGAAGACCGAGTACAACCGCTAACGGGCTGACATTTAAAGCTTTAACTATAGCATAGCCAACTGCTAGTAAGATCGCGTAACGAGCAAAGTATGCTCCGGCCTGCCACGGTTTTCTGGAAGCTGTGCCCGGCGCAATGCTGCCGCTCACCCAGTCGAACAGCCATAAATTCCCGAACGAAGCCGCCGCGCCGAGCGCAAAAGCGGCGGCCGAGCGAATTCCGTCGGACCAAAAATAACAAACGAACCCAACGAGACCGAATACGCCGGTGAGTAAATAGATCTTCCGGATTGAAAAACTGCTGTCCGAAGCCGTCATTGTTTCGACTTGCTTTCCCGGTCCAGCTCACGAAAGATTTGAAATAGGCCGGCGCTCACGCCGAGAATGATCCCGACCGCCTTCAGAAAGGAAAAATGCAGCCAGTGTTCGGCAAACGAACCGAGAACATACCCGGCGGCAGCCGACGCCGGTAGAGTCAGCGCAAGCGATAAATACTTGCCCAACCAGAGCAGCGATTTGTCAGGCTTTGAGGGCATCCGTTTGTTTTTACGAATCGGAACTTAACCCGTTCCAGCGCGCCAGCCCCGGCATTTCCAGGCCAAACTGATCGAGCGCGCGTCCGACGATGTAGTCGACCAGATCCCCGACTTCTCTGGGACGGTTATAAAACGCCGGAACCGGCGGAAAAATCGTCACCCCCATGCGGGCAAGCGCCAGCATATTCTCCAGATGAATCTCGCTGAGCGGGCTCTCGCGCGCGAGCAGAACCAGCCTGCGCCGCTCTTTCAACACCACATCGGCTGCGCGGCAGATGAGACTGTCGCTGTATCCCGCGCGGATCGCGGCCAGGCTCTTCATACTGCACGGCGCGATGAGCATGCCGTCCGCCCGGAAGGATCCACTTGAAACCGCCGCGCCCTGATTATCTGGTTGATGAACCGCCGAAGCGAGTTTCTCAACCTGGTCGACCGAATAATCGGTCTCGCGGGTGATCGTCACACGCGCCCAGCGGCTCAAAATCAAATGAGACTCGACCTCGAGAACACGCAGAGCACTCAACGCGCGGATTCCGAAGATGGCGCCTGAGGCTCCCGTTATTCCCACGATCAGCCGCATGAAACTCCAGCATATGCTGGCCGCATTGTAAAACGTTACCTGTGTGCTCTAATGTTTTGCAATCGCGCTTGCGCGCAAAATATGCTCGCTGAGAACAAGCTGTACGAACCTCCCGGTCTGACCTTCGCTTTGCCGGATCTCGCGGATTTGGAGACGGGCAGCGCGCTGCTCTATCGCTATATGCTGCCCACGCCGCAATATTCCTGGCCTCTTCTGAACGAGCGCGTGGGTACCGAAGTTTGGGTCAAGCATGAGAACCACACGCCGATTGGCAACTTCAAAGTGCGCGGCGGAATCGTCTACCTGGACTATCTGCGGCGAACATCTCCGGCGGTAACCGGCGTTATTAGCGCGACCCGCGGGAACTATGGGCAATCGATTGGCTTCGCTGCGGCAAAACTCGGACTGCGCGCGGTCGTCGTAGTGCCTCATGGCAACAGTCGCGAGAAGAATGCCGCAATGCGCGCCTTAGGCGTAGAACTGATCGAAGAAGGAGAAGATTTTCAGGCCGCCTCCGAACATGCTGATCGGTTGGCGAACGAACGAGCGCTTCACAGAGTTCCCAGTATCCACCCGCTTCTCGAGCACGGAGTTGGCGTTTATGCGCTCGAATTTCTCAAGGGTGTTCCGAGACTTGACGTCATCTATGTTCAGACCGGATTGGGTTCCGGAATTTGCGGCGTGATTGCAGCACGAAACATTCTCGGATTGCAGACGGAAATCATAGGAGTGGTTTCGGCACATGCGCCGGCCTATGCTCTTTCGTTTGCTGCGGGCAAACCTGTTTCGCATCCGGTAACAACTTTGCTCGCGGACGGTGTAGCATGCCGCACGCCTGATCCCGGAGCGCTGCAGGTGATGCTCTCGTGTGTAAGCCGCTTTGTCACGGTCACGGACGAGGAAGTTGCCGCGGCTATGCGCGCTTTTTTCCACGACACGCATAACGTGGCCGAAGGAGCCGGCGCTATGGGTCTCGCGGCGTTGCTGCAGGAGAAAGATAAGATGCGTGATCGCCGCGTGGGAATCGTTCTCTCTGGTGGAAACGTCGATACTGACGTCTTCGCGGGCGTGCTTAGCCGTTCGTTAGAATTCGGCTGATGTCATTGTAAATCACGAACACCACAATCATCATCAGAAACACGAATCCAAGCTTGAAGATATTCTCTTTCAGCTGTAGACTCATCTCGCGTTGCATCAGCATTTCTATAGTCAGCATCAACAGCGTGCCGCCATCCAGTATCGGAATCGGCAGCAGATTGAGCATTGCGAGTTGCAAACTGACAATGGCCATCAGGAACAGATAATCCCACGCGCCATGCTGCGCCGCTTCGCTCGACATCTGGGCCATCCCGATCGGCCCGGCAACTGACTTGGTCGAGACGCGCCGCTCAATTAAACTCTGCAGAACCTGCACCCACATCAGCGCATTCTGCCGGTTGAACTTCAGGGATTCTACAAATGCGGCACCCGGGCCCAGTCTCACGAACTGCACGGGAAGCCTGAAGGTAATGCCAATCAGCCACGGCGTTTTCGAATCGCCGGTCGATTTGGCGGTCACGGAGATCTCGCGCGGCTCGCCATGCCGCATGATTTGAAACTGAACCGGTTTGCCACCGGAATGGAAAACGGCTTCCCGAATCGTGGTCGTGGAAGCTACCGGCTTGCCATTCACCTTTAGAAACGTATCGCCCGACTTCAGACCCGCAGCTTGCGCCGGTGAGTTTGCCTGGACATCGGCGATCTGCACTGCCAGGTCTCCGTTCCAGCCGGCATCTCCAATGCCTTGCTTCGGATCCATCCGCGGCGTGACCGTGAACGCCATTCGGCGCCCGCTGCGCAGCACAACGACCGGAATGGGGTGATTCGCGTTGAGCGCTTCCTGGGTCAGCACGTAATCCCAGTTAGGATGTTGCCGGCCGTCAATCTCGACAATCTTGTCCCCGCTCTGCAGACCGGCGGCGGCAGCAGCGGAGTTGGGCGCGAGAGACGTAATCGTGGGATCGGTAGTATCCACTTCCTTCGGGAAGGCATACATGTAGAGCCCGGTGACCAGCGCGACGGCCAGCAACACGTTCATCAAAGGTCCGGCAAACACCACAATCGCGCGCTGCCATCGAGCCTTCGCCTGAAACGAGCGCGGGTCCCCGGCCTGCGCATCCCCGGGCTGCTCACCCAACATCCGGACATATCCGCCGAACAGAATCGCTGAGAAGCGGAAATCTGTTTCTCCGCGCTTAAAGCCAAACAGCCTGGGACCGAAGCCTATACTGAATGTCTCTACCTTGATCCCGACCGCCAGAGCTGCCCAAAAATGACCCAGCTCGTGAATCAGAATCATGACCCCGAGCAGGATCACGACCCAAAATACCGGCTGCAAAAAATTCACGCCCGAATACCCATCTCTTCTATTTCGCGGATCCTGAGGCCCCTATAATTCGACGTTGTTCTCGTGGAAATGCTTCAGAACCTTAATTCCCGGTTGCAATCGCGCCACGCACACTCGATACAGAGCGCATTTCCGTTATTATTCGCCCGGCTGTCGAACGCGACTCCGAATCGATTGCCAGAACATCTTCTATTGTCGTCGGTTCGCGGTTCTTTTGTCTCACTAATGTTTCTTCCACTACCGCTGCTATGGCCGGAAATGTTATCCGGCCGTCGAGGAATGCCTGCACGGCCACTTCGTCCGCAGCGTTGAGTATGCAGCCGGCCGAACCACCCTGCTCGAGCGCCTGATACGCCAGCTTCAACAGCTTGAATTTCTCAAAATCGGGCGGCAAGAAGTCCCAGCTTCTGGATTCTCCCCAGTCAAGGCGTGGAACCGGCGCCCGATGCCGTTCGGGAAACGTTAGAGCATATTGAATAGGCATTCGCATGTCAGTAGCCGAGATCTGTGCGATGATGCTGCCGTCGTTGTACTCCACCAAAGCGTGAACAGAAGACTGCGGATGGATTACTACTTCGATCTGGGCGGCCTTTAAACCGAACAGCCAGCATGCCTCGATCACCTCGAAACCTTTGTTCATCATGGTCGCAGAGTCAATGGTGATACGCTGGCCCATCTTCCAGGTCGGATGCTTAAGTGCTTGTTCCGGAGTAACTTGCCACAAGAAATCCCGAGGAATATCGCGGAACGGGCCGCCCGAGGCGGTCAGCAATAGCCGGGTCACCTCGCTACGTTCGCCCGCGCGAAAACACTGGTGAGCACCGTTATGCTCGCTATCGACTGGGATTAGTTCGGTTCCCAAAGCGCGTGCGGCCGCCATCACCAGCCCTCCGCTCGCCACAAGAACCTCTTTATTCGCAAGCCCAACCCGTTTCTTCGCCCGAATCGCCTCGTAGGTTGCCTCTAATCCTGCCACACCAACGATGGCTGACATGACAAACCCGGTTTCAGGGGCCGTAGCGGCCGCAATCGCACCCGGTGATCCCACTCCCAGTTCCGGCCACTCACATTTCGGAACCCCGAGTTCTGTGAGCTGGAGTCGCAGCCGGTCGAGGGCCTTGGGCGTCGCCAATACTGCTGCTGCAGGGTGGAATTCCAGAATCTGGGAGCTGAGAACGTCAACATTGTTGCCCGCTACCAAAGCATGTATTTGAAAGCGCTCCGGGTTCTGGCGGACTACGTCGAGTGTATTAGTGCCGATTGATCCTGTTGATCCTAGAATGGTTAGCTTCATCGTTCACGCTCAGATCCGCGGCTTTAAGAAGTAGTCTCGCATACCCTCGAAAGAAAATTTTGAATTTCGTAGAAAAAAGACTTGCGCTCCATAAATTCATATTCTAATATTGGAAGTAAGCCAGGGAGGCAACTCCCACCAAAGCGAGACTAACCTCATAGAAAGACCCCTGAAGCAACACCTCCCTGGCGCCCGCAAGGGCTTAATTTCGCAACGTCTTTCGAAATCTCTTAATCATATCTCCTCCATAGATGCTCTGATACTTTTCTGATTAGCCGCGGCTTTTTGGAATGACAGCAAAGCAGATTTTCCCGATAAACTGAGTCGGGAGCGCCTTTCTTGGCCCAACAGAATCATCCAAAACAATTGCGTCCGGAAACAGACGTGATCACACGCGGTTTTGATCCCAGTCTCTCGGTCGGCTCGGCCCGTCCGGCCGTCTTCCGCAGTTCGACGTATGTATTTTCCAGCCCCGAAGCGGCCGAACGTGCGTTCGACATTATGGGCGGCCGGGGCCAGCGCACTGCAGAAGAAGACGTCGATCTGGTTTACTCCAGGTTCAACCATCCGAATGCGGAGATCCTGGAAGATCAGATTCTGCCGCTTGAACCGGGGGCAGCCGGCAGCGCAGCCTTCAATTCCGGCATGGCGGCCATCATGACGGCACTTCTCGCCGTGGTCAAGCCTGGTGACTCGATCGTCTACACCGTGCCCATTTATGGCGGGACGCAAACCCTGATTCAGGGATTCTTGCAGCCTTTCGGTGTTGAAGGGCGGCCGGTGGATGCAGGACAGTCCGATGCCATCGATGACGCGATTCGCAGTACCAGGAATTTAAAGGTGGTACTCGTGGAGACGCCGGCTAATCCGACCATCACCATGACAGATATCCAGCGCCTCTGCCAGACGGCGGCGGCACTCGCTTCTCCACCGGTTGTGATGATCGACAACACCTTCCTCGGTCCCGCATTCCAGCATCCTCTCGCTTTGGGCGCGGACGTATCGCTGTATTCTGCAACGAAGTACCTCGGCGGTTTCAGCGATATCATCGGCGGCGTCGCCCTGGGAAACGACGTTGCGCTAATGAATAAGATCAAAAGCAAGCGCAGCCTGTTCGGCAACATTCTGCAGCCCGATGAGTGCTGGATTCTCAATACGCGCCTGCCTACAGTCAGCCTGCGCATGAGGCAGCAAAGCAACAGCGCTCAGCGAATTGCGGAACGGTTAGCCCGCCACAAAAAAATTCGCAAGGTTTACTACCCGACGCTCTTTGATAATCCCGAACAGATACGCATCTACCAGGCTCAGTGCAAAGGGGCGGGTGGATTAGTATCGCTCGACCTGCACGGTGGCAAACGCGCCGCTTTCGACTTGCTGCGCAATCTGAAGCTGGCACGCAACGCCGTATCGCTCGGCGGTATAGAGACCCTGGCCTGCCATCCGCGCAGCACTACACACTCGGCATGGAGCGCGCAGGATCTGGATCGCGCCTGCATCGGTGAAGGCCTGGTGCGCGTGTCCTGCGGAATCGAGGATTGGGAAGACCTGGTGGCCGACTTCGAGCAAGCGCTCGATCAGGTGTAGCGAAACAGCGCGCGGACAGTCGCTGCCGCTAAGGCATGAGTGACCATAGGCGCTCGCACACTGCCCGTACGCACGTATGCGATGCCACAAGGAATGCCCAGAGCCGCTGTCACCACAGCCTCGCGCCAGTTGGGGAACGATCGATACCAAAGATGAGAGCAGCCGTAGAGCACAGCCGAGATTGCCACGGCCAGCACCGGCGATCTCCAGAAGTTCAGAAAGAACTTTTCGATTACGCCTCGAAAGAAGAGTTCTTCGCTCAACGCGACTACCCACAGTACTCCGAAGAACGAGCCCGCAATGATCCCCGCTGCTTGCCACCAGGGACTCTGGAGAGGAGCAAACCGGATCATCCCGATCAACAGACCCAGCGCGCACAAAGGAATCACCGCGATCGCGAACCACAGGCTTCCGGCGATCCATTCTTTAGCTGTCGGCCAAAAACCGAACTCGCCGGGATACCATTCCCGCAAAATCAATAAGGCGGCAATGCCCAGCCGGATCCACATAAGGTGCCCGAGCGCATCGCCGATGCGCAACGAAGGCTCAGGTGAAATATAAATGCGGGAAAACACGCGCAGCACCACCGGAGCGGCCACAATAATGAGAAAACCGGCATCGTAAGCCCAACGGCGAGGCGTAACGATGTACCAGTACGCCAGCAGTAAGGTCAATACCGCGAGCACCTGGAATGCATTGACTTGAAAAGTTCGGGCGAGCAACGAAAAAACCAAATACGGTAACAGCGCGCTCAGCCAGAGCATCAAACCTTGTGAGCGTCTGGGTGGGACAGCGCGAAACCAATCGCGCGGCTCTTCAAAGATCGCTCCCAGATAGAAGATTGCTTCGAGCAAAAACGCCGGCAATGCGGCGCTCATGATCCAATGAGACTGAGGAAATCGGTTTGAATAGAGCCACGCAGCGCCGGTCAATGCGATCCACGAGCAGGCTAGCGCTGTGAAAAATGGTCGCATCGCCTTCAACATCGCCCTCATCGTAGCATCGCTAAACGCCTTGTCAGGCGTGCTCGCGCGAGCGGCGGACCCACCGCCCGGACTATTGCGGAAGATTGCCGAACGCGAAACGGCCAACGCGGAGGCGATGGACAATTACACCTATCGCCAGTCCGTAACGATCCAGGAATTTAATGATCGCGGAGCGGTTACAGGCGAGTACCGGGAAGTACGCGACATCACCTTTTCTCCAAATCACGTCCGCTACGAACAGATCACGGAACCCGCGCGCAATACCCTCACGCGGATCCGTTTGACGCCGGTCGACTTCGCAGATATCCGAAACATAGAACCGTTCCTCTTAACGACCGGCAAAGTCTCTCTTTACGAGGGACAGTACAAAGGCGAAGAGACTCTGGAAGGCACGCCTTGCTTTGTGGAGTACGTACGCCCACGCCAGATCTTATCCGGACAGCGATTCTTCGAAGGCTTGCTTTGGGTGAGGCAGAGCGATCTCTCGGTTATCAAGAGCGAAGGCCAGGCGGTGCCGCAAATCGAGACGCTGCGCGAACAGAACCTCACGCCGCACTTCACGACATTTCGCAAAAGCGTAGATGACAAGTGGTTCTTTCCGGTACGCACTTACGCCGACGACACTCTCTTCTTCCGCGAATGGCCTCAGCGCATCCGCATCGAGATTCGATATATGAATTACAAACGATTCGGCGCGGAATCGACCGTTACCTACGGCCCTGAACAGCCGCCTTTAAGCCAGCCCCCTCCGAACTAATCCGCAAATGCCGCGAAATCATCCGGCGTATCCAGGTCGATAGCCGCTTCCGGCAGATCGAACGGAAGAACCTGCTCCGGCGAATCCCGCAATAAACTGCGCGCGCCCACCTCACCGCCAAGCGAAGCCAAACGCGGGAACAGACAGCGCTTGAACAACGCCGGAACGCCCAGCGTCTCTCGATAACGGGCCGCAATTACGGGAGCCGCTGATTGCGACAGCAGATTTGCCATCTGCGTCAGATGAACTGCCGTAACCAGCGGCTGATCGGCCAGCAGGATCGCCGTTGCATCCGATCCTGTAACCGACTCTTCGAGAGATTCCATCCCCGCAGCGATCGAAGAGCCCATTCCGCTTTGCCAGCGCGGGTTTTCGGCAATCAGAACATCGAGTCCTGCCAGAGCGTTCCGGACAGCTTGCGATTCGGCTCCCACCACTACGATGATGGGATGAAAGCCCGCTTCCGCCGCCTGCGCAACTGCGTGCTCGACCAACGTCTTGCCACGAAAGGGCAGCAACTGTTTGAGCCGTCCCATGCGCGTCGCCGCGCCCGCGGCCAGGACGATAGCGGCAACCGGCACGGGCAACGCCCTGCTCAGGCCTTCTCCCGCTTTACCAGCTGTAAGCCCGCTTCCGACGAACGCTTTCCCGGCACTACGGTGGCGCTTTCAAGCTTTACGAGTTCGCGACGGGCAATCTGCGCCCAGGTGCTCGAGCCATCCAGCTTGAGGTACGCGCGCCAGTGCTTCACCGCGTTCATCACGTCGCCCAGGCTCTGGTGAAGCAGCGCCAGGTTATAGTGTGCGTCGGCATACGAAGGATGAATGCGAAGCGCTTCACTATAGTGAAACAAAGCGTTTTCAGAATCGCCGCGCTCCTCGTAGAGATTGCCCAGGTTGAAGTGCGGGAGCGCATAGTTAGGATCGATTTCGAGAGCGGCCTTATACTGCATTTCGGCATCGGCCCACGCATGACCGTTGAATAATACTGTGCCGAGGTTCACACGCGCCCCCGCGGAGAGCGGATCTAGTTCCGCCGCTTTCTGATAGGCCTCTACGATTTGTTCGTATGGCGCCCCGGTCTGCTCCAGTTCCAAGCCCCGTTCAAACCAGTGATCGGCTTGAAGCTTGTTACGCACGCGATCGGCAATAACAGAACCGCTCTTAGCCACCGCCGGAAGCTGAAGCAGCTTGTTTAGTTCCTCCTCCGAGAAGTCAAAGAGTAACTGACCGGATTCCGCCTCGAGTTTCTGTTTCCCGATTTGAATGCGCACTCGCCGGCCCTCCTTGTAGACTTGAACGTCTTCGCGCGAGTCGGGAGCGGTCTTCATGTACTCGCGCAGAGAAAGTAGCGCCTGCCGGATCCGGCGTGGATGGGCGTGTTCGTCGCGCAGGCGCGCCAGCCGTTTTATAGCAAGCAGATCGGAGAAATTGTATTGCGACAGTTCAGGAATGAGCTGCTGCCGCTCCCAACTCTTGAGCTGCCGGTTCTCCAGCTTCAGCAGGCGGCACACATCTCTCCGGGTGAAGGGTCCACCGGGTTCGCTGACTGGGGGATGTTGCGAGCCGTCCCGCAGCACACGGCAATCATAGCACCGGAGCGAAGGGTACCCTCAATTATCCGTAAATCTGCACTGGAAACGGGCTTACTCCAGCTGAAACAATCGCTTGAGCCCGGTACATGTTAAATTCATACTAAAAGAGTCGTATATATGGTTCGGGCCAAAACGGGAGCAAAGAAAGGTGCTAAATCGAACGTTCACACGCTCGCCGATCTGGCTCCCGGCCAGCGCTGTATCATTGACCACCTGGATTTGCCCGCCGACGTGTCGCGCCGGCTCATGGAGTTGGGGTTCCTACCCGGTACTGAGGTCATAACCGGGCGAAAAACTCCCGGCGGCGGTCCGCGAGTGTTTCGGGTCGACGGCTCTGAAGTTGCTTTGCGCAAAGAAACGGCAGCCCGTTTGTTCATCCGGCGTCACCCGGAATCCGATCTGGTCGTACTGAGATGAGCGACTGCCACGGTCAGACACCGAGAACGGGTCTTTTACCAAATCCGTCTATTCTTCCCCCCGGGCCAGCGCCGACCGCCCCATCATCGTCGCCATCGTCGGTCCCCCTAACTCCGGCAAGTCGACGCTCTTCAACCGCCTGACCGGGCTGCGCCAGAAAGTAGCCAATTTCCCCGGGGTCACGGTGGAACACCGGATGGGCAAGGCCAAACTGAAAGACAGCCACGAAGTATTTCTGGTCGACTTACCCGGTGTCTACAGCCTCAACCCGCGGGCCGAAGACGAGCAGGTCACACACGACGTTCTGAAGGGTGAGCGGTCGGATTTCCCTAAGCCGGACGCCGTCATTCTGATTCTCGATTCGACAAACCTCGGCCGGCATCTCGTCCTGGCGGCGCCCATTCTGCATCTCGGGCTTCCGACTCTGATTCTGCTGAACATGGCGGACGATCTCGCGGTGCGAGGGCGGCAAGGTAGATATCACCGCCCTCTCTGCCGAGCTGAACTGCACAGTCGCTCTGATCAGCGCGTCGAAAGGTACGGGGATCGACCGGATTCAACAGTTTTTGGCCGGCACGGCCGTCCGCTTAAACACTCCTCCCGCCAAGATCGAGCTTCCCGTTCTGCACGACGTTCCGAAGTGCCGTCAATGGGCGGCTAACCTGGGCAAACGGGCCTCTTATAGATCGCCGGCCCCGCCAATTTGGACCCGCCGCCTGGATGCCGTTTTTCTTCATCCCGTAGCCGGACCGTTGATCTTTCTAGCTGTTGTAGTAGCGGTCTTCCAGAGTATTTTCTCCTGGGCCAAGCCGGTGATGGACGGGCTTCAGCGAGCGGTTGCTTCTTCGGGCGTGTGGTTCAATCACGTGCTGCCGGATTCACCATGGCGCTCGCTTCTGGTGGATGGCGTCTGGCAAGGCGTCGGTTCCGTGGTTGTCTTCCTGCCTCAAATTCTGCTGCTGTTCTTGTTCATCGGTATTTTGGAGGATTCCGGGTATCTGGCGCGCGCCGCTCTGATCGCTGACCGGACCATGTCGAAATTCGGTTTACAGGGCAAGTCCTTCATACCGTTGTTATCCGCCTACGCCTGCGCGGTCCCGGCCGTGATGGCGACGCGTGTCATCGAAAACAAGCGGGATCGCATGGCGACGATCATGATCGCACCGTTGATGACCTGTTCGGCCCGGCTGCCGATCTACACGCTGCTCATTGCGGCCTTCGTCCCAAATATCCATCTGATTGGAAACTTTTTATCTCTACCAGCGGCGACCATGCTGGCGTTGTATGTGCTTGGATTTCTGGCCGCTCTCGTAATTGCTCGTGTGTTAAAGTCGACCATTCTCAAGAGCCGGGACAGCAACTTCATTCTGGAGATGCCTCCGTATCGCTGGCCCACCATGCGTTCCTTAAGCCTGCGGCTGGTGGACCGGGCCAAGGTTTTCCTCAATCGCGCCGGCACCGTTATCCTCTTGGTTGCCATTTCGATTTGGGTGCTGGCGCACTTGCCCCTCGAACACGGGCACGCGCCCGCCCTTGAACACAGCTTTGTGGGAGCGATCGGGAAAACGATCGAGCCCGCGATCAGACCCCTGGGCTTCGACTGGAAGATCGGTATCGGACTCATTACCTCGCTTTTTGCCCGCGAAGTCATCATCGGAACCCTTGGCACCATCTACGGCATCGAAGGAGATGAGCACTCTCTGGGGCTGCAGACCGCGGTTCACCAGGATCTGTCGACGGCAGGCGCAGTAGCGCTGTTGGTTTTTTTTGCGTTTGCTATGCAGTGTTTCTCGACACTGGCGGTGGTGAAGCGGGAGACCGGCGGCTGGAAGTGGCCTGCGTTCCAGTTTTTCTACATGTTGGCGCTAGCGTACTCTGGTTCCTGGTTGGCATTTCACATTACCAGCTACTTTCTTCGATGAACAGTTTACAGAACGTAGTGATTCTCGGCTCCGGTTGTGCCGGGAACACGGCGGCTATCTATGCAGCCCGCGCAAATCTGCAGCCCGTAGTCTTTGAAGGCCACGAGGTGGGCGGCCAGCTCTCGATCACCACTGAAGTTGAGAACTTCCCAGGGTTTCCGGAGGGAATCCACGGTCCGGTGCTGATCGAGCATATGAAAAAGCAGGCGCAGCGCTTCGGAGCCGCCTATCGACCGGGGCGCGTCGTCAAAGTCCATCTGTTGGAGCACCCCTTCACTCTCGAGCTCGAAGAGGGCGAAATCATGCATACCCGGACTCTGATAGTTGCGACCGGAGCATCCGCGCGCTGGCTCAATCTGCCGAATGAGCAGAGGCTGATTGGCTATGGCGTCAGCTCCTGCGCTACCTGCGACGGCTTTTTCTACCGCAATAAAAAAATCATGGTGGTCGGCGGCGGCGATTCGGCGATGGAAGAAGCCAATTTCCTGACCCGATTCGGCGATGAGGTTGTAGTGGTCCATCGCAGTGACAACTTTCGTGCCTCGCGTATTATGTTGGCGCGGGCACAGGCCAATCCTAAAATCACGTTCCTGACAAATACCGTCGTCGAAGACATTTACGACGTAACCAAGGGCGCCGTCACCGGCGTAAAACTGAAGAATATAAAGTCGGGGACCGTGACCGAGCGCGAAATCGACGGCTTCTTTGTTGCCATCGGCCATATACCTAACACGCAGCCGTTCATTGGACAGCTCGATCTCGACCCCGATGGCTACATCGTTTCGCACGGGGGAGCACGGACCAATATTCCCGGCGTCTTCCACGCGGGCGACGTCCAGGACCGAACCTACCGGCAGGCGATCACAGCCTCAGGAGCCGGTTGCATGGCGGCAATTGAGGCCGAACGCTATCTGGAAGCTGAAGGACACTGAATCGGCGATACTGAGTTAGAGAATAGAAGTCGGGAAGCATCTCTTGAGGTTCAGTCTTTTTGAAACTCGCTGACGTTGTACGAACCGCGAAATCTTTAAAGGTCGAACATGCCAGGAAGTTCGTTGCTCATGTTGTCCCGGAGGTCGTCAAGCCTGCGCGAATCATCTGGAACCAGGCGATAGGAGGCGTTTTCCTGCTCTTTTCGCTTCTGTTCTTCGGCTACGCTGTGAAGTACCTGCGCGCCTGGAATACCGGGGCAAGTAATCCGCTCGCCCTCACGTTTTCGGTTTTCCTCGGTATCGTCATGCTCTTCTTTGGCATCGGATCCTTCCGAACGGCGAAGCGCATCGGTCAGCGATAGACGATATTGAGCGTTCTCGAGCAGCCCGGCGAGTTTCCTTTCACCCGCGGAATCTATCCCGAGATGTATCGCCGCAAGCTCTGGACGATGCGGCAATACGCGGGCTTCGGAACCGCTGAAGAAAGCAACCAGCGTTACAAATATCTTCTCTCGCAAGGCATCACCGGGCTATCCGTCGCATTCGATCTGCCCACGCAGATGGGAATGGATTCGGACCATCCTTTGGCCGCTGGCGAAGTGGGCCGCGCCGGCGTCGCCATAGATTCTCTCGCCGATATGCAGGTACTGCTCGAAGGAATCAACCTCGAACAGGTAAGCACGTCGATGACGATCAACTCGACCGCCGCCATTCTACTCTGTCTCTACGTTCTGGTGGCCGAACGCCAGGGCGCCGAGCGCCGCAAGCTTTCAGGAACCATTCAAAACGACATCCTGAAGGAATACATCGCGCGCGGCACTTACATTTATCCACCGCGCCCCGCCATGCGCATCATCACGGATCTGTTTGCCTGGGCCGGCAAAGAAATTCCTGAATGGAATACGATCTCGATCAGCGGGTACCACATCCGTGAGGCCGGCTCAACAGCTATTCAGGAAGTTGCGTTCACCCTGGCCAATGCGATCGCCTATATCGAGACTGCCATTCAGGCCGGTCTGGAAGTGGACGTGTTCGCGCCCCGGCTCAGTTTCTTCTTCAACGCACACAATAGCTTCCTCGAAGAGATCGCCAAGTATCGCGCCGCCCGCCGGCTGTATGCGAGAATCATGCGCGATCGTTTCGGGGCCAAACTCGATCGCTCTTGCATGCTGCGATTTCACACTCAGACCGGTGGATCGACGTTGACCGCCCAGCAACCGGAAGTGAACGTCGTGCGGGTTGCATTGCAGGCTATGGCTGCCGTCCTCGGTGGGACCCAGTCGCTGCACACCAACGCACAAGATGAGGCCTTATCCCTTCCGTCTGAAAAATCGGCGCGCGTTGCGCTTCGTACTCAGCAGGTGATCGCCTTTGAGAGCGGGGTTGCGGAAGTACCCGACCCGTTCGGCGGTAGCGAGTACATCGAGAAACTGACATCCGAAATCGAGAGCGCCGCAGAAAAATACATCGAACATATTGATGCCTTAGGCGGCACGCTGCAAGCTATCGAGAAGGGCTACATTCAACGGGAAATCCAGAATTCGGCTTACAAATATCAGCGCGCGGTCGAAGAGGGAAAACAGATAGTCGTCGGCGTCAATAAATTCCAAACCGATGAAGCCGATTCCCCACACACCTTCCGTATCGATCCGCAGCTCGAACTGCGGCAAATCGAGCGCCTTCGCGAACTGCGGGCATCGCGATCGGCGGAGAACACCAAGCTCGCGCTCGCCGGGTTAGCGGCAACCGCTCGCGGAACAGCGAATCTGATGCCACATATCCTGGAATGCTGTCGCTCTCTGGTCACCGTCGGAGAGATCTCAGACACGCTGCGCGAGGTGTTCGGAGAATATCGGGAGTCGTTCTAATGCCCGCAAGAATCCATGTCATCGGCGCAGGACTCGCAGGTTGTGAAGCAGCGTTTCAAGCTGCCGGGGCCGGCGCTCCCGTCACCCTCTACGAAATGCGTCCTCACCAGCGAACGGCCGCTCACAAGACCGACAGTTTCGGCGAGCTGGTCTGCAGCAACTCGCTCAAAAGCGAGCAGCTAAATTCCGCGCCCTGGCTGCTCAAGCAGGAGATGCGCAGTCTCGGCTCGCTCTTGATGGAAGCCGCGCAACGGGCAAGAGTGCCGGGCGGGCATGCGTTGACCGTTGACCGCGAATTGTTTTCGGCTGAAATTACGCGCGCGATCGAGAATCATCCCCGCATCGAAATCAGGCGGGGGGAAGTTCGCGATTTGCCGGAGGGTGGCATCGTCGTCATCGCCACCGGCCCGCTCACCAGTGATAGTCTGGCTGCCGAGATCAGCCGGATCACCGGATCGGACCGGCTTTTTTTCTATGACAGCATCAGCCCCATCGTGGCGGCGGATTCGGTCGATATGTCGGTAGCATTCCGCGCATCCCGTTATGGCAAATCGCTCGATGGAACCGACGATTACATCAACTGTCCCTTCGATAAGGAGCAATACTACGCTTTTGTCGACGCATTGATCGAGGCCGAACACTACGAACCGCACATAGCCGAAGACAAGATACCCTACTTCGAAGGCTGCCTGCCGATTGAAGAAATCGCGCAGCGCGGCCGCGATACGCTCCGCTTCGGTCCCATGAAAGCTGCCGGCCTGACCGATCCGCGTACCGGACGCTGGCCGTATGCCGCCGTCCAGCTCCGTCAGGAAAACCAGCGCGCCGATAGCTACAATTTGGTCGGCTTCCAGAATCATATGCGGTTTGGAGATCAGGCCCGTGTATTCCGGATGATTCCCGGACTCGAAAAGGCAGAGTTCCTGCGCTTCGGCCAGATGCATCGAAATACCTACATCAATTCGCCTGCGCTGCTTGATCCGACTCTGCAGTTGAAGAAAGACTCCAGGCTGTTTTTCGCGGGCCAGATCTCAGGGGTTGAAGGCTATGCCGAGTCGATCGCGACCGGGCTCATAGCCGGCCGCAATGCCGCCGCGCTCTCCTGCGGCGATGAGCTTCGCGTGTTTCCCCGCGAGACGGCGCTCGGCAGTCTGTGCCACTACATTACGCACGCCGATCCCAAGCACTTTCAGCCGGCGAATATTACATTCGATCTGTTGCCGGCTCTCGATGAAGACACGCGGCGCAAACTTCGCCACGATAAAAAAGCCCGGCACACTGAGGTATGCCGCAGGGCCGCTGAATCTTTCGAAGAATTTCTCCATGGCACAGATACGCGAGTGTGTTGCGAAATACCTGGCTGAGCTGGCGCGGCGCGGTGCCTCGAAGCACACACTGCGCAGTTACGGATCCGACTTAGAGCAGTTCGCAACGTACTTCGAACCGCCTGGCGAAACCGTTCCGCCCCAAGTCGACCAGATCGATATCCCTCTTTTGCGCGAGTGGCTCGGCGGGCTCTACGATCAGCGGCTCACTACCGTGAGCATTCGTCGAAAGCTGGCGGCCGTGAGAGCCATGTACAAGTTTTTGCTTCAGGAAGGCATCGTTCAAAAAAATCAGGCCGCAAGGTTACGCACTCCTAAAATCAAGCAGCGGTTGCCGGAAGTCATGAGCGAGGAAAAAACGAACCGGCTTATTGACGCTGTCGAGAGCGGGGAAATCATCGAGAAACCTTCGCGCGAACGGGACTTGGCTCTCCTCGAACTGCTCTACGGCTGCGGTGTTCGGGTGAGCGAACTGACCGGCATCAACCTGGAGGATTTAGATCTCCGGCAAGGCTGGCTGCGAGTGCGCGGCAAAGGCAATAAAGAACGAGAGATACCGATAGGCGAGCGTGCCATCGCTGCGGTCGGGCATTATCTAGATAAGCGAAACGCGGCGCCTCGGGAGCGTGCGCTATTCGTAAACGCGCGCGGCTCACGCTTAGGCGATCGTCAGGTGCGGCGGCTCGTGAAAATGTATGCGCTTCTCGTGACAGGCGATTCGACCGTTCACCCGCATAGCTTTCGACACGCCTACGCCACGCACCTTCTCACCGACGGCGCCGATCTCCGCGCTATTCAAGAACTGCTCGGACACGCGCGCTTATCAACTACTCAGAAGTACACCCAGGTGTCGCTCAAAGATCTGCAGGCCGTTTACGATCGGGCGCACCCTAAGGCGTGACTGGAAAAGGTCCTGCCATAGCGTAACCTGAATCAGTGCGAATCGGAATCATCATGAACGGCGTCACCGGCCGCATGGGAACCAATCAGCATCTGATCCGTTCGATTGTAGCCATTCGACGGGACGGCGGTCTGGCTCTGGCAAATGGCGAGCGGCTGATGCCGGATCCGATCCTGGTCGGGAGAGACGACGCAAAGCTTGCCAGGCTAGCTGAAACGGCGGGGATCGAACGCTGGAGTACCGATCTGAAGGCATGTCTGCGCAACCCGGAAGACAGGATCTATTTCGACGCGCAAACCACCGCCTTACGGGCCGGCAGCGTGCGGCTCGCACTCGATGCGGGCAAACATGTGTACTGCGAAAAACCACTGAGTACCGATTCCGCAAGCGCGCTCGATTTAGCTCGTCAGGCGGAGCGCCTCAATCTGAAACATGGCGTCGTGCAGGACAAGCTCTTTCTTCCCGGCATGCTCAAGTTGAAAAGGCTGATCGATGGCGATTTCTTCGGCCGCATCCTTTCGATTCGCGGAGAATTCGGATACTGGGTCTTCGAGGGCGATTGGCAAGCGGCCCAGCGGCCTTCCTGGAACTATCGCAAAGAAGACGGCGGCGGCATCATTGCCGACATGTTCTGCCACTGGCAATATGTGCTCGAGAATCTGTTTGGCCCGGTTCGCGCGGTCTCGTGTCTCGGGGCGACTCACATCCCGCAACGGGTCGATGAGCGCGGCAACGCCTACGCGTGTACAGCCGACGATGCTGCATACGGAACCTTCGAGCTGGCGAGCGGCGCCATCGCGCAGATGAATTCTTCCTGGACAGTGCGGGTGTATCGCGACGATCTGTTCGTTCTGCAAGTAGACGGCACGCACGGCAGCGCGGTAGCCGACCTGCGCAGCTGCCGCACACAGCATCGCGCCAACACGCCGAAAGCGGTGTGGAATCCCGATGTAGCGAATCCGCTCTCCTTCCGCGAAAGCTGGGCAGAAGTTCCCGACAATGAATCTTTCGATAACGGCTTTAAGCGCCAATGGGAAAAGTTTCTGCGGCACGTAGCCGAAGATGCGCCATTTCCGCATACCTTCTGGCAGGGCGCGCGCGGTGTTCAGTTAGCCGAAGCCGGAATCGAGTCCTGGCGCGAGAGGCGCTGGATCGATATGCCTGCGCCCACTCATGAATCCGCGAAAAAGGATTCGTTACCGTGAAGATCACGCTACCCACGGCGCAGCGCCGCCTGATCGAGTACGATCTGACGAACGTCAGGCCCGTTATTCCGACTGCTGGCCCTGCTCCTCGCAGCCGCGTGCTCTATGCCGCCGCGCATGTTGTCAGCGATCCGCTTGCCGACGTTTCTCCGGGGGAGACTCCGTGCCTCGATTGGGAAGCCACTCTCGGCTTTCGACGCCACCTCTGGTCCTGCGGCCTTCACGTTGCGGAAGCAATGGATACGGCGCAGCGCGGCAGCGGTCTCGACTGGCCAGCTTCGCGAGAACTCATCCGCCGATCACTCTCCGAAGCACGCGCGGTATCCGGCGGAATCGCCTGCGGCGCCGGGACCGATCACCTGTCAAGCTCCGGAGCAACAATCATAGCCGTCGAAAGGGCCTATCAAGAACAATGCGCATTCGTCGAGGGCCTTGGCGGACGCATTATCCTGATGGCGAGCCGCGCCCTTGCAGCCTGCGCGCGCGATGCGGAAGACTACCGCCGCGTGTACAACAACACTCTGCGCCAGGTTTCACGGCCCGTCATTCTGCACTGGCTCGGCGAGGCATTCGATCCCTCACTCGCCGGCTATTGGGGGGCGCGCGACATCGGCGAAGCAATGGAAACTTGCCTCGGCATCATCAGCGAGAATCATTCGAAAATCGATGGCATTAAGATCTCGCTGCTCGACCCGCAGTATGAGATCGCCATGCGGCGCCGCTTGCCTGCCGGCGTTCGCATGTACACCGGCGACGACTTTCACTTCGACGACCTCATTCTGGGCGATGAGCAAGGTCACAGTGACGCTCTGCTCGGAATCTTCGATCCGCTGGCTGCTCTTGCCGCTGCCGCCGTTCGCGCGCTCGATCAAAATGACACGGCGACATACCGAACGCTTCTCGCGCCAGCAGTGCCTCTGTCGCGTCACGTGTTTCGCCAGCCGACCTACTTCTATAAAACCGGCATCGTCTTCCTCGCGTACCTGAACGGGTATCAGCATCATTTCCGGATGGTCGGCGCGCAGGAAGGAGCGCGTTCGATCGTCCATCTGGCCGAGCTCTTCATCCTCGCCGATCGCGCCGGACTCTTCATCGATGCGGAGCTTGCCGCGCGCCGCATGCGGCTGCTGCTGGCTGTCTCGGGAGTCGAATAGCTATGGGGAACGAAGCTCCGGACCTGGATCGCCTGAGTTTAAACCAGATAACGGCGCGGAATCTGAGCGTGCGCGAGGTGGCCGATCTTTGTTCGCGGCACAAAATCAAAAACATCGGTTTATGGCGTGAGCCCGTCTCTAAGACTGGCCTCCAGGAGAGCGCCCGTATTATGCGCGACGCCGGCCTGCACGTTTCAAGCCTTTGCCGGGGAGGTTTTTTCACTGCTCTCAGCGAAACGGCCCGGACCGAACGGATGGACGACAACTTTCGTGCCATCGAAGAAGCCGCGCAGCTTGGAGCCGACACACTGGTGCTGGTCTGCGGCGGCACACCGGATCGCGATCTGCAGAAAGCGCGCCGAACCGTCTGCGAAGCCGTCCACAAGCTGGCCGATTTTGCGAAGGAGCATGGAGTGCGGCTCGGGGTAGAACCGCTGCACCCCATGTATACGGCGACCCGTTCGGTCATCGTCACACTGGCACAGGCTCTGCTGGCGGTGGCAAATCTGCCGCCACAACTTGCCGGCGTGGTGATCGATGTCTATCACGTCTGGTGGGATCCGGATCTATACGCGGGCATCGAACACGCGCGCGGCCGGATCTTCGGATTTCATGTCTGCGACTGGCTGGATCCCATGCCCGATTTCGTGAACGGCCGGGGCATGATGGGCGATGGCTATGCAAACATCCGCCGCATCCGGCAGGCCGTCGAAGCGAGCGGTTACACCGGTCCCATCGAAGTCGAGATTTTCAATCAGAAGATTTGGGACATGGAACCGAATCAGATGATTGAACTGATGAAGCAGCGCTGGCGAGAAGCGGTGTAAGACCCGGCTCGATGCCTGCGCCGGTTGCAAAATCAGCCGATCGCGGGCCCCTTTTTGCGGGGGGTTTTTACCGTCTATAAAAGGGGCCCGGCGGTAACAATTTGAAGGCTCTTTGACGAACACGGATAAACCGCGTTGCGCCGTACTGCGTTTTCGCGGCGAAAAAAAGGGAATGTTTCACGTGAAACATTGGGATAACGTGAATTTTTCGCGGTCTGGAGATCGAGGCGTGGATAGCCGCGAGCGCTAAAGCACTGTAGTTGCACAGGTCAAAAGATTTGCCAGGCTGTGACGGCTGGCGCCTTCGATTGAGGAACTTTTTCAGACCAGCGCCAGATCGTCAGAGCCGGTTGCGGGTTTCGCCCCCGATTTGATGTGCCCGATGCGGGCGAAATCGGTCGAGCGCAGCGAGTTGCTTCAGAGAGGCCCAAAACGGTAAAAACCCCCGGCAAGGTTAAGTGAACCTGTTCCGCCTCCCAAGCGGCGAACGTCCTGGCCTTTCGCTCGCATGTACACGCTTGGTCGCATCGATATCGGGTACTGCTCCGGAAAAAACCGCAGTTTTTATTCGAGCCTGTCACGCAATCGCCTATAGCGAACGCATGCACCCAGTGATATGCTACTGGAACCAAAATCAGCAGAAGGCAGTACACCAGTAATGTCTGCCAGCCATGAAATTACGGCACTCCTGGCGCAATGGGCGAGTGGCAACCAGCATGCTCTCGATGCTCTGACACAGCGCTTGTACGAGGAGCTGCGCCAGCTTGCCAAATGTTATCTGAGGAGGGAGCGGCCGGATCACTCGTTACAGCCAACGGCGGTCGTTAACGAAGCATACCTACGCCTACTGAATCAAAAAGGAAGTCCGGCTTGCGAGAACCGGTCGCAATTCTTTGCGGTTGCAGCGCGCCTCATGCGCCAGATTCTGGTGGACCATGCACGGCGCCGGCAAAGCCTTAAACGAGCCGGACGCAAGGTCTCGCTGCATGAGGCAATCAGTCTGCCAGACGGACAGAATACGGACCTTCTTGCGCTCGATGCAGCGCTGAAAGCATTGGAACAGGTTGACGCTCGATGCCCAAGCCAGCGGCTCTGTTCGCTCAGGCGTTTCGGGTCTCAATACGGCCTGGAATCCGGTTTCGTACTCTGACGAAAGCGTGCTGGACCTAACGACGAACCTGCTGAACGGAAACTTCACTCTGTCGTTCGCCAATGGCAGCACGTTAACCGGCAAGGTATTCGAAGACCAGACCGCCGCCGACACAAGCCCAAGCCAGACAGGTCCCTTTCCTCAGACTTTGACCTTCACCGGAGGAACGGGACAGTTCGCCGGTGCTACAGGATCTGTTTCGGGGAACGGATTCCTCGGAACCACTAACTTCACTGTCTCGGGAAGTGGAACTGTCAATGCTCCGGCGATTCCCGAGCCAGCGCCGGCAGCGCTCCTTCTCGGCGGTTTAGCGCTGCTCATCGTCGGGCGTCGCGGCCAACGGCCGAGAATATAGTCTTACCGGCGCCTAATGATGGCCGGATACAGTACCTGTGACGTGTGCATTAGAAACAGTTGGGGAAGTTACTCCAGCAGGAATGGAGGCTTGTACGTGAGTGGCGGGGCCACTACATGCAGACAGGATGCACAGCGCAACTACCAACAACGAGAATAGTCTCATGCGATCACCTCTTTGCGAAACGGCGTACTTCCGCTTGGACGTGCCGCACAGGGACTGGTAAACAAAAATTTCTAGATCTGCTCAGGGACACCCAGGGGGTGCCCCTACGTTTTTCGGCGATGCTCAAAATTGAGCCAGCACGCCATCGCCATCGCCAAATCTCCTTGACACTCCTGCTCGAATTCCCATATTATATGGACCACTGAAGGGGGGACCCTCGATCGAGGGTCAGGAGTCTATGCAGACACCAAGATCCGCGCTGTTCGCGGCGTTTGCTTTCTTTCTTTTGTCATCGGTTCCGGCCTGGGCGCAGTACCACGGCGGCTTTCAGGGTGTGGTGACAGATCCGTCCGGATCGGCTGTTCCAGATGCAACCATTACGGCCACGAACAAGGCCACGGGCTTCAGCCAGAAGGCCACATCCGGCAGCAGCGGCGCGTATACGATCAGTGCTCTGGCGGGCGGCACGTACACGGTCACGGTGGAAAAGGCCGGTTTCGCGAAGAAGGTCCTCGAATCCGTTGAATTGCAATCGGAAACGAGACAGAGCCTGAACCTGTCTTTGGAGGTCGGCCAGACGGCCACGACGGTAAACGTGTCCGGTGATATTGCGCCTGTCATCGACACGGAGTCAGCCGAAATCGCCGGCAACATCACATCGAAAGACGTCCAGAATCTGCCGTCTATAGGCCGCGATCCCTACCAGTTAATGCGCTTGGCGCCCAACACGTTCGGCGACGGATCCATCTCCTCGAACGGCAACGCCGCCCAAATTCCGGGAACAGACCTCGGCGCCGGCCAGAGCATTTTCTCGGTCGAAAATAGCGTGCAAGTCATCTCCAACGGAACGCGCCAGAACGGAAATAACTTCTCGATCGATGGCGTGCCGATCAATAGCGCGGTGTGGGGCGGGGCTCCCGTGGTGACGCCTAGCGAAGAGACAGTGAAAGAAGTGAAGATCATCGGCAATAACTACTCCGCGGAGAACGGGCGCGGCAGCGGCGCTCAGATCCAGGTCGTCTCGCAATCGGGCACGAACGATTTTCACGGCAGCGCATTTTTCAAATGGCACCGCCCGGGCCTGAATGCATACAATCGCTGGAATGGCATGTCCGCTCAGCAGGACGCTAGCGGCAATTGGTACCCGGTCGACGATCCGCGAACGAAAGATACGCAGCGCTTCAACCAGTTTGGGGGCAGCATCGGCGGTCCGATTCTCCATGACAAATTGTTCGCCTTCTTCGCGTACGAAACGCAGCGCAACAATTCTCAAACCATCGCAACCGGTTGGTATGCCACCCCGACATTCATTCAGAATGCCGCTACCCCGAACAGTGTTGCGTCCAAGTTGCTTGGCTTTCCGGGCGTCAGTCCGGTCTACAATCTCATCATTCCGCAAACGTGCGCCGGTGTCGGTCTCACCCCGACGCAATGCCAAAATACGTCAAGCGGCGGCCTGGATTTAGGTTCGCCGCTCAAGAACGGGCTCGGCAAGTCCGATCCAACGTTCGGCCTGGCAGCCACTCCCTACGGCATCGGCGGCGGTTTCGATGGCGCGCCCGATGTGGAGTTCCTGCAAACAAACTCACCGAACATCAATACCAACGCGCAATACAACGGAAGGGTAGATTACCATCCCACCCAGCTCGACCTGATAGCGTTCAGCATTTACTGGACGCCGGATTATAACGAGAGCTACAACGGCGCGGCCTATGCGGCAAACCTCTATCACCACTACTCATTGGCCCAGGCCTGGAGCGGAATCTGGGACCGCAACTTTTCCTCGACCATGCTGAACGAATTTCGCGTCGGAGGCAGCGGCTGGAAATGGAATGAGCTCACGTCGAATCCGCAAGAGCCTTTCGGCTTGCCGGACGCTAATTTTCAACCCAATGGGGCGAACGTATATAACGGCTTCGGCGTTAATGGACAATTGCAAGGCTTCGGGCCTCCGGGACCAAGCGTCTTTAATCAGTTCACTTACTCCTACCGCGACACGCTGACCTGGATTCGCGGCAGCCACTCCATCAAATTCGGCACCGATATCACCCATGTCAAATTCCTCGACACCGCGCCGTGGAATGCAATCCCCAGCTATCAATTCGACAACATCTGGGATTTCGCGAACGACGCGCCCTATTCGGAAAGCGCCAATTTCAATCCGGTAACCGGCACGCCTACGTCAACCACCAAGAACCTGCGCGACGATACCATTGCCTTCTTCGTTCAGGATGACTGGAAGGTATCGCCGAATCTGACTTTGAATCTCGGCCTGCGCTGGGAGGACTTTGTTCCGCCCACCGAGACGAAGGGCAACATCAGCAATGTCATTCTGGGGACCGGAGCCGACATTCTGACAGGACTCTCCATTAAGAAGGGCGGCAGCCTTTACAGGAATACCTACACGAACTTCGAGCCTCAACTCGGTTTTGCATGGAGCCCCACCACCAGCGCCTTTGGACATAAGTACGTTGTGCGAGGCGGATTCGGTATTGGATATAACCTGGAGCAGTTCGCTATCACCTCAAATGGCCGCTTCAATCCGCCGTTCCTGAACAGCCTCACTCTGTACGACGGCGACATTGTTTACGCGCCGGGCTCCAACGTGCATGACATATCCAGCTTCCCGGTGAATCCGATTGCGATTCAAACCTTCGGGAGCAACGGACTTCCGAACGGCGGCACGGGCCTCGATTTAACCGGGTTCCCGCAGAATTTTCCTCCGGCGGTGACCTATCGCTACTCCATGCAAACGCAGGTTGATCTGGGCCACAATTGGATGGCGTCCGTGGGCTATTCGGGCAGCCAGAGCCGCCACCTCACGCGCCAGTACCAAAATCTCAACTGGATCTACTTCCCCGCTCTCAACCCTGTGGTGAACAGCGTGGACTGGTACGTCAACGACGCCAACTCGCATTACAATGCGCTGTTGACGGAAGCTCAGCACCGCTTCTCGTCCATGTTCGAAGTCGATTTCCAGTACACCTTCAGCCGATCGGTCGATGACGCCAGCCGGGATTACACGACGGATCTGTATCCCTGGAATCGTACCTACTCTTATGGTCCGTCCGCGTTCGACGTCACGCACGCCTGGAAGCTCTGGGGCCTGTTTACACCGAAGTTCACACGGACCGGGCAGGGCTTTATCGATAAAGTGTTCGGCGGCTGGACCATCAGCGGCATCCTCAACGGACACACCGGCTTTCCTTGGACTCCGCAATATTGCCCTGGCGGAACGGTTGAATACCCCAATAGCGGGATTGGCTGTATCTTCCCGGCCGGCTATCTGGGCGGGGCCACGAACTTCACCGGCAATAACGTATTCGAGACGCCGTTTGGCAATTTCCCGAAGAATGCGAACGCCTCGGGAACAGAGGAGTACTTCACTACTTACACGGCCGCACAGCTGGCTGCCGGCATCCCGCCCCCGCCCACCAGTCTTCATCGCGGGATGTTTCGCGGACCCGGATATTTCGGAAACGATGTCCAGCTGGCCAAAGCCTTTGGGCTTCCCAAGTTGCCGGTCCTCGGAGAAAATGCCAGAGTCGATCTGCAGGCGAACTTCTATAACCTGTTCAATAAAGAAAACCTGCAGCCTTTCGGCGGGCAGGATGGGCTGGTGACGATCGGCGGTCCACAATTTGGCGTGGCGCAAGCCGGTCTCGCCGGCCGCATCGTGGAACTCCAGGCACGTTTCAGTTTCTGATTGTTGTACCCAGGCACACTCGGCAGAATTCTTTGTCTCTTATCGTTGTCGCTGCCGGCCTTTTGCGGCCCGATACAATCCTTCGATTCTCTAGCTGCGCAAGCCGCGCAAGCGCGCGACTCGGAGCATCTCGATGACGCAGTAAAGCTTTACACACAAGCGGTCCAAATGCGCCCGGACTGGGCCGAGGGCTGGTGGTACCTCGGCACCATGGCCTACGATCGAGCGAACTTTCAGGCCGCAGTCAGAGCCCTCACTAAAGTGACCAATCTGGCGCCGCGCGATGCGAACGCTTTTGCCATGCTCGGACTTTCGGAAGCCCGCCTCGGCGAGAACCAGCCTGCGCTGGCTCACCTGTCGCAAGCTCTCACTCTGGGCGTGGGTGATGAAGCAAACATGCGCCACGTCGTGCTTTTTACACAGGCTAATCTGCTTCTTGCGCAGGGCGAATTCGGCCGCGCGCAGAAGATTCTCGACCAACTCGTTCAGGAGCGGGTTAACCCGGACGACGATTTTCTCATTGCGCTCGGCAGAGCTGTGCTCGGCATCGAATCATTCGGCCCAACCAGCGCGCCTGAGACTCGCGATCTGATCCTCGCCGCAGGAAAGGCTCAGGTGTTCGCCGCTAACCGCGAACGGGATGCCGCGCTCGCCGCTTACGGAGAGCTGGTCAAGCGTTTCCCGAAAGTTCATAACGTGGAGTTCGCCTACGGCCGCTTCCTGCTGGCAAGTCATCTTGACGATCAGGCTGTGGCTGCATTCAAGCGCGAGATCGCGAACAGCCCCGAGCATCTGCTCGCCCGTCTTGGCATTGCCGGAGCTTCGTTGAGGGTGGATCCGGCAACCAGCCGGATCTATGCGGAACAAGCCGTCAAATTAGCGCCCAAGCTCGAAGAGGCGCATTATCTCTTTGGCGCGTCGCTGTTCGCAACCGGAGAGGTGGAGAGATCCATAGCTGAATTGGAAACGGCAGAGCATCTCAATCCCAACGATTCTCGCGTCTATTTCGATCTCGCAAAGGCGTACAAGCGAGTGCATCGCGACCGCGACGCCGAGCAAGCCAGAGCGAAATTCGGGCAGTTGAATGCCGCGCGGTGATGAGTTGCAGGTCTCAAAGACCTGCGCGGAGTAAACTCCACCCTCCAGCAGGTGGCGAACAGCGCGCGACGTTATGAAGCGGTGCTTCGCTTAAGCGAGGCGCTTTCTATGTGTCGAGAACCGGAGGAACTGACGAAGACCCTTTCAGAGGAACTCGAACGCGGAAAACCGTATAAGGATGCTGTCGATTTAGTCGGATGTGGCCCTTCGCCGTCAAGTTCAGGGTGTCAGGATCCGTCCCGTATTTCACCACTCCCCAGTGCTCGTCCGTGCCGCCCGGGTTATTGCTCGTCCAGCGGATGATCGCCTCGTTGTATCTGCGCAGCCTGGCGCAACGTATTACTATACTGTTGACTCGATGGGCGCTGATGGGACCGATGATGGCGTGAAGGATAAAGTCCATCGCCTCAACACTCCGCCCGGGACATAGGTCTTTTATAGGGGCGTAATGACCGATTCCTGTTTGGGGACGGAGTCGAGCATCGACATGCCGACTTGCAAATGCTGATCCATCAGCAGATGCGGCGTGTGTGCCATCCACTCGGCCAGTGAGATGTCCTGGTAATTCGCGCTCTTGAACATTTCGAGAAAAACCAGATCCGAGTCGCCGGTATTCTCGATGTAATGAGGATTGGATTTCGGAATGTATCCAACATCGCCTTCTTCGAAGTCCATCGTCCGGGCGTCCGTGCCGGCAATGAAAACCGTCATGCGGCCCTTACCGGTGATGTAGTACTGCCATTCATCCGCGTTGGGATGCCAGTGCAATTCGCGCAGTCCGCCCGGCTTCAGCGTAACGATTCCCGCCGAGATTGGTGTTACGGGAAAAACCTTTGAATCGACGATCTTCACTTCGCCGCCGCGCGTGACTTTGGTCGGCTTCATTTGGCTCGCTTTAAAATCAAAGCTCTTTGGAACGGTGCCTGTTCCTTGCGCCGCCTGAGCCTGCTCGGTGTTCAGATTACCAGGAAGGGCCGTTTGAAACATGAACAATTCCTTCTTCGGAACCTTGTCGAAGGTCGATTCCGGAACGTTGAAATTTTTCGCCAGCACTTCCTTCGGCGTGTGAGAGAGCCAGTCTGTAATCAGAAACGTGTGGAACTCATCAAAATTACCGTCATCGAACACGAGCAGGAAGCGGCAACCATCCGGCCCGAGGCCCTGAATCGAATGAGGAACTCCCGGAGGGAAAAGCCACAAATCGCCCTCGCCAACATCGCTGACAAAACTCCTGGCTTCATGATCTACCGCTGTGATGCGTGCGTTGCCATAGAGCATGATTGCCCATTCAGCTTCCACGTGCCAATGGAGTTCACGAACGCCTCCAGCTGTAAGCCGCATCTCCACGCCTGCTATGTCTTTTGAGATCGCTAGGTCGCGCGCCGTCACCTGCCGTGTCCATCCACCGCTCTCGATACGCTTGTGTGACAGAGCAAAGGAGTACTTGAATGGCTTCACACTGCCGTGGTCAGTCTGCGGGGGCCACACGGAATTCGGATTCTCTTTAGACAACGGCAGATTTCTGGGCCCGGGATCGGTTTCGTTCGGGGCGTTGTGCGTTTCGTGCTGCTGAGAAGACGTGCTGGCGAGTGTCGCAGTCGCGGCGCCTGCCAACACTGCCGAGCCTAACTCAAACATCGCGCGTCGACTTACTTTTGTGTCTTGCTTCCCAATATCGGTCATATATCTCCTTTGATGAATCCATTCAGAAAATGTAGGTGGCATACGCAAACGGGTAATTGTAATCTTTACCCGTGGTAGCTTCGTTTAGGAACTTACCGGTAAATATGTGAGCAAAGCCGAAGCCATAGGTTATATGGCGATCTTGCTTATACTCAGCAATTAGATCCAGCTCCGCGCCAAGGTGTCTACTCGTCGCTCCAGGATGTGCGGCCACGGCGATAGCGCCGGCATTGTTATATACTGCGTCATTTTTCGTGGCTAGCCAGAAATCATCAAACATCTGCGCCAACTCCCACCTCGCCCCAAGCTTTTCATTAAGACCTCCCCGAAGGTCTTCAATATTTCTCCAGCCGAATTGATCAGCGAAGTCCATTTTGTCGTGAGCTGACGGATAGATTTGATCGTGAGCGCCCCACGTGCTGCCGTTTGGGTTCTTATTGCCCGACGCGTAATTGTACTCGCCAAAAGCTTTTGGCTTGCCGAGCGCATCCTTGAACGTATAGCCAAAATTCCAGTGCCCGGCCCAGGCATCAATCGATTTAGGTCCGAGCGAGCCGGTTTGCCTGTTCATTTCGATGTCGTAATCGATGCTGGGCCGCAAGGTGCCAGCCAGCCGAGCGCCTCCTGTGATCTCGCTTAAATGGCCGAGGCCGGCATTTTCCGACAGGTGTACACTGCCGGGCGCGACTCGCCACAATATGTATGGCTCGAAAGCTCGCCAAAACTGCTGTCATTGCTTCAGCCCACGTAGGAAAGCTGGCAACTGCAAAGGCAAATGATTACGCGCCGCAGTTTCCGATTCGTCTGATGCAGAAAGATTTTCTCCTCATTGGCGCCAACGCCGGAAAATTTGGCGTCGCGATGCCGGTCACCGTCGAAGCAGCTAAGATCAATGCGGCCGAAACTTCTTCTGGCCGAGAGGAAGATTTTTCCGCGCTAATTCGTGCCACAGAGCAGATGGCAGACGCAAAAGCTACGTTCCCGAAAGCCACTTTTCGACTTAAGGTGGAGTGCTTATCTTGACCTATTTACTTCACACCAACACCGACTGGGCGCAATTCGTAGTTCGAACAATTCTTGGAATTGTCTTTTTCGCGCACGGTGCTCAGAAAATGTTCGGCTGGTTCAAAGGACCAGGATTGAACAACAGCATCAAGGCTATGCATGAACACATCCACATTCCTGCCGCCTTAGGCTTTTTGGCGATTGCGGCCGAATTCTTCGGCGGTATAGGTCTGATTATCGGTCTATTTAGCCGCATCGCTGCGACGGATGTCGTGGTGATCATGGGGGTGGCTATCGTTCTCGTGCATGGTCGTCATGGCCTGTTTCCGCTGGTCCGGGGTGAGTTCCAGATCTTTCGTGAGGTGATCGAGTTCCTCATTGATCGACCGTGGGCCATGAATCGCCGGGCGCGCGTCATTCGGGCCCTGTGATTGCGGTGCATTTTTCTGGTCCATGGCAATCCCGGTCATCCCGAGCGCGAGCACGCCAGTTAATCCAACTGTGAAGAAGGTTCTCATAAATAAACGTCCGGTGATGATTAGGGCCAGATTGTGCTGTTTTCTTTGCGACGCAATTGCTAGGCCTCTCAATGGCAAGATTCTGTAGCGGAACTTCATCCAGATAGGCGAAGGCAGCGAGCCGCCGGTTACTCATGTCCTCTTCGAGTGTGCCGCCGGTGCAAAGGCGCCGGTGCCTCTCAGAGTGGATCATTAGGCGATTAGAGTGCCACGCGTCATCCTGCAAGAACTAGAGCGACACGCGGATCTATCGAAAGCGCTAATTGCGATCATTCGCCAACGCTTTGTTCAATGCATTTTATTGTTATCACTCTCGTCAAAACTGGATACCGCCGCCTTTTCGTCTTCGAACACCGGAAAGACAGTGTAAAGCTTCGTAACCTCCATCAGGTTTCTCATCTTCGACTGCAGGCTCAGCAGCTTAAGTGAGCCGCCGCGGTTTGCAACTGTAGTATAGAGGCCCACTAGCTCGCCCAGACCAGCGCTGTCCACGTAACCCACGTCCGCCATATTGAGGACGATCTCCTTGGTCCCTTTAGACAGCAGAGAGCGTATCTCCTCGCGCAAATATCCCGTGTTCTCACCGAGTGTAATTTTTCCGTTGAGGTCGACAATAGAGACCTCCCCAACTTTTCTAACCTTCGCAGTAAGTGCCATTCTGAACTCCTTATTTGGTTGGCGGCTAAACAGCCGCCGTGGTTGTTATGCTTCTCATTGCAAGTACTTGGCCATCCCGGGCAAAATGGCCATCGAAACTGTCGACGTGACCACCGAATCACGCCCCCGACCCGGAAATCGATTTCTATTCGTCCGAGGCGTGCCAGGTCGCATCTTTGTGAAACGTTGTCATCGCGCTCGCGAGTGCGGAAGTGTTCGCGCCAAGATCCTTCTCATAAACAACGTCGGCATCGGTGATGATGAACGTCATCACACCGGACGAGCGGTAGTCGGCCGGATAAGCAATCAGCACGAAGGCTCCTGCCCGCCGGCCTTCGATTCCCGGGCGATTTGTACGTGTTGGCGGAGTCGCCAATACCTCAAAATGATAGCCGTGAAGTAGTACCCGATCGCGGCTACCGGATTCGCCTGCCGCTTGCGCTACCAAGCTGGCGGGAAGGCTGTCTGCCGGATTCGTACTGTTTGGTTCTGCGCGATACTCCTTTTCGGCGGCGACGAACTCGTGGCAAATAGTAATCGCCGTAAGTTCGTTCTCGCCGATTCGCCGGAACAAGACCTCTTTCTGACCGGCATCCGGGTCGAAGCCCCACAAGCCGTTTTTCTCAACGAGCGGGACAGGAAACGGCCAGTTCTCAGCGCCGATGTATAGGCTCACCGAGCCGTCGGCCTCTCGCCCAACGCGGTGCATCTCCTGATACTTTTGGACGAATAGTTCGCGGTCGGCCTGGTCTTGGGCTTGGTCACCACAAGAGACGAGCTCCGTTGGGCCGCCTAGGATGTTTAAAATGGCCCGTATATTGTTGTGCTGCACAGCATCGAAAAGACTTTGACTCGCCTCAGCGGCAGACGAGAAGGTCGGTTGAGTAGCGCGTTGAGCCAGGCCCGGATGAGCGCCAATCGTTGCCCAGATCGCAGGGATTGCGAACGAAGTGATCACTGACCTAGCGCACCTTGAAAGCTTCCTAATGCATCGGTTAATTATATTCATCATTCCTCGTTTCACGCTTTGATCATCTGTCGCGACACTATCTCCGGCCACCGCCTCCGCCATGGAAGCTACCTCCGCCACCGTGGAATCCGCCGAAGCTGGAGCGACCTTGGAAGGAGTTAGCTCTAGCAATCCCGCCATGGTTGAATCCACTGAAGGCGCCGGAATGCATTCCCCCCGCGACATGCGCGCTGTTGAACCCATGGGACTCCCCATACCCGCCAAAGCTGCGGCCGCGAGAATCGGCGGCATGATTGAAGCTCGCTCCACCCGAACGAAAATTATTGCGGTTGACGATCGTCGTGCTATGCGAGATAAACGTGTTGTGGTTATACATCACTCTCCCGCCGCCGTGCCAATCGAATCCCCAACTGTGCCAACCCCAGCCGAAACCGGCAAATAGGCCAACCCCGAAACCTAGTCCAAAAGCGATTCCCGGCCCGTCCAGGAAGAGTCCCGGATATGGATACCAACCGGGGAAAACAGGAAGCGCTGCTCCATAGATAAGCCAAGGATCGTATTGAGGTACGTAAACTACGTCGGTAGCTGCCGGTTGAATAACAATCGTTTGTCTGTTATCGCTGACGGTCTGCTGACTGGTAGTCTTCAAGTTCCCGGCCTGCTGAGCCCGCTGCCGCATGGTTTGAATCGCCTGGGTTACCTCCTGCTGCTGGTTGACATAGGCATCGCCAAGTTCTGATGTCCAGGCAAGATTCTGGTTCATGTTGGCGAGCACCGCAGGGAACTGCGTGAGAGCTTTGACACTGGCATCCCAAGATTGTTTGTTGACTTCTTTCGCGAGTTTGTCGCCTTGAAGATTTTTATGCTGTTCCATCCACTTCTCGGCCCCTACGATTTCATTCGGATACGTTGCGGCCGCCAGAATCTGCGCAACTAATGCGTCAGGGTAAAGTGCGATGGGCGCGACGAGTTCTTGCAATTGTTCGGTACTTGTTGCGTAGCTTGAGGGAGTGGCTGTGAACTGGCTGCTCCGGTCTGATAGGCGAACCCGTCTTGTGCGCCTGCCAGGAGTGGTAACCAGCAAACGGAGAGCGCCACACTCTGCTGAAAAAACCTCATAATGAACTTCTCCTTGATGTTTAGTTGTACGTGCGCTTCAGAACCATCGCCTCGATTTGGCAGGTTCCGAAGCGCGCCGGGCCGGCGGGTGATCGTCCGCGCTTATTTGTTTGCGCCAGGAGGAAAGTGATTGAACATCTTCTGCACGCCTCTGTCGAGGTTCTGGATGTTCTTCTCGGACTTGTTCGAAAGAGTGTCGCTGGCTGATCCTCGCCAGATCAGGTTCTTGCTGTTCGCATCGAAAACATCCACGACGAGAGTGCCGACCTTATAGTTCTCCGTTGTTGTAGTTGCGTCTCCAATCCTCCCCCTCCGAATCGTCTCCAACCCCAACCTCCGCCGAAGCCGTCGTAGAAGGTATTGACAGTTTGTTGATTCTTGGTCATCTCCATCGCCACGATCGCGGCCTGACCACCCGACTCCACCTGTGTCCAGCCCTTCGCCGAGAGAACCGCATTGACAGCGTCTATGATCCGGCCAACCCACAGGGGGTCTTGCGTTTGAACCTTTTCCCAGGAGTACGTTTTGTACTGGCTGAAATCTGCACTGCGGTCGTAATCTGTCTTCACCTGCTGTGCGAATGATGCGGTCGCAAAAAGAATCGCGATCCCGACGGAAGCGAATATCGAACATTGCGCGTTCATGAGCTTTCTCCTTAAATAGTTGTTAGCCTTGTTCTGTTGTTGAAAACTCAAAGCCCGGTTCTTGGACAGTGATGACGAATAGTGGTCACTAGCTACACTGATGTTAAGGTGAAGGCTTCCGGACATAGATTCAGGCAGCGTTGACGAGCATTTCGTACAGCCGTCCGTTGGAATCATCGTTGCGGTCGGCCTGCTCCTGGCACTGAATACGAAATGGAGATCACGGAACCGCAGCTAGCCGCCTCGGATTGATTTCCTCTTCGCAATGGATGCAACTTCCAAAAGAACCATCTTCAATGCGACGGAGGGCCGACCGGACCTTTCTCAACAGTGTCGAGTCACGATCGAGGTTCCGTATGGCGAGCTCTCGCTCGGCAGCGTGCTGAACTTCATCGAGTGCGTCGGCGCTCTTTTCTATAACGATTCCATCCCGATTGCGGACGACCCGTTCCAACTCCACCTGCTTGTCTTCAAGGATCGCCTTGAATTTATCTAGTCCGGTCTCCGTCATTTGTGTTTCTCCTTGCGAATAGCTGTAATCTGAGCTTTGCCGCAGTGCATGGTGCACGCATGCTTCCAAGCAACGAGCTCGGATGTAAGGACAGTTGGTGCAGGTTTCTGACTCAAAAACGAGGTACTGCGCCGATGACAGCGCCACAAACAACCGGGCCACGGTCTCCATTTGGACAGCCGTGACGTATGGCCGTCATTGAGCGCGATCATCCCTCGGGGGAAACTTGGCTAACTGAATGGAATTGAACTGTTTGGGGCGAGCTCCGAAGGCCCCCATCTGCTACCGAAACTGCAAGAGGAATAACAGACAGATGTGTGACCATCGCAATGACGATTTCGACAACCGCTTCGAGGATTATTGGGACTCCCGCCGGGCGGCTTGATGTCCACTTTCATGTCGCACACCCCCATAATCCGCGGGCCGAAGTGCGGGTTTGAGTTTCATGGCTCCCAAGTTGACGGAAACGTGCGCTGCGTCTCTTTGGTTGTGCGCTGCCGACAAGAACTCCCAGAGTGGCGAAATGCCGACTTTACGTCAACTTGGATTCAAAATGAGAAGTGCACTTCCACTCGTTCGTAATCTCGGTTCGGCCTCCCTCCCGAATGATGTGAAAATTTAAGTCCTTCGTCGCGAGTTCCGGGGATCGTGAGATGAGTCTCTGGGCGCAATGCGCTAGGCGTGTGCGACGAGATACACCCGCCCCTCATATAGCCCCTGATTTGGTGTCCGTTGGAGAAGAACAGAGCCGTCCGACGTTCTATAACTAAACACCTGGACATTGAAGAATGCATTCAATCCTGCTTGCAAAGCGCCTCTCCAGTTATATTTTTTTCCAAGATCGCGCGCCATCATCATTATCTTCCGGCGCTCTGCTTGCGTCCTAGGTATCAATTGACGGTACACGCCTACGTGAATGCCGGGCTGCCGGTAGCGGCGGATGTTGCACAAGCCCACGCCTGGAGTGTCCGCTTCCGCCAGTACGCCATGATCGAGGTGTAAAGCGCCGTGGCTCCAAGGGCCCGAGTCAAGGAGAGCGATGGCGCGGCACAGCAGACTACCTGGATCGAAGGTCATGATCAAATCACCGCATTCGAGCGTCTCTTCGAGTCGATCCCACGCCGCGTCGAACTCGGCTTGCGAAGAGTAACGAGGCGGGGTTGGCCATTGATCAGTTCTCATGGCTTCGAGGTTGCCCATCACCAACCCTGCGAGAGCAAGCCGAAACCGGCGCCAATCCGAGTGATGCGTCCTGGCATAGCGGCTAATCTCCTGTTGAACGAAGGCATCCGGTGCACGGCATATCACGGCGTTCTTGGGCAGCTTAACGCGGGACAGGGGGACCAATCGAGTTCGTCGCCAACTTGCGATCGCAACTGTATCGCCATCTAGCAGGACTCCGAGCAGGCTGTATGTGTATAGTTGCGCCGTCTTCACAAAGAAGAGATCGCCGGGAATCGCCAGAGACGTGGCCAGCTCCAGCGCCGATTGCAAGTGAACGGGTTGAATTACCTCGGTCATGCTAGGAGTCATTCCGTTACAAGCCCTGAGATCAAATTGCGGTGCTTCGGCAACCGGCGGGCCGCCATTGAGCAAACGATATTCGCTTGCGATACGTGTCCACTGCCCGGTCAAGCTCCAAATGACCATGTTGATGCCGAGAATAAAGCCTTCATCCAGATTTATCGTGTCAGTTGCGCAATCCGAGGGCAATTGAAAAGCGTCAATCGAATGGTCAAACCAATCAGTCAGCAAGAGTACGCTTACGGCAACCTGAGGGTTGTCCCCTTGAGAGAGCGCTCGCTTGGCTTCTTGCGAGTACCGTCTCGCCTCGGAAAAGATCTCTCGCTCGACTGTGCGGGCTGGGTCGCCAAGGTTGAGCGTCTGCTCCGTTATTGTGATGAACCGGTGCGCCCGGGCGGGAAGGAAGCTGTCGTTGACATTGCCAAACTCGCTACTGAACGCAGCCGCAATAAGCGCTTTGATTGCGGTCTCGGAGTTGGGCAACGCAACTGCGCGGGTCGCGCTCTTCAGCAGATCGCGCGCGAGAAATGACCAAGCTTCGGCCGCTCGCTCGACGATTGTGCGGCAGACAATCTCCGCAGCCTCTGTGTCCTTGAGTCTGGGCCGAATGAACCTTGTCATGGCGTGAATTCCTCAGTATCAATGGCGAAGCGGCTGTGTGCTTACGTGAATATAGCCGCTGTGGCGCCGAACTCGCAGTTCCACCAGCATGGTGATGTCGGTAGTGAACAATTCCTGAACCGTGGCATCCTGCACTGCGGGATCGATGATAATGACGTTCTGCAGCTCTTCCGTATCGTAGGTGCATCCCTGTCCGGCGTCTGGGATGTGGATGCGACCACCGAGCACGTAATCGTCCTTCCATGCAGTTTCAACATCTAGGTAGAGCTCGTCCATCGCCACCGCATCGACTAGCGTGCGCCGATAGCTTGAGTCGCTGATGTTCGTATGCGCACCTGCCAATAAAAGTTCGTTCAAGCGCCGGCTGAATTCGCGCTCTTTCTCATCGCGCCATTCATCAAGGTCTGCTGCGACGAAGCCCGAATTGATTTGCCAGCGACTCTTGCGAATGAAAAAGAACTCCATCGTGTAGTCCTGGACGGGCGCGCCATGGTCGTCGAGTGCACGAAAGATGAACTGCTGATACGGCCGCCGCACCCGCACCGGATTTTCGGCACCCGCTGGGGGCGCTTTCGCATCCGCCAGATCCGTTCTTAGTTTTGCGAAATCAGCCGGTGATTTCGTCGTCAATGCCCGAGATACCAGGTCCGCCACATTGGAACTGCCGCCGCTCTCGAACGAAGACACGATGGAGCCATGATCGAATCCCGGGACGATACCGAACGCCGCCTGGCCCTGGCGTGTCGAATATTCATAAACGGCTGGGCGCTTTGGAGCTGAGCCTGGGGGAGCCTTCGTGTAGTCGACAACAAGCTTTGAAATATTCAAGCCAGCGCCTGAGATCACAACGGTTCCATCGGTTCCCGGCGTATTCACCCACCCGCGCAGCCCCTCGTAATCCTTATCGCCCACCAGTACCGTCGTCTGAACGTCGGATGAGCAAATCACCGGCGAAGCGACGAGCAGATCACGATGAGCGAGTTCCCACTGAAACGGGCTGGCAAGCTCGAGGCCGCCAAGGATCTTGCGGCCAACCTCGAGTAAATCGCCGACTTTCCAACGTCCTTTGACGAGCTTCCCAAGAAGTGACTGGCCCCGATGTGCCAGCGGTGATCCGAAATTGGCCGGCGCCAGCATGACGACGCGTTTGACCGGGCACTCCACTGCGCGGGCCGGGTAGTACTTGGCAAGCCAATGACGAACTACCAGCCCACCGGTAGAATGTACGACGAAATTTAGATCATAGATCCGCTCGCCGTTGTCGCCGATCAGTCGCTGCTGCTTCAGGCGGTTGTTCAGCCCATCAGCAATCTGGTCATACGTCAGATCGTCCTCTCTTGACTCGTAATCAACAAAGTAGATGTCATCTGGTCCGCCGATGCCGCGGCCTATGAGAACATCCCTCATCGCGGTAAATGACTCCGAGCAGTCACTCCAGCCGTGAATAATCAGGGTTTTGGTGTTTGACATGCGTGATTCTGCGCTGCTTAGGTTACCAGGGTTCAGCACTCCTCTGTGCAAACTCAAGAGCAAGCACGCCCAGAATAAAGCCTTTTATTTTCTGAGCGCATTGAGCTGTTTGACCTTCGTACTGCTGAGGGTTTTATCCAGGAATCTTGGTAGATCGTTGGTCGTGCAGATCCTAACTATCCGTTTCGATGCGCGAGTGTGACTTGTGAAGGCGGCGTGGGGCGCTGTCACGGCGAGCAGATGTGATTCTGGGTGAGTGCCAGCCAATCTGTACCGCGGTTATCGATTTCCGGAGGAGATCATCTCTCAATGCGTATGGCTGTACTTTAATCTTTCGGTGAGTCTGCGAGAAGTGGAACTGATGATGGCTTATCGAGGAATCCATCTGAGCTATAAGACGATCCGGCGTTGGTGCGATACGTTTGGCTCTTCTTATGCGGCCAAACTCAAGCGGAGACGGCCCAGATTGGGCGACAAATGGTTTCTGGATGAAGTCTTTCTCAAGATCAACGGGGTGCAGCATTATTTGTGGCGGGCTGTCGATCAGAATGGCGCCGTGATTGACATTCTGGTTCAGCCGAAGCGAGACCGCTTTGCTGCGATGCGATTCTTCCGAAGGCTCTTGGAAACCAGTCGTTGCCGCCCTCGCGTGATCATTACCGACAAGCTTCGAAGCTATGGCGCTGCCAAGAGAGTAATCCTGCCTCGAGTGACTCACCGACAAAGCCGGTACTTAAATAATCGAGCGGAGAATTCACATCAGCCGACGCGACAACGAGAGCGCCGTATGAAATGCTTCAAGTCGCCGGAGCATGCGCAACGTTTTCTGGAGATACACGATATTGTGTCTGCCCACTTTCGACCGAAACGACATCTGCTCCCTGCCGCATGCTACCAGCGGAAAGGCAGCGCCGATTTCAGATATGGAAGCAGATCATCGCTGCCTAAGTTCACTTTGCAAAAGCACTTTGGCGCGGCGCCCTCGCAGGCAGCACGGCTCCAGGTCTACATAACCTCTTCCCCACCGCAACGTGACAGTACCGGCTGGACTAACCAACACTACTCCATTTCTTCGGACGGCACTGCGAAGCAGCCTGCATTCTGGTCATATCAAAGCGGCTCGTATGAGAATCGTCCCGATTGGGTGCTTCCTCTCGCGCCGGGTTTTAAGGAAGAGAACTTCATGGGCATGAACGCGACCGATTATGGCGGCGGCACTCCGGTGGTGGATGTCTGGCGACGTGACGCCGGACTCGCGGTCGGTCACATGGAACGCCTCCCAAAATTGGTTTCTTTGCCGGTGACAATGCCCGACGCAAGCCACGCTAGTGTGGCCGTTGAATACAGGCACACTCAGGTTCTCAAGCCGGGTGAAACGATGAAGACCTTCCGAACCTTCGTCGCGGTTCATCACGGTGATTATTTTCAGGCATTACGCGACTACCGCGACGCGATGATGGCGGCGGACAACGTGCAATTCGATGCGGCGCCCGAAAGCGCGTTTGGTGCTATCTGGTGTGCGTGGGGTTATGGCAGGAAGATGACCACAAGCCAGCTTTTTGGCGCGCTGCCGGTCGTCAAGAAGCTGGGTTTCACCTGGGTCACGTTGGATGACGGGTGGGAAACAGCGACCGGCTATTGGTTTCTGAACGCGCAAAAATTTCCGCATGGCGATGCCGACATGCACGCGCTAGTGGCCAAAATTCACGCCGAAGGTTTCAAAGCGCAATTGTGGTGGGCACCACTCGCCGCCGATCCCGCGTCAGAACTGGTGCGTAAGCATCCCGAGATGCTCCTGTTGAACGCCGACGGCCGCAAAGAGAAAATCTCCTATTGGAACTCGTGGTATCTTTGCCCGGCGGACCCCGCGGTAGTTGAATATCACAAAGCGATCGTAGTCAAAGCGATTCGCGACTGGGGATTCGACGGCCTGAAGCTGGACGGGCAGTTCATGAATGGCGCACCGCCGTGTTACAACCCAGCGCACCACCACTCGCGGCCCGAGGAATCGGTAGAAGCCATGCCTCAGTTTTTCCGCATGATTTATCAAACAGCGCGCCGAATCAAGCCGGACGTGCTGGTGGAGTTCTGTCCCTGCGGCACGGGATACAACTTCTTCACGCTGCCGTTCATGAATATGACGGTTGCTTCCGACCCGGAATCCGCCTGGCAGGTGCGCCTGAAAGGCAAGACATTGAAGGCGCTGCAGGGCGACAAGATGGCGTACTTCGGCGATCACGTGGATATGGTGAAAGATGACCTGGCGTCGACCGTTGGAGTCGGCGGAATCGTCGGGACAGATTTTCGCTGGCCGGTTGGATCCGGATCGCCGCGCGGCGAGGGAAAGGATCTGACGCCCGCCCGCGAGCAACTCTTCGCGAAATGGATCGGGATCTACAAAGAGAAGATGCTGTCGCGCGGAGAGTACCTGGGCACGCTATATGACATCGGCTTCGATAAGCCGGAGACTCACGCCATCCGCAAGGACGGGAACATGTATTACGCGTTCTATGCGCCGCAGTGGGACGGGAGAGTGATTTTGCGAGGCTTGGGAGCGCGGAGTTATCGCGTGACGGATTACGTGAACGGGAGGGATCTTGGTACGGTAGAAGGCCCAGCGGCGACACTGGATGTTCACTTTGAGAAACACTTGTTGATCGAGGCGAAGCCGCAATCGTAACGGGGAGGGAAGCTTGAATCGACGAGGATTTCTGCACGCGCTGGGCGCTGGCGGATCGGCCGCGGCACTTGCTCCCGTTGCCGTGCACAGCGCAATTCCGGAGCACAATTGGGACAAATACGATTTCGGCGACGGCCCGCCCGTCAGCGACAGGCTGTACTAGGGACCGTTCCCGCTCTCCGCCAGCAAACGAGTGTGCGATTGAACGTCAATGTGGTGTTCCCATTTGAACTTGTCAGCGTGTTAGGTTATACCAACCTGCATGTGCCGGCAAACTTGCGAGGAATTTGTATTTACCTTGACACTGAATTCGTTTCGATCTAGACTTTTTCAACTGCTGGTTTCAACAGTTTAAATGTCTTAGGAGCGGGTATGAGAAGGGGTCTGCCGGTACTGACTTGCTTTTTCCTTGTATTTCTAGTCTTTCCTCTCGTGATCTATGCACAGGCCGACATGGGAACGATCGCCGGCGCAGTTACGGATACCAGCGGCGCCGTGATCAGGAACGCTGTACTCACCTTGACTGAGCTGGGCACGAATACTAAGACGACGGTAAAGACCGGTATGCAGGGGAATTACATAGCAACTCCGTTGCGGGTTGGTAATTACTCACTGACGGTCGAAACGCCGGGTTTCAAAACGGAAACCCGGACCGGTATCGTCCTCAGGGTTCAGGACAGGCTTCGCGTGGATTTTACGCTGCAGGTTGGTTCGGTGAATGAGACCGTCAATGTGCATGAGTCGGCGCCGGTGGTGGACACTGATGCCTCCGCGCTGGGCGACGTAATCTCCAGCCGGCAGATTACAGATCTTCCGCTCAATGGCCGCGACTATACCCAGCTTGCGACTCTTACCACAGGCGTCGTCAAAATCACCGAAAACGGCGGGGGTATCAACGGAGCTACTACTCCTACGAATGGCAACGCCGGCGGTGCGTTCTCGGTGAACGGCACGCGAGGGAACCTGAACAATTTTCTGCTGGACGGCGTAGACAACAACTCGAACGATAACGCAGGGAATATCCTGCATACGAACGTGGATGCCATCCAGGAGTTTAAAGTCCAGACGAGCAACTACTCGGCCGAGTTCGGACGCAGCGGGGGCGCGGTAATCAATGCCGTGATCAAGTCGGGAACGAACGAATTTCACGGAACGGCATTCGAGTTCCTCAGGAATTCTGCACTCGATGCGCGCGGTTACTTCGAGCCGGCGGATCAACCCAAAGCGCCGTTTCGCCAGAACCAGTTTGGTGGCACGCTTGGCGGGCCCATCAAGCGAAATAAACTCTTTTTCTTCGGGGATTATCAAGGAACGCGCATTGGGACCTCGAACACGTACATTTCTACCGTTCCGACTCCGGCTGAGATCGGCGGCGATTTCAGCGCGCTGATCGGCGAGGGCGTTCAGATCTACGATCCCAAGAACACGACGCTCGTCAATGGCAATGTCGTCCGAACGCCGTTCGCCGGAAACATCATCCCGGCTTCGGAAATTGACCCCATCAGCCACAATGTGGCGCAGCTGTATCCCGCACCCAATGTGCCGGGCGCGCTTACGAACAATTACGTCATCAATGCACCGGGAAACGAACAGATCGATCAGGGGGACGTGCGTGGAGACTACAACATCAATGAGCGGCAGTTGCTGTTCAGCCGTTTCTCTCTAAGTCAGACAAACCGGTTCCAAACCCCTCCGCTGCCTGGTTTGGCCGATGGTGGAAGTTACAGCACCGGCCGATACATAGACGATACCCGGGGCGCAGTCATCGGGCATACGTTGACCATTAGCCCGACTATCGTGAACGAAATCAGGATTGGGTTCAATCGTGAGCATTATGTTGACAACACGCCGGCGTACGGCCAAAAATACCCGCCGGCAGGGCTCGCTGTTCCCGGCGTTCCCGATAATGCCACCATTAATGGCCTGACGCTGTTCGGCATCAGCGGATACCACACGCTGGGCGAACCTGGTTTCACGCCCACGACCAGCACGAGCCAGGAATTTCAGTACGGAGACACGCTGAGCATCGTGCGCGGCCGGCACTCACTAAAAATGGGGCCGCAGATCCGTTTCAGCCAGTTCAATTTGTTCCAGATCGGGCAACCTCGCGGGCAGTTTTCGTTTACTGGTGAGTTTACGGCGGATTCGCCCTCCTCGGGTGACGGCAGCGGCAACGGCCTGGCAGACATGCTTCTGGGCCTGCCGACTACCTCGACCATTTCGACGTTGACTTACTTCGGAAACCGGCAGCACACCTACGGCGGCTTTATACAGGACGATTTCAAAGTATCCTCCAAGCTGACTTTGAATTTGGGTCTGCGCTACGACTACACGACCCCTATCTTCGAGGCACACAACCAGCAGAGTAACTTCGATTTCGCTACCGGCCAATTGGTCGTTGCCGGCCAGAACGGCGCCTCGCGCGGGCTCGTGACCACGGATAAAGACGACTTCGCACCGCGCCTCGGCCTCGCATGGAACGTGTTCAAAGACACCGTTATCCGTTCGGGTTACGGCCGCTTCTTCAGCTACCAGGAGATTCGCACTGGCGACCCGCTACAGCTCGCGTATAACTTGCCTTTCTTCTATCAACCGACGTTCACTAGTGACGGAGTTACTCCCATTCTCACCGTTTCGGGAGGTTTCCCGCCACTGAACCCAAGCCAGGCTGTGGACGCGGGTGTCACCGCTTCAGGATCTGGCGTTGGTTCGCATCTACACGCGCCTGTATTGGATGAATGGAACTTCAACATCCAGCGGCAGTTCCCCGGCAACATTCTGCTCGAGGTCGCATATGTAGGTTCCAAATCGACGCATTTGCAGACGCTGCTCGATCCCAATCAGGATCCGACGCCGGGTCCGGGTGACGTCCAGTCGCGCCGCCTATATCCGCAATATGGACCGTTTACTGATATCGTGAACCGCGGCAATTCGAGCTACAACGCCCTTGAGATCAAAGGTGAGAAGAGACTTTCGAACGGTCTCATGTTCCTGAGTGCGTTCACCTATAGCAAGTCGATGAATGATCAACCGGAAATCTGCTGTTCCTCTCCATGGCCTCAAAACTCGTACGATGTGGCGGCCGACCGCGGACCCTCTGATTTCGACGAAAAGTTCCGCTGGGTGTCGAGCTTCGATTATCTGCTTCCCGTGGGGAAAGGCCAACATTTTATCAACTCCAGCCGCATTGGGGATCTGATATTGGGTGGTTGGCACTTCGGCGGAATTCTTACCCTCCGCAGCGGCTTTTACTTCTCGCCACTGATGGGGTATGACCCGTCGAATACTGGATCCATCGGCCTCGTTCGCACCGATCGTGTGTGCAATGGCAATTTCCCATCGAACCAGCGTTCACCCGATCTTTGGTTCGACATCACTTGTTTGCCGTTGCCGAACGGCTACGCCTTCGGCAACTCCGGGAAAAATGTACTTATCGGACCGGGCGGCGTCACGACCGACCTCGATTTCCGGAAGATCTTCAATATCACCGAGCATCAGAACCTGGAGTTCCGATTCGAACTCTACAACACCTTCAACCACCCGGTATTCGCGCAGCCCGACAACTACATCACAGACGGGCCCGGCGCTGCGGGCGTGATCACCGGCACGGTGCTCCCGCAACGGGAGATTCAATTCGCTCTGAAACTCAACTTCTGACCTAAGAGGATCTGATCTGGTCGCGCGAAAACACACGCGACCAGCGGGCAAAGCAGAATCGGTCATAACCTGGGATATAGCTCGGAGCAAGCGGTTGAAATCGGCCGGCAACTTCAGGTGACCTAAACCTAATCACAATGTAGTGCCTCGACTTTCTTACTCATCTGTTTTGACGTGTTGCGCGAGTTTTGGCGGGAGGTTGATGATGAAGCATGCGAGAGGATTTCATGAAGTTGGGGGTAACGGCTTTGCCCCTTGCTGGGCTTCTGAATGGGAGTTATTCACCTGCATTCGCCAGTACCAGCTCGCGCCTGCAGAACGAATCAGCCGAAGCGGCGTCGCCTGAAGCCCTCAATGACCTAAAAACTCCTGCGGGCGCCCCATTCATGGCCGACTACGTCTTCAGCGGCTCCGCGCTCAGCGGCTGGCACGGCTTTGGTCAAGCTGATTGGCGGGCTGAAAACGGCGAGATTATCGGCAAAGCACATCCGGGTAGCAATGGCGGTTGGCTCGTCCTCGATAAGTCCTATCAAGATGTTATTTTCTTTGGACGCTTTCGCGCCCCGGCGGGCTCAAAGACTGGTGTCCTCGTTCGTGCGGAGAAAAGTCCCGGCGGAGGCTTGAAGGGTATCTTTTTCTCTTGACCGACGGATGATCTCAGTTCCGAGTTCCGGCACTTCGTGCCGTACCCCCGGATTCAGATCGTGTCGCTTTGCCTGTGGCTCCAGGGTCTCAAGTTGCAGCGCCGCCTCCGAATTCACAAACATCTCTCGCTACCGACGACTGGAGTACGATTGCCGTCCAGATGGACGTCAATGTTTTTCGCCCGCAACTCAATGGAGGCTACGGTATACACGCCGGCGCGACAGACGATGACGGCGCGGGTATGGGATATGGCGCGATTGACCTCTATGCTGGAGGTACTGGCGAGATTCAGTTCAAAGACGTTTGTTACAAGGATTTTGGCCGCTATGTTACTCCGCTCGAAAAGGTTTCCAGTAGTTACCGTATGCAGCGGATCGATGACTTTTATTTCACGTGGGGCGCCTCTGTCGCGGACGTCAATCGCGACGGCGTCCTGGACATTGTTACCGGTCCGTACTACTACCTTGGTCCAGATTACACCGTGAAGCGGGAAATTGCTCTGGCCCAAACTTTCGCGCCCGGTCGTGAGTTTGATCAAACGATGGTTATCTACACCAGTGATTTCACCGGAGATGGATGGCCGGATCTACTTGTCGCCACGCTCGATCTCCCTTTGACGTTGTACAGAAATCCCCGCGGTGAATTGCGCCGATGGGACAAATACACAGTGGGTCCTCGAGTATCGAGTGAAATTGCGATTCTTGCCGACATGAACGATGACGGTAAGAAGAAGATCGTTTTCACTACTCCAGCGGGCCGCCGGGGCATCAATACCATTGTCTACGCAGGTCCCGATCCTAACAATCCAACGGGCGAATGGGTCGTCCATCCGATATCTGAACCCGGCCCGTGGGGTCCGCACGGCATGGGTGTCGGCGACATTACCGGTGATGGCACTCCCGACGTCCTGATGGCGAACGGATGGTGGGAACACCCGCCGAAGGGCAGTGTCCAAAAGCTCTGGACGTATCATCCGCAGGCTTTTAACCCAGACCCGCCGTCAGGAAGGACCTTTAGATCGGGTCGCGCCACAATGGCCGTCTACGACGTAAACGGAGACGGGCTTAACGACGTCGTGACCTCTCTCCATGCACATGGTTTTGGTTTGGCCTGGTACGAGCAAAAACGAGACAACCAGGGTAATATCTCATTTGTCCCGCACATGATTATGGATGACTTCGCGACCCAGAATGCCGGCGGTGTCACATTCTCTGAGCTCCACGGCGCCACTTGCGCCGATATGGATGGAGACGGTATCCCCGATTTCATTACCGGAAAGCGCTTCATCTCGGAAGACGATGTCGTCGACCCCGATCCGTGGGGCGCCCCGGTGCTTTATGTTTACCACACGGTTCGGGATAAGAGCGCCGCCAGGAGGAGCGCGGTTCGTGCCAGAGCTGATCCACAACCGCTCGGGCGTTGGTTCCATGGTTACAGTCGCGGATCTCAATGGCAACGGTGCGATGGACATCATCACTTCCACCAACCGCGGCACCTTCGTTTTCTGGGGCAAGCCATATTCAGGTCGCACAGGAGCAGAGAAAAAGTTCTCATGGATGCGGCCAATTAGCGGTGCGTGGTGGCGATAGATCTAGGACGTTGATCTTGCGGAGTGCAGAAGATTGTCGAAATGGAAAGTCACCATCGCCGTTAGCTGAAATCAGACCGTATTTGGCTTTGTTTCCCTCACTATTTCGGATTCGATTTGTGGCACGACATTGTAACGGCCAAAAGAGGTGAAAAGGATGAGACGTCGGGAGTTTCTGATGGGTTCTATCGCTGCGGCAGCGACCGCTGCCAGTGGAGTGTCGCAGGACATCGTCATCATGTCCAAGCTAGATCGCATCGGCGCAATGTCCGGGAATTTTTCCGACCTCCTAACGCAAGCGACAGATTGGAGCCAGCCGGTGACGCCGGGGAAACTGGACATCATGGACTTTCCGGAGATGCTCGCGGATCGCTATGGCATTCACAACGTGGAAGTGGAGGACAGGCATTTTCTTTCGCTCGAATCCGCCTACTACGAGAAGTTTCACCAGCGGCTACAAAAGGCAAAATCCCGGATGGTAAACATCGATCTCGAATTGGATGAGGTCGGCTATCGCGGAACGATCACCCCTTGTTCCCCCGATCCACAGATTCGCGCGCATGCGATTGAACTCACCAAGCAATGGATTGATCGAGCTGCATTGATCGAGTGTCCCAGCGTCATGATTAATCAAGGGAGAACATGGGGCGACGATCTTACCCCGATTATCGATGCGCTAAAGTTACTGCGCGATTATGGCGAGTCGAAGAACGTCGCAATCATCATGGAAGAGCGGGGACCCTCGATCCCTATCGACACGCTTGTAAAAGTAATCCAGGAGTCCGGGATTCACGCTAATCCCGATATGGGTAACTGGAAGGATGAAGTGAGCATGGAGCGCGGACTCCGCTTGATGTACCCACTCGCGCTGACAGTCAGCCATGTCAAATGGAATCCTGATAGATTCAGCCTTGCCACAGCCGTTGGGATCTCTAAACAAATGGGTTTCAAAGGTATATATTCACTCGAAACGGGAGGTCCTGAGCCTTACGCGATGCAACAAACACTTTTGGACAAGTTAATGGAGTATCTGTGATTGAAGCTGAGATGTATCCGCGCGAAAGGATGTTGGTCTCGCCTGAGGATCAGGTCAACAGGTGCAAATCGTACCCAAGATTCCGATAATCCGGCAGGGAACCAAATCTAGGCCGCACAGTAACTGATGGGAGATGAGAAGACGTGCAAATGCTTCTTAGATGCCGATTGGCGCTATGTGCGCTGGCTGCCGTAATCGCTTTTGCGACGGCCGGCCGAGCTGCTGATGCGGACTTCAACGGCCGATGGGATATTCAGGTGCATGCCAAACCCGCCGATTTTGCCCAGTTCACTACGACCGCCGCATGGTGGTTGGGTATCACTGGTGCGGGAACGCCCGATATGAAGATTCAGTTCGTTGGATCTCCGGACGGCAGCTTGGATGAGATAACAATTGCAAAGATCCAGAACGGGGTACTGAACTTCAGGTGGATGCCCAGAGCGCGCCCCGGAGTCACCCCGAATCCGAACGACCGTGCCGAATATGAGGTGAACTACGTCCGCGGACTCCTCCAGGGCACGATGACGAGTCCCACAATAACCTTGACGTTCACTGGATATCGCTCGCCAGAAATTGATGAACACGATGATGGCACTTGGGTTGAGGGAAAGCCAATCCAGCTATTTGACGGCAAAGACCTCAAAGGGTGGACCGGCGTCAATTCCAGCAAGGCGGAAGGCTGGAGCGCTGAGGACGGGATTCTAAAATGTTCTGGTCAAACGGATGATCTCAGGACGGTAGCGAAATATTGGAATTTTGAACTACACGTCGAATATAACCTCCCCGCGAAGAGCAACAGCGGTATCGGCCTGCGCGGCCGGTATGAAGTTCAGATCGCCTCCGATTATGGAAAGCCCCCGGGCATGCACGGGACCGGTGCGCTATACACGCGAATCTTACCGAGAGTGAACGCGGGCAAGCCCCCGGGCGAGTGGCAAACGTATGATATTCGACTGGTTGGTCGCGAAGTCACGACGGTTCTGAATGGACAGAAGCTCTACGAGAAGGGAGTCATCGAAGGCCTGACGGGCATCGCCATTGACCCGTTCGAAGGTCGGCCAGGGCCGATAGAGCTGCAGGGCGACCACGGTGGGGTCGAGTTCCGGAATATCGTACTGGTGCCCCTTACCGAGCGGAACAACAAATAGAAGAGGCACAGGGTCACAGCCAGCTTTTAGGAGAGGAAGATGAAGTTGCCACTGTTGGTGGTGTTTGCCTTACTGACGAGTTCCTTACAGGCGCAAGTCACGTTCGATCGCTTGGTCCACGCCAACCAGGAACCTCAGAATTGGCTCACCTACGGGGGAACGTATGCAAGCGATCGCTACAGCCTATTGACGGAAATCAATCGGGAGAATGTCAAGAATCTGCAGCTAAAGTGGGTCTGGCGTCCCACCACCACACCCGCTGACGAGAAGATGGAGAACACGCCTATTGTCGTGAACGGCGTTTTGTATGCGACAAGCCTGACGTCAGTGGTGGCGCTCGATGCCGCCACGGGCCGGGAGTACTGGAAACTCTCGCGTCCTTTTAATCCGGACGATTTCCATGGGCAACGCATGTACCTGGTCAACAAGGGAGTGGCGATCGAGGGGAACACGTTGTTTTGGACCACGGGATGGAGCGATCATCTGCTAACCATTGATGCCAGAACCGGCCGAGTGAAATGGGAAGTCGAGGCTGCGGACTGGAGAAAGGGTTATCAGCTCGACGTCCCGCCTTTGGTGGTGAAGAACGTCGTGATTGTCGGGCCCGCGACCGACGATATGGGCGCAAACTGCTTTCTCGCTGCCTTTGACATTCACACCGGTAAAGAAGTTTGGAAAACCTACACAAGTCCAAATTCGGCGGATGATCCCGCCGCCAAGACATGGGCAGGCGATACCTGGAAGCACGGCGGCAGCCCCGTCTGGAACAGCGGTTCGTACGATCCTGAGACGAACCTGGTGTTCTGGGGCACCGGCAATCCAAATCCTGTTTCAAATGGCGATCAGCGATCGCCCGGCAGCAAGTTCGATAACCTCTACTCGGATTGCGTCATTGCGCTCGATGCCGACACGGGGAAGATTAAATGGTATTTCCAATTCACGCCGGGCGATGAGTACGACTATGATGCGACCCAGATTCCAGTATTAGCGGACATCACCTGGCAGGGCAAACCACGCAAAGTGATGTTGTGGGCTAATCGCAATGGTTTCTTCTATGTCCTCGACCGGCAGACCGGCCAATTCCTTCTAGGCAAGCCTTTTATCAAGTTGACTTGGGCGGAAGGCATCGATGAGAATGGCCGGCCCATTAGAGTTCCAAAGTACTGGCCGAAACCGATGGGCGGAATTCTCGTGATGCCAGGCTCGCAAGGGGGCACAAACTACTATCCGCCATCTTACGACCCCCAAACAGGGCTCTTCTACATGTCCGTCTGGGACAACTACGAAGGTTTTTCGGGCAAACGGCCCATTCTTCCATGGCAGCAAATGCACATGTATACCGGAGACGGTTGGTGGCCCGGCTTTGGGGAAACGGGCCCCCCGGCTGACTGGCCGCCCCCTCCTGTCCAGCCGCCCCTTCGAAGGCGTGCGAGTCCCAATTACAAGACGGAGGCCGAGGGGTACGGTGCGATCCGCGCCATTGATCCTAAGACCGGCGAGAAGAAGTGGGACTTCAAGATGGTGAATTACACAGAATCCGGGGTGCTCTCTACGGCCGGCGGCTTGGTCTTCGGAGGTGGAATGGATGGCGACTTTGTCGCCCTCGATGCGACGACAGGCAAGCCGTTGTGGCATGTGTACTTGGGGGGCGCCAATGCGAGTGGCCCGATCAGTTACGCTGTAAATGGAAAACAATACATTATAGGGACAGGCGCCGACATAATGTATGCATTCGCTCTGCCAGATTAGGCCCGCAGCGTTGTTTCCGAAATTGAGCAGCCGCAATGTATAACATACATACATTGAATCGTACGATTGTTCTGGGACTGTTCGGCACTGTTTTGAGCGTCCAGACGCAGACCTTGCCTGAAGGAATAGGAAGGGCGGCATTTCAGCGCATCTGTAGCGTGTGTCACAGCGTCAATGTGGCCACAAGCCAAAGAATGACGCGCGCAGAGTGGAGCGGGGTGGTCAACGACATGGTGTCGAGGGGGGCCCAGGGGACCTCAGGAGAGCTTGAGAGTATTGTCAATTACCTCAGCACCAACTTTGGCAAAGGAAATGTCTCACCGGCGGGCGGCGGGCAATCGTCCGAGCCAGCGGAACAAGTGGCCTCACTGAGTGGCGTGGAGATCGCGGCAGCAAAGAAGTTGATTCAGACAAATGGGTGTCTGTCGTGCCATCGGATTGGCCAGGTGGGCTCATACATTGGACCGGACCTGAATGACGTTGGCTCCAACCTGTCAGTCGACCAGATATTCCATGCGTTGAAATCTCCAAGGGAAATGGTTGAACCCGGCAATCGCACGGTCCAGGTGATTACTCAAGACGGACAGAGAGTTACCGGGAGAATTCTCAATCAGGATGGATTCAGCGTGCAAATGATCGATTCATCGGGTCAATTGAAATCCTTCGAAAAAGCAACTCTACGTCAGTTTGTGATCGTGACCACAAATCCGATGCCCTCTTATGCGACTAAGCTCAGTAACGAGGATATGAGAACGATCGTGCGTTATTTGGCCTCGTTAAGGGAACCCGGTCTCTAATGAAGGTTCGTATTTGTCTTGCCTTCTAATCGATTGTGTCATCAGCCTGCGCGCAGATAGCTATAAACGAATGTCCCGCGTCGACCAGGAACCACAGAAGAGGGGACGTTCATAGCGGTGATGAAGGCCGCCGAGTTGTGGAATTGCAACAATTTTTCCAACCTTCACCACCTCTCGAGGAAACGGACATTGCTTACCGAGGCTTAAGTGGGTTCTCGATTGGTGGTAGTAGCGGAAATAAGAAGACAAGGTTCTCTTGAGATGGCGAGCGTTCAGGATGATGTAGTGGTTCAGACACTCCCGTCGAATCGAGCCGATGAGTCGCTCGGCGTATGGATTCTGCCAGGGACTTTGCGGTGCCGTGAGAATCTCCTGCATGCCGAGCGACTGGATTCGCAGTCGAACCTCAGCACTGTACCTGCTGTCCCGATCGCGGATGAGATATTGAGCAGCTTCTCGGTTTGCGAACGCCTCTACGATCTGTTGTGCCGGCCAATGCCCGGTCGGATGCTCGGTCACATTAAAATGCAGCACCTTGCGACGATCATGTTGCAGAACAACGAATACGAACAGCACCTTCATGGTGATCGTCGGCACGGTAAAGAAATCGGTCGATACCATTTGGCCGACATGGTTGTGCAGGAAGGTTTTCCAGGTCTGACCCGGCGGGCGGCGGAGCCTGCGCAGGATGCGCGAGACAGTGCGCTCGGAGATGGCGATACCGAGCATCTTGAGTTCGCCATGAATTCTGGGTGCGCGCCACTGCGGATTGGCGGCGACCATGTCTGCGATCAATCGGCGGAGTTCTGGGGTGGTACGGGGCCGACCTCGACGCCGGCGCTGCGGCTTGGACAACCGCGCCCAGAATCTCTGGAACCGCTCGCGCTGCCAGCGCACAACGGTGTCTGCGTGGACATACAGCAAAGCCGGGCGCCAGTCGCACCACAGACTCTGGAGGGTAATCCAAAACATTCGGTCCAAGGTCGTCAGCAGCGGACGCTTCCGCTTTCGCTGGAAGGCGGCGATTTGCATTCGTAGCGCTGCGTTCTCGATGGCCACGGCCTGATGTCCGCTGAAGAGCAACCGGACGAATCGAAACACCAACAGGAAAAGGACCGACATGTCCCCGATTCTTTCCTTCCATCCCCATTTCGGTCAACCGGTTACGAGCAGATCGAATTCTGGCGAAGCACAGGCTCGTATACGGGCCGCCTGCTCATAGATGGAGAGGTCTATAGCACGTCGGAGGCTGCAACAACTTTCTGAAACGGAGGCGGGCCGACTAGCTCGATGATTATCGCGCAATTCTGCCGATCACCCGACTTTCTCCAAGGGTTTGTGCCGCGCAGTTCCGCCTGATGATTGTGATAGATTGAAGCAGTCGTAAAGTGGATGGAAGCCGAGTTTACTGTCCGTTTTACTGTCCACTTTTCGATGAGAAGCCATGGTTTGGTGCGGACTGGATGGACAGTATAGACAAGCGGCTGGAAAGGCTAAGACCTTTAGAAACAGTTAAGTAGCAGAAAAATCAGGCAAGCGGGAGTAATTCAGCGGTAGAATGCCAGCTTCCCAAGCTGGACGTCGCGGGTTCGATCCCCGTCTCCCGCTCCATGTTTTCAGTAACTTACAAACTTCTGAGTCTCCGACATTTACTCCGTTACTCCAATAGCCAATTTCGCCGCGTTTTGGCACGCCGCGATGAGATTACCGACTTGTTTCCGAACCGCCTGGTTAACACTACCGAATTACCTCAGATTCGATCTTTTCCACCACTGCTGACTTTTGCTGAAGATCGCTGTGCGAGTACAGTTCGAGGCTTACGCCAAGGCCCTGCCCGCGCTGGTCGGCCGCAGCTTTGCCGTCGACCTTTGCCTTGCGGCACAGACTTGCGTTCGTGCGCCGCAAGACCTGAAAGGTAGCCCAGCCGAGTCCAACCGCTTCAAGAGCCGGTTGCATCGAGCGGTACCAAACGTTGTCGCGCCACAGCGCGGTATTGCGCTCCGACGGGAACAGAAACGCATCGGGTTCCTGATTGGGCAGAGTAGCCCGCCAGAGTTCCAGGTCAGCAACTGTTGCCCGGAGATAACGCGATCGTTCGAGAAGTTTTCTTTCCCTTCCGGCCCTTCGGCGTGTCCATCTTGCCGCGATAGATGCGCTTGTCAATGAGGAGCGCATTGCTCGCGATCTTGCCCAAACGGATTCCGAGAATCTCGCCGGGCGGCATCCCCTCGAATACAGCGATCCGAAAGATAGGCCGATCGCGTAAACCGAGCACCGAGAGCGCAACACGAATTTGCTGTGGGGTCATCACCCGCTTCTCACCTTCCGGCTTGCACTCCGAAACGAACAATTCGCCGGCGGGATTATGATCAACAACACCATCCGCCCATGCCATCTTGAAGATGCCGCTCAGGTGCCAGCGTAGATGCTCCACTACGCTTCGTGAGAGAGCGGGTGCTTTGCTCTTTAAGAACGCCTGAAGCTGCGGTCGCTTGATCGCAGCCATCAGATAGCCACCGAGTTCCGGACAAAGGTGCTGTTGTATCACAGGCTCAGAAGTCATTCGAGTCGATTCCTTCCATCGCTCGCGGCACGTTGGAAGGTAGACGTTGCTCACGTAATCGCCGAACGTAAAAATTCGGTCGGCGTTCTCTGTCACGGTGGCATTGATCGGCGTGAGGATCTTTGACAGCAAGCCTTCGGCATCGGCTTTGGTGAGTTCCGAAAGTTTGCCGAGGACTTTCGAACGTCTGCTGCCGTTCTCCCACCATTGGGCTACCCATACCTTTTTTCGACCGTGTTTTCGTTCTCCCACGGTCCCTTTTTGAAATCGCTTTCGACGCATGAAAACATTCCTTTCTTGCGTCCATAGCTGTGCGTCCTGACATGGTTCCGAGGGTATCACCGGTCTTTGTTTTCCTCCATCCAGTGCTCGAGCCACTCTTTGCGCACGAGCTTGAGGCGTCCCATCGCGAAATGAGTTAGTTTCGCTACGCCTGCGACTCGGCCGTTCAGTACAATTCGAAACGTGTGCCTTTGAACAACGTAGGATAGCGGCAACCTCCGCGATCGTTAAAACGGGCCGATGCGCAGTTCCAGATAGCACGCCTCTACGGATTTCCAAGTTGGCCCAAGCTTAAGGCTCATGTCGGGTCATTCGAAGAGGTCGGGCAACTTAAGCAGGCGATCGATAGTAACGACTTCGCCCGCGTCCGGACCATGTTGACGCGCAACCCCGCGCTGCACCGAGCACCACTGGGCTACGGGAAGGATGGGCCGCTCACGTGGGTCGCCGAATGCCGCGTGCCTTGGGAGCCGCCGAGGGCCGCCAGACTGGCCATGGCGGAATGGATGATCACGCATGGGTCGGATGTGCATCAAGGGCGCGACGGTCCCCTGATGCGGGCGGTGCTCAACGCGTATCGCATCCCGATGATGGAGCTTCTGGTCTCGCGCGGCGCGGATGTGAACGCCCTGTGGCATGAACAGTTCCCCATCCTCTTCGCTCTATGCGAGTCACTGGACCCGGCTGCTCTTAAATGGCTTCTTGATCACGGCGCAAATCCGAACTGTCGCGACCACGGATACGAGACAGGCGGGGATGCATATCCAGGCACGGCTCTCGACTATCTCATTGCAGGTTACGCGCGTTCCCTGGATCGGCTGAGCGCCTGTATCGACCTTCTTTTGCAGGCCGGCGGGGAGACCAGGTACAATACACCGGCCGTTTTGGCAGTGCTGCGCGGGCGGCTGGATGAATCGGCAAAGCTGATGGATGCCGACCCTGGGATCGTCAATCAATCTTTCCCACAACTCGATTGCGGGCAGACCGGCGGACGTTCCCTTTTGCTAGAAGGCGGAACACTTTTGCACGTGGCTGCGGAATACGGCAATGTCACAGCCGCCACGCTGCTTCTCGAGCGTGGGGCCGACGTCAATGCCCCCGCAACAGTCGATCAGGCCGGCATCGGCGGGCAAACGGCAATCTTCCACGCAGTGACGCAGTTCGGTGACGATGGCTTGCCGATAACACGATTACTACTCGAACGCGGTGCAGATCTCGGCGTTCGCATCAAGCTTCCCGGGGGATACGAACGGCCCGGCGAAATCGTCGAATGTACGCCCTTGGAATACGCGCGGCTCTTTGGCGGCGATAGTCAAAGGAGAACAATCACCCTACTTAGGGAGTGGGACGCTGTGAAATAGCATGGATTGCTGGGATTCACGAGATGTCGCTGCGGTACACCATGCACGGGACCAATATGCGTCACTCGGAGGTCCAGGGTGACGGGCAAACTGGACACAACTTCCTGTTTGTCGACAATTGCTAATAACGAGTTCACGTCGGTGGAACGGGCGTTAGGACCTAGTGTAGTGTCCAACAAATAGCTGGACATATAATCCGGGACACCGGATAATGAGGCATGCCTCGTTCGGCGGCGGCGCTTACGCTTTCGGAGGATCAGCAAAATCAGATCGGGCAGTGGCTGGCAGCGATGGGCACGCCGCAACAGGTCGCGTTGCGGTGCCGCATTGTGCTGGCCGTGGCCGGTGGAGAATCGGAAGCGGCTGTTGCAGCCGCACTGCAGATTAATCGCAAGACGGTCCGCCTGTGGCGAGAGCGTTTCGCCGCAGAGGGGCTGAAGAGCCTGTGGGAAATCGCTCCCGGACGCGGACGCAAAGCGACGTATAATGCGGACCGGATCAAGGCGGTTCTCGATGCGACCCTGCAATCGAAGCCGAAGGGCCAGACGCACTGGAGTTGCCGCCTCATGGCGGCCAGTCAGGGCCTCAGCAAGTCAACCATCAGCAATCTTTGGAAAAGCCATAACATCAAGCCGCATCGCACGAAACCATTCAAGCTGTCGCGCGATCCGAAGTTTCTCGAAAAGTTGACGTGACGTTGTCGGCCTCTATCTCAATCCACCCGACAAAGCCATGGTTCTGTGCGTCGATGAAAAGAGCCAGATTCAGGCTCTGAACCGCACTCAGCCCAGCTTGCCCCTGAAGAAAGGGCGCTGTGGAACCATGACGCACGATTACAAACGCAATGGGACGACTACTCTGTTCGCCGCCCTCGATCTGCTGCAGGGAAAAGTCATCGGCGATTTTCACAAGCGCCACCGGCATCAGGAGTTTTTGAAGTTTCTGCGGCGCATTGACCGCGAATTTGCGGACGGCAGAGCATTACATATCGTTATGGACAACTACGGGACTCATGGCACTCCCGAGGTCAAGACCTGGCTGCGCAAACAGCGCCGCTTTGTAATCCACTATGTGCCAACGAGCTGCAGCTGGCTGAACCTGATTGAGCGATGGTTCGCTGAACTCACCAACAAACGCATTCGCCGTGATTCTTTTTTCAGCGTCGACGAACTCATCGCCGCGATCAATGAGTTCCTCGCCGCCTGGAACGAAAATCCAAAGCCCTTTGTTTGGACTGCCACGGTCGACTCCATCGTCGCTAAACTCAGCCGTTGCCGCCAAACCCTCGAACAGATCCAGCCCGGTTGCACCGGCCCGAAACGCCGCAAACGTTTGTCCAGTTAATTCGTGGACACTACACTAGCGTTATACATCAAAGTGCCGTATGCATCGCCAAGGGTGTTCAGGGTGCCGGTGAAGCATTGAACTGAATTTCAATGCATTTACGTTCGACAATTAGCATTTTTGAACGTAAAGAGTCCGAGCAGATATTGAATGGACTCTTATATTGAGCGCGAACGGTGGAATACCGGAATGGTAACCCGCAAAAAGAGTCCGCTCAACAGAGAAGGAGGGCCGTGAGCGTAGCGCTCCGTCCCGCTCGCGGCTCTGTCACAACCAGGTCGCCTTGCCGCTCAGAACTGCAGGCGCAGCATAAACTGAAGTCGCCGCGGGGTGCCTATTCCGGTGGCTCCTGTATTCAGCGGGGTGGTGATGACTCCGAAGCTGGACGAGGAGATATCGGAGGCCGGATCTCCGTATATCGGATGGTTGAGCACATTAAATGCCTCGGCCCGGAATTTCAGGGCCAGCCGTTCGGTAATGGCCGTCTCCTTCTCGAGCGCCGTATCGATTTCATAGTATCCAGGTCCACGCCCAACGTTGCGTCCTAAGTTCCCCCACGTGCCAACGGCAGGAGTGGCGAAAGCCGCGGGATTAAACCAGTTGTTGATCGTTTGGTGGGCGGGGTAAATGGACACGCCGGGGACCAGGTCCGGCCGCTGATTCCTGGCGTTGCCATCGGGCAAGTCCGTCGGGCTCCGGTCTACAAGAATGTCGATCGGCCGGCCGCTCGTGGCCGAGGCAATCCCACTCAGTTCCCAGCCGCCCACCAGCTTTCCCACAACACCGCCGGCGTGTAAGAAACGCTTGCCCGGGCCAAACGGAAGCTGGTAGACCGAATTCGCCGAGAAGGCGTGGCGAACATCAATATCCGAGTCGCTATAGGAACACTTGATACATGCAAAGTTTTGAATGTGCGGGTACTCGCCCGCTCCGAACCCGATATCAGACAGGCCGTGCGACCACATGTACTGGGTCTCCCACAGCCATCCACTCGTGAGAGCGTGCTTCAAGGAGATCTGAAGCGAGTGGAAGTTGCTGTTGCCATTGTTACCTTTCTCGTTGTACTCGCCGAACTCAGGTAAGGGGCGCGTGCCCGTTAATGGATTTATCAGATTGGTGCGAATGGCGGAGAACAGCCGATGCCCCTCGCTGCCGTCGTAAGCAATCTGGCCCAGAAAGCCATGTGGGAACAGCCGCTGCACCGCAAAATCCCAGTTTTCGTAGTACCCGTCTTTGCGATTCGGATCCCATGCCTTTGGCGAGTATGACGGGGCAGGCAGAAGGGATAAGGAAACTGGCCATGAGAGGCCTGGCACACTCGCTGAGGAAACATCAAATCGTTGGCCCGTACTCTCGTGCCCGTCGCTGAAGTCGTCCATTTGGTTGGGGCTAAAGTACATCCCGAACCCCGCGCGAATGACCGTTTTCCCTGCGTCTCCGGCGGGTGTCCACGCCAGGCCCAGACGCGGCGCGAAGTCGGTGGGGACCGGCGAATACAGAGGCGTGCCCTTGGGGCAAAAGCCCCCGCAGGAGACCTTCACGACGGCAATGCGGTCACGAACCTCGTGCAAGACCGTGTAGTACTCGTATCGCAATCCCAGATTGAGGGTGAGATTGGGGCGCACCTTGTACGTATCCTGCACATAAGGCATGTAGTAAGTGCGCCGGTTACCACCCAGCGTCAACTGCCCGACGAAGCTGTAGTCATCCAGTACGTTGTTAATGAAGTTCTGCGGGCTGCTGTATGTGAGCGTCCCGGCAGCGATTCCCTCGGACGAATTGTTCAAGCGATGGCGCTCAACGCCGATGCCCATCTTAATCGTGTGTCGTCCTCTAACGATGCTCAGATCGTCGTAGCCGTCAATCGTGGTGCCGACCTCCGTGTCGAGTGAATTTGTACTCGGAGTATCGAAGCCGGACACGCTCACCCCGACATAGCCGGGCTGACCGTTGGCCGTCGAGAGAGGGGACGTTCCGTACTGGTAGTGGTGCATGGCGGAGCGGTTGAATCCACCTCTCAGCTCGTTGACAATCGTCGGCGAGAACACGTGGGTCAACTGGATGACCAGATTGGAGGGGCGGATGACAGGGGCATCGACGCCACCCACCGTGTCCAACGGTGAAGTAAGGGTGGCATCGTCGATATTGAAGCGGCCGAAGATAGAGGTTTTCTCGTTGAAGCTGTGGTCTAAGCGGAATTCCCCGCTATCCTCGCGGTTAGAATTCAGCCCGATCGACGTCCATTGGTCGGTAATGGAATCGATGTGTGTCTGGCCTATGGGCCAGGAATCGAGAAACGGTTTGAGAACGGGTGAGGTCGCCGCGACGCTGGTCCGAAATGCGGCGTTCGGCACAAATCCGATCACAGTTGTGTGCAGTCTTTGCCGGAGTCCTTCGTAATCGACGAAGAAGAAAGTGCGGTTCTTCTTGATTGGGCCGCCCAGACTGCCGCCGAACTGATTCAAGCGGAATGGCGGCACGTTCGGGAAGTCGAACGGTGAACGTGCGTCGAATATATTGTTGCGCAAGAACTCGAAAAGTCCGCCGTGAAATACGTTTGTCCCCGATTTCGATACGACGCTGATTTGGGCCCCGGCCGACCCGCCACTTTCCGCGGTATACACTGAGGAACTCACCCGGAACTCCGCGATCGTTTCCAGCGAAATGTTCAGGCGCACACCCACCTTCTGGCTCTGCTCCTGGACGCCGGTGGCATCGATTCCATCGAAGGTGTAATTGCTGTCGTCTATGCCTCGCCCGACGAATCGCAGATCTCGCTGCCCGCCGCCGCCCAAGTTAATGGCGCCCGGCGCGAGCGTCATGAGCGTGGCCCAATCGCGCCCGTTGAGCGGGATATCGTTCACTTGTCGTGATTGGAGGACGGTTCCGAGCTCGGCGTTGCCGTTTTCGAGCGCCTGTGCTGCCCCTTGCACCTCGACCCTCGCCATGGCTGTGCCCACCTGGAGCTGTGCGTCTACGGTGCGGGTCTGGCGCACAAAGAGCTCGATCCCCTTCACCTCGAAAGTCTTGAATCCTCCGTGAGAAATTGTGAGATCGTAGGTGCCGATTGGCAGATTGGTAATGCTGTACACTCCGGCATCCTCGGTTTCGACCTGCCTTTCGAAACCAGTGCTGGGCGAGAGCAGGTCGACTCGCGCCTTCGGAACGCTCGCGCCACTGGGATCCGTGACCGTGCCAGTCAGCGTCGCACGAGCGATTTGAGCGTTGGCGCCGGCAGCCCATATAAAGCCCAACAGAGAGATGAGAACGATACTCTTGAGAGAATCTAGTTCCGGTCGTTGCATCGGCCCTCCTTAATGCTTCGAGCCTCAACTCAACAAGTCCCTCGGTCAAAACCGCCCGAAAGATTATTGGAAAGCTATCACAAACGTCCCGGCACGTACAAGGCTGCGGTCGATCCAAAACATGCGTACATTACAATCTGTTGGACGCGAGCTTTATTCATGCGAACGAAAAACACACTTCTTGTCCTAGTCACCAGCGGTGCGCTGCTCGGGCAAACAGCAACAGCGCCGCAAAAATACCCAGATCCAGCGAGTTTGCCGACCAGTGGGCTGCGCAGCGAGCCCGGGCCGACGTTCCGCATCAGCGATGATCAGCTCGGTAACCCGCTCACTTTCATCACGTATGGGGATATGCGGTTTACCGATCCGGCGAACACGACGGCAACGGATCCCAGGGTCCGGCGCTGGCTTGTCAACCGAATTGCGGAGGAACATCCGGGCGCCGTGATTCTGAACGGAGACGTCCCGCTCTCTGGCAGTGTAAAAAATGATTACCAGGTCTTCAAGGCCGAGACCCAGCCATGGCGCGATGCCCGTTTGCGTGTCTTTCCTGCGTTAGGAAACCACGAATTCCATGGAGATCCGCGGGAATGCCTCGAGAACTGGTGGGAGGCCTTCCCCGAAGCGCGGAACCGGCGCTGGTACTCAGCGGAGCTTGGTTCTCGCATCTACGTGATCGCTCTCGATAGTGACGCGTCACTGCTGCCCGAGGGCGACCAAGCGCGCTGGCTCAAACAACAGGTGAGTTCACTGCCGACCAGTGTCGATTTCGTGATCTTAAGCCTTCATCATCCTCCCGTCGCGGACGTACAAGCGCACCTTGACGTCAATCACAATCCAAGACCGAATGAAATCGCGTTGCGAGATTACCTCTCTGCCGTCGCGCAGCAGGTACACGCGCGCTTCATCGTGAGCGCCGGCCACATTCACAATTACGAACGCCAGGTGAAGGATGACGTACTGTATTTGGTGTCTGGCGGAGGCGGGGCGAAACCTTACTTCGTCGAGCGCACGCCCGATGACCTGTATAAGAGCATACTTTTCCCGAACTATCACTATGTGAAATTTACTCTTGAAAAAGATCGCCTGCACGGTGTCATGGTCCGTCTCTCCGATCCGGAGGCGAGTACGCCTGCCTACGCCGTCAAGGATTCTTTCGATGTCGTTATGAAATCTGCTCCCATCGCCTCGCGATAGAATCCCGATCGGACTAGCATGTAACAGCTCTCGGTGCTCGGCGATACTCTTACGCAATGCGACCCGTTCGGATGCCGGCGCGGACGGGAGCCAGGCCGGATTGGATGGAAACCTTCGCCCGGACGGCGGCCCGGCGAGATCGTCGAATGTACACCCTTGGGATACGCGCTGCTCTTTGGCGGCGATAGTCAAAGGAGAACAATCACCCTACTTAGGGAGTGGGACGCTGTGAAATAGCATGGATTGCAACGCCAAGGGGCTCTCGATTATCAGCAAAATAAAAAAGCGCCTCGATACGTCGTCATCCCGCGTCTCGAAGACTGACCATAGGATCCAAGCGTGCTGCGCGCTCTGCGGGCAGAAATCCGGCAAACAAGCCGATGGCTGTCATAGAAAAACACGCAACACCAAGCGCGAGAGGATCGAGCGGTGACACTTCGAACAACATGTTAGTCAGGACCCTTGTCAGTGCATAGACCCCGATCAGACCGCCCATAAGGCCAATGGCGACCATCGCCAACGCATTCCTTAGTACGAGCGCCAGTACATCTCCTGGACGCGCACCCAATGCGATGCGAACGCCAAGTTCCCGGCGCCGCTGTGTCATCGAGTACGAGATCACACCATACAGGCCCACTGCAGAAAGAAGAACCGCCACGGAAGCAAAGGCGCCGATCAGCCAAGCCGGGCGGCTGACCCCAGACAGAGTCTCATCCTGGATTTGCTGCATAGTGGCGACGTCGGCGAGCGCTAGATTGGGATCTATTTCATGCAGCACTTTCCGAATGCCGGGCACCACGGGGATGTCTTGCGCTGAGCGGACCAGCAATTTCACATTTGGGTTCGGGAACTGGGCCAAAGGCGCGTACACAACAGGAGGATCGGGCGAGCCAGGCGATGCGGTACGCTCGCTTCGGATGACACCGATGATCTGAACTTCCGATATTTGCGGCAACTGCCCCAGATAATCGCCAGACGTCAAACGAACCAGTTTTCCGACCGGTTTCCTGATGCCGGCGACGTCTGCCAGCCGTTTTGCCAGGCTCTGGTTGATCACAATAACGCGGGGCGCCCCCTCGCGGTCTCGATCGGTGATGCCACGCCCGGTCAGTACAGGAATGTCGAGGGTATTGAAATAGCCGCGATCGACGCGCTTAAGCCGGACCAGAACTTGTTTCTCGACGCCCGGAACAAATATGCCTTCGCCATTGATAATCCACTGGAGAGGCAGAAATGTGGACATGCCGGCTTTTGCGATTCCCGGTATGGAGCGAAGCCGCTCTGTAAGCGCGTTATAGAAGGATGCGGCTTTCTGAGGTGTCGGGTAGGCCTCCCTGGGCAGGTTGATGGACATCGTAATTACATTTTCGATACGGACCCCGGTATCGAGTCGTTGCAGCTTCAAAAGACTTCGAGCCAGGAGAAGAGCGGCGCTGACCAACACGAGCGAAAGCGCCACCTCACCCATCACGATCGTGCGCCGTACTCGGATGTGCGTGCTTGATGATCCACGAGCGGATTGCTTCAAGGAACCGGCAAGATCGCCGAATGAGGATTGAAAAGCGGGAAGCGCGCCAGTTAGCAACACAACTCCCAGGACAACGGCCGCTGCAAAACCAAGCACGTGCAGATTCATCTTCACATCGGCCGTGAACGGGAGAGACTGCCACAGCAGAGGTGTGGCGAAGCGAATCAGAAGGTAAGCAACAGCAATGCCCGCAGCACCGCCCAGCACACAAAGCGCAAAACATTCAGTGAGCAACTGAGCAACCAAGCGCGCGCGTCCCGCCCCAAGAGCGGCACGAACCGCCAGTTCGGTTGTGCGCGCCGCTCCTCGAGCAAAAAGCAGGTTAGCGATATTCGCACACGAGATTAGCAGGACCAGGAAAACTGCACCAAAGGCTACTGCAATTGAACGCTGCAGATTCGGGCCCACAAGCAAGCGGGAGATAGGTTCGACAACAATGGATCCGTCACGATCTTCATCTGCCGGTGCAGTTGCAAGGAGAGCCGCGTAAATGGCCTGCATCCGCTGGCGTGCCTGGACTAAGCTCTGTCCTGCACGCAGACGCCCATATACCCTGAGCCAGTGTATCGCGCTCGACAACTCTTCCTGAGTGAATGCGAGCGGTTTCCAGAACTGAGTTCGATCGCGGTCAAATGCGCCCGGTTGCAGGACGCCAATAACCTGATAAGTTTGCCCGTCCAGCATGACCCGGCGCTCAAGGATGCCGGGATCGGCAGCGAAGTATGTTTGCCATGCGGAATGGCTGAGGATGATAACGGGCGCGGCTCCAGGCTGATCTTCTTCTCGTGTGAATGTGCGGCCCAACGCGGCTGCGGCGCCGAAAACCTTAAAGTATTCGGACGTGACCAGCTTGCCCGATAAACGGATTGGTCCGCTTTTCTCGTTCAGTGCTGCCGAGACGGGCTGCTCCGCCGCCAGCGCATCGAAAACGGTCGCCGAGCCTTTCCAGGCAAGAAACTGGGGTACTGTAGTGGCGTTGACCACGCCGGGGCGCGGCGCTTCCCAGACACTCACGATCCGGTCCGGCTCGGGAAAGGGGAGCGGCTTCACCAGGACCGCATCCACTACGCTGAACATGCCCACCGTTCCTCCCATACCAAGTGCCAGCACGGCCACTACGATCAGCGTGAACCCCGGCGTACGCCGCAGCGAGGCCAGGCCGTATCGGAAGTCCCGGATCAGCGTGTCCAGCCACCGAATGCCACGCCGATCGCGATGCTCTTCTTTCATCTGCTCGATTGCCCCAAAACGCCGACGAGCTTCCAGTCGAGCCGCTTCTCGCGAGAGGCCACGCGCAACAGCATCCTCCTCCGCGAGTTCGAGGTGCGCACGTATGTCATCGTCCAGCTCCCGCTCGAAGCGTTGTTTGCGCAGGAGCGCCCATAATGTTGCCCACGCCCGACCGGGGTTCATATCGATTCCTCCAGAAACCGCGCCACGAAAGCGGTGGCCTTCTCCCATTTCGCAAGTTCAACAAGGAGTTGCTTTCGTCCCGCCTTCCTTAATGAATAGAATTTGACCTTCCGGTTCGTCTCCGAAATCCCCCACTCTGTGCTGATCCAGCCTTCCTGTTGTAAGCGTATGAGGGCAGGGTAAATGGCACCTTGGCTTAAGTGCAGCGTGTTATCAGCGACCTGTTCGATACGGCGGGCGATCGCGTAGCCGTGCAATGGACCCAGGCTTTGAAGAGTCTTCAGGATGAGAAGATCCAACGTCCCGTAAGGGATCTCGGCAGATTGTTCTCGATTAGACATGTCGAACTTAGACATGTTAGCATTTGTGATCCGACCGGACGAGCTTTGGGTTCGGCGTTGAAGACATCTGCAGTGACCAATGGCGTTGGCGGGCAGTTGCCTTTCGCATTGCCGCGCCAGGATCAGCCGCAGGACATTCGCTGAACTACCCGGTCAAGCAGCGCTTACTTCGCGCCGATCGTGAACGGCTTTCCCTTTTCTCCGACCTCAAAGATCAGAAGTTTCGCGGCCTGAGTATCGCTCAAATTTCGCAAAGAACGGTGGACGTGCATAGGGGGCTCGTAGAAAAACTCACCTGCCTTATATTTACGGGGCGGGTCGGGGTCAACCTGATTCTCAATCTCGCCTTCCAGCAGATAGGCAAAAACCGGGCCTGTATGCTCATGTGGCGCCGAGGTGGCACCAGGAGCGACAGTCAATGTGATCATTGTCACCTGTGGGTTCGGCATTTCAGCCAAGGGTTCCTGAATTAACGTCTGCACCGCAGCCGACCCTGGCTTCCGCGTGTGATCCTGCGTGTTCTGTTGAGCCGGCCGCGCTTCGCTAAAGTCCTCCGAGAATAAAGCAGCCAGCATGAGGGTAAGCGCGCTGTTCATTTCGCGTCGCGCGATCATGATGCAATTCTCCTTTCGCGGCTTCGCCGCGGCTTACGTTCTTCCCCACAACGCTCAGGTTGCTCGATGCGGACTGTGACCGCAGTACGAGGCAAGGCCGGCGTTCAGCTCATGACCCGTACAGAAAGGTCTTCGGGTGAAACTCCGACCAGGCGAACCAGAATTCCGGTTCGAGAATCAGCGGCTTCAAACGGGTCCCCTTCAGATGCCCGGCGGTGCAAATACCATACGCGTCCCACGTCGAATGAGTCTCCAGGTCAATAAGCTTATCCGTTTGCGGATCGGCAGCCTGGAATTTCAGCCTCTGGCTGCCGGCCTGTGCGATAAACGCGGTGGTGGTGTCCGAAGCCGGCTGATGCACAATCAATACCGGAGTGCCTCCCACGGTATCGTTCACCACATGCACGCGCCGCAGTGCGGACATCGGATACGCCTTCGCGTCGCCGCCCGTCTCCAGTCCTACGATTGTGTCCCTCGGATGCAACCGACTGTCATGACTGAAAGCGCCCCTTGGCGCAGGACCCGCCAATCCCACGACTCCTTGATTAATGATGCTGTTCATCTCCGGCAGCCGGTCCGCGTATCCCGGCAGCGGCTTCAACACCAGCGTATCCGGGTGCTGCTTGCGCCATTCACTCCAGTTAGTAAGTAGAAAAGGGTAGAGCGCCAGATGAGTGCCCTGGAGCGGCCCGGAAATGGCTTCGAGCGACGATTGCTGCCAGCGGCTGCCTGTCTCGCGGTCCTTGAACACTTCATTCCCGCCGATCAGGCCGGCGGTATCAAACACGAGAGCCTTTCCTCCCGCAGCGGCCCTGAACACGAGGGCCGTGTTGCAGTAGGATCACCAAGTGACCGCAATGGGCCCATCTGCCATCTGGTCCTGCACAACGCCGTGCTGCGCCAGGATCGCCGCCGGATAAGCTTTGGCGGTTTTGCCATCAGTCACGCCGATCACCATGTCGTGAGGAGACAGGAAAGTGGCTTGCGAAGCGGAGATGAATTGCGGGCGATCGATGGTCACGTACGGCAAATCCACTTTGTTCGACGCTGGTGCGCGCGACCGCGCGGCGAAAGCCATTGCCGTAGCAGCGAGCAGAATGATCAACGGAACAAGTTTGGCTGCATGCCGGCTCAACTCAATTTCATTCCGAACACAATTCTCGATTCCCACGCTCACTACGCCGATTTTACGCCAGCCCTGTGCGGCCATTCCGCGGCTGGACGTTTAGCCGAGCAGCGGCGGGGAGAAGTTCTGCGATAGCACGGCTGTCCCCAACAGCAATCAGGGCTTTCCATTTGCAAATGCAGGCACGTTCGGCGTCAGCTTCCGAGAAACAAATTCACGGATCAGATTCTCCGCTGCGGTGCTCGCCGTCATCACGAGCCCGTTCCGGAACGTCAGGCTTGCTGTCCGGTCCCCAGGAGCTCGGTAGAGATTGGAGATGCCTGTCGCTGCGAAACTGCCAAGCACCTGTGAGTAGTTGGGCTGCAGGCGTCCATTGTCTCCCCGGCAGATGACGGCCGAGCTAAGCGCGTGAATAATGCGAGTGCGAACGCTGCCGGAGCCTTGGTAGAAGTAGCGAGGATCCTGGTGAAGAACTGACGGTAAGATCGCCCTGCTCACCATCTTGCTAACCATGGTGTCGGCATATGCCGCACCCAATCGCTTGGCGTAGCCCTCCGCACCTTGGCCGTAGCCTGGAAAAGTATTGTGCTTCTGCTCTAGACCGGCGAGAGTGGCGACTAGCAGAAAGTTAAACGGATCAGTATTCGAGCGGAGCGTCAGCATGAACTTCTGCTTGGCGCTCATGGGCTCTGCATTCCAGATGTAGCTACTGTAGAAGTTCGGCACGACGCCCAGTAAGCGCTGAGCTTCCTGCTGCTTCAGCTGGGCTTTCTCTACCTCGCCTGGCTTGGCGACGACGTGAACCGTAGTGCTGCTCATGACGACATGAGCCCCGATAACCGGCAGTTCGCGTCTCTCGCCCGCGCCAAGTAACACATCCACCAAGAGCGGCCCCTCGCGATTCCCCTGCGTGTCAATCGTCACCCTGTAGTTACCCGGTACCAGCTCCCCCAACGCGAATGCGCCCTCGCTGTCGGTCATTAGGGAACGGCTGAAGGCAATCTCCTGCCCGACAACGGTTACATTTACGCCAACAAGCGGCTCGCCGTGAGCATCTCGCACGGTACCCGCGATGCTAGCAACCGATGGCAGCTGCACTGTCTCATTACCCGGAGTCTGGGGCTGACCTCCCGGCGGGTCATCTGCAGCCCCCAGGCATGTAGAGAGGCCGCAGACTAGAAGAATTCGCATTGAAATGCCTGCGTACTCGCTGAGTCGCCGTGTGAGCCCAGGCGGAAAAATTGAACCGATGTCCGGGCCCAATGTGTTCAAAGCCCTTGTTTTTGATAGTGTGGGTTGCGTCAGGTCCTCATTCGTCAGTCGAGTTTAGGAGTTGCTTGGATTATAGTCCGTTCGCAGCTAGAAAATCTACGGGCAGTAGTATCTTCCAGGTCGTTCCTCCGATAATAGGCGTGCGGCATTTGGTGTTAAGTTTTCGCAACATTTTCCACCGCTCCGATCCTTCCTTCCGGTGTTATGCTGATTCATGAGCCGGTCTCGTTTCCGAATTGCACCTCGAGTGCGTATCCATTGGAAAGCTTATGCTATTCCGCCGGAGGAGACCGGCCTTCTCCTCGAAAACACTCACTAAAGCCGCTGGGCTAGCTCGCTAATTTGATGTTGGC
>CAVTXN010000011.1:0-210118 GCA_963738555.1 Terriglobia bacterium
CTAGCCCGCATATTTCATGAACAGCCGTTAATGCGAGGTCAAACGAAAAAAGAGTGCAAGCGATGTTCAATCCGGCCTGGCAGGGCTAAGCGAGGACACACGAATCCTGAGGGTTGCGAAAGAAAGAAATTGTCAAAGAACGATGGGCCCGCAGGCCGCGACTTCCGATCAGCAGCGCAGTTGTTGCAGAGCTTGAGCGAAGAGATGTTTGAGCGGGAAGCTGCTGCTCATCTGGACCCAGACTTTGCGCACCGTTACGCGGATCTGAGCGCCGATCTTTAGCAGCCTGAGGCGGATCGTGCTGATTTGTGCATGCGCCAGTTGGGTTGCCTGCAGTCCCAGGCGGCGCAATCCACACACCAGCGAATAGGCGCTCACGGATAGATACAGCCGGAGTTGATTGGCGCGCATGCTGGCTGCACTCACACGATCGGCGAACAACATAAATTGCTCTTTGATTCGGTTCTCCATATCGCCGCGCGCACAGTACAGATCCTCATACAATGGCTGAGCGAGCCAGGCTTCGGCTTTCAGAGAGGTCACCAGAAAACGCGGATTGGACTTGCCGGCGATGTGCTCCGCTTTGGCGATCACTCGCCGCCTGCGGCTCCAGGTGCCGCTCACCGTTTCATGTTCGAACTCCTGGAACAGACGGGCCGGCTGTTGTGTGTGTTCCCATTGTTGGCGAGCTTGTTCGAGAGCTTCACTGATCCTCCTCTCCAGTAACGGATTGCGCGCCATGCCAAACACATAATCCACCTGATGGGCTTCGCACCAGGCCATGAGTTCTTCCCGGCAGAAGCCCGAATCGCCCCGCAGCACGATTTTCACTTCCGGCCAGCACCCCCGTATACGCTTTACAATGCGCTCGATCTCTTTGCGGCTTCCCGCTGAAGGATCGATGTTGCTCGGCCGCAGGCGTGCGCACAACACATGCTCACCGGCAAACAGGTACAACGGCAGATAGCAGTAGTGATCATAGAAGCCGTGGTAAAAACGCCCTTCCTGCTCACCATGGATGGCGAAATCGGTAGTGTCGATATCCAACACAATCTCGTTGGGGGTCGACTTGTGCGCTTCTAAAAACAGGTCCACCAGCAGATCGTCTAGCGCGTCCCGCCAGAAGGTAATCTTCTTGTATCGACTCGGCCTGCCGTCGCCCAATTCCAGACGGTTCAATGTGCTTTTGCTCGCCAGCGCTTCCTCACCCGGCTCGGCTTTGCCCGCCAGAGCCCGCAACAGCGGATCGTTGCGTAGCTGGTCGTGATCATTTAGATCCTCGTAGCCGAGCGCCAACGCATAGACTCGCTGTGCCAGCATCTGCTGCACCGAATGGTCAATCAAATCTGGGTGCCGGCCATCCAGAAAACACTGGCTGAGGCGCGGCACCAGATTCAACTTCTGGTCGGTTTCTCGCAATAGCAGTGCACCTGCATCCGAGCTGATCTGGCCGCCGTTGAACTCCGCCACAATCTCGCGCCTGCCTTCGGTGACGAAGGCCAATCGCAATTCGGTACACTCTGTCATAGAAAAGCCGTCTCCTCTCTGTCCATAAAACATTTGCTAGCACTTATGTTTATGCCAGATGAGACGGCTTTTTGCCAAATGATTTGTGAAATATAGGGGCTAGAGGCGTGATCGCGCACACCGAAGCCTGGATCGTCGACCAGTGGTGGCAGGAAAGCGGCCGCCCCGAACCCGACGGCTTCTATGGCGACTCCCCGTCGTAGCGCGGGCACTTCGGAGGGTGGGCGAAGCACTCCAGAACGATGATCGAAGTTAGATCAAGGGTGAGTCTGGCAAGAGCGTGGCTCCCCGACATGGATTCGAACCACGATTAACGGCTCCAAAGGCCGCTGTCCTACCATTAGACGATCGGGGAGTGATAGGGAATACTTTTTGCCGCTCTTCAGTTTAGCAAGCAGGGGTGCTTTTCAACGGCGGCGGGATCTTTAGGTCACCAGTCGGAATATGCAGTCCCGTTGAGCGCAGTTTTATCCGATCCGCTGCGGACATCGAAAATGCCGGGCGTGTTGGTGCTTCCCCCAACGGGCGTGTCTTCCATGATGAGTTTCCAGGTCTGGTCGGAGCCAGTCATCGGATCTTGAGGGATCTGTCTCAGGTAACCCTCTGAAACCAGGTCCTGCAAGGTCTCTGGAGCCTTTTGCTTATCGATCGTGTACTCATCGATCATGTTCCGAAGCGTGAAGAGGTTATTGAGCAGTACGCTTTCCTTCGCCCGGATAATCGATTTTTGGTAAATGGGTAGAGCGATGGCTAACAGAACGGAGATGATTGCCATCACCACCATCAGTTCGATCAGCGTAAAGCCCCGCTGGGCGCGTTTCAATGCCTGGAGAGTCCGCTGCATCGGCTTAAAACCAGTCTGAATAAGGCGTTCCGTCGCTTGCCTTATCTGACGTCTTCGAGTAAACATCAAAGACGTTCTGGCCACCCCAGGAATCGGAAGTTGGTTCATCCTGCATGCTGCGTTTTCCCCAATCGGTGTCGCCGGTCATGGGATCTTTAGGAATGCGCCGCAGGAACCGTATCTTGCCGGATTGATTGTTTCCGCTGATCGTATTGTTCAGTTTTACGCCGTCGACCAAGACCTCCAGAGAGGGAGGATAGCAATAAGCATCGGGGCCACTCTGTTGAATCTTGCCGGCGTCGCACATGTCTTTGTATTTGTCAATGGCGCTACGCATCTCTCGCAAGTCATTGAGCAACTCTTTCTCGCGCTGACGCCGCACCTGATAACGCGCCGTCGGAACAGCCATCGTGGTCAGAATCAGGAGAATAGTGAACGCAACAATTAATTCGATGAGCGTGAGACCAGACTGTGTTTTGCGCCGCCGCTCGAGAGCCGAGCAATTACTTCTTACAATTGTCAACTTCAAACACCTAATTCCAGCTTATTCGCTAACGCTGGGGCTGATCTGTCGAATGAGCAGCTGTTTGAGCGGGCTGGGCTGGGGGCAATTGCACTGGCAGCACGGTAGCGGGCTCAGTCAGCGGCGGGGCGTTGGTCAGAGGAGCCCCGTTCGAACTAATGGGGGGCGCTGATGAACCTCCGGGGCGAGGAGGCGTGCTGGGTCCCGGAATCGTAACATCTACGGACTGAGGAGCGCGCTGGACCCGCGGCACGCGTTCCGTACCGGCATAAATTCCCTGGTTTGCGGGATCGCCGTAATCGGGGGCGCGCGTGATGTGCGGAATCACGGCGATAAGAGTTTCGTTATCGGTGTCGTTCCTCGTTTTTGTCCCGAATAAATATCCCAGAAGCGGAATGTTGGTGAATCCCGGAACGCCCTCCAACGAATTCGCGCGATCCTTTTCGGACAACCCGCCGAGAATACTCACTTCGCCATCTTTCATACGAACATCTGCTTCGTCGATCTGCTGGCCGATCTCGGGTTCTTCAATGCCCGCAATAAGTATTTGTTGGAGCACGTTAGAGAGTTCCACGCGCACGTGCATGCTGATGTCCTCGGCCCCGTTTACGTGAGGTTGCAGATCGATTAAAGTTCCGACTTCAACTTGTTGGAACTGGGTGGTCGCATAGGGAATAGAGCCAGGAGTCGCCACAGCCGAATTCAACGACCCCGAGACATAGGGTATTTTCTGCCCGATTTTCAGGGATGCCTTTCCTCCGTCGGTGGCCCGCAGTTGCGGCCGCTGCAAAACCTTTGTAGAGGCGTCACTGAGTAGCGCTTGAACGATGGTACTGGGAAGGGTAGTTGAAAAATCGGCGCTTGACAGGTGCCCGAGCTGCGCAATTGTAACCTGACCGGTACTACTTCCTCCACTGGTACCTGTGGTGGTGGAGGTTGTCCCTGTGGAGGAAGAGTTAGACGAGGACGGGATTTGCGATGCGGGCGTTGAAACGCGGGGCGTGAAATTCAGGGGAACGCTCAAACCGGACTGTCCCAACAAGGCGGCGCCGAGAGTCGTATTGTGGCTCTTATTTACCTCCATGATGATGATGTCCATGGTGACTTCGGCCTTTGGCTTATCGAGATCGTGAACCAGCTTCTCTACAAGCGCTATCGTATCCGGAGAACCACGAGCGATGATCGCGCTCTGGCTGGCTACCTGGAAGACGTTTGACGTCAACTTGGCTCCAGTTCGAACTCCGTTGAAGATCTCTGTGAATTCGTTCGGCGTACTGGCGTTCTGGATATAGAAGACTTTAACTACTTCATCCTGATATTCCATCCTCTTTTGCTCGCCTTCCTGAGCGACGAAGATGGCATTGTGGCTGATGGGTTTCCAGAACGTATGGGTAGTTAGCGCGACATAGTTCAGCGCCTCTTCCAGCGTGACGTTGGTTAGATCCAGGTTGAAGTTTTTACCGGTTGTCCCTGGACCTTCAAGACCGGCAGGATCCACCAGCAAATTGATCCCTGCAAGCTTACAGACGCTTTCATAGAGCACGCGGGCAGGCTGGTTGTTGACTTTCAAACTACTGATTTGCGCGGTAATAGGACGCAGCGTAGGCGGTCCTTGTAAGGAGTTGATCCGACGCTCGATCTCTTGCCTTGCGCGTTCGGCGGGAGTATAGATGGGCGTGTTGGCTGGCACTCGCGCACGCTCTTTGATCATTGCCGTGGTCGCGCGAATCTCCTGCACGGCGATTTGAGAACCTGGATCAGCCAGGTATGCCTTCTGGAACTGGAGCAGGGCAGCGTCCAATTTCTGGTCTTTCCGCAGTTCGCGGCCGTTGGCAATGCGCTGCGTAGCGACCTTCGAATGTATGCGTTGATCCCAGAGCAAGTAAGTGGCGTCAGTGGGGTCGGTCTCAAGAGCCTGATCGTAAAGATTTATGGCGGCATCCCAGTTCTTATCCGCCTCGGCTTTTTGGGCATCCTTGAAAAGCTTATCGCCCTTTTTGGTGTGGGCCTTCATCTGTCCGGTAACGATGGCCAGCATGCAGGCCGCGGCGCAGAGCGGCGCTAACTTATTCAAATAGATCACTTCGATGAATCCAGCCTGATCGCTGAGTATAGCCTTCCGGAGAAGGGGCACTCATCGCTGTATATTCCTCTCGTATTCGAATGGAAGACGCTTCCGCCCCACCCGACGTGCAATGGCGGGGTACCACTGGGTGACACTAGTTATGGAAGACGACGCTTACATTGTCTCAGTTCTTGAAGCAGACGCGCAAAACGGCCGTGGTGTCAGGCGCACCACCCAAAGGCCCGGCGAGGTCTTTCCCCGTTCACTTGGCGCGCAGCCGCGCCCCTTTGGGCTTCGGTTAAGGCACTGGTTCCAGCAAGGGAAAAATGTCAGAAAACCAGCTTAAAATTTTAAGCGACAACCGTTCCGCCAGTCACAACTATCATCTCCTGGACCGCTATGAGGCAGGTCTGGTATTAACTGGAACCGAAGTAAAGGCCGCCAAATCAGGCAAAATCCAGCTGAAGGAGAGCTATGCCGAGGTAATGGAAGGTGAGGCGTGGCTGATAAATGCGCATATTAGCGAATATTCACACGGCAACCTGATGAATCATCCTCCCCTGCGAAAGCGCAAGCTGCTCCTGCACCGTTCGGAGATCGAGAAGTTGCGAGTGGAAACACGGGAAAAGGGCTTAAGTATCGTGCCAACCAAGCTATATCTGAAATCGGGGCGAATTAAAGTTGAAATTGCAGTTGGCAAAGGCAAAAAGTTTCACGACAAAAGAGAGGCCATAAGAGCCAAAGAAATGCAAGCGGAAGCAAAAGCTGCTATGGCGCGGAACGCACGCCGTTAGCTTTCATTGGGCAGAGAAATCAACATATGATGCAGATTTCAGTCACAACTTCTTCGGCAGAGAAATTGGTTGCGGATGCGCTGGCAGTCATCTGCTTCGAAGATGAAGAGACGGTTGAGAAACGGCAAACGGGTCCCGCCGTTCAGGCGCCCAAACTTCTCGATCCCGAGATAACAGTTCAAGGGGGCTGGATGGCGGAACTTCGGAGCTCGGGTGAGTTTACTGGAAAACTCTACGAGACTGCGCTTCTGTATCATCCACAAGATGTGGCTGCCAAGCGGCTCGTCGTGGTGGGCGGCGGCAAACGAGCCAAGTTCTCCCAGATTGAATTGCGGCGGATCGCCGGGGTGTTGGTCCGTTCCCTCAAAGCGAAGGGTTTGCGCACGGTCGCAATGCTGCTGGATGGGCCAGAACCATCCGATGTTGAGGTGGCTGCCGAGGGAGCTATTCTGGGCGGTTGGGAAGCGGACAAATACAAGACGGATGCCAATAAAAGTCAGAAGAGGATCGATGAATTTTTAATTGCGGTTCCGAGTGACGAGGCGGGTGAGTTAGCCGAGGCGGCCAATCGAGGACGAATCATCGCCGATGCCCAGAACTTTGCGCGCGACCTGGTGAACGAACCCGCTAATAGACTTACGCCACAACTGCTGGCAGAGGCGGCTGCCAATAGCGCTACCGAGTTTGGTCTGGACTATAAAGCACTCGACCGCGGTGCCATGGCTGAGTTGGGGATGGGAGCCTTGCTCGGCGTGGCCCAGGGGAGCAGCAATCCTCCGTACCTGATCGTCCTCAAATACCGGCCGTCGCACACCGAGGGACAGAACGAGCTGGCGCTGGTCGGCAAGGGCGTCACCTTTGATACGGGAGGCATTTCCATAAAGCCATGCGACGGCATGGAAAAAATGAAATACGACATGGCAGGCGCAGCGGCAGTAATCGGAGCTATGCGAGCTATTGCTCAGCTCAAGCCTTCCATTCCGGTGACGGGATATGCGCCTTTAGTCGAAAACATGATTAACGGAGATGCCCAGCGCCCTGGCGACATCGTCACGACGATGTCGGGTAAAACCATCGAGGTGCTGAATACGGATGCGGAAGGGCGCCTGATTTTGGCGGACGCGCTCACATATGCCAAGCGCGAGGGAGCAACTCACATTGTGGATGCCGCCACGCTGACTGGCGCTATAGGCATCGCACTAGGCCACTACAACATGGGGGCCTTCACTAACAATGACCAGTTTCTTAGCCGCTTCTTGGCCGCTTCCCGCGCTGCCGGCGAGAAGGCCTGGCAAATGCCGATGGACGACGATTATAAAGAATATTTAAAATCTGCGTTCGCCGATCTTCCGAACATCGGGGGCCGCTATGGAGGATCTATCACTGCGGCGTGGTTCCTGCGTGAGTTTGCGGACCCAACGCCTTGGATTCACCTCGACATTGCCTCGACCGCATGGCTCGACGATGGCAAAGCATGGCTTTCGAAGGGTCCCTCAGGAGTGGCAGTCCGCTCATTTGTACAGCTGGCGCTCGACTGGGGTTCCAAGCAGTGACGCAGTGGAAATATATACTCTAAGGGCAACGAATTTCCCTACGGAGATTTCCAGATGCAGCTGCGTGTATTAGCGTTTGTGCTTGCGGGAGGCAAGGGAACCCGGCTCTTTCCCCTCACAAAAGAACGAGCCAAACCTGCTGTTCCGTTTGGGGGACGCTATCGGATTGTCGATTTCGTCCTCAGTAATCTGATTAATTCCGGAATCTACTCGATCTACGTTTTGATTCAGTTCAAGAGCCAATCTCTTCTGCAGCATCTTCGCGAGGGCTGGGAGGTGAGCGGGCTTTTGAAAAATAACTTCATTATTCCTGTTCCGGCTCAGATGCGAGGCGCCCAGGAGGATTGGTACAGGGGAACGGCTGATGCCATTTATCAAAATATAAATCTCATCGAACAGGCCGACCCGCATGTGGTCGCGATCTTCGGCGCCGATCATATCTATCGCATGAACATCAAGCAGATGATCGAGTATCACGTCGAAAAGCATTCCGCGGTGACAGTGGCAGCCATCCCCGTAAAGCGAGAGCTTGCCTCTGAATTTGGAGTGATCGAGACGACTCCAGAGGGAAGCATTATCGGGTTCCATGAGAAGAAAGCCGATGCACCTACGATGCCGGACGATCGAGACAGGGTGTACGCATCGATGGGCAATTACATTTTCGCGACGGATGTTTTGCTGCGCGAATTGTACGCCGACAGCCAGAAGGAATCGAGCTCGCACGATTTCGGCAAGGATATTCTGCCATCGCTGATTGGCCGATCGGACATGTATGCTTACGACTTCAACACGAATGTAATCCCGGGTGACCCGATCGGTTCGCCTCAGTATTGGCGGGACGTAGGAACGCTCGACGCATATTACGAAGCGAGCATGGACTTGAGAGCGGTCTCTCCCGAACTAAATCTCTATAACCGTCAATGGCCCTTGCGAACCGCTGGATATTTCGATGCTCCAGCCAAATTCGTATTCGATGAAGAAGGACGGAGAGGCATGGCGGTGGATTCGATCATTGCTGGTAGCTCGATCGTCTCCGGAGGGGTCGTCAAATCATCAGTGCTCGGCCGGGGGGTTCGGATTCATACGGGTGCTCACATCGAAGAGTCTGTGATCTTCGATAATTGCGATGTCGGGCGCCACTCTAAAGTGCGACGGGCCATTCTCGACAAGAATGTTAAGGTTCCTCCCAATACGAAGATCGGGTATGACCGGGATGAAGACCGGAAACGATACTTCGTGACTGAAAGCGGTATCGTGGTGATCGAAGGACATCATTCCACCGTCGATATCGCGACGCTGCAGGTTTGACGAAGGCGATCAGCTAACTGCGACCGGTTTTCTGGTGAACGCTGCGAACGCGAGCCCGACCAGAACGACGGCTACGCAACCAATCACGTTGTACCAGAGGAAGGATACGCGTGTGAATGCCGCCACGACAAAGATAGCGATTTCACCTGCGACGACTCCCGCAAATGCTCCTGTTCCAGTGACACGTTTGCAAAAGAACGCTAGCACAAATACGCCCAAAAGGCCGCCATAAAACAGCGATCCGACTATATTTACGCGTTCAATGAGGGCGCCGAAGCCGCGAGAGCCGATGGATGCGAAGGCAACCGCATAAGCTCCCCAGAAGACAGTGCAGAAGCGGGACGCGAACAAGTAATGGCGATCCGAGCGATCGCGAACGAGATAGCGGCGATAGATGTCGATGACAGAGACGGTTGCCAATGCGTTGATTTCACCTGACGTGGAGCCCATCGAAGCAGAAAATATGACTCCGATCACCAGACCGATCAATCCCACCGGCAGATAAGACCTAACGAACGAGAGAAAGATGTAATTGGTGTCGTCATATTTCCTGCCGCCGTGTAATTTTTCAACAATGTCGAGACCCTGCCGGCGGCTTTGCGCAAATTCTCTTTCAGCGGCGGCAAATGTTCTCAAATCATCTTTTTTTGGATCGGAGCGCTTGTCACCTGACACCAATTGATATGCCGCGGCGCGCCTTTTCTCGAAGGCCAGATTGTATCTGGCTTGGGTCGACGCCCACTCGGGGGCGGTTGCGGCATGAGTTTGCTCCAAAGGCTGAAAAATGATGGGCGGCCGCACAAAAAGCGATAAAACGAAAACCATGGCACCGATGAAAAGAATGAACAGTTGCATCGGAATCTTGACTAGAGCGGTGAAAAGCAGACTGAGCCGGCTTTGCGCGATAGAACGGCCCGTGAGATAACGCTGAACCTGGCTCTGATCGGTGCCGAAGTAGGCAAGCGCCAGGAAGCATCCGCCGATCAGACCACTCCAGAGATTGTAGCGGTCGCTCAGATCCCAATGCAGGTCGACGATCTTTAAACGTCCAGCAGCGGCCGCCATATGAAGGGCATTTCCGAAAGAAATACTTGCGGGCATCGCATGAATCACCACGATCAGGCTGACAACGAGTGCTATGAAGATCATGCTCATCTGCTGCACGTCCGCCCAGGTAAGGGCCTTGATTCCCCCGCTTGCGGTATAGATGACGACCAGGAGCCCGATCAAAACAGTAATTAGCCGATCAGACCACCCTAAGACATCGGCGAGAGCGACCGCAGGAGCGTACAACCCTATCCCGGCCGCCAACCCGCGTTGAATCAAAAAGACGAGAGCAACGAGCGCTCGCGTCTTGGTGTCGAAGCGCTGCTCGAGGTATTCATAGGCGGTAAAGACTCTGGCGCGATGAAAGATGGGAACGGCCGTCGTGCAGAGAATAACCATCGCAATGGGCAGCCCGAAATAAAATTGGGCGAAGCGCATGCCATCCACGTACGCCTGCCCGGTGGTGGATATGAAAGTAATCGCACTTGCCTGTGTGGCGAGAATAGATAACCCCATCGCATACCAGGGCATCGTATGTCCGGCGAGCAAGTATTTGCTTACGGTATTGCTGCCGCGCCCGCGATATAGGCCGTAACCAACCAGAGAAATTAACCAGCCGAAGAAAACGAGCCAATCGAAAGTCCTCATTGAAGCGCGCTCTTCAATGATCGGACGGCTTCTCGAGTTACGCGGCCTGTGACCAATGGCGGCCGCCGCGCGGCCCGGCCGACGTGGATCTCTTGAAGCTCGATCGTATTCGCGAGATCAGAGAAGACGGCGGGCGAGAGACCGGCTCCTGCCAATATTCTGATGGACGGCTCAGCCGCATGCTGCCACTCGAGGAGCCGCTTCTTGCGGCATGGCCAGTCGCCCTGACCTCCGACCGTCAAAATCCTGTCGATCTGGGTAAGGCGTTTCAATTCTGTTATGGAAGCAATTGGATCTGCCAGTTCGTCGAAAGCTCGATGGAAAGTTGCGCGGCAGAGAGGCGCGGCAGAGAGAATCTCAAGTGCGCTGTCCGTGTCGGGCTTGCGATCGCGAATAAATCCAAGCACCAGGCCATCGATGGGCAGGGCGGCGAGCTTTTGTGCACACGATTTCAAAATGCGCTTTTCGCCGGGCCCGCCGCTCGACATGTCGGGCGTCTGGCGGAGCATCACTCGAACCGGTATCTTGACGGAACGCAGTACCTCTTCCACCAGTTCGGCGTCAGGCGTCAGTCCTCCCAGGTCCAGATCGCGAACCAACTCCAGCCGGTCGGCTCCCCCGGCTTGCGCTTCGATCGCGTCTTCCACAGAAATGACAATCACTTCGAGGAGTTTAGGCATCCGCTCCGGAACGAATTATCTCAAGGGGCCCAGAGACGGGAGAGTACGTAGAGGAAGGCTATCAATACAAAAAGGTACAACAACACTCCGATGTAGACACGACTCCAGGTGCCCAGAAACGGAGGAGGCTCTTCGACGGAATCGCGACGTTCGTCGATCGGGTAGCTCATCAGGGTGGTATTAGAGAACACTACCACGGCTCGAAAAAAGGGCAGTAGCGGAATTTCGATGTGCGGATTAAGATAGGTGTTCTATCCACAAGAGCATTTGAGACGGTCCCGATGAATTCTATTCCTCCGGGTGCCGCCGTTCAGGTGCATTTGTTCGGATACACTGAAAACCGTGGGAAATCACGCCACATCACGCTCATCGATCAACGTTCTTGTCGTTGATGATGAGGAATCGCAACGCGCGCCATTGGCCTCCATGATCACCGCTTGGGGGTTTACCGTTCAGACCGCGGCCGACGGGCAGGATGCGCTTGAAAAACTAGCCTCCTTCAATGCGAACGTTATCGTAACCGATCTGATGATGCCCCGACTGGACGGCTTCGAATTAATGAAACGGCTTGCCGCGGATGGCAGTATGCCGCCAGCTATCGTGTTGACGGCATTCGGCAACATCGAAACGGCCATTCAGACGATTCACGATTTAGGCGCTTTCTGGTTTCTCGAAAAGCCGATCCAACCAGCAGCGTTGAGGGTTCTGCTGGAGCGGGCGGCTTCCCAGAGTCAACTCGCCGAGGAGACAGAACGTCTGCAGAGGCAATTAGCGAACACAGGTGTCCTGGTCGATATGGTCGGCACCTCGCCACAGATGCAGCAGGTGTTCAACACAATTCAACAGGTCGCTCCGAGCAAGGCGGCGATCCTGGTTGTCGGCGAGAGTGGAACGGGGAAGGAATTGGTTGCTCGGGCTGTACATCAACTTAGCAGCCGGCGCGGTGCCCCTTTTGTTGCCGTAAATTGCGCGGCGATGCCGGAGACGCTCATGGAGAGCGAACTGTTCGGTCATGAAAAGGGTGCTTTTACGGGCGCACTGGAGCGCAGAGCAGGCTGCTTTGAATTAGCACAACACGGCACGCTGCTGCTCGACGAACTGGCAGAGATGCCGTCGGGTACACAGGCAAAGCTGCTGCGGGTTTTGGAAGATTCACGGTTTCGCCGCCTCGGCGGCAAGAGCGAAATATCAGTGGATGTGCGCGTAATTGCTGCCACAAACCGCGTGGTGGACGAAGCTCTGAAGAAAGGCGATCTTCGAGAGGATCTGTATTACCGATTGAACGTTTTTCAGATCACCTTGCCGCCGCTTCGCCAGCGGCTGAGCGATCTTCCGATTTTGATCGAAACCCTCGTCGCCCATCTGAACCGTAAACACGCCTGCAACGTTACATACGTCAATCCGGATGTGATGGACGCATTCCGTAAATATTCGTGGCCAGGAAATGTGCGCGAACTGCGCAATGTTCTGGAGCGGGCGGTCATTATGGCAGGGGAAGGCGTGATTCAGATGGCCCATCTCCCCTATGATTTTGGTGTTTCTGTCGGATCGCGTCCACCTGCTCAGATTTTTGAACCGGAGAACGTGCGACTCCCCGTCGGTACCTCGGTCGGCGAGGCCGAGCGTGCGCTGATTCAACTTACACTGCAGCACACGAAGAACAATAAGACCCGCGCGGCTGAGATTCTCGGCATCAGTTTGAAAACGCTCTTCAACAAGCTAAAGGAATACGGCGCTTCAGACGCAAACGAAGCGGGCGTGTAAACCTACAGCAGCGCAGAGCATCCTCGGGCGGGATGTTACGCTGAGGGTTCCGCTACTCAATGGCCGCGATCACCGACCTGAGGAGAACTCCACTCTTCGACACTCATCTTGCCTCGAGGGCGAAAATGGTCGACTTCGGTGGGTGGAACATGCCTGTTCAGTACTCAAGCATTCTCGAGGAACACAACGCCGTTCGCAAGGCAGTTGGCCTCTTCGACGTGAGCCACATGGGTGAGATCGACGTGCGCGGACCCGAGGCACGAATGCTGGTGGATTACGTGACAACCAACAACGCAGCAAAATTGAAGCCCGGCCAAGCACAATATTCAGGTCTCCTTTACGAACACGGCGGTTTTGTAGATGACGTTCTAGTTCACAAAATCGCCGAAGACCATTTTTTTTTATGCGTGAATTCTTCGAATCAGGAGAAAGATTTCGAACATATTGTCGGGCATAATCGCTTTGATGCCGAAGCGGAGTTCTCGAGCGATTGTTATGCGCAGCTTGCAATTCAGGGTCCGAAAGCGCTGCTCACACTACAGAAGTTGACCGAGCTCAAACTCTCGGAGATCAAATATTACTGGTTTCGCGATGGAGCGGTTTTGGGGAGCGCAGCGCGTATCGCGCGCACCGGCTACACCGGGGAGGATGGATTCGAGATCTATGTTTCTCCAGATGACGCTGCTCGCATCTGGAATGAGATTCTGGCGGCGGGAGAAGAATTTGGTATTAAGCCTTGCGGTCTGGGCGCCCGGAACACGTTACGACTCGAGGCCAAGATGGCGCTGTATGGACATGAGCTCACCGCGTCTATCAATCCTTTCGAGGCCGATTTGAGCTGGATTGTCAAAATGGACAAGGGAGATTTCGTGGGTCGACGGGCGCTCGAAGATTCTCAGCGGCGAGGAGTGACCCGCAAGCTTGCAGGTTTCGAGATGATAGGCCGCGGTATCGGCCGAGATGGCTATGAAATCGCGATTGATGGGAGCCCGCAGGGCTGGGTCACGAGTGGAGGGCCTTCTCCTACGTTGAACAAGAATATCGGGCTTTGCTATCTGCCAGTGGACAGGGCTGCTGCCGGAACGCGTATAGAAGTTATGATCCGCAATGTACCGGTTGAAGCGCAGACGGTCAAGACTCCGTTTTATAAGCGAGGTTAAGCGGTGGGTTATCCAGAAACTTACAGATACACAAAAGAGCACGAGTGGGTGCGAGTTGAAGGTGATCATGCCACGGTAGGTATTACGGAGCACGCCCAACACGAACTGGGCGATATCGTCTTTGTCGAGTTACCCAAGCCAGGCGCTTCGGTGACCAAGGGCAGAAGTTTCGGGTCAGTTGAATCAGTGAAGGCGGTGTCGGAGGTTTACTCGCCTGTTTCCGGCGAAGTTACGGAGAGCAACGATCTCCTTGCGAAGTCGCCCGAACGGCTCAACGAAGATCCGCATGGGGAAGCGTGGCTTATTAAAGTGAAGCTAGCCGCAGATTCGGCGGACGAAATCAATGCGCTCATGTCAGCTCCGGATTACCAGAAATACGTAGGCGCAGAATAGCGTCGCGAAAGCCGTCGGGAAATAACTAGTTGCGATACCTACCTAAGTCGGACTCTGAGCGTCATGCGATGCTCTCCACAATCGGGTTAAAGTCTGAAGAAGATCTGGTTTCCTATCTTCCAGAAGCGGTTCGTTTCGACGGCCGGCTAGCCATAGACGACGGTAAAAGTGAATACGAGATAGTCGATTACTTTAAAGCACAGGCTGCGCGAAATGCCACTGGATATGCGAGCTTCCTGGGCGCAGGAGTGTATAGCCACTACCGGCCCGTGCTCGTCGATTCCGTCGTTTCACGAGGAGAGTTTCTGACCTCGTACACGCCGTATCAGGCTGAGATCTCGCAAGGCACGCTTACCAGCATCTTTGAATTCCAGACAATGATTTGCCAGCTTACCGGTATGGATGTTGCAAATGCCTCCATGTACGACGGGTCTTCGTCGGTTCCGGAGGCTGCCATGATGGCTGTCCGGGTGACTCGCCGCGAGCGAATTCTGATCGCGCGCACGGTGCACCCGGAGTATCGCGAAGTTCTGCACACGTACACCCAGCACCAAGGTATCCCGGTCGAAGAAATCGCCTATGGCAAGAACGGGCTTCTAGATTTGGATGATCTGAAGGGCAAACTGAACGACAGTGTGGCAGCCTTAATTGTCCAGTCGCCTAACTTTTTCGGTTTGTTGGAACAGATCGAGGAACTCTCTTCGATTGTTTCGAATCGCGGCGTACTGCTGGTAGTGGCTTTCACCGAAGCAGTGGCATTGGGTCTGATTCGGCCACCGGGGGAAGCGGATATTGTAGTCGGGGAATTGCAGAGCTTTGCAATTTCCCCCAGCTATGGCGGTCCCTACGCCGGGATCATTGCGACGCGCGAGAAATATATGCGCCAGCTTCCAGGGCGACTGGTAGGCGAAACGACCGATAGCGCAGGAAACCGGGCTTTCTGCCTGACGCTCGCCACACGCGAGCAACACATACGGCGGGAGAAGGCGACTTCAAACATCTGCACGAATCAAGCGCTGCTCGCTCTGATGGCGACCGTTTTCATGTCGGTCTACGGAAAGGAAGGTCTGCGCGAGCTTGCCGAACAGAATCTCGCGAAGGCGCACTACCTTTCGAACAGGATGGCTAAGGCGTTCGATGCGCCGTTCTTTAATGAGTTCGTTGCGAGGAGCAATGGACGGTCTCCTGAGGAAATAAATAAAGAGCTGCTGCAGGAGAGAATCATTGGCGGACTGCCACTAGGCCGTTTTTATCCGGAACTGAAGGATTGCATGCTGCTGTGTGCGACGGAGATGAGCAAGCGTAGCGACATGGATAAAGTCGGCCGAGCGTTTGAGCAATGATCAAGAAGGCGTCAAAGCATATCGTTCAGAACGAGCCGTTGCTGTTCGAGCAGAGCTCTCCTGGCAAGCGCGGCTATCAGCTTCCGCCGTTGGACGTCCCCGCGGTTGATGCTCAGGAAGCAATTGGTCAACAAAATGTGCGGGACGAGATTGAAGATTTCCCGGAGGTGAGCGAGTTTGAAGTCCTGCGGCATTTTACGCGCCTTTCCACCTGGAATTACGCAATCGATCTGGGTCTTTATCCACTCGGTTCCTGCACAATGAAATACAATCCGCGCGTCAACGAACTGGTCGCGCGGACCGAAGGACTGGCCTGGGCCCATCCCTATCAACCACAAGAGCTGTCACAGGGCTGTATGGAAGTGATAGCCGTCCTCGAGCAAGCACTCGCCGAGATAACCGGCATGGACGCCGTCACGCTCCAGCCGGCGGCCGGCGCGCATGGCGAGTTTACCGGCATTCTGATGATCAGAGCGCTGCTTGAAACGCGCGGTTATCCTCGCAAGAAGATCCTGGTTCCTGATTCTGCTCACGGCACTAATCCTGCTACCGCTACTGCTGTCGGTTACACGGTTGAAAACATCAAATCGAACGAGCGTGGAATGGTGGATTTGCACGTTCTCGAGCAAGTCGTAACCGAGGATGTGGCGGGATTGATGATCACCAACCCAAATACAGTGGGCGTCTTCGAAGAAAACATTCAGAAGATCTGCGGCATCCTGCACGATAAAGGCGCCCTGGTGTATATGGACGGAGCGAATATGAACGCGCTGGTGGGCGTGGCAAAGCCAGCGGCGTTTGGCATCGATGTGATGCATCTGAATCTTCACAAGACATTCTCGACGCCGCACGGCGGAGGCGGTCCAGGCGCCGGGGCCGTTGCGGTTGCAAAAGTGCTGACGCCCTTCTTGCCCTCACCTCGCCTCAAACGAGAGGGGCAAAGCTGGAAATGGAACTATGATTTGCCTCAGTCGATCGGGCGAGTCAGGGCCTTCTACGGTAACTATGGCGTCTTGGTTCGCGCCCTTGCCTATGTCATGGCGCACGGGGGTAATGGGTTACGGCAAGCCACGCTTGACGCGTTGCTGAACGCGAACTACATTCGTACACTTCTCGAGCCGTATTATGAAATCGCCTATAAAGCCCGCAGCATGCACGAATGTGTTTTCAGTGATGATCGGCAGGCCAAGAAGGGGATACGCACCGGCGATATCGCGAAGCGTTTGATCGACTACGGTTTTCATCCGTATACGGTGAGTTTTCCGCTGATCGTGCGTGGGGCGTTGATGATAGAGCCGACCGAAACCGAAAGCAAGAGCGAGCTTGATCTCTTCGCAGATGCCATGATCTCGATTGCGAAGGAAGTGGAAAACGATCCCGAACTTGTCCTGAAAGCTCCGCATCTGACACGCACACCGCGAGTAGACGAAGTGACAGCGGCGCGCAAGCCTATCGTCAGGTGGAGGAAACGTACGAGGAAGAATTTAGCTGCAGATTAGCGGCTTCAAGTACTGCCTCGACCGAGAGGCTTTCGATGGGCTCATTTCGTAAGACCACGACGTTCTCACCTCGCGGCGCCCACTTCGCAGGATCAGTCGGGCCGAACAGAGCAAGCGTGGGGATTCCTAGTGCGGCGGCCAGGTGAGTGATTCCTGAATCGTTGCCAATGTAGAGCCTTGCTCCGCTTAACCAGCCGGCCAACTCGGCAAGATTCTGGAAGCGAGTAGCGCGGTCGAGCATCTCTTCCGGCCCTGCGGTCCATTCAACTGTGGCAGTATTTATTCGCGAAGCGAACGCCTCGTAATAAGGGAGCGGCCAGTTCTTTCGTCGATCACCAGAGAAGGGATGAATCACGACGGAGTTGCGCGGATTATCCGCGGGGATGTGGATGCGTGGAATTATATTTGGATCCGCGCCCACCTGGTCGGCAAAGAATTTCGCAGCGTGCGCCGGGTACTCGCGATCCGGCAGGGCTGCGTGGAATTCACACGGTATTCCTAACCCGCGAATTGCTTGTTGAAAGTTGGGGCGGTTTGTACCGTACCAGCTAATGATGGAATCGAAGTTTCGCAGAACGCCTGAAAGCTCCTTCGGAAAAGAAAGGCCTTCCACACCGAACAGATCGATACCTGTAGCTGAAAGTGCGCGGACTTTTTGCGCAAATCGCACAAGAGGAACAACGGGGGCGGGCACCCATATCTCGGTAAAGTCGCAAGCGAGATGTTCCAAGGCGGGCAGTGACAAAATGCAATCGCCGATCGCTCCGGGCCTGAGAATGAGACGGCGCATAGACGCCACGGGCTTCGATTACATGTTATTCGACGGATACAGGCAGGTGGACCTCGACTGAGGCCGGCCGAAAACACATTTCGTTGTTACACGCCTGATAACGAAGTTTGCCGACCATCATTGCATTGCCGGGCGGCGCGTTCGCTGGAGCCTGGAACTTCGTCTCGATACGGAAGTCACCCGTAAAAACCAATAAGAGTTGATTGCCTACTTTGATCTCTTCGGGTTTTGGATAGGAGACACTCTGGATTTCGAGCGGGCCGCCCGTCCAAGTCAATTTCAGCGGAATCAGGAATTCGTCTTTCGGCTTATCGCTGTTGACGTGAAAACCGCTCTGGACTGCTACGTCCAGATCCTGGGCGACGGAGGCCCCGCGCTTTATCGTGACCTGCTGAGGAGGATGAACAATCAATCTATTCTGCTGCGCCGAACAACAAAACGGCAGTAGAAGAGAGAGGGCGAGAAGAAGCGTCGGTTCCTTTTTCGTCGAGAAGACTCTCAATTTCGCTCGCGTATTCATTCTTACCGACCAGTCCAACATGAGGAGGAAAGGCGAATCTCCCGTCACGATCAATGATAAACGTTGTCGGCAGCGCATCGAGTCCGCCATAGAGCTGGCTGACCGAATCGTCGCCCAGCAGAATCCTGTAGTTCAGCTTGTGCTCTGCCATATAGGGCTTTATAGCGGACCAACCATCTTCATCCATGGATACGCCCAACACCTCGAAGCCCTTCGATTTATATTGCTGCTCAAACTCCATGAACCAAGGAATCTCGATCTGACAGGGCCCGCACCATGTCGCCCAAAAATTTAACAGAACTACCTTCCCGCGGTAGTCCGCCAATTTCACTTTGGCCCCATCGGAATCGGTGAGTGTAAAGTCAGGAGCCGCTTTGCGATCGTTGTGCGCTTTGGCGGAAGCACGGGCACTATCGGACTGCGCCTTCGACCCGGAGCACGCCATAAGCGTCGCCAGCCCTAAGACGAGCAGGAGGTAGCGGGCATTCCGAACAGTCGAAAGCATCTAATACCTTAGTTTACCGCCGCGATACCCGATTTACGTTGCGCGCTGGCAGGAAGATTCTGGAAACTTTGAGAGAAACCAATCGCGCCTAAGCGTCGCCCATTTGCGCGCGAGCTTGAAGTCGAAGGTGCTCGGGCTTCCCGAATAAAACCAGGCAGCTGTATCGCAAAAGCTTTCGCAGACATATTCGCTCCAGTCTTTGCCGCGCGGGTGGAGACTTCGCTGCGATCTGAGCGCTGCCTTTCGCACGGCGGCCGATTCACCTAGTTCACCCCGAGCTCCTGCCTTTATTTCTTTTCGCAGCAACGCCGCAAATTCGCGTCTCGACGCGTTGTCCAGGCGCACCCACACAAAGTGAAAGACTTCGTGGATGAGAATGAGCCGCAGCATGTCCGGTCTGCGCAAAAGAGTGCTTTCAAGAACGATCCGTCGCTGGCGAATAAAGGCAGCCGCATGAATTGCCGTGCCCAGATCGGGGAAGCCGGACAGCAGCTTGCCCCGATAGGCGGTCAGTTGTGGGTTGACACTGACCGAGAGGTCATTCCCGAGTCTCACCGGGAGACTGATGGCTATTTGAGTGAGGCGCTTACGCGTCCGCGCCGCGAGTCTAGGGTTTAGCCTGAGGCGCACTGGGTTGAGGTGAAGCGCTTGCAGGACGTTGTAATGAGGGAATGTTCGAAGCTGGCGCCGCGGACGCGTTGAAGAAATCAGGATCCTGTACCTGGATCTTGTACTTGTCGACTTCGTGTTTCACGGCGGCTTGGTTCCGTTCGTTTTGCAGCTTCTGCATTATTTCGGGTTTGGCCTGATCGTAGGTCAATTTCTCGCGACTGTCAACCTTCACAATCAGCAGGGCATTTGGAATGCGGACGGGATCTGATGTCTGCCCAGGTTTGAGCGTATTCAACACAGTTTTCAGCTCTGCTGGTAGTTGAGGATCAGCTACGCTGAAGGAACCTAGTTCTCCGCCGCGAGCCGCTGCCTGTTGATTATCGGATTCGGTTCTCGCCAAAGTGCCAAATTCGCCTCCCGCCTTCAGCTTCTTTTCGATATCGTCGGCTTTTGCCCGAGCCTGTTCCTCAGTGCGACTGTTGGCTGCCGAAGATGCGGGAGTGCCGGGCGGGTTAAAGGCGACGAAAATTCCACTTAGCTTCACGCGATCGAATTCGGGCTGATGGGTGTTGTAGTACGCCTGCGGATCTTCGGTAGGAGTAGCCGGCGTCGTACTCGCCATTTTATTCAAGTAGGCTTGCGTCAGAATGTTATTCCGAGTGAGCTCAAGCTGCTCTTTCCACGGAGACTGCTGGTCCAGATTCATTTTCGTAGCCTGCTCCGCAAGCTGTTGACTCATATAGATCTGCTGAACGACCGCGGAGAGGTTCGATTGATACCGCTTCAGCTGTTCCGGTGGAATGGCTTGCAGCATATCGGCGGCTTGCTTGGCCGTGATTTGCTTGCCGTCGATTGTCGCCACAATCCGGCCAGGATCTTGGCGGGCAACCGCTTCGGGTCCGCGAACCCTCATTTGACTGGGGGGAGGTGGTGGTGTGGTTTGCGGAGCAGCGGGGGTGGGGGAAGATGTTCCCTGCGCAAAGCTCACCGCAGAACACAGGACAGCTGAGAATAGAAGACTACTTTTCATCAGGAAGTTCGGTTCGCTCCCACTCTAACATGGGCGGCGGCGCTACTTCCTGGGCCCAGAATGTTACTGAACCACGCTGGCCCGTTTGAGGTTGGCGATGCCCTTCGCCTTCGCGCTGTCACTTATCTGGATATTATTGATTACCTGTGTGGCACCCGCGGCTTTCGCCATGCGAGTAGCCGATCCCTTGTGCTGGATGACATTCGTCGTGCCTTCCCAGGTCACAATACCGTGCTGCACATGGAAGTGGAAACCGTCTTTTCCAATTTTGGATTTGGCCAGTTTCATTCGGATGGTGGCGTCGATTTGAGAATCGGTGTGCGGGACTGTGCGGGCCGCGGCAGTGGACGCGCTGCTACCCCGGGCACCCGCTGGGGCCGAGAGCATTAAATAACAGAAAGGAAGCAGAAAGACAGCAAGAAGGCGTGACATAGCTTTAGAAGTTCCAGAAAAGTAGTGGCCCAGAGCGAAAATCCTCGCAAGCAATCTGCGCCAGGATACGCTCGTAATTGCGCCATGGGCCAGATGAGGAGGATAAGGGCACGCAGGGAAGTGTTGCCGATCCAAGTACTTGTTCTTTTGCTGTTGGTTTGGCCGTTCGTATCGGCAACCTTTCGGGACAATGATCAAGCCGCGATTTTGGACGGCGCCTGGCAGCTCGCCCGACATCAGGCATCCCCTCTGCACGCCGTTTTTTATAACTTTGATAAGCAATGGGGCGTGTTCCTGGTATTGAGCTGGCTGTATCGATTCTTCCCGCACAGCGACCCGGTTCTTGCCGCAAACGTATTGCTGACGATACTGGCCTCCCTGGCGTGGGTCAGCCTGGGTTTACGTATGGGTAGAACCCGAAACGCGCCGCTGCCGCTCGTGCTGCCCGTCCTCCTCTCTCCTGTTCTAATCCTTTATATTCCGTACCTTGGATCGGCCTGGTTCTCATTAGCCTTCCTGTTGATGGCCTTCTTTTTCCTGGGCCGCCCCGGATCTAAGGCGATGCTGGCACTTGCAATAGCTTCGGTGGCCGCGGCCGCGGCTTGCCGAGGCGATGTGGTACTCGCGATTCCGGCGCTCGCATTTTCACAAATGTCTTGCGCTCGCTTTCTGGTGCTGGTCCGGCGTCCTTTACCTTGGTTGCTAGTCGTCGCAGCCATTTTGCCGGTACTGACAGGTAAAGTAATGGCCGGATCGACCATTCCGGACACAAATCCACTTTCTTTCGATGTCAGGACGTACCTCGGATTCCTGATCTTTGGCTTGACAACCGTCTTAGTAGCTCTGCTAGTGCTAACGGCGGCGCTTGCTCTCAAATTTGCCGTACAGAAGCGGTATTTCAGAATCTTCTATATTTGTCTCGCTGTCGCGCCCTTGATACCGCTCGGATTCTATTCGTTGCAGTTATATACGCTGCGCTATCTTTTTCTGACGATAGCGAGCATCTTGTTTGTCATTTCGAGCCGGCGTTCGGTCTGGGTCTATCGATCGTTGTCCCGCAGCAGGTCCTGGATTCCTGGAACGCTGATCGGTTTAACTGTGCTCCCGTGGTTTGTAGGGTTTAATGCACCGACGCTAAACCACATGAGCTTGACCGTGTCTGACCCAACTCGTTTCCCTACAGGCGACGGCCAATTTCCGATGGGCGCCTATCTCGGTTTCGAATGGCAGGTACTTTTCAGAGATCACTTGCAAATCGATCACAATCAGAGGATATGGTCGGCTTCCCGGAGCGTAGTCTACGAGAGTTGCAGCGACGGCACGGTGCCGTTCCTTATTACGCCCATGTCAAACTTCATCGAATTTGCTATTCGCCTGCAAAACAAACAACCCGAACCGATTGATTACTTGTCGGAGTCGGCGTGCGGGATAGCATATGTGGATGTGCGATCTATCATTCGAGGATATCGACCCACTCCGCGCGACGGGAAGTTCTTCGATGACCAGATCCTGTTTGCATCAACGATTAACAAGGGAGAACTGATCGCGCGGGTCGATGCAAAGGGTCGACAGACCCAGGAAGCCAGGGTTTTGAAGAAGCTGGCCGCTCTGTTCGGAACCAGAGCGGTCGAGATCTTTATTGGAACGCCTTCCCGAATTCCCATGCAGCCGGGCTTGCGCTATGCAATTTTCTCGACTCGCCAATGCCAGATCCGTATTGGTGGGCAACCGGCGCCGGCAACAGACAACCTGATACGAGCTGAGTGGGTGGGCTCGCTCGAAACCCGTCGCAATACGGCGGAAGCGACCTGTTCCGGAGGATTGAGCGGCTGGGCTCGGACAGTGCTTCCGCCGTATATGGGCCTTTAACTACAGCCTGAGGTGCCGCCGCAGTTTTCGCATTTATAACAGGATCCGTTACGGGTCATGATACTGCCGCATTCCGAACAAAGCGGCGCATCTGCTACTACGTTGGCCTCGAAGGGAAGAGCTGTTTGCGGATCGGGAACGGTAGGCCGAAGCTTCGTTGTTTCACCCGCCTCGTTGGCCTCCGTAATACCGAGAAAACGGCTGCCAAGCCAGCGAAAGATATAGTCGATGATCGATTTGGCGTAAGGGACTTGCTGATTTCCGGTCCAGCCGCTGGGTTCAAAGCGGACATGGCTGAACTTATCCACGAAGAACTTGAGCGGTACTCCGTATTGCAGTCCATAACTGATTGAGGTTGCGAGAGTGTCCATCAGGCCGGAAATTGTCGAGCCTTCTTTGGCCATTGAAATGAAGACCTCGCCCGGAGTTCCGTCTTCATACAATCCAACGGTGATATAGCCTTCATGACCCCCAATCGAGAACTTATGCGTTAGCGATTGGCGTTCGTCAGGAAGCTTGCGTCGAACTGGCCGATAAACAATCTTCTCAACGATCTGAGGAACGGCTGCTGGAGCCGCAACCGCTACGCCTTTCTTCTCGCTCTTGCCGGTTCCGGAGCTAAGTGGCTGGACTTTCTTTGATCCGTCCCGGTAGATCGCTACAGCCTTGAGGCCCAGCTTCCAGCTTTCGGTATAGGCTTCCATGATGTCCTCCACCGTGGACTCCTCGGGCATATTGATGGTTTTTGAGATAGCGCCGGATATGAACGGCTGGGTAGCCGCCATCATGCGGACATGGCCCATATGATGAATGAAACGAGTTCCGTTTTGTGGCCGGAAACTGCAATCGAATACCGGCAGGTGTTCCGGTCTAAGATGTGGCCCGCCCTCGATCGTGCCGGTCGCATCAATGTGAGAAACGATCTGTTCGGCTTGCTCGGCGGTGTAACCCAGCTTGATCAGAGCCTGAGGGACGGTGTTGTTAACGATTTTGATGACACCGCCACCAACCAACTTCTTATACTTGACCAGCGCCAGGTCTGGTTCAATCCCGGTGGTGTCGCAATCCATCATGAAACCGATCGTTCCTGTGGGCGCCAACACAGTGACTTGTGAATTGCGGAATCCGTTCTCGGAACCTAGTTCATAAGAGTGACGCCAACACTCTTCCGCGGCTTTGAACATAGCAGCGGGAACCCGCTTGCTGTCTATACTGTTAACCGCATTCCAATGCATTTGAATGACGTCCAGGAATGGCTCCATGTTCTCTTGGTAGCCTGCGCATGGGCCTACGGCTCCCGCGATCCGAGCACTCATCAAGTACGCCTGTCCGCACATAATGGCGGTAATGGCTGCGGCGAAATCGCGTCCCTTTTCGCTGTCATACGGCAGGCCGAGCGACATCAACATCGCGCCTAGATTGGCATAACCAAGTCCGAGCGGCCGGAAATCGTGCGAGTTCCTCGCAATCTTCTCGGTCGGATAAGAGGCGTTATCGACGAGTATTTCCTGCGCCAGGATGACGGTATCGACCGCATGGCGGAATGCTTCCACATCGAAGGTGCCATCCGGGCCCACGAACTTCATCAGATTCAGGGAGGCCAGGTTGCAGGCTGAATCATCAAGGAACATGTATTCCGAGCAGGGATTCGAAGCGTTAATGCGAGCCGTGTGCTTAGAGGTATGCCAGCGGTTGATTGTCGTATCGAACTGCATGCCGGGATCACCGCACTGATAAGTGGCCTCGGCGATCTGACACAGAAGGTCACGAGCTTTGTAGCGGCGCACGGATTGTTTGGCAACTACACTCTTGGTCCACCAATCGGCATCATCAGCTACAGCCTGCATGAACTCATCCGACGCTCGAACAGAATTATTGGCGTTTTGGAAAAAAATGGAGCTGTAGGCGTCTCCGTCGAGCGAGGAATCATAGCCTGCTTCGATCAGCGTGTGGGCCTTCTTCTCCTCTTTGGCTTTGCACCATATAAATTTCTCGATGTCGGGATGATCCGAATTGAGGATTACCATTTTCGCTGCTCGGCGCGTCTTGCCTCCTGATTTGATTACCCCGGCAAAGGCGTCGAATCCCTTCATAAAACTCAGTGGGCCGGAAGCGCGGCCGCCGCCCCAAAGATGTGCATCTTCTTCACGGATTGCGGAAAGATTCGTACCGGTACCGGATCCCCATTTGAAGAGCATGCCCTCGGTTTTCGCCAGATCCAGAATGGATTCGAGCGTATCGCCAACCGAGTTGATGAAGCAGGCGGAGCACTGTGGATGATTTTCACCGGGTTGCAGCTTCTTTATTGCCTGGGTAGCTTCATCAAAATAAAAACCATAACCGCGAGATTCCCGAACGCCCACGTTAAACCAGACGGGCGAGTTGAAACAGGCCTTCTGGGCGAGCATCAGGTGGGCTAGTTCGTTACGGAAGTTCTCACCATCTTCTTTAGTTTTGAAGTAGTTCCCCGATAAACCCCAATCGGCAATGGTGTCGACCACGCGGTGCACCAATTGAGCTACGCTCGATTCCCGCTCGGGCGAACCGATACGGCCATGAAAATACTTACTGGCCACAATATTGGTTGCGGTCTGGGACCATTCCGCCGGAACTTCTACGTCACGCTGTTCGAAGATGACCGAACCCTTGTCATTGCCGATGGTGGCAGTACGAAGTTCCCAGTTGATCTGGCTGTACGGGGTAGCACCCGGTTCCAGCTTGGATGTGAAAAACCTTAAGAACGACACGCCGGTACGTTCTTCTCTCAACAGCGGTTTGTATTTGCGATCATCAAGTGCGGGTGCGATAGCGGTAGGCATTCAGGATGGCTCCAGGAGGGCCGAATCATCCGGAGCGGATTCGGTCAACAGAGCTATTGAACCGCAAATTATCTCAGACGTCAATACAACCGAGCCACATTATCTTGTGGAATAGTTGTGCAGAAACGCTAGATAAAGTATAAACGGCTTGGTACCAACGGAACTGGGAGCGTGGCCTTCGGGAGAAAACTCCGGGTCCTTTGCTCGATCCGATATGCGGCTCGCGCGACTCGACTCGAAGTGTTGCAACTTTGCTCGAGTACTGCGCATCTCAGTTCCTTGTAAGCGATCTGGCACAGTTCTTTCTGTTTAGAAACTAACAGATAGGCGGTCAAGGGCGCCACCGCGGCCCAGCTTCCTGGGTATTCTGCGGGGCGAAAAACTCGATTGGCTAGGAGTGACAGGTGCGTCAAAACTGAGTTGGAGTAGATAAGATGTCCCAATTGAAGAAAAAAGAATTCCAGCGAATGCTGGAAACAAAGAAGAAGGAACTATTGGCGGGCAGCTCGGACCGCGAAGAGATTCTGATCGAAAACGCGGCAGAAGATTTTGACCGTCTTCAGCAGCAGCTCAACCGGGAGGTGGCGATTCGTAACCTGGATCGGGAATCGAAGCTGTTGAAGGAGGTACAAGCCGCGCTGAATCGAATTGAAGAGGGCACGTTTGGCGTGTGCCTGCGTTGCGACGAGGACATTCCCGAAAAGCGTCTAAAGGCGCTACCTTGGGCAGCGTATTGTGTACCTTGCCAGGAGAACGTGGACCGGCTGCGAGCGGCAGGCGAGGTGGTAGAAGATGATGTGGAAGCGTCTGAACTGGCAGCGGCATAATTTCGAGACAATAGCTTGCGCCATCATTAATTAGCCGGTGTTAGAAGCTCTCGAGGTCACACCGCATGATGCGCAATTCCGGCTAAACGCGCGCACAAAAGCGTCCTTGATCGACGTTCGCGAAGCGGAGGAGTTTGCGGTTGCCAGTATTGAAGGATCCAGTCATATTCCGATGAGATCCGTTCCCGGTGAACTCCCACGGCTCAAAGCCCTGGCTGACGAAACGGATCTCCTCGTGCTCTGTCATCACGGCGTGAGGAGTCTGCAGGTGGTGGACTGGCTACGGGAACACGGAATCGGAAACTGTTTTAGCGTCGCGGGCGGTATAGATCGCTGGAGCCGTGAAATAGATCCTGCGGTTCCCCGCTACTGAAATCTAAAATCAGGACTTCAGCTTTTTCTTGAGCTTGAGGTTTAGCCTAACTACTTTATGGCTATCGAATACGCTGACCGTCTTTGTCTTGCTCGTCAGCCCGTTGGCCTCAGCTCTTACCTGGTAGTTGATGTCCGTGCTCAGCCCGTAAAAACGATAGCGCCCATCAGATTGGGCGATGTAGGAACGTACCTGTAGTGTTTTCGTGTCTTTCAATAAAACTACGGCACCTGCAACAGGGTGCCCAGCGGCGCTCAGAATCACACCCTGAATAGAGCGAGTCATGCCGGCGTTCTGGCCGACCACGGGTGCCTGGACTTGGGCGCGACACAGAGGCGAAACGGTTAGGACGGAAATGCCAACCAGCAGGATGGCGACAAGAGATGCTGGCGGGCGTGGTCCCTGACCATGAGACTCGATAGATGAGAAGCCTATCGCCAATCCTCCTCGTCCTGCTCCTCCTCCTCTTCTTCCTCATCCTCGTCGTAGTCAAAGTCCGCGTCGTCCTCGGTCGCGTCTTCTTCGGACTCCAGTTCGACCGGATTCACGCTAGCGACCGTTAGAGAAGCTCCGCACTCATCGCACGACAGGACATCACCTTCATCGAGTTCTTCTTCTTCCACATCAATGGAAGCTTCACATTTAGGGCAACTGACCATATCTATTTCCTTATTTGACTTAGGCACTGTCAACAATTCCGAACGAAACGCGGTACGTGCAACACGGAACGCGTACTCCCGAATGGATCATCAGTGGCGCTCTTACGTTACGTCGTTTAATTGGCGGTCATAAGAGGCGAGCTCTGCAGGTGAAAGATTCACTAGCGTCTCATCCATGTCCTCTGAGGTTTCGATCATGTGTCTAAGGTGCCTGGCAGCGAGGCGCATACAGTATGCGTCAGAGAGTTTGCGGCCCTTCTGCGCCGTAATTTGAAGAAGTGCCGGATGGGGTAGCGCTATCACCTTTTCTTCAGTAGCTCCATCCGGAGGCGTAACGAAAAATTTAACGTCCACGGTGTCGGCATGTCTGATTGAGATACCGGTCTGAAGCCAGCGGAACTGGACCTTCCAGGTACGGCCAAACGGGTCAGGACCGGCTTCAAACAGGCGACTTTCGCCACTCATGACCCGATGCTATCATGCGGGCGGGCCAACTCCAGCCAGCGCTCTAAATGCTGGTGGACCGCTGTCCGACCAGCGAAAGAAGCTCATGCCGGGTCTCCTTATTTTCCCGGAAAGCGCCGAGCATCGCGCTGGTTATCGCGCCAGAGTGTTGTTTTTCGACACCTCGCATCATCATGCAGAAATGCCGGGCTTCACAAATAACGCCTACACCACGAGGCTTCAGCAAATCTTGGATGGTTTCAGCAATCTGCTGAGTTAAACGCTCTTGGATCTGAAGGCGCCGGGCAAACAGGTCCACAATACGAGGGATCTTACTGAGACCGATCACCTTTGAATCAGGCAGATAGGCAACATGTACCTTGCCGAAGAAGGGAAGCATGTGGTGCTCGCACATGCTGAAGAATTCGATGTCTCGAACGATTACCACTTCGTCATACTTCACGTCAAAAAGCGCGCCATTGACGATCTTTTGGATATCTGTGGCGTAGCCGCTCGTGAGGAATCTCAGGGCTTTCTCGACTCGCTCCGGCGTGCGGAGCAGGCCCTCACGCTCAGGATCTTCTCCCAGGATGCGAATGATCTCTTCCGCATGAGAGGCAATAGCGCCCTCCCGCGGATTGCGCCGCAATTCAATAACGGAACCCTTATTTTGCGCCCGCATGTGAAGCTTCGTTCGAGGTGCTTTGATTTTAGACATTTACGGTGATGCTCTCAGTTGCAATCGACAACCTGCGCCTGTTCTGCCGCGGCTTTATCGCGACTTCGAAGCCGTTACGCTCGGTTTCCTGAACATGAATCCTTGCCAATCGTGCGGCGGTGTTTTCTCTGAACCACGTCGTCCATTGCGTGTCGAGAACTTCCGCGATCACCTTTACGACGTTCTCAGTAGTTGGAATGGTGTGCGCGAAGTAAGCTAGATCGAAGTTCAGGTTACGATGTGCGAAAACTCGAAGAATTAACTCTTCGACCATGCAATCGAGCGTTTGCATGTCGATGATCAATCCTGTGCGGGGATCCACGGGGCCTTCTACGGTGACACTGAGAACGTAATTGTGTCCGTGGCCGTACGGATTGTTGCATTTTCCAAAAACCGCGGCATTCTCAGCTTCACTCAGTTCCGTTGCGTGAAGACGATGTGAGGCTGAGAAGCTATAACTCCGCGTGACACTCGTCATGCAGCGCGCTCCTCGGTTGTAACGGTCTCCAGATCCAAGTCTTCGCGGTCTTCCCGAGTCACATCGACGAAAAGCTCCGGTGTTTCGTGTAGACGGACTGTCGCCAAGCTGCAACCGAGCTCGGCGAAGCGGGTATCCAGACGCCGCCAGATCTCTTTCGCTACATTCGCCACCGTTGGAACGACACGATCAAACGGCGGTACCTCGTAATTGAGAAAGCGATGATCCATAGGTTCGACGATCTCTTCATGGAGAGCATCCTTCACCTTTTTGAGGTCAATGACCATTCCGGTCACCGGGTCGGGTTCACCTTCGAGCGTCACCTCAACGATGAAGTTATGGCCGTGTCCGTTGAGATTTGCTTCGTCGCCGAAAAGCTCACGATTTTCAGACTCGCTCAAATCGGGGACACGGCAAAAATGCGAGGCGGAGAACTCCGCTCTGCGGGTTACAAGCATCGCTCTTCTTAGATGTCGGAAATGCCTCGTTAGATACTGATATTTGATCCCTGATGAGGAGTACTGTGGCATCGAGCAGTCTACAAGGAGCCGCGACGCGGACGGCTATACCAACAAGTTCCACGAGTAAGGCGAACACCAACAACATTTTACGTGCGCTCATGGGCCTTTTCGCCGCCGCGTTCATCGGGGTGATCGTCCTCAGCCTGCGGGATACGTCGGTAAAGGAGGGCGATAAAGCGCCCAATTTCAGCATTGTCACCGACCGGGGAACACGCATTACTCCCGAGGAATTCGGCGGCAAGGTTTTGGTCTTGAACTTTTGGGCCAGTTGGTGCGTTCCATGCGTCGAAGAAATTCCGTCGCTTAACGAGATGCAGAAACGATTTGCAAGCTCCGGTGTGGTCGTAGTGGCTGTAAGCATCGATAAAAATCAGCAGAGATATCGCGCGTTTCTAGAACGGATTCACGTTGCATTCCAAACTTCCTGGGATCCGAAAGCCGGCCTGAGCGCCCGTTATGGCACATTCCAGTATCCAGAGACATACATCATCAAAAATGGGCGAGTTATGCGTAAGTACGCCAATGCGGAGGATTGGCTTAGCGACGATATGACGCGCTATCTGCAGAGTCTGCTTTGAACAGCTGGGCTTGAGATGCCGGCGGATTCGCAATTGATCTCGGATATAGAGGCGCAGGTAGGAAAGGCTGCAGTCCTTTCGGTAGCGACGGATCTCAAGCTTTACGAATACGACGGCGGCGTAGATAAGTCGCAGCCGGACCTGGTGGTTTTTCCTCGAACAACGGACGACGTCGTACAGCTTGTCAATCTGGCTCAGAAATACAAGGTGCCGATTGTGGGTCGCGGCGCAGGTACCGGGCTCAGTGGTGGAGCGATCGCTCGCGCTGGGGGCATGATGATTTCCTTTGCGAGGATGAATAAGATCCTGCAAATTGATATTCCGAACGAACGGGCAGTCGTGCAGCCGGGAGTGGTGAATCTGGATATCACGCTGGCCGTTCAGCCATTTGGGTATTTCTTTGCGCCCGATCCCTCGAGCCAGCGCGCTTGTACGATCGGCGGGAACGTGGCGGAGAATGCAGGCGGTCCGCACACGCTGGCGCACGGTGTTACGACTAACCATGTAGTCAGCCTGGAAGCGGTGTTGCCGGACGGACAAGTTATCGAAGTAGGTGGCGCAGCGCCGGATACACCAGGCTACGACCTCGTCGGTTTACTGACGGGTTCGGAAGGGACCATGGCGTTAGTGACGAAGATTGGCGTGAGGCTGATGCGTGAGCCGGAAGCGGTGAAGACAATGCTGGCAATCTACAACTCGGTAGATCAAGCCGGTGACACGGTGGCAGCGTTGACCGCTAAGGGAATCATTCCAATTGCCCTCGAAATGCTAGATGGTCCGATGCTCCGCATGGTCGAAGCTGCGACTCACGCAGGGTACCCAACGGATGCCGCCGCAGTACTGCTGATCGAAGTGGAGGGGCTTATTGAATCGGTCGAAGAAGAGGCGGAGCGCATTCGCGAGGTGTGCGCAGCGTGCGGCGCAAGGGAATTTCGGGTGGCGCAATCAGCCGAGGAGCGCGGCCTGCTTTGGAAGGGCCGAAAGAACGCTTTTGGCGCTATTGGACGAGTGACACCCAGCTATTACGTTCAGGACGGAGTAGTACCGCGGACACAGATCGCGCGCACATTACGGGCAATCGAAGAGATTGGAGCACGGCATGGCATCGCAATCAGCAACGTCTTCCATGCCGGCGATGGAAATATGCACCCGATCCTGCCCTTCGATTCTCGTTCTCCTGGAGAGCTGCAGACGAGCGCAACGCGCCGGGGAAGAAATCCTGGATTTTTGTATCTCAGTGGGCGGGTCCATTTCGGGCGAGCACGGCGTGGGAATGGAAAAGATGGAGCTCATGGCGCATCAGTTTTCAGAAGAGACACTAGACTTGATTCGACGTTTCAAAACGTTGTTCGACCCGCAGTGCCGGCTAAATCCGGGTAAGCTGTTGCCGACGGGAAAGGGCTGCATGGAGATACGTCAGCGAGCGGATGTTGTGTTTTAGCACAAGAAGGATGATGAAGCGGATCGCGATTGACATGGATGAGGTGACGGCCGATACGATGGCGCACTGCCTGAATCTTTATAACGCAGAGTTCAACCGGAAACTGACCAAGGAACACTTTTATGGGAAACGTCTAGCAGAGGTACTCGAGCCGGCGCACATCCCGCGCGCCAGCGAATACTTTCGCACAGCCAGCTTTTTCGCAGGGATTCCGGTCATGCAGGATAGCCGCAAAGTCGTTCGCGAACTCATGAGTTGCTATGAAATTTTTATTACTACCGCCGCAATGGATGTCCCGTGCTCCTTTACCGCCAAATTTGAATGGCTGCAGAAGCACTTTCCTTTCGTTCCGGCAAGTCACTTCGTGTTCTGCGGAGATAAGAGCATCATAGCCGCGGACTATCTGGTGGACGACGACGCGCGGCACTTCGAGCGGTTTCGCGGGCAAGGAATTTTATTCACCGCTCCGCATAACGTAAACGAGACAGCTTTTCGCCGCGTGAACAATTGGAAAGAAGTGCGGGAATTGTTTCTCAATCGATCTTAATCCAGGCCGCGAATTTCGAATCCGGCGCTCTGCATAGCTTTTGTGACGCGCTCCCGGATCGCGGTGGCTTCCTCACTACTCAGAGTGTGATCCGGTGCGCCGATTTCGACGTGATACGACACGCTTTTCTGGCCTTCGGGCAATGGAGGGCCGCTATATTGGCGGACGAAGTGGATTGTTACCAGCCGCTCCGCCGCGGCCCTGGCAAGATGATTCTCAATCTCGGCGACCGGCATTCTCGTGGGGGCCACTACCGAAAGATCGAAACTGCTGGTTGGATATTTTCTCAGGGGTTTGTAGCTGGTTTGCTTCTGGGATGCAATACTCTGCGCGTACTGCAAATCGATGTCGAAAAGCGCGGCCCGTCCCTCGATCCCCTCAGCTGCTAAAAGAGATGGATGGAGTTCAAAGAGACGCCCGATTGGTTTTTGACCCCAATGAACGGAGGCTGCACGTGACGGATGTTCATAAAGCCTTGCCTTGCTCTCGGCGAGGTGAGCGCCGGGAAATGCGCACTCCAGCACGCGCTTCATTTCGAAAAATGTCTGTTCATCAGGTTGTGCGCTATAGAAAAGCGCAGCGAGGTGCGTGATCTCGTCTGGTGCTCTTGTTGTTGTATTCGGATGAATCTCGTTTCCGATTTCAAATAGGCGGATTTCCGGGTAGTTACGAACGTTGTTAACGAGATTCTTAAATAATCCGGGAAGCAGGCTGCTACGAAGATGAGTGAGTTCCGACGCAATCGGATTGCGCACACTTATATGGCTAGCGGGCTCGAGATGAAATCGTTCGACATCCGACGCGGTCACGAACGAGTAGTTATAGACCTCAGAGAAGCCTTGATCCGCAAGCTTTCGGCGCAGCCCGCGGAGATAGCCACGCATAGGGTTCGACGGCGGAACAACGGAGGCGACCAGAGGAGGAGCCGGGATAATTTGGTCATATCCGATCATCCGCCCGATCTCTTCTACCAGATCGTCTTTGAGTCCGATATCTTTAGTAGCGCGCCAAGTGGGTACTCTCACGTTGAGCACACCCGGAGAAGAACGGATAATTTCGAAACCCAGGGCCTGTAATATGCGGCTTGCCTCGTCTTCCGTTACTGATTTGCCGAGTTTGCGGACAACAAATTCCATCGGCAGCTCGATAGGTTGAGAAATTACTGGCGGTACACGATTATCGATCACTCCGCCTATGGTGCGAGTGCTGGGGGCGATCTCCTTCAACAGATCGATTGCGCGGGCGAGTCCGCGAACGGTGTTTTCCGGATCGAGCGATTTCTCAAAACGCATGGAGGCATCGGTGCGCAGTTTATGGCGTGCGGAGGTCAATCGCACGCCGGCCGCCTGAAAATTCGCACTCTCTAGAACAACTCGCGTAGTGCTGCTCGATATCGCGCTAGCCGCTCCACCGATCACGCCTGCCAATGCAACCGGGCCGGATGCGTCTGCGATCACCAGATCGGCTTCCGATAATTCGTAGATTTCGCCATTGAGTGCCTGTAGTCGCTCGCCCTCGCGTGCCAGGCGCACTTGAATCGTGCCGCCCACGAGCTTGTCCGCGTCGAAAGCGTGCATTGGCTGCGGAAGCTCCGCCAGCACGTAATTCGTGATATCTACCAGATTATTTATGCTGTTCAGTCCGACGCTCTCGAGACGAGCTTGCAGCCAGAGCGGCGAAGGTCCCACGACGACGTTCTCAAGAACAAGGGCACTGTAACGCGGACAGAGCGAATGGTCCGCGATCTCGATCTTTAGTGGCGCGTCCCCGTGGGGCAGGAGCCTCGTGTTCACGGGATCCTTTAAGGTTCCTTCCGTAATGGCCGCAACTTCACGTGCCATGCCGTAGTGCCCCCACAGGTCCGGCCTGTGCGTCAGGCTCTTGTTATCGATTTCTATGATCCAGTCGGGGGCGAGGCGGGGAAGTGCCTCGCCGGGTCCAATTTCGCTGAGCTCGAGCACGCCAGTGTGATCCCGGTTTATACCAAGTTCGGCTGCGCTAGCCAGCATGCCTTCACTCTCTACTTCTTCTATTACTGTTTTGCCGATGGTTTTTCCCGAGAGGACGGTGCCCGGCGGAACCCAAGCCGCCAGCATACCGGGACGCACATTGGGTGCTCCACAAACAATCCTGACCTGCTTATCATCGCCGATATCGGCGAGAACGGATTTGTTCTTGCCTTTCGGCAAAGGTTCTACCGCGAGGACACGAGCTGCAATGACTCGGGCGAAGTGACCGCCTACAGGCTCAATGCCTTCGCATTCGGCGGTCTTGGTTGTTATTAAGCGATAGAGATCGCCGGTGTCGATACACAGATCAGGGACGAGCTCTCGCAGCCATTGATAAGAAAACTTCAACCTTAGCTCTTCTCCACGAAAGAATCAGAACTGCGTCAGGAAGCGCAGATCGCCGGCCTGGAACTGCCGGATGTCATCGACGCCGTAGCGCATCATCGCTAGTCGCGTAAGGCCGAGGCCAAATGCGAAACCACCCCATTTGTCCGGATCGATGTTGCTCATTCGGAGAACGTTCGGGTGGATCAGCCCACAAGGCAACAGTTCCACCCAGCCGCTGTGTTTGCACACGGCGCAGCCCACGCCATTGCAGATCAAGCACTTGATGTCCAATTCGAATCCGGGCTCGACGAATGGAAAATATCCAGGACGCAAGCGGACAGTTACGACACGTTTGAACACGCCGCTCAGCAAGGTCTCCATGAAATAGATGAGATTCGCGACCGATACCTCCCTATCGACCATCATCCCTTCGAGCTGGTAAAACGTGTGTTCGTGTGAGGCATCAACTTCCTCATTGCGAAAAACCCGCCCCGGAGCAATCATGCGCAGCGGGGGCCGATATCGCCGCATGCCGCGTACCTGAACTGGCGACGTATGCGTTCGCAGCAGAAATCCGTTATCAAGCCAAAACGTGTCCTGCATGTCGCGTGCAGGATGAGTGGGCGGGATGTTCAATGCGTCGAAGTTATGCTCTTCCGTTTCGACTTCCGGACCGTCCAGCACGGCAAATCCTAATGAGGTGAAAAGGTCTTCGATCTCATCCTGAAGTTGCGTGATGGGATGTAGACTGCCCGGACGAATACCGGGAGCAGGCAGCGTGACGTCAATCCACTCGCGACTGAGCCGCTCGGCCAGCGCACTGTCGTCAAATCGTCGCTTCTTGTTCTCGTATTCGCGTTCAAGTTCTTGCTTGACTGCATTTAGCTGTTTGCCAAGCTGCGCACGCTCTTCAGGCGGGATCTTCGCGAATTCCTTGCTGATATTCGCCAGAGTGCCCTTACGCCCAAGGACTTGGACGCGAGCCTCCTCGAGTTCATCCGCGGTCATCGCAGATGCGAAGGCGGCCAGAGTGGCCCTCCTGAGTTCTTCCAATTCCGGCTTCTGCATGATCCAGTGGAGCTCGCGCCTTACTGTAGCTGAGCGCCTCGACGCTCAAGGAGTTCAGCGATCTTCTCATGCTTGTTCAAGAGAGCGAGATCCAAAGGAGACTGATTGTTGTCGGCTCGCACATTAGCCGCCGCTCCATGTTCCAGCAAAGCCTCAGTAATTTCAACATTGCCGGACTGGGCGGCTGAGTGCAGAGCCGTCCATCCGCCATGCTGTCGCGCATTCGCATCCGCGCCACGATCTAGCAGCAGCTCGAGTAATTTGAGATTGCCGCCCGCAGCCGCCGCATGTAGGGGTGTATTCTCCATCGCATTACCGGACCGCGAATCGACAGCAGCACCGCGATTTATCAATCCCTTGGCAAGTTCGACATGTCCGAAGAAAGCGGCCAAATGAAGTGGTGTCCAGCCATCTGGGCTGCGTGATGCGAGAAGACTCGGATTTCCGTCCACTTGCTCGAAGACGGGTTCCGTACGACCGGCAGCACAGGCAGTGAAGATGTCAAGCTTCGGGTTCAGCCTCAGGAGATAGTCAGCCACTTCGTTTTGGCGATAGTATTTAGCGAGAAGAAAGGCGCTCTGACCGGCTTCGTTGACGGCATCCAGCAGCGAAGGGTCTTCCGCTAATGCTGCTTGTACGCAGCTCAGTTCACCCTTCTTCACGTGCTCTTGGAAAATCTTCAGATCACCCATAAGTGCGTGATTCAAGCAGCGGGCAGAAACACTTGATCTGTCTTAGTCAACTCCCAATCGAGATGATTGATGTAGAACAGAAGAACTTCACGCGAATATTTGCCCGAAAAAGTTTCAAAGACTCGGGTCTGCCACCCGTCTGTGAGGTACTGATCAGGTTTCAGATCTTTGTCAAAAAAACCCTGTTCGTTAGGAATGTTCAAGAAATTCAGAACGTCGACAATCATCTCGAGATGGGATAAAAGAAACACCTGAGAAATGTCGGTGGCGAACTCCTCTTCGCCCGCTTCGATGCGCGCCCAAAATTTCGGTTCGGCCTTGCGTAGCGATTCTGCATTCAGTTTGACGAGTCTGGCACGCAGCTTAAAACGCTCATAAACCTGGTACGTCCGGAGTTTGCCAATGGAGATGCCACGCACCAGTTGGCGAAATATGTCGGGACCCAGCGCCCTGAAGACGCCGCACATCTGCATTAGTGCCAAGGTAACACACAGTGCACTCACCGCATTAGCGCGCTATTAGGGCTTCAAGTGCATGATTTTTAAGGAAATTGTAACTCTGCGATACAATCAGGATTTTTGGTGTTTCTTCCTTAGAACCATGAGTAATTTGGTTGTATTGGGGGCGCAATGGGGCGATGAAGGCAAAGGCAAAATCGTCGACCTGCTCTCCGAAAACTTCGATGCAGTGGCGCGGTACCAGGGCGGACATAATGCCGGTCACACCGTGTTCATCGGAGATCGCAAGTTCGTTTTGAAACTGATTCCGAGTGGTGTTTTGCGGCCGGGGGTGACGGCGATAATCGGCAACGGTGTGGTGGTAGATCCCGCCGCATTGCTGGAGGAAATCGCTGCATTGGAGGCAGCGGGAGTAAATGTCAGGTCTCAGCTCAAGATCAGCAATCGTGCTCATGTCCTGTTCCCTTTCCATCGAACTATCGAGAAGATATCGGAAGGCCGGGAGGATCGCGTTCCAATCGGGACTACATCGCGAGGTATCGGGCCTGCTTACGAGGACAAAATTGCGCGCCGAGGTATTCGGATTGCCGACCTCGTCGATAGTGAATTTGAGAGCCTCTACCTTCCGCTAGCAGAGGATAAGAAGCTCATCGCCGGCGCATTTCGTATTACCGATCCGGGTAACTTCGAGGAAATTCTCAATTGTTACAAGCAGTACGCCGATGAGATTCGCCCACTCGCTTGCGATACGTCTCATCTGCTGAATCGCATGATTGCTGAGGGCAAGAGCATCTTATTTGAAGGCGCTCAAGGGACGATGCTCGATGTCGATTTCGGTACCTATCCCTTCGTCACCAGCTCCAGCGCATCGGCCGGCGGTGCCTGTACCGGTACGGGAGTTCCGCCCAACAAGATCGACGGCATTGTGGGCGTTTCAAAGGCTTACATCACACGTGTTGGAGCGGGTCCATTTCCTTCAGAAGAACTTTCGGATGTAGGAGAGCAAATTCGTCGCGCGGGTAATGAGTATGGCTCAGTGACTGGGCGGCCCCGCCGCTGCGGTTGGTTCGACGTCCCGCTCCTACGCTACACGGCGGAGGTAAACGGATTCGATAGTCTCATCATCACTAAATTGGATGTGTTGGACGATCTGGAAGAAATTCCGGTTTGCATCGCCTACGAAGTGGAGGGCGAACGTATCACGCACATGCCGGCAAGCACGCGTCGCATGGAAGCGATCAAGCCGATATTCCAAGTGCTTCCAGGATGGAAGACATCTACGCAGGGCATCTCGCGTATCGACAAGCTGCCAGCGCAGGCCCAGCGTTATCTCGAGTTTCTGGAAGAGAAAACCAACGTGGAGATCGGTTCGGTTTCAAATGGACCGGAACGCAACGAAACGATGATCGTGAAAGGGTCCAAACTGGAGAAGCTGTTGGCGGGCAGGCTCAATTAATTGCGTATCAAAACGGCAAGGCGGATTTCAGTGACGGAAGTGCCGGACGCCGGTAAATGCCATCGCTAGATTCCAGCGGTCCGCGGCTGCGATTACTTCCGCATCTTTGACCGATCCTCCGGGCTGAATGATTGCTGTTACACCATTCTTAGCCGCTTCTTCCACCCCATCCGGAAACGGGAAAAAGGCATCTGAAGCAAGGACCGTTCTCTCCAACGGCAGAATGGCTTTCATGGCACCCACTTTGACGCTGTCCACCCGGCTCATCTGCCCCGCGCCCACCGAAACTGTTTGGCCCGCCCGCGCATACACGATGGCGTTCGATTTTACGTGTTTGCAGACTTTCCAGGCAAAAAATAATGCTTCTTTTTCCAGCGCAGTCGGCTGCCTCTTCGTTTTTATCTGAAGATTGGCGATATCGATCTGCGCAACGTCTTCCGTCTGCGCCAGCAGGCCCCCCGAGATCGACTTCACCACCAACTCGGGCTTTTCTGTCGCGCGAGCTTGTATGAGCCTTAGATTCTTTTTTTGTGTCAAGACGGCTAAAGCTCCTTTCTCGAACGCAGGTGCGGCGATAGCTTCCACGAAAAGCTTGGAAACCTCCGAAGCGGTCTCCTGGTCCAGCTCCCGATTGAAGGCGAGAACTCCTCCGAAAGCCGAGACAGGATCGGCTTCGAGTGCCCTTCGATAGGCCTCGACCAACATTGGCTGTTCTGCGCAGCCGCACGGATTAGTGTGCTTGATAATGGCAGCGGCCGGCGCTTCAAACTCGGCAACGAGCTGCCAGGCCGCATCTAAATCAACCAGGTTGTTGTAGGAAAGCTCTTTCCCATGCAGTTGTTTGGCTCCGGCGATACCCGTATCGTCGCGCCGGTAAAGCGCAGCCTGTTGATGAGGGTTCTCGCCATAGCGCAGCACCATTGCCCGTTCTAATGAGAACTGCAAACGCGCCGGCAAACCTGCCGACGAATCGGCACCCTCGGCATCGATTTGCAGCAGGCGATTTGAGATGGCCGTGTCATAAGCGGCGGTGTATGCGAAAGCCTGCTGAGCCAGCCTCCATTGAGTCGCGACACTTAGACCGTCATTCGATCGGCTCATTTCATCCAGAATGGATTCGTATTGATTCGGCGAAACAATGACCGCCACATCCTGAAAGTTCTTGGCGGCCGCGCCGAATCATCGTAGGTCCGCCAATGTCGATGTTTTCGATCAGCTCGGCGCGAGTTACACCTGGTTTGTTCGCATGTTTCTCGAACTGATAGAGGTTGACCACTACCATCTGAATGGGCGGGATCTGGTGCTCTGAGAGTGAGCGCATGTGCGCGGGGTTGTCACGAATTGCCAAAATGCCGCCGGCGATCTTAGGGTGTAACGTTTTGACCCGGCCGTCCAACATTTCCGGAAACTCGGTGATTTCGGCGACCTCTCGAACCGGAATGTTGTTCTCTCTTAGCAGTTTCGCCGTGCCGCCCGTTGAAATGAGTTCCACACCCATCTCAGATAAGCGTTGGGCAAAGGGCACGATTCCAGTCTTCTCGGTTACGCTGAGCAGGGCGCGCTCGATCTTTGGCATAAAAATTCATTTTCACAGAGCGCTGACTTAATTGTTCGTGAACCGCTGTAGCTAATCGCGTCTGTCGAATGCCGGTGATAAGACGCAATCTAAGCGAACCTTGTGCATCAACGCCGATTTGCCGGAACTTTGGCCTGCAGATCCAGGAACCTTCTTCGTGCTTCGGCGGATTTCTGTTCCTCTCCCAGCCTGTGATAGATGCGCGCAAGCACATAAAGCGGTTGCGGGTAGTTCGGATCGAGAGCAACCGAGCGCTGAAGCCAGTTCAGGGACAAATCGGCTTTCCCGAGCTGCTCGAGCGCCTTTCCGCCGAGATAAAAATTGCGCGCAGATGTCGGATTGCGATCGGCTGCTGTCGCGGCCGCATCGAAGGCTTTTTGGTTATCTCCAGTTCTGAGCAGCAGTTCCGCCAGATCGGCGTACGCAGTGTCGTATTCCGGGTGATCTTTTTGGACAATCTTAATGGCCGTCAGGAAGTACCGCTTCGCCTTATCGTCGTCGCTCTTCGCCGCATAACACAGACCGAGATTGTCATAAGCCTTATAGGAATCGGCATCGAGCCGCAGAACTCGCTCGAACTGACCGACTGCCTGATCGATCGCTCCTTCCTGATAGTAGATGCGGCCGAGCATGTAAGCCGCGTCAGCGCTCTCCGGATGCTGGTCCAACAAACCGATGAACGTATCGATCGCGCTCTTAGAGTCGCCCAGCAGATATTCGGAATTTGCTTTCATCTCGAGCGCCGCAATGTTTCCGGGATCGGTCCGCAAGATCTGTAGTGCGACATTCTTCGCCTGCGAAAGATGCTGTGCCATGAAATACGCGTTACCCAATTCGAGGAGAAGCGTGCTCTCTCCGGGACAGGCGGAATACGCTGCCTGAAATTGCTGTATCGCAGTCTCGAATTGGCGCTTTTGCATCGCATCTCGCGCGGTCTGTTCGAGCTCGGACGCTTTACCGGCCGTATCGCATGCGCGGCCAACGTGACTCTGAGCCCGGACACAAACCGCTGCAACGATACACGAGATCAAACAGCGCAACATGCTTACTGCAAGGTGGCGAGTTCCTGCCTGACTTTCGGGATGATGCTCGCGTACTGAGTACGGGAGGCCTTCGCCAGGAATGCCTCGAAGCACGCTCGGGCCCGGCTCTTGTCACCCGCCATCTCATAGATCAAGCCCAGGTTCATTTGCGCCTCGACAAGCTCGGGATCCCTCTGCACGGCCTGTTCGAATTCGGTCTGTGCGCCAGGCATGTCGTGCTTCTGAATCGCGATCAAGCCAAGCCCGTTGTGCGCCGCTGCAGAATCAGGATCGCTCGAAACGACGAACTTGAACACCTGCTCGGCGTCGGCGACCCTGCCCTTCTCCAGATACGCTGTCGCAAGATTCGTCTGGCTTTCGAGATCTGACGGGTTGAAGCGGGCCGCCTTTTCATACTCCGCGATGGCTCGATCTTTATCCCCCTTGCGTAAGGAAAGGTCGGCTATGCGCGAGTGGAGTCTGCCGTTCTCAACTCCGTGCTGCAGAGCGGATTCGTACAGGTGCAGAGCGTCGTCATAACGCCCTGTCTTCTCCAACTCGCCCCCTAATTGGTGATAGAGCGATGGATTAGTGGAATCTTCGCGCAACGCCTGTTGCAGGACGGCGATCCTGCCGTTCTCTGTCAGATTTGCAGCCGGATTCTCTGCTTTATAGAGGAGCCTCAGAATCCCGATTTTGTCTTTCGGATCGGGCCCCTGGCCATTGAGATCGTAGTGCTGGGGCGAAAAACCTGATAAATAGCCGAGCGACCGCAATTGCGCCATCTGGCGCTCGTCCATCATGTTGGTCTGTATTTTCTCCGAGCCACCGTTCCCAATTACGGCATTCAATTGAGCGGAAAGCTTCGCAACTTCATCCGGATGTTGCTCGATGACATTTGTCATTTCGCGCGGATCCTGCCTGAGGTCATACAGCTCAGGCTTCGGCGCGCGAATGTACTTCCAATGATTCGTGCGGATGCCTCGCAATTCCGCCCACCCGAGAGCCAGCTTTGGATAGAGCGTTTCTTCGTAAGAAATTTCGGTATCTACCGTTTTACCTAAGAATGCCGGAACCAGATTTACGCCCTGAATGTTCGTAGGCACGCTCGCGTTCAATAGCGAAAGCAGCGTGGGCAGAAAATCTACGCTTCTGACCTGTTGTTTCACGCGAATTCCCGCCGGAATGCCCGGTCCGGCCATCAGGAAGGCGATGCGTAATGTCGCGTCATAGAGAAACACACCATGCGTGAACTCGCCGTGTTCGGAGAGGCTTTCACCGTGGTCGGACAACACCGCGACAACCGTTTTCTCGGCTGGCGCCTTTTTCCCGACGGCGTCCAGAAGCCTTCCGACTTGCTGATCCGTGTATGCGATCGCTCCGTCATACGGCCTGTTCTTGTATTCTTCTTTAAACGGGCTTGGCGGATTGTATGGCAAATGCGGATCGTATAGGTGCACCCACAGGAAATATGGCTTCCCCGATTGCGAATTCAGCCACCGGATTGCTCGGTCGACCGTATCACCGCCACGCCGCTCCGCATCTTCTCCGAACTCTTCTTTGTTGCCTTGGCGCGGCATCTCGTCGTCGTAAACGGCGAATCCGTTATTGAAGCCAATCACTTTCTTGAGTACTGCCGAACTCACGAACGCCGCCGTGTCCCATCCCTGCTCATTAAGGATCTTCGCCAGAGGTCGAGCGGACGAGGGAAGAATGAAACCGCCGGTATTGCGCACTCCGTGTACTGTAGGGTATTGTCCGGTGAAGATACTGGCGTGTGACGGAGGTGTTAGCGGAGCCTGCGCCACCGCGTTCTCAAACAGAACACCGCGTTGCGCTAATCCGTCGAGGACTGGCGTCTTGATATCGGCATCACCATAGCAATGCAAGTGGTCCGGGCGAAGAGTGTCAATCGTTACGACAACCACGTTGAGCGGCCGGACCGCAGCCGTCTCAGGCTTTGCTGCGTTCTCCTCCCGAGAAGCGCAAGAGGTTAAAACGAAGGTCGCGAGACACAGAACCCCGACCGTGAGGGAGGGGCGGTGCAGATCCGTTTTCAACAAGACTTCTAAAACTGTATACTTGCTGTAATTGTAATACCCTGTCTCCGCCTCCTTCCAGAAGCGTCCCGAAGGTGGAATCTCCGACTGTATTGTCATTGATCGTTGCGTAGGTCCGCTTGAAGGCATTCGACATGACCGCCCCGATCTCGAAGTATTGACTTTCTTTATGCAGCGGGAATTGCTTGGCTATTCGAAAGATTCGCTCAGAGTCGCAGGGCCGCGAATGTTGGAAAAGAATCTTGGAGCTGTCCCCACTCGCAAGGGTGTGCCCGCCGCGGTCTGTGGACTGGGCGAAAATGCAGCGGGATTCAGCCACTGCGTAGGATCCTGCACATCGACTTTCTGTGAGGCGCTTCCCACCGTCAGCGGCACTCCAGAGTCGACATCGGGCCGAAGGGCAAGCGCAAAACCGGGAGGAGTATTCAAGCCCGATTCGCTGACCGCGACCGGCATACCAGATGGTAGTTGTGAATCGCGGAGAGCTGCCATCCGCCGAGAACCGGATTCGCCCAACGCAGGTCCCAGTTCCGGTTCTTTGCCAAAAGGCGTATCCCAGACCCAGGTCAACTTAAATTCTGGGGCAGATTGAATGACGTTACGGAGCGTTCGAGGCCGCGGTTATAGTAATCCTGCGCGGCTGTGTAGTAGGAAGCGGCTCCATTCTGATCCACGTAGCCGATGGCTTTCGACCAGGTGTAGCCCGCGAGAAAGCCCAGACCCTTTGTAAGGTGTCGCGTCACGGTGACCTGAAACGCGTTGTAATTCGAGTTGGTGTTATAAGGGAAGTTTTCCTCAACACCAAAATATTGCGGATAAGGCAGGATGCGCTTGAGAAACCGTATTCTGGTGGGGAAGCTGGCATATGGGATATATTGCGGATGGCAGGCTGACAGGATCATTCAGAATATCACCCATGAGCGAGCATGCTGGCAGGCAAGGCATCCAGTTCCAGAACCCGCCCGATCCTGGCGGCGCCGCCCCACAGACGCGTACCTTTGTTGCCGATATAGGCCACTTCCAGCAGCGTTTGAGCCGGCAATTGATATTGAATCGTGAAGTTGTAGTTCTGCACGTAACCCGGCCGGTTCGCATCGCGGGCGGTAGTGAGGACATCTGATTGAACTCCGCCGACGAGGGATCGGTGTTCGGCAGGGGACTGCTGAGGCTGGGGAACGTCTGGCTCAGGTAGATGGCCGGATTATGCGGATTAGCCGAGAGCAGGCACATTCACAGTCGAGCTGTATCCAAAGTGAAGCCGATATCCGAAGCTGTTGGCGATGGGCGGAGTATTGGTCATGGCATAGCCGGCGCGAACGACCATGTGGTCATTGAGCTTTGTATGCAAGGCCGAACCGCGGGCCAAGCTCCTTCCAATATGTGTTGTTAAAGGGTCCGCCAAAGATCAGAGCGCCGGGCCGGTTCCCTGCGCTCGGGTCCGGCACGCTGAGCGAAACTTCGGACATGCGATTCGTCACTTCATACAGTGGCGGAATGATCTCCCAGCGCAGGCCGATATTCATGGTCAGTCGCGGAGTAATCTTCCAATCGTCCGATCACATATAGCCCGTGCTCCGGCTGGCGGAAACCGCTGGTATACCCGACGATGTTTTGGCTGGCGCTGTTCGCCCCGCCCAGCAGGAAACTGGCGAAGGCGTCTCCGGTTTGGGTGGTGTAGCCGGGCAGACCGGTCTGCAGCGGGCTGAAATTGAAGGTTCCGGCGTTACTGTCGACACGGTCGTTGTAAACATAGCGGCGATAGTCGTAGCCGAAGCGAAACGTGTGCTTGCCGTGTATCCAGGTCACGTCGTCCTGAAAAATATAGCTTCCGTTGGGGCTGTAGTCTTCGGGACCGGCGCCAAAGCTGGCGCGATGGTCCCGCCCTGGTAATTGGTGCCGGAGAAGTTGATACTTGGAAAGGCTGCCGAAGGCGCCAGTCCTTTCAGACCGACCTGATTGTCCGCAACCACCCGCCGGCGACAGTTAGAGTTGGAACGCCGTTATTGTTCAGAAATCGGTTAATGCCGGCAGCGAAACGGTTGACGAGCGAGGGAGTAATTGTTGAGGTGAGTGATAGCCGGCCCATATTGCCAGGCGTGATCTGGCGATGGTTGCAAGTGGTCGGGTCGCCGGGGATGGGCAGGTAAGGGCCCGCGGCTGCTGCCGCAGCTATTGTTATCCGGTTCCGGTAGCTTTGGTTGTAATAACCCGAAATCTGATTCCGCGAATTGATCTGATGATCGATCTTCACGCCTACGGTATGCAGGCGAAAATAGGCGCAGCAGGTGCCTATTTTCTGCTGGTTATTGAACAACGTGTTTAAATTGCGGGTTGGCGATACCGATGTTCTGAACGATATTCTTTGCCACCGGATCCCAGGCGGCTACTGGAATTTGATTGCCTGGGAAGGGATTCCGAACATAGGTTCCGTCCGGCGCCAGCGTTGTCGAGTGCGGGTCATAGATTTGGCCGTAGACGAATGGGCCTGCCCAGAGCATCCGTTCCGATATCCGATCCCGACTGAGCGACTCCCGTACACGCCGGATTCAGCAGGCAAGAGAAATCGCCCTGTTTTTCAGCGACCGTGGGCAGTGTAGTGAATCCGCTGAAGGGTAGATTGACCGTATTCGTCTTCTCGAAGTTCGTGAAGAAGAAGGTCCGGTTACGGCCGTGGTAGACCTTGGGAATGTAAACTGGGCCGCCGAGCGAGTAACCCCAGTTGTTCAGCCGGTTCTCCGGATTGCCGCCGCCGAAGGTCTTGTTCTGCACAGGAATGGAGTCGAAGTCTTCGTTGCCCAGGTAATAGAAAGCGGATCCATGAAGATCGTTGGTTCCCGATTTGATTTGGAAGTTCGCCACCGCCGTCTGGCCGCCGTTATATTGGGCCGAAATGGCGCCGGTCTGTAGCTTGAACTCGCCCACCGCCTCGGCCGAAGGACTGAACTCGTTGTTGCTGCCCCCTGACAGATCCGACCGGCCAATTGGAATTCCTTCGATCAGAATCTCGTGTGAATACTGCTGGCCTCCGTTAATGGAACCGGCGAAGGAGTTGCCGACCGCGCCAGGCAGGCTGTCGAAAATGAAATCTTGCAGCTGGCGCTGCCCATCCTCCACCAGGATCGGCCAACTCTTGAATTCGTCGGTCGTCATATACTGGCCGATCTCAGCGGAGTCGGATTCGAGCAGCTCCGGCTGTGTCGTTGACAACCACCTGTTCGCTGCACCGTACCGAGTTCAGCTTGACGTCGATCGTCATCGTCTGCGCGACACGCAAGAGTTACATTTTCCGCATGTTGTGGTCCGGAAGCCGGGAGCGTTTACGCGAATGGAGTAGCTACCCGGCGGCAGATACGGCAAGGTGTAGTCGCCAGACGAAGTAGAAGTCGTCTTGTAATCGAGGTTGGTCGCACCGTTGGTCGCGACCACGGTAGCGCCTGGTATCAGAGCACCTGCCGGATCGGTGATTGTTCCGTTCAGTGTCCCGACCGGGCCCTGTGCGTAGCAAAGGGGGCCAACGCCACCGCCAAGCAACACCATTAGCGAGATTAGAAAACGCCGCATGCAATTTCTCCCAGAACTGGTTTCTTACGGCTGTAGAGCTAGCCCGACTAAGTTAAACCAATTAAAGGCGAAAGTCGGGCTCCTGTCAAGAGGAAAATGATTTGAGCAGCCCAGCCAGCGATCGACCGCCGCCGCGATTCCCGGCGGCGAGCAGCCCTGTTGGGACGATCGTCGCCTCTAGCAAGTGACGACGATGCTTCGTCAACGAGTGCGTATCATATATCAGACTGCGTTCGGTATGGAGCTGAACAACTGCGTTCTGATCGTCTTCGATGCTGTCGCTATGACGCAGCTGTCCAGGCACATCCGAAAACGATTGTATCGGGCGATCGGTGGTCCGTGAGCGGAAAGCTCTGCTCGGCCGTTGCTTTGGCCGTCGCTCTCTGTTTTACCTCCTGCACTACTCTCCACCACTCCGGCGCTGTTCCGAAACTCATCGTGCTCGGAGTGGATGGCATGGACCCTGACTTCGTAGAGCGTCACTGGAGCGCCCTGCCCAATCTAGCCAGACTTCGAAATCAAGGGCATTTCAGCCGCCTTGGCACAACTACGCCCCCGCAGAGTCCTGTTGCGTGGTCTACCTTCATCACCGGCCTTGAACCCGCAGAGCACGGAATGTTTGACTTCGTTCATCGCGATCCGCGAACTCTTCAGCCGTTCTCTTCGATGGGCCGTTCCGAGAGCCCGCGCTGGACGCTTCCGCTTGGGCCATATCTTTTGCCGTTATCCAGCTCACGAGTCGTCTCGATGCGCCGGGGAACGCCTTTCTGGCAATTACTCGCCAAACACGGCATTCCGGTTACGGTTATACGGATGCCAACCACCTATCCGCCGGTGAAAGCGGGTGAGGCACTCTCCGGAATGGGTACGCCGGATCTGCGCGGTACCCTCGGGACTTTCAGCTTCTATACGGACGATCCGGAGGAGCTCACACGCGATGTCTCGGGCGGCCGAATTATCAAAGTTCATGTCGAGGACGGCCACGCCGTCTTGCCCGTGGAGGGCCCTCCCAATACACTTCGCAAGGACCAGGCATTCACCTCCGTCGACCTGATGGCCGACATCGATCGCGATTCCCCTGTCGCACGTCTGTCCGGGGGCGAAGAGAAAGTGATCCTCCGTCAAGGAGAGTGGTCCGACTGGATGGCAGCAGATTTTCCGCTGATCCCGCACCTCTCCTCCGTTCGGGGGACCTTCCGTGCTTTCGCAAAACAACTTCATCCCCAGTTCGAACTCTACATCTCTCCGATAAACATAGATCCGCTCTCACCCATTCTTCCGATTTCCGCTCCATCCGGCTGGAGCCATACTGTGGCACTCGAGACTGGCCGGTTTTCCACTCTGGGCATTCCGGAAGACACTTCCGCTCTGCGCCAGCACGTCTTCACATTTTCCGAGTTCAGGGCCCAAGCGCATCTCGTGTTTGAGGAAGAACGCACTCTCCTCCGCTACTCTCTGAAGCACTTCACTCGCGGCCTCCTGTTCTTCTATTTCTCGTCCGTCGATCAGAACTCTCACATGCTCTGGGGACGGCACGAGCCGGAATTGCTCGAGGTCTATCACGCGGTGGATGAATGCATAAGCGAGGTCATGAGGAGACAGCCGGACGCCCAGGTCATTGTGTTGTCCGATCATGGGTTCACCACGTTTGACCGGGCAGTTCACCTAAACAGCTGGCTGAGGAACCACGGTTTTCTCACTTTGAGCGGTCCGCCCGGCGACGACACTACTCTCAACAACGTGAACTGGCACTCTACAGAGGCTTATGCAATAGGTCTGAACGGCTTGTATCTCAATCGCAAGGGCCGCGAAGAGCAGGGAATTGTCGAGTCCGGAGAACAAAGCCGGGCACTGATCGCGAATCTCAAGGCACAGCTGCTTGCTTGGCGCGACCCACTTCGGGGCAAGCAAATCGTTGAGTCTGTATATGAGGAGAAACCTGCGCCGAAAAACGCAGCCGTTGCTCCCGACCTGATCGTCGGCTACGGCCGAGGTTACCGGGCATCCTGGCAGACCGCTCTCGGCGGCACTCCTGAACTGGAAATCGAGGACAACAGCGATGCCTGGATTGCCGATCACTGCATTAACCCGGCGGACGTTCCGGGCGTGTTTGTTACAAGCGGCAAAAATTGGCCCTATGCAGCGAATATTCAGGACGTGCCCGATTTGATCCTGGACTTTTTCGGCGTGCCGAGAATCGCCAGTAAATAAATGAGCAGAGAGGTCAACCGGTTTTGCTAACAAGAGTTAGAGCCGTGGGCGACGGGAATTTCGAAAATATGTTTCTGGTGAGATGGAAGCGTCTTGCCTGGCCACCGCGTTCGTGACGCGAGCGGCCGTTCATTCGATTGGACAGAAAAAGTTGGCGGCTGTTCGGGTGTAGTTGACAGCACGGGTCAGGAGAACTAAACGTGGGCTCAGGGGAACGAGACGTGATTTCCTGGTCATTCAAATTCGAAAAGGGATTGGGTGTCTTCATTGCTCTCATCCTTGCGTGTTGCCGCGTGGCTTTCGGCGCTGAACCCATCGTCTGGGTCGTTCCGAGCAGTCTGTTGCGAGTCGGGCCGAAAGATGCACCCGGCTGCGGAACAAAGGCGGACATTTACGGCGGTCGAGGGGAAACCGTCGATTTCCAACTGGCCGTCCATGCCCCCGAGGGTGGCTTAACCAATCTAAACTTCTCGACTTCTAAGCTGACGGGGCCTGATGGCGCCGAGATCGCAAGCAAGAACCTGGTCCTCTATCGGGAGTCGTATATAACGCTCGCTCCCGGAGAACACAGTTCGACCGACGGCGAGGTCGCTGGTCTGCCCTACAATTCTGATAACGGAGTCGCGAATGTCCCGCTTACTGACGTAAGTACTTTCCCCGACGGGCTGATTCCGTTCATTGATCCGGAAACCGGCGAACGGCCGATGACCGGCGCTGGTGTAACTGAAGTAGCCGTGCCGGTTCACTCCGTCAAGGCGGGCGAAAATGTAGTTTTCTGGATAGACGTTTTCGTGCCCCGTGATACGCCGGCTGGAAGATATCGAGGCACGTATACGGTGACCAGCAGCCAGGGAGATATCACGGGCGAAATCAAGCTGACCGTGTGGGATTTCACGCTGCCAGTGAAACCATCGTTTAAATCCCTTTTCAACGGAGGCTCCGGCGGCACTTGGCCGGAGGGCCTGGAGACGGAACTAGTCCGCAACAAGCTAATGCCAGACAATGCCTCGCTAGCGACCGAAGGCGCCGACATCCGCGCAGGGCTGAACACCTACGACATGAGCTACTACGAGAACGTTTCGTATGGCGCATGCACTGGAGATGCCCTGATGCCTCCGCCGCCGTCGCTGAAAGCATTGCAGGCCGCAGTGGAGGCGCAGCAGGAGGAATATCCCGGCCCGTATCTGGCCGACTATACCGCCGACCCCGAGTCCAGCTGCACCAATGAGGCATTCTACAAATCGGTAATTGCCTGGGCCCAGGTGCTGCACAGGGCATCTGTAAAGGGGCAGCGCGGGGTGGACAATATCGTTTCGCAGCAGCCCGTGGCCGCCCTTTTTGACGATGGTCTGGGTACAGGCCGTTCCGCCGTCGATGTCTGGACGATGCTGCCGATGAACTATGACCTGGCCCAGCTTACGAAAACGGGCGGGGTTCCAAACGTGACCTATGTTCAGCGAAAGGGCGACAAGGTGTGGTCGTACAACGACCTGGTTCAGGACGCGTACTCGCCCAAATGGGAACTGGATTTCTTGCCAATCAACTACCGCATTCAGGTCGGCTTTCTCAGCCAGAGCCTCGGTCTGAAGGGAGTGAATTATTGGAATGTCGTCAACTGGGATCCGCCGTCTGGATCGGATGCCTGGACGAGCGCCGCATCCTACGGATTCGATCAGAGCGGTTATTATTTTCCCGATGAAGGCATTTTGGTTTATCCGGGAGCGCAAGCGGGCCTGCTGGGCGTTGCGCCTTCAATGCGTCTGAAATATCTGCGCGATGGAGTGCAGGACTACGAATACATAGAATTGCTGAAGAAGTGCGGCCAAAAACCATCGCAGGCGATCATGTTTTCCCTGTCCTCATCCGGCAAGGAACACCCGAACTGGCATGACTGGACGATGGATTTTCGGAAGTTGGAAACCGCGCGTTTGACTTTGGGAAACCAGATCCAGTGCTCCTGTCGCCAAGCGGCCAAATGACTCCAGTGTCAATCCGGGTCTCTTACGAGGGCTTCTTTGGTTTTTTCCTGTCGCCAACATCCTCCGGATATCGATCCGCGAGCTTGCGGATCTCGTAGCTGAATTCTAGGAACAGCTTTTCCCAGCGTTTGGCCTGCGCCGGAGTGTAGCGATAAAAGCCTTTGGCATTCGACACGCCACGCGCGCCCGAGCGTACAACCTGCTTCATCAGATGCGGTACGCGGCCATCGCAACTCAGGTCGGGCAGCAGATCCTTCATCACCGCGGCATAGGCGGGAATACCGGTCAGATCCATAAAGCGAAACGGACCCGCAAAGGTCATCCAATAGCCATAATCGTTGCGGAGCGAGCGATCGACATCCGCCACTGTGGCGTAACCCGATTCCACCAGGTGGAAGGCCTCGCGAAGCATCGCGTACATGATGCGGTTCGTGATAAAACCTCGAATGTCGCGGCGCAGAAGCGAGGGTTCTTTGCCCCATTCCCGCGCATAACGCATAGCACGCCTCGCATTTGCTGGAGAGGTATGCCGCCCGCAAATAATCTCCATGAAACGGGTGATGTGCGCAGGTTCTGCCCAGTGGAGGCCTAAGATGCGCTCCGGATGCTTTGCCTGCTTTTGAAGTTCGGTGACCGGGATCGCCGAAGTGTTGGTTCCGATCAGAGCCTTGCTCGAGACAACCGCTTCAATATCTCCGATTACCTGACGTTTGACCGTGACGTCCTCGACGGTAGATTCAATGACCACCTCCGCCTGTGCAAGGTCGGAAAACTTCCCTGAAATAGTGACCTGTTGGACGAGGGTAGCCGGGTCCGAGATCAGACCCTTTTCTGAAGCGTCACTCAGCATGTTTGCCATCCTCTTGCCTGCGCTTCGCAGCTTTGCCGGATCAGATTCCACACAGGATAGCCGGTAACCGGCCGCGAGCAGACACGCCGTGATGCTCGTGCCCATCAGCCCCATCCCCACGACTCCAGCTTCCGAGATGCGGCTCTGCGATTCTCGTTTTTTGGGCATTCTGCTTCTAATTGGCCGGAGCCCACGAAGGACGCGGGTTTTCAATTACCTCATCGAGAGGAGGCAGGTGCTCTCCCTGATGAGTGCTCTCATTGAAGTGCCGCAACTTTTCGTGCGCAGCCCGCCAGTACTGATACTCCGCGTCCCACCGCCCCAGCGCGGCGCCGAGGCGATAAGGCGCGTACTCCTCCAACCACTCTGCCCGGTACGCAGGCTGCAAGCCCGTAATCCGGTCCATCAAATCCGTCACATAAGAGTGATCGTAGTGAGTAACCTGTGACTCCCATTCGTTCCACCAGCGCTCCGCTTCGGGGCGCTGTCCTCCAAACTTTTGCCAAATTGCCGTGAGGTCGAGTGGCGTCTGAAATTTCTGTCCCGCGTAATCCAGCAGTTCGCTGCCGATGATGAGGCTGTTCACTGTCTCCGGATCAACGCCCAGGCTCCTGGCATGTAACAGCGCCTTCTCTGCCTCTTCGGCATGCATCCGAGTCTCATGCAGAGCCTGGCGGTTGACCGCGAGCTTTTTATAGTAGGTGGCAAAGAAAGGATCCTCCCACAGTCCAAACATAGATTGCCGTCCAAGCAGCTTTTCCACATTCGTTTCAGCGACCGTCAGATTGCTCAAGGCGGAAGCAATATCCGGAGCAATCGCTGCCGGATAAATCTGCCGTGCGTACTCAGAGAAAAAGTTGGCACGATCCATCGGCCCAGACTGCCAGGGCGCCGCCGCACCGTACGCCATCCCGGGCAGCGACATGCGAAAGAGCAACTGTGCATCATCAGCCCACACGGAGTTGATCAGGCCGAGCGAACCCGAGCGACGTCCCGCCGCGAGAAAGGTATCGATATTTTCGAAGGTGGTGTCGAAATCGGGAAAGATCTCATCGTAACTGCTGATCCCCGGCTGCACAACGTGCGGAATGTGCCGGGTAATCAGCGGTCCGAGCCACCGCTTATAGGTTGGGTCTTCCGAGGTGTAGTACCAGGCTACAGCGATCAGCCCAGTTGGAAGTTCGGGGATGATCTGCGGATACTTCACCATAATGTCGTCGTACGCCATCACGTGCTTCCCTCGTTTTTCGAACATGCCCGCTACAGCTCCGAGCATCTTGACAAAGAACTGCGTCGGCGCCGCGCCCGCGCCTGTTGCATGCGTAGCTGCCTCTATTTGAAAGGTCTCGTCGAACCCAATGCTTACGAACGGACTCGGAAACAGCTCGGCGAACTGGTTCACCCAGTCCGCGAGCAGCGGCATGACGTTCGGATTCTGCGGGTTGAACTCCGTCCCGTGCGGCTCATCCGACAGCTGCGAATATTCTTCAACACGGAACAGATCATGCTGGTGCCCGTACAGATCGAAATTTGGAATTACATCGATGTGCCGCTCTCTTCCATAGGCCACGATGCGCCGCACTTCCTCTTTTGTCAGCCGTGCCCCTAAATCGAGCAGCGGATATCCGGTCAATTCAATGCTGTCTTCGGTGTACAGGTAATATTGATTTGCTTTCCAGCGGGCCAGAAACTCGATCTGCCGCTCGATCTCCCGCTCCCGCGGCAATGGACCGTGGCTGATGTCCACCATCGTTCCGCGGTAAGCGATGGACGGCCAGTCGTGGATCTCAATGACCGGCAGCACCGATTGCGCGCCTTCGCCTTCGACAAGCTGCCGCAAGGTCTGAACTCCATAAAAGATCCCCGCTGACGAGCGTGCGTGGATCTTTACGCCTTGCTCGGTCACCGACAAATCATAGGCTTCACGCGAATTCGGACCAGGCTGCTCGCCCGGCTGCGCAAGCGGCTCATCTTTGTCACCTTGCCGGTCCAGGGTAATCGATGACTTGCCATCCGTTCCATTCCCATACGAGGCTATCGTTATCTCGAGGCCAGTGCGCTCCCGCAGCAACGATCGCAACTCTTCCGCACTGAAGCGGTCCTGAGCATCCGGTGCCGAGGAAAAGAGGATTTGCATTCCCCGCAGCGCCACAGTTCCACTTCCGTATTGGACCTGCTGCGGCTTAGGCAATAGCGGACTATGTTCGCCCTGGACTGACGCGCACATCCACATACTCAGCAACACTAACCCCAACCACTTCTTTCCGGTCATGAAAACACCCTCGTAGCTGCTGCTAATAGGTCGCACGGCCGCCGCTGAGATCGAATATTGCTCCCGTCGTATATGAATTTTCTTCACATACCAGCCATGCCACCATCGCGGCAATCTCTTCCACTCTCACAAATCGGCCTCTCGGAATCTTCGACAGCATGTAATCGATGTGCTCTTGCGTCATCTGCTCAAAAATGCGCGTGCGGGCGGCGGAAGGAGTGATGCAGTTTACGCCGATGTTATATCCCGCTAACTCCTTTCCCAGAGACTTAGTAAGCGCAATTACTCCCGCCTTCGAGGCGCTATAGGCCGCCGCATTTGGGTTGCCCTCTTTGCCGGCAACCGATGCGATGTTCACGATACGGCCGTACGAGTTCTTGATCATTAACGGCACAACGGCCCGGCAGCAGTGAAATATTCCATTCAGGTTGACATCGACTACCCGTCGCCATGCGTCCACCGGATAATCCCAGCACTTCGCATTTGGGCCGGTAATTCCCGCACTTGTCACAAGAATGTCCAGTTTCCCCAAGACCCGCTCAGTTTCATCAGCGGCGCGCTGAACGGCTTCAGGATCGGTAACATCAACCGCAAAACAATGCATCTTGCCCTTGACACTCAGCTGCTCGGACGCACTGCTCAACAACTCCTGATTCACATCCCATAAAGACACCGATGCTCCCGAAGCCAGCAGCCGCTCGGCAATAGCGAATCCAATTCCTTGAGCGCCGCCGGTGAGTATTGCGCAACGGCCCTCGAGATCGATCCTGTTCATCACTACTTGGGCTGGCTACTCATCACCAGCACCGGATTGTGCGGCATGCCAAGTTGATCAAGTGAAGCCAAAACCCTGCCGTTCAGAAAGTCGATATGTCTTACTTCGTCTTCAGCTAATTGAATATTCGCCTGACGGACAAAAGCGTTCTGCAGGATTCCGCGCGCCTGGAGCAACCGCTTTTCCGCGTGATGAAACAATTCCATGCTCTGAAGGCTGTAAACGATCTGAGGACAAACATGCATGAAAGTTTCGTACGCACTGTTGAAGTCCTGGGCTCTGGCTTGACGGAACGACAACGCAAGCAGGTCGCTAACAGCCAATCCAGGCATCACACCGGCAATGCCCGCCCGGACCAGCTCCAGCATATACATGCCGCCCCAGCCCTCGAGAACTCCCACTCTGCCATCCGTTGCATCCGCAATCTCGCTCACGCGGGTAGCCATCATGGGCTCCTCGAGCTTGATGTAGCGGAAATGTGGAAATGCGGAATTCAGATTCGCTACACAACGCGCGCTGAGGGTAACGCCGGACGGATTGAAGTCTTGAATTAGAAAAGGAAGCTGCACTGACTCCAAAATGCGCGCAAAAAAACGGAAGAGGTCGTCTTCGCGCAGCGGCATCACTCGCGGTACCGCCGTGCATATCGCGACCGCGCCATTTTCCGCAGCCGTAGCCGCAGCGTCTATGACTGTATGCGGCACTGCCGAATTGACTTGAGCGATTACGGGAATTCTGCTGCCCGCGTACTCTACAGCCCGCGCTATGGCTTCGCGGCGTTCATCTTCGGTGAGTTTGTAATATTCACTGGCATAGGCGGGCAAGCAAATCGCACAAGCGCCTGCTGCATGTGCGAACTCAACCAGGCGTTGCAAACTCTCCCAATCGGGTTTGCCGTCGGGGAAAAAAGGCGTGGGGATGATCGGAACGATCCCATCGACGTGGAAGTCTCTCACCTGGTCTCCTGACCGATTGGAGCAATCTCGGTGCAAAGCGGTCGTTTTGCTTTCCTCAAAACGTTGCCTTGAATCCGAGTTGGATAATCCTGGGTTGCGCTGTCCCATATGACGTTGGGCCGCCATATGCTCCCGATCCCGCAGTGCCGGTGATTTGCCCGAATCCGCCGCTCGGTCCGTAAGCCACCACATTTCCGGGGAACCCGAAATTGACATTATTGAAGACGTTGAAAAATTCCGCACGCAACATGAATGAGAGCCGCTCGTTCACTTTAATATTTCTGATTGCGGCCAGATCTGTGTTGAAAAACCTGGGACCGCGCATATCGTTCTTTCCCGTATCGCCGAAAGTTCCAATTGCGTTTGGAGCGAAGTCGTCGGTATTAAACCACTCTTGGATGAGGCCGGCGTGCGAGCGCCCTTGGCTGAGGGTTGGATTCGATCCGATCTGCACGGCGCGGTCTGCTCCTATTCCGCTGAAGGAATTATCGTAGCCGCTGAAGATCGTGAAAGGCAGGCCTGTGTGCCACTCGGCAATGGCCGTTACTTCCCACCCATTTAATACTTTATCGGCCACACTCTGTACGTGAAACCGTGGAACGGCATAGACCGCGTTAAGCTTGAAGTCCTTGCCAATGTCGTCCGCCGAAGGACCGTAATCGAAGTGCCGTCCGCAGGTACAGGTGTTCGTAAAGTAAGGAGAACCTTGCGGCGCGAAATCGTCTAATGCTTTCGACCATGCGAAGCTTGTCAGCAAAGAGAATCCGCTCGAAAAGCGTTTCTCGAGCGTGAATTGACCTGCGTTGTAGTTACTGTCGATTCCCGGGTCGATCTCGGCGATTGATCCGTAGTTCGGATAGACCCGCCTCTGCTGTGTGTTATCTTCCGTGGATTGGCCGGGAATGTAAATCGCGGGATTTAACTGGAGCAAACCGCTCTCCTGGTCGCCCGTTCCATATAATCGGTGCGCGTCATTACCTACGTAAGCGGCGCGGAACATCCAATTCGATCCGATGGCACGCTCGAGCGTCAGATTCCAGGACAAAACCATCGGCAAGCGGAGGCGCGGACTTTGTATTTGTGAAAACGCGATGTCGGAGGGAAACGTAGCATCGGGACCTGGATTGCGAGGACCGAAATCTTCGGGAAACGGGTTAGCAATTCCGGCGCTTCCGTACGGATCGGAGAGGCTCACACTGCTCAGGGTAATCACAGGCGCGAACGGCGGCACCCCCACCATTTGCTGGTAGATGAGAGAATTCGGAGGCTCATAATAGTAGCCTGCTCCGCCGCGTAAACTGGTCTTGCCGTCGCCCGTAAGCTGATAGGCGAATCCGAGTCTCGGGCCAAAATTCCCGTAGCTCGGGAAGATACCCGATACCGGGCACCCTTGATCGTGATGCGCTCCGCCAAACACTAAGTCGGGTGGGGCATTTGGATACCGTACCGATTGCGGAGCGCCTGGCTCAAAGCAGGCGACTCTTCCCAGGCTGTCTTTGGAAGGGATAAACGGGTCCCAGCGCAGACCGGCGCTTAACGTCAATCGCCGGGTTGCTTTCCAATCGTCCTGCACGAACGCGCTCCAGTTTACCCCGGTAAAATTCAGATACAATCCTCCGCCCTGAATGAAATTGGAAAGTATTCCAAGCTCGAAATCCGCGATATTGTTGCCGGTCAAATCGTTTGTGAACTGAAAAGTTCCGCCCTGCTGGAACGTATTCCCCATAGGCTGCGTCAAGCGAACGCCTTGGCCGCCGAATTGAATCGTGTGACTGCCGACGACTGCGGTCGCAATTTCGCGCAGAGCCTGATCGCCTCTATTCCAGACTCCGTAGTCGCCACTGCCAAAGCCAAAGGCGCCGCCGATACCGACATTCAGCGACGCGATATCACCGTTGCCCTTGTTCGGCGGAACGGCGATGTTCACTCCTGCATCGGCCATGGTGAATGGATTCGAGGAGTAGGTAGTGCCGTCGAGCTTGGTGTAGCCGTAGTAGCTGCCTAGGAAAAAGTGCGGGGTAATCGTGTAGAGATCGACAACGCTGATGTTTCTGTCTATCAGCGTCTCCGCGCTGCCTGTCATTTCGAGGTAGTTCGAGGCGGGCGGCAAAACCAGCGGCTGGGTATAGCTGTGCTGGAAGTAGTGGCCGCTCAGATGATGCTTGCCGGCTATGTAATCTATTTTGGCGAGATATTCATTTGTGTTTTGGATAATGGGCAGGCCATTGTAATTGAGCTCATTATTCGGGCCGTTCGGAAGCGGCACGCCCTTCAAAAGAAAAGCCGCGACAGGATTAACCGTAATCTGGTTATTCGGGAAAGGCACGCCTGTACTCGGGTTCACTAGCTGCGTGTCGGGAAGCAACTCGGAAAAGTCCCCTTTTCGCTCCGCGGCGCTCGGAACGAAATCTATCAACCCGTTGTTGGTCGAACTAAAACGGGTTCCCTGATAGCTGCCAAAGTAAAAGAGTTTTTGCTTCAGAAGGGGACCGCCGATGTCTCCGCCGAATTGATTCTGGTTCAGAGGACTCACGGCGCTCGCAAAGAAGTTTCGCGCATCGAAAACGGAATTTCGAAAGAATTCAAAAGCGTCGCCGTGAATTGAATCCGTTCCCGACTTAAGCGTTACGTTCACGACCCCACCAATCGCGTTGCCGTAAATAGCGCTCATGTTGTTAGTCATGACGTTGAAGTCTTGGATGGCATCGGGATTGGGGAACGGCAGATTCGTGTTGATGTAGGTGTCGTTATAATCGGCGCCGTCTAGCTGGTAGCTCACTCCATTTGCGCCTGCGCCGTTGACTTTGGCGTACTGCTGGTCAGGGAAAACTCCTCCCTCGCAGTTTGCCGCGCAATAATTGGCTGTCACGTTTTCCGCACCGGGGACAAGAAAAACCAACTGCTGCGCATAGCGGCCATTGAGAGGCAGCCCAACAACTTCTTTTTGATAAATTACCTGAGCAAGAGTAGCCGACTCGCTGGTGACCAATGAGGCGTTCGAATCGACGGTTACCTTCTGCTGCAGCAGACCGATTTTCAGTTGCACCGGCACCGTCGCCGTTTGTCCAACAACCAAGGCGATACCCTGCTGTACGTAGGTATTGAATCCCGCGGCCGTTACCGAAAGTTGATATTGGCCTACCGGCAGACTGGGGAACAGATATTCACCTGAACTTCCAGTGGTTGTCGATTGAGAGTATCCGGTTTCGACCTGTTCCACTTTGACTGTCGCCCCCGCTACGCCCAATCCGGAAGGATCGACGACGGAACCAGTAAGCCGAGCCGTCACAAACTGCGCTCGCATAATGCCGGTAAGCGATAAGAGCAGGGCTGTTGCAGCGAAACATCCTATGACTCCGCGAACCCTGGCCACAGCGCGAAAGAGATATTTCATACCATTTGCACCGCGCACCGCTCGACTCTTTTTAACTCTTGCCCATAAGCCGGACAACGAAAAAGAGAAAACTCTATCCTCAACATCCAATATGTTGAACGAAAACCTTCACGCATTTCTAGCCGGTATAATGCATTCGCTTTCCATCCGCTATTCTCTCGGTCGAAAAGGAACAGCTCTATGCGTTTACATTGTCCGCACGCCATACGCACGGCGGTTGCGATTGGCCTGCTTTACCTGCTTTTTCCAGCGGCAGATGCCCGGTCTGAAAACCCCGCAGCCACGCCGCCGATGGGCTGGAGTAGCTGGAACCATTTCGCGGAAAAAATCACTGAGGCTGATGTCCGGGCGGCAGCCGACTCAATGGTCTCGAGCGGGATGAAGGATGCGGGGTATCTCTACATCAACATCGATGACGGCTGGCAGGGCAAACGCGACTCCCGAGGCAATATTCAGCCGAACGGCAAATTCCCTGACATGAAGATGCTGGCCGATTACGTACATTCAAAAGGCCTGAAGCTGGGAATCTACTCGTCGCCCGGCCCAAAGACCTGTGAAGGATATGAGGGGAGCTACGGCCACGAACAGCAAGACGCGGACAGCTTTGCAAAATGGGGCGTCGATTTTCTGAAATACGACTTATGCAGTTACATGGACATCATGAAGCTGCACGACCCGCATCAGGATCCTCAAAAGGCTGTCGCCATGATGAAAGCCGCGTACCAGAAGATGCATGAGGCCCTGGTAAACACGCATCGAACAATCGTTTACAGCCTCTGTGAATATGGTGTTGGTTCCGTTTGGGAGTGGGGTCCGAAGGTCGGAGGTAACCTGTGGCGTACGACTGACGATATCCGCGATAACTACCGGAGTATGGCGCTGATCGGCTTTTCTCAGGCAGGGCTGGAGAGTTTCGCCGGACCGGGCCATTGGAATGATCCGGACATGCTGGAAATAGGCAACGGAGGCATGACGGCAGATCAATACCGCACTCAAATGAGTCTATGGGCCATGCTGGCCGCCCCGCTGCTCGCAGGCAATGACCTGAGCAAGATGGATGAGACGACCAGGAGCATCCTGCTGAACAGAGATGTAATTGCAGTGGACCAGGACAGGCTTGGAATCCAAGGGCGCCGCCTTGCACCGCTACAAACCTGGGTGAAACCGCTATCCGGCGGCGCGACGGCGCTGGCTATCTTCAACTTTGTTACCGACGATGAAGCGGAACCCGTTACGATACGGCTGAAGGACCTCGGCTTCAGCGGTCCGGTTCATGCTCGAGATCTTTGGTCCCACAAGAATCTCGGTATGCTCGGTGGTTCCTACACTGTGACGGTACCGCAAGGGGGCGTAGTCATGCTGCGGCTTTGGTAGCAACTGGATCGAGTACATTCCATTGAACGGTAACGTGCTGTTCAGGCGTTTGCCCATTGACAGAAGCGACCCCGAGCACCTATCGTTCTACTGTTCGAAGTAGATGGAAACAGCTGGCGCTCAGCCTTTGAATAGCAACGTCGTATCGTCGGGGCCATCGGGATTTTTCGCGCAAAAACCGGTGCTTGCGTTCGGCGCCTTGATCGCAGTAAATGCGATGTGGGCGTTTCAGTTTGCCGGTGCACGGATCGCCACTCGCGAGCTTGGCGCGGTGCTGGTCACTCTGGTTCCACTCGCTGTTGCAACACTGCTGACAGTGCCGTTTGCCAGCGTGAACCGCGAACTCTTTCGGCCGGAGAACCGGAGGCTTTTGATCGACTTGTTTCTGCTTGGCACACTGGGAGTCATACCGGCGCAGCTCGGCCTGGTCTATGGCGTGGAACGAACGCTCGCATCGAATGCGAGCGTGCTTTCCTTAACCGTGCCTGTGTTGACGGCTGTGAGCGCGTCTGTTTTCCTTCATGAGCGGATGACAAAACTGCGTACCGTCTCGTTTGGGATTGCCATTCTTGGTGTCTGCCTGATCTCGATGAAGGACTTTCGAGAAGCCCGGTTGTTCCGCCTGGAGTATGTGGTCGGGAATCTGCTCGTGCTCGCAAGCTGCGCCGGAAGCGCATTCAATAATTCCTATAGCCGGCGGGTTCTCTCACGTTTATCTCCGGCGGAAGTTATGGTGTGGAGCTATCTTGTGGCCGACCTGGAATTGCTGTTACTTGGCGCAGTCGCCGACCGCGAAGGCTGGCGCCAACTTGGGCATCTCGGGCCTGCCGTGTGGTGGAGCCTGATCCTGGTCGCAATTTTCAGCCTGGGCGTGTCGATGCTGCTGTATTTCGCGGTGATTCAGTCCGTGGAGGTTATGCAGGCAGCCCTTTCGGTTTACTTGCTCCCGGTCTTCGGCCTGCTGTTCTCAGCGATACTGCTGGGAGAAAGAATGACAGCCAATCTGGTCGCCGGCGGCATCCTGATCTTTGTCAGTTGTTTTCTGGTTACCGTCTATGAAGAAACGCAGCGCCTGCGGAAAGATGATAATAATGGCCGGATTTGAAACGGGCGTAACACCGTCGACCGGGATCATCCTTACGGGCGGCAAAATTGTCGATGGCACGGGAGCTTCTCCATTTTCAGGCGAAGTCGTCATCGCTGGCGATACGAATTGCATCGATTGTAAGAGCTAGTGAGAGCGGAAGATCGCATTCATTCGCCGAATCTGCAATATGCGGTTATAGATTGCACAGGATGCATCATTGCGCCCGGATTTATTGACGCGCATAGTCACTCGGACCTGCAGGTATTGCAAAATCGAACCGAGAAGCTGTTGCAGGGAGTGACAGCGGAAATCGTAGGTAATTGCGGCTTCTCGGCATATCCGTCTCCGGAAGATCCGCAGGTCTTGCGGGACTTCGCCAATGGCATTCTATGCGGAGATAACAATTGGCGATGGAATTCCGCCGCCGATTATCTTGCGAGCGCAGACAGGTCAAAGGTTGCAACTGTTGCATCGCTCGTCGGGCATGGATCGTTAAGAATCAAGGTCGCTGGGAATACCAGCAGACCGCTTAATACCCGGGAACTTGACACGATGTCGGGGCTGCTAGATGAAGCATTGCAGGAAGGAGCAACGGGTTTATCCTCGGGCCTTATGTACGCCCCGGGATCCGGCGCATCGCCGCAAGAACTGACCGCTCTTTGTCACGTGGTCGCGCGTCGCGGAGGCGTGTATGCCACTCACATGCGAAGCTACTCCGCCGGGCTCGTGGAAGCGGTTGAGGAACAGATCTCCATTGCGGAAGCTACTCAATGCCGCCTCCAGATTTCCCATCTGCAAGCCGCCGGCGAGGACTATTGGCCCCTGCAGAGGCGCGCTATTGCAGCAATCGAGCAAGCCGCCGAGCGCGGTGTGGATGTCGCTTTCGATGCGTATCCGTGGCTGGCCGGCTCCACCGTGCTGACGCAAGTGCTGCCTCAGACGGCGCTCGATGGAGGAATTGCGCAGTTGCTCGCGCGTCTCACCGATCCCGCGCAGCGCGAGTCCATCCGGCCCGCAATCAAACCGGAGGCGCGTTGGAACGGTGTGGTGATCACCTCGGTTGAGAAAAATGCAGCCTCGCTGATCGGCCGGTCGATTCAGGAGATCGCAGATGAGCGCAAAGCCGCACCCGAAGACGTGGTGATGGACATTCTCCTGGAACAACAGGGAAATGTGAACATTGTGGAGCACTGCCAGTCATTGGATAATCTCCACTCCTTGATGACCCACCCGCTTTCGATCGTAATCACCGACGGTGTTTATACACGGGGGCGTTCCCACCCGCGGCTGTACGGAACCTTTCCGCTGCTGCTCGGTAGTCTGGTCCGCGAGCGTAAGTGGTTGAGTCTCGAAGCGGCCGTCCATAAGGTCACGGGCAAACCAGCGGCAACCTTTCATATGCATGATCGGGGCCGGATCGAGCAAGGTTATATAGCCGATATAACGGTATTTGATCCGGAAACTGTTCACACCGACGCGAGTTATGAGCTGCCTGACGTCCCGCCGGCCGGCATCAGGTCGGTATTGCGGAATGGCAGAGTCCTGGTGAACGCAGGCGCAGTGGTGTAGACCGACCTTCGAGAGAGCTTTGAAGATCGACGAGATAGAAACTCCCGCAGTTCTGATCGAAAGAGAAACGCTCGATCGCAATCTTCGCACGGTAGCGAGTTATTGCAAGAAGAACGATCTTGCCTTGCGGCCGCATACCAAAACGCACAAAATTCTCGAGATTGCGCGCTTGCAAATAAAATATGGAGCGACCGGGATAACTGTCGCGAAGCTTGCCGAGGCGGAGGTGATGGCAGACGGAGGCATCTCTGATATCGTTGTCGTCTATCCGCTGTGGGGAAACAGCAAGTGGAAACGCCTGGCGGAATTGGCAAAACGAGTCCGGATTTCTGTTGCGATGGATTCTCTGTCGGTGGCCGAGGGCATTTCGGGGACCGCGAAACGCGCCGGTGTTGAGGTAGGCATTCGGTTGGAATTCGATACCGGGTTTGGCAGGTGCGGTCTTCCCCTGGAGAGACAGTCGATCGAGAGCGCCCAGCGTATTCTTGCGCTCCCGAATCTTCGGTGGGAGGGCGTCTCCGTCTATCCTGGGCATATCATGGGCAACCGTCGGATTAGAGAGCGCGACATTGTTCGTGAAAATGCTCAGCTTGACCGTCTGTTCGCATTGCTGGACGCGGCTCATATCCCCTACGAGGTAGTCAGCGGTGGCAACACGCCTGCGGTCTTTGAGAGCCACCGGTTTCACGGGCTTACGGAGATCCGGCCCGGGACCTATGTGTTCAATGACCGAAATACTGTGGATGCGGAATCCGCCAGCTATTCCGATTGCGCCGCAACGGTCCTCGCAACGGTAGTGAGCACCAGCGTTCATGGTCGGGCTATCATCGACGCAGGAAGCAAGATGTTCTCAGGCGACGCCCTGCTTTCAGGCGAGCGAAAGTATTTCGGATACGTTCAGCATCATCCTGAAGCGATTCTCGAGGATCTTTCGGAAGAACACGGGCACCTTTCGGTCCCGGACAACGCTCCATTTCGCATCGGCGACCGGCTTAGGGTTATCCCCAACCACATATGTCCCTGTATGAATCTGCAGGATTATGTATTCCTCGTTTCCGCGGATCAGGTTCTCGATCGCTGGAAGGTTGCCGCACGCGGTATGGTCACCTGACAAGAGCTTCCAGTTCTTTGCGGGCAGCCGCAAACTGCGGATCGATCTTCAGTGACGTCTTGAGTTCATCAGCTGCCATATCTTTCTCGCCTTTGTTTTCGAGAACCAGGGCGAGATTGTAATGCGCCGATACAAAGTTCCATTGCAGATGAATCGCTTGCTCGAGCTCCGCCTGCGCCTTGTCTAGTTCGCCGCTTCGCAAATAAATGCTGCCCAACATATTATGCGCTTCGGCAGATCCGGAATCCGTCCGAAGAGCGGCAAGAATGTTCTGTTGAGCCTCGGTCCAGTTCTGCTGCATCGCTGCAAGAACGGCCAGGTCGTAATGTGCCGTGTAATTATCGGGATCGATTGAGAGCAGGTGCTCTAGATCAGTGCGCGCCTGCACGTAGTTATGCGCCGCGAGATAGATTTCAGCTAACAGTTCCTCGGCTCGGGTATACCAGGGTTCCAACACCAGAGCAGCACGGAGCTCCCGGATCGCGTTTCCCGGCTCTTTCAATCGGTAAAGGCAGAGCGCCAGGTCGAAATGGGCGCGAGCATTCAGGGGATCTTGTTCTACGGCTCGCTCGAACGTATGAGCGGCAGCGGTGTATTGGTTACCGCGTTCTTGATTCAGTCCCAAAGTGATTGAAATATCCTGCACGTCTGGTAATTCCTGGTGGAGCTTTTTGAGCATCTCGGTAGATCCGGCTAGTCGCCCGGCCGATGCGAGCGCCGATGCCCTGCCAAATTCTTCGAATTGCACAATCCGATTCTTCGGGTCGATGTGCGACTGATCACGGCGCGACGGGGCGCCGCTCAAGTAGCCGAGAGAACGAAGGGCAGCCGTCGCGGTCGCGTCCGGTCTCTCGCTAGAGTCTGATCGAGCGGCTCCTGAATTTGCACGGAGCGCTTCAATTCGCGCCTGCAACGCCGCCGCCGTCGAGCGCCGCTGCTGATAGATATTCTGCAGCTCGCCGGGGTCGTTCTTCAGGTCATACAACTCGGGCTCGGGAGCCTCGATGTACTTATAACGTTGCACGCGAAGGCTTCTGAGAGGGGCACACCCGAAATGTTTTTCCGCATAAAGGCTCTCCGAGTAAATCTGTTCCCCATCCTTCGGTTTCATAAGGCTTCGGCCCTGCATCTCCTTCGGGGACGGAATCCCGAGTGCATCCAAAATCGTCGGCCCGATATCCAGCAGACTTGCGGGCTGGTCAACACGGGATTCAGCTATGCGCTTCGCGTTCTTGGGCCAGTGGATAATAAGCGGAACGTGAAGAGTACTCTGGTAGACGAAGTAGCCGTGCGTGCTTTCGCCGTGATCTCCCAAGCCCTCTCCGTGATCGGAAGTGAAGACGATAAGTGATCGTCCCAAGATGTCATTGGCCTCGAGATATTTAAGGAAACCGCCAAGAACTCGATCCACATATGCCAGCTCCCCTTCGTAACCGGCTTCCTCACTACGCGCACGATCACTCTGAGGTAGATCGTACGGTGTGTGCAAATCGTAAAAGTGCAGAAACAAGAAAAAGGGCGCTCTTGAATTGGCGTCGAGCCAGCGCATCGCAGAAGCCGCAACTTGAGAGCCGGGCCGTTTGAGGTCGCTGGCGTCTGTTGTACTTTGTTTACGAAGGTCGAACGGGCTGTCGTAGACATCGAAGTCACGACTCAATCCGAATCGCCGGTCCAAAACGAAGCTCCCGACAAACGCCGCAGTTCGATATCCGCAGTTCCTTAGAGCGGTAGTCAATGTCGGCCTCCCCGCCCCTAGAGGAACGCCATTATCCTGCACGTCGTTTACGAACGGATAGGTGGAAGTAAACAACGCAACGTGGGAAGGCAACGTAAGTGGAACCGTGCTACTCACGTCAGAGAACAGCGTGCCGCTTTTCGTCAGAGAATCGATATTTGGTGTAAGCCGCCGCCCGGGTTGATAGCAGCTAAGGCGGTCGGCTCTGAGTGTGTCAACCGAGATCAGAATGACAGGCGTGGATGGATGCCCTTGCCCGGCCGAACAGGTAAGAACTGCCAGCGTGTAGCACAAAAAAATCAGGTTTGGTTTCAAGCGGTCAGGAAGATTTTCCGTTTATACATCCAATACAGAACAATCCATTCAATCGCAAGGACAAGACAAGCCTCCAAAAGAGGTTCAAAGGAACCTAGAGACGATTTCAACGGTGAGGTGAAGATTGCCACTATGTTGCGCCACGGAATGATGCTTTGAGACATGTATATGGCTACCGCATTTACGCCGAACACCACAAACGGAAACGACCATTTCCGGTAACCTCTGACGTCAATTACTAAATAGAAGAACAGAAACATCAAACATGCCCACCCTGCGGTTACTAAGCCGTAGGATGCTGTCCAAAGTTTCATGATAATCGGGATCACCGGATTCAGAACCCAGCCCAGCGCGACACACGAGATCCCAATCAGACCGATAATCTTGATCTTGTACTCTGCGGGCCTGCTGGTCATCAGAAGCTCGCCTATCAGCATCCCCAGGATGGTCGTCGAGATCACGGGAATTGTGCTGATCACGGTGCCCCAATGTTCCGGCAACACTCGCCCTACGGTAGCCAAGTCAGTCCAGAGCACGAGATTCGAATCTCTTGCATAACTTCCAGCAGGAACCCCCGGCGCTGGTACAAGTGCCAGCAAAAGAGCATAGAAGACGAGAATGCCCACGGCCCCGATGGCCTGCTCGCGCCACGATCTACGCACCAGCAGGAACGCAGCAAAGTAAGCGACTGCGATCGGCTGAAGCGCGCTACTTAGCTCGATCAAATATGGATGATTGAACGAAATCGACTCCCTCAATGAGCCGAGCAAAAACAGAATCACACAGCGCCGAAGCACACGTAACATGATCTGATGGTGGGTTTGCGTGAGCGACCGCTTCGCATACGATAAAGGTAGCGACATGCCAGTCATCAGCATGAACGAGGGCCAAATCAGATCGTAGAACCGCAATCCTTGCCAATCTGTATGACTGAGCTCGTACACCAAACCATTCGTAAGGGCATTCGGGGCCAGTGCTTTAAGTCCTAAGACGAGCGCCTCGCCTCCCACGATCCAAAACATGGTCCAGCCGCGAAATGCGTCAAGCGAAGTGAGTCGCTTGGTAACAGGCTTCTGTTCTGAGCGCTCTTCGGAAATACGCCTGGGATCGGGGATCATCCGTTCGCTGTTTGCCGCAATTTGCTCCTGCTTCATATCACTAATTCGCCGAGGCTTGTACATTCAGGGGATTTTCACCATAGGGCATCTGATCGGGCAAATCCAGATACGCGCCGGAGAAGACAAGTCCGCGTTCGATGGGAAGCTTGATCTCTATCTGATTTGAGGAACCGGCCCTCGTTTCGTTCCCTAGTCCTGCGAGATAACACCGCGTCTTGCCGGGCACCTGATTACGACCGGTCGTGAAAGGATGAAGTGTCTTCGGAACGCCGTTGATGATAGCTGTAAGAGCTTCTGGCGCTCTGGAAATACCCTCTCCTTGCGGTAGTGTTTCTCTTTTTGCGAATAACTGATCCGGTACCCACTGATTATTCTGCTCCACGTTCTCGTCTTTGAAGAGGAAAACGAGGTAAGCTTTGTCATACGCCCACGGCTCTCTCGACCAAGCTGATTCCGCTATGGAAGCCGAAATATAGGGGCTGCACTCTTGAGGGAAGTTGAAGCTCGCTTGAAGGTGGGCCATGTCCGAAGTGGAACTTACAACTTTCCAGTTACTCACGTAGCGCCCTGCGCTCGTCAATCGTGCGTCTTCTGGCAGGAAATTGTGTCTCTCGCGTGCAGCGGAAGCAGGAGCGATCCAGAGAATTCGCACTTGCTTCCCGGGCACAGTTACTCGAAACGTGTCTCCTTGTGAATACTCGCCGTCCAGCGGCCCGCGTAGGGTGAAGCCCCCCGGGTAAATCTCATTTATTACAAAGTGTGTGCTGCTCGGAGCATCTAGAGCGAGTGTCAGTTCCCCGATTTGCTCTGCGGCGCCCGGATTAATCAAAAAGACAAAGCCTCGGTCGCCGCGGATATGCGAGTAACCTGTCAAAGATTCCGCATCTCCCTGGAGAATATCAGCAAAATGAACTGAACGCTCGAACAGCTTCTCGTTGTGCGTCAGATATTCTTTGTTAGCCTTCGCCCAGTTTTCCCAGCGCTGGGTAAACTCAATTTCGCTTTTGGGAATGTTGTCTGGAACGTCATCGAAAGTCAATTCGCCGGCCAGCGATAAGGCGCTCAACAAGCGCGTAGCGGTATCCGGCCCGGTCATGAAGATGCGTCTCCATACCAAAGTGGTTTACACAATTCAAGAGGTGATACCAAGGTCGCAAGAGGTTCTCGTGTCCGAGCCCGTAAAGATAGGCGCGATTCATATCCGCATAGAGGCGATCGATATGGATGTCCGGTTCAACCGCTGGGTTGGCGTCATACCCACCACCGTGATGGCGACTATCGGCGTAGCGGCCGTACTGGGGATTGTCAAGACCGCTATCTGCACCGAGCATAAGGCCTGGTGCTGCCTCATGCATCTCATTGGCAAACTGGACCATACGCCTCCCCTGTGCGTATATTGAGTATTTGCCCGGTAAGTGCCTGTGGTCCGGGTTATCACATGGCCACACCGTCCAGAAGTCAGCCCAATGAAAGCCCCGCAGGTTATATTGCCGAACGAGTTCAACGATCTCGCGAAAATAGGTCTCCGCTTGTGGTGAAAGTTTGCACAAATATGGTTCCCAGTAGGGAGCCACAAATCCCCAGCCGAAACGTGAACCAAAATCGTTCCACCAGCCCGTAGCGATGTCGTTCTTATTTGCCAGATCAACCCAGCGTTTCACCAGATCACGTGGCATCTCGAGCGCCAAATCTGTGGGTTCATAAGCATCCATGTAGCGGATCCCGAGCTTGTGAGCGTTGGAGAAAAAACGTTCAGTCCATTCAGGGCTTTTCTGAAGTTCCTCCACGCCAACTTTGGCTGACCAGCCCTCGAGATAGATATCCGGGAATTCTTTTTGAAGCGGGGTCACTTGCGTGTGATACTCGATAACCCAATCACGAACGCCTTTATCAAAGCCCTCTAATTGCTCGCCTGAATTGCTATAAACGCCGACAACAGCCTTTTCGCTCTCGAAGATGTTCCCGGCCTCGAGATTGAAGCCTGGATAGTACGTCATAGCATCGCCTTTGTGATCCCAATAGACCGTTTCGAGGCATTCAAAAAAACCGCCCTTCTGCATCCGGTAGACAGGATAAGTCAGCTCAGGCCCGGCAAATAGATCCACGAGCCGCTCTAATCCAAGAGAAGAAACCATTACGTCCAGAATCTGAAGATTAGAGTGACCCTTGTTCTTGATCACGAACCATTTGTGATAGAAGTGATCGTGCCGTTGCAGTTCGTAGTAAACCGAGAGATCGACTGTATTCGAAGTTAAATCCACGCGCACGCGACTGACCTCGGGGCCCGATCCCGTGCTGTCTTCTCCGACGACTCTGAAGTCCTCCATAGATAGTCCGTGATTTGAGATTCTAAGAAGGAACGGTTTTGCGCTCGATGTTGCGACACTCTCGCCGGCCACGAGATTTGTGAGCCGCGCTTCCTTTAAGCCACCACTCGTTGAGATTTCGAGTTGTATAAATCCGTTTTTCAGAACAGTCGACCCTGCCCTCGGCTTCTCGACAGTACAGGGCAACTTTGCCCACCCGCTCTCAGCGACCGCAAGAGTCGGCCTAAGGATGTCTCGAACAATTCGGGTTGGCTTCGGCTCTATTACAAGGGGTCCAGCACGGTCGTATGGATTGTCGCTTGACCATTCGTTGTAGTACTCTCCCTCGTGCCCAGCCCTGACTTTTACGAGGCGTGGACTCGGGTTCACTATCTGAAATGGAATCTCCCCATAGGCTTCCAGCTCGCAAACGTAGATACCCAATCGATCTGGCCGGTGGCGCGATTCCGGATCTGGCGGCTCGCTGAATAGCAAGCGCAACCTCGTGGTGGTCAAGGGCTCGAACCAGTAACGCACTGATGATGTTTCCTGACCGACCACATGGGCTTGCACATCGTTCCATTCATTCTTGTTCCAGAACTGAAGGCGCGCCCATTGTTGAGTTCTGGCCATTACCGGTCCGCGGACCATTCGACCATCGAAATAGCGAACTACCACGCTCGAAATTCGCTGCGGCTTTCGCCATTCGACTCCGATATCGGCAGGCAGATCTACCGCGGCTGCCGACCAGTAGCTAAGCACACTTCCATCATTGACCTTCGACGGCTCGTGTTCGGGAACGACTGTGACGCCGGGCTCCCACGAGTGAGCCGTTGCACCTGACAATGCTAGATTCACTGGATTCGGGGCGGCAAACAAGGGCACGGGTGCCACGCCCCAAGCCAGCACAATGGAAAACAAAGCTGTGCGTGTCATTCTCTACTGCGGCAACTCTCAGCCCGGGTCTTAAAAGCTGAATTTGAGGCCAAATTGAATGTCCCGGGGGCTCCCGGCACTGGTAAGCTGGCCGGCTGTGCTCGTGCCAATGATGTTGCCGGGCGTTCCAAAGTTCGGGTGATTGAACAGATTAAAAAACTCCGCCCGGATTTCAAGATTCACTCTCTCGGTAATATGATTTCGCTTTATCGCGGAAACATCCCACTCCTGGAGTCCCGGCCCATACAAGATATTGCGTCCTGAGTTTCCGAAACGAGGAGTGCCATTGGCCAGAGCTTCAGCGAGGGCGTCGGTAGTGAAGCAGTCAACATTAAACCACTCCGCTACCGTTTGCGGGCCCGCGCCGTTACAAATGCGGTCCGGTCTGGGAGAGCGCGATCCGGTATTTGAAAAGTCTTGGTTCGCCATTACTGTGTACGGAAAACCGCTCTGAAACGTAAGGATGCCTGAAAGCTCCCACCCGCCCACAAAAGCGTTTGCTAATCCGCCGCTGTTCAGGAAGCGCTGTCCTTTTCCGAAAGGTAATTGCCATACGGGGCTGATGACGAGCCGCTGTTTGATGCTGTTATCCGACAGGCTGTAGTCCGCTCTCTGGTTGTTATCGTCTTGCGGCGCATTGACGAAGTCCGTATCACCGCCATTGCGATCAAGAATTTTGCCGTATGTATACGAGATCAGAGCTTGAACCCCGTGGGAGAACCTCTTTGTGACTTTTGTCTGAAGGGCGTGGTAATTCGAGATGCCATCGAAGGTGTCGTAGAGCATCTGATTGAAGTCCGGCCAAGGCCGCCGAGGCTGCAGATCTCCGACGCCAGGTACCGGCTGATTGCCCCATTGGTGAGCATTGTCAAGGTGAACGCCTCGATTGCCAACGTATCCCACCTCGAGTGCCCAGTCCTGCGCAAGTTGAGTTTGCGTGCTGAAGCTCCATTCATAGACGGTGGGCGTATGGTAAAACGGCGTCGGCATGAGCTGCGAAGTAATCTCGGACAAAGCAGCGGATGGGGCATTTGCAAACATTAGCTGGGTCGTCGTCGGCACGCCGTTCGTTAAGGGAGGCGGCGATCCGAAAGCGGTCGTGTAAGTAGGTGTCTGCGTGAAAACCGGATTATTGTTGACATACGAGCCGATGAGATTTGTGATCGGCAGGTCATTGAAGATGCCGGCGCCCGTATGAATGATCAGCTTGTCGGAATTGGTAGGCCGCCATGATATACCGAGGCGCGGGTCGAAGTTGCCATGTCCCGGCCCATAGCTAAGTTCCCGAAGCTTGTTACCAGTCAGTCCTACCCTCGTCCTCATTGCCGAGCTCATGATCAGGCATTGTCCTTCCGGATTGATGAAGACGGGGTTCGAGCAAAACGCATCATTCTGAGCCGCGGGCAGAGGAGTAATTAAAACCGCATCTCCAGGTGTGGCGTTGTATGCCAAAGGATAGATCGTCGCAAGCTTGTTGGCCGAATCGTACGGCTGTTTGCGATACTCCCATCGGACTCCTAATTGCAGGCTCAATTTCGAGCTCAGGCGGATATTGTCCTGCCCAAAAAGGCTAAACCAACCTCCTCCGTGCAACTGACTGACGAACGCATTTTTGGTGAAAAAGCCGCTGGACGGATATCCTAGCTCGACGTCGGCCAAATCGGAGATGGCGCTCACTCCGGGGATCTCAGCCGCCAGCGAGGAAAACTGCCCGCTGAAACTGATGGTTCCGTTAAGCTGGATCGGATCCTCGACTTGAGGAGTCTGCCAAAAATCTAAATCGCCGCCAAATACAAAGGTCTGTTTTCCTGCGACTTTGGTGACCGTGTCTTCAAACTTCTCGATTCTGTCCGACAGAACGTCTGGAAGATAACCGCTATCACCTACCCCCGAGAAGTTCGTGAACCCGAATGCCGGGTATTTTTCATACTGCGGCGAAGGCGCTGCAAGATTTTGAATCCCAAAGCTGGCGAGCAAACCTGATTGGCGGGGACAGGTCTGACAATCGACGATCAAGTAATCTCTCTGATAGCCGACTCGAACGTCGTTAATGAGGCTCGGGTTGAAAATGCGTGTCCAGCCTCCAACTACATTCTGTCCTCTGAAGTGTTGGTTATTATTAAATTCGTCGAAGTTGCCAGGAAATAACTGATCTGTATTTCCGAATAAGTATCGGCCGAACAACCGGTCTTTGTCCGACAGAACCTCATCGACGCGTACATCGAACTGATCGTCCGGACGTCGCAAGGGCGTCTGGTTGATGTAATTCGGAAGACCGGAACGATTGGCTGCAGGGAACAGGGCCAACACCTTCTGGGCCACCGGGTCGATATGCGTAACGATATTTCCTGGAATCGGCGCGCCGACGAGGACTGTCGATGCTGCTGCACTAGGATTGGCCGGATTTGCCGGACAGGTAAACAGGCGCTCGGAAGCAGGATTAAACAATTGGCCGGTGTCGAAATTGAGACTGGGCGGGGCGGCGGCGCCGCTGGAGGCACAAAGGTTTGCGCTCTGTCCCGTCAAAAAAGAGCTGAAGTCTCCTGCTCTCTCCGCTGGGGTCGGCACCACGCTTCCCACCGTTTGCCCTTGAATAAGCCGCAGGCCTTCATAGCTCCCAAAGAAAAACGTTTTGTTCCTGCGTATGGGGCCACCCAAAGCACCTCCAAATTGATTACGAACGTACTCCGGGCGATCTGTCGCGAAGAAGTTGCGCGCATCCAGGTCGCGATTGCGCAAATACTCCCAAGCAGAACCGTGAAATTGGTTAGTACCTGATTCGGTGATCAGGTTCATCGTCGTGCCGGAACTCAGCCCGGATGCCGCATCGTAAGTATTGTTTTCGATTTTGAATTCCTTGACCATTTCGGGAACCGGCTGCAGTGCGAAGCCGCCGTTGTTTAGAGCGCGCGAGATCATGCCGTCGATCAGAACCAAATTGCTCGAAGAACGTCCGCCCGAACCCCCATAGCTGTTGTCATTGAATCCGGAGCCGTTTTCGTTAGCCGATGAAAGCGATCTGTTGGTGGTATCAATGGTGCCGGGAACCACCAGCGCCAGTGCGCCGGTGCGTCGCAAGTTTAAGGGAAGATCAAGAATGGATTGCTGGTTAACAACTGTCCCCATGCTCGCGCTTGTGCTGTCGACAAGCGGAGCCGTCGCTTCTACAGTAATCGTTTGGTTCACCTGTCCAACAGTCAAAGTAAAGTCCACAGTCGCTTTTTGAGCAACTTGCAGAGTTAAGCCGGTAATCACTCGCGTTTCGAATCCGGGCTTTTTGATCGAGAGTGTATACACCCCCGGAATCAATGAAGGAAAGACATAATTTCCTGATAGATCCGAGGCAACGGTTGTGAGCGCTCCGGTGCTCGCGTTCCGAGCACTGATGACTGCCTCGGGCACGACTGCGCCGGCTGTGTCAGTGACCGTACCGTCCAGTCTCGCCGTTACGTCCTGAGAATGACTTGGGCGAAGCAACGAGAATAGCGCGATATATAGGAAAGTCGCGTCTCTCGCTACCCTGAGAATTCTGCAATTCATGACCCTCTCTCAATCCGGGCGACATGGCTCTTGCAACAGCAGCTACCAAGGGATGGCCGAAGGCCAAACTTTACCGATGATCGAATCTACTCGAATATCCGCGCGCGTGTAAAGTACCAGGTAGGGCTCCAGAAGAACTTCTATCCAATCTGTTGGATGCCCTGATTAGGTGCCGAAACCCTGGCTCCGCGCTCAGTCAGGTATCGCCTTCCCGATTGAAATTGTCCAACGCGTTGGACGTCGGAGCAGTAACGACAAATTCGCCGTCTGGACAGAACCTGAACCCTCGAATATCATCTTCATGGATTTGGAGGTCATTGTGAAAAGTGTGCGGAAGGTGTTTGCTGTTACTGCCTCTACGCTGTTGCTTATTGCCCTTCCATCGGTTACTCAGGCACAAATGAGCAAGGTTAAGACTGTCTGGGTCATCCTGATGGAAAATCATAACTGGACCGGCAATAACTCCGGTGCCGCTTTCGGCGATCCGGACCTGAAAGGTAATCCGCTTGCGCCGTATCTGAACGGGTTCATCTTACATCACGCGGCACATTCGGAACGGTACTTCAATCCTCCCGGGAACCACCCGAGTCAACCGAATTATCTCTGGCTCGAAGCGGGAACGAATTTTGGGGTACTGGCGGATACCCAGCCCGGGCAAGTGCCCACCGATAGCTCGCCGCATCTTGTAGAACTCCTGAAAAATGCAGGCATCAGTTGGCGGGCCTACGCCGAGCCCGATTTCGGAGCGCCTGTTTTCGATGTCTGCCCTCTCGATTTCACCTATTTCGATGTGGAGCATTTCCCGTTTACGTATTTCGCGGATGTGACCGATAACTTCAATCCGGCTTCGCAATATTGCATCGAGCATGCGAGACCGTATTACCAATTAGCAACCGATCTGGCCGACCACACCACTGCGCGCTACAATTTCATCGCTCCGAACGTGTGCCATGACGGTCACGAGGGTGTTTCTCCGTGTGATACCACCGAACCGTCCGATAACACGCTTCGTGGAGATACTTGGTTGAGCAAAAATGTGCCCCTGATCCTGGAGTCAGAGGAATACAAGCGCGGAGGTGCTTTGTTCATTATCTGGGACGAGGCGGAAGACAGTGGCAATTTCAGCGATGGCCCGATAGGAATGTTCCTGCTTTCTCCATTCGCCAAAGGCGGAGGCAGAGAAGCCTACGTAAACTACGTTCATTACGATCACAGCTCGACGTTGAAGACGCTCGAAGAAATCTTTGATGTCACACCGCTGCTAGGCGCTGCCGCCGATCCCAAGACAAAGGATCTGCGCGACTTGTTCCTGAAGGAGTGCGACGATAGAGACGGCGATTGCGATTCACACTAGACAGCCCGGCGCGCCAACAGGCCGGTTCGAAGGTGAGGGCGTCCGACTCCCATGTCGAAAAACGAAGTCAAGCACCCTGACAAAGAGGCTCATACCGGCTCCTATTCCGCAGGCGTTTTGATCGATGGATGGCTTTATGTCAGTGGGCAAGGGCCGCTGGATCTGAAAACGGGTGCCATCATTTCGGGCAGCATCGAAGAAGAAACACGGCTTACGATGTCGCACATCGGCAAGATCTTGGAAAACGCCGGCTGCTCTTTTGACGATGTCGTAAAATGCGCCTGCCACTTGGCGGATATAAACGAGTTCGCGCGTTTCGACGCGGTGTACGCATCATTCTTCAGCGGAGTAAAGCCTGCGAGAACCACCGTTCAATCCGTTCTTTTTGGCGGAATTAAGGTGGAGATCGATGCCGTCGCGCGCCTTCCTAACAAATAGCTTTCGCAGATCCATATACGTCGACTTCTTGGTGATAGCCCAGCTGGGAAGAGATCTGAGCGGCCGTGTGTTTCACAACCGTGGCTAGCTCTGAAACCTGATTCGTTGGAATCTGGGCAGTTGTGCCGGCCACGCTTATCGCGGCTACAACTTTATTGGTGAAATCGAAGACCGGAGCGCCAATACAGCGGAATCCGATCTCGCCTTCCTCGTCCTCGAAGGAGTAACCCAGGGTTCTGATGCGTTCTAATTCGCGTTTGAGTTTGCTGACAGATACAATCGTGTTCTCATTATTCCTGCAAAAGACCTTATCCTTGAACTGCCGGTCAAACTCTTCACCTGGCAGGAAGGCGATAAGGGCCTTTCCCACACCTGAACTGTTCACATCGAGTCGCCGACCGATCCAGGTTGCGAGTCGCAGCAGTCCCGGACACTCGATCTTCTCCACGATGACGGCTTCATTACGTTCGAGCACCGCCATATGAACCGTGAGAGACGTTCTCCGCATCAACGCTTGTAGTAAGGGCTTCGCCTGCTCGCGCAAATCCAAGCCTTCTAGGGCCGTGCGACTCAAGCTCACCAGCTTCAGCCCGAAAAAATACTTTCCGCTGAGCGTATTCTTTTGTAAGTATCCCCGCCTTTCGAGTGTTCCGATAAGGAGGTGAACGGAACTCTTCGGGAGCTTTAGTCTTCTACTGATCTCGGAAATGGAGAAGCCGTTTCTGGATTGGGCCAGCAATTCCAACACCGCGAGCGCGCGGTCCAGAGACGGCACTGAGTATCCACCAGCAAGACTCATCCCCACTTACCTATCCATGGGTTCAAATTTTATCTGAAGAGTGTGGGTCAACGATAACACAGATTTTAAACTACCGAAATGCTCGCGGGGTCGCACCCGCCATATCGATTGAACTTCCAAATAGTCCATCGCTCCCTTATAGTGGCGTAGCCGCCGTGGCGACGTCTACGAGAACCGCGAGCTATAGGCAGACAGAGCGAAGAAGTTTGTCCGACTCATTGTCCGACTCTTGGGCGAACTTCGGCTTCTCTTCGTCCGTTTTGGGGAGTTGCCAATCCCCTTTGGTCTACTGGCTAAGTGCTTGAAATGGAGGAAGTTGTTGGAGGCGCGGGGCGGGATCGAACCGCCGAATAAAGGTTTTGCAGACCTCCTGGCGCATTGCAAACACTGAGTTTACAGCTCGTGTCCGGTTTCGCGTCCGGCCTACTTGTAGTTTTTGCGCCACCATCATCCCTTCACGATCCGTAGGGGGGCCGCTGGCCGGGCAGCCTCGTAACGCTTCATTCCTTCGCGTTGGTGCTGCGCAGTTGGATGGACATACTTGATTACGCTGCGCAAGCTTGAATGGCCGAGAATATCTTTGAGTGTCACGAGATCCCCGCCGGCTTCAACGAAGCGCGTAGCGAACGTGTGCCGCAGATCGTAGATCACAAAGCTCAAACCGGCATCTTGGCAAACGCTATCGTGCATCGTCTGCAATTGCCGGATGTGATCGCCGGGGACGCGGTCACTTGGGAAAAGCCAGGGACCCTGAACGAGCGTGATCCGGCGATTCAAGATCTCAATTGATTCACCACACAAATACAGAGTCCGCTTGGCTGCCCTCGATTTTCCGCCTTCAATCCTGAGCTCGCCGCGTATCGCATCATAGCTTGACTGCTTGAGCGACATAACTTCCTCGGGTCGGCACCCTTGCAGCAGCATCAGTTTGGCGAGGTCACAAAGATTGTGGGGCTTCCCGTCCGTGAGCCGCATCGCAGCGAAGTACTTCCATTCATCGTCAAACGAAATGACATTGATGCGAACGGCGTCTTCGCCGCTCGGTCGCTTGACCTTATCGTCACCGATTAGCGGATTACTGGCGGCCCATCCGGCCTTCTTGGCGTATTTGAAAAATAAGCTGAGGGCATTGAGATCGTTGCGAAGCGTTACATCTTTGATGAAGTTCTCGGCGCGCCAGGTTTTGTACCGCTCTATCTCTATTGATCGAACCTCTTCGACTTTGTGTTCGCGGAAGAACTCATTCAGAGAAGCGAATGACGTGGAGATACGCCGCGCAGTGCTCGGCTTGCTTCGATAACACGTGCTGTGACACCAGGTCAGGAATTCAGCAGCGGCAACAGGGAATGGGACGCCAGAGACTGCTTCGGGTTCCAGGCCTTGCTCGGCATCGAGGCGCTTCTGAGCTTCAATTGTTCGGGCTGCGTTGAGATTTCGTCTGGTTGCCTGTAAACCGGTGCTGCTGGCGAATTCCCTGCCGCACATCTGGAAGCGATAATGCCAGCGTCCTGCACGTTCCCTTATGCTCACGTTTGATTTCCCCCTCTCTCAACCACTCCTCAATGGCGCTCTTCCGGTAAAAGGCTCGACCACCGATATTGACAAATTTCGGCCCCTTGCCGAGTTGCCTCCACTTAGCCAACGTCGAGCTCTTAAGATGACTGAAGATCGACAGCTGCAGCAGTTCGTCAGCACTCAAATACTCGGCGCTGATCTGAGGCGATTGAGCAGGGTCAGTGGTTGACTTCCCTACCAAAGTTGTTCTCGATTCAAAGTTCATCCGGCCGCCTTGTCCTTCAAATTAGCTGTTGCGAGACCCGTGGGGCTACTCTCCCGCAACATAACCTCAAGGTCTCGCTTTTTAGGAACACGTGTACTCGCGTGAAATAGTTCGATTGCGGCGGCGGTTGCGGTATCGTCGCCGATCGCGAGACTTTTTGACCCTTTGAGAGATCGGCAGTGTCTGTATTCTCTCCGCAACCCATCTTGCGGCCGATTTCGCCAGGTGGTGGGGTTCTTGGGGTAAAACGTATCCCTCAGGCGGTTGCTCCTGGTCTTCAATCTTCTTGTCCGCCGGGCGGCCGGACCTGCGCAAAATTATGCCGGAAAGCGGGTGGGGATTTGGAACAAATTCAACTGCTCTTGGGGCATGCCTCGATTCAGACGACAGAGAGATATTTAGGAACCAAGCAGGATCTCGTGCAGGCTGTCAACGATCGCGTCAAAATCCGGGTAGAGTGACTATAGAAGCAGCCAAAGGAATTCTGCGTCTATTCCTTCAATTGACCTTCATTGCTTTCCGGACGATAACGGACAATCATAAAAAGAGTTGGCATGAGCACACAAGCTACTCCTTCCAATACCGAGGCGTCCATCCTCATGCGCATTCTGCAGTCGGATGAGCGCGAGATGACCCCGGACGTGGCTCGCTATCTTCTGTCCATGCGTTTGCCCCACGAGGATGAGGAACGGGTGAACGAACTCTCGAGCAAAGCACGCGCAGGGTCGCTCACCGCTGCCGAGGAACAAGAGCTCGACAGCTATCTCCATATAGGAACGCAACTCGCGATTCTGCAGTCCAAAGCGCGCCAATTTCTTCAGCATTTCTCTTCTCGCAATCAGTGAATCGCGATCTCGCTCGGAGAGTGCGGGACCGGGCAGAGCACCGGTGTGAATACTGCCGGCTTCCGCAGTCCGTTCTTCCGCTTCCTTTTCAGATCGATCATATTGTCGCCGAGCAACATGGCGGCCAATCCGAGGAGGGAAATTTGGCGTTCGCCTGTCCGTCCTGCAATCGGTACAAAGGGCCGAATATAGCGGGCCGGGATGGTGAGAGCCGAGAATTGGTGCCGCTTTTTCATCCACGGACCGATCGTTGGAGTGAGCATTTCGAATTCGCAGGAGGCTCGATTGTTGCTCGGACAGCGATAGGACGAGTCACGCTCCAGGTGCTGCGGATGAACGCTCCTGATCGAGTGTCGCTGCGTGAGCAGCTAGCGCGGGAGGATAAATCCCCGCCTGATGGCGGGTAACTTGATGGCCCAAAAAATCACCCAACCCCAGGCCGAGCACCGTATCCCGCTATCACCATCCGCATGAGGTGAAAAACCGGTTGGTTCAATGCGCGTGCCCGAAGGTACCACAAAGCGCAGTGATTGCACTGATAACCCCCACTGCTGCTACGAGTACATGGCGGAGCCGAGACATGCCGGGCCAGGCCAAATGCCCACAACCCGCCCGGCAGCTTCGAATAGGATTGGCAGCGCAGTGCTTGGCTTGGTGCACGCGGCGCCCTACCGTGATCCCTTATCCGGCAATCCTATGAGTTCAGGCGATTTGTGTACGTGATAGGGCAATGAGCTGTAACGCCGAGGCGGATGCTGCGGCTGGGCTCGTCATGTTGGCAGCGTTGCTTCTCGGTGTTACGCCACCAACACTGTCATCGGCAGGCATGAAATCAGAACGAGGTCCAGCGGGTCCAGAAGAAGTACCTGAAGCATCATCCGGCGGTAAGTCGCCGTCAGGGGTGGGAGCAGGGTCTGTCGGCGTGGTTTCAGTTGCCTGGGGGCTGCTGTTGTCAGCAGACGAGCTAGGCGTTGAATTCGTAGAGGAGGAACTATTATCTGTACTGCTCGAGGTGCCTGTGTTCGGGTCATCTACATCCCCGATGTACGTGCCCTTGTCAGCATTCGGATCGCCTGCAGTAGTTGTTCCGCCTTGGTTGGTGATGGGTTCGCCAGTTGTGCGATCAGTGTATGTGCCGTCGGGCGTGAAGCCCGCGTCAGGGTCTTTACAGTAGCCTCCCGTCTTGCCTGCCGATTGGCCTCCCGTGGGTCCCGGATCGGTACAGGTTTCCCCATTTCCCTCCCCTATTGGCGGATTATTCTCGTCCGGATGGAGTATCGCGTTCAGGGCGCCGCCAACGGCTGTAGCGACTTCACAAATTCCCGTGCCTACGTACTTCCCAGCCTCCCCCAACGCCGTGGAGGTGTTTGCCGGGGCCTCGCGGGTTACTTCAGCTGCTTCTCCGGCCAGAGTACCGGCGGCCGACAGGCCCGATGCCAGCACTCCATCACTGCATCCGTTGCTGCTTGAGTGATACCCCCCGCCTCCTGGTTGAACCTGTTGCATGGCATCGTCTCCCTTAGTCTTTATAAGGATGACTGGTGTATTCATGTATTGGCCGACCGCACTCTTGACGGTGTCGGCCGTTGCCGGCGGATACAGCGAAACTGCGCTGGTTTGAGACGTAGGGGGTGTGCTCCCAACGTCGTTTACTGGGGTTAGTGATGCGAAAGTAGCTGCACTCTGCCCAGTTACGTCTAGACTAAGGTTTGTCATCTGCGGGGCTCCTTTGATAAAAGCCCTGCCTGGTTGCGTCCAAGTCTTTTTCACCTAACTTATCGGGAACCGGATCGAAAGGGTGCTAATAATTTGAGCAAAAAACTTACGCGGACCCGGCGCAATGGTCGAAATGGGTTACGCGCCCTTACCTTGATCCGATCTGGTGCACAGACGTTTTGCTCTCTGCTTGGCGCGCATCCTGATTCTCGGACGTAACTGCTTGGGCATGTCCTCTCCTGCCCAGTCACCGACCCATCCCCATGGCCGCGGCTTTTTTGACGGTGCGATCGACGTATTCAGCCTGTCGCTTTTCATTGCCCTTGTGAAATAGATCGCGGGAGCGGATCGCAGAGCTTACGTCATCAGGGGACAGTCCATGAGATAGGGCATAAAGGCCGTAAGCCAGATCTGCTCGCGAGGCGTCGCCCTCATATCGCGAATCATTGCTGTCACTTTTCCTATATCAGTGGACTTTTGCCTCGCGTGCGCGTGATTTTTCCTATATCGGTAGACAAAAGGTGGCCCTCGTCGAGCGAAAGAAGCATTTGTCGCGCGGCAGATGAGCGGCCCGTCGAAAAGCGTTATGAGCCGCGGCTGGCCAATACCAAGAGCGTTTCTCGAGCTCGGCTATCTGGTTGTCCTTTAGGCAGACAAGAAGGTCATGCCATCGGAATCTGTAGCGACCACGACCTTGCAGGAGTGAGCGAGCTCTAGGATTCCCAAAAATGCTCAGAACCGTAGCCAACAGACAGCGACGAATGCTGGGGGAAGCGAAGCGCCAATGTCGGAGAGCGGCATCGGGAAGTGAGCGAGTGCCGAGTGGGAATGCAGGAGTCTGGAGCTTGTAGATGGGCTTGGAATGATAGCTGTGGCAGGTGACGGCCCAGAGTAAATCTTCGACTAGTAGGAGGAACTCTTGCGGCGTTGCATATCCAACCCAGCACCATTCAATGGCTTGATTCGCGAGAGCGCGGAAGAGTTGATGTTCGAAACGCGCGAGAAGGCGTACAGCGTCTTCGGAGGCGTCATAGAAGGACCAGCCGGCGTTGTCCTGCTGGCGTCCGCAATTGCGACAAACGAAGCCAAAACGTCGAAAGTCCGTTCTGCTGCAGATTGGCCAACCGCTCCGGTGACAGTGAACGCATGCTTGTTGGAGAGGAATGAGATGTTTTCGGCAAATCGTCACAGCGCAACAAAGCCAGCCGAGCCGTAAAAACTGGACACCGTTGTCGGCGTGGGCATCGTCAGCAAGGCATAGTGGACAAATTTGGAGTGCCGGCCAAGGCAGCGTGGCAAATGTGGCTCCCTGGCTGGCATCGGCGATCCACCAGGATGAGAGCCAGGTAGGATGGGCAACAGCGTCGTCCTTTTGCGCAACGAATCGCCGTAGATCCTGTTTATATATTCCGCGTTGCAGAATTGTATTGCACACGCAGATGGATTGGCAATACGATCGTGCAAATCCTTTTTGGCCGCGGGCGGGTTTCCACAACCGATCAGGATGCGACTGCACAAGTAGTGGCACTGAACGCGGCCGACTGCGAACATAAGTTCCGCGACAAGGCATCCGGCGGCCGCTCGGACCGGCCAGAGCTTCACCGCTAACTCGAGCGGCTGCGAGAGGGCGATGTCCTCGTGGTTTGGAAGCTGGACCGGCTATCCAGCTCACTCCGCGACGTGCGCGACATTTTGGTATAGTTCCTCAATAGACTTGCCGCCGGGCAGACCGGTTCGGGCCGTCCTGAGGTAAATGTCACACGAGCATTGGGAGCGCGCCAAAGACCTTTTCGCGGCGGCGGTGGAACATCGGCGCGAGGAAAGGCAGACGTTCCTCAGTCGTGAGTGCGGTGATGACAAAGAATTGGAGCGCGAAGTTAATCTGTTGCTTCTGCACCACGAAAGCCCGAACGAGGTTCTCGCCAGACCCCTCATGCAGTTGCAAGACTGCTTTCCTGAAAGCCGGCTCGCGTCGCTGGCGGAAGGCAGCCAATTCGGCAGATACAAAGTGTGTCGAGGTGTCGGTCGCGGCGGTATGGGTGATGTCTATCTGGCGGAGGACACGCGACTACACCGCAGAGTTGCGCTGAAGCTGCTGCCGTCCTGGTTGAGTGTCGATACCAACTCGATTGCCCGGTTCGAACAGGAAGCGCTAGCGGCGTCCGCTCTGAACCATCCAAATGTACCCGTCGTGTACGACGCGGGTGAGATCGACGGGCAGCACTACATTGCGACCGAGTTCGTGGAGGGAACCACTCTTTCTGATCGGATTGCCCGAGGTCGTCTCGATTGGAAAGAGGCGGTCAACATCGCTGTTCAGGTCGGCCACGCGCTATCCGCCGCCCACAGCGCGGGCATCATCCATCGCGACGTTAAGCCGAGCAACATCCTGATTCGGGAGGATGGAACTGTCAAGCTGGCCGATTTCGGCATCGCTAAGCTGCTTGAAAGAACTGGCTCCGGCTTGCCGGGGCATGGCGTCACGACCGCGGTTGGCGCAGTGATCGGCACTCCCGCCTACATGTCGCCGGAGCAATCCTCTGGTCAACTTGTCGATGGCCGAACCGACATTTGGAGTCTCGCCGCCGTCCTCCACGAGATGATTGTGGGCCGTGCGCCTTCAGTCAGCGAGAATGTTCTGCACGGATCTAGCTTGTGTGCGCCAGTCGTTGGGAAGGCGGTTGGGCGCGCGCTCGAGCGAGATCAAGAGCGGCGGTACAAAACGGTCGAGGAATTCATCGGTGCGCTGGAATCTGCACTTCCAACGCGCCCTCGGCAGGGACTCCGTGGAATCAGGTACGCACAATACGGGGCGGTCGCCGCGCTCCTGAGCTTGTTGGTGGTGGCCGGTTATTTCGTGTTGCGACTGCACCGCACACCATTCGACGCGGAGCCCTTCCGGGTCGAGCGCATGTCGAAGCTGACAACTTCCGGGAAAGCTGTGGATACGGCCATGTCTCCCGATGGCCGCTACGTCCTGTACGTCGTGAATGACGGCGGGCGGTACAGTATCAGGCTTCGTGAACTCACCACGGGTGGTGATGCGGAGCGAATCGGCGCTTCCGATGCGATCTACAGCGATCTGACTTTTGCCCCTGACAGTAACTCGTTCTACTATCTCGCGGATGAAAAAAAGGATCTGCGAACGCTCTACCGAGCACAGCTCATCGGCGGCGCGCCTCGGAGGGTAATCGAAGATGTTGACTCCCCAGTTGCGATTTCACCTGATGGGCGCCGAATGGAGTTCGGGCGGGGCAGGCCTTCGCTTGGAGACACGGCGCTGTTTGTCGCCGCAGCGGATGGCGCCGGCGTCCGCCAGATTGCCGCGCGGCCTTATGCGCGAGCATTTCAGTTTGGTGGTGCGTGTTGGTCGGCGGACGGAAAGAGCATTTTCACGGGAGCCTTCGAAGGACCGGAACGAGCAGGCATCACACAAATCCAGATCTCAGATGGAAACCAGAGACAACTGAGCGGTTCGGTTTGGAGGTGGATTGGCCGCGTGAGCTTGATTTCGGGCGGTCACGGCCTCGTTTTCCCAGCTGCCGCAATGGAGTCTATCAGTCCGCAGATCTATCAAATGTCGCTCGGCGAGAACAGGGCGAGTGCGATCACGGCGGACCTGGCGAGGTACATGACCGCGTCCGCATCCACGCACGGCATCGCCACTGTGCAGGAGGACCGTCTCTCGGCGATTTGGCTCACGAATCTGAAGGATTCATCGCAATCGCGCCGCATCACCCCGCCATCGGGCCGATATTGGCAGCTTGCCTCGTTGCCTGACGGCTCGCTCCTCTCACAGACCGGGGCAGGCCGCGAACTGAATATCTGGCGATTGTTCCAGGACGGTTCCCGGCAACAAGTCACAACTGGACCCCATATCGACTGGAATACCGTCGTGTCGGCCGATGGCAAGCGTCTCGCATTTGTGTCCAATCGTGCAGGAGGTTTGCATCTCTGGACCAGCGATCTCAACGGACACTTCCTGCACCAACTGACAACGGGAGAGGGTAGGATCTCCTCGCCATCTTTCACGCCAGACGGTTCAATCGTCTACTGTGAAACAGACCGCGGGTCGGCCGCGATTCTCAAGATTTCCGCTGAGGGCGGCAGCCCGATGCGCGTGCTCCCCACGCAAGCACGGAAACCCGTCGTTTCTCCGACCGGTCAATATATGGCATGTGAGTTGAAGGACCGTGCCTCGGGATGGCAGACCGCCATTGTCGATATGCACACGGCTCGAACGGTGCGCGCATTCCCGGACATTCCGTATGACGCTTGGCTGCGCTGGACGGCAGATGGCCAGGCGCTGGCTTACATCACAACAGGGAACGGAGTTTCCAACATTGCGGCTAAAACGTTGGTGGACGGATCCGAAAAACGCTTGACGGGATTCGGAGAAGAGACTATATTTTCATTCGACATGGCGCGCACTGGCCGCGAAATCGCGTCCGTTAGAGGCATTGCCGTGTCGGACATCGTGCTTCTCGAAGGGTCACGATAAGGAGCAGATATGGCAGCCAAGAAAACGGGACCATCCAACAAGGGTGAAGGCCCAGGCGATAACGATGCGCCGGCCACAGCGAAGAAAAGGGGATCGAGTTCCACCGGGACCAAACATCGGAAACCAACGAAGACGACGTTGAACCTGGACACCGATTCAGGTCGACTTAGCCACGTCACTCCCGACATCGTGAAGAATGTGGGGTCGCGTTCCCGCGGGACCAAGCGTCCGAAAAAGACCTCGGGGCGGAGAAAAGGTTCTGGGCGGCCTGACACGGTCACGCCAGAATAGCCTAGAACACCGGATCGCGCTGAGTCGTTTACATCTTCGCTGGTGACTGGACCGCTGCGGTGGGCATCAGTTGCGTGGACAACCAAGCTCGCGCAAATGCCCAATCGCGTTTTAAAGTCGCCACGGAGACATTTAGAGCCTGCGCCGCTTCTTTGTCCTGTAGCCCGCCGAAGAAACGCAATTCGACCACCCTCGCGGCGCGCGGGTCAACTTCTTCCAGCCGTGTTAATGCTTGATCTACGGCCAGCAGGTCATCGTTATCTGAGACCATCCACCGAGGACCATCAGCAAACGTGACCCTCACCTGTTCTCCGCCGCGCTTGGAAGCCCGCGCTGCACGCGCATAATCTATGAGAATGCGGCGAAGCTGTTGTGCGGCGATTGCAAAGAAATGAGCGCGATCTTGCAGGGTGACAGGATTCGGAGCGAGCAGACGCACATACAACTCGTGGACCAGTTCAGTTGGTTGCAATGTATGATTCGGCCGCTGCAGCCGTATATAGTGAGCCGCCAAGCGCTTGAGTTGGGGATATACAAGGGCGATCAAGGAGTCGCCGGCAGCGGCATCGCCGCGACGCCACTCCACCAGCAAGCGGGTAATCTCGCGAGCATCTTGCGCCATACCGTCGCCCTACTACCAAACCAGCATACTGCTAGGCTCGCGAGAGATTCACGCATGGCTGCTCCCTGGAATGCAAGCAGCGTATTTGCGAAGGCCCGAAGGAGATCGGGCCCCGCAAAATATCGCAGCTGTTGTCGAGCAAGCAAGGTTGGCAAGCTCGTAGCACCTATGTCTTCTTCGCAACCTGGGCGAGGATAGCGCCAGCGGCCTGCTCAATTAGCGGGGTGACGATGTCATCGCCATCTCGCTTCGCTTTCGCCTTCACGCTGTTCGCCAGGACGGGCGTGCTGCTTCCAGGTGCGATGAGTCGGTAGTCATAGGTCACCTCGCTCTTCGCCTTAACTGAGCCGGAAAGTCCCGCGGCGCCACTCATTGCGGCTCCTGCGGCGCTGCCTGCCACCATCGTGGCCATCCCGCCGACGGCGCCCACCATCGGGATCATGCTGGCATACGGCATGGCCTTCTGCATCATCCCGAAGCCGCCGCCACTCATCTTTTGGCTGATGCTGGAAAAAAGCACGTAATCGCACTCCTTCTCTTTCATTTCGGCATCGATTTGTGTCGGCATCATGGCGGCGATTGGAATCACTTGAACGGCGGGCCCGCTGAGGTACTGCATCACGATTACTCGCAACGGCTCGGCGACATTGACCCCCGAGTTGCCTTGTCCCATTTGTGCTTTGGGTTGGACAACTCCGATACGAACGGTGCCCGGCTTGCGGGGGCCGACACTAGGACCTGTTGCAGTTGAGGCTGGCGTTCCAGCGGTTGTCTGCGGCGCCGTTTGCACGATGCCGGCCGGGGCCGATCCCTGGCTTTGGGCACGGAGCATTTCGACGCGGAGCAGGTCCGCTCCGGCCGCTGCTGTCTCCGAGCGGCTCTCGCGCTGAAGATATTGCAACAGCATCTGCGTCTGGGCAGCGGATAACGCTCCTGCGCCGGCGCTCTGCCCTTTGGCAAGAGCCTGCAAAAGAGCGATTGCCTGGGCGTCATCTAACCCTGTTGGAGCAGCAGTTTGCGTCTGAGCGCCTGCGGGTACCGTCGTAGCCAGAACCGCCGTGAGAGCAGCGGTTACCGGTAAGTGGTGCAGGGCAATTTTCAGACGTGAATACGTCAGTCGCGCCCGAACCCCGAACGCGGTGTAAGAAATCCTCATGTTCACGCCTCCTTCGGCGTTCACTGGGTAATCGGGAACGAAGGGGTTTTCGGCTCATGAATCTGAAAAGATTCCCGGGAAGTGAGGTGCCTCTCACCATTTGTCAAATCAAACTGGGTGGCTTCGGCCGTCGGTTTTGTATTAACAACCGCCACAGTTGCACCATCCTCGGAATCGAGGAATCCCGCGGCACGCCAGCGTTGATTGACGCGTACTAGACGAGTTTCGTATGATGCGGCGGCCAATCCGCTACGCAAGCCGTGCCACAGTCGCACCACACATCGGGTTGACTACTCGAATCGATCAGCATTGGTGAATACTGGGCCGTTGATCGTTACGTGGAGCCGAAAGGAATAAAACCGGCGCAGTCTTAATCCGGTTGTGGTGCAAACTCGGCGAAAGGAGTGCAGTGGGCGCAAGAAAGACTTTCGAAGCTGTCAAGCAGCGAGAATAGCCGCCCAAATCTCTGGGGCGGTTCTGGGCCTGCCCGGTAACTTTCCCGTCTTGAACTGATGTTTCCGAATCTTCTCCGCAAGCTCAATGCCGCTGATCGTTATCGCTGCTGTCTCGAACCGCTTGAATCCGAGCATGGGTCGGATTCGGTGTTTAATTCGGCGATGATCCTGCTCTACAACATTATTCAGGTACTTGCTGCATCGTACTCGAACTCGATGTGGCATCGTTCCGGCTGATTTCAATTCGGTGATGGCGCGGTGCGAAGCGGCGTAAGCATCGAGTGTAATGACCCGCGGTGCGCTCTGATTCTTCATGGCCTTGCGAAAGAAGCGTTTGGCGGCAGCCGCGTCTCGTTTTTCGCTTAGCAGAAAATCAACCGTGCGCCTTGTTTATCCACCGCTCGATACAGGTACGTCCACCGGCCCTTCACCTTTATATATGTTTCGTCACAACGCCAGGAACCACTGACCGCTCGTGCGTACCGGCTCCAGCACTTCTCAAACTCGGGCACGTAGCGCTGCACCCAGCGAAGAATCGTCGTGTGTGCCAGGGCAATACCGCGCTCGCTCATCATCTGGACTAAATCGCGCGAGCTCAATTTGAAGCTGAGATACCAACGCACGCACAGCACAATCACCTCACGGTCGAACTGTCGACCCTTAAACAAGTCCCGTCCCGACTCCCGTGGCATCATCTCGGACATTATCGCCGCTAGAACACACTGCATCTGAGTTTGCACCAGAGCCGGCCGGGGTATTTACTGCATGCGGCGTTCCGATCCAGCGTCGCTATCGTCGGTGTGCTGGCCGCGAGGACCGCTTCTTCTGCTTGCGGAGTGCCCGGCACAGAAACTAAGACATGCGCGCGGATGAGTGACCGGAATGTTGCGAAAATCCGGCGGCAGCTCTAGCGTTACAGCCTCCCACGGCCCTTTGGGAGAGGACGCCCGGAACCAGCGTCCCGAGGTCAGAAAGTAAAAATATCGATCAGCGGAATTGTAGAGGACGTCGCTCTGTGTGTTCACGAAAGTCATCAGTGCAGTTCCGGGAATCGCCTCAAAGCGGGGAGCACCGTCAAGCAGGATTAACTCCGAAGGCTTCTTCGCGATAATTACTTCGGGAGGAGGCGTGTTCGCCGGCTTGGCTGGCAACTGCGCCTTCACATCCTTCCAATTCTCGTCTTCCGGCAATTTCGAAAATGCTTGCGGAAGCGACGATGTTGCCGCCCAGGGCCCATCTAAAGTGGCGGCCGCCAGCCAGTATTGGTCGTTCAGCAGATAGTAGCGGGTCGTTGCCTTATCGTGCAGCAGATCCCAGTTTGTATTGACAACATAGGCGAGGCCGGAAGACGCGATATCGGCCATGATGGGCTCACCGTCGATCATTACGAGGATGGCTTTACTGGTTCGTACGTAGATGGGCGGAGGGTCGAGATTGACACGCACCTCGGTCGTTATCAATTTTGCTCAGCTCTACAGCCGCGGAGAGGCGTTCAATAGAGATTGGCATCGGCTTCGGGGAGGCTTTGAATTCGCGGGGCCAGCCAGTGTTGGCGGGCTGTGCTGCTAGACTGCTCCAGCCGACAAGAAGAACCCCTGCTGCAATCCTTACGGCGGCCATCTTAATCCTGGATTGGTTTCCATGCTTATGGGTGCGACCTAGCCCATGGGCAGAGGGGATTTCAATGTGAAGGTCAGTCGACTCTCGGCCGGAATTTTAAGATGTGGACCTTTCGCCGCTGCGGCCGAAATCGCTCCCACCCCACCGCCGATGGCAGCGCCGATACCGGCTCCTTTGCCGCCACCGGCTAAGGCGCCGACTCCTGCTCCAAGGGCGCCAAGACCAACGCCGCGCTTGACCGCCTTACTCTTCTTGCTAGAGCCCTCTGCTTTCAACTGTGCGTAGTCGGTTGCAGTGTCATAGATTCTCCCGCCAATCGAAATGTCATTAAGTTTCAAGGCCATCTCGTTTGTACCTTTAACCTTAACCACCTGCACGGTACAATTGGCGCCCCTTGGAATGGCGACCTGATCGCCAATGGCCACAGGATCGTCGATGCTCGCTCGATACGTTTGTCCGGCACCTGTGGCGGCGGAGTCGACATTGTCGATCATCCGAACAGTAATCTGAGTTCCGGTGGGGACCGTCACCTTCCGGGAAGCTGGTTGCGCAGTCGCCTGCGAGGGATCTGGTGCAGGCCCGGAAACTGCAGCGTCCAGCGGTGAAAAGCGTGTGATCACAAGAACACACCCAGCGGTACAAACCAGTCTTTTTATCGAGGTCATTTTTTTCTCCGTCATTTTGCTACTCAACGATTGGAAGATTGGAGGCAACCTGGAGATCGATCAGCATGAGGAGCTGGTTTTCAATCTGCAGAAACCGGGCCGCAAGCTTTGGAGAAAGAGTGTCCGAGATCTGGCTCACATACTTTTTCTTCAAATCGGTTCTGCGGGACTCCAGATCCAGCGCTTTGTTCGCGAGTTCTCCAGCCAGCGCATCGGTAACGTTGTGTTCATTCTGGGCCCATTTTTTAATGCCTGCCAGCTTTTCATCGTTGAGCTTTGTTAGCTCCCGATCATACTCGTTGTAGATCGGCCAAAACTTCGAAGCCTGCTCCGGTGTTAGCTGCATCATCTGGCCCATGATGGCCACCTTTTGCGTCCTCACATTCTGCCGGAGAAGGCTGATATATTCCCGAAGGTTGGCTTCCTGATCCTGGGTCTGCGCGGGATTCTGACACCAGAGAACAGGCGCTGTGAGGAGTGCGATCGCAAGAACTGCGGCTTTACAGGTTCCCCCAATCAGTTTGTTAGTCACAGGTTTCATTTCCTTTCGGCGAGGTGGTTGCTCCGCACCCGATTCCGGAGTTCGCAATCGTCTCACCAACCGGGGCAGATCGCCAAATCACGAAAAACCGGGGTTTTGAACAGGTTATTTACGCTTCTGTTGCTGGTGCGACGTCCCTTCCGCACCAAATGCCGTAGCGGGACGAAATATCGTATCGAGTGGAGCCTCCGCTGTTTCGGTGCAGCTCTGGCGTACAACCACCCGGGCAGATGGATCGGAAATACGGTATACTACTGATGCTCAAGTTTTACCTGCACTGGTGCCATGTTGTCGGCTCGGCCGCCGAGGTGTTGACGGCCGACGACTTGATGAGGAAACCGTGCGACGTCGTCTTGCGCGAACGACTCGAATGTCGTACGTCTCAACGGTTATACGGATTGTCTTTCTCTGCTGGCCCTTCTCGATAGCACTTGCCCAATACCACTTCGATGTCTGGACGACGGACAACGGCCTGCCCCTGAATTCGACTAGCGCGATCCTCCAAACCACCGATGGCTATCTTTGGCTGACCACCTCCGATGGCCTGGTCCGCTTCGACGGGGTGCGTTTTACCGTGTTCAATAAGAACAACTCTCCCGGCATGAGTGGCAACTATTTGACCTCGCTGTACGAGGATCGTAACGGAGCGTTGTGGATCGGCTCGGACGACAATACTGTGATGCGCTTCAGCCAGGGAAATTTTTCAAATTACTCTGTGCAGGGCGCGCCCTCAGGCGGTTGGGTGCAATCGATCTCCGGTGATGAGTCGGGCAAGATCTGGGTGTTACTGAATACTCGGGTCGTACGCTGGGCCGATAAGCAGTTCTTACCCATTGAGACGAAGGGCTTTCCGAATGATAACTGGGCCCCAGTCCCGGTCATCCAGTGGGAGAACCGGGGAGGCTTCTGGACTCAATCCCTCACCGGCTTGACGACCTTTGTTCAGGGACATGTTAGGAGCTGGACTCGCCAGGATGGTCTGCCGGATCAGGTCATTGAGAAGGTTGCCCAAGATGAACACGGGGTAATTTGGGTTGCGATGAGTCACGCTCTCCTCGCAATACATGATGGGAGATTGACACAGGTTAGAAGGTCCACCGGCTGCCTGCCGAACTCAGAGACCAATTTTGTTTCCAGTCCGAAGTTGAAACTGGTGTGCTTAAGCGGCCAGAGGACGCTCAGTCTCATCAATCTTGATTCCTGGGACCGTCGCAATGTCGGACCCCTGCCGGCCGATTTCCCTACTGATGTCACCGGTAGTGTGTTCTACCAAGATCGTGAAGGCAATCTTTGGATCAAAACCCGCAACCAAGGGCTTTACCGCGCACGGAAAGAGCTGATAACCGCTTACTCCCAACCGCAAGGCCTGCGGGACCGGAACATTTACCCGATTCTCGAGGACAACTCGGGAGCAATCTGGATCGGAGGGTGGCCTGGGAGCTTAACCCGGTTTAAGAACGGCACATTCACCAACTACACAAGAAAGAACGGGCTGAACGGTAAAGAAATCTCCGCTCTCTACCAGGACCACTCCGGACGCCTGTGGGTCGGCGCTTATGGCTACAATCGCGACGGGTTGCGGGTACTCCAAAACGGTCGCTTTGTCGCGCCAAGCGAGCTGAGGAATCTGGGAGTCGTCAAGGCTATATTGCAGGATCATCGGGGAGCATTGTGGTTTGGAACGGAAGACAGGCTCGTGCGGTATGATCCCGGTAATTCAACAACCTATACGACTACGGACGGACTGGCCAGCACCAATATTACGGTGCTCATTGAAGGCGCGGCGGGAGAGCTATGGATCGGAGGATATGGCGGCCTGACCCGCTTCCGGAACGGTAAGTTCATCGCTTATACCGAGCGCGACGGTCTGCCCAGCAATCGAATCCGTGCTTTGTACGAAGATTCGGATGGCGTACTTTGGATTGGGACCCACGACGGTGGGCTCGGCCGATTCAAAGATGGCAAATTCACCCGCTATACGACCCGGGAAGGGCTATTCAACAATGGAGTATTTCAGATTCTCGAGGACTCACGTGGCAACCTGTGGATGAGTTCGAACCACGGCATTTATCGTGTGAGCAAGAGAGAACTGAACGAATTTGCTGCCGGCCGGAGGACGTCCATAACATCCATCAGTTACGGAAAGAGCGATGGGATGCTCAACGTCGAGTGCAACGGGGGCTATTGGCCGGCGGGAATTAAGGCGCGTGACGGCAAGCTGTGGTTCCCTACCCAAGACGGCGTGGCCGTGATTGACCCCGAAGATGTCGTTACGAACTCACTGGCTCCGCCCGTGGTCATCGAATCGGCCCTGGTCGATCATACCGCGGTCGACATTAAGAATGGCGTTCGGGCGAAGCCTGAGGACGACAATTTCGAAATTCAGTACACAGCTTTGAGTCTGATCAACTCCGAGCGAATCAGATTCAAATACAAGCTGGAAGGCCTGGATCGCGCTTGGGTTAATGCGGGCTCCCGCCGCACGGCCTATTATTCCCATGTCCAGCCGGGCATCTACCGGTTCAGAGTCATCGCAGCCAACAGTGATGGCGTTTGGAACACGGAAGGCAGCACGCTACCTGTAGTCGTTCTGGGTCCCTTTTACCGGAAATGGTGGTTTGCGACTTTGGCTTTGATGTGCGCAATTGGCGTAGTGGCTCTTGCCTGGAGACACCGAGTGGGGCAGTTGAAGCGAGCGCAAGCCGCTCAACTGGAATTCTCACGTCGATTGATTATCTCGCAGGAGAGCGAACGGAAACGCATCGCCTCGGAATTACACGACAGCCTCGGGCAAAGTCTGGCCATCATCAAAACCCGGGCGCTGCTGAGCTTGAATCAACCCGAGGATCATAGGCGGGCGATGGAACACTTGGATGAGATCGCTCAAGGAGCTTCACACACCATCGATGAGGTGAAGGAGATCGCGTACAATCTCCGGCCCTATCACCTTGAACGGCTGGGCTTGAGAAAATCCATTGAAGCCATGCTGAAGAGAATCTCCAGCACCGGGGAGGTTCGCTTCGGCGCCGAGATGGATGACGTTGATGGGCTCTTGTCACCCGACGAACAGATCAACGTATACCGCATTGTTCAGGAGAGCGCAAGTAATATTCTTGAACATGCAAAGGCCACCGAGGCAAAGGTCACTATCAGAAGGGCCGCTGCCGGATTGGAGATTCTGGTGCAAGATGACGGGATTGGTTTCTCTCCCGACCAAGTTAATCTCAATCAAGCGGTTGTTCGTGGTTTTGGGCTGATCGGCATCGCTGAACGGGCTCGGATACTTGGAGGAAACTTAACAATTGATTCCGCGCCTGGGAAGGGGACGCTCTTGAAGGTTGAAGTTGCCCTTGGGGGTAGGCGAAATGGAAAGTGAAACCAAGATTCTGATTGCTGACGATCATCCTATAGTACGGCAGGGTCTGCGGCAAACCATCGAGAAGGAGCCCGACTTGAAGGTGGTTGCGGAAGTAGCTGAAGGGCACGCCGCGCTCGAACAGATGCAAATGTTAATGCCGGGAATCGCCATCTTGGATATTGAAATGCCCGAGTTAGATGGTATCGCCGTGATGCGCGAGATCGCTAGGCGGAGGCTTCCAGTTAAGGTCATCTTTTTGACCATTTATCGCGATGAAGAAGCCTTCAACGAAGCGATTGCGTTGGGGGCGAGCGGCTATGTACTCAAGGATTCCGCCGTCAATGAGATTATCGATGGCATCAGGGCGGTGGCCGCAGGTTACAACTATACGAGTCCCGCGATGACGAGTTATCTCGTGACTCGGACGAGGCGCGCGGTGGCATGCGACGAGCAGGAGCCTCGACTTGAGGATCTCACGAAGGCTGAACGAGAGATTCTGAGACTGGTTGCCGAATATAATACGAATACCCAGATTGGCGAGGCTCTGCACGTAAGCCCGCGCACGGTTGAGGCTCACCGCTCCAATATCTGTAAGAAACTGCAAATTCAGGGTCAACATGCTTTAATGAGGTTCGCGCTGGCACACAAGTCTGAGCTGATCAATATTCACTGCGCGGAGTGAGTACGCCTGCAGATATCGAGCTACCGTCCTTACACTTGCCCAAGGAAGGCGCAGAGTATACTACGTACGTGTCTGTACCTAGATAAAATACGTATCTCCACGAATTCCTTTGCTCAAGTAGCTGCCTTACACTAGCTTCTGTATTCAGCTCTAATAACCGCGGTGAATGTGAGGATCCTGATCGTGGAGGACAGCGACGAGATGCGGCGGATAATCAAAGTCCTGATCGCAGGTTTGGCGGAGCAGGTCTATGAGTGCACTGACGGTGCTGCTGCGGTTACCGCGTACGAGAAATACCACCCGGATTGGGTGTTGATGGACATCAAGCTAGGACAGGTGGATGGGATCATCGCTACGCAGCAAATTACGAGCGCTGATCCCAACGCGAAAGTCGTTATCGTTACCAGCTACGATGAGACCGAACTCCAGGAAGACGCGCTGAACGCCGGCGCATACGGGTATGTCTTGAAAGCAAACCTACTCAAACTGCTCCCGCTCTTGGAGTCGTCGGTTTTGAGGCGACCACGAATCGGAATCTGACCGATGTTGCGGCTTGCACGCTTTCCGATACGAGGGAAAAATCGAAGGAAGCTCCCGGTGCGTTCTCGGCTTAAGGCTAAAGGATCGAGCCCCTCCTCCTCGAACCTCTATCGGCTCTTTGGTGTTGCAGCCCGTCCCTTAGTTTTGGCAGGGCTGATTCTGTTCCGCTTCGCGGTATATCCCGCCACAGCGCAGAAGAGTATAGCCGCCTCGATGCCGGCTCGCGGCGGGGTGGTGAAACTGCCGGTGATTGACAAGCAAGACATTCGCTTCACCCGGCTCTCCGTCAATGGCGAATCGCTTCAGAGCCGGGTCACGAAGATTGCACAGGATGACTACGGGTTCTTATGGTTCGGAACCTCCGACGGGTTGTACAAGTATAACGGTTACCGTCTTAAGCCTTACCGGCACGAGCAAGGAAACTCGAATACTCCGGCCGACGATGCCATCATGGCTCTGTACAAAGATCGTGACGGCGGTCTTTGGATCGGTTCCAGATTCGGAGGGCTCGACAGGCTGGATCCGAGCCGCGATACTTTCACGCATTATCGCCATGACCCCACCAACCCAGATAGTTTAGCCAGCGACTATGTCAATTGCGTCTATCGGGATCGTGGCGGCAAACTGTGGATCGCTACCAATAGCCGGGCTTGACCGCCTGGAACCGGCTAACCAAAACTTTCGTCCACTACAGGCATGATCCCCAGGATGCCGGCAGCCTGAGCGGAAATGGCGTCGTCACTGTCTACGAAGATCCGCAAGGGAATCTTTGGGTTGGCACTACCTGGGGTCTGAATAAGCTGGAGCGGGCCACTGGCCGGTTCTCCCGGTTCCTGCACGATCCGGCAAACCCGCACAGCATTGGTAACAATTACGTCGCATTTATCCTCCAGGATCGGTCCGGCACGCTCTGGCTGGCCTCATCTTTCGGAAACGGCTTGAGCGCCCTGGACGTGAAAAGCGGTGAGTTCACAAGGTATTCGTTCCACGCGGATGAACCATCGAGCCAAAGCGTGGTGGGTGTGCAAGGACTCCTTGAAGACCGGGACGGCGCGCTTTGGCTGTGTACGATAGACCGCGGATTACTTAAGCTCGACCGCAAACGCAAAACATTCATCCGGTATGCCAATGAGCCCGGCAACCCGAACAGCCTGCCGAGCGATACGGTCTATGTAGTTTTCGAAGATAGAGAAGGAGTAACGTGGGCCGGCCTCCAAAACGGCGTAACCCGGTTCCAGAGCGGGCCAGGCTCGTTTGTGGATTACCGGCATGAGGCCGGTAATCCGAACAGCCTGCACAACGACATGATCTGGTCGGTACAGGCGGACAGCCGCGGATTCCTTTGGATTGGGGACGAAGACGGCCTTAACCGGCTGGATACACGAACCGCACAATTTACCTTTCTACCAGCACGATCGCAAAGACCCCCACAGCCTTTCGTATAACAAAGTCGCCGCCATCCGCGAAGACCGCGTCGGGCACGCTGTGGTTTGGGACCTATGGTGGAGGTCTGGACCGGTTTGATCGCACAACAGGACGATTTTTTGCCTACCGGCACGACCCCAAAGACCCAACCAGCTTGAGCAGCGACGCTATTCTCTCTTTGTTGATCGACCGGCAAGGGACGCATGTGGGTGGGGACCCAGGGCGGAGGGCTGGACAGCTTTGACGCGAGAACAGGACGTTTCACTTCCTATTTGAACGACTCGCCAGACCCAGATCTTTCGTTACCTGTGCTATTCGAAGATCGAGCCGGAATGTTGTGGGCAGGTACTCCGGATCAGGGGCTGATTCGCTTCGACGCCACGACCAAGCAGGTCAAAGCGTATCGGCACAACTCCGAAGACCCTCAGAGCCTTACAACAACAAGGTAAGTGCCATCCGGGAAGACCGGGAGGGACGGCTGTGGATTGGCACGAAAAACGGACTCAATCTACTGGATCGAAGCCGCGGAACTTTTACTATTTTCACCGCTAGCGAGGGGTTGCCCGATAATACCATCGAGTCGATTCTGGAAGACCGTCATGGATATCTCTGGCTCGGCACGCACAACGGCCTTAGTCGATTTGATCCAAGGACGAAAACCTTTCGCAACTATTCCGTATCGGATGGCCTGGCCGGCAATTTACTGGACCCGTACGGACCCGGAGGCAGCTGCCGGACTCCGAACGGTGAGATGGTATTCGGCTCAAGCACTGGCGTGACGAAATTTTACCCCGATCGAGTTTCCGACAATCTCTACGTTCCGCCGGTCGAGTTGACCGATTTTCTCTTGTTCAACACATCGACCCGGCCCAGGGCGAAAAATCGCCGCTCCGCAAGCTGATCTGGGCGACTGATTCCCTCACGCTGAGCCACCGCCAGAGCATCTTTACAGTAGAGTTCGCCGCCTTGAGTTATGTTGCCCCGCAGAAGAATCGCTATCGCTACCGCCTGGAAGGACTCGAAAACAATTGGAATGAAGTGGATAGCTCGCGGCGCCTAGCTACGTACACGAGTCTTCCGGCCGGTAAATACGTTTTTCGGGTTAAAGGATCGAACAACGATCGAGTATGGAACGAGAAGGGTGCCACCCTCGCGATAACGATCCTGCCGCCCTGGTGGGCGACATGGTGGTTTAGAAGCATTATGGGCTTGACGATCGCGGCTTTGCTATTCGGCGCCTACCGGTCTCGCTTAAATCAGCTCGCCCTGCGTTTCGAAGAGCGCCTCGCGGAGCGCACTCACATCGCACAAGAACTCCACGATACTTTGATCCAGGACATCGTAGCCGTCGGGTTGCAACTAGACATCATTGACGATCAGATAAGCAGTGAACCAAACGCAGTCAAGCCGATATTGGGTCTCGTCCGGCAACGCGTTCGACAAACGATCGACCATGGACGGCGGACTTTATGGGACCTTCGCTCTTCCACGGCTACTACGAACGATCTGATTGAGTCCTTGTCTCGGGCGGGAACCGAACTCAAGTGATGGAGAACGGCCCCACTTTCGTCTTTTCGTTCAAGGTGATCGACGGCCTTTGCATTCTTTGATCCAGGACGAACTGGCCCGAATTGGACGAGAAGCAATTACCAACGCTTTCCGCCATGGCCACGCCGACTCGATCGAAGTCGGTTTGTTTTATTCAAATAATGCTCTGCGCCTCGTTGTACGCGACGACGGCCGCGGCATTGCGACTAACACGATTCTGAAGGGACGTCCTGGACACTTCGGACTGACGGGAATGCGTGAGCGCGCAGAGCGTATCGGCGGCCGGCTGACCGTGCGGAGCCGTCCCGGCGGCGGCACCGAGGTGAATCTTTTGGCCCCGCTGCATGGCAACGCCCGGCTCTCGAGAATCGCATCGTCGCAATGGCTTGGGCGATGGATCGGGTGGACCGAACCCCGCAAAGATGAATTCAACACATCGCGGCTGGAGTCCGATTATGAGCACGCAGGCAAAGATCCGCATACTCAGCGTTGACGATCATCCGATGGTGCGGGAGGGTCTGGCGGGAATCATCAACCGGCAGCCTGACATGTTGCTCGTGGCCCAGGCAGCAACGGGCCAGGAGGCAATCATGCAACATCAAACGCACCTTCCTGATCTCACGCTCATGGACCTGAGGCTGCCCGATATGACCGGGATCGCTGCCATGCGCGCTATCCTTGCCGAAGTTCCAAACGCTCGCATCGTTATGCTTAGCTCATTTGAAGGCGATATGGACATAAAACGCGCGTTGCAAGCCGGGGCGCAGGGTTATTTGTTGAAGGGTATGGAAGGCAGAGAACTGTTGGAGGAAATTCGCCTGGTCTACAGCGGAAGAAGGCATATTTCACCCCGCGTTGCCGCGAAGATGGTGGAGCATTTCGCAGAGGATGCCCTCACAACGCGCGAAGTAGAGGTTCTTGAACACGTAGCGGCAGGCAACCGGAACAAGGAAATCGCATTTAAGCTTTCTATTGCCGAAGACACTGTTCACGCGCACCTGAAAAGCATTCTTTCCAAGCTGAATGCCAGCGATCGGACGCACGCTGTGATGATCGGGTTGCGCCGGGGCATCCTCCATCTGTAGCGTCCAGATTGGGTGACCCGTCAGTAACCCAAACGGGGTATGATTCCGGTGCGGAATTTGGGGTTTCTAATTGGGCTTCATGCCTTTAATGTGGAGTGGCAGCAAGAAAGTTTAGATCAGAAAGAACAGCGGCATGCAGAGGCTATATTCCGAATTTCCGGCGGCTTACCCCGGACTGGGGCTGCTTCTGTTGAGACTGCTAACGTGCGGCATGATTATCAGGTTCGAAGGGGCATGCGTGGGGGCAATGGGTGCGGGAAACCACACCTTCGCGGATTCTTTACGATGTGGCTTGTTGATCGCGGCAGGTGTGCTAATCCTGGCGGGCTTTCTGACGCCCGTTGCCGGTTTGCTGGTAGCCGTGATAGCAGGCCTCGCTGCGATATTTCATATTGTTAGCTCTGCTAATGATGACGGGAGTGACTGGATTTATTCGCTATTGGTGGCTGGAACTGCAGGAGCTTTAACACTGACCGGTCCTGGCGGCTTTTCCCTGGACGCCCGCATCTTCGGACCCAAGCGTGTCGTTATACCAACGGGCAATTCGGGCAGGGAACACATTCTGGGCTCTAGCGGGCAACAGTCCTCGCGTGGGTCGTTTCACTGAAGATTGCAAGGCGTTGAAAGTGTAAGGCCATATTGCGATTGGGCCTTGATGGTTGTTCGGCCGGGGAGGCGCTTGGCACCGGAGAAAGGAGAACTCGATGCATCCGTTTGTAACCGCTCAGTTAATGACCGGCGCAATTCTCTTGTCACTTGCGCTTCTGTATGGAGTGATCGCATGGAAGGGATATCGCAGAAAGCTGAGCCTTCCTTTCGCACTGGCAAGTTTTTTCGGCGCGGTGGACGCATTTTCTGCCATATTATCCCCGCCGTATTTGTATTCTTTTTCCTTATTGGGCTTTGTGCTGATTATGAATTTGTCGCTCGTCAAGGACGCCTTGAAGAGTGACAGGCTTATCAAAAAGGTCGAAGCGAATGAGAGGCGTTGGAGATCGCTGCTGGAGGGGGTCTCGCTGTTGGTAGCCGGATGCGATGTAGCGGGGCGATTCAATTATGTGAACCCGTTCCTAGCGCAAATAACGGGATACGGGCAGGAGGAGTTGCTCGGTACGGATTTCTGTAAGCTAATTTCGGCCAAAGATCGCGATCGAGTGACACTAGAGCTGGAGCGGGCGTTCCAGGGTGAGCTTTTGACCCAATCCGAGTTCATGCTGAGGACGAAATCCGGAGTGGGTAGAGTCGTACGCTGGTCGAACGTGTTGCTTCATGAAACCGACGGCCATGTGATTGGGATTCTCCGCGTAGGCAACGACATAACAGACCGGTTGAGTGCAGAGCACTCCCGCGACGAGGCTCTCAAGGAACTGCTGGACCTCAAGCATCGACTCGAAACGGAGAACACGTACCTGAAGCTCGAAATAGAGGAGGGTGCAAACGATACCAACATCATCGGACAGAGTGACGCTATCCGTTACGTGCTGCACAAAATCAAGCAGGTTGCGCCCACCGATGCTACCGTCCTCATTGAGGGCGAAACCGGAGTCGGGAAAGAACTTGTCGCGCGCGCTTTGCATGAGGGCAGCCCGCGTGCGAGATATCCGTTTGTGAGAGTAAATTGCGCTGCCCTCGCCCCCACACTGATTGAGACTGAATTGTTTGGGCATGAGAAGGGCGCGTTTACAGGGGCGGACCGATTGCGGAAAGGGAGGTTCGAGCTGGCAGAAGGAGGCACGCTCTTCCTCGACGAGATTGGCGAATTGTCTCTTGAATTGCAGTCCAAGCTATTAAGGGTCCTTCAAGAAGGCGAATACGAACGGGTCGGAGGGTCCGACACTCGGAGAGCGAACGTAAGGATCGTCGCCGCCACAAACCGGCAGCTCCAGCGTGAAATAGCCGCGGGGCGATTTCGAGAAGATCTCTTCTACCGGCTCCAAATTTATCCGCTCAGTATCCCCCCGCTTAGGGAACGCCGGGAGGACATCCCAGTACTTGTGGAACACTTTACTCGTCGCCTTGCTGGCAAGCATGGAAAGACAATCGAGGAGATTCCAGGACACGTGATGCGGCGACTTGCCGACTGGGATTGGCCTGGCAACGTCCGCGAACTGGAAAACGTGATCGAGCGAGCGGTCATCATCAGTCGGGGTCGTGTTCTGGCCTTCCCTGGCGAGTTCGTAGTCGCTCACAAAATCACGGAACTCTCGGTGGTGCCAAACTTGACGACGATGAGCGACATGGAGCGCAAGCACATTATCCGCGCCCTGGAACATACGCACGGGAGGATTGCCGGCGAAGGCGGAGCCGCGGAAATCCTTGGGTTGCATCCCAACACGCTGCGTTCGCGAATGGCAAAGCTGCGCATCGGACACTCTCATTCCGATTCGAATGACTCTACGAGGGCCGCATCCGCCGGGGCTTCAGCTTGAGCCTGGCAGTTCCGGACCTCCCCTGAACTTGGTTTCCGACTTCCTTGTTGTTATCCCGAGCTTTTCCATCCGCGTGCGGAGCGTGTTCGGATGTAATTCCAGAATCTCAGCCGCTCCCCCCTTCCCGCCGATTTTCCAGTTCGTTCGTTCGAGGACCCGGAGGATGTACTGGCGTTCCATTTTGGCGAGCGACACAAGCGTGCGCCCTTCCGTTTCCGGCGAAGTAGGGTGAACCGGTCGCAATTCGGGAGGCAGCGCGAGACGCTCTCCCTTGCAAGTGATAATGGCCCGCTCCAGGATGTTTGCCAGTTCGCGGACGTTGCCGGGCCAATCCCATTCCATAAGAACCGCAACCACTTCAGCCGGAACTTCGCTTATTACTTTGCCGTGCTTCAAGGCCATCTGGCGCGCGAAATGCTGGACCAGCAGGGGAATATCCTCCCTCCGGTCCCTGAGTGGGGGCACACTGATAGGGAAAACCTGCAGCCGATAGTAGAGGTCTTCGCGAAAACGGCCGGACGAGACATCCAGCCGCAAATTGCGCGTGGTCGCCGCGACCACGCGCACATCGGCCTTGAGGGTTCGCGAACCGCCAACCCGCTCAAACTCGGCCTCCTGCAGCACTCGCAGGAGCTTCGCCTGGATTTCGAGCGACAACTCTCCAACCTCATGCAGGAAGAGCGTGCCACCTTCCGCCAGCTCAAACCTTCCCTTGCGCAATCGGTCCGCCCCTGTGAACGCTCCTTTTTCGTGGCCGAACAACTCGCTTTCGACAAGCGTGGGCGGAAGCGCGGCACAGTTCACGCGTATAAAAGGCCCCTTTGATCGGCGGCTCTCTTCATGAATAGCGCGCGCCACCAGTTCTTTCCCGACTCCGGTTTCTCCTTCTATCAGCACGCTAGCTTCTGTTTCACTCACTTGCTGTATTTTCTGCAGAACGTATCGGATGGAACCGCTGTGGCCGATGATGTGGGGCGACCCGACGGTGGTCTCGGCCTCCTCCTTCAGATATACGTTCTCGGCCTCTAGCCTCGACTTCAGCTTTTGGAGGTCCCGCAAGGCTTGGTCGCGTTCGGTTTCTGCTCTCACCCTTTCGGTCACGTCGACTCCCACGCTGAGAGTTCTCGGGCTATTGTCCCCTGATTGGCGGAGCGCAAGGTGCGACCAGATCACAGTTCTCTTTGCACCCCCCTTTGTGACAAGATCACCCTCTGTCGCGGCCGAAATTTCGCCCGTAAATGCACGTTCAAGTAGCTCAGAAACCTGGTGCTCACCGGCCATCTGCAAAATACTGCTGAAAGGTTGCCCAAGCAGTTCCGATTTGGCGAAACCGGAAACGCGCAGCAAAGACGAGTTGATGTAATCGAGGCGTCCGCTCCGGTCGCATGAAGCTACAAGCAAGTTTACGTTCTCTAACAAGGACTGCCAAGGGTACTCCTTCGGCTCCTCATTGCCCGTCACTTTGCCCGGTTGTACGGACTCACGGATGAGGTTCAAGCTCATGAACGCGACAAAAGGCAGCGACGCAAAACTGTAGAGAACCGGCGGCGGCAGAATGCCCCAATCAATCATGAAGCCGTGAGGATACGCGACAAGAGCGAGGGGCGCGGTACCCAAAGTGACCCACACTGCCTTCCTTTTAGCCTTCCGGCGCCAGAGATAAACACAGGCCCAGATTATGCACGCGAGAACAAACGAATCGAACACACTCGCGGCGAGCGACCCTGGACCGATTACCCCGCCGGGTCGCACAATTCGGTAAGCCCGAAGCGGGTATAAATCGCGAGAATCAGGCATCCCACGAGATCGCAGATGTACAGGAAGGCTTAGATGCAAAAAAATGACAACTGCACCGCACGCAGTAACAACCTTAGGAATCCATGTCGGCCGCGGATTGATATAGCAAACCAGAAACCACACCAGGGCCGACCCGAGGAGGACGTGAAAAATGCTAGAGAGCTCTGTCGCGATTGCGAACTCCGGGCGAGCCGTTAGCTGCCAAAATGCACAAAACGCCTCCGCGGCAGCGAACAACCCCGTGATTGCAAGCAGCATGTGGTCTGTCCGCGCAGCGGTGCGGCTTCCAATTGCAAAGTGCAGCGATGCGAGAGTCATCAGAGCGGTCCCAGTCATCAACTGCGCCATCAAAAATGCCGGCACAAACAAATCCCGAGATGCTTTTTAAGCCTGTCATCCATACCCAGGTGGACACTTTCTAAATCACGGTGTTTTGAATGGCGCCGTGGCGAACGGATGCGGAAAATTACACGACGGAGTCTTTTTTTCTTGCGGCTCATGCTTGATCCGCTGCGACTTAGTGTTGTATGGCCATAGCGACGACGCTTGCGTGAGATCGCGGGACGGATCCTGTGCACGATATTTCGTGCTTTCGCCGTATTCCCGTTGATCGGTGGTGTGGCCTATTTCTTCTGATAGCATCCCCGCTAATTTTGTCGAACGACGCGAAGCGGTAGGCGTCGAAAGGCTGAACCTTTTTTCTGGCATACATCGTGCCACGTGAAAACTATGAGTAATCTCTGCCTGCTAGAAATCGAGTTCGTGCTGTCGGCACAAAAACGGCGAGAGTTTGCTCAATCGCTGGATCTCTTAACGGGCACAGGACAGGGGTTCGTGCGAAGGTCCGTCTACATAGAGCGGGATGAGCCGGAGCGCATCCTCTGGGTGGAGGAGTGGACAACTCTTCAGATGCTGGAAGCTCACCTGGAAACGGCAACGTTCAAGGCGCTGGTAGGCGGATTGCGGATCCTAGGAAATGTCGTCGATTGCCGGCTTGTCGACCTGGCATCGGGTGTTGGAGACAGCCGCCGTGTCCCACGCTACCTTCGGGGAAAGCTCATCACTCACGATTAAGCTCAATTCAAGGCTGGCAAACCGACAGATACTTCAATCGAGCGGATCTACTTATTAATGTCTGGTTAATAAGGTAGTAACGCCAGACTGGCCGCAATGCCGTACCATGCGATCCCGAAGGTATTGGCGCCCCCTATGGAGTCGGGACTTGACAGCCATAGCTGTAACACCAAGCTGCACGGCCACATCTTCAAGATCCTGGCCGTCCAAATAGTAGAGCTCGAGAGGTTCCCGGAAGAAAGGCGGCAGGCATGAGAGCTCAGATCGCAATACATCGGCGACTTGGCGGTTGGCAAGGCTATCCTCGGGATTATGATCCGGATGTGTCTCTTCCGTAGCGAGGCGTTCCACTCCTCCTGGAGTTTGGTCATATGAGAGCACCCGGTTCCGGTAAGGCGCCCTCAAGCGCATCATGCATTGGTTAATGACGATTCGAACCACCCAGGTTGAGAATTGCGCCTGCCCTCGAAAACCATTCAGATGAGTGAAAGCCCGACAGAAGGCTGTCTGAAGTGCGTCGGCAGCATCATCGGAATTCCCAAGTAAGTTCCGTGCTACGCGCATACAGGGTACCCAGCTCTGTCGAATCAACTGCTCTAGAGCCTCATCGTTGCCGGCTTTCGCGCTTGCGAGCAATTGCCCGTCAGGTAAATGAGTTAGAACAGCTAAAGCAGAAGATCCCTGTGACATGTCTACTCTTTCTGAGTGCAGAGCGTTCAACGAACGAAGCAGTACACAACGTTTACTGGAAGTATTTTCGGAGGAGACAGTATGCATACGGCAAGCCAATCAAGAAGCGATAGGCTCAGTCGCCGCATTCGCATGTAAACGCAAAGGCTAGCGCTTCAGAACCCCGGACGGGCAGCCCGGCGGCATCCGGTATTTCGGAGCACCTCCGAAATATCGGAGTGCCCTTAAAACAGGTTTCCGAAAGTTAGGGGCACTTCATACCAAGGTCGGTGCGATCTGCGCTGGATGGAAATTAAACCACAGTTAAGTTCAAGCCGAACTGGATTACAGCTGGTCCCGTACTCGTTCGCAGAATCTGTCCGAAGGCGCAGATGCGAGAACTCAAACACTTATTGCCTCCCGCACAGTATTGCGCAGAAATAATATTGCGTTTCCGTGAACATCGTTCGCTCCGGACTTAGTTCCGTGGCGGTCTGATCGTGCACCCCAACTGGCACTCGCACGTGAGGTTCGCGCGAAGCGACAAGGAGTTGCGCCGATATTTCGTATTCACTCCGAAATACCGGATGTCTGTGCTGGGCTTTCCCCGAAATAAATCCCACCACAGCACCTAAATGGTCTCGATTTGGCTTCGGTCGCACACGTCCGAGTTTGGCCGTCAAGGTGCCGTAGCAAGATCCCAACAAAACATAGAAAACAAGTACCGTTGCATCAGAAGCAGCGGAGTGCCTCTGATGGTTCCAAAAATTGCAAGAACTGAATTATGAACGGACAGGATACCGGTAAACGGCGTTGGCAGACTATCGAGAAAGTCCTTTTCGTGATTGGCCTTATCATGCTAGCGCTGTATGGAGCTTCACACCTGTACACAACCACGGCTAGCCGCATAGCAGTGCTCAGGTTCAAGAACAGTCCGGTAGCTTCGCCGGCCGAAACCAGTCTCGCTCGAAAGCAGCTTCGGGATGCGAAAGGACAACTCGATTTCAGCTCGTGGTCGGGAAAGCGAATTCTCGCCTACCGTGAAGCGCTGACCATGAACTTTGCCCCGCCGCTGGCGATTCTGTGTATTCCGAAACTGCGGCTAGAAGTCCCTGTTTTCGATGGAACAAATGAACTCATACTGAACCGCGGGGCGGGCAGAATAACAGGTACCGCTAGACCGGGTGAAGCCGGGAATATAGGCATCGCGGCTCACAGGGACGGCTTTTTTCGAGGACTGAAAGAGATCCGCTTGGGCGACAGAATCGAGCTGCTGATGCATAGCCAGAAACTCACATATGTCGTGGACAAGATCGTCATCGTAAGTCCGGATGACGTGCAAGTGCTGAAGCCACGGCTCCGGCCATCACTGACGCTCGTTACATGTTATCCGTTCTATTTTGTCGGAGACGCGCCCCGGCGTTATATCGTTTGCGCGTACGAAGCGAAGGTTAGCAGAGGGCGACAAAGCTAATCATTCAAGTTCCAAAGTTACAAAAAAGACTGAAAGGGAAAAAACACATGAATTCAGATTCAAGACACATTCGACTACTCTGCGTGGTTGCGGTTGGGGGCTGCATGGCCTTCGCCGTGAACATGCTGGGACAAGTTGAATCCAAGACATCCGTTGAGCACGCGACACCAACACACCAAGTGAAGGTAGAGCGTGGAGAGGTCGTGTACGTCGATGGTAACGACCTCGTTGTCAAAATGGAAGACGGTGAAATCCGGCACGTAACTGTCCCGGATAACGTTACCGCGACTGTGGATGGTAAGGAAGTTACTGTTCACGATCTCAAGCCGGGAATGAAGCTGGAACGAACGATCACCACTACAACAACGCCCCGAGTCGTGACGACTGTGAAGACTGTCACGGGAAAGGTATTCCACGTTACCCCGCCTAAGTCTGTGATTCTGACTCTCGAAAACGGCACGAATCAGCAATTCAACATTCCGAAGGGTCAGAAGTTTAACATCGGCGGGCAGGAGACGGACGCGTGGGGCCTAAAGAAGGGCATGATGGTCTCTGCGACTGCAATCACCGAAGTTCCTGAAACCGTAGTAACCCAGGAAATCAAAAGAACCGGGCAGGCGCCTCCACCGCCGCCGACTCCTCCCATGATGGCCGTGTTGCTGATCGCGAGGCCTGTGGCTCCCGCGGCTGAGCCGGTTTCGACAGCTTCGGCAGCCCCGGCTGAAGAACCGGCGCCGGCACAACTGCCAAAGACCGGGAGTATCGTGCCGTTACTGGGCCTATTGGGAATGCTTTCTCTTGGGGCTTCATTCGGCATGAGGCTCCTACGGAAGAGCTAGAACCTGAGCCCATTCTCTCCTGGCCAATCCGGCCAGGAGAGACACAGAGGAGGACCAGATGAGACAAAATACGATTCTTGCAATTCTTCAGACGACTTTTTCCATGTGCATCGTCTGCGGTATACCAGCTTTCGCCCAGGACGTCCCGACGATTCGCGGGACGTACCTCGAACGCCGAGTTGGCGAAACAATTCAAGAACGCCCTGAACTTTTGGACAAAAATCATCGACTTGGAGTGGCATCAGGACGAGACCTCATCGTGCGCCATTCAGCTGGTGGATGGCACGTCTGAGATCGTAGGCCCAGCAGTCGCCCAGGCCCAAATCCCGGAATGGAAGAAGTTCGAGGGGTGGATAGCCTTCGATCCTCACGTATCGCTCACCGAATTGGGAATGTACACCGCGTCTCTGCACCACAAACTTCGCCTCGCGCCGCCGTATGCGCCCTTGACAGTTGCGCAAGGTCAGTGTTTGTTCATTAGACCGCTTGAACTAGTGTTTAAACCCTTTAGCCGGCAATTTCAAGGCTGGCCCGGATCGGAATGAAAAGAGAAAACAACCACCTGTCTTCTCCTTGGGTTCTAAATTGAGCAAACGTCTCCGTGGACTCTGTCATCGAGAACGCCGGCATCCTTTCACGCCTCGCCAAAGTGGGGTTGTAAGGATGCGCTACCATCTCGTACTATCCTTCACTTTCTTAATGCTTACCTGCGTGTGCCTCGGCCAACAACCATCTCAGCCGAGTCCGGGATTACAGCCGCCCGTTCCTGGAACTATTCAAGAGTCCGGCTCTTCGGAAGAGCACCAGCGCATGTTTGGAGTGCTTCCCACCTACAGTATTGTGAACGGGAGGTACGCTCCTCCTCTAACGCCCGGCGGTAAGTTCCGACTTTTCGTGGATAATTCGACGGACCCCTTCGTGTTTGTTGCGATCGGTCTTCAGGCTGCCGTTGGGCAGGCAACCAACGAGTTTCCGGCGTACGGACAGGGAGCAGCAGGTTATTTCAAGCGTTTCGGCGCCTCGACCGCCGATCTGGGGATCGGTGAATTCATGGGCACATTCGCGTTTGCATCACTGCTGCGTGAAGATCCGCGCTACTTCCGAGAGGGATCCGGACCAGGAAGCAGGCGGCTCGGGAATGCTCTGGCAAGCACATTCGCGACGCGAACAGACTCGGGAAGGAAGCGTTTCAACTGGTCCAATGTTTTGGGGCACCTCGCCGCGGGCGGCATTTCCAACCTTTACTATCCAAAGGAGGATCGCGGCCTCGGATTGGTCTTTACACGGGCGGCGATCGGCATTGGATACGGGACCGCTGGGGCAGTGTTCAGTGAGTTCGGGCCGGACATTCAGCGCAAACTGATGAAAAAGAAAAAAGCCAGTGTGCCGTGAAAACCCTAACGCCCAGCATCATCGTCGCGCTCACGGTGTGAATCGAACTCTCCTGCTTGGTATCTGGCCGGTCTTATTTACCGCACTAATGCCCGACAGGTTCGCCAGCGGTCAGGACATGGAGCCCCGTTCCTATTCCAATGCGCCGACCGGAATGAACTTCTTTGTCACCAGCTATGGCCGATCCGCCGGAGATGTAATCGTGCCGACGAGCTTACCTCTTAATGATGTGCAAGCGACCATCTCCAATTCCGTCTTTGCGTTTGTGCATTCTGAAGGATTCTTCGGCCAATCGGCGAAGATATTTGTGGCTGTGCCTTACGCGTGGGGCACGGCTTCAGCGCACGCTCCAAGCGGAATCATCTCGGGCAGTCGATCAGGGTTAGCGGATCCGGTCGTTAAGTTCTCAGTTAACTTACGCGGAGCACCGGCTCTGTCTCCTGCCGAGTACCGCAAATACCGACAGAAAACGATTGTGGGAGCAAGCATTCAGGTGACCGCTCCACTGGGCCAGTACGACCCAAACAGGCGGGTGAATCTGGGAACGAACCGCTGGTCATTCAAGCCCGAAATGGGAGTTTCGCGCCAGCTTGAGAAATGGACGCTCGAGGCCTATGCAAACGCGTCGTTTTTCACAACGAACAATGAATACCTGGGTAATTTGTCCCTGAAGCAAGATCCCTTGATCAACGTACAAGGGCATGTCGCGTACACGTTTCGTGCCAGGCTGTGGGCAGCGATTGATTTTGGTTTTCTGTCGGGCGGAGCTGCGACGGTAAATGGCGCAACGACCGCCGATAGGGAGCGCAACACAAGGTCCGGCGCTACTCTTTCGCTGCCCCTATCGCAGCGTCAATCTTTGAAGCTCTTTGTCAGCACTGGCGTTTATAGCGTCGCCAGAACCAATTTCACAATAGTAGGAGCAGCGTACCAGTTTTCCTGGATTCACTGGCCTTTAATCGCGAGCAGCCGCGGGCACAACTAGCGTTCTTTCGGCTCCTTAGATAGACGAACACTACGGAACTGCAAATCTCATGTGCTTCACCAGAACCCGAGTGGATTCTTTAGAACCCCTTGCCGCCAGACCTTATCAAAGCCATGTGTGGCTAACGAAAGTAAGCGCCACAATCCAAACCGCATGAACAGAGAAACGAACCCACAACAGAAATTGGCCGTTATACGGAGGCGCGAGTTTATTGCATTACTTCCAACCAGCGCAATGTTTCCAACCGCTGCCCTCGCGGCGCAAACGCCCCGTATGACCGCCGATGAGGCCCTGAAAGACTTGATGGCAGGAAACGAGCGTTTTGTGGCTGGAAAGAGTTTGAATCCGCGGCAAAGCCCGGCCGACTTTTCGAAGCTCGCTCAGGGACAGGTGCCGGATGCCGTTCTTGTAGGCTGCTCCGACTCGCGTGTGCCGCCGGAAATTCTATTCGATCAAGGTGTGGGCGACTTATTTGTAATACGCGTGGCGGGCAATGTGATCAGTGGCGCCGGTGTCCCGGTAAAGGGAAGCATTGCATATGGAGTGGTGGCATTAGGTGCGCCGCTCGTAATGGTTTTGGGGCATAGTCAATGCGGCGCAGTAAAGTCCGCGCTCGAAACCAAGGAGCAGCCACTGCCAGACTCGATTCGGGATCTGGTTGGCTTGGTGAATACCGGTGGCGAGAAAGACCTGGACAGGGCCATTGCGAACAATGTGCGTACCGGTGTCGCGAAGCTGAAGAGTCTGGAACCCAACCTCACCCGCTACATCGAGACGAAGCGGGTCAAGGTAGTCGGCGCGGTTTACGATCTGGCGAGCGGCAAAGTAAATCTGGTCGCCTAATCAGTTTCTAAAGTACGATAGCGAACCGGAAGCGGAATTGGAAAATCCTGTTCCATCTCGATGACCGAGGAGCTTGCGGTCTCTAACCAACCGTATGAATGACCGCTTCCAGGTCAGATGGACAGCCATTCGGCGCACAGCCTTCGTGCTTGCGACCCTCTGCGGTTCCGCGCTGGCTGTTCCGGCCACAGCGCAGCAACAACAACCGCCCGAGGACCCCGAAAATGAGAAGCGGCTAGGGCTCTGGCTCGACCAGGGAATTTCCACCAGTCTTTCAGCCAACAAGTCTCTCGAAATTGAATTCCATGAGAGGTTCGACGAGGGTGCGTCGAACCTCTTTGAGTACTTCGTTCAGGGCGGGGTCGCTTTCCGTCTACGACCGTGGTTCACGTTGATCCCGATCTATCGCTACCAACGCTTTCCCGGCAATCCCGCGATCACTTACGAGAATCGCCTGCAGCTTAATCTCACCTTGAGCACATCGCGAGGCCCATGGCGATATAACCTGCGCACCCTTATCGAGGGGCGATTTCCCGACGATCGCCCCGCTTCAGCACGCCTCCGATTTCGTCCCGGTCTCGACTACACCTTGCCGCTTCGCATGAAGCGGCCTCCGGTGCTTACGGTGAGCAATGAGTTCTTCATCGTGCCGTGGAACAATCCTTTTGCCAATGGCGGCACCAGCTACACGCAGAACCGCCTCCAATTGGGACTCCGGCTTCCCATAGTCGACTCGCTTTCGGTGCGGCCTTATTACCTGCTGCAGTCAGTAAACCTGCCCAATGGCTGGGATACCAACGAAATCGCTGGCATCTCGCTCGCCTTTAAGGTTCCGCGCAAAAGCAGATGAACCTTTGGTGCAGTGGCTCATTTATCCGGAACGGCAGCGGCTCTGATTTCTTTTGACGAAATCTGATGGTATGGCTTGTTTCTAGAGTTTGGCCGACTTCAGTCCACGCCAAAGCGTAATGGACAGCCCAAATCGCCAAGGAGTTAGTGGGCTAAATCTTATCGCGGGTAAAGTTGACCGCTATCAGTTTAAATACGTATCTCGGCCCAATTTACAAATACATTTACTCAGTTGTCGCGGGTGTCGGTAACCTCAGCTGCCGCTTCTTCACAGCCTCGAGACTACCGGCCCGCAACGGTTAGTCGCTCACCCCCCGAGTTTGGCCTGCAATTCTTCGATTCTCGTTCTGACCTTGTCAGCATCAACCGTTTCTCCGATCATGTTCGAAAGATCCGCTGCCAGTTCCGCGTTGTCTTTGAGATACGCCTGATAAGTAGAGGTCTGGAGCTGGTTAGGAGTCGCGTTTATGCGATTGATCACTGCCTCCGTATTAGAGGCCAATTCCTTGAGCACCGGCGTAATCCGGTCTATGGCATCCTGATGCCATGACTTCGCATCCGCTCGAGCCGCCTGCATCTCGGACAGAATGGAGCCGGCCTTGTTGATATGTCGCTTGATCTCCTCAATCTGAGAAGCATGGCTTTGCCAACTCAGATTGGACCTCGTATAGGTTTCCATTGTCGCCGCGTCCCTTCTTAGTTGAAGAGCCGTCGCCCTAGCTTCTTGAAAAAGCGTAGCAACGTCGGCTGCCATGACTTTCGTTTGCATTTCAGGTAACACCAGAGCACTGATACCCGCCATGACTGAGAGCCAATAGATTGGCCGTCGCAATCGGAGTTGAAACATGTCGACTAATCCTCCTGTAGTTAGTGTTCTTAGATGGTCGAAGTAGGTCATAGCGAAAGGCTGTTGGCGATGAAAGCTTGAATTTCCGGGATATCTCGTCCCAAGCGCTTTCAGGAAGACCCGGACCACGCAATTTGGAATGCCTACCCTCGTCAACAGATTCAAAAAAAAAGAACCTCCACGCGCTTGGTGCGGGTCCTACCACTGAAAAGGGTTTCAGATTGCCGATCATAGTCGGTCACCGTCAAACCTACAGTCTTCAAGCGGAGAAAACAATGAGAAGTCAAAATGGCGTAGCTGCAGTCACGCTGGTATCACTCTTGGGATTGCTACACCTGGTCGCGCCAGCAATCAAAGGCCAAGCGAATTCATCGCCGGGAACTGTTCCGGTACACATGGTGGTCATGGTTGAGCCGCTTAGCGCGAACGACAACACCGTCTCCCCCATTCTTCGGGAAAATGTACAAGTGCGGCAAGGAAAGAGTCGACTGCAAGTGACCGACTGGATTCCGGCTCGCGAGGAGAAGGCCGGGTTGCAGTTATTTATCCTCATCGACGATACCAGCGATACAAGCCTTGGATCGCAGCTTGGTGATCTGCGCGATTTCATCAACGCGCAGGCGCCGGCCACATCGGTGGGTATCGGGTATATGCGGAACACGACAGTCAATATAGTCCAGAATTTCACAACCGATCACGCCCAAGCGGCAAAGACCCTGCGACTGCCGCTCGCGAGTTTGGGCGCTTCTGATAGCCCCTATTTGTCGCTTATCAGTCTCCTGAAGGGCTGGCCCGAGAATAAGATGCGACGAACCGTCGTCATGGTGACAGACGGCGTTGACCGCTTGCGCGGCCTTAGTACGCCATCAGGCGCAGTGCCAGCCAGCACGCGTACAACGCCACCGAATAGAAGAGCGCCTTTACCTACTGACACGATGCGAAATTACAACACAATGCCTGCGATCAGTCCCGACGTGGATTCGGCAAGCAGGATGGCGCAGCGTTATGGCGTTATTGTCCACAGCATTTATACTCCCGGCGTCGGCCATGCAGGCCGCAACTATTTTGAGCTGACGAATGGCCAAAACGGAATGGCAAAACTGGCAGAGGAAACGGGCGGGGAGTCCTTTTATCTCGGACTCCAAACTCCGGTAAGCTTCAAGCCTTACCTGGACCGATTGCAAATGATCCTGAACAATCAGTATTTCTTAGTGTTTCAAGCGATACCCGGCAAGAAAGACGGTCTGCAGCGCGTGAAGATCAGCACCGAGGCGCCAAAGGTCGAGATCGTGTCTGCCGATAACGTGTGGGTTCCCGTGACAGCAGCAGCCGCAGACAACGGAAAATAGGTTTGCTGGCGAAGGGAGAATATGCATCCGAGCACCGATGAAAAACCGTTCTTGTACGTTCCAGAGACAATTTCCGAAGAAGCACAGGAATTTCTCCGCACTTTGAAGGACTCGGCATTAGCCCCTGCCTGAGTGTGGAAGCGTGGGCGACACCGGCCACCAAAAGTGTACTTCAGCGCCGGCAGAATCTTCCAACCGGAGCGGTTATGCAGCAAGCGCGCTCCCCCCTCCCGCTGAGCAAGAAAACCCACATGATCACCCGCGCGCTTATTCTCGCTTCCACTGTTGTCTTTTCATGGCCTCTCCTCGCGCGAGAATCAACCGACGCAATTGTAATGAACAACGGCGACCGCCTCACGTGCAAGATCAAGCGGCTCGAAGCGGGAGTGCTTTATGTCGGCGTGAATTATGTGAACGGCGACCTGTCGATTGACTGGAAGAAAGTAGCTCGGATCGAGAGCAAGCAGTTATTTATAATCAGAACGCAGGATGGCTCGGTTTTTACAGGAACGCTCAAAACCGCGATCAAACTGGACGCAGAACGGCCCGCCGAACTCGAGATCACGGAAGAGCCGAAGGCGGAGAAGCCGGTCTCTATCGAACTCTCCCGGATCGTCGATGTGCGTCAGACGGCGGAGAACTCCTTAAATAGATGGAGCGGAAACATAAGCGCTGGGTCTGCCTACTCCAAAGGCAATAACGCAACCCAATACAACATCGGCTTCCAGACGCTATACCAACAGGAACGCTGGGCCGCACAGACAAACCTGAATTCCAACCTGGCCGCCAATAGTGGCGCAAAGACATCCACTCGCAACTTGCTCACTACAAATTCGTATCACCTGTTACCCTGGCACAATTATTTCTACGGAGGCCTCGGTGATTTTTTGCAAAGCTCGGTTCAAGGAATCAGGCTGCAAGCATCTCTGGGTGCAGGGGTTGGCCGGTTCTTAAAAGACACAAATCGGGCGCGAATCACCGTGATGGGCGGTCTCGCTTGGCAGAGCACGAATTATCGCGAAAAGAATGCTTCACAACTTGTGCAGAACGTCGCTGCGGGGTTGGTGGGAATGCAAGTGAGTCTGTTTGAATTCAGCAGGACCGAGTTGGATATCAATGGGCAGCTCTTCCCTGCAATATCTGAACCCGGCCGTGTTCGGTTCAACACCAACGTGTCCTATTTTGTCAAGATATTCGGCCAGATATCCTGGACGCTAACGTTCTACGGCAACTGGGACACAAAGCCCCCGCCCGGCTTTTCGAGCAGCGACTACGGAACCACTTCTGGTTTGAGCTGGGGCTTTGGGAAGTGATGCTCACGGACGCAGCGACTGCGAGAGAATGATCAGGTTGTGCGGGCTGAGCAGGACTAGACCCCGACGCGGGCTATCAATATCAGCGATCAGGAAGAAAGAGATCGAGAGCATGAGCGGAAGGACCAGAAGCAGTGTTTTCCTCCTCTGCGATTGACGCCACCCGAAGCCGAGCAGTAGATTCGCAGAGACGGCAATCACGGCCATCAAAGCCCAACCTTCGATTGGAATACGGTTCAACCAGGCAGCCTGGGTGTATCCCTGCGAGTTCAGTACATCGTTCATACCCGAAACAGCAAGGGCGACGACAGGGCTGGGCTGGGCTGATGCAGGCGCCTGAGCCGCAGACCAAAGCTCAGTTTGTAGACGCGCGGTTAGCTCGTTAATTTGTGGCAGCTCTCGTGTATCGCGCGTCGTGTAAAAGAGGATACGTTGAGAGAGATATCTGCCAAGCAATGAACGTACCTGCGCAGCGCTGGTAGGCGGCAACAGATCTGTGCGCACATACTCTGTTCCGATCGCGTTTGCCTCCTCTTCTTCATAGTTCTTTCGCTGGTCATATCGGCTGATTGCCATTGAAAACGTAAATCCAATGATCAGGCCCAGCAGGGTCAGGGTTGCGCCCAAAACAACACCGAACTGTTCGGGCTCATCCGTGTGGGCGCTTCGGACCCTGACTCCAATCCAAGCTGAAACCCAAAGGAGTACAAAGGATGTCGCGAACAGGAGACCGGGCATATTAACAAGGTTCTGTAACCATTGGCTCATATCTGCTCCCTTAAAAGACAGGCGATGGAGTTCCTAAGAGCACGGTCTCGTTGTCGCATAAACAATGCACCGTGCCGACAAACCCTTAACGCGGTCCCCGAACTACACAGAAATAAATAGCCGCTCCGCCAAACCGCGCTCACCAGGTTCTGCTGGAGACCGCTCTGATCCAGTGGCTCGAAAGTGTTCATTGGCCTCCATCAGCTCTACTTCGTTGGGCCCGGGCACCTATGCCTTTCTATGCTCGTGGGAGCGTCAAAATATGATAAATCGTAGAAGAGAGCAACATCGCAACAAGCACTGCCAGTCCAACTCGCACGCTGCGGATCTTGAAACGCTGGCTAATTGCCGTCAATAACATTACGGTTGCTAGGGTCACCGTCAATCGTACGTAATCGTCGGAGTGCCGCCGTGCGATGTTGCCCTGCTCGAAAAGTTCTGAGGCTCGATTATTGAGGTTGGCCGCGGCTATCGTCTTGGAACTGTGATATTCCCGCATCAATTGAGGGCCTGGAGGAGACTCGGGATTGTTCAGAGGCTCGGTCGCTTTCCACGCCTCAAACGCCGGACGAAATTCGGGGAGGAACCGCCGCTCAAAGAGTGCGCCGAGTTTCTTTTCGCCGTGCGCTTCGGCCTTTAACCACTCGACCACCGTCGCACCGTTGTACAAACGCTCTTGATCAGCTGTGGTCTGGAGTCCGGCGGCTTGAATCCGTAGCTTACTCGACGTGCCGTATAGTTCTGACTGATGTCCAGTCCACAGGGCTGCCTGATATCCGCTCCATGCAGTGGCAATAGCAACCACGGCCAGCACCACGGCTTCCACGATCTCAAGGACCTCGTATCCATCAGCCCCCTTGTGCCCTGTATGCCCGCTGAGGTGGTGAGCCACCTCGATATTGGCACCTCCAGCTTCTGGCATTGAGTGACCTCCTTCGCGCTTCCGTTTCATTTCTGATTCGAGGTTGAAGACAGTGGCAATTACAACTTCCGATAGTTCGAGTTCTGCACGGCGACCTTGAGCTGCTTGCTTACCCCTTCCACCGCCATGCTTGCGATATGGTTGGTTCCGTCCGCTAGCTTCGCGAATTGCACCTCGATTTTTACAATGTCGCTCGGAGAATCCAGGTAGGACGCGATCTGCACACCCTGGATTGCTTTTGCGGCCTTGTCGAAGGTAATCGTCATAGAGTCATTTGGCTTCACGTAATTGGTGATGAGAAGCTGGACCAGGCCCGCTGTCGCGCCCGCACTGAGCTTCACGTTTCCCTGTTGGAAAGCTTGCTGAAGTTTCGCCCGATCTGGTGGCACGTAGGAGTGAGCAAGGGCGCCGATGTTCTGTGCGTATTCCTTGTACTCTTCTTTCTTGTTCTCGACCACCTTCTCTTTCAACCGACCGCCCCGGCGTCCGCTATTGGCCTTACTGGGCTGCGCGGCCGGCTCGGCGTTCAGCGGCGTCTTCTGTGGTTTGCCATCCGGCCCCATGTGGACCTGGAAGGACTCCTGCTTCTTGACCTCGCCTTTGAGACTGATCGTGTCCTGCTCTTGCCAGGTGTACGTGGCTAGAGCTTGCTTGTTCTGAGCCGAGGCTTCCTTCACCTCAGCCAGACGCTGTTGCACTTCGGAATTCTGGGCTGTGGCCGGCCGCCCAGTCAGTGATAACCCGACCAGAATTGTGGTTGCTGCTGCAAGTGTCGCTGATGCTGATTTACGCAAGCTTATCGTCATCATCTTCTTTTCTCTCCCTTTCTCTTCTCCCTACTCCGCTCTCTGGACGAATACTCTCCAAAGCTGAAGCCCTGTTTTTGCATCGTGACTTTGGACTTTGTAGCGATACGATGGTTCCGTATCAGCTCACTTTGGGCCCGCTGGGGCAATCGAGACGCGCACGATGGTGCAGCTCACTTGCTTTCCGCCCGCAGTTTTCACTTTGCCCTTATCGCCGTTAACCTCATAAGTCACGCTGCTGCCGACAACGAGGTCGGTTGCCTTTACCGAGGTCTTCTGGGTGGTCCGGCAGGTATATTCCTTGCCCGATGCAGAGGCGAAAGACAGATCATACTGCTGATGTTTCTGTTTCTTATTGGTCATGCCTGCCGGCTGGACCTCTTTGAGCGTCGTTGTTCCCGAATCCTTGACGGCTGCTATTCCAGGTAGGTTAAGCATCGTCAGCAGGGTGAGTGCAATCAGTATGCGCATTGTCCGACCTCCCCGATATAAAGTATCGCTTCGCTACTCTTAACAATAATTGTGGGCATCCATGCGGGCACGCCCGAATGCATGATCCGGCAGTTTGGAGACCAAACCATGATTCGGCGCTATCGAAGAATCCCGCTGAACTGCAAGCAGCGGTAAAATCGGTGCACCGGTCAGCCATGAGCATTTGCACACGACCGCCCGCACTTGTCAGTGTCATGGCTTCGGCTCCTCAAACGGGAGATCTACAACGATCGGATTGTGGTCCGAAATGCGTTCTGCAAAAGCGTAATTGACGGCGGAGAGTGTGCGCGCAAAGTGCGGGGCGAAACGGTACGGTCCTTTCGGGTCAAGTGGGTCTTTATCGAAAGCCCTAACGAAGATCCAATCCAGGCGGAACTTTCCTTTTGGGCCCAGTGTGCGTGCGAACTGAAAGGTAGTGGTGAAGCCCTTAGCAGCGCGCTGGTTCGAATCGGCCAGCGTTCCGGTAGTGGGAGGAATGGTGCAATCCTTTACTCCGCGAAAATCAAATGCGGTGCCGTCGTCGAAGCGAAACTTCTGCAGCGATTGAAAGAGCCCCCGCTCCGGATTATCAGCGAGAAACTTCACGCCCGTTGCGGTTGGATCGCCCTGGAACCGGATGTTCTTGAAGGCCATGGTCCCGATGGACTGATAGATTCCGATGCCGGTTCCGTACTTTAGGGCAGTTTGGGCAGCGTACTCGGTCGATCCGAACTTGTCCTTTACGGTTTCCAACGTGCTCCGAGGCCTGCTATTGGCGCCGGTCGTGTTCATATCACCAGCAATAATGACGGGCATTTGCGAGTCCCGGAGCTTACCTAGCAGTTCCTCCAATTCGAGGCGGCGGTCTTTGGGATCCGTTCGGTTTTCGAGGTGAGCAGCCACGACGCGAACCGTGTGTTCCGGAAGGTCCGGCACGTCAAGATCGACGATGAGATTAGTTCGGCCGCCTCGCCGGATTTCGCGCCCCAGTTTTTCGCCCACCACAATGGCCGCGAGACGCTTGCCTTTCTCGGGCATCGAGATGCTTTTTTCGCCGGCATACCAGTCATAAGCGGGATGTTCGAAAGGGACTAGTTTGGCTCCGCTGATTGGATATCGTGACAGTACAGCACTTCCGTGAAGCGCGTGGAGCTTTGATTTGTCCGGGGCAAGCGCGGCCACCATCTTCGCTCTATCTTCAGGACCCTGAATCTCTTGAAATGTTTCCGTGCCGAGGATCGTCGGGTCCACTTCCACGAACTCGGCGCCCCAGGCCCAGTTCATGTTGAGCGCCTTACCGAGTTCGCACACGACACAGCGGTAGTCGGTCCGCTTCATGCCCCAATCCACCTCATTGAGCACAAGCACATCCGCAGATTGGAGGAGCTTGAGTTCCGTACGCATTTTCTCGATCTCCTCTTGGGTGATTTTTCCCTCCCGTGTCTCGCCATCTCGAGCTTTCAACGGAGAAGATTTTACTTTTGCAATAAAGGCCTCGCTGTCGGTGAAGGCCAGCTTGATGTTGTCTAATTCAATACCGCGTTCGATGTTCCATTGCACCAGGCGGATGCCGGGACCAATTTGATCAAACGTGGGGCGATGAGGACGCGCTTTGCGGTAGAACGCTTCGTTATTTAGAAATGGTGTAGTCAGAAGAGCAGTCAACTTGGAATTGAGCGCGGGTGGAATCTCGTCGTGGTCACTGAGCGTCACCAGTTCCGGGTAAGAAAGGAAGTCTGGGCCACTTTGATGAACATACTTGTTTTTTCCGGCGGGCGCGGAGGTGATCGCGGCTTCGAGCATCAATAGCGAGCATGCGAATAATAAGAAAACGCGCCGCTTCAGATGATCCATCGTTATTTGTCCCCTAGTTCGCCGAGTCTGCCCGCTGGGATTCTCTGGCACTATTTGGAGTTGAGTTTATTCATGCAGTCTTTAAGAAACGATCTGCGGTCCTCGCCTTTGAGGTTCCTCTTATCCGCAATGTTTTTGCAGCCATTCATCTTGTCCTTCGTGCTCATATCGCTGGGCTTCTGAACATCAGCAGCTTGATTGAGGCAGTCCTGCATGAAGTTTTTCCGATCGTCGCCCTTGAGCCCTTTCTTGTCAGCGAGATTATTGCAGGCCTTTGCTTTGTCCTGTTGGGACGCCTGGGAACCATTCAACCCTGCCGCGCTCGCGGCGTTAAGCATTGCGCCCGTCGAAAACAGCAACGGGATCACGAGCATCAGCTTAAGCGAAACTTTCTTACGTTCTTGCTCTGAAATCTTGATCATTGAGAACTTCCCTCTAGGTAGTCGCGCGTCATGCTTAAGACTGCGGGGGCGGGTACGAGATCCAGAAAATTCTTAGCTGCGCATCAGACTAAAGGAGCAGAGGATCAGTTGGTCAGAGCCCGCTTCCTGATGCGCGCGGTTCGGTGCTGTGCACCAGTTGCACAGAACGGGAACCGCTAGGGAGCGGATCTGACGAACCCGCAGATACGCATGCCTCGATGAATTCAATCAAAAATGATGTGAGTCCATCGCGGAATTCACTTATGCCCTACGTACTTCATCAAATGATCGATCTTGTGCTCTTGGTCGGCCACTACAGCGCGCACCAGGTCAGCTAGAGTCACCACCCCCACGAGTTCGCCGTTCTCGACTACAGGAAGATGTCGGATCTTCTTCGTGGTCATGATCTGCATGCCGTCCACAATCTTTGTTTCGGGCCCAACCGTCAACACCGGACTAGTCATTACGTCCCGGGCGAGAACATCTTTTCCGTTCTTTCCTTGTAAGATAACTCTGGTCCCATAATCCTTGGCGGAGATGATTCCAAGAAGGCTTCCCTGCTCAATCACTAGGACGGCCGCTATTCCTCTCGCCGCCATCATGGCCACGGCTTCATATACAGAAGTATCTGGACTCACCGAATGAAGCACAGACCCCTTTGCCGGCAGAATTGAAGCGATTCTTTCAACCATTTGGGATTTCCATTTCTCTCATAAGAATAGCGTCTGCCTGCAACGGCCAGACGCTTAAAGAATCGTGTTCCCCTGCCTAGATCCGTTCTCTTTCTCGCGAGTGCATGCGCCACGATCCGATGTTGACCGGAGCCACTGAGGCGCTGATGCAAATATGGCGGGGACGCTGGCCGAGAGCTTAAATGGCTTTTTGATTCGCCCTAACGTCGCGTCCGTGGAACTCACGCGTTCGGCGTGATGACGGCACGTCCCTGGATTTTGCCGTCGTGGAGGAGGTGGTACGCCTCGGCCGCGCGCTCCAGTGGAAAGTGTTCAACCAGCATCTTGATTTTTCCAGCCTGGGCGAGACTAATCACTTCTATGAGCTCGGGGATCGTGCCCCAAAACGGTGACGCGACGGAACACTCACGCGCTGGGTTATGAAAATTGACAGGCAGCGCTCCGCCACCGAGACCGACAATTGTCAAGTGGCCGAGCACGCGAGCCACTTGAGCGGCCATCTGCAGCGTCGGGTTCACACCAACCAGGTCGAGCACCAGTTCGGCGCCCTGTTCTCGCGTCATATCCTTGATCCGTTTGACCGCCTTATCGCCCGAGAGCAGTACCTCGTCGGCTCCCATACGCTTGGCAATCTCCAATTTGTCGACGGAGGTGTCCACGGCGACGATGGTCGTCGCGGCGCTGAGGGCTCTCAGGATCTGGATGGCCATCTGGCCCACGCCGCCGACACCGATCACCACGGCGGTGGAGCCGGGACCGAGCAGATGCCGCGAGCGCTTGATGGCATGGTAGCTGGTGAGTGCCGCGTCGGTGAGCGGAGCGGCCTCGCGCGGGTCGAGGGCGCCCAGTGGAACCAGGAAGCGTATCGCTGGGACGAGTAGGTAGTGAGCCATTCCGCCATCGTAGCCCCCGCTCAGTCCGCCGGGAGTTGGACCTCCAGGCTTCTCACAATAGTTCTCCATACCCATCCGGCAGTTCATGCAGAGACCGCAACCCCAGGGACCATAGACGATCACCGGGTCGCCCTTTGCGAACCCCGTCGTGCCAGGCCCGAGCTTCTCGACCCAGCCCGCGTTCTCATGACCTAGCGTCATGGGAAGCTTAAACTTTCCCGCCTCGCTAGGCTTTTCCATCTCGAGAATATGAAGGTCGGAGTGGCATGCGCCGGCGCCCCCGATCTTTACCAGGACCTGCCCCGGCCCCGGCTCGGGAACCGGCACCTCGCGGAGTTCGCCCGGCTTCTGCCACTCTACAAACTGGAATGCTTTCATGGTTATCTCCTCTCAGTCGCGAATCCCGTCGATGTCGATCAGCAGATGCAGCGGGCCGCGGAACAGCGCGTTTCTCCGGTACGGCGGCGGATCGACGGCCAAACGGGGGTTCTCCACGCGCCGGAGGAACACTTCAACCGCCGTGTTCACCTCCAGCCGCGCGAGCTGACCGCCGAAGCAGACATGGATGCCGGCCCCCCAGCCGAGGCTGTCTTTCTCCTCACGCTCGAGATCGAATTTGTTCGGGTCCGTGAACTTCCTCGGATCCCGGTTCGCGGCGCCATACATGAAGAAGATCGGCGACCCCTTTGGGATGGTCGTCCCATCGACATCGATGTCGTCCATAGCGGTCCAGGTGGGCCAAAAGTTGACCGCCGACTGGAGACGCAGCGCCTCCTCGACGGCGCGGGGAATCAGCTCCGGCCGACGACGTAGCAGGTCCATGGTACCGGGGTTGCGCAGGAAGGTGAGCACGCAATGGGCGATCGTGTTGACCGTGGAGTCATGACCGGCGATGAATATGAGGACGCAATTGCTTACGATCTCGCTAGGGGACATGCGTCCGTCCGGGCCGTCGTCGTGTACCAGCTTCGAGATCATGCCGTCCGTGGGGGTTTTCTCGGCGCTCTCGACGAGCCCGACGAAGTATTTCATAGCCGCCCTCTGGCCCGCTTGGGCCTTCTCCTTGCGGAGCTTCCCTTCTTCTGTGGCCGCGTCCGGGCCCAGTTCGGCGCCCGCCATGGCATCCGCGACCCAGCCGTGGAGAAGGGGCTCGTCCTTTAGCGGTATTCCCATGATCCGGCAGATGATGGTGACCGGCAGCGTATAGGCGTACTCATCGACAACGTCGATCCGTTTTTTGCCTTTGGCCTTGTCGAGCAGGCCGTTGAGGATGCGCTGGCACTCCGGCTCCATATCAGGAATCACGTGCGGCGAATGAGGCGGGCCGAAGTGCCGCATCGCCTGGCGGCGCGCTCGATCGTGGTCGGGCGGGTCGCTAATGATCATCATGGGATCTTTGCCGTATTTCTCCATCACCTGCGCCTCAATGTCGGGCACGTCTCCGTCCTTCACGGCGGCAGCCTTGGGGCGGTTGGGACGGTTGCGAAGATCGGCGCTCACCCGGGGGTCATGGATCAGCGCGATGATCTCCTTATACCCGGTGACGACGTAGATGCCATTCATCACGCGCGCCACCGGCGTCTTCCGAAGCTCGTCGAAGAACGGGTACGGATTCCAACGGTTTTCGTATCTCATGGCCTCTGCGAAGGCCTGATCTGGTGTCATGATGCTTCGCTCCTGTTTCTGTTCTGCTGGTGCAGTCATTTTCTTGTTGCCTCCGCTGCCTGAGCGCGCTCCCGCGGGCGGAACTCGGCATGCCGCTCGCTCGGGTTGTGACCGGTCAGCACGACATCGGGAGCCGCTGTCGGGACGCCGCGAGCTGGGAAGTCGGCCGGGATCGGCCGCGCGTCGGCAGGAATGTCGAACCCCGCGCGAGGGGGTGGGAACGGAGCCGACCGCTTGATCAGCTCTTCGTAGTACTGCAGCCACTTGGCGTGGTCGAAGGTTACCGCGCCGACAATACGTCCTCGTCGGCCGTACGCGGCAGCGAACCGGCGGTCCTTGGGGGAACCCTGCGTAAACACGATCTCGTCGCCGAAGGAGGGCACGCCTATCGTCTTGATATTGATTCCGAACTGGGCCGACCAGTTGGACGGTACCGGGAGATAGGGACGGCGCTCGGTTTCGTCGCACACCATGTTGTGCGCGGCGATCTGCGCTCCGAAGACCGCGTTTCCCCAGAACTCCGTAGCGAGGAACTGGTACTCGTACAGCACGTGCGGGGAACGTGCGATGTCCCCGGCGACGAAGATGCGGTTGGTCACGAGGCCATGGATATCAAAGACGCGGCAGCCGGCGTCACAGGCGACGCCCCAGAAGCCGGCGGCCAGCCCGGAGCCCTCCAGCCATTCGACATTGCGTATGGATCCGAGCGACGCCAGCACCACGTCAACGTCGAGCTTGCTCCCGTCGGAGAGGTGAGCGCGCCGCACGTGCCCACTCGCGTCTCCTTCAAGCTTCGAGACGGAGACACCGGTACGGAGATCTACGCCGGCATCGCGCTGCATCTCGGCCGCGATCGCGCCGATCACGTTGCCAAGCGCGCCGGCGAGCGGCGCCGAAGCGCGCTCCGCGACGGTCACCTCCAAACCCAGGTCGCGGCAGACGGAGGCAAACTCCGAACCGATGAAACCGGCGCCAATGACCAGGACCCGCCGCGGCTTGGCGGCCAACGCTGCTCGCAGCCGCGCCGCGTCATCGCTCGTGCGGAGCGTGAATACTCCCTCCAGCTTTGCCTCCGCCGGGTTCGGCCACTGCCGCGCGCGAACGCCGGTGGCGATCAGCAGGCTGTCACCAGGTACCTCATCGCCATCGGCCAGCCGAACCACCCTCTTTGCCCGGTCCAGACCCGTGGCGGCCACACCGAGCCGCCATTCCGCATCGATCTCGCGCAGGCGCGGCAGTTTGGTGTGGTCTGCCTTGACCCACCCTTTCTGCACCTGCTTCGAGAGTGGCGGTCGGTCGTAGGGCTCCTGCGGCTCATCGCCGATGATTGTCAAGTGGCCGGTAAAGCCCTCGTTTCGCAACGCCTCGGCGCCTCGGAGCCCGGCCAGGGAAGCACCGACGATAACAATCCGGCCGTTGGCCTTAAATGCGTCAGAGTTGCGAGCGTTCATGGCTTTGTCGTACTCTCCGATTCGTCCAACTGGTCCACGATGATCGCCTGCACCGGGCAGGACGCTGCGGCGCGCAGAACCCTCAGGCGCTGTGAATCATCGGGATTGGGGTCGTACGCGATGGCCTCTTCACCGTTGAGCTGGATGACCTCCGGCGCGAGAGGAACGCACTGCGCATAACCTAGACACCGATTCAGGTCAAAAACAATTCGCATAGATATACAACCTCCTTCGCATTCCTTGTCCGGTCTGTTTGTGATTGCGTCGATTTTTTAAATCGCGGCATTAAGACCAATGGTCGAATCACCGGGTTGCAGAAAATTCTAATGCGCTTATTCGCCGAATGTGAACTCTGTATGACGCCGCCCAGGACGCCATTGAGCATCGTTGTTGTGCTCGTAACGTTCTTCCCTGTGCTGACGAGGGCTCAAGGGCCTGCTGCGCGGGATTTTCTCAACACCCCTGTATACGCGACCCGGTTTTTCTTCGATTTCGTAAACAGCAGTGGGGAGACCGCGGCCGCTTCGGATGTTCCCTTGCCTAATAACGCAACGATCGTCCGCAATGGTGTTGTCTCGCTCTTATATTCGTTCCCGCTCGCCGGCAGATACGGTGGCGTGCGAGTGAGCGGGGGCTACGCCACCATCAAGGTCAATGGGCCTCTTGGCAAGGTGGAAACGTCGGGGTTCACCGATCCGAACTTTACCTTCCATGCAAACTTCTTTGGAGCTCCGGCGCTCCGCATCGACTGAGTTTCGCCAGGCGGTCCCCCAAAGCTATCGCTAGCTTTCACCTTACGGTCAACGCTCCGCTCGGTTCGTACGACCGCAATTCCGCCAATGAACACAGGAGCGAATCGCTGGGCGTTCACACCTGTCTTCAATTTGAGACATCACCCCCGACCAGGGCGTTTCATGGATCGACCTGTACGCCGGCGCGCGTTTCGTTACGAACAATAATGCATATCTGGGAAGCAATCAGCTCTCGCAAAACCCGCTGATGGTGCTCACGGCACACTACAGTCACAACATCGGAAAGAAAATGTTTGCATCCATCGGCTTGCATTACGACAATGGCGGCCAATCATTCATCAATCACATTCCGCAGAACGACTATGCAAATGGCTTTCGACCGGGGGTATCCATCGGCAGGAGATTCGGGAAGATTTCAGTCACCTTGCGCTATGAAAACACGTCATCGCGGCCGAACGCCGCGCCCACGAACGGGTTGTTTTCGCTCCGGCTGGGCGGCCCGCTGTACCCATTTTGACGTGACGCAGGGTCCGCCCGCTCATCCGGTTTCAGATATCGAGCACGATCTTTCCAAAGTGCCGGACACTCTCCTGGTGGCGGAATTCAGTAACGATCTGGTCTACCTCCCTTAGCGTGGTGGCGATTTCCGAACACATTTTATCGATACAGTCGGCGATTCGTTACCGCAAGCTTCGGAAGAATGTTCGAATGTCCCCGGCCAGCAACTCCGGTTCCTCCATCGCTGCAAAATGGCCTCCCCGCGGCATTTCGGTCCAGTGTTGAACATTGAAGCCGCGCTCGACCCACTGGCGAGGTGGTTGAGGGATTTCTTTCGGAAATAAGGCAACGGCGCAAGGCGGCTTGATAAAATCTCCGCGCGCGAACTGAAGCGGCGCTTTTCGATTTTCGAGGTAGATACGGAATGAGGAATGAATCGTCTCCGTCATCCAGTAAAGCGTCACATTAGCCAGCAGTTCATCGCGCGTGAACTGCCGGTAGACATCGCCGTCGCAATCCGACCATTCGCGGAATTTTTCAACAATCCATGCCGCGAGCCCCGCGGGCGAATCGTTCAGTCCATAGGCGGGCGTCGAGGGCCGCGTCGCCTGGAGGTGCGCATAAGCGCCGTCCTCTTGAGCCCACCGCGTAACGCGGGCGATGTACTCTTGTTCCGGCGGCGCGAGCTGGGTGCCCGTTTCGAGATATGGCCGGTACGAAGGGAAAATGAAATTCAAGTGGACGCCAGTCAATCGATCCGCGTGACGCATCCCGAGCGCGATAGTCACGGCCGCACCGATATCGCCTCCCTGGGCCGCAAAGCGATCGTATCCAAGGTCCTGCATGAGGTTCGTCCACAGCTCGGCGACGCGGAACACGCTCATGCCGCGAGACGTCGGCCGATCCGAAAAGCCGTATCCGGGCATTGAAGGAACCACAACGTCGAAGGCGTCACCTGAGTCGCCGCCGTAGGCCACTGGATCGGTCAGCATCGGGATGATGCGCGTCATCTCGATGAACGATCCCGGCCAGCCGTGCGTGATGATGAGGGGCATCGGTCGCGGCCCTTTGCCATGTTCGTGGATGAAATGGATCCCGTTAGCATCGCGGTAGTGATGAAACGCTGATAGCCGGTCGAGTTGGGTTTTCCAATCGAAGCCGTCCTGCCAATACAGGCAAAGATCCTGCAGAAAGCTACGATCGACGCCGTATTCCCAAGCCGCGTCTGGAATCTCGTCCGGCCAACGGGTGTGATGCAGGCGATCGCGAAGATCGTCGACCGCATCTTGAGAATAGGGGAGAGAGAAGGGTTTAGAGCTCATGCTGTTCGTGGCGGGGCTGCAGCTAACAGAAAGACGCAGATACACCGGAACCACTGCCGCCTTAGACTATTCGTCTGGCTGCGAGATTTTAAAAAGTTCGCCACGCATGAATCGTATCCTTGGACACTCTTCCTGGATGCTGCCGAAGAATGAACAGTCAATCGCTATGCGCAAAGGTGTTGATTCACCTTTCGCCGCGCCCTATGCTCTCAGGCGAGGGCCGCTTGCGGCGCCATGATGACTTAAGTGAACAGCATTGCGTGTAGAGCTCATGCATTCCAGTTTCACCGCAAAGACGCGAAAAAGCAAAACGAACGGCGTCCATCAAGCATCAGTTACGATACGACATGCCGCCGACTAGCACGCCTGTCTGGCCCCGATATTCTTCCCTGTACGAGATCAATACCTGGGTCTGGCTAACCGAATTAACTCAAAAATACGGAAGATCAGTGACTTTGTCCTCGGTGCCCCAACTCGAGTGGGATGCTATTGCTAGTTACGGCTTCGATGCTGTGTGGCTGATGGGAGTGTGGGAGCGGAGTCCTGCGGGACTTGCGATTGCCAATCAAAATAACGGTCTGCTTGATGATTTTCAGCGCGCGCTTCCTGATTTTCGTTCGGAGGACAACGTCGGTTCCCCTTATTGCGTACGACGCTACACAGTCGATTCACATCTTGGCGGGCAGGAAGGTCTGGCTATCGCGCGAATGGGACTCAACCAAAGAGGGATGCGTTTAATCCTGGACTTCGTTCCTAATCACGTTGCACCTGATCATCCATGGGTCGCAGAGCACCCGGAGTATTTCATAAGAGGCGCCGTTGAGGACGCTCTGAACGATGCCGCCGCCCACTTGACAGTGTTTGGCAACGTGTACGCCCGTGGACGCGATCCGTACTTTCCTCCCTGGCCCGATGTTCTGCAGTTGAATGCCTTTGACCTAGGGCTGCGGCAAGCCGCTGTGGAAACTGTATCCACTATCGCGCAACAGTGCGATGGTATTCGCTGTGATATGGCGATGCTTTTTTTGAACGCCATTTTCGAACGTACGTGGGGCCGTCAGGCAGGACAGCACCTCGCAACCGAATATTGGTCGGATGTGATCTCCTCCGTCAAAGGCAGTTATCCGCACTTTTTGTTTATCGCCGAAGCTTATTGGGACCTGGAGTGGGAACTCCAGCAACTGGGGTTCGACTTCTGCTACGACAAGAAGCTTTACGATCGCTTGGAGCACGGTAATGCGGAGAGCATCCGTCTGCATCTCTGCGCTGACTTGGCGTACCAGGCGAAATTGGTCCGTTTCATTGAGAACCACGACGAGCCACGAGCTGCTGTCACCTTCTCAAACGCGAAGCAGCAGGCGGTTGCGTTGGTGACTGCGACCTTGCCTGGAATCAGGCTGTTCCATGAAGGACAATTCGAGGGCCGCAAAATAAGGTTGCCCGTATTTCTGCGCAGGCGACATGACGAAGCAGTGGATCACGAGCTCCAACGGTTCTATGCACGGCTCTTGAAGGCTATCAATCGTCAGACTTTTCGCGAGGGCCGTTGGGCCCTATGCGAGCAAACGGGATGGCCGGACAATGCGAGCTTTCAGAACGTTGTGGCTTGGAATTGGCAGAACGGTAACGACGATGAACGCTTCTTGATTGTGGTTAATCTCGGCGATTATCCAGCACAGGCTCGTGTGCAAGTTCCATGGGTGGACGCAGTAGGGGGATTCTGGCAGTTGACAGATTTCCTCTCCGACAAAATTTACGATCGCGACGGAGATGAAATGCATTCGCCAGGTTTATATGTGGAGCTCGGCCCTTTTGACTCCCACCTTTTCCGTTGTGTGAGGACCGAGAAAACGTAGCTGTCGCGCTGCATTTAATCGGGGATCCTGCTCGCCTTTGAGATGAGCGCCATCGAAATCAGAGGACTTAGAGGACGGCAGGAACCCTTAGAGTGAGTTTCTGCGCTGATACGCACAGCAAATAAGGGATCCGCTCTTCGTTAATGCTTGCGACGGCGACTTTCCGCGTTACGCACGCCGTCCGTTGAGTGGGAAACGAGCCTACGCTTTAGGCGGGAATCTCTGCAATGCCTTTTTTACGGTCTTCTCAATCTTTTCATGCCGGGTTTTCATGTCGCGAATCTCGTCCTGGCAGTATGCTCGCCACGCAAGTTGTTTCGTTGATGCATCGACGAAGTCCAACACGAGGGTGCCCTCCGCGTAGCGGGAAACCATCACTTCAGTCCAACCGGGATACCAGAAGCCGCCCCAAACATACCACCCGCCGGTGCTGATTGTGCGAACATCCTGCATGCCTTTCGCCGTGACAAAAAACGTGATGTAGAAGTCCGGGGAATCTTCCACTCGCGAAAATCCCCTCTTCGTGAGGTTCTGGTTTACCGCGGACCGGATAAGGTCGATAGCCACTGAGAATTGCTCTTGAAATTCTGGATTCCTCTCGAACGCGGGATGTTGCCGCCATGAGTACGTGTGAAAGTGCGAGAAGTCGACCGCTTTGTCGAAATCTGTCTTAACTTTCTGGGCTGCAGACGTCATGCAGCCGAGCGACAGCATCAGAAGGATCAAAACGGTCCTGAGCGTAATTACAGCCGGCATAGCGTCGGGATTTACCTGGGATTGATCCACCCCTCGGGTGGCGCTAATGCCTCCGCCTCGGCCGGCCCCCACGAACCCGGAGCGTACGGGTAGATAGGAGCCGCATTGTCCAACACTGGATCTACAATCTGCCATGCCGCTTCCACATAATCCTGACGTGCGAAACGCGATGAGCTCCCGTTCAGCGCATCTCCCAACAGCTCTTCATAGGCCTGCGTCTCGTGCGGATCGGAGCTCTTGGAGGCAACAAGCTCGGTTTGCTCCCCAAGAAGACTGTCGCCGGCCACTTTGACGTGAGAGCCGATGGCAATCTCAAGGTCAGGAGTGACGCGAAATCGCACGTAATTGGCTGGAAGCGGATTTTCCAGAAAAATGTCCGGCGGCTGCCTGAGAGTGACGGTCACCTCGGTGACGGTTACCGGTAGAGACTTGCCAGCCCGAATATAGAAAGGCACGCCCTTCCAACGCCAGGAATTGATGAAAAGGCGTAGGGCAATGTACGTCTCGACCTGCGAGTCCGCATCCACTCCTGGTTCATCGCGATAGCCGTTAACCTGTCCGCGAACGATGTCCTTTGGCTGTAGGGGGCGAATCCCTTTAAGCACTTTGACTCGCTCATCGCGGAAGGTTTCGACGTCCAAACCAGGCGGCGGTTCCATTGCAATGTTGCTCAGCACCTGCAAAAGATGGTTCTGGACCACATCGCGGATTGCACCAGTCCGGTCGTAAAAGGCGCCTCTTCCCTGCACTCCGAAGTCCTCCGCCATCGTGATCTGCACGCTTTGCACGTGTTGACGATTCCAAATAGGCTCGAGGAATGAATTCGCAAAGCGGAAATACAGCATATTTTGAACGGCATTTTTGCCCAAAAAGTGATCGATCCGAAACACATTTTCTTCGGCGAAGGCCGTGTGTACAACTTCATTCAGCGTATGGGCTGAGTCGAGGTCATCACCAAATGGTTTCTCGATGACGACACGTCCACCAACGGCACATCCTGACGCATGCAAGTGCCTGAGGACTTCCGGAAACAAGAACGGCGGAATGGCCAGGTAGTGCAACGGATGGCGGGAAGCACCGAGCTCCTGGCGCAACTTGGCGAAGGTCGCAGGATCGCTATAGTCGCCATCAATGTACTTCAGTCGTGAAATCAGTTTAGGAAACCCTTCCTCGTCCAGTCCGCCGTACTGCTTGACGCTGTCAGCAGCGCGCTGCTGGAGTTGTTCGAGAGTCCATCCGGATTTGGCGACTCCGATGACGGGAATCTCCAATTTCTCACGCCTGGCGAGCCTCTGCAGGGCCGGGAAGATTTTCTTGTGTGCCAGGTCGCCTGTGGCTCCGAAGAACACGAGTGCATCAGATGACATCTGCATTATCGGTTCGCTCCTGGATATGCTTCCAAGGAGAAGCTGTACTGAGGTTTGCTCACGAACGAGCCTTTGCCCTAGGGCGTCGCCCATCACTGGGTTCATCCCAGAGGCGAAAACCTCCGAGGAATGCGTTGGCATTATCACCTGCTCGGCAACCGGGAGGCAGTTCTTTCAGTTTCCTGACGTTGCCTCCCCCAAGAACCACGTCGTCAGGATGGATCGCGTCCGTAAGTCGAGCCACGCCGAAGGTCACATGGCGTTGCCAGTCCTTTTTGCCCAGCCTCTTCAACCCCCGAAGGCCAACGTAATCCTCGTAGGTCCCTTCCTTGTAAGAAAGGTGGGCCAGCTCCATAGGCACCACAATTCCTTCCTGGACGAGGGCGGAACCGAGGCCGGTTCCCAAACCCAAAAAGAGCAGAAGTCCACTCTTATAGCTCCCGAGAGCCTGCATGGCCGCATCGTTGATGATCTTCACGGGGCGCCCGAATGCAGATTCGAAATTAAACCCGACCCATCCGCGCCCTAGATTATGCGGTTCTAAAGCCGGCCCACCCCGGAGAACCAAGCCCGGGTACCCAATCGATACGACGTCATATTTCCACCCTCTGGCGATCTGCTTAACCTGAGAAACCATCTGTTCGGGTTTCAGCTTTCGCCCGGACGGAAATTTTCGAGGCTCATCTTGCCCCGTGGCAAGAACCTTTACGCTCGTCCCTCCTACATCAACCACCAACACGTTCATGATCAAGCCCCTTCACAGCAAAAAACGATTCGCGAATTCGAGTCGAAGGCAATTGAGCCTCAATCACTCCGAACAACTGAATGAGTACCGCCACGGCGCCCGTCCAGCCGGTTTGATGACTTGCGCCAAGACCAGCACCGTTGTCGCCATGGAAGTACTCGTAGAAGAGAACGTTATCCCGCCAGAATGGATCGGTTTGAAATTTCTCGGCTCCGCCGAAAACCGGGCGACGGCCCTGTTCGTCGCGCTGAAAAATACTGATCAGCCGACTAGCCAGATCCTTGCTGATCTCGAAGAGTGTCATCTGTTTTCCGGAACCGGTGGGGCACTCCACTTTAAAGTCAGGGCCGTAGAAGTCATACATTTGAAGCAGAGCACGGATCAGCAATACGTTCATAGGAACCCAGATGGGACCTCTCCAGTTCGAGTTTCCGCCAAACATGCCTGTATCGGATTCAGCGGGAAGATAACTCACCCGGTATTCCTGGCCACCGGTTTTAAACACATACGGATGGTCGAGGTGGTAGCGCGAGACTGAGCGAATTCCGTAATTACTTAGAAATTCGTTGGGATCGAGCATGCGGTGTAGTACGCGACGAAGTTTATTGTCGTCAAACACCGACAACATCCGACGGCCGTTAAGGTTGCGCGTCGGAGGATTAATCTCCCTAATCAGCTCGGGCCGAGTTTGATTAAACCAGGTCACGCGATCACGAAACTTGGGCAGCTTCTTTATGACCTCATCCTCAAACACGGTGACCGCACAGAGAGGCAGCAGACCAACCAAAGATCGCACCCTCAAACGCTGCCCGCTGCCGTCCGGCAGACGAAGCACGTCGTAAAAGAAACCATCCTCTTCATCCCACATTTCGTCTCGGCCATCACCAACGCGCGCCAGGGCCGAGCCGATCCAGATAAAGTGTTCGTAGAATTTGATCGCAAGATCCTCATATGTTGGATCACGGAGGGCTAGCTCTAAGGCCATTTCGAGCATGTTTTGTGAGAACAACGTCATCCACGCTGTTCCGTCCGCCTGCTCCAGAAAGCCGCCAGTCGGCAGCGGCGCGCTGCGATCGAACACGCCGATGTTGTCCAATCCGAGAAATCCTCCCTCGAAGACATTCTTGCCGTGCCGGTCTTTGCGATTCACCCACCATGTGAAATTGAGCAACAACTTGTCGAAGCATTTCTTTAATGTCGGTACCGCCGCTTCGCCCAGAACGTCACGACTGACAAAAAAATTGAAAACTGTCGCCCAAGCGTGTACGGGCGGATTCACGTCGCTGAAGTTCCACTCGTAGGCAGGAAGTTGACCATTCGGATGTAAGTAGCGCTCCTGAAGCATGAGGTCAAGTTGCTGCAGACCGAAATCGGGATCGATGAGACACAGTGCCACCGCATGGAATGCCAGATCCCAGGCAGCGAACCACGGGTATTCCCATTTATCCGGCATAGAAATCACTTCCTCAGTCACCATGTGGAACCATTCGCGGTTGCGAGCTTGGCGATTGCCTCCAAGCACAGGGTTCGCTCCTCGTTCTCCGAGCCATCTATAGAGGTCGAAGATGTACGTTTGTTTACCCCACAGCATGCCCGCGAAGCCCTGTCTCATGATCTGAGCCTGGTCCGAACCCACAGAGGCCGGCGTCAGCGACTTATAAAATTCGTCTGCTTCTTTCTCGCGTTTCGCGAAGGTCTCGTCGAACGATTTATCAAAGGGCGTATGGTTTGCTGCTGGTGATTTCTCTGTCAGACGAAGGCGAATGACGTGACTCTTGCCGGGTTCTACCTGGATGCTATAGTGGGCAGCCGACTTCGTGCCCCGGCGCTCCGGATTGACGGCTTCCTGCCGTCCGTTGACGATATAGTCATTGATGCCGTCTTTCACCCAGGGACTTCGGTTAGAGGAACCCCAAAGCCGCTTTTCATTTGTTTCGTTGTTCGTAAACAACAATTCGTCCGCGGCTTCGCAGTACAGGTACCGCACACCCAAGTCAGAGTGCCAGGCAGCAATCCCGGGTACACCTCCGGCTGTCTTCGGACCGAAGCTGGGGTGTTTCCTTTGCGCTGTTTGCCCACCATGTGTTGCGGAACCAAAGATGAGGTAGCACATGCAGCATGCGGCCTCCGAGCCTCGATTCACGACCGTGATGCGAATGAGAATGTCGTCGGCGTTCTGTTTCGCGTACTCAACAAAGACATCAAAGTAGCGATCACTCTCAAAAACGCCCGTATCAAGTAACTCGTATTCCATCTCGTAACGGCTGCGGGCCCGGTTTGTCTTTACAAGATCGAGGTACGGAAAAGCGCTTTGCGGGTACTTGTAAAGACTTTTCATGTAGGAGTGCGTGGGAGTGCTATCGAGGTAGAAGTAATACTCTTTGACATCTTCGCCGTGGTTGCCCTCGGGATTGGTGAGTCCAAACAGCCGCTCTTTGAGAATTGGATCTTTGCCATTCCAGAGCGCGAGTGCAAAACAGAGTTGCATCTTCTCGTCGCACAGACCGGCGATGCCGTCTTCACCCCACTTGTACGCACGCGACCGCGCCTGGTCGTGAGGAAAGTAGTCCCAAGCGTTTCCGTCGGAGCTATAGTCTTCTCGGACCGTCCCCCACTGGCGCTCACTTAGATACGGGCCCCACTTGCGCCAGTGAATCTGGCCGTCCCGAGCTTCCGACAGGCGTCTGTGTTCCTCAGTTTGCATAGGGTGGCAAGAAGCCGGTGCATGGAGTCCGCATCGCTGGAAAATACGCGGCGGTTTATGACCCCTTGGGGGGGTACTTCTCGAATATCTTTGTTACCGCTTTGTCAATCTTCTTGGTGTTCTTCTCGGGCTTATCACTGAGTGTGTCGGTCGCAATGCCTCTGAAGATCAGTTGCTTCTGCTGCGGATCATTCAGATCGACCACAAGCGTCCCTACCGGAATCGTGCTGCTCGTCGTAGTGGAGATCCCTGAAGACATACCCCATCCGTAGCCATATCGAGGTCCATATCCCCAGCCCGGCCCTCCGCCGCTGCTGTAGGTGGTGAGCTGGGTTTGATGAGTGAGCGCGGCCTGGTAGTCAACCAGCAGGTCAGGGTTGTCTTCCGATTTCGTCAGCCCGGCTTTGGCCAACTGGGCATCAATTGCGCTGGTGATTCGTTGATCAGCTAGCTGACTTACTTCAGCCGACTTCTCGACCTTTACCCACTTGTACGTCTTGTATTTTTCGAAATTCGCTCCATGGTCGTAATCTGTGCGAACCTTTTGGGCGACAGCAACGGTTGGCAGCAGAAGGCACGCTGCTGCACAGAACGTTACGAAAGAACCATTCATTTCAACTCCTCCTTCAGGATTTCGTCCTTTAGAACAAGTAGGCCTCGCAGCGGTTCTTCTTTTTCTTCAGCAGGTTTTGGCTGTAATTCAGAAACTTCATTTCAGAAACTCCACCCGGCCGGACTGCAGGTGGTATTCCCCACCAACAATTTTGAGCGCCCCTTTCTTGTATAGTTTTGCCAGGACAGGTTGCGACTTCTCGAGTTCGTCGACGACAATCCGCACATTCTCGCGCACGGCGTTATCTACCCGATCGCCGGGCATTCCTTTCGTGTCCTGGACAGCCGGACCCAGCGGGCGCAAGAAGGCATCGACGTGATTGCCTTCGTGAACGGCTTTCACCGCCGCTGTCAGGGCGCCGCATTGCTCGTGGCCCAGCACTACGATTAACTGTGTACCCAGATGTTCGACCGAGTACTCGATGCTCCCGAGTACCTCATCATCAAGGCTGTTGCCGGCAACTCGAATGACAAACAGATCGCCGAGACCTTGATCGAAAACCAGCTCAGGAGCAACGCGAGAATCTGAACAACTGAGAATGGTCGCGATCGGCTTCTGTCCCGCGACGAGTGTTTTCCTCCGTGAATCATCTTCGTGTGGACGCAGTAAATGCCCGTCACAAAATCGATTGTTTCCAGCAAGCAGTGCCTGAAGCGCCGCATCGGGCGAGGTGGCCGCGGCAGGAACTTCAGCCAACAGACAGAGAGGACTGGAAATGACTAAGAGGATAGCCGCTGTAGCGGAGTATCCTGGAAAGTTCACAATGGATCGCATGAGCTTTCAGCCTGAAACCTACGTACGCGCCGCTACGGTTGCTGGGTCTATGTTGTCGTCCGATGCGTTACGGCGCCAGCGCTTGTAGGGAATGAAGAGGACTTGACTCAACAGCAAATAGATGATAATCGCACCGGCGCCTAGCTTTGCTTGGGCCGGAAAATTGGCAGCCGCAATGGCGATCGCAAGTCCGGGGTGCCGGGACGCGGTGGCCAGCGCGAGCGCGGTCCGATCACTTTGTTTCGGTCCACCGAGCGCGTGGCCGGCGGCGAGCCCCGCTATTACAAAGAGCGCCATGGAGAGCAGGGCTCCCTTTCCGCTTACGACCTGAAGTGCCTGCCAGGCGACGAGCAGTAACGGAAGAATCGCCACGAGCAGGAGTATTGTTCCAGCCATTCCGATAGAACGCGCGAGTCTTGGACGGGATTGCTGTAGGACATGGCGGAGCGCTATGCCAGCCCCAAGTGGCAGCAGGATGGCCGATACGATTGCTTTCGCCACTGGAAGGGGCCCGAAGTGCGCCTGGGTCCCGAAGACCAGGTTCATCACCTCTACTGTTAGCGGCACGAGCACGATCGCCAGGACTGAGTGTGAGACCAGCAACCCGGAAGCGTAGGATGCGCGTCCGCCAGCTTTCAGCAAAGCATTCGGCAAGACCGGCGGAATTGGAGTGACGGACAGCAGCACAATTGCTCCCTTTACGGCAGGGTGCATGGGGAACACCTTGGCGAGCAGGATGGCAACCAGCGGCATCGCGACATTCCTAGCTGCCAGCGACTTGATTAACAGTGCCGGCTGCCGGAACAAAAAGATTGCCTCCGGCCACGTCGTCTCCAGGCCAATCGCAAACACGACCAGCACAATACTTGCCTGAATCGTTATGCTGAACCAAAGCGGCATATCCCCTCGCGCGGCCTAAATGTGCGGAAAATCGCACTTTCGATGCTCGGCCAAGCCAGGCGGTTTTAAGCTTTTTACAACCGGCACGACGCGTACGCGCTCTAAACGTAGATTGCAAAGGCCACGCTCAAGTAAATTAAGCTGGCTCAAATGGAGCAAGCGATAAGGTCGAAAATTTTGCAACAACGGATACACGCAGAATCAAAATCGGGCCCTCCGATCGTGGATGAGTTTTCGCTCTTCCAGGGAGGACCGCTCTATCGCTTTCAGGTCTATATACAGATGGCGTTGCCCGATCGCCTTCATGTATTCGAGAGAGCATTAGCAGTCGCGTTCCTGAGCTGGTTTCCGCTTTTAATCTTCTCGTTGATGCAGGGCGAAGCCTTTGGCAATCGGGTGAAGATTCCGTTCCTTTACGATTTTGCTGCTAGCCTTCGCTTTTTAATTACCCTGCCAATACTGGTCATCGCCGAAACCGTAATCGACCCACAACTGAGGCATGCTGTTAAACATTTTGTAAGCTCGGGTCTGGTGCCGGAGAAGGAATTACCGGCCTTCGAACAACTAATCCGGAAAACGAACCGCCTGCGGGACAGCCGGCTGATCTTCATCCTGCTGATCTTTATCGCCTTCGCCCCTTCCATTTGGCTGAAAGGCCAGGAAATCATTGGTACCGAAACCTCGACCTGGCACACGCTCCTGTCATCCACCCCAAGCCTGAGTCTCGCCGGCTGGTGGTTTGCATCGATCAGCGTTCCCCTCTACAGGCTGCTTTTATTCCGGTGGATTTGGATCATAATCATGTGGGGAATTTTCCTCTGGCGGGTTACTCAACTCAGGCTTTATTGTGTTGCCACTCATCCTGACAGGGCGGCGGGATTTGGTTTTCTCACTCACACTCAAGTGTTCTTCGGGCTCATTGCTTTCGCGGGATCGGCGGTGGTTGCCGGCGGTTTTGCGAACGTGCTGGCTTATGAAGGAGGGACGCTCTCCGGATTGAAATTCCTGATGATCACTTCCTGCGTGCTGATCTTCGTTCTGATGATCGCGCCTCTGCTCGTGCTGACACCCAAGCTCTTCAAGATCAAAGAAACGGGCCTGTTTGAATACGGTGCGCTCGGCACCGCCTATGTGCAGGATTTTGATACCAAATGGGTCAGAGGCGCTCTACCAGAGAACGAACCACTTGTCGGTACATCGGATATTCAGTCGCTTGGCGATCTGTCCAATGCCTCCGAGGTGGTCCACGAAATGAAGTCGGTCTTGGTCGATAAGGAAGTACTTCTGGGTCTCGCGATTCCCGTCGTTTTGCCTATGATCGTGCTCGTGGTCATTGTGAGTCCCACCGAGGAACTCATCCACGCCATTCTAAAGCTGCTGGTGTAAGCCTCAAACCTGAAGCGCCGGGCGTCTCATTGGCCAATCGGCCTGTAATTAGAATTGGTGGTGTTCACGGCGATCTGCTTGCCGGGAGCGTTGAGAAGCGTGTGGGCGAGGTAATTTGTGCCATCCGGCAAGCTGGAGAATTCGGCCGTCAGGCTCACGATGTCTTGGGGGCTATCCAAGTACGTATTCACGGTATAGCTCTGCAACTTCTTGGCTGCCGTGTTGAAGGCGAGGGTTACCTTGTCGCCCGGCTTGGCGTAATCCTGAAATACGAGTGACGCGATTCCTCCCCCAGCGAGATTGAGGTTTGCCTTGCCCGCCTGGAACGACGCCTGCATTTTCTGGGGGTCTGGCGGAACATACCGGCGCACCAGACTGCCCACCCGCTCCATGTAATCCTTTAATTCGTCAACCTTCTTTTCAACGATTTTGCCTTTCAATCCTCGCGCCGGCTTTTTCGCGCCGCCTCCCGCATCTCCTATCGGCGTCTTTTGTACTTGGCCGTCGGGACCGTAGCGGCACTGTTTCTGTTCCCGTTTCTTCGTCTCGCCCTTGAGACTCACTTCGGTGGTTTCCACCCATTGATATGTTCTTAGCTTTGCCTGGTTTGCAGCGATCGATTGCTTGAGCTCCGCTATTCGCTGTTGCAACGCTTGCTTACCGGCTCCAGCCTGATCTTGAGACCAAAGCGCCACGGCGGCGACCATCACGGTGGATCACCCAGAGCTTGATGACTCCTTTATTCACGAACACCTCCTAAGGGCCTGTCTTCTTCATTCCTCCGGCAACAGGCGGCGGCCCCGGTTCTGGAAACTCTCTTCGTGTCCGGCATTCTTTACGTCCCGGATGATTGACCGCGGTAGGGCTCCGCGCGTCCGCCAGGGCCAATGGCGGTAACATCCTGACGTCGAAATTTCATACCGGCGTACAGCACCATCGGGTCATCGAGTTGGCCTATTAACGGGATAAATGTCCATATCAGCTGGATGGGAGAGAAAAGATCACCCACAGCACAAGCAGCGACAAATCTTGCACGCCATTGTGCGTCCCGGCGGCCGATGATGCGATGCAACAGCTTTAAATCGCTAAACAGGGACTTCATTGGTTTTTATGCAATCGCACTCGCTGATCTATGACTTTAGATCTGAGCCTGCGGTTTTATTTTTACGAGTAAGAATCAGTACCCAGGACCAGGGGCCAAGGCAACTTTCTGAATCGAGTTTCCGAACGCGAAGTCTAAAGTCGAGTCGGCAATGGGCGGCGGGCGCCCAAATCGGCCGCAATCTGCGGAAGGACACTCAAAATGGATCCGGAAACATCCAGGCTTCGGGAAGCTGCGCGGGACAACTTGTGGAGGAAATGGGGCCCATACCTGAGCGAACGGCAATGGGGCACCGTCCGGGAAGACTACAGCCACGATGGAAATGCCTGGGATTATTTCACTCACGAGCAATCCCGTTCCCGAGCGTATCACTGGGGCGAGGATGGACTGGCAGGTATTAGCGACGAGAAGCAGTTGTTGTGCTTTAGCCTTGCTTTGTGGAACGGCAAAGATCCAATTCTCAAAGAGCGACTGTTCGGTCTGACGAACAGCGAGAGCAATCACGGCGAAGACGTTAAAGAATACTATTTTTACCTCGACAGTACACCTACCCATTCGTACATGAAGTACCTTTACAAGTACCCGCAGACAGCGTACCCATATGACGATCTGGTTGCGACAAGCCGGCGGCGAAGCCGCTACGAAATGGAATACGAGTTGCTTGATACGGGTATTTTCAACGAAAATCGATATTTTGACGTATTCGTCGAGTATGCAAAAGAGTCGCCGCAAGATCTGCTGATCGCAATTACAGTCCACAACCGGGGCCCGGAAGCCGCCACCCTGCATCTTCTGCCGACACTCTGGTTTCGCAATACGTGGTCTTGGGAAGGAGGGGCGGAGAAGCCGCTGCTGAAAGCTGCGCCTGGGCCGAAGGGTTCGAAGGTGATCGTGGCATCTCATCCGATCCTCGGAGAGCGTTACCTGTACTGCGCCGGGGATACGGAGCTGCTTTTCACTGAAAACGAGACAAATACGGCCCGGATTTTCGGGACGCCGAACACCAGCTCTTATGTAAAGGACGGGATCAATGACTACGTCGTGAATGGCGACAAGCACACCGTCAACCCTAGCGAAATCGGCACAAAAGCGGCCGTTCGGCACGTGTTGCAAGTCGAACCGGGCAAAGCTGCTGTCGTTCGGCTTCGCCTTGCAGACATTGCGCCGGAGAAGTTAGAGAGCACTTATCCAGACGGCGGCAACCCTTTGGGCGCCCATTTCAATGAAGTGCTTGAAACCCGGCACAAAGAAGCCGACCAGTTCTACGATGCGCTGACACCGCCTTCGCTCAACGAGGACGAACGCCGCGTGATGCGGCAGGCGCTGGCCGGAATGCTGTGGACAAAGCAATACTTCGGATTCGATGTGAGCAAATGGCTCGACGAACATGGTGTAGATCCCCTGCGGCCGGGCGGCGATAAAATACGGAACCACGAATGGTTCCACATGGTGAATGAGCACATCATTTCGATGCCGGACAAGTGGGAATATCCCTGGTATGCCGCCTGGGATCTGGCGTTCCATACCATCGCGCTCTCCACCGTCGATGTGGATTTCGCAAAGGAACAGCTCGACCTGATGTTGCAGGAGTACTTTCTGCATCCCACCGGTCAGATCCCGGCCTATGAGTGGAATTTCAGCGACGTCAATCCACCCGTGCACGCCTGGGCGACAATCTTCCTGTACCGGACGGAGCAGGCACTGCACGGTGAAGGAGACGTCGAATTTCTGAAGCGGTCTTTCGCGAAGCTGATGCTGAATTTCAGTTGGTGGGTGAACCGCAAAGACCGCTTTGGCAAGAACCTCTTCGAAGGTGGCTTCCTTGGATTGGATAACATCGGTGTCTTCGACCGCAGCGCTCCGCTGCCTACCGGCGGTCACCTTGAGCAAGCGGATGGAACTGCGTGGGTATCATTGTTCTGCCAGAACATGCTCGAGATAAGTGTCGAACTCGCGGCCCACGACTCTTTCTTCGAAGACATGGCCATCAAGTTTGCTGACCATTTCCTTCTGATCGCCCACGCCATGAATCAGATGGGGCCGAGTGGCATGTGGGACGAAGAGGATGGGTTCTACTATGATGTTCTGCGACTTCCCGACGGCAGTGCGACGCGGCTCAAGGTCCGCTCCATGGTGGGACTGTTACCCCTCTGTGCGACTACCATTATTGAGCCGTGGCAGCGCGAACGCGTGCCGCGAGCAGTGAAAGCCATGGCGGAACGCTTGCGCCGCATGCCCCAACTGCGCGAAAGCATTCATGCGACCGGTCCGGGACATTTCGGATATGGCGAGCGCGGCATAGCCGCGCTGGTTAATCCAGAACGGTTACGCCGAATTCTATCGCGCATGCTCGATGAAAAGGAATTCTTCAGCCCCTACGGCATTCGGGCACTCTCCCGCTATCACGCCGAGCATCCCTACGTCTTCCATGTGAACGGCCAGGAATACCGGGTGAATTATCTTCCGGCAGAATCCGACACAGGCATGTTCGGTGGAAACTCCAACTGGCGGGGACCAATATGGATGCCGGTAAACGCATTGCTGATCCGTGCTCTGCTGTCGTTCTATCTCTACTATGGCGACAACTTTAGAATCGAGTGCCCGACAGGCTCAGGCAACTTGATGAATCTTTTTGAAGTTAGCCGGGAAATTGCCAACCGGCTGACACGGATCTTCCTGCGGAATCAGTCTGGCCGCCGTCCCGTGTACGGAGGTTCGGAGAAATTCCAGAAGGATCCGCACTGGCGCGACTACATTCTGTTTTATGAATATTTCCACGGTGATAACGGCGCAGGATTAGGGGCCAGTCACCAGACCGGGTGGACCGGCCTTGTCGGCAAATTGATTGAGCTCTTTGGTCGTATAGACGGAACCCAGGCTCTAAAGGCAGGCAGACGAGCTGCTTTTGTAAAGGAAGGAACCGAGGGAATCAGGGCTGCTTCTGCCGTTGGCCGTTCCTGATACGCGGCAGAGGAGTTATTACCGTTTCAAGCACCTCTGAAGCACCTCGCTGCACTCGCCTGATTCACTCGAGATCAAGCACATCGAATCCAGCACGAAAGTCCAAGCGGCCTCTGATGATCGCGCGCCCTTGTGAAAAACTTCCACGATCGAGAGCAAAAGTGGTCACGGCTAAACAAAATCTTTTTACCTCAGCAATTACAGCGCTCTAGCGCTCACGAGCCATAAGAGCCGCCATCTCCAAGCCGCGAAAAGCCCCTATTACAAGTGTTTCACGTGAAACATACCTCGTTTTCACAGCTCCGGACTGCCTCGAATCCTAAGCGCTTTTACCGTGTCTCCGGCGGGCCGAAATTACTTACCGCCGTTTCCTTTTTATAGACGGTAAAAACCCCCACCATTTCACGAAAACGACCAGTCACCGCTGACCAGCAGAATGTGGATTCGCCCGTTCGACCTCAGCAAGAGCATCACCGAACTCCGCCTCCTGGCCTGGACTGTCGAAAGCTGAAAGACGTTGTTCTCCGCGGCCCGATTGGACTCGCTGATCGCGATCGATATAAGTGGCTTGTGAAGGCAAAGCAATGCTGGTGCCGTTCGAGGCGATGATATCCATCATTCTCAACAACAGATCTTCCTGCGTACGCAGGAAGCTTGGATAATCCTTGTCCTGGATGTAGCCAAAGACATCAACGTCTAGGGACGAACGGCCAAACCCGATGAACCGAATGCGAGCCGTGTCCCTTTCAATTTTCGGCTCTTCGCGCAACAACTTATCGAGCTCGGCAAGGACAGAGCGCATCTGCTGCGGCAAGGTATCATGACGGAGTCCAAACACGTGATGAAACCAGAATTTATCTCGCATCGAGTAATTCTCCAGACTCATTTGAGAAACCTGGGCATTGGAAACAGACACCACTGTCCGCTCGCGGGTGCGGATGCGAGTCGAGCCAAGGCGGATTTCCTCAATCGTTCCCATCTGGTCTGCAATTCTGCATACATCTCCAACGCGGATCACATCGCGCATGGTCACGTTTACTCCGCCAAAAAAGCTTTCCAACGTCCTCTGAGCCGCCAACGCCAAAGCGATGCCACCTACGCCAAGGCCTGCCAGCATAGCGGTTACGTTTACGCCGAAACCTCGAAGCAGCAGGAGGACTACAACCAAGAGGACGAGAACTTTGAATAGCCGGTGTGCGAGAGCGAGCACTGCGATTTTATCCGGTGCTTGCTTTCGGCTCAACTGGCGGGAGCCCATGTCTGACAAGATGTCGCTGAATTTGATGACGAGCCAGGCGATGCCTACGACGGCAAGAATCTCTGCGACCCGAGTCCAAAATTCGCGCGCCAGCAACGAGGCCGAAAGGGATGCAATCACTCCAATTACGATTGCAAGCATGACCAGCCGCACGGACGCCCTCAGCCCAATAACGCGTCGATCATCATCCACGCCCGTCATTCGCCGAACCAGAGAACGAAGCAAAATCATGAGAGCGCGAGTTATCAGAGAAGCTGCGACAAGAGCCAATGCGATGCCCACGATGATCACCAGCCATCGCCACAGCGGAATGGACAGAAATCTTATTTGCAGCTGCCAGGGGAAAAATCTCGAGAGACTCCCGCGGTCGATCTCCTCGAACGCGGCCGGAACGCGCTGCAGAGTTTCGGACGAGAATAGCCAAATCGGAGGCTTGCCATCGCGCTGGACCCGCTCCAACAGTATGTCCAGGGTGCCGGAACTTGTCTTCACGAAGCCGACTCGTTCGCGATTAGCCGGTAGTCCGTCTCCCAAATCACCCTCCGCCGCTCGCGAGAGCCCGTTAAGGGTTCCCGATAAGCCAAGGTCCACCACCTCCCCTAATTGCCGTGCAAGCTCGTCTGCTCGGGAGGGCGTCGTCCGCAGGTCGAGGTACTCCGCAGCGTGAGCGTAATCGCCCCGGTTAGCATATTTAAGGAAACCCATCACACAGCCGTAGGGCGTCTCACGGCCCAGCGGATCCTCATTCTGTACGCTTGTCGAACTTGCGGGATTTGCGGGTTTTAAGGCTGGCACCTGCGCTCCTTTGCTGGGGAGCAGCAGCGCGAGGAACATCACCGGTGCGAGCTGAGTTATCACATTCTGTGTTGAAGGTTGAGTTGACGCCCTATTAGCTTCAACCAGCTATCTTTAGATACTACATTTTCGGCCCAGTTCTATTTTCTTCACGCCTCGTTTCGCTCCGAAAGAGGCGACGGCACTCCCGAGTCCGCGAAACTGCAGAAGCCAGCTCACTCTTCACATTTACTGAATCTGGTGGGCCGGTCCAGGCGTCCTAAGTCCGCCATATGCGGTCTACTATGAGCTTTCGTAGTCTCTCCACGGTTCTACTGTTAGCGCTTATCCCTTTCGCTTGCGCGTTCGGGCAGGAATCTCAGAATCCGGACATCGATCCACTCGCTCTGCGGGTTCTGCGCGCGGCGACGGATTCAATTCAGAATGCGAAGACCTTCTCCTTCCGGGCGGTCGTTACCAAGGAACGGTTGGGTCCAATGACCAGATGATCACGTTCTTCCATGAGAGCCGCGTCACCGTTTCCAAACCTGACAAACTTCGTGTCGATTTCGAGGCGGAATTTCAAAAGATCAGACTCTACTACGACAAGGGACAGGCAGTGCTTTTTACGCCCGAAAAGAACCTGTACGCCGATCTGGCTCTTCCGGAAACGATCGATCAGAGTGTCGACGCGCTGGAAAAGCGTGAAATTTTCTTGCCCCTCTCCCCGCTTCTTCGCAGCGATCCTTACAAGATGATGGTCAATACCCTGGAAAGCGCCGCCGTCATCGGGCGAGTTGAAATCGGGGATAAGACGTATCATCACCTGGTGTTTACCGGACCCGATGCGGACTGGCAGCTTTGGGTGGACGTCGGCCCGCCGGCTACGCCCGCCGCGCCGCGCCGAGATTGTCTATAAGACTTTGCCCGGGCAGCCTCGCGTGACGATCGATTTTTCCGACTGGAACTTGAGTGCAAATGCCGATGAGAGCGTGTTTACGTTTCAGAAGCCGCCGGATGCAAAGAAGATTGACTTTATACAGAGTGAGGCAGATAAGTGATACGAAACCTATTCACCTGGTTGGTAGTTTTAGCGGCGCTTGCAAACTGTGTGCTCGCGCAAGGGCGTTACGGTGACCGCTCGCAAGTCAACGTCCAGAATCGGACGACGAATCAGAACCTCAAGGCAAATCCAGACAGGGCTGCCAACGTCAATCAAAATCGCAACTACAATCAAAATGCGAACACGAACGTCAATCAGAACCGCAATTACAATCAGAACGTAAACGTCAATAGGAATGTGAACGTCAACAATAACGTTCATGTGAATCAGAATGTGTACTCTCGCGGCGGTTACTACGGAGGATATTACTATCACGACAATAGTTGGAATTGGGGCTCATTTGCTGCGGGCGCTGCAGTCGGAGCAGTGACAACGGCGGCAATTGCGTCCGCGGCAGCTCCGGCGCCGACAACCGTAGTTGTTGCACCGCCGGCGCTCGGAACGGTTGTCACTACTTTGCCCGGTGCATGTTCTGGCGTGGCGGCACCGGGTCTGACTCTATACAGTTGCAGCAACGTGTACTACCGTCCGTTCTACCAGGGGAGCGCGCTTGTGTATCAAGTTGTCCGGTATCCGTAATCATGAATCGACGATTGCTCTGTTATCTCAGCTTTCGGCCTGGCGTTGACTCAAGTCTTCTACGTCATCGCGAATTCGACTATCCTATCCGCAACCACACTCCTTGCGTGAGAGCTGCTTCCAGTTGTTCAGGCTTAATCGGGAGGAATTTAACCTGAACTTTCAAGGCGCCGCTGTTACGTTTCTTGTTAACAAACTGTTGAAATTCCTCAAGCGCTTCGTATGCCATTCCTCTCGGGTGACCTTTGTCGTAGAAGAATCCGGACCGGCTATATACCACAAGGCGCACGAATCTGGTGCCGCTGAAGCATTCCATCCAAATCGCCGGTCCAGCGCTCAAATGTGATCGGCAACGCGAGCGCGCCAGTCGATGGCGCGGGGTTGGCCGGAGCCATGCCTGCTTGCTCCGATTTGTTCGTCGTCGGGGTCTGCTTGGTGCCGCAGGCTCTCAGAAGCGTCGATGCGATGATTACTGCGGGAATTGAATAAGCACGAACTGGATGATCAGGGGAAGAAGGATCTCGATCAACTGGTCCAGCAAGCGCTCCTGCCCTCGAGCTGTGCCTGCTTTCCCTCCATCTCTGCCTGTTTACCCTCGAGCGGGGCGACTCGGGTGTCCACTGAGCGTGCGGTCTTAAAATCGTCGGGGTTGAAGGTGATCTTTTCCGCTGCAAGCTGCCCTTGGCCGTTACCCACGCCTTCCGCCTCGATTCGCAGGCCCGGCAATAACGCCGTCATGTCCATTTCTTGGCGCCGGAACTTAAGGGCACCCTTTTTAACCTGCACCTTCGACCGATCATCCATCGCAATAATCGCGACCATGTCGGCTGCCTCGCGAAGCTTGAGCATATCGCCATCCCGCGAGATGATGACGCCTTTGATCTTCGCCTTCTGCCCACTTATGAACTGGTGTGCCGATGACACCGCTCCGAACGCGATAGCAGCCAGGAACAGCATGTAAGTTGTTCGTCAGACAAATGAGCAAGATCTCCTAGGCGGTATTAAGTTCATCTTCATCGCTCCTCGGCGGTCTGATTCTCAGGACAGCGCCTCCTTTTTAGACAGAAGGTTCGAGGAGGAGTTCTATTTAATCTGCATAGTTCGACCCGCCCTAAATTCCGTTCCGGTTCCCCAACACATAGTTCGCGCGGTTCGGCAGGTGTTGCCCCGCGGGTGTGTAGCTCGGCAGCACGAAATTTAAAACAACGCCATGACTGTCGCGAGGCTCTAAATGCTGTGCAATGAACCAGGCATCGGAGAATCCGCGTGTCTCGCGAGAGGGCTTGCTCGGAGGAATCCCTCGCCTTAGAGAACCGGCGCTGGTTTGCGTCTTTGTTTTAGCATTGATTCCCGTCTCCGGCTGGGGGTCTCAGCAACCAAGCAAGCGTCCCAAAATTGGCGTCGCACTCCAGGGGGGAGGGGCGAAGGGTTTGGCGCACATCGGCGTGCTGCAGTGGTTCGAAGATCATCACATCCCGATCGACTATATCGCTGGGACCAGCATGGGAGCTCTGGTCGGCGGTCTGTACGCAACCGGCCATAGCCCGGCGAATATCCAGCGCATTATCGAAGATATCGACTGGAACGAAGTATTAGCTGGCGCGACGCCCTATCAGGATTTGGCTTTCCGCCGCAAAGAGGATCTGCGCGCTTTCCCGAACCGGCTCGAATTGGGGCTGCGCCACGGGCGGGTAGAACCGCCTGGCGGGTTGAACTCTGGGCAGGCGGTGAGGGTCATTATTGACCGGAATGTACTGCCTTACTCCGACACAAGGAGTTTCGATCGCTTCCCGATCCCGTTCCGCTGTGTTGCAACCGATCTTATTTCCGGTAAGCCGGTCGTGTTCAAGGATGGCTCGCTAGCGAATGCTCTTCGCGCCACTATGTCCATTCCGGCGGTGTTTGCGCCTGTAAGAGAGGATGACAAAGTCTACGCGGATGGCGGACTGCTCGATAATCTTCCAACCGATGTTGTTAAAGAAATGGGAGCAGACATCGTCGTTGGAGTGCATTTAACCACGGGGCCGGTGAGTCCTACGAATGTGAGATCTATGTTCCAGGTTGCCTCGGGATCGACCGACGCCATGATCAATGCCAACGAACTTCGGGGTATGGAGCAAGCGGATCTTCTGATTACTGTCAACCTCGCCGGCTACACGACGCTGGATTTTTCCCGAGTCCAACCGATTATTGCCAAAGGCTATGAAGCTGCCCAGTCGAAATCAAAAGTTCTTACGCCTTTCAGCCTCAGCGATGAGGAGTGGAATCGCTACATCGCACAGCGTGAATCGCGTCGTCTGAAGGAGGTACCGACACCGCAGTTTGTGCAGGTGGAGGGCACTAAGCCGGAACTGGCGAAAGATATTGAGAAAGATTTAGCACCGTTTGTAGGAAAGCCGATCAGCACGCCTCTATTGGAAAAGCACATTACCAGGGCAATGGGCACGGGACTGTTTAATAGCCTGAGTTATAGTTCGACGAATCGCGATGGACAACAAGGATTGGAGATCACTGCTGAGGAGAAGGACTACGCGCCACCCTGGCTGAAACCGGGCTTCGTGATTGATGGGTCGGACCCTAACAATGTTCAATTCACCTTCGGCGGCCGGCTGACGTTTCTCGATGTTGGCGGATACCGCTCGGAAATTCGAACGGACTTCTCGATCGGAGCCACGTATTTGCTCGGTACCGAATACTACCATCCAATAACCACGACGAGCCGCTGGTTTATTGCGCCTGAGGTCGATGCCAGCCGGTCTCCGCTAAGTCTTTACTCGAAGAACACGTTCCTCGCCGAGTACAAGCTGAACAGGGTCGACGGCGGCTTCGACATCGGATACAGCTTTGATCGTTTTAGTGAGCTGCGGTTTGGTTATCAACTGGGGTATTTAAGAGCAACCCGCTGGATCGGGAGCCCACTGCTGCCGTCTTTATCCGGCAGGACGGGCACAAGCAGAGCTCGGTACGCAATGGACCGGCTGGATAGTCCTATCATCCCGAGACATGGCGCTGCACTGGTTGCGGATGCTGGATGGCTTGACGCTAACCCCGGCGCAAAGACTGGATTCCCATCCGCCGAAATGACATTTGAAGCTTTCCAGCCGATTAGCGGCCCTGCGTCGTTGTACGTGATCGCAGCAGGCGGTTCCACGTTCGGCTATGAGCGAACGGGGCTCCCACAGTTCTTGCTCGGTGGCCCGGCTCGCTTAGCAGCCTATGGAATTGGTGAGTTTTTGACCGATCAATATGTCTATGGCCGCATCGGCTACCTCCATCGCCTGCGAGAAATGTCTGCGTTCTTGGGAAGGGGTATGTATTTCGACGGCCATTTCGAACTCGCGAAGCCTTATGCGCTTCCAAATGTTCCCGGTGTTCCGGGTGTTCCCGGTGATGTCGCGGTGGGCGTGATCATGGAAACGATTTTTGGCCCTATCCTCATCGGCGGCAGTGTGGGAGAGTCGGGCCATCACAAATGGTTTTTTCAACTGGGACGAGTCTTTTGACCCTAACCTGATGCGCCACAAGAAAGCTGTTTCGGGAAACAGCCCGGCCGATGCAGCTTGTTTGCAATGCTGCAACAGGCCAGCGTGTGCAACAGGCGACGGCATTCATTGTAAAGCGGGACCCCGCCCGCCGCAACGCTTTGGCGTCCTGAGCAACGTAGAATCTGCAATTTACAGATGCGCCGGGGTCGCCACGGGTTCGAATTCCCTGTGTGGCTTGAGTTTGCCACCGTTTCCGGTTTAGATATTGCTGCGCATGCGTGAAGGCTGCGTAGTCTCCGCAATCTGAAAAGTGGTCCCAAAGAGTGCGATGTGGGAAATAGATCGTGCCTTCTCGCCAAGTGCAGAGGAGAGCCGCAAAAAAGAGTACTGTCAACGCAACACCACCGGATAATAATCCCAGTCCCACGGCACTTGACGCCGTTCCATCTTGTATTGACCAGGCTGCAATCCCGACAAGTCAACGCGAAGCAAAAATGCGGTGGTGCCGCCGTTGATCGCCGCCGTTGCCGATGTCGTGAGGATCACCCGGTCGGCCTGGTCCCGCAATCGAAATTCATACGTTCCCGCTTTGCTTCCGACCGGCAACTGGATCGTCAAGGCCCCCCGATCTCGGTCAAGAAAGAGCGGCTTCTTTTCTCTGCCCCCATTCGCCGAACGAGTCGAGTGCTCATAAGATTTCGAAGCCTGATCTTGACTGTGACATCAATGCATCGGCCAGGAACTGCAATTCTCTTATTCCGGCCCTGACATAAGAATAGACTTCGGGCAATCGAGCGTGTATGCACCCAACGACAGTGCATGAGCCGACGGCCATGCAGACCCTGTTCTGAACCGGGATCACCTGCTTTTCGAGCGTGACAGAACCGTGGCAGAATCCCACAGATTAGCAGCGTTTGGAGTTAGTGCCGAAGCGAAGAGCAGATTCCCCAAGCCATTGATTTACTACTACGGACTGCAGCAACTCCAAGGAGTTGTTGGAATGCCCGCCTCTGCTTGCAAGACAGGTGCCCTGGCAGGCTTTCGCCGATGCTTGTTTTTGGGGCGGCTTCGAAAGGAGGTGGCAGGCCGAACAGGTCTACATTTTCTTGAAAGGAAGCCGAAGCGTTGGACGTGCGAAAAATGTGAAAGAAATCCGCTTCAGCGCCATCTGCGCTGAGCGGAAGCAGACGCCCCGATTTGATGTAAGCCGTTGGAATTACGGCGTCGTTATAGAGTCAATGGAAGGCCATCTCCTGCTTGGGGTGCAAGAGGTCCGGGTTTAAAACCCCGGGGGCCCGACCAGCAAAAATTTATCAATCATCATTCGTTGCAGTTTTGCTCGGATCCCGGCCGAGTGTGCGAAAAATGTGAATAAAACCGACTGAACTTGCCCGCTCAGTGAAGAAACTCGCGGCCGCTCGTCGGCCTTGCGGTCGAGTTTCGCTAGCCCCTCGCGCATCATGCCGAGCTTCGGTAGAGCCTAAACACATCAACACTGTCACTCAATACGGTTCGAAAATTCATCGAATCATTCACATAAGCCGCTGATCCACATAAACAGCACGCGTAGCCGACAAAAATTCACTTCGTTGTCGTCCCGTTCCCTCCGTCATTTGCCAGGCGAGTACAAGTTTCTGCTCGAGACTGAGCGGCCGGCCCAGCAAGTGAAGACGCAGGCTGCCGACCAGCCCCGTCCCGTCGTACGAAGTCTGCTGCGGGTGCGGGTCTCACAATCCCCGCTAACACTCCGCACAAAGTTTCGGCTTGCATACGAAAACGCAGAATCCAAAACTGGCCACGCTGATAGGCAATGGATCGCTCCTCTGGCTCTTCTTCTTAGCGATGTCGTGAATCGCGGCTTTCGACGCGATCTAGCACGAACCCAGTCCTGAAGAAGAGAGCTGGAGTCAGAGAGTCGCAAAGCCGATCGTCGCGACCAGAAGTTGGTCCGGATTTGCGCATAATTTGCGCAAACCGCGTCGGGTGATTCGCGAAGTCAAAGATAACACTGAAAAAAAGCGTGGTTAAGTAAAGGTCTGCAAAGCCTTTTATTCGTCGGTTCGATCCCGCCCCGCGCCTCCAAGAAGACTTTCGTTCAATTCTTCTCACGTCCTCGCGACAATTGCTCAATAGAGCCGGCGGCAGCGCCCAGCACGCCTCCGCAGTAGCCAAGCGGCGAAGCAACAATCTTGAGGCAGCGCTCCCGCCATGTAGGAATGCGCGGCTGGAGCTCTTCAGCTAAAGCGGACAAAAGTATTGCATTGTTCTGCGCCAGACCGCCCGATAAGATTAGCGCTTCAGGGTCGAGCAACTCGATGATTGAAACGCAGCCTAAAGCGAGATGGCGCGCCAGTTCGTGAATGGCGGAAGCTGCTTTGTCGTCGCCGGAATGTGCGGCTTGAATGACTTCTTCGGCAGTGGTGAACCGGTTCCCCGCGTAGCGCAAAAGCGCAGTGGCATTAGAATATGTTTCGAGGCAACCACGCTGACCGCAAGTGCAGCGCAAACCATCCGGCTGGATCACAATATGACCGACGGCGTTCGCGAAAAAATGCGCGCCTCGATTGAGAGCACCGCGTACGTAGCAACCGCCGCCGACCCCGGTTCCGAGAGTGATGCACACGAAGTCGCTTAGACCTCGGCCGGCTCCAAAGTGTTTCTCGGCGATGGCAAGCGCATTGGCGTCGTTTTCAACTGAGACCGGGATACCAAGTGATGCCGTGAGTTTTTCGGCTATGGCGGTTCCGGTCCAGCCGGGGAGATTGTCTGTTGCGTAAACAACTCGTCCCGTATTCGAGTTGACCCAACCCGCAGTTGCCACACCGAGTGCCGATGGTAAGTGGCCCGACCTGTGCGACCAGTCAACAATCTCAGAAGCTACCTGCTTTAGATGGTCCAGAAGGCCATCCCGCCCAGCGGAAGCGGGAGTTGCCGTTCTTGAATCGAGAAGAAGTTTTCCGCCGTGGGAGACCAGCCCAAACTTCGTCTGGGTTCCACCCAAATCGATCCCGGCAAATGTTTGAGTGCTTCGGTTCAGGGCAAATTCAGATTCAATCGCGGCCGCGAACCGGCGAGCAAGCTCGCCAGGGCGACTAATTGCAGTTCCGACTACCACTGAATAGGCACCGGCGGAAATGGCCTGCCGCGCTTCCTCCGGAGTGTAGATTCTGCCCTCCGCAATCACCGGAACCGGACAGGCACGCGAGAGTTCTTCGATGAAGTGCGGCTCAAATCGCTTTACATGTGAGGTAGAGTCCGTATAACCACGTAACGTCGAGAGGATAAAAGCTGCTCCCATATCCGCTGCGGCGAGAGCTTCTTCCAGATTGGAAATGTCAGCGAGTACCGGCACCTTCAGTTCGAGCTCGATTTGGCGGATGCGAGCCGCTGCACCGGAGCGCAGGCCCCGCTCGGTGGCATCGATAGCAATCATGTCCGCTCCCGCCTTCACTAGTTCGCGAGCACTCTCCGCGGACGGTGTGATCAACACGCGTCCATCTGCCTGCTTCACTTTGTGAATTCCGATAATAGGTGCATCGGTGATACGGCGTACAGCTTTAATGTCTTCGGCGCCATCCGCGCGAATTCCAGCGGCTCCGCCCGTGAGAGCAGCTTGAGCGAGACGAGCGATGAGCGTCGGCTCTCGAAATACTTCCCCGTCGCTTGCCTGGCAGGAAGCGATGAGTTTACCTTCAAGTTTGCGGCATATCTCGGGGAGTTTCATTCGGTGATCCTTGTTGAGACTGCGCAGAGTACGATGGCACAAAGAAGGGTCACGATGGCAAAATTCATTGTTCGAACTGCAGATGACCCAGCCCGACGCCATTCACCGAGCAACAGTCCCATGAGGTTCGCCACCAGCAGCCCTACAGCTAAGCTAAGAGGCCATCCGATAGACGGTCCGATATTCCCCAGGCGCGGAGTAGCAGCGCCGTATAGAAAAATGCTGCCGCCCCAAAGCAATCCCATAGCAATGACAGTTGCAAGGGATCTGGCTAGCGGTGGTGTCGACAGCAGCTTTGCAGTCCGATGGCGAATCATCAGGAACCAGCAATAAGCCATATTGGGAATCGACCCAGCGGCGAGCATCAGCAGCCAGATGCAGTTTGTTGCTTGAAATCGCGAATACCCAAGGCGGACACCGCTGTCGGCGATGGGGAGCGCCAATGCGTAGCCGATGTTGAAGACCGCGGACATGATGCCAGCAGCGACCGCGAAAATGTAGCCTTTCACAGAAACACCATCGGAAGAAGACTGCGCGTCATCGCGCAGCCGTCCAGCCTTAGCGCACAACCAAACGCCTATCAGAAATATCAGAACACCGGTGAAAAGCGTCAGTTCCTGGGCACTTAGCCGGAGAGCGCCAGTCAACATCACCGGCACTAATGATCCGAGTGCCGAACTGAGTCCGATGACGAGGCTATTAGCGATCGATACTCCGAGGCTCGCGACGCTAAGACCGAAGCAAATCGCGCCAAATCCCCAGGCGAATCCGAAAACGAAAGCCGAGTAAACAGCGCCTGGTGGAGCAAAGGCGAAGACCTCACCGAGATTTCGGACCGATGGAAGGACTATAACGGCCGGCATGGCCAGACAGGCCACGACAATGAATCCAAACCAGATGTTTTCCCACTTCCACCGCCGCTCGATCTTCATAGGCGCGGTAAAGAGACCGTTGCAGATGCCGGAAAGCGCGGCGAATAGGATTCCGGAGAAAACCATGAGACTCAACCAAAAAAGGCTTGCAAGAGCATCGTACTAATGATAAATATATCTATACCTTTGGTCTAGACCTATTCGACAATGGGGTCCACGAGTCAGATCAGAACGTTCGAGTCCCTCAGGTTTGACAGAGATTCAACAGCACCGATGTACCTGCGCATTGCCGAAGCTATGACAGCACTTCTCAAGAGCGGCGCTTATCCTGCGGGTTTCCCGCTTCCGCCGGAACGGGTGTTGGGCGAGCGATACGGCGTTAGCCGAATGACTTTGCGGCAGGCGATGAGCATTCTGGAACGGGAGGGTCTTATTGAATCTCAAAGGGGGCGAGGTACCTTCGTAGCTCCTAACCGGCTGCAAAAGCAGCAGCAGGAGCTTCGTGGCTTCACCGAAGAGATTTCGGCGCGAGGAGGAAAGTCCGAGTCACGACTGCTTTCGTTCGAACTCATCGCGCCCCCGCCTTCGGCAAAAGGCTTTTTTGACCTCACCGAAGGAGAGAAGGTGTACGAGATCAACCGTCTACGCTACAAGGATGCCATTCCTCTAGCAGCGGAAGCAGCGTTGATTCCGCAAAAGATCTGCCCGTGGCTCGAACGGTTCGACTTAGCAAAGAACTCGCTGTATCGAATTCTTGAGGAGTCGTACGGATTGCGGCTTCAGACGGGGGTAGAAGAGATCTCTGCACAGTTGCCATCAGCCGCCCATCGCAAGCTTCTGGCGATACCAAGAAATACGGCGGTTCTGGTGGTAAATAGGAAAACATTCACGGATACCGGCACACCGCTCGAATTGACCCGCTCGGTCTACCGAGGTGATCTCTACAGCGCCATTGTGCACTCTGTCCGAAAGAGGAAAAGCACGCTTAATTCCTGAGAATCGAGGTACTCGAATATGGCCCCGAATAGCATCAACCGCAGAACGGCCGACCTGGTCTTTGCCGCGTTGGCCCTGCTATTTCCGTTTTGTGGATGGTCACAAGTTGCAAACACAGGTTCCGTTCAGGGTACCGTCACCGATCAGACAGGAGCAATGGTTCCGGGCGCAGCTCTGAGTTTGCGTAATGTGGCGACTGGGTCCACTGAAACAGCACTGAGCGACGCATCGGGAACATTCAGGTTCCCGATTGTCCCGGTCGGCCGATACACGCTGACCGCTACTAAAACCGGCTTCAAATCCTATGTGCATTCTGAGTTCCCGGTGTACTCAGCCTCGCCAGTAACTTTGGATGTTTCACTCGCGATAGGGGAGACCGCCGAACAGGTCTCGGTCTCCGGGACTCCACCCGCTGTCGATACAGTAACGGCCAGCGAGGGTAACACAGTAACAGGCAAACAGCTCAACGAATTGCCGCTCACAAATCGCCTTTTCACACAACTAGTGCTGCTCGAGCCTGGTGTCTCTTCATCGATCGATCAAACACCGGGATTCGGCTCCAATTCATCAATCGCTTTTAGCATGAACGGAGTCCGGTCTGATGCGAACAACATCATGATCGACGGCGTAAGGAATTTAGATACGTTCGGCGGAAATGCATTCGTGACGCCTAATCTTTTCGCGACCTCTGAGTTTCGCATCGAGAATAACTCGTATTCCGCAGTGACGGGGCGCTCGGTGGGAGGGCAAATCAACTTGATCTCGCGTTCGGGAGATAATCAGTTCCACGGCAACGCATTCGAGTTCTTCCGAAACGATCAGCTCAACGCGCGCAACTTCTTTGCAAGCTCCGTGCCCGAAAACCGCTACAACGACTTCGGCTACGATTTAGGCGGCCCGATAAAGCGGAACAAATTGTTCTTCTTCTGGTCAGAAGAGTGGCGGCGCATTATTCAAAGCGCGGGCACGACACTGGCGATCGTGCCGACGGCTGCCGAGACCGGCGGCGATTTTAGCTCACTGCTGAGCGGCTCGAATCCGCAGGTCATCAAAAATCCCGTAACGGGGATTCCCTATACGAATAATGTTATTCCTGCTTCGCAACTAGATCCAAACGCCCTTCTGCTGGTTAAGTATTATTATCCGCAGCCGATTCCCGGTTTCCAGAACGGGCCATATAACTTTGTCTCATCGGCACCTGATTTTACAAAGTGGCGGGAGGAATCGCTGCGGCTTGACTATCACGTTACGGACAAACTAAGTACGTATGTCAGACTTACTCAAGACAACGTAACACTGCAGAATCCCTATGGGTTGTTCCACGAGAATTCGTTGCCGTTTGTTGGCTCCTCGAGCCAGGTCTATCCCATATATCAGATCAGCTTCAACGTGGACTATACGCCCACTCCCAACTTCATCTCCGAGTTTCTCTGGGGCACATATCGCGACAACGATAAGTACCTACAGAACGGACCGCAATCGTGCCGCTGCAATGCACCAGGTTTGAACATCCCGCAAATCTTTCCTCTAAACGAACTGAATCGCATTCCGAGTCTGTATTTCAGCCAGGGATATGCGGGGATCATTGAGGAATGGTACTTCCACAATTATTCCTACAGCATGCCTTTCGAGAGCAACAATACGTGGATTCGCGGGCTGAATACGTTTCGTTTCGGCATTGCGTGGACGCGTGAGGGAAAGAGCGAGCTGGCTAATCCGTCCGATAACAACACAAACGGATCTTTTACGTTTAATGGACAATACACCGGTAATGCGCTGGCGGACTTCCTGACCGGCCGCACGTACAACTATACCGAGACTGCGCTCGACCCGTTCGGGAATTATCGCTGGTTTAACCTGGAGCCATATTTCGAAGATCAGATGAAACTCCGGCGCAACCTCACCCTTACCGCTGGTCTGCGATACGAGTATTATCAGCCGGAACACTCGCCGACAAATTTTCTGGGATCATTCGATCCGGCGCTCTACAATCCGGCGAATGCGCCGATAGTCAATTCCGACGGCACGCTTGTACCGAATACAGGAACTGCCCTCAACGGCATCATAGTGGCGGCGACGAACTCACCATTTGGGCGCTACCTATTCCCTCCACGGAAAAACAATTTGGCGCCGCGGATTGGTATCGCCTGGGATCCGACTTCTTCTGGCAAAATGTCAATTCGAGCAGGCTACGGGGTGTTTTATGATCGTTGGGGCTCCTACAGCCAGTTTGGTGGATTCAATCCGCCATTCAACAGCTCCGTAAATATCTTCAATACGCTGTTGAGTAACCCTGGTGGAACCGCAGGTGCGCTCTACCCGCCCAGCTTGAGCGCCGTCCTGGCACCCTGGAAGTATCCGCAAGTTCAAAAGTGGTCATTCAGCGTGCAGCGAGATGTTGGATTTAATACGACGGTCGAGGCCGCCTACGTGGGAACAAAAGGCAGCCATCTTCTCGGTGCGATCAATCTGAATCAACCGTATCCGAACGCGCAGGTCGCCAACGGTGTGATCTCTCCCGATTCAGTTCGACCTTACCCCGGATACTCGACAATCACAGCCTATGAGCCGGCCTTTGATTCCAATTATCAAGCGCTCCAGATATCGGCGATACATCGACTGCAGCACGGCGTCGAATTTCAGGCCTCCTATACGTACTCGAAGACCATCACAAACGCATCGAGCGAGTGGGGGACTCCGCAGAATTCGCGCGACATCAGTGCCGAGAGAGGACTGGCTAGTTTCGATGTTCCGCAAGTTCTGACGTTCAACTACGTATGGGATTTACCCGTTTTCCAGAACAGCAAAGGGGTAACAAAAGCGGTTTTGGGCGGTTGGGAGTTATCCGGAATAACCAATATTCAATCCGGCTTCCCACTAACAGTTACGCTACCGACGGATAATCAAGGAACCGGCGGAGGACTCGAGCGCGCCGATGTAATCGCTAACCCGAATGGACCCAAAACCCTTTATCAATGGTTCAACACGGCTGCCTTTACGACGCCGCCGATCGCCACGTTTGGCAATGAAGGAAACGGAGTGATTCGCGGCCCGGGAACCCTGAACTGGGACGTAGCAATGTCTAAGGTCTTTGGGTTGCGCGAGAATGTGAATCTTCGATTCCGTGGTGAATTCTTCAATGTATTCAACCACCCATCTTTCAGTGCGGTGGATACAGGGCTAGGAGACTTGAGTTTCGGGCAAGTAACCGGAGCGTTGTCGCCGAGGTTGATTCAGCTCTCGCTTGTGCTCAGTTTCTGAAAGTAAGGGCGTGAGGGGAGTTGTCGGCCGGCAGCGCGTCTTGAGATCACGGGTGCTGCTTCTTCTTGCCGCTTTCGCCGTTACACTGTCGCGTTTTATTTTAGGTCAGTCATCGCCGCCTTGGGCAGAGGCATTTCAAACGGCGGTCTCGGAACTTCGCAGCGGCGCAGCAACCGCAGCAATACAGAAGTTCGATCTTCTGTGGAAGGCCAATTCAAACGATGCACAACTGGCGGCGTGGATTGGAGCTTCGCTAGATGCGACATCGCATCACAAAGAAGCGACGCCGTGGTATCAGCGCTCTTTAGCCATTCGGCCAGATTTCGAACCGGCGCTGAACGATTTAGCCCTCAACTATGCCACTTTGGGCGAATTTTCGAAAGCGGAACCACTGCTCCGGCAAGTTCTGCGATTGAATCCTTCGAACACTCACGCGACATATAATCTCGGCCTGGTCGCGCTACACCTGCGAGACTACAAAGGAGCGGCGGAGGCATTTGAGCAAGCGCGCGAAAACGGCCAATTGGCGGTTTCTCAGGACCGACTCATTCTGGCCGAAGCGACCGCCCGCTTTCATCTGCGCGAGTATGTAAAGACAGCAACGCTGCTCCAAAGCGTGCGGGGCCGTAGGGACTCCGAGTACCTGCTGCTGCTGGGATCGGCACAGGCGCTCTCCGGCGATTTACCCTCGGCCATAAGAACGTTACAGCAAGCGGTAAATTCAGCGCCTAATGATCCGCAGGTTTATTACCGGCTGGCTCTGGTATTCATGTTGGGACGCTCGGACCACGAGGCGAGAAACGTCCTTGCTGCGGGGCTGAAACAGATTCCAAATTCACCGCTGCTGTTTCTTGCCCAGGGGGTCAGCGAGGATACCCAGGGAAAGTTGGACGATGCGGCTGTATCAACGAGGCGGTCGCTTGACGCGAACCCTCGGCAAGCACAAACTTGGGCACTACTCGGACGCCTGTATGCCGAAATGGGCCAGACTGATGATGCGCTGAAAGCATATGCTCGAGCTTTGACTTTGGGCGCCGATCCGGAAACCGGAGTAGATCGCGTTCAGTTACTCATTCGCCTCCAGCGCTTTTCCGAAGCGGAGGCCGACCTCCGCGAACTGGCAAAGCGCTATCCAAACAATGCCAGCGTAGACCGAGGTTTCGGCAAGCTGTACCGAGAAGAAAGAAAGTTTGATCTGGCAGAGAGATATATCCGACACGCCATCCTGCTCGATCCTGATAACGCGGAAGCTCACTTTGCGCTGGCAGAAGTCCTTCGATTGACACGCCGCATGGATGAGGCGAGAAGGGAGCTTGCGATTTTTAAAGAGAAGAAGCCGGATCAAGATGCCAGGCGGCTACTCGAACTGGCTGCGAATTCATCAAACGAGACAGGAGTGAGATGAGCGGGGAATCAAGGCGCGAGTTTCTGATCGCTGGTATTGGGCTGTGGCAAGCAGCCTCGTTGCGCGCACAACAAGAGCGGAGTGCGAGGCCTGAGAGCTCGCAGCAAGGGAAGGGTCTCGTCTTCCTGGATGCACACAGGCGTGACATTCTGCGGCGTTTGATGGATCGCATTGTGCCAGCGGATGAAAGGTCAGCCGGGGCGGTCGGCGCAAGAGTCGATGAATATATCGATTTTGTCTTGCAACATGCAGATGGGACTTTCCAGAATGCCTGGTGGGAAGGTTTGGATCGATATGGAATGGCAATCGGCACCCAGGAGGGACCTGCGATCGATGCCTTTCTCGCTGAGGAGGCACGCGGCGAATTCTCGCCGCGGACCGACGATGAGCGATTTTTTGTGTATCTCAAAACTGCGGTTGCCGAGGGTTTTTACACATCTCAGGAAGGAATTTCGAAGGAACTGGGTTACGAGGGCATGAGCTTTGAAATGGATTTTCCAGGCTGTACTCACACAGAACATCAAGCTCCTGCCGATTACAGACCGCTCTTACGCTCGATGAAGAAGGTCTAGCCGCGATGTTCCAGATTGAGAAGCCGGGAAAAATCTATGATGTTGCGATCATCGGCTCCGGAGCAGCCGGAGGTATGACAGCCCACATCACGACTGGCAAGGGAATGGATACCGTGATGCTCGAAGCCGGGCCGCTGCGCAACACCGCCGACTTCCCTACTCATCGCATTCGCAGGTGGAACCTCCCCTATCGCGGCTTGGGCGGCGATTACTTTCAAGAATGGTTGGAGCGTACCCACTTTCTGGCAGACGACCACAAAGAGCCGTATGCATGGGAAGGAAATGAATCATTCGAATGGGTGCGCGTACGTGCGGTCGGAGGAAAAAGCCTCTTCTGGGCAGGCGTAACCCCTCGATTTTCTCCCGATGAATTTAAGCCTAAGGATGACTTCGACACACACTGGCCCATCACATACGATAAAGTCGCGCCTTTTTACGATCGGGTCGAGAATTTAATTGGCGTAACGAGTACGGTAACAGGCGCGGGCGCCTTTCAAGTGAATACGGGTCTGGCGCCGCAGAAACCCAATTGCGCTGAAGTGGAACTGAAGAAGGCAGCCGAGAGTCTTCCCGGCCGAGGGCTGAAAGTGCTGCCAATTCCCAAGGCCATTCTTTCCGAAGATCACAACGGCAGGCCGCGATGCCATCACTGCGGCCCGTGCTGGCAGGGCTGTGACAGCGGCTCGAAATTCGACTCCTTGCGCGTCTTCGTGAGAACAGCCCAGCGAACTGGCAAGTTGACGTTGCTGACGGGCGCGCGCGTCCGGGCTCTTGAGCTGGACGGCGAGGGACACGTGAAGTCCGTGCACTATTGGGATGTTCAGGATCGTACCTACCGCGAAGTACGCGCCAAGTCGTTTGTTTTGGCGGCAGGCTGTATCGAATCGACCCAGATACTGCTAAATTCCGGGATTGCCAACTCCAGTGGCCTTGTTGGCCATCACCTGACAGAGCATATCTATGGATCCGTCGAGGGCTACTTGCCGCAACTGATGGGACGCCCGATCGTGAATGAAGACAGTAATGGAGCAAATATCTTCATCCCGGATCTGACTCGGAATTGGCGCGGTAAAAAGTTCATCCGTGGTTACCAAATATATCCGACCGGCGGGATTCCTGAGACGACCTTGGTGGGAATGAATCTGCCGGGATTCGGGCAAGAGTGGAAGAAGAAAATTCGGCAATACTATACGGCTAACGTCTCCGTGCTGATGCAGGGCGAGGTGCTGCCGTATAAGGAGAATCGTATTGAAGTCGACGAGCGGCTCCGCGACGATGCCGGTATTCCCGGCGTTCGGTTTCATTACGCCTGGCATGAGAACGAAGGGGCGATGTTTCAAAATTTCCGAGAGGTGGCGATCGAGCTACTGCGCAAGGCAGGCGCAGAGATGCTCGAAGACACAGACCCCAAACCTTTTCCGCATGGTTCGTCCATTCACTACGTTGGAACCGCTCGCATGGGTGGCAATCCCCGGTCGTCGGTTGTCAATGAATGGAACCGTTCGCACGACGTGCCAAATCTGTGGATCAATGACGCTGCAGTGTTTGTTACGGCAGGTAATCAGAATCCCACGATCACAATCCTCGCTCTCGCCATGCGCTCCACTGAGCGAATGGCCGAAGAGATGCGCGTTTAGATTCCACTTAGTGCCGATTAAGCTGCTACCGGAGGTCAGCGCTCTGCAAAATAAACTTTTATGCCAAAGATCGAGCGCGCGCTGCTGAGCGTAACCGACAAAACGGGAACCGTGCCATTTGCGAAGCGCCTGCATGAGATGGGAGTGGAACTTATCTCGACCGGCGGGACGGCGAAACTGCTGCGCGAGAATGATACCCCAGTTCGCGAGGCTGCCGAAATAACGCAGTTTCAGGAAATGCTGCATGGCCGGATCAAGACGCTACACGCCAAGATCGCTGGCGGCATTCTTGCGATTCGTGACAACGCTGTACACATGCGGTCGCTCGCAGAACACCAGATCCCACCGATTCACATGGTGGTGGTGAATCTCTATCAATTCGAGAAACATGCGGAAAAACCGGAATAACCGCTCCGAACTGATCAAAAATATCGACATCGGCGGGTCAACGATGATTCGCGCCGAGGCCAAGAACTTTCAGGACCTAGCAGTCGTAGTTTCACTGGATCAATACGAATCCGTTTTGAGCGAAATGAGTGAATCGAGTAACGGTCTAAGCGCGACACATTGGAATCTGGCACAGCGGGCTTTTACACACACCCGCCGCCTATGAGACCGCTTCAGAGGTAGCGAAGCTGTTCGTGGAGCGATCGCCGCACCCTCCTTCGAACACTGTACTAGCCGTGCTGATGCAGAAGAAGAATTTGAGACTGACACGAATTCGCGCAACAGCGAAACCCGAACTGGTCGTGAAGTCGATCTCGGGCGGTGTGCTGGTCCAGACCGAAGACGTCGCCCAGGTGGATATCGCGAACCATCAGGTGAAGACAAAAAGATAGCCGACCGCGCTCGAAAGAGAGGCATTGTTCTTCGCTTGGAAGATTTGCAAACACTGAAATCCAACGCAATTGTGTATGCGCGCCTTTGCGTGCGTGTGAGTGGCAATCCCGCCGCGATGCTCCCCCGGCTTGTGCGCGAGGTAAATCGCGTGGACCCCAATGTCGCCATAGCTGAAACCATTACTCTTCCGGTGCAACTCGACGGCATGTTTCGGCCCGTTCGTTCGCGTAAATGCAACATTCCTATTGCAGCCATCTACGTCCTACTCAGCGCGATCGGACTCTATGGCGTGCTTGCCTTGAAAGTATCGCGGCGAAAGAAGGAGATCGGAATTTGCATGGCTCTTGCAGCCGACCCCGATGCCGTTCGGACCATGATCATCAGAGAGGGAATGGCAGTAACTCTGCTCGGCTCGGCTGCCCGGCATTGGATTGGCTTGGGAAGGCGTCCGACTAGTTCAGCGTCTACTCTTCGGATCGGCGGCAAGGGATTGGCTCTCTTACGCCGCCGCGTTGTCGCTGATCGCATCCACTGGTCTGCTTGCGTGCTGGTTTCCTGCGCATCGGGCGGCACGTACCGCACCTTTGGAGGCACTCAGGGAAGAATAGTCATGGTTGGCGAGCGTTTTGAATTCTTCGCGAAACAGAATCAGTCTACGACAAGCGGGTTTGTCGGGCACAGGCGGAGCGCCGGTAAATACTTGCCGACCGGGGATTTATCAACTTAAGTACTTCGCGTTCACAAGCCAGGACAACGGCCACTGCACTTCCGGACTGCGCCAATTCCTTCCAAGAGCTGCAAGAGCCATCGCCGACATATTGACGTGCGAGGCAACGCAACATGCTATACGATGTTGCCGGCGTTCTAGCCGCCGCCTGGGCACATCCGATCGAGCAGCATCGCGCCTCCCAAATCGAGTCTCCACCGGAGGTCTTTCGCAGCAACAAGACTCCGCCGGCAACTCGCGCTTATTCGCGAGCAGCCTTACTGGCTTCCACGGCTGCAATTAGTTTCTTCTGTAGCTCGTCTTCAGAAAACCAGTTACCATGCAGCATTACACCTTCCTGCCGGAAAACATTATCGACATCCATCAGTGGGTTGCCGTTGAGGAGCACGAGATCGGCGATCTTCCCGTTTGCTACAGTGCCAGCGTTTTCCGAATTTCCCAGGAAACGAGCCGCATCGGACGTCGCCGTTTGGAGCACTTCATATGAAGTTAAACCAGCTTCGTATAGTTGTTCCATTTCAGCTTTCATCGAGAATCCAGGAATGACGCAGGGAACAAAAGGATCTGTCCCTGACAGAAGCGGCACGCCCGCATTATGCAGGCCAGCCACCAATTTTTGCAAGATCGAATATTGCGCGCGTAAGTATGGAATTCGTTCAGGCGGCCATCGTTTGATATACGGATTATCCGGCGGATACCAGCCAAAGTTGGAAGCTCCTACGGCAGCCCCAGTCGTCAGATGCCGAGGCATGTACTGCATCTCGGGCCGTTCGAGCAGCGCGTTAAGATCTGCGGCTTGAAAAATGATCTGCCGGAAAACTGAAAGCGTGGGGCTGACCCATGTGCCAGATTCCGCTGTCCGATTCGAAATTTCGCGCACCAGCCGATTGATTTCTGCGGGATCGCGCGGCAGATCGCGATGGAACTGGAAGTAGGAATATAGAAATTCTTCCGCATGGACGATCAGGCTTTGACGCCCCAGTGCGGCATCGATTCCAAGATTGCTCGGCACGTGTCCGACAACCCGAATATGTTGCGCCTGCGCAGTCTCGAACAGAGCATCGTAAGCTTCTTTCGTAAGCTCGCCATGCACCTTGATGAAGTCGTAACCGGCAGCTTTCTCCGCGATCACCTCTTTGCTGACCTGCTCCGCCGTCATGAAAGCCGGTTGCTGGATGAATATGCCGGTTGTATAGATTGATGGCCCGCTGAGATTTCCAGTTCGAATCTGATGCCGTAAGTCTAGGATTTCCGGCGAACCCTCCATATTGATTCCGGTAGTGATCCCATTTCCCAGGAGCATCTGGAGAACTAGGAGCTGATCCGCTCGTCCATGCAATGGGAGATGGATATGGCTGTCCACCAGTCCCGGTATCAGATAACGATGACGGCCGTCGATTGTTGTGCAGTTCTCAGGTACCTTGGCCTGTTGGGCAGACGTCACCTCCGCAATCCGATCACCGCGAATCAAAACCGTTTGTCTCAACAGGACTCGCTCTCGATCCATCGGAATTAGGGTGACATCCACAACTGCAGAGCATGTCGGCAATTGTGTTCCGGCTAGAACGGGTCGGAACAGCAACGCAGCAAACAGACAGCAAAGTAGAAATCTGCGCCTTTCAATCATCATCAAGCAAGCCATTCGTGAACGTAATAGAATGCTCTCGTCCTCGAGTTTCAGAGTCGCTGAGTATTCGAGAGCGTTGGGCGCCACACTCACTCCATGCCGACCCAGCAATGCCGCCTCACTTCCAGGTTTGGATGCTTACGCAACCGGTGCTCATGGAACGGATTGCCAGCACTGCGTTGTTTCAGCTACGAACCCGTGGAAGGGCCGCGGTTCGTGGTGAAGAATATCAGTCGTTTCAGTAAGCTCGGAAGGGGTCGCACGCAATCCATAATCTTGGAAGTACTGAAACATCGTTTGCAGATCTTCGACCATCCAAATCGGTAATCTCCCTTCTATTCGTTTTCTCCACTGCGCCAAATCGTTGCCGGCATATCGGATCTTGGCTCGGAGATGGCGCGAGTACGTTTCTGCGGCACTCTCGCCGGTGATGATGTCCGGTCCCACTAAAGAGTACGTTCCGGCACTGCGCCCCGCTTCAAGGAGCGCGTGAACCGCAGCATCCGCAATGTCTCGTAGCTCGATTCGATTGAGACCTATGGAGCCGATTGGCTCCGGGTAAATCCCCTGCCGCAAAATTGGGTCTTTAAAGAGAAGATCGTTTTGAAAGAAGTTGTTGGGATGCAGAATTGTATGCTCGACGCCAGCACTTTTGATGGCATCTTCGATGGGAATTTTGCTTCGGAAATGGGGAATGCTGTCGGAACGCATGGGCATAACCACGGACAAGTAGACTATTCGCCGAATTCCTCTGCGGGAAAGGGCGGTAACCGCATTCAGCCCTAGGGCCGTTTCCGCGCGACCCACAGGCGTTATGAGGAAGCAGGCATCAGCGCCTTCGGCCGCAACTCGGATGCTTTCTGCCGATCCAGATCCGCGCATACCGGATTAACGCCCTTAAGTCTGGTGTCTTGCAGATGTCGTGCCGCGGCGATCACCGATATGTTGCGTGCAGCTAGCCGGGCGACCACTTCTCGCCCTACTTTTCCAGTCGAGCCTATCACGAGAACCGTCATATTGTGGGCGCCTTATTCGTCAGCAATTGATCTGGAAATCGAGCGTGATTCGTTGGACGAGAATTATGGTCGAGTTGACCCGATCGCCTTTGGCGTTCCACTTTCCCGGCCGGTCACGCCGGGAAGCATTTTCCGATCCACATTGTGAAATGCGACAACGCGCCATTGTTCGGCGTTGCGAACCATAACCTGTAACAGCGCTGTTCTCAGCGCGCCATCGCTAGCAGCGACTCTAGGCGGCAAAGCCTGGTAACCTCTTAACTCGGTATCAATGTCAGCAACCGCAATATCGGGTCTGATAAATGTCAGATCTCGTAGGTTGAATTGAACGATACTTCCCTTAAACGCGGTTCTCAATAGTTCGCCCATCTGCTCCAACAATGGATGTTTCCCGAAATGCGTCTCCCCGAGGATGTGGGTGAACGACGCATCGTCTGTGAGTGTGTCCAGAAAGTGCTGCGCGTCTCCTGCATTCCAAGCATTGGTCTGCCGTTCCAGGATCTCGCGGATGGCCTGCTCATCTGTGAGCGTCAGTGGTGTTCCAGGTCTACTTGACATGAGAATTCTCCAATCGTGATCGCTATCTCAACGTGGCGCATATCGCATGTTTAGGGCTTTTTCACATCAACGTTATGAAATGCCGCCACGCGCCATCGTTCACCTTCGCGAATTATGACCTGCAACATTGCTGTTCTGAGCACGCCGTCCGTTGCCACAACCGCGGGCGGCAAGGCCCGGTAGCCCCTCACTTCAGCATCTATGTCAACGACGGTAACGTCCGCTTCGATGAATCTTAACCGCCGCACTTTCAATTCAAGTTTGCTGCCCTTGAATACGGTTCTGAGTATGTCGGCCATACGTGCCGACACTGCCTCTTTGCCGGAATACCTGTCTCCAAGGACGTTCGTGGCAGTGGCGTTTTGCGCGAAGGTAGCTGCGTACCGCTTTGCGTCGCCGGCGTTCCAAGCAGTGGTTTGCTGTTCAAGTACTGCCCGGATGGCCTGCTCGGTATCAGTCGAAGTTGAGGCGTAAGGAGTAGAAATCATAAGAGCTCCCAAAAGCAATAGTGAAATTCCAGCGGTTGGGGAGTGATAGATCATGAAACCGCTCTTGTCTCCTCGGCCGCTGGCTTGATGTTCTGGTTAAAGCAGAAGAAGTTCTCCGGGTCGTAGCGGCGCTTTATTCGAGCCAGGCGGTCATAATTATCGCCATAACTGGCGCGCACCCGTTCGTTTGGCTCGTCGGCCAGGAAATTGACATATACGCCTTTATCTGCGAACGGTTCAACCGCTCCCGAGAAGCTCCGAACCCACATCCGGTGAGGTTCGTCATCGCCACTCTCCCATTCTGCGATGATCTCGAGGATGTAATGCTCCCGGCGAAGCGCAAACGCGGTTGCTTTTGCATCGACACGAGTCGCGGCCCCGTGGAAGTGCTGCAAGACGACCGAGGAGAATGGCGAGGTTCGCGAACACGCGTATTCCGCTATGGTGTTGAGAACATCATCCTGCAGCTCTGGAAACGCGTACGCACGATAGCAATATCGCCTCCCGGGCGGACTGACCCGATCCAGCATCGATGCTTCAGCGATGGATTGCGGGCGGATGAGATCGGCCAGGGGCGGGCCGAATTGACGCAAACGGCTAAGTGCTTCATGCGCGTCGCGCTCAGGCCCGCAGTAACAGGGCATGAGAGCCGCCACCGGATTACCATCGGGCGAGGTAGTCATGACGGCGCTGACTGTCATCTCATCCGGACAGCGATTTGTGAAATCGCGGTAGAAACTCAAAAGATCCCGCGCGCGAACCATAGGGTGGATCAGGATGCCCGAGAATACGCGGCTGACGGGATGGAGTCGAAACTCGAAGGAAGTCGCCACTCCAAAATTGCCGCCTCCTCCGCGCACGGCCCAGAACAGATCGGAATTCACGTATTCGTTGACGCTCAGGACGCGGCCGTCGGCGGTAACCAGATCGACGCTGGTAAGCCAGTCGCACGTCAATCCGTACTTCGATGCCAACCACCCGAACCCGCCTCCCAGCGTCAACCCGGCAAGCCCGATGGTAGAAAACAAACCCGTCGGAACAGCGAATCCATATGGTTCAAGTCCCCGCAGCAACTCGCCGGCTGTAAGCCCCGCGCCTGCGCGCGCTCTTTGCTGGTGCGCATCTATTTGGATCGCCTTCATCTGCGAGGCATCGATCACCAAGCCGTTATTGCACAAACTATGCCCGGCAACGCTGTGTCCACCGCCGCGAATGGCAACTTGAATCCCTTCCTCCCGCGCGAATTGGATGCAACTTGCTACATCGGATTGGGTGACGCAACGGGCAATGAAAGCGGGGCGTTTGTCGATAGCGCCGTTCCAGACCGCACGCGCCGGGTCATAGCCTGGATCGTCCGGGCAAAGCAATTCGCCTCGCAACTCCGCCTTTAGTTCAGCGCTAGCCGACCTCGTGAGGTTTTCTGTGCTGCTCTTCATTTGACGGCCTCTCTTGGGCGGAGCACCGCATAGATTGCCGGAATGACGATGCTTTCGCCGCTCGAAAGGCGGTTCATCGTCTGAATGCGCGTGTCGCCTTTCGCAAGCACCGTAAAACGGTGTAATGGGAACAAACGCTCGAGGTCGGCATCACTGAAGCTTCCCCAGGAAATGCCTGCCGTTCCGAGCACTTCCAGAACCCGCTCCAGTCCTTCCACCGGCCCGAAGCGCTTCAGTAGATCCTGTAAATACACGTCAGCTGCGGGGGAAAGCTCTTTCAGGTAAACTGCTCCGGAATCGCCCAGCAAGTGCGTGATACTTACTACCGCGGTTTCACGATGCCCGTCCGGCAGTTGGTGTAAGACTCCCCGAATATGAACATTCGCATCGCCAATCTCTCGATGCAATGTCTCGGCATCATCGGGGCGGAGCAGGTCGAGAACCCGGTAGCTGATGCCGTGGCGATCCGTACTACCTGCGCTTTCAACCGCCGCTGGGGCAATATCGGCACCGATGACTTTCTCAAAACGACTCTCACGTGCGAGCGCTCGGGTGTGTCTCCCATCACCGCACCCAATGTCGACCAGCGGAAGACCAGGAAGGAAGTGGTCCTTAAAAAGAGCAACATCTTGCGCCGCTTCTGATGGATCAGCATTCCAGAACACTTTCCCTGGAGATTGCCGGAAAGAAAGCCAAAATTGTTGCCACCCCGTGCTGAACGTTTCCTTTGGTATCAAGTCCTGCATTGTCAAAAGTCCTTGGTCTGCGGAATCGCGCGACGCGCTATCAGAGCTGCGCGCGCAAGCGGGATCGTGAAATCCCCTCTCCATTTAGAAGGGCGATATTTCTTTCGGAATTCCTTCAAAGAATGCTATCGAGCGCGGCGATCTAGGCCACGCGACCTCGATATTAAAGAAGAGCTAATCTACCCTCCGAAAGTTCTTCCAATCGAACTCGTACAATCTGGAACACTGCTACCGATAAATACTCCTCACTCCAATCGTGAGCTTCAGCAATATGGACCATCGCGACAGCATCACTTCTCCTTGACCCAGCTGCACGGGCCACGCCAGTTCCAGTTCATGATGTCCGGGCCGCCATACCAGATGGTCCGGTAAACTCGCCGACCCGATTGGTCGTAGACCGCCACGCGAAAATGGGTTTGACTGGAAATTTCATTCGTGTCGTATGGGGTAAAGGGTATATGCAGTGCCCTTTGAATTTCCCCGCCAAAAACGTCGACAACGTTTGCGTCAGCCGTAAACGTAGCACTTGGGACTTTTCCGTTTGCGCCAGCCTCCGCCTTGAAGTCTTTCCATGCGATGCGTTGTACAGATCGGGCGCTGATTTGATTGCAGGCCAGTCCGTTGGCCCCGTTTTTTCCGGCTTCCTCGATCTTGTAAAAATATGAGGGATTCGTCCTGACGAAACGGACCTCCCAGTCGCCGGCCCAATTGGTTTGATAGTCGAAGGCAGCGAAATACTTTGCAAAATCGTCCGCTTTCAGCTTTGTAGGTCGAATAAAGATCATCAAGGAGACGAGGGTAAGCGCGAAATAAGAATTTGAAACTCTTTTTACAAACATGCTGAAATTTCCTAATCTTGGGTATTGCTTCCGGAGGGATGTCCGCTGTTGCTTCCAGTAGACGAGCTCTGAAGGCAAGCTATCCCGGTTCTCGAATGAGCAGGGGTTCTGAACAACTCTTGCGGATGCCCTCCGTTTAAAAGAGGCGTTATTTCGTTTGGAATTCCTTCAAAGAAGGTTCCTCGATCTCGCTATCCAGTCCGGGCGACCTCGCGAAGGTGAATGGCGGCTTGAATAAAATGCGGCGAGCATCGTTTCCAGACCTTCGGACTCCTCTGCCGAAGCGGTCTGCGGGTTTCGCGATTGGAAAATTCCGCTAATGCCGTCGCGAACGAAGGAATTCATCCGAAAACGTCGCCCTCATACAGTGAAATCGATGAATCAGGAGCCAGAGATGAAACGAATGCGCTTTATCGCATTTCTCGGAGCTGGGATGGTACTCGTTCTTCTCGTTGTGGCAGGTTTACGTGGACAAGCGTCCGAGGCCGACGAGAATGACGATCGCTGGAGAATCGAACGCGGTTTTGACATTGCTCCCGTACCGTTGAATCTTGAAGGCAAGGACCGCGCGCTGGTCGGCCTCGGCAGTTATCTTGGTGAATGCCGTTGCTGGCTGCAATGACTGTCACACAGCGCAACCGTACGCCCAAGGTGGAAATCCGTATTTCGGCGAGCATCCCACAAAGGTGAATCCCGATGGGTACCTTGGGGGTGGAACGCCCTTTACGACCCCAGCTGGTACGTTCACCTCCCGGAACTTGACACCGGACAAGACAGGACGCCCCGAAGGCGGCCACACGTTTCCCGAATTTCTCGAGATCATGAGGACCGGTGTAGATATGGATCATCTCCATCCAACGCTGCCACCCCCCTTTGACGGCTCTGTGCTCCAGGTGATGCCATGGCCGGTCTACCAGAAAATGTCGGACCATGACCTGCGCGCGATTTACGAATATCTGAGTGCAATCCCCTGCGTTGCAGGTCCGCCGAGCGGTCCACTGCACAATGACTGCGAGTGAAGTGCATCAGTTTCCCGATCCAGTCCTGGCGACCTCGCGAAGATGGACGGCGGCTTCTTTGCGGAAGATGGGGCAGGGATCGTTTCGGAGCTTCGCCTGGCTCTGCTCGAGGAGCCTGCGTGCTTCCGGTCGCTTGGCCGAGCCGGTTCAAACACCAGCCGAGCGTACTTTCGGCTTCGCCTACAAGCCAGGCCGGAATGGGAAAAGGCGGATGATCGGCCGACGCGAGGGCACTCTGGAGGATCGGCTCTGCTTCGGCGGGTTTGCCTGCGGCGGTGAGAGTCTGCCCCAGCCGGATCTGAGCGCCAATCACGGCGGGATAGTTGGCCGGGAACTTCTTGCGGAATATTTCAAGGGCTTCACGGACGATGGATGCGGCGCTGTTTGGATCGCCACCCAAGAGCTTCGCTTCCGCAACGGTCAACATCGTGGATGCCGTATCCGGTGCAGAGTCGCCTCCGGGAAGCGAGCGCTCGATAGCGAGGGCCTGCTGGCCAACTTCGGTCGCGGCCGTGTAATTGCCGGCATCGAGATCCAGTGATGCCAAATTAGATAAGACTTTGCCTCTCTGTGTAGCGGTCCGGCGCCGGCGGTTGCTCCGCAATGGCAAGTGCACGCATTAGATAGCGCCTTGCTCCTGCATAATCTCCCTTCGCCTGGAGTAGACGCGCCCAATTTTTTGAGATGGTCGCTACCAGCGGATGGTTTTCGCCCAGCTTGGACCAGAGTGCTAAGCACTCTCGAAGTACAGGCTCCGCGCTTCTCCAATCTCCCTTTTCGAGTTCATCCACACCGAGCAGATTCAGTGCATAGCCCAAATCCGGGTGATTGTTACCGAGGATTTTGCGATCAATCGTGACGCTTTCGCGTAGCTTCGCTTCAGCTCCGTAGAGATCGCCTAAACGCATCAGCGCGCCACCGAGATTGTGCAGATCGATGACGTAATCCGTACTATCCGTTCCCTCTGCGCGCCGGTCGATCTCGACCGCCTCCCGGAGGAGTTGAGCCGCCTCCTGGTAATCGCCTCTCTTTTCGAGCAGCCGCGCCAGGTAACCGCGGGCATCAGAGCCAGAATCTGGGCCATTCTGCCGGTAAATTTCGAGGGATTGCGCGGAGGGTCGATTCTGCCTCCGTATCTTTGTTTTCCAAAAGCAGGCATTCACCCAAGAAACTCAGGCTCTCGGCAACGGCGCTGCTGTCCTTACCAAGCGTGATTCGCCGGATTTCGAGCGCTCGTCGAAAGAGCGGCTCCGCTTCAGCGAAGTGGCCCTCGAGACGCGTCACATTCGCCACCAAAAACAATGAATCAGCGGTCGGGGCAGACCGGAATCCAAATGTGTGAGATCGAAGCTGGAGAGACCGCTCGGCTAACGTCTTTGCCTGATCGTAAAACCCGAGCTGTTCATACGCTTCCGCGATATCGTTCATCAGCGAGGCGCGGACAGCCGGTTCATCGATCAGTTCGTGATCGATCCGGCGGGCAGCGCGGTCCAGCAGTTCTCGCGCAGTAATCGTTTTCCCTCTCGCCCCATTTGGCGTAGCCGCGCGAAACGTGTCGGCGAGAAATCTCGGCTTCTCGCTCGGCGCGGAGCGTAGCGCGGTTCGCCCGCTCCATCAGCATCGCCATGACGGCGCTGAAGGCGATCAGGACCAAGGCGATGAAGGTGGCCGTCGTGACGCCAATCCAGTGGCGCTTGACGAACTTGGCGCTTCGATAACTCCACGTGTCATTGCGCGCCAAAATCGGATAGCCTTCGACATAAGCGGTCACATCGCCAGCCAGCTGAGCGACCGAGGCGTACCGGCGCCCGGGTTCTTTGCGCATCGCCATCAGTGCGATGTGATCCAGATCGCCTTTCAGCTTGCGGATCTCGGCAGGCGAGTTCCTAACGTCCAACGATGCCGCGGAACTGGGGGGCGGCGGATCAAATTCGCAAATCTTTCGAGTGATCTCAATCGGGATTGGTTGGGCGCGGGGCGAATGGGTTACGCCCGGCCAGGAGTTCATAGAGCAGAACGCCGAGCGCGTAAACATCGGCGGCGGTGGTGATCGGTTCTCCCCGAATCTGCTCCGGGCTTGCGTACTCGGGAGTTAGCAGTCGTTCCGTGGGCCGCGTCTGCGCAAGCATCTCTTGCGGCGCATCCGGGTCCAAGAGTTTTGCGATGCCGAAATCCAGAAGTCTCGGCGTGCCGTCGCTCGTGACTAAAACGTTCTCAGGTTTGATGTCTCGATGGACGACTAAATGGGAGTGAGCGTACTCCACCGCCGAACAAACCTGGCGAAATAAATGCAGCTTGGCTTCCAACGAAAGATTGTGGGCGTGACAATACTTGTCGATCGGTGTGCCGTCCACGAACTCCATCACCAGATACGGCGAGCCTTCTTCCGTCACGCCCCCGTCCAGAAGACGCGCAATATTCGGATGCGTCAGGCTGGCCAGAATCTGCCGCTCGGTACGAAATCGCTCTAACATCGCATGGCTCTGCCACAAGCCAAGATGCATCAGCTTGATGGCGACTAACTGCTGATACTGGTCATCCGCGCGGGCGGCGAGGAAGACTCTTCCCATGCCCCCTTCACTCAAGGAGCCGTTGAATGATATAAGGGCCGATACGCCGGCCGATGAACGTTATTTGCCGGGCTGCTTCGTCGACGGGGCGCTTGAGGGTATCGAGGGTTTTATCGGCGGAGGCCAGCAGCGCGTCCAATTCGGCGCGTAATTCGCCATCATTGCGACAAGCTGTTCGAAGGAATTCGTCACGACGGGAGCCCTCAAGCTCGGAAGCTTGATGGAATAGCTCTTCCAAGCGTGCCCAGTGTTCCGCCTTGACTGACCCGTCCATCCCGTACCTAGCAGACGTTTGCGAGCTCTTTGTAAATCCAGGCTTTGGCCATTTTTAGTTCGCGATACAGCGTAACGGGTGAGATGTCCAGTGTGGCGGCACATTCGTCGTAGGTCAACCCGCCAAAAAACAGAAGTTCTATGATCTGGCTCTTACGGGAATCTTGCTGAGCCAGGCGCTGAAGCACTTCATCGAGTTCCAGAAGGTCCGGCCCGTTCTTGCCGTCAAGAACCAGGCCCGCTTCATCGAGAGAAACGATTTGAGCGCCACCTCCACGTTTCTGGCGCGCGTGCGCGCGAGCATGGTCGATTAGAATGTGCCGCATGGCTCGCGCCGCAGCAGCGAAGAATTTCCGCCTGTCGTCCCAATTCGTTTCTCCGCCCGCCAGTCTGAGATAGGTCTCGTGGACAAGTGCCGTGGGGCGAAGGGTATGTCCCGGTCGCTCGTCAAGAAGATACCGCTGTGCCAGTCTGCGAAGTTCGTCATAGACGAGCGGCATCAATTCGTCTGTTGTCTGTTTGTTCCGGATCATCGAGTCCTGCACGATGCCTCGCAAAGCCTCCTGAAGGAAACTGGCGCGAAATGACGCCTTTCTTAATGGAGGTCCGAAACGGTTGCCTGAGCCGGAATACTCAAAAGAACCTGATTTCAATTTTACCGGAACGCGGGACCGGATGGGAGAGGAAAGGAGTTTGAACGTGCGATATCGTCCTTTGCATAAACTGATCCGCGGGCCCCGCTGGTCCGTACCCACGAGGTACCGTGAGAGATGCTCTGCACTGCGCGCAGGGGCGGCCCGGCAGTTTTCTCAGCAATGCTGGTTTTCGCCGGAATGCTCTTCTGCGGGGCGGTCCTCGATTAGCAGCACCGCGGCAGCGGGGCCGCTGAAGCCGGCGATACCGCACCTGATCCAATCGCATATTCGAAATCAGGCGAACGGCAAGTGTTTGGGAGCGGCAGGGAGTCCTCAATCGCCGGATATCGTTCTCTTCCCATGCAACGATCATCCGGACCAACTGTGGACCATGTCCAACAGCGGTCAACTCATGAATCAGAACAATCAGTGCATCGGTGTGGCGGGTGGAAATGTATCTCTGGGGACGAAGCTCATCGGATTTCGCTGCGATGGCACATCCAACCAGCGATGGACTTACAATCCTCAAGCTGACACCGGTTACGGCATTTTCGCGAATGGGGCCAATAGCAAATTCTGCATGACGCCCATCATCACGGCGGACAAGCTCAACCATGTAGCGCTGAACGATTGTACCGGCGAAGCACCTCAGGAATGGTGTTTGGGAAACTGCGGCGGCATAACTGTGACCCCACAGCCCGCGAGCCGCCCCGCGCAGCAGACTGCGGCGCCTCTTCAGCGCAGACGCTAATTCTTAGACCCGGGAGGTACACGTTGATAGCGACACAGACAGCCGTCGAGCCTTCGCCGTTGCTGCTGATAGAAAACGTGAATGCGTATCATCGAACGGCGATAATCAGAGCGGCAATTGAACTGGATGTCTTTACGGCTATTGGTGAAGGAAAACGCACCGCCAGTGATCTCGCGAGGCGATGTGAGGCTTCCGAGCGCGGCATGCGTATTCTCTGCGACTCGCTGACCGCGATTGGCTTTCTGACGAAGATTGGATCAGCATATGATGTAACACCGGACACGATGGCCTTTCTCGATCGACGTTCGCCGTCCTATCTTGGATCAATTGTGAAGTTCTTGACTGCGCCGGAAATGATGGCAGCGTTCCAAGATCCTGCTGCAATGGTCCGAAAAGGCGGCACGCTATCAAGGGACGGAGGTGCTGTTGCCCCGGAGAATCCCATGTGGGTGGAGTTCGCACGTTCCATGGGTGTCGCCAGCAGGCCTCAAGCCCAAAGAATCGCTGAACTGGTGGGAGCGGACTCAGGAGACAAATGGAGGGTACTCGACATCGCCGCGGGACATGGCACGTTTGGAATTGCCATTGCCGAAAGGAACCCAAAAGCAACGATCGTTGCTCAAGACTGGCCAAATGTGTTGGAGGTGGCGCGAGGCAATGCCGAACAGGCGGGCATCGCTGACCGCTTCGACACAATTCCTGGAAACGCGCTGGAGGTTGATTTCGGAGGGAAATACGATCTCATCCTCATCGCCAATCTTCTGCATCATTTCGATATCTTGAGCTGCGAGGCGTTGCTCTTCAAAGTTCGCGCCGCACTTGCGAAAGGGGGACGCGCGGTCATCCTTGGTTTCCAGCTCAACGAAGATCGCGTCTCGCCGCCGCTCATGGCGATGTTAAACATGCTTCTGCTAGGCATAACCCCTGCCGGAGAGCACTATACGATACCGGAATATCAGCGCATGTGCCGCGATGCCGGGTTTAGCCGGACGGAGGCGTACACAATACCACCCTTGCATGTCGCGTTAATCGCGCATATTTGAAGCGACTTGTTACGACAAAGACGCATGCTGTCGGCCCGCGAAAGCAAGAATCACTGCATGGAGCGACACCATTACATTATTCGGGGTGGCGCGGCAGGGCGAGAGCGGCTGAAAGTCCTGTCACGCGTCTTCGGGCCGACGACACTAAACCTTCTAAATCGAGTAGGCATTCAGCCTGGGATGAAATGCCTCGAAGTTGGCTGCGGAAGCGGCGATCTGACCTTCGATTTGGCAGGGATCGTCGGTCCCAGCGGCAGAGTCGTTGCGACCGATATTGACGACGTCAAAATCAGACTGGCACGCAGCGAAGCTGAGGAACAACACCTTACAAATGTAGAATTTCGAGTTGCAGATATCGTGGAGGATGGAATCGAGGCGTTTGATTTTGCTCACGCCAGGTTCGTGCTTACACACCTGCCAAATCCGCAGAAAGCCCTGGAAAAAATAAGGCAGGCTGTACGACCAGGTGGCATTTTGGTTGTCGGAAGATATCGATTTTCGTGGGCATTTCTGCCATCCCGAATGCCCGGCTTTCTCATGCTATGTGAAGCTATACACGCAAACGGCGCAGCGGCGAGGCGCTGATCCGAACATTGGACCACGGCTGCCGCAACTTCTCGTCGAAGCTGGATTCGAAGCGGTTCAGATGAATATCGTTCAGCCGGCGGCAATGTCGGGCGAAGTCAAAATTATGCCTTCGCTTACGCTTGAGAATATTGCGGATGCGGTTCTGGCCGAAGGGCTCGCTTCACGGGCTGAGCTCGACCGGCTCATTCAGGAGTTGTACGAGTTTGCATCCGACCCGCAAACACTGATCTCGGGGCCGCGTATCGTAGAGGCTTGGGGTTATCGCCATAATCTGTCCGGAATCGCGCGGAATCTGTTCACTTCTGAGGCCGGCGGTCGAGCACTTGGTAATGCGACGCGCGCTCATCAAACCTTGCCAGGACTTCGCGAGCGGCAGATGGGACGTGACTCACCGAGTAATCCTCGCCCATGAAAGCGCGCACATTATCGAGGCTGTCGAACCACATTATGGTAGTGAACTCGACCTCGTCGCCCAATTCACGCCGCAGAAGGTCGATATGGCGGAAACCAGGAATGTGTCGCGCTTCGATTCCAGGAATCACCTCCCCGCGCACAATCGCTTCATACGCGGCGGCATTTTCTCGGGTTGTCCACCCGTGCCAGACACGACAGATCATATAGCGAGAGAACTTGCTCGACGCTGGTTCTGCCACAGAATACCAGCGGGAAGCTTGTGGGACAAGCAAAAGCCGGAACAGAGCGCTCCTAATCACCCCGCGCTCGCGAATGATTCTCGCCTGGTGATCCGTCCCTCCGAGCAGCGGCAATCATGGCTGCGGCCTGATTGAGGGCCTGGTGGAGTGGTTATTTAAAGAAAAGGCCGACACAGTTGACACGCAATATGCCCAAGTCTTCGCGCACGACAATCCTTAACGTGGGGTACCGCTCGACGAATTACTGGATCGTCAGCGCAGGCACTTCGCGCCTGCTTGTTGATTTGGGATACCCAGGGACCATGGGTCTGATGCGCTCGATTCTTGACCGGATGGGTGTGCCGCTTAACGAGATCCGCTACTGTCTTGCAACCCACTACCATATAGATCATGCGGGCCTTGCGCAAGAGTTTAAGAATGCGGGTGTTCCGCTGCTCGTGCTCGAAACGCAAGTCAGCGCGATTCCGCTGATGAAATCATTCGTGAAGCCACAAGACCGGTACGTAGACATCACAATGCACGATAACGTGACGATCTCATTTGCGGAGAGCCGCACATTGCTTGAGCGTATCGGTATCGCGGGAGAGGTCCTTTGTACTCCGGGGCATTCCGACGATAGCGTCTCGCTACTTCTCGACGACGGCTCCGTGTTTACGGGTGATCTGACGCCCCCGCCGCTTATTGGAGATGACCAGGCCGGAGTTGTCGCAGCCACGAGTTGGCGATTATTACAGGAACGCGGCGCAACCCGTGTTTATCCCGGGCACGGTCCAGTGTGGTCCTTAAATGCCATCGCGCAGCAGAGGCAAAGCGCTAAGCCATGAACCACAAAGAGTTCATGGCTGGGTACGATCGCCTAATGTCGAATCAATCAACGACACATTTGAGTTTATGGAAAAGCCGGCTTGGCCGCGTACCGGATGAGGTATGGGAACAAACTGACCTTGAAACGCTTATACTCGCCGAGAACGAGCTATGCGAAATATCCGAACAGATCGGCAGTTTACGCAGATTGCGGACCCTCGACCTAGGCCATAACCGCTTGACGAAGGTCCCTGATGCGCTCGCCGATCTCGACGGCCTTACTGACTTCCTCTATCTTCACGACAACCGATTGTCCTCGCTGCCGCAATCCCTCGATCGGTTGAAGAAGCTGCGGTATCTAAACATCAACCAAAACAGCTTCGAGGTTTTCCCTGAATGCATATGCGGCATGGCGGGCCTCATCGAGCTTAGAGCGAATGACAATCAATTGACTTCGCTCCCGGAATCTCTGGGGTCCTTGTCGCGGCTTCGAGAGCTGCACCTGAGGAATAATAGGCTCACGTCTCTGCCGCAATCGATCGGCAGGCTGCTGGAGTTACGACAGATCGACCTGCGTGGAAACCCGTTGACCGAATTGCCGGCGGCAATCGTTGCATTACCGCGATTGGAAAAACTGGATCTGCGTTGGGTACCGACTTTACCGCCACTTGCCTGCGCCGCTGATCTTGAGGCGCGCGGTTGTGTCGTCTACCGCTGATCAGTTGCCGGCGCGAAAGAGACTTATGAGCATCGAACCGTTCGTTATACCGTTTTCACAAACAGCGGTAGACGACCTTCGAGATCGGCTGAGCCGAACACGATGGCCTGACGAGGTGCCGGGCTCCGATTGGGCAGTACGGATTTGATCGGCGATATCCTCGAAGAGATTTGCCGTTATTGGAGAGATCAGTTTGATTGGAAAGCACAGATCGAACGGCTCTCGGCTTTCCACCATTATCGGTACGTCGCTGATGGCATCGGCAATCCATTTCATATCATGAGCGCGGTAGAGGATCTAATTCGATGCCGCATAATCCTGACACATGGGTGGCCCGGATCTTTTCTGGAAATGCTGCGGATCATCCCGCTATTGACCGACCCAACGAGTTATGAAGGGGATTCCCCAGCCTCCTTCGATGTCGTAGTCCCGTCCTGCCAGGATATGGCTTTTCGGATCGGCCGGACAGGCCGGGTATGAACACCGCCCGCATCGCCGCTCTATGGGCCGACCTTATGGGCGAGTTAGGATACAGCCGCTTTGCAGCGCAGGGTGGGGACATCGGCGCCAGCGTAAGCACAATGCTTGGGATTGCGTCATGCTCACCGAATGATCGGCATTCATTTGAACTATATTCCGGGATCATACCGGCCTTATCTCAGATCAGGAACGAAGCTCGGGCCTGCGGAAGAACAGTTCCTCAGAGATGCTGAGCGCTGGTATGAGCAGAGCGGTGCCTACGCGCACATCCAGAGGACGCGCCCACAAACCGCGGCTTATGCGCTGAATGACTCGCCTGCCGGTTTAGCAGCCTGGATACTGGAGAAGTTCCGCGAGTGGTCCGATTGCGATGGAGAGCTCGATCGCAGATTTACCCGGGATGAGCTGCTGGCGAACGTAACGCTCTACTGGATGACCGAGACGATCCACTCGTCGTTCCGCTTGTATTACGAAGGAAGGAAAGCACCGCTTCACTTCAGTGAAACGGACTTCGTCCATGTGCCTTGCGGTATCGCGCGCTTTCCGAAAGAAGAGCCGTTTCCTCCTCGTGAGTGGATTGAGCGTGGCTATAACGTTCAACACTGGTCTGAAATGCCGCGCGGGGGACATTTTGCGGCAGCGGAGGAGCCTGAGCTGTTGGCACAAGACATTCGCTCATTTTTTTGGCGCTGACCGTGGCGCCATCGGAATCAAGTGAGCTCTGCCGGCACGCAATGTGATAAAGCGGAATTATGGAGATGAAATTGGCGCTTCGTGCTTTGATCAAGAACCCCGGATTCGTCTCTCTCGCCGTTCTAATCCTCGCCCTCGGCATTGGTGCAACCACTGCGATTTTCACCGTCGTCAACGGGGTTCTATTGCGACCTTTGGTCTATCCTGAGCCCGAGCGAATCGTTACAGTGCAAACCCAATGGCGTTCAGGGAGCCATGGCAACTACATTGCGGCACCTGATTTTCATGATTTGCATGACCAAAGTTCAGCCTTCTCTAACCTTGCTTATTACTACACGGAAGAGACAAGTGTAATCACCAATGGCACAGCGCGCTACGCAGGAACTAGCGCAGTCACTCCGGATTTCTTTGGCGTCTTCGGCATGGCCCCGTTGCGTGGCCGGCTTTTCAGTGCCGACGAAAAAGAGCATGGCGCTCCCGCGGAAGCCTTGGTAACTCGAGCATTTTGGCGAGAGCGCTTTGGAGCTCAGCCGTTCGATGATCGTGAGACTTTGTCCTTCGGCGACAAACCTTTCTCCATTATCGGGATCATGCCTGACGGATTTGATTTTCCGAGAGGCACGCAAATATGGTATCCATCATGGGTCTGGCCTGAGAATCCGGAGCGATCTGCCGGATTTGCATTCGTCGTAGGGCGACTAAATCGTGGCGTCACGCTAAAAGTCGCGCAGGCGCAGGTCTCTGCCATAGCTCAGCGCCTTGCGGCCGCTTATCCGAGGTCGAATAAGAACAAGGGATTCTTGATCACCCCGTTGTTAGATCTTATGGTGGCGGATGTCCGCGGGACGTTGCATGTGCTATTAGCAGCAGTGGCGTTGGTGCTTTTGATTGCCTGCGCCAACGTTGCCAACCTGCTCCTCGCCCGCGGAACCGCCCGCCTTCGCGAGACCGGGATTCGACTGGCGCTCGGCGCAAGCAGCACGCGGGTTGTCGGCGAAGTGGCGGCTGAGAATGCTCTCATTGCAATCGTGGCCGGCGCCCTCGGCGTGCTCTTCGCCGAATGGGGTGTCATTGCTCTGCGCGCTCTCGCGCCGGCAAATCTACCTCGACTCGATGAAATTCACATTGACGGACGAGTGCTGCTGTTTGGCTTTGTCGTCACGATAATCGCGAGTTTACTCGCCGGAACGGTGCCGGCCTGGCGAAGTACGCGCATTGATCCCAATCACGCCCTTGCGCAAAGCGGCCGGCGCGGCGTTGTCGGGGGAGCCGGCGCAAGCATTCGCAACGCGCTCGTGATCGCCGAGATTGCACTTTCAGTAGTCCTGGTAGTTGTGGCTGGCCTGCTAATCCGCAGTTTCGATGCCATGACAGCAGTGAATCCGGGGTTCAACCCGCAACATCTACTTGTTGCCGAAGCATCTGTTCCTGCCGCGAATGAGAACGATTCCAGGCGCGACGACCGCGAGTATTTCGAGCCAATGCTGCAGCGGCTGTCCCAATTGCCTGGAGTAGTGTCCGCCGCCGCTGTGCGCGGAGCGCCGCTGACAACCGAGTTCACTTCCTGGGGGGCATACATAGTCAGTCCGCAAACCATCGACCAGTTCGGCCACGGCAACCCTCAGGCAGGCTTTATTGCCGTTTCTCCCTCTTATTTCAAAACCATGCAGATTTCTCTGCTAAAGGGGAGGTCCTTCGATGATCGCGATTCATTTGAGGCGCCTTCTAGCGCGATCATTAGCGCGAGCTTGGCGCGCGAGTCATTCCCGCACATGAATCCGATTGGGCGCAAGATCCTGTGCGGCTGGGATAAGCGAACAATGAAATGGATGACTATCGTCGGCGTTGCCGGCGATGTCCACACACACAGTCTCACCAGCGCTCCAGGTGCACAAATTTACATGCCAATTGAGCAACATCCCGAATCCGCGCTGCAGTTTTTGGTGCGGAGCTCTGGCGACCCACTCCGGTTAGCTTCGGCAATCCACAACCTATCTCGCAGCCTGAATTCACAAGCAGCGCTTCGGGTGAATACCATGGAGAATATCGTCGGAGGCTCGGTGGCAGCCGCACGTTTTCGTACTCTGCTGCTGTCCGTATTCGCCGCGCTTGCCATGGTTTTGGCCACCGCCGGAGTGTACAGCGTGATGGCTTATATGGTGACGCAAGGCACGGCCGAAATCGGAGTTCGCATGGCCATCGGAGCCGAACCACACGTTATCGAACGTATGGTCTTGGGAAAAGTGGGGCGCCTTGCCGGCGCGGGCGCCATTCTGGGTGTTATTGGATCCGTTGCTGCCTCGCGCTTGGTTGCCAGTTTCTTGTTCAACGTCAAACCGCTCGATCCTCTTACCTATGGATTAATGCTGGTCCTGCTCGCGGCAGCAACCATCCTGGCAAGCTTTCTGCCCGCGTCCCGTGCCGCACGCATCGATCCGATTCAGGCCTTGCGCGAAGAGTAACGTCGAGCGGTGTGAAGAAGACCGCTATCTGATCTGGAGTCACTTCTACTGTGCTCACCGCAAACCGCATCATTCTCATGACGTCTTGGCCAGATCTCTCCAAAATCCATCGCTGGGTCGAAACCTGCTCGTCCAATAGTTCTCGGTCAGAGCGCCATGTCCTTCAAGGCAGATATACTCGAATTTAACGGGGTGCAACAGGAGATTGCCGCTACGACCTGCGCTGGCCGGCAAGCGCAAGCGCCTCAAACAGATCGGGCATCTGGCGGCGATGCTCTTACGCCAGCGCTTCATCGCCAGCAGACTGCCCCAGAAGTATGCGAAAAAGAAGCCCAGTATCACGAATCCTTGCAGTAAGTCTGAGGGCCACTCGATGGCAATCGAAACTTGAACAGCGGCGATCCATAGAGATACTGCAAACGCTGCTATCAATACCAAAAGCAACGACGCGTACAGAGAAATTCGGAGTCCCTTTCTGCTGCTCACCAGCCACGCGACTCCCGTAAGAAGAATCACGCCCCAGACACAGCGAGCGAAGTCCGCGCGAACTACTACCATGTTCCGGAGGGGTAGATACTCGTGAGGCTCAGTCAAAAGACTCGTCAGCATTTGCCCTCGCCACGGGTTACAGATGAACAGGATGATCAGCGCGAGGGTGATCGAAGCGGGGGCAAGCCATGGCCGGTAACCCACGTAGTGCGTATTCAACAGCTGGACCAATGAGCGCCAATCGCCACCGATCTCTTTGAGTGCTTCGCACCTCCAGCGGGATTTCCTGCCTAGCCGCCGGCGCACAATTTCTCTCATTTCGCGCCGGCTCAATCCGAACGCGGTAAGTTCTGCTTTCAATTGATCGCGGTGAAACCCCCATTCCTCCGAGAATCGCTTTCTCCGGAGTCGCCATTCGCGTAAGGACTCGAACATCTCATGCTCCCTTCAGCACGCTTTCCACCACATTCGAGAATTTGCGCCAACCTTCTTGTTCCGTATGCAGTTGCTTCCTGCCCGTATCCGTCAGCGAATAGAACCGCGCGCGCCGATTGTTCTCTGAAACGCCCGGTTGAGATCGGATCCAACCGCGCTTTTCCATGCGATAAAGGCACGGGTAAAGAGATCCCTCTTCCAAATCCAGCCATTCATCGGACAAAATTTTCAGCCGTTGACTAACTCCATGTCCGTGCATGGGTCCGGCAGCGAGAACACGTAAGACAAGCAAATGAAGAGTGCCCTGCGGAAGCCGTTCGATCTAATCCGGCTGACCCATAGTAAATGCGCGCTACTGCGCGACTCCTAGACAGCGTCATACCCGATCGCTCCCGACGAATTCAATCCAAGATCATGAGCTCATGAGCCCGACAACCAGACCTCCAGTACGAAAGCTTGGAGGACGGCATGACGCCCCAATCGTGTCGGCCAACTCCGGAAATGAATATCCGCGAGCGGGCTTGCTGGATAGACCATAGCCTCCGGGCGTGATCCATGGCAGCGCTTCACGAATTTCGGCGCGAGGTCCTCAATGCCTTGGGCCTAACATGCAGAGCCGGTCAGGAGTACGGCTGCGCATTAGAATCGCCGTTAACGGCCTATTTACCAAGGGCCCGCTCACTGGTTTTGAAGTCGGGCTTCAAGACACTGAACGGCAGCAGCACGTTAAGGACGGATGGGATCGTGACCTAACCTGACCTGCGACCATGGAAACTGCTGTTTTCCGATCATTCCTCATCAGGCTCGATGCCAATATGATGATTTACAGCAGATCGGAAGCGTTGCTTGCAGCCAAGGTATTGTTCGGTTGTCTCTACGCTGATATGGCCTAGTAAGAATTGGATTTGTTCCAACTCGCCGACCGCTTCATGACATAGGCGGGCGCATGTGCGCCTCAAATCATGAGGCGCAATCTTGCCGAGTTCACTGCGCACGGCGTATTTGCGAACGACGTGCCAGATCACTTTTTCGGTGATCTTTTCTCCCCATACCGTTCCGTACTTTGTCACGCAACGAAATAGCGACCCGGATTCGATTTGAGCGGCGGCAGTCCAGCGATCGATGACAGTTTTCACCCAGTCCGGAACGGGCACGGATCGAATATGGCCACCTTTTCCGAACAGATCGACGATGGCCCAGTGATCGTCCCGGCGCTGGAAATGTTCCAAGTTAAGCTGAGCTGTTTCAGAGCGCCGCAGCCCGCATCCGAGCAACAGCGCGAGAATGGCACGATCCCGTTTGCCGATCGGCGACTCTCCGCTTGGACAACGGAGCAAGTCTTTCGCTTCTCCTGCGCTAAGCCAGTTGCCCAGCCGGACGCCCAAACGCTTGGCGCCCTTGACGCGGCGAATGCCGGCGGCTAGGTCCGGGCTGAGCAATCCAACATCGGCAGCTTCGTAAGCGAGCCGGCGCACGGCTGCTAAACGCAAATTGATTGTCGCCGGGGCAAGATGCTTCGCTTCCAGCTGGATGCGATAGCGAAGCACGACTGTCTTGTTGAATGCGATACGCGGCTCCGAGCAGTACCACGCGATGAAATCATCGATCGCAATGCCATACGCTCGTTGCGATTGCGGCGAACCCAAGGTATTTAAAACGGACAGCTTCGTATGGTCCAAGTCGGGAAGCCGCAGCACGCGTTTCGGAGCACTCTTCTGCTTTGATTTTGATTGCTTCATCAGTCGCAGGCCTCCTCGCCCGCTTCCGATGAGCGTTTATCATTTCAATGTCCCGAAGCCCGGTTTCGCGGGAGTTATCGGAAGTTAGCGCCTTCGGTTTGGCAGGATCAGATGGCGGGCAATAGCGGGGCTAGTTTTCGGGAGTAACAAAATGCGACTTTCGCCATGCCATCCTCCAGCTAATTACCGTTTGTGAAACGATGAGTAGGACTTCATGATCAACGATAGGGACGAGCAACATCAAGGAGAAAAAGTCGCATAGGTGGGCTGGTTTCCGAGCGGGCATGAAGTGACGTTATCCTCGAAGCTGCGGCAGTCATCCTGTTACTGAACTACCCGGACCTTTCGGTCTGCAAGCAGTTTCTCAATACGGCTTAAGAGAGCTTCTGGATCTTGCTCTAGCAGGCTATCCGGTCGGCGTGCCTGAGAGCCTCGTTGAGACGCGGGTCCTGGAGGGCGAGCAGAGAATCGAGAGCCGCTACGGGAGCATCGATCGGCGCGGCTGGGTCGGCAAGAAGCGCAGCCAGTTGATCGCGAACGTCTGCGGGCAAACCCGGAAGATGGCCCGCCGCGCTAGCTCCCGCCGTTATCATGTCCGGCCGGCGGGACACCAGGGCCGTGCGGACCACGGTTAGTGCCGCATTGTCGTGCAGATTCCCGAGTGCAATCAGCGCGGCCTGCGCCAGGGGACTTCGCGCATCGTGCGCGATGCTCATAAAGCGGATATCCAGGTCGCTAGCCCCGAGTCTTCCCAGCGCTTCGATCGCGGCAGCATTCCACTCCGCATCGTTGCTGGTGTCTAAAATGCGGCGTAACTCGCCTATACTGCGCGGATCGCGTATTGCCGGTAAAGCCGCGATGGTGCCCGTTTAGGCTTCTCCAATGGCATCGACGCGCCGTTATTCGTACTATGAGGCGGCCCCATAAGCGTTAACTTAATGGCTCTACGAGAACCTGTCGGTGTGTTTGTGCGGCGAAAATGTTAGCTTCCAGCTCAGTTGACGAGTTGGCTATTGCAGTCAAGGGGTGCCTTTGCCTACCGTCAAGTTTGCATGTGATCCAACCTCGGTCGTCGCACAAGAAAACAGCTGGCCGTGTCGTTGAATAGTTTCTGCTGAGACCGGCTTACCACCGACGAGCAACTTTGAAGCCGAGCCTGGAAAACACGCTTTCCAGATCATCGACGGCCCGTTCGTGTTCTCGAGCGTCGATTTCTTGGTGCCTTCGTGCCGGACCCGAATCTCATTCGCTCCTATAGGTACGTGTTCAATCTCGGCCCACTGCACTTGTGAAGCCAGCCGAGGTGTTGTGACGATTGGTCCTTCCACATAACCGCCATTCTCCAGCGCCTGGCCCGGGTCCGCGGGTTCCACCTCAATCCCCATTAGGCCATCGACAATCGCACCCACGACAGCAAACGAAACCTCCGGGTATTCGCGCCTCGGCTTGTCTTTGCGGGTTAAGTCGAGAATTGCTTCATAGGCGGTGTCCGGCTGATCGTAGCGGTAAAGAGTCTCAGGCAAATACGATTCAAGCTCGATGCCGACCAACTGCTTCTGCGCGATAGTCGCCCGGATCGACTTCAGCAGCTGCAGCGTTTGTTCTCCCTCGTCAGCAATCCCGTAATAGAGCAGGGACGAGTCCAATCCATGACCTTCTAGCTGGTGATCGAGATTGACACGCGAGTAATAGGTAGCAGAATTCTTGTTCCACCATCTTTCACTGACCAGCTTCTTCACCGCGTTCGCCCGCGCCAGGGATTCATTCGCTTCACGTTCGTCACCGCTCAATTCTGCAATCCGCGCGTATGCAACATAACCGGCGTACTGCACAGCGAGCTGATCGATCGCTACGGTAAAGTCCGGCGCGCCTTCGTCATAGCTCGGGATGCCACGGTTCGTCTGAAACCGGTTTGCAGGATCATGATGGCCGCGGATATTCATGATCCGCGGACGTGACATGATCCGATTAACCGAAAGATCCCAGCGCTCGACAAAATCGTGAACCGTACGCTTGTAGAAATTCTGAAACACCGGATCGGTAATGTAAGTTGAGTCGCCGCTCCACCGGTACATGCGGTAGCACGCATCCACAATGTCGAAGTTGGCGGGCAGGTTATACCAAAACTGCACGCTGTCTTTGTAATCCACAGCCGCGGGGCGGTTGTACCGATCAATCTCCCAGTAGCTGCACCAGTCTTTCGAATCGGAGATGTTTTCGGCAAACTTCTGCAACATGTTGCGGGTCTGCCGGTCGAGGCCGAGGAAATGCGCTCCTGTACTCTGATGAGCTGTGTCGCGCATGCAAAATGCCTGCCGGCCGGGCAGTGCTGCTTCGTACCAGTCGCCGACCGGATCGCCCGCGAACGCATAAGCGAGCGCTTGCTGGCGCGCCCACTCAAAAGAGGCGGCAAGACGGGAATCAGATGTTCTAAACGTGATTGGGCCAGCCCCCAGGCTGCTCACAGCCAGGAGACTGGCCCAACCGCTCGCCAGAACGCGGGCTAATCGCTTAAAACGAAAATTTCGCACCTAATTGAATCAGCCGCGGCGGAAGTCTGTCGGAACTGATAGTCCCGAAATTCGAGTTGCCATATGTCGCATTCGGGTTGCTGAAATGCGGGTTGTTAAAGAGATTGAAGAAATCCGCTTCGATGTGCAAGCGCCGGCTCTCACTTCCCAAACTGGTGTCTTTAGCAAGCGAGAAGTCCCAGTTGTTCAGTCCAGGGCCGTACAGACCACCTGCGCCGGCGACAGCATCCCCAAATGTGTAGGGAGCAGGCGCGGCATAGCAACCGGTATCGAACCACTCGGCGACGGTTTTTGGCGTCGAGACGCTGCGGCAAGTGATATTCGCCAGATTCGAGCCCGAGTTGTTGTTCAACTGGTTATTGGCAACGCCAACTGTAAACGGTTCGCCCGACTGGAATGTCGTAATTCCATTGATCGACCAACCCGTCACAAACTTTCCTACCACCCCGGAAGCTCCACTCAGCAGAGGCTTTCCTTTGCCAAACGGCAACTCATAGTTATAACTGATCACAAGCGTCTGGGGAACGTCCGCTGTCGTGAACCCATTCGCCAACATGTAATTCAACTTGTCCGAATACGGGTACAAGATGTAATCCGTGTTATCCATCATCTTGGACCAAGTGTAAGAAGCAAGCACGCTGAACCCGGAACTGAATCGCTTCTCCAGCTTGACCTGAAGAGCGTTATAGTGCGATGTTCCGTCACCATTGCGCTGGTCAACTGTTGGGATATTCGGCGCTACGCCATAAAAGGGCAGGCTGGGAACGAAATTGCCCGGGCCGGGCAGGCTCTGGTTCAGTTGTAGGTCACGATACAGGTGAACACCATGTGTTCCTACGTACGCCGCGGTCAAACCCATCTGGCCGGGCAATTGCCGCTGGATGCTGAAATTCCACACCTGAGCCTCGTCCTGCTTGAAATTCCGCGCCACGTAGAACACGCCAAATCCGGGCGGAGGCGTCAGTGTGCCGCCGGCGGTGTAAGGAACGTTAATGGGCGCAATCAGCCCGTTGCCACTCAAACTCCAGAAAGGCGTGTACAGGGTAGGACTCGTGAGCTGAGAGATAGTGAAGAACGGATAGTTACGCTCCAGAGTGCCTCCGTCTGCCCCGAAGTTATCCGGAAAGTAACTGAGGCCGGCGGCAGCCCGAATCGCAGTTTTCCCGTTATCGGGCGAATACGCGATTCCGAGCCTGGGACCCCAGTTCCCATAGTTAGTGTCCACGTTAGGCCCCCGGTTGCTGGAGGAGGCCACATTGATCAAGCCGGTCCCCGGGTCGAAATTGGATTGCCGGTTGAACTTCTCTACGGGCGGAGTGTAGAGGTCCCATCGTAACCCGACATTGATAGTCAGCGAGTGGGTGATCCGATAATCATCCTGCACGAAAAATCCGGCGAACGTGATGCGCACAGCTGGAACTGTATTTACGAAATCACGGATTACCTGGTAAGGATCACCCAGTAGGAAACTTGCGTAGGCATTGCCGCTGTTTGCCAGAGCCGGGTTGCTTGTGTAGTTCCCATTGAAGTTGAAGATACCGCGCGGATCGTCCTGTGAGTTTGTCAGCGTGGACTGGATTCGTTGGATGTCTCCACCGAACTTTAGAGTGTGTTTGCCTTTTACCCAGGTCACATTGTCGTTGTAGTCAAAGATATTCGCGATGCGCTTGGCATCCGTCCATCCGGGGTCGCCCGTCAGCCCTGGCCCTCCGTTGCCACCGGATACGGCGTAGCCAGCGATATTGAATTGTGCAATGCCGCTCGTATACAGCAGCCCTGGAATGTTCCCATTTGGAATGCCGAGCGCGTTATTTTCGTTTACTCCATACGAATTCGCCGTATCCACAACATTGAAGCGGTTGAAGCCGATACGCAGGGTGTTGACAACCGTCGGCGAGAACGTGCGGTCCCAGCCGAGAACCGCGTTTTGGTTGAATGCCACGGAGTTCGGACCGCCGTACATGAAAATGTTCGCGGGCGACGGATTGGTATAGTTTTTGTGCGCTGCCGACTCACGCCCGAAGATGTGGTCGCGTTGCGTAGCCTGCCAATCCACCTTAACGTCGCCCTGCGGTACATTCTCGGTGTTCACGGTGTTATCCACGTAATTGTTGGCGAGTCCCGGCAAGTTCGGTTGTGGAAAAATTGCTTGCACTTTCAGCGCTACCGGATCCATCAGGCTCAATGGAATCGTGTTGTTCGCAAACGCTGCCCCGTTCGTCGGATTGTAGATGGGCCCCTGGCCGCCTTCCGTCAGGACACCTTGGCGCTGCAAAGCAGTCGGCACTGTGAGAATGTTGGTCTGGCCTTGATGCGCGATCAATTGCTGGTAATCCACAAAAAAGAAGAGCTTGTTCTTGATGATTGGACCGCCCAGGAAACCGCCGAACTGATTCGATTTGTAAGGCGCGCGCGTGAGAGCGAAAAAATCGCGTGCATCGAGTGCATCATTTCGCAGGAAATCGAACGCCTCTCCATGGAACGAATTGGTGCCTGACTTTATCGCGAGATTTACAATGGCGCCGCCGAACGAGCCATATTCCGCATTCGGATTGCTTGTTTCGACCTTGAACGACTCCACCGAATCAAGCGGCGGCGTGATGCTGATGAACGCATTCAACGGTTCGACGTTGTGAACGCCGTCTATCATGTAGTAGTTTCCGGACCAGGGAAGCCCGTTGACCACGGCCTGAGTCGGCGTCAGAGCTCCGGCAGCCGAGGGATTCTCGGCGAAATCGCTCCAGCCGGCCTGAATTGTTCCTGGCACGATCGTAACGAGCTGCTCGAACAAACGGCCGTTGAGTGGGAGCTGTTCGATCTGCCGAGATTCGATGACATGACCCAGGTCAGAAGTCGTGCTCTGGACCAGAGGCGCTTCTCCGGTTACGACAATCTCCTGCGTGGTCTGGCCCGGCGACAGCGTAAAATCCACCCTGGTCGTTTGTTCCACCTGGACAGTACTATTTGTGCTAATTGCGGTAGAGAAGCCCTTTGATTCTGCCGCGATTTTGTAACTGCCAGGCGCGACGTTCGGGATCGTATAATCGCCCGTCGACCCTGAAACGGCCGATTGCGAAATGCCTGTCTGATTATTGGTCGCCCTGATGTTTGCGCCTGGAACTACCGCACCAGTTGAATCGCGCACAGTACCCACGACGGTCCCGGTTACTGCCTGACCGGACATATGCCTCGAATTCATGAATGCCAGCGAGCACAAAAGAAGAACACCGAGAAGCGTCCCGCGGACGCGAATCGAACATAAGCTCATCATGCGAACTCCTTGGTCGGACCTGGTCCATGTTGTGGACCGAATAGTAGGAAGCTTGGTTTGACCGGCCTTTGCCCCCCAACGGTCGGCGAAAAGATGCGGAGATGAATGCCTTTCAGGAAGTGAGCAGTTGCGGCCGAGGCTTCTTGCGCAGGTGTATGCTGCCGACCTCGCACGACACGAGTGCCGGTTGTTGTTGGCGTCACTAACCCGCCCAGCCATAACTACCATCACCTTGCCGAAGTTAGGCTGCTTTGCCCTGAAAGCTTCTGAGGTCAGTATATGTCAACGAATTGCTCGTGCAATCGGCCAGAAGTTTGAGTTGATGTTCGACTGCTCACGACTCATTTTTCCCAAGACGACGGGCTGGCGGTGTGGTCTGTGGCGATACGCGTCCGGGTACGCTCCTTGCGCGGTCAGCATATAAACTGGCTCTGGAAATCCCAATATGCTTGCTGCCCGCTATCTCGGCCCTCACCGCGTCGAACCCGTCGTAATCGATACACCCGAGCCGCAGGCCGATGAAGCCCTGATTCAAGTCGAGGCATGCGGCATGTGCCGGCTCCGACCTGGGCATCGTCGCCAGGCTGCATCCCCGCGCCAAAGCACCTCTCACCCTCGATCATGAATTTTGCGGGCGCTGTCTTGTCTGCCGCATCGGCAATCCACACGTCTGCCGCAACCTGCGCCTCTATGGCATCGACGCGCCGTTATTCATTAGTAGACGGTGAGGCGGCCCCACAAGCGTTAACTTATTGGCTCTACGAGAACCTGCCGATGTGTCTGCAGCCCAAATGGTAGTTTCAAGTAAGCCGGTTTCGCAGTCTCAACTTCCGGATCGCCGACCAAACTGAGTTAGACGCTTCGACGCGGTGTAGACTTTGGGGTGATCGAAGAAACAGCGCGACTTGACGAGTCGTACACCCCGATTCCGCTAAAGCATTTAGCTTCTTGTCAAATTGAAGGCTCAAGATGAACGATCAACAAGAGAAGGACCAGTATTCTGGAGTGCGAGATCAAGAGATCCGTGCGGCACTGGATCAGCATTGGGCGGCGTCCGATGCCAACGATTTTGAAACGGAGCATCGCATCTATCACGAGGACGCGGTGCTGGAATACCCGCAGTCAGGCGAGCGAACCCGCGGTCGACGCAACATACTGAACCAACGCGCTAGTCAGCCGAGCAAAAAGCGGTTTGCTGTCCGACGAATCATTGGCGGCGGTGATCTTTGGATCACCGAATTCATCCTGACATATGACGGCAAGCCGCCCTACACCGTGAGCATCATGGAGGTCAGGGACGACAAGGTTGCGCGGGAAACACAGTACTTTGCGGATCCATTCGTGGCTCCCGCATGGCGCGCTCAATGGGTCGAACGGATGGACACATAATCTCGAGGCGCGAGAATTCGCAAACGACACCGCCATTTGCGGTGTGCAGCATAATTGTCGAGAACAGAGATTAACGCCAGACATCGACGAAGCAGCTTGTTGCTAGACAAGAGCTTGATGGTAATTGCCATAATTTTTCAGCCGCAGGACTGGCGCTAAGTCCTGATTGCGCGCTGACTGGACACAATTGGCTTTGCCGACGAACGCACATTCGCCAAGAATTTCAAACGGCTGAGGCGATAAAATCTCAAGCGGGACTGCGCGAGAAGACGCCGTGAAGGTGCCAGAGAGACCGGCGATGATTGGACTCACGATTGGAGCTATCACCTCACTTGCGCTGATGCTCCGTGCAGGTCATCATCAGAGATCCATAATTTTAGTCCTACTCTTCGCGGCATGGGTGCTATCGCCGTTCTTTGGGCTCGGTTACGCCCATCTGAGTTCGAAACGATGGTTACGATCTGCGCGCGTTGTGCTGTATGCGCTCACGGTTTTAGTCGTCTTCGGGTGTCCAGCCGTCTATGGAGGTGTTGCGTTTGGGCGCACGAGTCTGAAAATGGGTTTCGTTTTCCTGGTCATTCCCTTTGTGTGCTGGCTACTGATTGGATTTCTCGTCTGCGTCGCGTTGCTCTCTCGTCTCGCAAAGCGTGGCGACAAGGTGACGGAAGCCGAAAGAAATTAGCCTTTCCGAACGGAGGATCGATGGTCTTGTCGGTTTACGGGCAAGCCAGAGAACACTTTCCGGGTAACCAACCAACAGGCGGTGAAAACATCGCGGCCCTCGGTCCCGTGAACACTCGCCATGATTCATGAGATACCTAAGTGGATTTGTATACCAACCTCGCACGTTCGGTGCGGTTATGACCCGAGACGATTCTGAGATTTAAACAAGTAATTTAAACAAGTAATAGGAGTTTCCTCAGATTCTGATCGCTGAAAAGAGCAAGGGACCGGGGTTCAAGCGTTTACAGTGATTGGGAAGTGGGTGGGGACGAATCCGTGGTAGAAGGGTTTTTCCAAGAACTCAGACCACCACAGGAGCCATCCCCGGATGCAAGATAGCAAACTCCGTTCACGCCTGAAGGCGCAACTGACGAAGTTCTGCGCGGAGCTGTGCGAGGGGCTCAGCCGGCCGCTGGAGAAATTTGTAGGCCAGATGCTGTTCGGTATCCAAGCCAGTCAGGATGTGAAATTGAGTAACATCGCGCGCAGCCTGAAAGAAGAGATTCCTCTTATCAAAACCGAAGACCGCCTCTCGCGCAACTTACGGGCAGTAGAACTGGAAGCAGAACTTACTGGGCAGTTGGCGAAGATGGCGAGCCAGCGTATCACCGCCGACACCGTGTTGTGTCTGGATCTGAGTGACATCCGCAAAGAATACGCCAAGAAGATGGAGTACTTGGCAACGGTACACGACTGGCAGCACAGGCGAAATGCATCCCGGCTATTGGTTGTGCGATATCACTGGTGCGGAAATGAACGGCAGCGAAATCGTCCCTCTTTATCAGAAGATGTACTCGGCCGAAGCGAAAGACTTCGTGAGTGAGAACGCGGAAGTGCTGGCCGGCATCGATCTGCTTCGGTCGCACACACAAGGCCGTGGGATCTGGGCCTTGGATCGAGGCGGTGATCGAAAGAAATTGCTGGAACCCTTGCTGGACCGGGTGAGCGCTTCGTCATCCGCTCCACGGGGAAGCGTTTCGTAGTGGATCGCAAGCATATCAAACGCAGTGTGGTGGAGTTGGGTGCCAAATGCCGGCTGCGCTACCAAGCACGGATCGTCAAGATTCAGGACGGGCAGGAGAAGATCTATGATCTGCGCTATGGCGTCGAGTCGATTCGTCTAGTGGGACGTGACGAACGGTTGCACTTGGTGGTGGTCGCTGGATTCGGAGAGGAACCGCTATTCCTGCTCACAAATGCGCTGGAGGGAGCGCGGGACTCACAATCGCTCTGGTGGATCGCGCAAATCTATCTGATGCGCTGGAAAATTGAGGAGACTTTTCGCTTCATCAAACAGAGCTACAACCTGGAAGACATCCGCGTAATGAAGTATCAACGATTGAAGAACTTAGTCGTGCTGGTGACTGCCGCGGCTTACTTTGCTGCGACCTTCCTGGGACAGAAGTTGAAGCTTCGCATCCTGTGCGAAAAGCTGTTGATCATTTCGCAGCGGTTCTTCGGTATTCCGCCCTTCCGGTTCTATGCGCTGGCCGACGGAATCAAGAAACTTCTCTCGCACACCAGCCCCGGCCCGCCCGAGAAATCGCCCCCGAGTCTACAGTTGGAATTGCTGCTCGGCTGGGAGCGGCCGAAATTCTGAGGAAACTCCTGAAACAAGTAATAGTTGACAAGGTTCTATCAAAGGCATAGATTACACGGTTGCCTGGTGATTGGACCTGCCCGTTTGAAGTATCGACAGCGGGCATCAGCCCCGGGCAGAAGCAGTCCGAATGGCAACGGTCGACAATCCGCTTTCTGACATAAGAGTAGGTTCCTCGGTCGATACGGCTGGCAAATTTTCCGCGACCGTTTTAGAGCCGGAATCGCAGATCACTGACATGGTTGCTGAATACGACGACGAAAAGACGATGCGGGGCCAAAGTGACCTTCTGTACACCACGGGGATGAACCAAGCCTCCGCAAGCATGTCGGGGCTCATATGGTCTTTCCGGCCTCGCGAAATTGACGGGTTCTGTGTCGGCTTATTGGGGCAGTTCATGGGCGCAACGCAGCCAAACGACTTCGATTGTTCTGGAAGTCCTCATCCGCGCGGGGTTCGAGACCATCTCTTTCGATGAGCTAAGCCCTGCAATGCTGATGGCGGCAATGAGGACTGGGCCACAGCAGTCCGCAACGAAGGTCTTGAATCATTACACCGAGCTTGTGCAGCAATTGAAGGGTGCACACCTGAGCGACACATTGTCACAGTCGGGAAACGATGCTCATAAAGCGGTGCGGGATGCATACGCGAAGTGGGCGGCGTCGGCAGAAGATTTCAGGAAGAACTACGGCGAGGGCATGGTGGTTGGGGTCGTCTGGGGCGGCATCGGACGGTCGGAGCTGACGATTGAAGATACAGGTCGCGCAAATAGTTGGAAGTACGGTGGAGCAGCGGAATTTACGTACGCCGGCGCGAGTTCATCGGTGTCCCTTGGCACCACGTACGACGCGAGCGGGTCCTCGAGTATCAGCAATGTCACGGTTCACTGCACGACATCGACTAGTGGCGCCTGCGCGAAGGGCTACACTGACGCCTGGGCGGCGGCGTTTCAGGACAAGGCTTTCAGCGCCGTTGCCAAGATGCAGCCGTTGGACACACCTCCCCTAACGGTCAGCGCAAAATTGCCTGAGCCACCCACCTTCATCAAGCCGCAAGCTGACTCCGACGTGGCCGGAAAGATAGAGAGCGTTAAGAAGGACGATCTCGAAGCGCTCGCCAAGATTACTGCCTATGATCGCTTCAAGGCTGTTTATGAAAAGACGCGCAAGACAGGCGATCCGGAGTTCTCCGTTAAGCTTCAAGACTTCCTGAAGCGGGCCGAACAGGCACCCAGCGCAACACCGATACGAACATTCACCAACAAAGTGCGTGGCAACGCCTTGTCTACACTTAGCCTGCTGCGCCGCGATATACAGGCAACTACGCGGCCCGCTACGACTCCCCTGACTGTTGCGCGCACTCCCGGGCCGGTAGACACGTCGCAATTTGCGCCTATTGGTGTCTGGGTGTGCAATTGGGCAGACTTGTTCCCGTGGTTGGCCAGCAGCTATCTAAACGCAATTGAAGATACCGGTAGTGCTGAGACTGCGATCAAGTTCCGGATGATGCAACAGGATTTTCTGACGCTGAGCCGGATCTACTATTGCGCCGCAAATGCCGGACTTGCGCTGGTGGAGGGCATTGATCATTTTGACGCTGAGCCGGGCTGCCTGCCAGCTGATTTGACGCAGATCGCGGACAGCTTCACGGCAGAGTACCAATATTTGGCTTCTCTTAAGATTGCTCCAGAGCAATACTCCCAGGAAGCGGCGAATGCTTTTCATCGCCTCGGCGAGGGAGCCCGAGGCATTTACGAAGTGTGGGACCAGATCAAGTTCTTGCGGAGTGCCGAGCTTGGACTCGGTGTATTGAGGTACGTTGGTCCGCTCGCGTACTCGCCGTCGGTCACCCCATGTAACACCGAGGTCATCTCGGACACGTGGACGACCGTTCCGGCTACGCAGTGCAGCTTTCGGCCAGATCAGCAGAATTACTCTGCATTCGCAAAGTTTTACAAAGTGATGCCTCTCATCCTTCCCACATCTAAAAGGATTGTTGCCCTAGGACCCGGTGGGCTGCTCCTTTGCCCGACCACGAATATCGACTTCTGCCGGAGTAGCGGAGCCATTTGGTTAAACCAAATCGCCCATAATGCAGTACCTCTCGAGTTCATGCCCAACCTTCAGACCAACGTACTTGAGAGCAAGGCATCGGCCGTTGTGAAGGTGGACGGCACTTACCAGTCGCCAGACAAGGCGGTTTGCCTTTACCCTATTCCGTATATCGCGGCGCAAGGGATTTCCTGGAAGGGGCAGTCCTTCAGCACGAACGTGGGAGCGGATGAATTTCTGCTTTCCAAACTTCAAAGTCTAGCTGCTGAGCTAGAGAAGTCGGGTACGACCACCTGGAGTTATAGCACTGACAACCTGCCACAGGATTGGACAGGGAGCGACATTTACCAAAGAGCCTCATTGCCGAAGCATTACTTTGGCATTGTGCCGGAGCCTCAGGGCGCCTTCTGAGCAGATGAAACTTTGCGCGGATGGCGAAAGGGTTCGTCTGGGGGTGGCGGCGGCTCGAGTTGATCCGCATACTTTGCCTGCATTCTCAATTTCGGCTCTGCGTTATGAGTGCTCCCATCGACAGGTTGGCTTGGTCTCCAATTTCGCATTACTTCCGAACGACGACAGATCTCTATCGGAAGCGGCCCGGCAGGTAAAGGCCGACCAGGCTGAGACGGTCGGGGCCGGGCCGCTTCGGACCGAGTCGTAAGAAGGAAGCGGCTGCGCGGCGATTTGGCAACTGCGAGTTATGGGTTTTAAATGCCGCTATGATCCAGGCAATGCTGGTCGACGGCAGGATGCGCCTAGAATTTTTGTGGTTGACTGCCGGAATAATCACAGCTGCAGGGTAACCTCGACACAGAAAAAGGCACTCGAAGGCGCTCGGCAGCGCCGGATCTAGTGGATGAACACACGTCAAGCGAGGCGCGCCAGAGAGCACGCCGAAGGGACGAAAGTGCAGTATCGTTATGAGCTATCAAGGGCAGCAACTAACTGGTAGACCTCGCATTGAAGTTGAAAAGCAGTCAATCGTTCGATAATCCGCATCGGCGCTTGGCAGCGTGGACAGCAGTGGACGGAAGTAACTGAAGTATCTGCGTCAGCAACTGGAGGCAGCGCTTCGAGCAGGTTGCGGCATAACGGCAGAAGCAGACTGCGACGACGATTAGCGAGAAAGCCGAAATAGCGAATACGCGGAAAGCCCGTCGGCAAGACGTGTTGGAAGAAGCGACGCAAGAACTCTTCGTGAGTAAGCGTCATAGCGCGCGACTTGCTGTGGTGCGCGTAGTCCTTCCAGCGGAAAGTCACGTCCTGATCGGTCACGTTCAGTAATCGATGATTGGAGATGGCTACGCGATGCGTATAGCGCGCCAGGTAATGCAACACATGCTCGGGTCCGCCAAATGGCTGCTTGGCATAGACGACCCAGTCCTCGCGAAACAGTGTACGAAGGAAGGCGTTGAATGCCTGGGCATTAGATAAAGGTTGGCAGGCTCCGAAGAACTGAAGCTGATTCTTGCGAAAGAGTTGCTTCAGCCCGGCGACGAACTTGCCGCGGAACACTCGGCTGAGCACCCGTACCGGCAGGAAAAAACTTTGCTGCGAATGGATCCAGCGTTCCTGGTCCGGCGATAGCCCTCCGCCCGGCACTACACAATGGATATGTGGATGCGGTTGTAGCGTCTGCCCCCACGTGTGCAGCACACTCAAGAAGCCAATGAGAGCGCCGAGGCGTTTGGTGTCGGCCGCTACTTCAAGCAGCGTTGCGGCAGTAGCTTCGAACAAGAGAGCGAACATTGTCCGCTTGTTCTGCCAGACCAGCGGAATGAGCCGATGTGGCACGCTGAAAACGATGTGATAGTAAGTGATAGGCAGCAGCTCGTTTTGTCTAGCTCGAAGCCACTTATCGCGTGCGTTAGTCTGGCACTTTGGGCAATGGCGATTCGACACGTAATGGGGAGAACCCCATTACGTGTCTTATGGAGAGTATTTTCTAATGGTGAGTTGGACGGCAGACGGGCATGCCACACAGGGCGACACGCCCGTTCTACTCTCCATTAGGATTTGGCTTTCAACAACGCCAGGAGTTTGTCGGGAGACCGGAACTTGCCCTTTCGAAGGCTGGGTGGCAGAATCGCCTCAATCGCTTCCAGCTTTTCTGTAGGATCGGCCCGAACGTAGACCTCCGTCGTGGTCAGATTGCTGTGCCCCAACCAGAGGGAGACTTTGCGAATGTCCTGGGTTGCTTGCAGCACGATCATGGCACAGGTGTGCCTCAGCACGTGGGGCGATACTCGTTTGCCGTGCAGCGTTGAACATTTTTGATTCGCCGTTTTGGCGTGGCGCCGCAGAACATAGGCGATGCCCCAGCGACTGAAGGGTTCACCACGAGCGTTTACAAACAGCTCAGGCGATGTGATCGGCCCGCGAATAGCCAACCAAGCGCGGAGGGCAGCAGCAGTTGTCTTCCAGAGAGGCAACGCTCGTTCGCGGCGGCCTTTGCCAAGAACGTGGATACTCATCGACTGCGGCGCCAGATCGTCGATACGCAAGCTTGTGAGTTCTGAGACTCTGAGGCCGGCGCACACTGCAAGGTGCAGTATGGCGCGATCTCGTACTCCTGCCCGGGTTGATGGATCAGGAGCGTCGAGCAAAGCCTGCGTCTCTTGCTGGATGAGATGAGATACCAGACGAGTGTCGGTCTTCTTGAAAGGAATCGCCAGAACGCGGCGAACCTGCTCGACTGCGGCGGGCTCGCGATGCTGCAGAAAACGAAAGAATGACCGGATAGCCGCTAGGCGGATGTTTCGCGTCTCTGCAGAGTTGCGCCGGCTGGTCTCCAGATGCTCCAGGAATGCGCTGATCAGTGTGGCGTCCAACTGCTCCAGCATCAGAGCCGCCGGCGCAGTTCTGAGCTTTAGGGCAGCGAACTCGAATAGCGCCTGGAAGCTGTAGGCGTATGAATCGCAAGTGTGTTGGCTAGCGCCACGGTGGCGGACCAGATGTTCGCCACTTGCCCTCGCGCTGGAACAGATCGGACACTTACATGAGGCCGTGCAGGAATACATGTTGGCGAGACGAGCTTCCGGCCTATGTGAGGAACTCCTAGCGGAACTGCGCGAGGCATATGTCAGTGACGGGCTGCGTGGGTTTCGTCAAAAGGAGCTACAGGTTGCTCTCGCGCAGTGGAAGGGACGGAATTGGGATGAGATGGTGATCGCTTCGCTCTACGCCCGGTTGGGCGAAAGCGATCAAGCCCTGGGTTGGCTCGAACAAGCGTACAAGCTTCGTTGCGGAAGCATGGTCTGGCTTACGATATATCCATATTTTCACAGTCTTCGTCCCGACCCGCGCTTTCAGAATCTGCTCGCGCGTGTAGGGCTGCCGCACTAGAACACGGAATTTAGCGCGCCGTCAACTGCGATTTCCACGCACGCTACAAAACTCGAAGGCGGATCGTTCATAACTAGGGCGCTGAAGGGCGCAATCCCCAAATCGTGGTGAGGAGCTGAAGCCGCTTGACAGGATCGCCTCAGGAGAAGAACTTTCGCGAATGGTGCTTGCGCTGAGACCGCGATAGGAGACGCAGATCAGGGTGCGGGGATACCAACACTGGTGTTTGATGAAATCGATGCTGGTGTGGGCGGGGCGGCGGCCGCAAGTGGGGAGGCGGCTAAAAGGGCTGGCGCGCAGAAATCAAGTGATCTGCGTGACGCATTTGGCGCAAATCGCCGGATTTGCGGATCACCATTATGCGGTATCGAAGCGCGAGAGGAAAGGCCGAGTGATGACGGTGATTGAGGAACTCGGGCGGGACGAGCGCGCGCGAGAGATCGGAAGAATGCTATCGGGCGAGAAGATTACTGCCGAGGCGCTGAAGCACGCAGAGCAATTGTTGGAGGCAGGGCGGTTGCGTTGATCTGAACTCAAGGCAGTTTTCGGGGATCTCTTGTCCGAGATGCCGACGATGCAGACAAGTGGAACCGCTCGGTCAGAGGCTGCTTTGAAGCGCGATGACGCTTCTGCACACTGCTCTGGAGTAGCGCTTTCACATCGCCGGCGCGGTCGCATTCAGAACCGTTCGGAAACAGATTGTCCCTAGTGTCTGTATGCAGTCTCATACGCCTAAGATGGTAGACAGTGCTTGGCGAAGTCATTTCGCATTACCGCATCCTCGAGAAACTCGGCGGAGGTGGCATGGGTGTCGTCTATAAGGCGGAGGATACCCGCCTCAACCGTTTCGTAGCCCTTAAATTCCTTCCCGAGGAACTCTCCAGAGATCCGCAGGCTCTCGAGCGCTTCCGTCGAGAAGCCAAAGCTGCGTCGGCACTGAACCACCCAAACATCTGCACAATTCACGATATCGGCGAAAGCGGAAGGTCAGGCTTTCATTGCAATGGAGTACCTGGAAGGCACAACCTTGAAGCAGGTTGTGAACAATCGGTCGGTTGCTCTGGAGCGGCTTCTGGAAATCGCCATCGATGTTGCTGACGCCCTCGATGCAGCACACGGCGGGGGCATTGTTCACCGCGACATAAAGCCGGCTAACATTTTCGTCACAAAGCGAGGGCATGCCAAAGTGTTGGATTTTGGTCTCGCCAAAATGTTCCAACGAAGGCGGGAGCCGGTGGGTGTCGAGACGGTGGGTGTCCCGACGGTATCTGAAGAACATCTGACCAGCCCCGGCAGCACGCTTGGCACGGTAGCTTATATGTCACCAGAACAGGTCCGGGGCAGAGAATTGGATGCGCGAACGGACCTGTTCTCTTTCGGCGTCGTGCTGTTCGAGATGGCGACCGGCACGTTGCCCTTCCGCGGCGACACCTCAGGCGTTATTTTTGAGGCCATCATGAACCGCGCGCCCACCGCGCCCGTTCGCCTCAATCCCGATCTTCCTCCGAAGATGGAAGAGATCATCAACAAGGCTCTTGAGAAGGATCGCGACCTCCGCTATCAGAGCGCCGCTGAGATGCGCAGTGATCTCAAACGCCTCAAGCGAGACAGCGAATCAGCGGCAATCACCGGTGCCGCCTCAATCCTGGAACCGCCGAAGGTGAGCACACCGGGGCGGCCTTCCGGCCAACGCCGCCCGGTCCGCTGGAAGTTGCTTGTGCCGCTGGCAGGTTTTCTAATCGCTGTCGTGGCCGCCGCCCTCTTCTTCTATACACGCCACCCGACCTCGACGCTGAACGAGAAAGATACCATCGTCCTCGCCGACTTCATCAATTCCACCGGTGACCCGGTTTTTGAGGACACACTTAAGCAGGCGCTTGCGGTGCAACTGGAGCAGTCGCCCTTCCTGAACATCCTCTCCGATCGAAAAATAGCAGCGACGCTCCGCCTGATGGGCCGCGCGCCCGATCAGCCCGTTACGGGAGAGATAGTGCGCGAGGTGTGCCAGCGCGTAGGCGCCAAGGCCGTGCTGGCGGGTTCTATTGCCACGCTCGGCACTCAATATGTGATTGGATTGAATGCGATCAACTGCGACACTGGCGATGCCTTGGTGAAAGAGCAGGCAGTGGCGCAAGGCAAGGAAAATGTCCTCAAGGCGCTCGGGCAAGCATCTACAGACATACGCGCCAAGCTCGGGGAATCGCTCGGCTCCGTTCGGAAGTTCGCCACGCCAATAGAGGAGGCGACGACATCCTCGCTCGAGGCGCTGAAAGCGTATAGCTTAGCGCGAAAGACCTGGCTCCAAAAGGGCGATGCGGCCGCTCTTCCCCTCACGAAACGGGCCATTAGCCTCGATCCTAACTTCGCCCTAGCCTATGTCCGCGCGGCAGCTTCTTACTTCAACCTCGGGCAGGCGAGTCTCGCGAGCGAAAACGCGAGAAAGGCTTATGAGCTACGCGATCACGTTAGCGAACGGGAGAAGTACACCATCGATGCTCTCTACTACAGCTTAGCCACCGGCGAACTGGAGAAAGCCAACCAGGCTTACGAGCTATGGAGTCAGAGCTATCCCCGAGATTACATTCCGTACGCCAACGTGGCGAACAATGACATGTGGCTCGGTCGCTGGGACAAGGCCCTTTCGGAACTTCGGGAAGTTGTGCGCCTGGAGCCAAATAGTATAGTCGGGGCTTTCAACTGGATAGCTAGCTGTCTTGCGCTCAACCGGATGGAGGAAGCGAAGTCGACAATCGAGCAGGCGCAGGCGCGCGGAATCGACGGCTACCTTCTCCACCTGGGGACGTATTACACGGCGTTCCTACGGAATGATGAAGCGTCTATGCAGCAGCACTTGACGTGGGCCGCGGGAAGATCGGGTGAGGAAGGATGGCTGCTTTCGGCGCAAGCCAACACCGAAGCGTATTATGGGCGATTGGCGAAATCACGGGAATTCTCGCGTCGCGCTGTGGAATCAGCACTCCGCGCCGATGCCAAAGAAACCGCTGCGTTGTGGCAGGTCGAGGCCGCCCTACGCGAGGCAGAGTTCGGGAATGCGGGTCCCGCCCGCCAAAGCGCCTCGGCGGCTCTGGCGCTCATGCCTGGACGAGACGTCAAAACTTTGGCGGCGCTGACCCTGGGGCGAGCCGGAGACGCCGCGCAAGCGCAGAAGCTCGCGGAAGGCCTCAATAAAGACTTCCCTCTACACACAATCGTTCAAGGCTACTGGCTCCCGTCGATCCGGGCCGCCGTTGCACTCAAGTCGAACAATGGCGAAAAGGCTGTTGAGTTACTCCAACCGGCGGCGCCTTATGAGCTGGGGCAATCGCAACCATTCCCCGTGGGGATGATGTACCCGGTCTATCTGCGCGGACAAGCCTACCTGCTGGCGCGCAAAGGCAAGGAAGCGGCTGCGGAGTTCCAGAAGATCATTGAACATCGTGGCATTGTGCTGAACTTTCCGATTGGCGCGCTCGCACATCTCGGCCTCGCCCGCGCCTATGCGCTCCAAAGCGACACGGCTCATGCGCGTGCCGCCTACCAGGACTTCTTCAAGCTCTGGCAAGACGCCGATCCCGATATTCCCATCCTGCGCGAAGCCAAAGCCGAGTACGGGAAGGTGCCGTGAACTTCGACGGGGAAGGGGCGAGTTCTGGACCAACGCGATACGGCAGGTTCTCCACCGGTTGTGGTAGTCAATCAGTCTTTTGTGAAGCGCTATTTCCCAAACGGCGATGCGATTGGAAAACAGATCCTTGTGGAGCGGATACTTCCATCCAGAAAAGGACTTGGACCGCTGACCGCGTGGCAAATCGTGGGTGTTGTAGCCGACGAAAAATCAAACGGATTGGATGCCGCAGATGATACGGGCGCTTATGCGAGCTTTGCACAGAATCCGGTGGTCGGTTTAGGAATCGTGGTGCGGGGTGGCGGAAATCCCGACGCGTTGATCAAGTCTGTCGAGCGAGCCTTTGGCGGATCAATAAGACTCAGGTGCTGGATGATCCGCAAACGGTGGAACAGATCAAGGCTGAGTCGCTGATGACGCGAAGGTTGCCTACGATGTTGCTTGGTGGTTTCGCGCTATTGGCTATGCTGCTTGCCTGCGCCGGGATTTACGGTGTGCTTTCTTTCGTCACGGCAAGGCGCACGCAGGAACTGGGTATTCGCGCTGCGTTGGGTGCATCACGCGCAGACTTGATTCGAATGGTCGTAGGCGATGGCGCCATGCCCGTTTTGGCGGGAATCGTTGTGGGCTTAGTAGGCGCAATTGGGTTGGCCCGGTTTATTCAGTCCATGTTATTTGCGATGAAACCGATCGATGCGCCGACTCTTTTGGGCGTCAGCGTACTATTTCTTTGCGTTGGCTTACTAGTCTCCTGTCTCTTAAGTTCATTGAATAAGAAGTGGAGGCGATCGCATCTCCTATACAAAGGAGTGCAGGGATGCGGACAGGACGTCCTATTGCCGAGTTAAGGGTGACCGCCGAGGAAGAGGTAACGCTGGAGCGCTGGGCGCGCCGTCCGAAGTCCTCTCAAGCGCTCGCCCAGAGATCGGGGATCATTCTGGCGTGCGCGAAGGGCAAGAACAACAGTGTCGTGGCGCGCGAGCTGCGCATCACAAAGCAGACAGTGGGCAAGTGGCCATCTCGGTTTCTAGCGCGGAGGCTGGACGGTCTGCTGGATGAACCGCGTCCCGGCACGCCGCGCAAAATCAGCGATGCCGAAGTGGAGCGCGTACTGACGCTGACGTTGGAATCGACGCCGCGAGACGCAACCCATTGGAGTACTCGTTCTCTGGCCGCTAAAGCGGGACTGAGCCGCAGTACAGTCAGCCGAATCTGGCGCGCCTTCGCTTTACAGCCCCATCGTAGCGAGACGTTCAAGCTATCGAAAGATCCACTGTTTATTGAAAAGGTTCGCGACATCGTGGGATTGTATCTGAATCCACCAGACCGGGCACTTGTGTTGTGCGTGGATGAGAAATCTCAGATCCAAGCTCTCGACCGCACGCAACCGCTCTTACCCATGCGCCCCGGACAGCTAGAACGCCGGACCCATGACTATGAAAGGCACGGCACAACCTCATTGTTCGCCGCTCTGGACGTTAAGACTGGCAGGGTTATTGGGGAATGCCATCGGCGACATCGTAGCGCCGAGTTCCGGCAGTTCCTCGATACCATCGACGAAGCTGTTCCCGCAAGTCTTGACGTGCACTTGATCCTGGATAACTACGGTACTCACAAAACAGCGGCGATCCAGCGCTGGCTTGCGAAACGTCCGCGCTTTCATGTACACTTCACTCCTACCAGCGCCTCCTGGATCAACCAAGTGGAGCGCTGGTTTGCGGCCCTAACGGAAAAGCAAATCCGACGTGGCGCCCATCGCAGCGTGCGGCAACTGGAAGCTGCCATCAAGCAATACCTCGCCGTCACAAACGAGTCGCCCAAACCCTTTAAGTGGACCAAAACGGCTGATGAGATTCTGGCCAGTGTCGCCAGATTTTGTCAATGAACTTCAGAGACAGGAGACTAGCTTGTGCTGTACCGGCGTTGCGGGCGGCGAAAATCGATCCGATGTCTGCGCTACGGCAGGAGTAAGGAATGGTTCTCGCCTGGTCCTCTGGTCCCACCACATAAGTTCCAGTTTTGCGTTCGGGATGATTTTGAAGTTGGGCAGCAGGCGTCAACTTGACGTATAACGCGCATCGCGTCATTTTGATTCCATCGGGAAGTCTAGCCGACTTATCCGGACATGTCGATTGCCGGATGCTGGGGACGTTCCCAAACATGCTTGGGTCCTGCCAAACGAAGGCTTCCGCCTCCCACGTTCCGGGTGGTCGAATAGTCTTCTACCGCCAAGCCAGGAATTTCAACCAGCCTGACCAAACATCGCCCCACGCATGCGCCATGATGTTTGCGCGAAGATTCCTGCGCCACGCAGCCAGCGCTCCATACAAAACACCAAGGACGCAGATCACAATCACATTCTTCCAACCTTGATAAAAGTGGAATAGACCAAACACCAGCCCCTGCCCCAGCACCGCAAACGCTACGCTTCCGGTCAGCGCATGAAACTGCCGCTGCAGATAACCCCGAAATGCCATTTCCTCGCACGCGCCAGCGGTAACCGAAGTTGAATCCAAAGCAGGATTTCAAGAAGGCTCCGCGGCAGCAAACTATCGACCGACTTTGCACGGCTGGGCCCCAGCAACCAGTAAATGCCATATTCTGCGCCCTCCCACAGCACCCAGAACGCCAATGCTATCCCCGCGTCCACCGCGACGCTTTTCCACGAGGTCCATGGGCCGCCCGCAAGCGTTGCTAACTCGCCGCCACGGTGATGCACACCGGCCCAGCAGTAGTAAAGCAGGGCCCAGTCCATGGCAATTGCGACCAAGTAGATAGGAATGGCTTGGCTGTGACGGCCGAGTTGGCCAGGTGTGCCGCCAACACCGCCTCCCGCAGGAGAGTGCTGAGCTAGAACGCCCAAAGCTACGATGCCGGCCCCAATCAGGAGGAAGCCCGCGAGGTGTTTCCACGAAGCTAGTTGCGGCGGCCTTTGACGCACGTCAGGAGTTGCTGGTGCGAGTATCTCATTTGCGTGCACGTCTCTTCTCCCGGCGGGTTCTGCATGACGGCTGCGTTTCCCGGCGATCTTGTTCAGTTCGGCTAACGTCTCTTCCGCCCACTCCAAGTGCGCTCTCATTTCCATCTGTCCAAAGTGCGCAGCCATTTTGACGGTTAACGCGCTACTCGTGGATTGGCGGCGCTCATGCCAAGGAATGACATGTCGGGTTGTCGTAGATTGGCAACCCGACGAAATCGAGCCGCCCGTCAGTCTACGATATGCGGGTGTTTCGGCCACTGTCCGGATTGCCGAAAATTACCGGCCAATGTTGCGAATGGGAGGCTGTCGTCAACCGACGCAAAGCAGTATTCTTTTTTCGTTCGAAACTGATACTGACATTTGCGGAGGGTGAAGACCCAGCCGACAGATTGAACCTTGGCGGGGACGCTCTGAACTGGGCCTTCACGCCAGCCTGATTCTCGTTATCGCACTACCAGAAACGGAAGACAACTGCGATCCGGGGTAGTTCCGTTGGATCGTCTACCGCGATGGTGTCCAGTATGTGACGCCACGACGATCATCGGCCATGGCAGGCGGCTTCCGGCAAGCGCACGATGACCGTCACGAGACGGATCTGGATTCGGCGCGGGGTTTGCCGGCAGTGTCGGAAGACATTCACGATGTTGCCGGACTGGCTGGTGCCCTTGGGGCACTACAGCCTGCGTTGCCGACAACAGGCCTGTGAAAGCCTCGCCGCCGGTGAATCTGCCGAGCAGGCGGCACCACACTGCAAAGATCCAGCGCGTTTGCCCGATGCGTCCACTCTGCGCCGCTGGGTACGAAAACGAGTGCTCAGTCTGTGGTGCTGGGCAAAAACAACCGTCGCCGGAGGATATTTTCTTGCAGCACCCACCATCTTTGCCTGGGATCTGAGCGCCAGCTGCCGTATGCTGCGGCTCGAGGCAAAAAGTCCGTGAACCGCAAGGTGCTCGATGAACTGAAGCAGCACATTCCGCTGCTGGAGTATTTGCAGGCACATGATTGGCAGCCGGCGCGCGCACTTAGCCGTGGCCGATGGATGGGGCTGTGCCCGCTGCACACGGATCACAAGCCCAGCTTCCTGGTGGATCCCAACAAGAGCCTGTTCTACTGTTACGGCTGCGGGCGTGGCGGTGATGTGATTCGTTTTGCCGAACTCTATCACCAGGTGAACTTCCCCAAGGCCATAACATTGCTGCGGGAGTGGTGCGGCTTAGCCCCTTTGCTGAATGCCGTGGTCGATTGCTATCGCATTCAGCTACACCGCTATCACGAAGCGCTTGCTTATCTCGACCAGCGGGGAATCCATTCGTGCGAAGTGATCGAGCACATGCGCATCGGTTATGCACCCGGTGGTTGCCTGCGAAGCTGCCTGATGCAGCTTGGCTATCCACTCTCAGTTATGCAACGAGCTGGTCTGGTCAATGCCGCTGGCCACGACAGCTACAGCCGGCGCATCGTTTTTCCGCTGGACGGAAATCTATATGGCCGTAGTGTCCTGAGTTCGTCGTCACCGCATCTGTTTCTGCCGGGCTCGAAGGGTGGTTTGTACTTATGGGAGCACGTCCGACGATATCCAGAGGTGATCCTTGTGGAAGGCCTGTTCGACTATGCCGTGCTGTGGCAAGCCGGCTTTCGCAATGTCACTTGCTCGCTGGGAAATCATCTCAACGCACGTCAGTTCCAGCAACTGTGTGATAGCGCCCGGACCATCTATGTGGTCTTTGATGCCGATACCAATGGCAGTGGTCCACGTGCATCGCAATCGCTTTCGCGCCGTCTCTGGGCGCAAGGTGTTACCGCGCCGCATCGCGCTGCCCGATGGTCATGACCCGAACAGCTTTTTCGTGCAGGGTGGCGATGTGCGCCAGTTCCAGTCCCTAGCCGCAATTTCTCACCGACTATGGGCAAAAAGCCGTCTTCTGTGGCATAACTGAGTTTCCAGACACAAGTTACAGCCAACAGGAGGACGGCTTTCGCTATGACAGAGTGTAACCAATCGAGCTTCGGATTTGAAGCCTGTGGAAGACGGGAAATCGTAGCCCGATTTGATGGCGGCCAGATCAGTTCCGATGGCGGGGCGCTGTTGTTGCGCCAGACTGACAAGCGCCTGAATCTGCTGCCACGGCTGAGAGAGTGTTTCCTCGACGGACGCAATCAGAAATTGGTGGAGCACCGGGTCCAGCGATGCTCGCGCAGCGGATTACGGTCTGGCGCTGGGCTACGAGGATCTGAATGATCATGAACAACTGCGGACGGATCCTCTGTTCGGCGTTCTGAGCGGACGCGCGGATAGCGGCCAGCCACTGGCGGGCAAGA
>CAVTXN010000012.1:0-215062 GCA_963738555.1 Terriglobia bacterium
TGGAAGCTGGCGAAGACACGCAGTTTCTCGACGCGATGCGAAAAGCTCGCATCAAGGGCGCGCTGGTGGGAGTGGAATCCGTTACCGTCGAAGGGCTGAAGTCTGTCTTTAAGGAGTTCAACTCAGCAGGCGCGGATTTGGCTACGCGGCTCAGCACATTCAAGGAGCATGGCGTGCACGTGCTCGGATCATTCATCTTCGGCCTTCCCTCTGACCGCAAGGACACCTTCGCGGCGACTACCGCCTTGGCCAAACAGGCCAACCTGACCTTCGCTCAGTTCGTGATGATGACTCCCTTTCCCGGCACGGTGGACTTCGATCGCTGGGAGAAGAGCGTGAACGGGAACGTTCCTCTAGTGGACGGAGTTCCGATCACTCGCTATTGGTTGATTCCGGCGAGTGTGCGGCCAGAAAATGTTCACTCCGCACGAGACCATGACCACGAAGGAGATCACCGAGCGGACGCAGGCGGTCTGGGACAGCTTTTACACCCTGCGGGAGATTTGGAGCCGGTCGAAGTGCGTACCCACGCTGCGCAGACAGCTACCTGGTTTTCCTGTTCATTTCCAAGTTGTATCGCCAGATGTACGCGAACACGGGTATTTCGACCGATAGCGCCCGGCGGCAGAAGGCGACGCGGGTGGCGCGCTGGCTGGCGGTGCCGTGCCGAAAGTTATTCGAAGCGAAGCCAATGCCGGAGCTCGAAGTGCCGGCCTGGCGGAGGTCTTCGGAGTTGACTTCGATTACCTATTGAGGCGTTGCGAGCAGACTCTGGAGGTCAGCGTAGGCAGGAGCAGGAACGATATCGGGTTCCAACCATTCCGAAATCCAGGCTCTAATTGACGTTTCGGCCCGCTCAGGCCGCGATCCGCTGCTCGTGCAGGCCGGTTCCGGGAACACTTCCGTGAAACTCGATGGCGTTCTATCGGTCAAGGCCTCTGGCAAGTGGCTAGCGCATGCCGCCTCGGAAGAGATCCTTGTCCCGGTTGACATGGATGAAATAAAATACTGCATTCAGTGCAAGAGGGATTTCGTCGCGCAGTATACGAGTCAATCGGGGCACAGGCTGGTACCGTCGATCGAGACAGTCATGCACGCCGTAGTTCCACGGGCGGCCCATCCACGTTCATTCGGTAAACACCACTGCTTGGGCGGTACGGGAAGACGGACCTGCACATCTGGCAGATCGGCTTGCGGGCCTGCGCTGGCGGTGGATTCCGTACGTGGGCTCGGGACTGCCGCTCGCTCGAGAGGTCGAGAAGACTTTGCCAATTCACCCGAGACTGAGATTCTCATATTGGGTAATCATGGCTTGGTAGTGTGCGCCGATGATGCCGAGACCGCCGAAGAATTGCTCTTTCAGGTCGAGAAACGGCTTGCCATTGAACCCCGGTTGGCGCCTGCGCCCGACCGCGCTCTACTGCAACGTATAGCGCGCGGATCGGAATGGTGTTTGCCGGATCTCGAAGCAGTGCACGCTCTGTCGACGGACGCGATTTCCCGAACAATTCTCGTCGAGGGGATGCTCTATCCTTGCCAGGCGATCTTCTTGGGACCGAGCACCCCTGTATTGGTCTCCTCGTTCCCGGTGTCCGACGCCATCAATCGAATGAGTGTTGTAACGGCACTCGCCCCTGCTTCTTTCTGGTGGAAAACAGTGGAGTCATCGTCAGCACAACCATGACCCGTGCCGAGCGTGAAATGCTCCTCGGGCTGGCGGAAGTCGTGCGTCGGATCGATGTGGAAGCGAATATCCGTTATTTGACTCAGACCGAGTTGACGAGCGTTGTGAATGCAGAAACGTATCGATACCGGGGGCTCGTTGAGAATAGCGAATGCGCCTTATAGAAAGCTGCCGCTAGCGCCTGGCACATTCCGAGCGAGTAGTCCGCCATCCGGACAGTGGTTGCGGGGAATTACCAAAAAACAATGCGGTAATGAAATGTTTGCGGTGACGTAGAAGCCTCCGTGCGCGTCTTTCCATTGACTTTGAATGTCGTTCTCGATCACCTTTTACGGAGGCGCGCTGCTCATCATGATGGGTCAACAAACTCGTTCTGAGTCGCTGTTCTACTACTTCCGGATCGAAGACCATATTCCCGAAGATCATCTGCTTGCGGCTCGTCGACCAACACATCGACTTCGCTTTCGTGCGCGAGACCTTGAAGGCGAGCTACAGCCACACAGGTCGGCCTTCGATTGATCCCGAAGTCCTGCTCCGCATTCTATTGATCGGATACCTGTACGGAATCACCAGTGAGCGCCGTCTGGTCGAGGACGTCGGGATGCATCTTGCTTATCGCTGGTTTACCGGTCTGGGCTTCGATCAAGAGGTTCCGCATCACTCGACATTCTCCAAGAATCGGCACGGCCGTTTTCAGGAGTCGCCGCTCTTTCTTGAACTCTTCGAGCGAATCGTCCAGCAGTGTATGAACGTCGGGCTGTTAAAAGGTGTCGATCTCTCCGTGGACAGCACGCAGATTCGCGCCGATGCCAGTCCTGACCGAACGATCACTCGTGAGCAACTGCCGGAAGTCGCTAAAGTCAATCGCACCGTGCGCGAGTATGTCGAGCAGGTCGAGCGCGAGAACGTGATCGCGGAGCCGGAACAGACTTCTGATCCATCTGCGTCCGAAGCGGAAGGTAGAACCCGAACTGCGCCGCACGTATCGGAACTCGCCACCGATGAAGATTTCGACGACCGATCCGGAAGCAGCTCTGTCGAGCAAGCGAGGAGCTTCAGAGTTCGCTTACTACGACAACTATCTGATCGACAATCGAAGCTGCATCATCGCGGGCGTCATGGCAACCCCAGCACGCCTCAGCCAAGAAATCATTGCGGCCCGGCAGATGTTGGAAAGAGCGAAAGAACGGTTCGGGTTGCAACCCGTCAGCGTCACTGCTGACAAGAGCTATGGCACGGGTGAGTTCCTGTCTTGGCTTTCGAATCGGCAGATGACGCCGTACATACCCGTGTTGGATCGAAAGCAACAAACAAAGGGCTTCTACACGCAGCATGAGTTTACTCGCGTCCCGGAAGAAAACGCCTATCGCTGTCCAGCCGGCCATCTGCTTCATTACATCGGGTTGAGTCGAGGTTCACAGGGCTTTACGTACAGCGCCAAGCCGTCGCAATGCCGAAACTGTTCCCATAAGCCCGCGTGCACTCCGTCGGCGACTCGCCGTACGCTGAGAGTCAATTGGTATGAGGACGTGCGCGAGCAGGTTCGAAAGCTCAGCCAAACACCGGAATTTGCGATTGCCCGCCGCGCTCGAAACAAGATCGAGGCGTTATTCTCCGAGCTGCGCAATCAAATCCGGCTCCGCAAGCTCCGGCTGCGCGGTCTGCGAAACGCGAAAGAGCAATTCATCTTGGCGGCAACGGCCCAGAACGTCAAACGGCTAATAAGGTTCCTGAATCAACCGAAAGAACCGATAGCAGGGATGGCCTGAAAAGGCCATCCCTCCAAACGTCGGGCGGCGCAAAATTACAGATCGAGCCGATCCGGTCACTTCGCCATAGAGAGTTTTTCAACAGCATCGTTCGTTTTAGCAACTAGAAGAAACGGTGGTACTTGAACAAATTCGGAAGATCATTCGTGACGCAATGCGACCATCGGATCGACTCGCGAGGCGCGTCGCGCGGGCAGCCACGCCGCTAGGAGACCCGAAAATAAAAGCACCATCGCCGCCATGCCAAACACTCTCGGGTCAGCAGGGCTGACCTCGAACAGCAACCCCCGCGCGAGACGTGCCATACCGAACGCGGCGAATGCGCCGACGACGCATCCGGTTACCAGCATGGCCATGCTTTCACGAAATACCATTTTCAAGATGCCGAGCCGGGTAGCTCCGAGTGCCATACGCACCCCGATCTCATTGACACGACGCGAGACCCGAAACGCTGTGACACCAAAGATCCCAATGCAACCGATGATCAGAGCAAGCAGTCCGAAGAAGCCGCCGAGCCCAGCCATGATTCTTTCCGTAACGATAGTTTGGTCGACCACCGTTGACCAAGCCGCGGCAGTGTTGACATGCAAAGCCGGTTCCACCTGGCGTACGAGCAGTTCAATTGTTCCGGACAGCCGCATTGGATTGCCTTTGCTGACACGTGCCAGGAAATTGAAATCTGTAGGTTCTTCGCCGGTTCGCTGCGTCCAAGGAATATAGATAGTCTTCAGTGCCGGTTGCTTAAGATTGCTGTATTTTGCATCCGCAACCAAGCCAACAATTTCATAGCTCACGCCCCGATTTGTCACTCTCCGGCCCAGCGGCGAGGCCTTGCCAAAGAAATAGTGGGCAAAGCTTTCGTTGACGATTGCCACTTTTCCGGAATCGCTTGTGTCTCGTTTTCCGAAATCACGGCCGGCCAGAAGCGGCGTTTCGACGGTCAAAAAGTACTTCGGCGCGATCGCATTGAATGCCGCCGTCTCATCTTCGCCTGAGCGAAACGTGTAGCCTTCTACCTCGATATCACGTACCCACAAACTGCCACTGATCGGGAGAACATCGACGGCAGTTGCAGAGACGACCCCAGGTACTTGATTTAGTCGGTCAATCAGAGAACGCGCCGCTGCACTACAGCGCTGCACTGGGCACTTGCCGTCGGTTCGAAGAGTGAACGTCAGAATGCCGTCCGTATGCACACCGCGGTTCACACTGTAAAGTTTGACCAGAGTCGTCGCGAATAAAGCTGCACCCGTGACCAACACCATCGAAATCGAGAGCTGAGCGATCACGAGCGCCTTGCCGAGCCGCTGATGGCCGCTGCTCGTAGAGGAGCGCAGTCCCAAATTCAGACGGCTCCGAACACCGTGCAGACCAGGTGCAACTCCTGCGAGAACACAAGCGAGCAGTGAAATCGCTGCCGTGAAGACAAGTACGCGCCAATCCGGCGCGCTGGAAATTGTAACGGCCTCGCCATTTGCCATTGTGGTCACCAGGATGCTACTGAACCAGCGCGCTAACAGCAAGCCAGCAGCTCCGCCGAGTGCGGCCAAAATGAAGCTTTCAGTTAAGAACTGACGAATCAGCCTACTCCGACTCGCGCCGATCGCGAGGCGGATCGAGATCTCGCGCTCGCGAGAGACAGCCCGCGCCAGCAATAGACCCGAGAGGTTCGCGCAGGCAAGCAACAGGACAAGAGAAACGATGCCCATAAGGACAAGAAGCGCCCGCGAGTAGCGGTCGCGAAGCGGATCGAAGCCGTTTCGTCCGTTTAGAACGGCTGCGCGCTGTTGCAATATGATGGGACGATCTCTTTCAGGAAGAGTTGCGGCTACGCGCTGTTTAAAAGCTTGCCAAAGGACCTGTAACTCAGCGTTTGCCTGCTGGCGCGTGGCACCGGGAGCTAAGCGCCCCATCATGTCCAGCATGTTGTTAGTCGGTTCGTTCCGGTTCTCCGCACTCAGCATCGTTGTGAGCGGTAACGTGATTTCGGGATCATTCCCAACAACGGCACCGTGGTACCCCGCAGGAGTCACTCCGATGATCGTGAACACGTCTTTATGGCCTTCGACAATGAAAGTTTTGCCAATGACATCCGGATTTAACCCGAAACGACGTTGCCAATAACGGTAGCTGATCACAGCGCTTGTCGCCGCAGGAGCAATCTCGTCGTCTGCCGGGATGAACAGCCTTCCAACGAGTGGCCTAATCCCCAACACGGCATATTCATTTGCAGAAACTAGTGCTGCGTTGACTACATCTTCCTCGCCGTTGATAACGATTACTGACTTTTGTCCCATTTCCGCAGCCGCCCCGGAAATCGATTTGAGATTGTCACGCAAAAACAAATAAAGGGGATATGAGACAGCCGATGGCTTGCCATCAGCTTCGACACGTGTGATCTGAACCAGTTGCTGTGGGTCCTTCACAGGCAAAGAGCGCAACATGAGCGCGTTGATGAGGCTGAAGATAGCGGTGTTCGCACCGACGCCAAGTGCCAAGGAGAGCACCGAAACGGCGAGGAAACCGGGACTGCGGCGCAGTGTACGGCTAACGTAGCTCAAATCCTTTCCAAAATCTTCGAGCCAGTGACCGCGCGCATCCCGGCAGTCTTCTTTCACTTGCTCGGCTCCGCCGAACTCCTGGCGTACACGCCGGCGCGCTTCGTCCTCACTCAACCCACTGCTTTGAAACGCTGCGATTCTCTCCGAAATGTGGAACTCAAGCTCTCGGCTCAGATCCTGCTCCAGTCGTTTCCGCCGCCACAACCGGGACCACCAATTCATCGAGCACCCTCCTCGGCCAAGTCCAGAATCAGGCCCACGGCTCCGGCTAATCGTCGCCAGCTCGCCGTCTGCGACTCCAAATGCGCTCGCCCTTTGTTTGTGAGGCGGTAAAACTTGGCATCGCGCCCGGTTTCCGTTTCCTTCCAGTCAGATTTGACGAAGCCTCGGTTCTCTAATCGATGCAAGGCAGGGTAGAGGGAGCCGCCCGGCACCTGCACGATGTCACGGGAGATTTGCTGCAGCCGCTGCGCGATGGCATAGCCATGCACCGGCTGAACGGCGACAACTTTCAGGATGAGGAGGTCGAGCGTACCTTGGGGGAGATCGGATTTCGGCGATGAATCGGCCATAGCTTTCGCTTCTATCTATTTGTACTCCCAGCATAGATAGAAGTGCAAGCTATTTCAGTTCGGGTGTGGTGCAACCGACAAACGAAGCGTGCTGCTCCAGTCGAGTAAGAGCGACCTTTGGCGCGGATCTGCGTCAAGGGGAAGGGGACATCATGAATGATAACCTCCTTTATCAACAGACACTTACAAGCCGCACGGAACGCATGCAAGCAACCGTATGGCACAAATATGGCAAGATGCCAAGGACCGAGCTTTGCACTTGCCGTAATCACCGAGCGACATTGCCATCCCACCCGCAGGAAGCGAATATAGAGGAACTTGCCAAGCCGATCATGCCGAGCTCGGCATGATCAAGAATCCTTACCGCGCCTCCGGATACACATTAAGGAGTGCAAGATCTCGTCGAAACGGATGTCCCTGTCAGCTCCCAATTGCTCTCCAATCCTCGCCTGGCATGATGCGCTTCATAAATTCATCGAAAAGCGGCACAGTGAATGCGGTGTCACCATGAGTCGGGCTCCAAATCATCCCCTTGGCGATCAGGCCCGCACGCGTTGGCCCTAAGGAGCTAACACTTCGGCCCAGTTCCTCCGCGATATCCCCTGATCTGTGCGGGCCTGGTCCTAACTCCGCCATCGCACGTAGATACTTCTTTTCGGTCGGAGTTAACCGATCAAAGCGCACCAAGAAGAAGCTCTCATCGAGCGCAGCCACCGCCTCGTCTGATGCCTCGAGAACATCGTCTCGCCGGATTGGACTTTGAGGCGCGATGTCCCACGTGTGCTTCCCCCATTCTTGGAGGAAATATGGGTATCCTTGCGTCTTTTCGATGATCAGTTCAACAGCATCGCCGTCAATCGCAGCTCCTTCGTTCTCCGCCGGTCGGACGATCGCCTCGCGGGCATCTGGCGGACTTAACGCTCCAATTTCCGGGAAATCGAATAGCCTCTCAGCGTAAGACTTAGCTTCTCCCATCAGACCGCGTAATTGGGGGAGGCCAGCTCCTACAACAGTGACTGGCAAGCGTTCCTGTGCGCATCGATGGAGGGCTGAGATCAACGCCGCCATTTGAGGTTCCTCAACATACTGGAGCTCATCAATGAAGAGCACGACTGCTGTTTTAGCAGCTTTCGCTGTCGAGCCGACCTGTTCTAAAAGTGCTGTAAGATCTCCTTCCAAGTCTCCGTTGTCGGCCAACCCCGGTTCAGGATCATAGTCGAGGCCGACCTCGATATCCTGATAGGTCAATTTTGAGCTTGCTTGCAAAGCCAGCAAGCGCTCTCAGACCGCGCACCGCATAATCTTTAGCGACCTCTGTCTTGCTGAGATGGAGGAGAGCCACCCTTAAAGATGGAGCGAGCAGGGCCGGTAGCGACCGGCCTTCTGGAGCTTCGATGCGTACCGTCTCGATTCCCGCCGCTTCGGCGTCTCGGCGCATTTGGTCGAGGAGCACTGTCTTGCCGACACCGCGCAGTCCGACCATCATCAGGCTCTTCGCCGGACGGCCCAAACGCAAACGCTGTAGACGGACGTGGATATCTTTTCGTATGGCGGCGCGCCCGGCGAGCTCCGGGGGTGGGCTTCCGGCTCCAGGAGCATAGGGATTGCTGATAGGATCCATCTGTACAAAGATTAGCAAATTTATGTGATTTCCATAATTTACCTAATATCGCTACCAACTCTTTGGCGCGTGAGGTTTATCAGCTGCCCAAGACGGCCTGAAAATTACCTGTTCGCCTTGGGCGGGCCATCCGGGAATCCCTGCATAACAGCCATATCGCAGGTCGCCAGCAAAACTGCCCAGGCGCTTACAATCCCAAATATCGGCTTGAACTTTCTTTGGGCCGAGCATGCAGGTAGCGCCCAGTTGTCGCGACCGACGCGTGCCCGAGGGTGGCCTGCACCAAATGAATCGGAGCGCCGCGATCCAGGGCGTGCGAGGCATGATCCTTATCGTGCATTCATCGCGGCGGCACTTTGCATTATCTCTAGCCAACGCAAAGGAGGGCTGTTGCTTCACTCATGTCACGGACTCGGCTACAAGTGCGTCATCTTCCTCGCAGATGGTTGTAGAGCGCACTTGCCTTTGGGCCACCGGCTAAGGTCCTGTCTCGACCCGAGAGCCAATATTCAGTAGCCCGGAAACTGCATGATCGCGGTGCATGCAGAAGGATCGCATCGCGGTTTATTGCTCGTGGGGGCCGAGCCTCCGGCCGCCACTATCAGCGGCCACCGACTACCGAACAGCTTCCTCTATTACAGGAGCCCTTAGTCGAGGAGAGGAGTCGGGAGCGATGCCGGTGCAATCTCATATGCCGTCCGCGCCGCAGCCCCATTCATTTGAAGGCATGTCGCGGGAAATGTGGCACTTAGACGGAATTGACTTTAAGCTCGATGAGCCGCGCCTCAAGGCCGAGGGCAAGATCGATTACGGCAAGCGTCTGTCCTTCGCACGTTCGCGGGCTGGTCGGCGACGATGAGGGTAGTAAATTCCGCCTAACCAAGCAGGGCGTGACGAAGCAAAAGCGGCGCTTAAACGCATCGCGAAGTCATCGCGGAGACGATCGACCGCATCTTCCAGCTTGAGCACTCGCTTATCCACGAGTTGGACGGCAAGCCGCTGGTCCTCGCCTGAGGCATTCCCGCATGCGAAGAGGTTCTCCTGCTCCTCAATCATGCGGCCGGAAATAAACTCAGCCGCGCGGACCTCCGGAGCCAAGCAGTGAACCAAAAACCGGCGACGGTGAATGTCGCCAAAAACCGCCTCATTCAAACGAAGGGAGGTACGGTCGCTCGATGGCAATGAAGTCGCCCTTACCCCGAGGGGACAGGCACGGATCATGAATGAGATCATCCCGAAGTGGAATCGTTACCGGTGAGCGGGTCCGGCGCGCGCGGATTGCGTTCAATGTGTCACAACCGGAATGTCACCGTACAAAAATCGTACAAACTTCATAACGACTGGGATCTTGTGGATTTTGTGGCCATTTAGAATCTGTAACTTACAGTAATCAAACGGGCTTCATAATCGTGGTTCGAATCCATGTCGGGGAGCCACGCTCTTGCCAGACTCACCCTTGATCTGACTTCGATCATCGTTCTGGAGTGCTTCGCCCACCCTCCGAAGTGCCCGCGCTACGACGGGGAGTCGCCATAGAAGCCGTCGGGTTCGGGGCGGCCGCTTTCCTGCCACCACTGGTCGACGATCCAGGCTTCGGTGTGCGCGATCACGCCTTTAGGCAGGTAGGCGTGGACGGCGAATTCGAGCGGCTCTTCGGAGTGCCTTGCCGAAAGAGGTATCTTGTACAGCACCCAGGAGCAGCCCGCATGCTGGGTGTTGCCGAAGCGGCGCGCGTCGGGAACGGGAATCATCTGAATGTCGCGCCCGGCCAGCCTGCCGCGAATCTGTACGATCTCGGCGACATACGGGGCATAGCGAAAATCGTGGTCATCCTTGCTGAGCTTGACCACTACGGCGAGCACATAGCGCGCGCTCGAGAGCTTGGGCAGGCGGGAGGAGAAGCATTGCCTTGTGCGCTGCATACCGGCATGCTCGAAGCGTTCTGCATCGGCGAATTTGAGATCCATCCAGCCTGCCATCTGAGTGGAATGCAGATCGAGCGCCGAACCGAGACGGGCCGCGTCAGTTGCGTTCAAAGATCGCGCCGATAGATTCGTTGAAGCTGGTCCGATTTCGAGCAGGAGCGTTTCGAATGGCCGCAGCCAGATCTGCGCCGTACTGCCTGCACGAAAGACATCGCCGTCGCCGGGAACGAGATAGCTTCGTTCGGGATAGTGCGTTGTGATGTGAAGCGGTGAAGCGTGCTTGGCGGAAAGGCCAATCGACTGTCCGAGCGGCAATTCCAGCTTGCGAGCTGTGAAATGGACGTTATTGCAGAAGATTAAGCCGCGTGATCCATCGCAGAAGGCATAGGCGTAGGGCTCGTTCTTCCAGGTGTCGCCAATGAGCCGCCGTGGGCACTGGAGAAGCTGATCGTTAGCACGAGCGAGTTCGATGATCCCCGCAAGAAACGCGACATCGTCAGGATTCAGCAGATTCGGATCGCCCCACAGCTGGGGGAAAACGAGGCTGCCACGGCCGAGATCCATCACCAGCGCTTGCCGCCAGCGCTCCCTGCCCATGAAGTTGCCCCAACGAATCTGAGATAGCCAGATACCGAGGCTATCTTTATTCATGGGCGGAATCAGCTTGGCGAACTGGGTGTTCTGATCGAGGGAAAGAGTGACGGAATCGCGATAATAGAGCGTCGGAAACTGGCTGGTTCCGGAGCCTTCCATGAACAGTCCCGATTCAGAGATGACGTCGCCGTGAAGCGCCCAGAAGGGCGAGCCTTCACCCCAGTACCACATCACAAATAGCTCGGGCGCCAGAGCGCGGGCGGCTTCGACGATCTCGATCACGCGATCGGACATAGCTTCGGTCGAGTATTTTCCCGGCAGATGATCGTGGTGAGTGCTATTGCAGTAGTAAGTTCCGGAGTCGAATTTTATGAGACGCGCCTGATTTTGCTGGACGTGGTGCAGGATCGCTTTGCGAAACACTTCGTAATACGGCGGAGCCGCCATGCACATCGAGCGGCCGGTGCCGCCTCCCACGGGGTATCCGTTTCTATAGACGCCTAGGGGAGGAGTTTCGGAAAGGTTAGAGGACGCGCCCGGTTCCGGAATGGCACCGCTTTGAATGGGCGGATAGAGCCCATTGGCCCAGCCGCCCCAGCCTTCCGAAAACCAGAGTCCGAACTGCATGCCGAGGCGGTGAATGCCTTCGATCATGCGGGACGGACCGTCAGGGTAGCAGGTGTTGACGAACTCGGTAAGGTCGCCATCCGGAGCGGGCCAGCCAGTATCGAGCGTGAAGAAATCGAATTTCACTCCTTGCTTCTGCCAGCTTCCGACGACTCGCTGGTCATCGAGCACTTGAACGTCATTGAGCGTGGGGCAAGCGCCCCACTGGTTATTTGTTCCGAAGCAGGTGAAGATGGAAACTCGTCCTTTGCTGCGGCGGGGACTGCGCGTTCGTAAGTACTTGTGAAACTGATCGAGGCCATTGGCGGCCGGCGCCGCTGCGACGATCGCCGATTGGGTTCGAAGAGTTGCGCCGGGGGCGATCGATCGTCCCGGGCAGTGCCACAAGCGGATGCCGGCCGCCGTAGCCTGGTTGATACCGGCCGGATGCTCAATCGCGCAGAATGCTTCGTCGTCGAGGAAAACAGGTTTCCCGTGACCGCCGCCGGAGGATTTGGCATCGATGCCGAACGCATCGATATCTACATCGAGCAAGAGAAATGGCTCCGCGCTCTGGTTGTGAATTTCCAGCCATTTTCTTCGAACGAAGCCGTCGAGTTCGTAATGGGCCGTGACCAGCAGGTGGTTTTCGGTGTTTTCGAGGAGCAAGCTGAGCTTTTCCGGGCTCTCCTGGAGCGCCTTTCGGAGTTCGAAACGGGAGACCCGACGATAGGGCTCACCGATCGAGATGAATTGATCGAAGAGAAAGGGACGAAAGACATATTGCTCGAGGGCATCGCCGGAGAGTTCGCCGGTTCGCAGATCGTAGCCACGGGCGCGAACCGCAAGAAGGTTACGAGACTGCGGCCCAAACTGAAGTTGCGCGTAAACCGGGTCTGTCGGACGAACGATATACCGCCCCGGCAAATGCCAGCGGGTCGAAACCGTACGCTGGCCGATTCCATTGCCGTTCAGGTAGACCCAATGCTCTTTCCAGTCCTGTTCATCGTAGCCGCCGAGAATGAAGATCAGGTCTTTACCGCGGGCATCTTCGGGTAAGGCGAATTCATGCCGAAACCAAGCATACCCTTGATAGATTCGTTCCTTCTGAACGCCAGCAAGGTTGTTGACAGGCTTCCAAGTGCCGCTCTCGGGTCCCGGGGGAGTATCTTCTGCGCCGGTCAGTTGGAAATTCCACCAGGGGATTTCGAGTCTCTGACCCTGCGCGAACACCAGCGCGAATTCTTCCGCGGTCTGAAGAGGATAGCGCCGCCCGGAAAGGCGGTTCTCAAAAGCGACAGAGCAGACGCCGTTGGGGCACGTTTCGAAGCTGCCAAGCTAGGCTCGGGTTCTGAAGAAGAAATGTTTGTGCCACCGATCCCCGAGCGCGCTGGCCGGGAGCTAGGCAAGTGGCCGCCAAAGCGCCTTCGAGAAATTGCCTTCTCTTCATTCGAAATAGGTAAGAATATCAGACCATCAGGCTTTTGACTAGTTCGAATTATGGGACAATTGCTTCTTGCCGCACGATGATCTGACGCCGATCACCCGCACAACCCTAACCGCCGACATTTACCGCAAGTTAGTGGGCCACATCATCCGAGGCGTGTGGAAACCGGGAGCTCGCATTCCTCCCGAACGTCAGTTGGGCCAAATGCTGGGCGTGGGGCGGGCCTCATTAAGAGAGGCACTGAAGGCGCTCGAGATCATGGGGCTGATTGAAACGCGGCTCGGCGATGGAACCTACGTTTGCCAGCGCTCGGAGTTTCTTTCGAGGCCGTTGTTATGGGCGATCACGAGCAGTTCGGAGACAGAAATACAAGAACTGGTGGAGGCGCGGAGATTAATCGAAACAGAGCTGAGCGGATTGGCGGCGGAACGCGCGACAGCTGAAGATCTAAAGCAGATTGGCGCACATCTGGACCGCATGGAGGGCTCGCTTCAGAAGTCTTCCGAATTTCTGCAGGCGGACATCGAATTTCATCTGGCGATAGGACAGGCCGCGCACAACAGCATTCTGATGAACGCGCTGAACCTGATTCGCAACCTGTTGCAGAAGTGGATCGGCAGCACACTGCAGGTGCCAGGCGTGTCGGAAAAGGCGCTGGAGCATCACAAAGCGATTTTCTTTGCGATAGCGAAGAAGAATGCGCCTGCAGCCCGGGCGGCCATGCTGGCACATTTGGAAGAGATGGCGCGCTTTTTCATCCAGGCGCAAACAAAGAGAGAGCGGATGGCAGAAGTGGGGAGCGGCGAAGAAGCGGCCTTGTCGTAAATGCCGGTGGTTTTGAAAGCGATCGCCCTGGCGGCGGCTTTAGTCGCAGTGCTGGCGGCGCAGGATGATGTGAGGGCGCTCTACACGGAAGCGCAACAGGCCCAGGCCGCGGGAGATCTGGCTACCGCGACACGCAAATACGAAGCCATCATTCGACTCGAGCCGCGAATGGCGGAAGCGTATGCCAATCTCGGCAATCTTTACTATCAGCAGGGCGAGACCGCGCGCGCAAAGCCGGCGTATCACAAGGCTCTCGAACTGAAGCCTGAACTGGCAGGCCCGCATTTCTTTTTGGGCGTTATCGCTTTCGGGGAGCACGATTACCAAACAGCAGTGGAACAGTTGAAGCAGGCGGCGGCAGAGCAGCCATCGAACCCGCTGATCTATGCGTATTTGGGATACACGGATTTCGCACAGGGCAGCTACCAGGAGGCGGCCAAGAGCCTGGAAAGGGCGGCTCAACTGAATCCGGCCGATATAGATGTGCTCTATCACTTGAGCAAGTCGTATGCTCATTTAGCCGATCAAAATTTTGGTCAGCTAGAGGCTCGGTTCGGCGATTCGGTGTATCCGATTCTGGTACGAGCGCATCTCGACGAAGCCAAAGACAATTGGACAGATGCCAGGGACCAATATCGTTCCGCACTCAAAAAGATTCCGGACAACGCGCGACTGCGGGAAAAAGAAGAGTCGAGTGCTGCCAAGGCTGCGGGGCAAAAGCCGCCGCAGAGCAAAGCGCCTAGCGATGAAGTCATCGACGGATCGCTCAAGTACAAGGACGGCGCGCCGGCAGGCTCCGAGCTAAAGCAGGAGATCTTGCATCTTCAGGCCGAGACCAAGCGACGCGCTGGGACCGGTGAGCGGGACCTTTACCTGCGAAGGCGAGGAATACCAGTCGCTCGCTTATCTCACTTCGCTTGAGCTTCTGGAATCGGACCCGGATTCTTACCGAGCCCATCAGCTTCGGGCGCAGATGTTCGAAGAATCCAACAACGATGACGGCGCGATAGCGGAGTACCGGGAGGCGCTCAAGCGCAAACCGGATCTGCAGAACATCCACTTCGCGATCGGGTCTATCTATTGGAAGAATCATCAATCCGAGAACGCGAAAACGGAACTCGAGCAAGAGCTGAAGATTAATCCTCATCATCCGCAGGCGCTTTATGAACTCGGCGATCTATGTGCCTCAACGGGCGATGCGGGCCGGGCCGAGAAATATTTTCTGGAGGCTCTCCGGCTGGAACCACGCATGGTGGAGCCGCGTTTCGCACTCGAGAAGATGTATACGGAAAGCGGCCACTACGACAAATCGATCGAACAACTGCGTGCCGTGTTGAGGGACCATCCCGAGCAATCCACGGCGCACTACCGTCTCGCCCAGGTCTATAGGAAGATGGGCCGTCCGGAAGACGCCCAGCGGGAAATAGCGTTATTCGATCGAAGCAGGGCGCAGCCGGGAGGCGTTCAAAAGGGCTCTTCGACGGTCAGGTAACGATCGACGGCAAGGTGGTTCAAAACCTGGGCGCGGCCATCCGGCCAGCGAATCTGGACGCGATCCAATTTGGCGCAAGAGCCCAAGCCAAAGTGGACGCGCGGATCATCGACTGAGAGATAACTGCCGCCGTTGCGAACGATCTCCAGTTGCGAGTTGCCGCAGGCTTCGATGCGGATCTGGGCGCCGATGGCGTCGCGATTTGCTCGATGGCCGCGGAGATCGAGACCGATCCAGTGCGCCGCCGGTTCGGTCCGGTTCTCGAGCAGTACAGGCGAGCCGGCGATAGGCAATACGAGCAAATCGATTTTGCCGTCATTGTTGAAGTCCCCGGCGCAGCCGCCGCGGTAAGAGTTGTTGCCGGTAGCGCTTACCGGGCCGGGCGTCCTGATGAACTTACCGTTTCGATTGGCCAGCACAGCGATGGGCTGCTGGTAGCTGGTGCTCGCCAGCATACCGGCTTTCGGATATACGTGACCATTCGAGATCCAGAGGTCGCGGCGGCCATCGTTATCCAGGTCCGCAAAGCCGCAAGCCCATCCTAGCCATGGGAGCGTCATAGTTGCGAGGCCGACCTGAGCAGAGCTTTCTTCAAAGAGAAAATGAGGCTGCTGTTTGAATAAGGGAAAGTAATCTTCTGAAAAAGTGGTGGTCAGGATATCGATCAGGCCATCGTTATCGTAATCACCGGCAGCAACACCCATGTTGGACTGCGTGCGGCCATCTCCGCCGAAGGCAACACCGGCAGGCAGGCCGGCCTCTTCGAACGTGCCATCACCTTTGTTCAGGTAAAGATAGTTGGGGTCGGAATCGTTAGCGACGAAGATGTCAATTTTGCCGTCCTGGTTGAAGTCGTCGAAGACAACTGTGAAGCCGTGATAGAGACCTTTGTCCTCCACACCGGCTTTGGTTGTGACGTCGGTGAATGAGCTGCCGTCGTTGTGATAGAGAATGTCGGCTTGACCGGGTAAACCGAGCGGGCCGCAGAAGCCTGGAACACCGCGATAGTTGCAAACGGGCGGCTCTGCGTTCAGGTGCAGCGCGTTTAGATCGACATAGCCGGCGATGTATAAATCCAGGCGGCCGTCACCGTCATAGTCGCCAAACGCAGCGCCGGTATGCCAGGCGATTTTGCGGCTCAGACCCATCTGGCGGCCGACCTCGGTGAAGGTACCGTTCCGGTTGTTGTGGAAGAGCAGATCGACACCGATGTTGGTGACGAGGATGTCGGGATAGCCATCGTTATCGAAGTCGGCGACGGCTACGCCGGTTCCCCAATAAGGATTCGACAGACCGGCGCGCGCGGCGACCTCTTCGAAGTGGCCGTTGCCGAGATTATGGTACAGATACAAGCTCCCCTCGCGCACGGGCGGGATGCGGCCGCCAACGATGGTACGCAAGTCGTCCATTGTGGAGCCGTTGACGATCAGCAGATCCATCAAGCCGTCGCGATCGAAATCGAGCCACGCTGCTCCGGAGCCGTTAGCCTCTGGAATCCACTTCTTTTCGGGACCGCCGCAACGGATTTGAGCACGAATGCCGCTCTGAGCAGCGACATCCACGAAGCGGATCGATGTATCGGAAATGGTTGCCCAGGCTGATAGCAGCAGTGCGGTAGTACCTGCGACGCAACAAACAGCAGCGTTCACGGTTTCCGATACTTCTGGAAAAGAGCGAACTGCTGTTGGGCCTCTTCGCGCTTACCGGATTTGCTGAGCAGCAAGGCAAGCCGATAATGCGCTTCGGCGTTTTTCGGATCGAGGCTGATCGCGTCTTGCAAAAGCGAGAATGCCTCCGGAACAGGTTCTTTTTTGGAGAGAGCTACGGCGAGCTTGACTTGCGCTTCAGGAAATTTGGGATTGCATTGCAACGCCTGGCGAAAGCACTCGATGGCATCGGCGGTGCGGCCGTCATCGAGAAGGAGGACGCCTAAATCGTAGTCGGGCCATCCGGATTTCTTCGGCTGAGCCTTCTCCAGTTCGATAGCGGCGCGATAAGCTTTCTCCGCGTCGGGGCGACGGCCCAGAGCTTCGTAGGTCTGTCCCAATTGTGTGTGAGCGCGCACGCTCGAGGGATCAAGAGCAATGGTCTTCTGGAATGCTTCGAGCGCTGCCGGCGCGTTATCGGCCGTAAAGTAGAGGCGTCCCAGATAATATTGAGCGTCCGGATCATTGGGCGCAAGCTCGACAGCTCGCTTCACTTCGGCCAATGCTTCGGGTGAGTGGCCGAGCATGAACTCGTCCATCCCGAGAAGTTTGTGAGCAGTCGGGCTGGTCGGATTCTCTTGAACGTATTGCGAGACGAGATTGAAGGAGTCCTGGTAATGACCCGAATTGAAGAGGGTCAGGGCCTGGCGGAGCTGGTCGATAGAATCGAAGGCGAATAGCGGTCCCAAAAGCAGGAGGAACGCTGGTATCGCCCGACTCATGCATTCAACATACAACTGAGCGCAGCGGCAGGTTCCGTGCGCTGACGTGCTACTTCAGAAGTAGAATTTCGCGGCGATTTGGCCGTTTCTGGGAGAGTTGCCCTGAGCCGTAACCTGCCCAAAATTCGCATTGTCGAAGTTGGTTCCGGAGGGAGAAGCAAAAACCACGCGATTGAAGGCATTGAACATCTCAAAGCGCAGCTCGAAATACATCGAAGGCTCGCGGATGAAGAATTTCTTCTGTAGGCCGAAGTCTTCGTTATAGACCGGGAAGCTGCGGGCGTTTGGCAAGATCTGCGCCGAAGTGCCGAATGTAAATGGAGCCGGATCTGAGAAGGCGGCGGAATTCAGTAAAACATCCTTTCCAGGATCGAATCCGCTGGTTGGATTCTCCACTCTTTGGCCTGGCACAGAGTTTGGGGTGTTTCCGGAATTAAAGAGCGGCAAAGTATTGTTCGCCGAGATCGAATTGGTACTCCGGATTGATAAGTCAGAATGCCGTTCACCTGCCAGCCGCCTATGATCTTGCTGGCGACTCCGTGATTGACGAAGGGTTTGCCGGGCCCGATCGGCAATTCGTAATTAAACGCGACGACCAGGCGGGAGGGGACATCGTAAGTGGCCAACGCCTTTTCCAGCGAGCGATTGTAGTTATCGCGCGCGCTGCTGGAGAAGAACCCGCCGAGCTGCGAACTGGAGTCGGTGATAGTTTTGGACCAGGTATAAGCCGCCAGAACCCAAAGGCCGGAGGTGTAGCGCTTTTCGGCCTTGAGTTGCAGAGAATGGTAGGTGGCGTTCCCGATCATGGCCGAGGCATTCGTGCCCACGCCGATGTATTGGGGAAAGGGGCGTAATGCTTGCGCCAGCGATCCCGTGAAGCCTGCGTAGGGAGGCGTGAATCCGGCTGCAACCACTGCAGGCGAATTGATATCGTCTGTTAGAAGATCTCCCCAGCCTCAAGTAAGCCGGGTTGAGCTGATTGGCATTCACCGCTCCGGTCCCCACGCGCGTGGATTTGGAGCCGACATAAGCCGCGTCGAAAACGAAGGAAGAAGTGATCTGAGTCTGGGTGGTGAAGTTCCAATCCGATTTGTACATGGGCAAGTAAGCGTTGTCCCACCACATCTTGGCGCTTCCACCGACGTTCAAACCCGCGTTAATGAATGGCGGGTGAGAATAGTTTTGCGGGAAGCCGCTATCCAATTGGAACGCGGGACTGACGCCATTATTTGGGCTGATGAAGCTCGGGCTAGCCGAAAAGCCATCGGTAACATACTGGGTGTTGCCGCCGCCCAAACCGCCATCGGGGTAATAGCTGAGTCCATAGGCACTGCGCACGACAAAACGATCAGTGACTTTCCATGCCACGCCAAGGCGCGGCCCCAAATTATGCATGGCGGTCTTTGAATCGGTAGTTAAGTACTTGGTTCCGGTATAGGGAGGCGTGTTGGCGTTCCCCCGGCGAAGACATAAGCGCCGAGTATACCGCCTGCAGCGGGATTGGGTTTTGTAGGATCCATGATCGAATAGCGGTTCACAACTTCCCGGTACGGAGTGAAAATATCCCAGCGCAGGCCCGCGTTGATGGTGATCTTGGGGGTGATTTTCCAGTCGTCCTGAGCGTAAAGACCGGAATACCAGAAGCGATTGCCCTCTACCGACGTTATTGATGTATGTACTCGCGCTATCTACCTGGCCCAGCAAGAAGCTGGCGAACTCATTGCCGGTGGTGCCTGAAGCTCCCGGCAAGCCGGTCTCGAGAGTACTGAAATTGAAATTAGCGGGCTGGCTGGGCAAGATATTCTGGTGCTGCAGCCTTCGGAGATCTTCGCCGAACTTGAAATTGTGCCTGCCTTTCGTCCACGAGACGCTATCCGAATAAAGGAACGTGTTCGAGATAGGGCCGTCGATGGCCTTGGTTCTGCGCCAGTGGCGTAAATTGTCCCCAGGTGACGACAGGGAATCCGGGGGTTAAGCCGGATATGCCCAGCTTCGTTCCCCAATCTTGCGAAGCTTCCACTGACGCCAGATATTGAAACTGCCGGTTGAAGCCAACGCGAAAGGAATTCAGCAGCGTCGGGCTGATGGTCCAGTCGTAATTGATGCGGCCGGTGTACACGTTCGTGGTGCCATTGCGCGTGCTTTCCACGGGAGCGGGCAGTATGGAGTAGGGACCATTATTATCGTTGGCGCTCTGGTTCCACATGCCACTCAGATGTTGAGTTGACGAGAAATACTGATCGATTTTGTAGGTGTAGGCATCGTAGTTGGTTTTGGAAGAACCGGTGGCGGGATAGTTGTTGTAAACTCCCGGCAATGTGGCGTTCGGAACATAACTCAAAATGGCCTTCGCAGCAGGGCTGATGCGATTCGCGGGAATAATGTTCCCGGGGAACTGCGAGCGCGTGTAGCCGCCTGTTCCATTCGGCACTGTCGTGTTCGGATCATAGATAGGAATTTGATTCCCGTTCGCATCCACGAGTCCGGAAAATCACCCGAACGAAACGCCGCGTCCGGTACCGATCCAATAGAGTTCTGCGCACCGCCGCGAAGCAGATAGAACTCCGGGTTCACGAAGAAAAAGGTCTTGTTCTTGCCGTTGTAAAGTTTTGGAATTATGACCGGGCCGCCAAAGGTGGCGCCAAACTCGTTCTCATGATGAACCGCGGTAGTAGCGTTGAAGAAACCGCGCGCGTCGAAAGCGTTATTGCGCAGGAACTCATACAGATTTCCATGGTAGGAGTTCGTTCCCGACTTGATGACGTACTGCTCGACCCCACCGCCCGTGTTGCCGAATTCAGCAGGATAGCTGCTGGTCATAATCGACATTTCCAGGACGGCGTCAGGAGGAAACGTCAAGTCGCGCGGGTCGCCTTGCACTTCGGCGATCAGAGTGCTCATGCCATCGATTTGCATTTCCTTCGAGAGCGTTGGGCTGCCGTTGATGTGCGCGTCGAAGGTGCGGTGGCGCGCCCCGGCGTGCCGCCCGGCGTTACTCCAGGGGACAGGAAAATAAAATTTTCCGGGGCCCTGTCCCGCGCCTGCGGAGGTGAGCGGGAGATCAACGTAGGACTTCGGGTTGATCTGACACATTCAGGTCGGTCGTTTCACTCTGGAGCAAGGGAGCCGCGGCGGTCACTTCAATCTTCTGATTGATTTGCCCCAACTCCATGTGAAGATCGAGCGGCGTAACGCCACCCACGATCACGACGACGTTCTGCTGAACCAATTGTTTAAAGCCCGATTGTTCGACCACAACCGTATAGTTGCCTGGCGGCAACTCAGGAATGTTGTAGTTGCCACCCGACTCTGAAACTGTCGAGACAGCGATATTGGTGGTGTTGCTGGTTGCCGTTACTTTGGCTCCCGGCAGGACGGCACCGGAGGAATCCAACACCGTTCCGCGTATGCTGCCTCGTTCTGTTTGGCCGTATAAAACAGCCCACGAGGCGAAGAGCAGAATGACTGACCTGGTCAGATATTTGATCACGAGAGACCTCGCTTCTTTCCGCCGATAGCAGTCTAGATTGGCGAGTGGTCCGACCATCTGATGTATTGCTTGAGGCAATAGTATCTCGGGTTTAGACGGGAGTCAACCGTTTTTTCGACAATTTGCGAGCGGTGGGGAACGCTTCCCGCTCCGTTTCAGCGCTCCCCATAGCTAGAATTCGAAGCGGGCGCCGATTTCAATGATCCGAGGCTGAAGAGCGCTTGTGACCTGGCCGAAGTTACCCGCGCCGAGCGTCGTCGATACATTCAGAAAGCTTGGATGATTCGCGAAGTTGAAAAATTCTCCGCGAAGCTGTGCTCTGAGTTTCTCGGTGAGCTGAAAGCTCTTGTAGAGGCCGGCGTTCCACGTATTCTGCGCGGGGCCACGGATGGTCCCTGTTCCGCAGTTTCCGAAGAAGCCGTAAGCCGGCGCGGCAAACGCAGCAGTGTTGAACCATTCCTGAAGCGTTCCCGTTCCGGAGCCGCCGGCATTCGCGATGCAATTCGGCCGGGTGGCGAGGCCGACATTTCCGGTTATGCCGGCCGTCAGGGCAAGACCGCTCTCGATGGTGGTAAGACCCGAAAGGGTCCAGCCGCCGAATACTTTGCCGACGAAATCGCTGCGATTTCTCAGGAACGGAAGATCGTAGACATAGCTAAAGTTCAGGATGTTCGGCCGATCCCAGGAAGGGGGCCCGTAATCGGCTTTGGCATCGCGCGGATTCTGGGGAGTGGCACTGTCGTTAGTAAAGGACCCTGCTGCGCGGCCGCCGACGTCGGTCAAGACTCTGCTGCGAGTGTAGGCGACGGTGAGCGCCAGTCCATGGTCCTGGTAGCGATAGGCGGTTTGCAGCGCATAGTAATTCGAGGTTCCCCAATAATCGCCCGCGCCACCGCCGTTGGTCGCCGCAGTAATTGAGGACCAGCCGGGATACAGAAGCCGGGTGTAATTGGGAGAGACAACTCCTTGGTTCAGGCAAGGATCGAATTGAAAGCCGCCCGCGGGAATTCCCTCACCGGGAGAGAGGCAACTGCTATAGAGCGGGTTGCCGGGTGACAACGAGGGCGCTGACACCGGTACCGGCGCGTTCAGATCCTGACCTTCATGAATATTGCGACCGAGCGTGCTGACGTAAGCGAGCGGTAAGAATACCGTGCGGCATGATTTCCCGCTCGGCGGTGAGATTGTAGGTCATGATCCTGGCAGGCTTGAAGAGCCAACCGGGAGGTCCAACAATGTAAAGGGAGCTCGGGGTAATTGTAGTCTGCGAGCCCGCTGCTGGATTGGTGACCGTTCCGTTGAGATAGGTAGACGTGGTCACGAAGGGGGGATTCGAAACGGTGCCCAGAACCGCATTCAACGGGATGCGATTGTAGCCGATTGAGCCGCCGCCGCGGATCACTGTTTTGCCGTCGCCGGTTAAGTCATAGGCGAAGCCGAAGCGCGGCTGAAGATTGACAGTGGGCGTTCTGTAGACGCCCGCGGTGACTCCGTTCTGGGCCCGGATCACCAGACCGGTCAGCGGATTGGCCACGGTTCCGGCGGGAGTTAGTGGCTGGCCGGCTGCATTGAATATGAACTGGCCATTCGGCTGTACGGCAGGCGCCAGGCTGCGGTTAAACAGCATTGGATCAAAATCGGAGAGGGCATTTCCCTCGAGCGTATCGGGCGAAAAATAGAGGTTGCGCAAGCCGAGGTTCAGGGTAAAGCGGGGCGTCACCTTCCAGTCATCCTGAAGATATTCTTCGATCTGCCAGTAGTGAATGTATGCGCGACGCTCCGTGTTGCTTTGACTGAAGGAGCTGTCCAGTCCAAGAAGGAAATCAGCCATCGGAGAGCCGCTGTGAGATCCCGAGAAATCGTAGGCGCCCATCACCTCGTTGTCCGCATCCTGGCGCTTCACGCCGTTGATATAAAGGACGCCGCCTTGCAGCACGTGGCGGCCCCTTACGATCGTGAAGTCGTCCGCGTAGGTGAATTCGCCGTCGCTCGCGTTCACCGGTTCGCTATTGGTTCCTATTGAAGCCCAGCCTCCCGATAATTCGATAAGGGGCGTACGCTTGAACGGGTCAGCGCCGGGATACGGGAAGTTGATGGTGAGACCATCAGGCGGGGACGCGCCGACCGGGTGCAGCCTGGGCTTGTCGGACGTTTGCCCGACCGTGATCGAGTTGATAATGTTCGGCGTCATGTTCATGTTGAATCGCACCATGTTGTTGAAGCTGGTGGTCAGGATATTGTCGCCGATACCAGGGTCGCCGGCCGGCTGCGTCCAACCAATATTTGGAGACGCCGTCGGAGAATTGTCTTGCACAACCTCGCGGCTGTAGCGAACCATCAGGGCGTATTTCTCGTTGAATTGATGATCGACGCGCCAGAGATCATCGCGCTGGCTGAGGAGATCGACGGGCGTTGTGTTGTAGTTCAGAAATCCGGAGCCCACGTTGGGCGCGGGCCAGAATTTCTTCACCATCAAGAGAGAATTAGGATCGAAGCAGGCTGGGTTGACCTGCGTTGAACTTTCGATGCAGTTCACTCCGGGGTGTTCGCGCGCCAGGAGCTGCTGTGAGGGCTGGTCCAACAGCAATGTGCCGCCTTTGAGGGTTGGATCGTCACTGAAATTGCCGCCGAGAATCGCCGCCGTTGGAAGCGCCGTGCGGAACACATAGCCGGAGTGCCGCCTGCGCCATTCCTCATTTCCGAAGAAAAACGTTTTTGTCTTCTCTCTACTTCTGCCGGGAAGCAAGACCGGCCCGCCGATGCTGAAGCCGAAGATGTTTTGTTTGAGCGGCGCGGTGCTAGTCGCGAAGAAAGGACGGGCATCCATCGCGTCGTTTCGGAAGAATTCGTAGGCGGAACCATGGAATTGATTCGTTCCAGATTTCGATTCGACCAGGGAGATGCCGGCTCCCGTCAGTCCGTATCGGGCGCTATAACTACCAGTGAGAACGCGCACTTCGGCGATGGAATCGAGAGGCGGGTTGAAATTTATCTGGGATTCGTCGCCGGTGTTCATGTTGTAGATGCCGTCGATCATGACCTGGTTGAATTCCTCGCCCATGCCATTCACCGAGATGTGATTGAACGTGGTAAGGCCGCCACCACCTTGTTCCTGAGCGCTGTCAGTAGGGTTGACTCCAGGAACCAGGATTTGGAGAGTCAGGAAGTTCCGTCCGTTCAGTTGAAGCTGGCTGATCTGGGTTGAGCTGATAACTCCTCCGGTGACGCCACTCTCGGTCTGCACAGCAACCGGGGACGCCTCAACTGTTACCTGGGTGGAGGTGTCGCCAATCTGCAACTGCGCGTTTACTGTGACGCGGGTCCCGGCATCGAGCTTTACCCCCTGAGACTCGAATCGCTTAAAGCCTTTTTGCGTGACCACGACCGAGTAGGTTGTGCCCGACGCCTGGAGGCCCTCTTCGTCATACAGGCCGGCATCATTGGTGGTGACCACGCGCTTTTCCTGGGTCGCCATATTGGTGATCTCGACCTGTGCGTGGGGAATAGCCGCGCCGCTGGGGTCTGTAACAGTTCCGAGAATGGCTCCTGTTGCCGCGGCCTGTCCGTAGATTTTGGGGCTTCCGACCAGGACCGTAAGAAGCGCGAATGCAAGCCACGGCAATGCGGCGGCTTGCCTGAGCAGGGTTAGAATTGGTCTGATCATCTGATGGAATTTATCACCATGGACTTTGGGTGTCAATTGCGGAAAAAATCCGGGGCAATTTCAGGAAATCGAATGAAATGACCCGCAAGACCTTTCTCGAGACGACTTTACTTTTGGGGACGAAACCAGGGCGGGCGCTCATCGCGAGCGCTACGGGTACTGGACAACCTGCAACTGCGCCCGACGCCCCGCTGGTTCTCAGGAACTCGAATCATACGCTGGGGTTCAGCAAGAACACGGGGCAACTTCAGAGCTTTGAGGCCGAGGGACAGCAGTTTGTCAGCGCCGCACCGGATGATCCGGTGTTCGAGATTCAGTATCTGGATCAAACGGACGAGTTCCAGCAGCTCGATTCGACGAAGAGCAAGACGATAAGCGTGCATCTCGAATGAAGAGAATCACGGGCGCGTCTTGACGGCCGCGTTTAGTGGCATCGGCGGCCTCGATCTGGATGCGACGGTCACAGTGCGGCAAAGCGACGACGATCCGTTTAGCCGCTGGTCTATTGCAATCTCGAATCGGGCGGGACTACGCATAACGGATGTGCAGTTCCCGTTTATCGTGGTGCGCTACAACCTGGGCGGGGACGCGGGATCGGAGCGGATGTTGATCCCGTCGGTAGCTGGGAGGTTGCTCGTCGCTCCTGAACCTCAAGATTTAGAACCGGACAGCCCACATGCCTGGCAATTCCGACCGGAAAACGGCGATGCGAGCCACTATCCCGGAATGCCGTTCGCGCAATTTCTTGCTTACTGGAATGACCGGGCGGGCATCTTCATGAATTGCGAGGACACGAGCGGCGCGATCAAGCTGATTAAACCGGTACATCACAAAAATGGCATCCGGCTTGGAGTAGCGCATGTGGGAGATTGGCCGAGCTGGCGGGAGAAGACAGCTCGAGTACGACGTTGTTCTACGCAGTTTCAAGGGCAGCGACTGGTACGATGCGGCAGAGATCTATCGCGACTGGAGTCTGAAGCAACACTGGGCCGAGAAGCCGCTTCATCAGCGGACCGATGTACCGAAGTGGCTGCTCGATTCACCGCCGCACATCATCGTGCGGATCCAGGGCCAGCTAGACATCGGGCCGGCTGATCCGAACGCCGAATTTCTGCCGTATCGGAAGGTGATCCCGCTTCTCGAGAGTGTGTCGCGATCAGTGAACTCTGCGGTTGTGCCGGTCATTATGTCTTGGGAGCGGCCCGGTCCGTGGATTTATCCGGACTGTTTTCCGCCAGCGGGAGGCGAAGAGTCCCTGCGCGAGTTTACGCAGATGGCGCGCGAGCGAGGCTGGCACATCGGGTCGTTTTGCAACGGTACACGCTGGGTGGTTGGCCATTACTGGAGCGGCTACGATGGCCGGAAATATTTCCGCGAGCACAATGGCGCCCGAACCGTGTGCCGGACACATTCGCAACAGATGTGGCCGGAAGGATGGGACCAGAGTTGGCGTCCCAGTTACCCAACGTGCATGGCCGTCCCCGAGACCCGCGAAATCGCGCTGAAGTTCATGCGCACTCTGACTGATTGTGGTCTCGACTGGGTACAGTTCTTCGATCAGAACGTGGGCGGTGCGACCTTCCCGTGCTACTCCAAACAGCACGGACACCCGGCGATGCCGGCCAAATGGATGACCACCGGCATGCGGGAAATCCTCGATTCATTCCATGAAGTGGCGGGCCAGCTTCGGAGCAAATCGAATCGGGAGCTGGTTTTGTCTGTGGAACAAGCGCCCAACGAGTTTGTGATGCCGCATTTTCAGATCTGCGACATTCGGGTTGTGCCGCCGGGTGATCGCGGAGCTCCGGAGACTGGCGCGGGGCTGCACGACTTCGTACCGCTGTATCACTTTCTGTATCACGAATTCATCGTGATTCAAGGCGGTTTCGGGTTCGGTCCCGAGCCTTATCATCTCCCGATCCGGAACGCTTACAACCTGGTGGTGGGAGAAATCCCCGGAGCGGTGCTGACCGGCGAAGGAAAGCTACTGAATCGCGACACGATCAACTGGGCGCCGTGGCTGCCGCAGGTAGGAAGCAACGAAGATGCTCTCGAGGTTCTGCGAACGACGACGGCGCTGCGGCAGGGACCCAGCGAAACCCTTCCTGGTATTCGGCCGTATGCTGCGCCCCGCGACAGCTGAGGGTATCAAGACGATGAAGTGGGAACACGAGCGCGAGATTCACGAGATTTCTGCGGTGTTCCATTCGGCATGGCAATCTCCAAGCGGCCGGGTTGGATTCGTTGCCGCGAATTGGACGACGGATACGCAAGAGTTCGAGTTGAAGCACGCGCGATTGGGCGCGAAAGTTACGGAATCGATCTCGTCGAAAGAGTTGACGAGCCGAGATCGCGAGGTGAGCGGCAACGTGATACGCATCGAGTTGCCGCCGTTGAGCTGTGGGTTCATCGAGAGCGTTTGAGTATGCGCATGTGCTGGCAGACCACAAAAGGCGATGGTCTGCCCCACGCAAGTGAACAGTAGTGCCGTCACTCGATACGCAGGGCGTCGGCCGGATCGACGTTTGTGGCGCGACGCGCTGGAAAATAGCTGGCGAATAGGGCTGCGATCAATAGAACCAGGGAAACCGCGCCATAAGTGAGCGGGTCGAGCGGGCTGGTCTCAAACAGCAACGCTTGCATGGTTCGTGTGGCCGCGGCTGCACCTGAAATGCCTAAGAGGACTCCAATGATCACGAGTGAAAGAGCGTAGCCGATAAACATCCGTCTCACGGATCGATGAGACGCGCCAAGAGCCATACGGATGCCGATCTCCCGAGCTCTTTGAGAAACAACGTAGGAGATAACACCGTAGATTCCAATCAATCCCAACAGAAGCGCCATTCCGGTGGCGATCGCCAAGGCCACGAGCGTGAATGAAGTCCGCGCCATCGATTTGGCGTAAATCTGTTGGACGGTCTGGACATCGGCGATGGGGAGGTTCGGATCCAGGGACCAGATGGTGCGCCGCACATCGTTTAGAAAGCTTTCAGAACCTGCGCGCGGTGTGCGAACGGCGAAGGCAAGATTGCGTTCGATCCTGACGGGATCTCCCCAGAAATCGTGCATCAGGAAGGGCCAATACGCGATATAAGGCGATTTCTGATCAGGACCGTCATCATGCTCGTCCGCAACGACCCCGATGACCTCACGATATTTCCCTTTGAGGGTCTCACGCACACGCTTCCCTATAGCAGCTTCGGGACTGCCCCAGTAGAGGCGTGCGAGATTCTGTGAGACCAGCATCACCGGGCGGTTTTCACGGATGTCACTCCACGTGAGATCGCGCCCGGCCGCCAGGGAATTGCCCATGGTGTGAAAGTAGCCCGGAGTGATGAACTTGTAGCGGCGCAACAGAGTGGTATTACGTTGGGTTTCCGGATGATCCTGGGCCAGGACAGGATCGTTATCGGCCATTCCGTCCATGGTGATGGAGTTCGATATGGCGACCGATTTTACGCCGGGAATGGAAGCCAACCTGCGATCCATCTCTTCGAACATACTGGCAACGCGCTGCGGATCTTTTACATCGGCTTCAGGAATATAAATTCTGAAGGTCTGAATAGTTGCCGGATCGGTGAATCCGGGCCGTACGTGCCGCATAGCTCGAAAGGTACGGATCAGGAGGCCGGAACTGATGAGCAGCACAAGCGCGAGGGCAACCTGCAGAACGACGAGCGCACTCCGGGTCCGGTGCCGTTCCCGTCCAGTGCTTAGCGTGCGCCCGCTCTCGCGGAGTAAGGTTCCGATTTTAGGTCCAGCATATTTAAAGACCGGAACGAGCCCGAATAGGAGCCCGCCTGCCAGCGAAACGCCGAGCGTAAAGAGCAGAACTGGTAAATCGATGGAAACCTGATCCAGGCGCGGCAGCTCGGCCGGTGCGAGGGCAAGCAGAAGTTGCAAAACGAAGGAGGCGAGTAGCAGGCCGAGAGCCCCGCCCGCGATACCGAGAACGCTGCTTTCGAGCAATAGTTCGCGCGCCAGGCGGCGACTGGTGGCTCCTAGGGAAACACGGATCGCGAGCTCATGCTGCCGGCCATCGGCGCGAACCAGCAGCAGATTCGCTACGTTCGCGCAAGCGATGAACAGAACAATGCCCACCACGCCCATTACGATCCAGAGAACCTTTCCGATATCGCCGACGACATCCTGCTTAAGCGGATGAACATCCGGACCGAAGCGAGCGTTCTTGAATACCTCGAGAGTAGCCCCGGGAATAGGTTGAAATTTCTGGCTCATCAGCGGAAGCATGCGAGCAACGTCCGCGTTAGCTTGTGCAAGAGTGCTGCCGGGCTTCAGCCGGGCCACGGACGAGTAGCTGAAATTGCCAATAAAGACTTTGTTGCGATCGAACTGAAATGGCAGAAACAGCGCGGCTTTGGCGTCGTCGAAATGAAAACCGGGCGGAAGGACACCGATGATGTTGCGCGCCTTGCCATCCACAACCAGGCGACGCCCGATGGCGGAAATACTAGCACCGAATTTTTTCTGCCAGTAGGCACTGGACAACAGCACCGTTTCCGGGCTGACGGGCGAGTCGTCTTTGCGATTGAATAGCCGGCCAAGCACTGGGCGCACGCCCAATATAGGCAGCGTGCCGTCGGTTACGTAGACAGCATGGACCTGCTCCGGTTCCGCAAGACCAGTCACCGTAACAGCGTCCGCGCGATAAAGGCCAATATCCTCAAAAACCCTGTTTTCTTCGCGGAAGGTAAAGTACGAGGCTGGCGAGTTTTCAAACTGGCGCGGAAAGCCGAATCCTGGAGCAGTCAGCCAGACGCCGGCCAAGCTCTCTGGGTGGGGATAAGGCAGCGGCTTCAGCAGTACGCCGTCTATAACGCTGAATATCGCACTGTTGGCTCCTATTCCAATCCCTAGGGTGATCAGCGCGATAGCGGTAAACGCAGGGGCGCGTCGCAAGCGACGGAGGACATGTTTGAATTCGAGTGGCATCGCTGTTATAAGGAGGGCGCAAATCGATGACCGGAAACCGGCCCGGTAAAGCACTGATTTGCGGGCACGAATGGCTTTCGGCTAACAGCGAGTGTTCGCCTTTGGGACGCTATATTGCGGATTTGGAGATTGAAATGAGACCGGGGAGTAGCGCCGTGAGGTTCTGCTCAACACTGCCGCCTCGCTTACGCTCTGCGATCGAGGACAACGAGCCAGTCGCGGATGATGGGGAACTCCGGAGCTTTCCAGTTGCCGCCGGAGTCTACCTGAATGCGATCCCAGGAGACCTCGGTACCATCGCTTGGGTTAAAGAGAAACGCACGGTAGGTGCCAGGCTCCAGGCCGTGAAATGACAACGCCTTCCAGGCGGTTGGAGAATAAACGAACACTGCCTCGCCCGGGAATCTGGGCGGCAAAGGGCTTCCAGTAGTCTTGTGCGCTCCAACGCGGTTCGACCAAGTCGGGCCGCGGCTCCAACTTCCACCAAGAATAACGGGTCAGGAATGATTTCCCGAGACCCACCTGACGGGAGCCGGGCAGTTGATAGGCCTCGTCCCAACTCGGACCGCCCCAGGCGTGGCCGTGCGGTGAAAGACCGTAGGGCTTCTCGCGAGTATTGATCTGCCAGATGCCATTGGCGCCGTAGGTGTGCCCGGCCGTCCCGCTGAGAATGGAGGCCCAGAACATGAAGCGCTGTACTTCTTGGCGGCTCGCTTCCTGAATGCCCTCGTAGCAGACTTCGCCCACAAGAACCGGCATCTTGGGGCTTGCTGCTAAGCAGCTGTTGATTGTTTCGATGGTGTTGGGCGCGCTCTTGCGATCATCGTGTCCGGTCTGCAGCATGTCGATGTCGATTACGGATGGATCTTCGACAGTCTCGCGGGCGCTACGTGAAGGATGAATGGTGATGGGGCGCTTCAGGGGATCGGTTGCCTTGACATAGCGCGCGATTTCGGTCCAGCCCTGCTTCTGAGTTTGCTTGTCTTGATCCGGGGTCTTGGAAAGGTAATAAGGCATGGTGCCTTCACCGGCGAGGCACCAGACAGTTGGATAGGCGTTCCAGCGTGCGATGAGATAGCGCCAATGCTGTTTCATCTTCCGGACACCCATACGAGGTAGAAAATAACCCCACGCGCCTACGATGCAGGGGACCAAACCGTGGTCTGCGAGATAGGCGATGCGGACGTCCGCCGCATCGAAATACGCGGGGTTGATTCGCGAATAATCGGGCTCCCAAGGGAACCCGGCCTCATTCGCGCCGCGCTCGTCGTAAGGCTCCATGTCGGGATAAAGGCCAGCGACGATCTGGACGAGAGTAAAGCCCTTGCGTGTGCGATCGGCTGCGAGCGTCTGGAAACCATCCGGCCAGGGAAGCCGTTTGCAGAGACTCATCCACCAGGTGTCTCCCAACCAGAAGAAAGGTGTGCCATCGCTGTGCTCCAGATGGCGCCGATCGGCTGCTACGCGCAGCGATCCATGCTGGTATAGCGGATTGTCACCGCGATAAGGTTCCACCGAGAATTGGCCGGTGCGGTTGTGCAGATCCGAATTCGACGTGTCAGTACAGACCGTTCGGTAAGAATATGCGCCCGCGGCAGGCGGGGCGTAGCGCACTCTCCAGGACGAATCGCCCGCCCAGAATGAAGGCACACGGTGTTCCGTTCCGGAAGGAGTTTTGAAGACAACGTCCAAGTCCACTTCGTTGAACGGATCCGAATACTGCTTGCCGGAATGATAAGCCCACTCGGCGGGAGAGTTTTGGATACCGAAGCGATCTTGCCCTCGCGCCTCTGCCGAGAGTAAAAGAAGACCAGCAGTGCTGTTCTGAAAGAAAGCGCGTCTAGAGAGCATCGTGATGGAAACTTGCCGGTACAGATCATACCATCAGACCCCATCAGATCCATCACACCAAAATGGGCTAGCTTACTGCCTGAGCCAGCGTCAGCTCGGCCGGACTGGGATATCCAAGCTGTTTGCGCATTGCAACCAACGCTCCCACGTGATAGGCCTCATGCCAGGCAATGAACACGAGCGAATCCAAAACTGATTTTCGACCATGGACGCCATCTTCGACGAGTCGCTCCAGAGATTCTGGCGTGGCCGTTGCGAGCGCTGTCTCGAGTTGAGCGTTCACGTGCTTCCACGCCCGCTGATAGTCCGGGATTTCCGGGTAATCGCTCCCGTCGGATGCACTCGCAGCGGCGTATTTTGCGGCATAAGGATTCTCTTTCACAACGCAGAGCTGCTCCAGAGTTGTGCAACGGAACGCCAGCATGTGACCCACCTGCCAGGCGACCGACGGGCCTTCGCCATTCCGAGGCCGCTTCTTCACATCCTCATCACTCATATCCCTCAGGCACAGCTCCAGCACGAAATTCGTGGTGCTGAAACTCTCCGCAACAACTTTCAGAACAGGTGTCATTCGTATCCTTCCGGTTAGAAGACGATTGAGCCCAATGCAGAGATCCGGAGCCGGATTCATAAAGAGAAAAGATTTTGCTGCGCAGCCGGATCCTTTTGCTAGGCTGGATCGTCATCGTGTCAGGGCATATCTCAATGGACAACAGCAAAGCTGTTGAGATGGACAACAGCAAAGCTGTTGAGGCTACCAGGCAGGCGCGAATCGAATTTGAGGACCTCATTGGCCAGATTCGCCCCGAGCTACACCGGTATTGCGCGCGCATGACCGGCTCCGTGGTGGACGGGGAAGACGTAGTGCAGGACACGCTCGCCAAGGCTTTCTATCTGCTTCCGAAGATAGGAGAAATCGGTAATCTTCGCAGCTGGATCTTTCGCATCGCGCATAATAAAGCCGTCGATTATACGCGCGCCTATGCTCGCCGATTGGGAGAGCCACTGGAAGAGCATTCAGATATCCCCGCCGACACGCCGCCTGCTGATAGACACGACCTTTTGAAAATGGGTTTGGGTCTGTTTATGAGGCTCACGCCAGCACAACGCGGTGCCGTCATCTTGAAAGACGTGTTGGGCCACTCTCTCAGCGAGATTGCGGAGATCCTGGAGATGAGTCTTCTGTCAGTCAAAGGCGTCTTGCACCGGGGACGCGATACGCTTCATAAGCTGGCTGAGGACGCCGGCGATAGCGCACCGGCCTTTAGATCCTAGAGAAATGAATCTGCTCGACGGATACGTCAGGCACTTTGCCGCTCGAGAATTCGATCAACTGCGTGCGCTGATGGCACGGGACGTGAGACTGGATATCGTCGGCGTATCGCAAGATCGGGGTGCGAGGCCGGTAGGCTGTTATTTTGGCCGTTATAGCGGATTCGAGGGCTGGTTTCCGCGCCTAGGGTCGATCGAAGGGCGACCGGCAATTCTGATGTTCGATACCCAAGAGGTCTCGGGGACGCCCAACTATTTCATTTTGATCGATTGGCTGAACGGAGAAGTTATCAGTATCCGAGATTATCGACATGTCGAGTACATGATGGCGGATGCTCAGTTCACACTCGAAGCCATGAGCAGGCAACCACAACACTCGCTTTAGCCACGCTTCCGCTGGATAGGCGCTGGACCTAATGAGGCGAACTGAACCCGTATTGCGTAAATACCGCCCGGCCGTCCGGACTTGTCAGGAAATTCAGAAACGCGTTCGCCGCCTCCAGGTTTTTGGTTCCTGTCACCATCCCCGCCTTTTGCAGAATCGGTTGATGCCAGTCGTCCGGGATCAATTGCGCTCCTTTGCCTTTCAGCAGGGAGTTTGCGGTGATGACCGCGTCGGCATTTCCGCTCTCGAAAAGCTGAAGCGCCTGGCGCACGTTCTCTCCATAGACCACTTTCTGCCGGACAGACTCCCAAATCCCGGCGTGCTCCAGAGCCTGCTGGGCGGCCAATCCGTAGGGCGCGAGTTGTGGATTCGCCAGAGCCACAAACCGCACCCAGCTCTCCTGTAACTTGCTGATACTATGTGGCTTCCCATCGCGCCACAGGATCCCAAGCCGGCCCTCGGCATAAGCCCGCACCGATTCGGGGCGCAACTTTCCCTCTTTTGCCAGCCGGTCGACAAACTGTGCATTCGCGGACAGGAAAACGTCGTAAGGCGCTCCATTTTCAATCTGTTGCGCCAAGGCCCCGCTTGCTTCCGTCACGAAACGGACGGGCGCCTGCGGATAAGTCGCATCGAATGCGCGGGAGAGTGCCGGCTCTAAGGAGGCGAGATCTGCTGCCGCCGCAATCGTCAACGTTGTCTGTCCTACACTTCTGGTGTCCAATAAAATCGTAAATAACAGGAGCAAACAACTTGACAATCGGACACTCATATTCGATACTAAAGTTGTGCTAAGCGCAGTCAATCACACCCCATTGCGGTTGGCGGAGGAAATCAATACACATCATGAGTAAGATTATAGGAATCGACCTCGGAACTACCAATTCGGTAGTCGCGGTGATGGAAGGCGGACAGCCGGCTGTCATTCCCAACCAAGAAGGTGGGCGCACGACTCCCTCGGTAGTCGGTTTCACGAAAAGTGGAGAACGGCTGGTAGGCCAAGTGGCCAAGCGCCAAGCCGTTACCAATCCGGAAAACACCGTTTATTCAATCAAGCGTTTCATGGGGCGCCGCTTCAACGAAGTCAGCGAAGAGATGAAGCTCGTCCCCTACAAGGTCGTCGCAGGCGAAAATGGCGACGCTCGCGTGGAGATTCAAGGCAAAAAGTACTCCCCGCCCGAGATTTCAGCGATGATCCTCACAAAGTTGAAGGAAGCCGCTGAAGCCTATCTGGGTGAAAAGGTCACCAAGGCGGTTATAACAGTGCCGGCCTACTTCAATGACGCGCAGCGGCAGGCAACGAAAGATGCCGGCCAGATCGCCGGTCTCGAAGTCATGCGCATCATCAACGAGCCCACAGCCGCCGCCCTCGCCTATGGACTCGATAAGAAGAAGGACGAGACCATCGCGGTCTACGACTTCGGCGGCGGCACCTTCGACATCTCGATTCTCGAAGTCGGCGATGGCGTCGTGGAAGTCAAATCGACCAACGGTGATACGCACCTGGGCGGCGACAACATCGACCAACGGATCATCGACTGGCTTGTTCAGGAATTTAAGAAGGAACAGGGCGTCGATGTGTCGAAGGATTATATGGCGCTTCAACGGCTGAAAGAAGCGGCGGAAAAAGCCAAGATCGAGCTATCCAGCTTGCTCGAAACTGAAATCAACCTGCCGTTTTTGACTGCCGATGCGAGCGGTCCAAAACATTTGACGAAGAAGCTGACGCGCGCGGGCCTCGAGCACATGATCGAGGACATCCTGCAGCGCTCGGTCGGTCCATGCAAGCAGGCTTTGCAGGACGCGAGCGTAACGCCGCAGAACATCGACGAAGTAGTTCTGGTCGGCGGCTCGACCCGCATTCCGAAAGTGCAGCAGATGGTGCGCGATCTGTTCGGCAAAGAGCCGAACAAGAGCGTCAACCCGGACGAAGTCGTTGCGGTAGGCGCGGCGGTTCAGGGTGGTGTGCTCGGCGGCGAAGTGAAAGATGTACTGCTGCTCGACGTGACGCCTCTCTCGCTCGGTATCGAGACACTCGGTGGCGTGTTCACCAAGTTGATCGATCGCAACACCACCATTCCCACTCGCAAGAGCGAAACCTTCTCTACTGCGGCCGATAATCAGACCTCGGTCGAGATCAAGGTTTACCAGGGCGAGCGTGCCATGTCGCGCGACAACCGCCTGTTAGGCGTGTTCCAGTTGGTCGGCATTCCGCCGGCTCCGCGCGGGATTCCGCAAGTTGAGGTTACGTTCGATATCGACGCGAACGGCATTCTGAATGTCGTGGCCAAGGATCGCGCGACCAACAACGAGCAGAAGATCACCATCACTTCCTCCTCGGGCTTGAGCAAGGAAGAGGTGGAAAAGATGGCGCGCGACGCAGAATCGCACGGCGCGGAAGATCGCAAGAAGAAAGAGGAGATCGAGGCGCGCAATCGTGGAGACGCCATGGTCTACAACGTCGAAAAGATGTTGAAAGAGCATCGCGACAAGATCTCCGCTGATGACGCGAAACAGGTCGAAACAGCGGTCGAAGACCTCAAGAAGGCGATGGCTGATGGCGGCCTCGAAGCGATTACCTCGGCTACCGATAAGCTCACGACGGCCAGCCACAAACTGGCGGAAGCGATGTACAAATCGCAGAGCGCAGGCGGACCGGGCGGCACGCCTCCGGGCGCGGGGCCTGAGACAAACGGCGCTCAACCCGGCGGACAACAGCAGAAAGACAACGTCGTGGATGCGGAATTCGTCGACGTCGAAGACAAGAAGTAACGCAAGTGAATTAAAACAGATCGAGGCGCGTTTGCAATAGCGCGCCTCGTCTGCGTTTTTTGGAAATCATTTATGCCTGCTGCAAGCAAGAAGGATTACTACGAGACGCTCGGCGTTCCCCGTAGCGCGGATGCTGAAGAGATTCGCAAATCGTACCGGCGTCTGGCGCGCAAATATCACCCGGACGTTAATCCCGGCGACAAAGCGGCGGAAGAGCGGTTCAAGAGCGTCCAGGAGGCTTATGACGTACTGAGCGACGACGAGAAGCGGAAGACCTACGACCAGTACGGGTTCTATTCGCCCAACATTCCTCCCAACGGAGCGGGCGGCGGCACGAGCAGCGGTCCGGGATTCGGCGGATTCGATTTCGCGGAGTATTTGCGGCAGCAGCAGCGGGCAGGCGCGGGCGCCGAGGAAGGGGAAGGGGTTGGCGGCGGTTCGTTCCGCGACATCTTCGGCAGTTTCTTCGGAGGTGGACGGGCCCGGCAAACGGCGCCGCAGCCGGAGCGGGGCGCCGATCTCGAGTACGGTTTGAATGTAGATTTCTGGCAATCGATTCGCGGTACGCAAGTCAAGCTCAATATCACGCGCCAGGAGACTTGCGAGACCTGCCATGGAACGGGTTCCGCCGGCGGCGGCGTGGCGGTTTGCCCCGAGTGCGACGGCAGCGGAACGGTAACGCAAATGGCGGGCGCCATGAAGTTCAACTTGACTTGCCCGAGATGCGGCGGCAGCGGCAGATTAAAGAACGCCTGCCCGACTTGCCGCGGAGAAGGTCTCGTCTCCCGTCCGGACACAGTAGAGGTTCGCATACCGCAGGGCGTAGCTTCGGGTTCGCGCTTGCGCGTCGCGGGCAAAGGCAATGCCGGCGTGGCCGGTGGCCCGGCGGGCGATCTTTACATTACGGTCCGCGTCGAGGAGCATCCTTTCTTTAAGCGGAATGGCGACAACATCGATATTCAGGTTCCGCTTACCGTTAGCGAAGCTGGTCTGGGAGCGAAGATTGAGGTGCCTACCATCGATGGCCGCGCGCTGCTCAAGATCCCGCAAGGCACGCAGAACGGACAGAAATTCCGCTTGCGCGATAAAGGCGTTTTCAACAGTCGCAAGAACAGCAGGGGCGACGAGATTGTCGAAGTCGTTCTGCACTCTCCCGATGTACACAACGAGCGGACGCGAGAGCTGCTTCGCGAGCTGGCTCAGGTTCAAACCACCGATGTGCGCCAGGAGATGTGGCAGAAAGTGCAACCGGGCCTTTAGGTATCGATATGACAAGGAACAAGGGCAAGGCAGCCTACATGATTTCGGCCGTGGCCGAGCAATATGAGATTCATCCGCAGACACTGCGGTTATACGAGCGCGAAGGACTGCTCGCGCCTTCGCGCAGTGAGGGCAATACCCGGCTCTATACGGATGCGGATCTGGAGCGGCTGGAAATCATTCTGAAGCTGACGCGAGAACTGGGCGTGAACCTGGCCGGAGTCGAGATCATTCTCAACATGCGGGAAAAGATGGAAGCCATGCAGCGGCAGATGGAAGGTTTTGTGCGCACGCTCAATCAGGAACTGTCGGAGCGGGTAGCGAACCGGCAGGAAGGGAATAGCCAGTCACTGGTGCCGGTGATTCAAATCAATTCGCTTGGCTCGCGAGGCGACGCGCGCCGCAGCCCGGAAACCCCGAAGCGGCGGCGCTGACCGAACTCGCAGTGGTGTCGGAGGACTATAAATCCAGCCCGCAAAGGCCTACTCCCGGGCAGCCGCGGTGTTGGGTTAATCGACAGCAAGCCGCGTCAGGCCCTGCCTCTGATAATTGCGCCCAAAAGGCGCGGGCTGCGGCGGCCGTGCAGCACGGCCACGACCCAAAGCGGCATCTCGTCTGGCGCATACGCGATGAGGAAATCCCGCACGCGCCAGAAGCGTAAAGGGCGCGATGTGAGGTCAGTGCGTGTATGGCCTTGGTAGGGAAACGGCACTAGCGCGCGGATAGCTTCGTAGATGTCTTCCCTGATCCGGTCGGCGGCATCGGGATTGTACTGCGCAATGAATTCCCAAACCTCATCCAGGTCGTCATACGCCTCGGGGTGAAGCCGGAATCCGCTTATGCGCGGCTCTTGCGCCACGCCTCGCTCTTGGCCCGCAAGCGGGCAAAGGCTTCCTCGCCGTCGATTAGCTTCACCTTAGCGTTTTTGATCTCGTCATAACGCTTGTCGAGCATGTCCTGCACTTCCGCCATTTCCTGCACGTAACCGGACATGACTTCGCGCACGAGCTCGTCCGTGCGGCGTCCGGCATCGGTAGCCAGTTTATCCAGTTGCGCTTGCAGTTCGGGGGTGAAATCGACTCGCATAGGCTCTCAACCGTAAGCATTGCACAGGAAGAGTTCTGGTGGTGGGCGCCAGGCGCTTTGCGCACGCCAACTGGCTGCGCGGCGATCGAGCATTGCATGCCTTGCTTGGGATCACACGCTTTCCTACAGATGACACCATCCGCAATCTGTTTCGGCGCTTCGGCATGGGCGAGGTCCATCAGTTCTACGCGCCTTTGGCCGAGTGGCAGATGGAGCGTTTGCCAGCACGATCGGAAGGCTACAGTCTGGATCTGGACTCGACTGTCTTTGAGCGCTATGGCGAGCAGGAGGGCTCGCTCAAGGGACACAACCCGCGCAAGCACGGGCGTCCGAGCCATCATCCTTTACTGGCGGTGATAGCCGAGGCTCACTTCCTACTCCACGGTTGGCTGCGCAGCGGCAACTGCGGGCCAAGCCGCGGAGTAGTGGAGTTTCTCAAAGAAGCTTTGGCGCTGTGGCAGCAGCGTCAAACCGTCCGCGTGGTGCGTGCCGATTCGGGCTTCTTCGATGACGAACTGCTCAGCTTTTTAGAAGAGCGCCGTCTGCCCTACATTGTAGTCGCACGCATGACTCCATGGGTGAAAGCCGCCGCACAGCATGTCGAGCAATGGCAGGAACTGGATGAAAACTATGCTGCCGGTGAATTTAGCTTACGGCTTTGCAGTTGGCACACTGAGCGGCGCTTCATCGCCATACGCGAACGCATCCGCGAATCACGCCAGAGCATAGGCCGCAAGCTGATTGATGTACCGGGCTACACGTTTCGAGTTTTCGTGACCAGCCAAACGCAAGCCGCCCAGGAAGTCTGGCGCGATTACAACCGGCGTGCCGATGTTGAGAATCGCATTGCTGAACTGAAGCACGACCTCGGTGCTGATGGATTCTGCATGCAGAAGTTCTTTGCCACCGAAGCCGCGTTCCGGGCCGTGCTGCTGGTGTTCAATCTGCTGGCCGAGTTTCAGCGGGCAGCCGGCTTGCCCGGCTATCGAGAGCCGGCCACCCTCCGTGCCCAGCTGCTGACTTGCGGAGCCATTCTCGGCCGCGCAGGCCGCGGTATTACTTGTTACAAGGTGTGCTACAGCCGCCGCAGGAAGTTGTTCCAGATCCTCACTCCGAGACGAGCGGTCTCCATAAGTTCTACAATCCAGACGTGCGGCGCATGGAGTGGGAACCGGGCTTTCGCTGGCTGTGCGGCATGGAAGTGATCAACGTGCAGACGTTGTGCAGCTTCCGCCTGCAGCAAAAGGGAAGGCTGGAGGAGGTAATGGCGCAGGTGCTGGCGGCGTTGGCCGAAGAGAAGTTAGTGGATCTGCGCACGGTGGTGCAGGACGGGACCAAAATCCAAGCGCGCGGAGGCAAAGGCTCAGCGCACCGGCGGACGACCTTGGAACGGCATTACGAAGAAGCGAAGACCTACATCAGCCAGATGGAAGGGGAGATGGCAAACAACAGCGAAGGTGTCCGGACACGGCGGCAGACGGCTTTGGAACGTGCACACCGTGAGCGTCTGAAGCGTTTGGAATCAGCCCTGAACGAGATGACCCGGCGGGAAGAAGACGAATCGGATGCCCAGAAACGCGCGCAGTTGCGCGTCAGCGAGACGGAACCGGAGGCGCGCCTGATGCGCCATACCGAGCACGGCGGATGGCTGCAAAGTTATAACGTACAGATCACAACCGAGATGCAGAACAACTTTATCGCCAGCGTACAGGTCACCAGGGATCAGAACGACACCCAGCAACTGCTGCCTGCTTTAAAAAATGTGGAACAGTGGACGGGCGTGAAGCCGGAACAGATTGTGGCTGACGAAGGGTATGTGACGCGTGACAACATTCAAGGCGCGGCCGAAGCGCACGTCGAGTTGATTGCGCCGGTACCGGACGAGTTTGCACGCAAGGCCGCTTCTCGCAGCAGACTGGGGATCGCGGATGAATTCGATGCATCGTTTTTCCGGCAGGAGGGTGACAGCTTGCGCTGCCCGGCAGGAAACGAGTTGGTGGAAATTGGACAGAAGGTGCATCACGGCTTGCTGGAGCGCACCTATGCCACCGCCCCCGGAACGTGCACCGCCTGCGTGCACAAACCAGATTGCTGTCCCAAGTCGGGATCGCAAGGGCGGCTGATTCATCGCATCCTGGAGCACGAATCGATAGTGCAGCACGCGCAACGAATGGCTACGGAGCGATGCCGCGCGTTGTATCGCTTGCGTAGCCGCGTCGGCGAGTTCTGTCAGATGCGCTGGAAGGGGAACTGGGGCTTGCGCCGATTCGCGCTTTGGGGCAAAGAAAAGGCACAAACCGAAGCCCTCTGGATGGCACTGGCGTTCAACTTCAACCAGTGGCACTGGGCACGCGCCAACGTTCAGCCCGGCCTGAGCATCTGAACGCCTTGTAAGAGCGCGAATCACCTCAAAATCGAGCAAAGCGCTTCAGAGACTTGCCCGGCACCGTGCCTTGCTTTTTCATATCGCCCGGAACCAAAACGCCTCTTCTCCACTGCACTGACTCTCTGGCATCCGTTTCGCTCTCCAAACGTGAATCCTGATTTTTTGACAGCCCCTTGCGCTCGTGGCTCAGAAAGCGCTCCCATATTTTCAACAGCTTGCCGAGCCGCGACGCAAGGAAGCGGTTTCAAGATTCAACGTGACGAAGTTCGGCTAAATTCTTGGATCGCGATTGTGGATTTCCGCTCAAAATCCAGCTGTCTGGAATCCCCTCGGGCGGTCAGCCTTCGTCATCTTCTCAGAAGTAAAACCGTAGCGAAAGTTGCAGGTTGCGCGCGTCGTTGGTTTTGCCGGTGATCTTCCCGAAGGTGTTGCTATTGGTCGGGTCGCGATTCACATTGCTCCAGTTCGGGTGATTGAAAGCATCGAAAGCTTCCGCCCGGAACTGGAACCCCATGCGCTCGTTAATCGCAAACGCTTTAAATAATCCCAGGTTCCAATTATTGAAACCAGGGTTATAGATGATATTGCGAATACCGTTCTCGGTGACGAATGTTCCAGCCGCCGGCGCAGTGAAGATGGGCGTTCCATCCGAGTTCGTGGTCCGGAACCAGTAATTGGCCTGCGAGCCAGGGTTCCCTGAAGCAGAGTCAAACTGATGCGGATAGCTGAGCGTTCCGCTCTTCTGCCAGAACTGGCCGCTCTCGCATCCATCGAAGTTTCCGTCCTGCCCGACACCGGCGTAATCGTTGTTCACCATCACGCTGCAAGGCGTCCCGGTCTGCGCCTGGAAGATGCCGCTGACCTGCCAGCCCCCAAGCAGCTTGGCCGTTACACCATTCCGGCCGCGGAAAATCGGCAGATCATAAAGAAAGTTCAGGATGAACACGTGGCGGGCATCGAAGTTCGAGGGTCCCCACAGATAGTGCGCATCATACGTATCCGGAATAATGTCGCGCTGAGCGGAACCATCGTCCATGCTCTTCGAGAGAGTGTAGGCCACGCCGAACAGCACGTTCTGGGAGTAGCGCTTGTTCCAGGAGAGTTGCAGGCTGTTATAGCGTGAACTGGCAACGTTGTCTGTTTCGCGCACCGAGTTATACCCCTGGTACGGGCGCACGGCATCCAGCGTCGCTGCCGGATCGGCCGCACGGGCCTCCAGCGTTGGTTGATTGATATTGGCCTCGCGCTGCTGGTGCAGACCTCGCCGTCCCACATACGCGGCGCTTAGCACGGAATTCCAAATGGTCTGCTGCTCGATCGTGAAGTTCCAGTTCCAGGCTGATGGATTCTTAAATTGGCGGCTCTGAGTGGTGGCAGTCAAGGGCAGCAAATTGGTTGACGAACCGCCCGGATTGTCGGCACTGCCGAAACTGACGTTCGCGGTCGGCTGGAACGGTGGATTGCCGCCGAGGAAGATGGAATCGCTCACCCCAAGACGAGTAAAGAATTCTCCGCCGCCGGCACGAATCACGGTTTTCTGCGCAATCTGATAAGCGATGCCGAGGCGCGGCTGAAACTGACCCCATTGGATGTTCGAATAATATGCGGGATACTTGCCGCCGCGGAAGAGATAGGTCAGGCTCGGATCGGATGCCTCAGGAAAGCGGCCCTTGGCGGAACTGGGGAATCCGTTGCCCGGAATAACTAATCCGTCATACCGGTCGCCGCTGCCCGGAACAATCTGCCCTGCATTGGGGCCCGTCGCAATGACGGTGGGCGCGGTGGCGGGATTGAACAGAACCGGGTCGAACACCGCCATATTGCGCCAGAGCGCCTGGTAAGGAACAATTACGGTGTAACGCACTCCATAGTTGACGGTCAGCTTATCGGTAGCCTTCCATGAGTCCTGTGCGTATGGCTCGTAACTGCTCCCCCGAAAGATTGTGTAAGCGCGCTGGCCGAGCTCGGAATAGCTGTCAAATAAGCCCAAGGCCGCATTGGCTATGGCATTGCCGGTACTTGGGTTGCCCGAACGGGTATCGGTGAACGTGAATTGTCCGTTCTGATTATTCGTGCAGGTAGGGCAGGCGTTGACATTAATTTCGTCATTATCGTTTTCCCCCGAGCGCTCGAAGTAGAAGCCGAACTTCATCGTGTGTGAGCCCTTAATCCAGGTCAGGCTGTCGGTCACGGTATAGATCGGTCCGGAGGAGTGCGATGGATACGGGCCGCCAGTGAGGCCAGTCAAGTTGGTGATGTTGGCGGTGGGAATGCGGTTAGGGAGAAGTTTGCCCGTCGGAAAAATATATGGATAATTGAGACCTGCTTGCGTGCGGTCATAGAAATTGCCCACCGGGATGTAGACGTCGTCGAGGCTGACCGTGGCCAGCGCTTCGTTCACCAGGTTTGGACTGATGGTCCAGACGTAATCGAGCGAGTTGGTCTGGTTCGGCCGGATGAAATACTTTGGGGTTCGCGTTGGCGTGCCGTCGAGCGGCTGGTATTCCCAGAATTCGTAATTGTTCCGGCGAAACTGCAGGCGTTGGCGGTCCGTGATATTGATGTCGGCCGCCAGCGTATCCTTGCGCTGATTCTGCGGATGAAGCGCGGCCGCAAAGAAATTGTTGTTGCCCTGGAAGTTGCCGACCGCCAGATTCGGATCGGGATAGGCCTTGAGAATACCGAGCCCGTTCTGACTCAACTGCGTCGTTGGGATGATGTTGTTCGGGTAAGGCGCGCCCGTGAACGGATTCTTGATCTGAACCACCTTGCCCAAGATGTTCTGCGGGCCGAGCGTCAGCAGTTCGCTGAAGTTGCCTTGGCGCATCAGCTCGGTTGGAACGGTCCAGGAAGCCGTGTCGGTGAACCGGTAGCGAACCCACTCCTGGCCCCAATACCAGAAGTACTTACTTTTGTCTTTGTTGAATTTTCCCGGGATATAGAACGGGCCTCCGACGTTGTAGCCGAACTGGTTATAGCGGAATGCCGGCACGTCTTCCACACCGGGCGTGTGATTGTTGGTCCAGGTATTGGCGTTGAGATGGTTGTTGCGGAAGTATTCGTAAAGCGCGCCGTGGAAATCCGTGCCGCCGGCCTTCGTGACAAATCGAATCTGACCGCCGGAAGTGCGGCCGTACTCAGCTGCGTAATCGGCCGTGAGAATCTGCACTTCCGAAGTCGAATCCACATCGGCCGCCCCCAGCGAAGTACCGTTCGAGCGCGTACGCGTGGCGGGTGCTCCGTCATAGGTGATCAGATTCTCGGGATTACGCGAACCGTTGAAATTCGAAGGTCCCTGGCTGAAATTAAAGTTCAGCCCCGACAGATTCCCGCCGTGCGCTCCGGGCACCAGGCTGGCCAACCCAATTGGATTCCGGCCGTTCAGTTCGAGCGAATCGATTTGCTGCCGCGTGATGAGCTTCTGGACGCTTGCGGTTTCGGTCTGCAGCTGGTTGGCAGAAGCAACCACTTCCACGCTCTCGGTAGCAGACCCGATCTGCAGCGTGGCGTTCACCTCGAGTGCGGAACTCGGGTCGAGTTTGTTGCTGGTCGATTCGAACTTCTTAAAGCCGGGAGCAGTCACTGAGACGGTGTAGGTTCCCGGCGGAATGTTTGTTACCGAGTAAAGGCCATCTTCTTTACTCGTTGTCGTTCGTTCTGTTCCGCTCGCCTCATTTTTGACGGTGACGTTGGCATTTGCCACCGTCGCGCCCGATGGATCTCGGACCGATCCGTTAATGCTGCCATTGTCAGATTGGCCGAACGCTGCGAGCGATAGCGCAGCATAAATCACAAGCCCAGTACATGCGCGCACTGCCAGCGCACTCTTGAACATGAAAGTACCCCCCAGGCTAGCCGCAAAGGCCGCGTGCAGCCACCTTACACGCTAGTCGTCCTAGTCTGAAACTAGGTGGAAGTATAGCCTCAGTAAAATCTCAGCGCAACAGCTTTTTGATGGATGCCTGAAAAAAGAACTTTACGGCGCCGTTTCGTCCAGCTTATTCGTGGAACACCGAGAAGATCCGTTCCAGGCTGAAGCGAAGCGAACCGCTGGAAAGCTCCGAGACCTTGACCGGAATGCCCTCCCTGTCATACTGCCATCCCGTTTCCGCTTCCGGGTCCAAGATCCAGCAATGCAGCACACCCCAGGCGTGGTACAGATGGCATTTCGCGAACCCTCCACTATTAGCCTGCTGACACAGCGCGAGGCAGGCTCGGTGCAACTCCCAAATGCTTCGTGCCCCAGCTACACATTGCCTCCATAACCGGGACCAGGTCTTCACCAGCACGGCTCAACCTGTAGTCCACGCGCGGTGGCACCGTACCTGCAGAGAGTCGTTTGATTACTCCGTCGCTCTCGAGCTGGCGCAATTGTGCAGCTAGCACCTTTTCGCTAACCCCGGGAAGCAGATCACGTATCTCCGCAAAACGGCGCGTCCCAAAGGACAGATGCCAGACAATCAGAACCTTCCATTTTCCGGCTAGCACATTTGAGGTCGCCTGGACCGGGCATCCGAAGTGTTTCTTCATGATCCCTCCCGAAATTGCCAGCAATTGGGCTTACAAAAATGTGCGTACTTCCCCGGCTGGCAATCCCATGCTATCTAGAACTATAGTCTTCCGGGACGGAACGCCGCTCCCGGTTTAAGCAGCCCGCGCCATTTTTTACTTTTCAGGAGCACGTCTTGGCAACCGCATTGACCTTGCAGCAGATGAAGCAATTTGTCAGAGATCACTTCGAGGATTTCGTCAATAGGCGAAACGCGGCCGTAATCCGCAAAAACATGACAGCGGACTTCTACGATCATGATGGACCCGGCGGCAGGCCGGCTGGCATCGAAGGCGACGAGGAAATGATGCTCGGGATGTACCAGGCCATGCCGGATCTGCGCGTCAGCATTGAGGACATGATTGCCGAAGACGACAAGGTGGCATGCCGCAACGTCTGGCGCTGGACAGATCCCGGCTCGGGTAAGAAGATGCAGTTCCACGGCTTTGTGCTCTGGCGATTCGAAGGCGACAAAATCGCAGAGCGCTGGGCGACGGTAACGCCGCCATCCGAAAGCGCAACGGGCACGGATGCGCGCCGCCAAACAGAACAGTAACTCGCTTGACCCTTCGGGCGGCGCGCCCCACCCCGTGCCCGTTTTGCGCGCTTGCCCGAGGAGATAATGTACGGGAGGAATGTCATGATCCTGATCACTGGCGCCAGCGGCAACGTCGGCAAGGAAGTTCTCAAACAGATCGCCCAAACCAAAAACAAAATACGGGCTGCGTTCCAGTCGCCAGGCAAGGCGGCGGTACCTTCAGGTGTCGAGATCGCGATCGTGGACTTCAACCAGCCGGAAACGCTGCGCGCCGCTCTGAATGGCGTCGATCGGATATTCCTGGTCGGGCCGCCTACTGCTGAACTTCCGGCGCTCGAGCGCAAAGCGGTCGATGTCATTCGGCAGTCAGGCGTGCAGCGGCTGGTGAAACTGTCCGCGATGGGCGGCCGCGAAGCAATTTTTCCGCGCCAGCACGCTGAATCCGAGGACTACATCGTCTCCTCCGGCCTGCCCTATACGTTTCTGCGGCCGAATGGATTCATGCAGAACATCGTCACCTACGATGCTTCCACCATCAACAGTCAGAACGCGTTTTATGGAAGCGAGGGGGACGGCCGGGTGAGCCAGATCGATATCCGGGATGTAGCCGCCGTGGCAGTCAAAGCTTTGACCGAAGACGGGCACCTCGGGAAGGCCTATACCTTGACTGGTCCCGAGGCACTGACGAACAGCGAAATCGCTCAGATCGTTTCGAAAGTTCTAGGCCGCGAGATTCGATTTGTGAATCTGCCGCCCGCGCAGTTGAAACAAGCTCTGCTATCTGCCGGTCTCCCGGAGTGGAACGTCGATGCGCTCCTCGATCTCCAGCGCCTCTACCGGGAGGGCAAAGCCGCGACGGTGACTCAGGATGTCGAACGGATTCTCGGTCGCAAACCAACCAGCTTCGCCCAATTTTTCCCCGATTATCGATCCGCTTTTGAGACGCAAGGACAAGCTGCTAGCCGATAAATAGTATCTCCACTCCACTGTTTAAATCCCGTAAAATTTCTGATTCGCGCACGCTAAGTTGCGGTGTACAATAAGCCAACTCGTTAACCCCATGGTGGTGCTCGCAATATAACGCTCCACATCATTGTTTTTTAGGGTTTTACGGTGGGTTCTAAACGCCACGTTTGCATCTTGACTATTGATTAAGCCGAGTCCTTTGCGGGCTTCCCATAACGGGGGATATCCGCTCATCAGAGTCTCGTGCGCGTACCGAACTGGTACAGCCCAATGAGGAGAAAAACCGACTGTGACTATAAATATAGGATGCAAGAATCTCAGGTTCTTGAAAGCTCGTAATTTTGTTTCTCATCCCCTCGCCCCCGGCGTAGCCGCGCTCCTTTGTGTGTTGCTGATTCTGAGCGCGACCAAGCTCTATTCGCAGGCCGAAACGGGGCAAATTGTCGGAACGGTAACCGATCCTAGCGGCGCCTCCATCTCAGGCGCCAGGATCACGGTGAGGTCCGTTGCAACCGGCGCGGAGCGTACGGAAAATTCGAATGACTCCGGCGCTTTTACCTTCGCCAACCTGCTGCCTGACGTCTACAACGTAACCGTAGCAGCGCCCGGGTTCGATACGCTCGAGCAACGCGCCACGGTGACGGTCGGCATGAAAGTAGGCCTGGACCTCAAACTCGAGGTTGGTAAAGCCGAAACCATCGTGCAGGTAGAAGGCACCGGAGCGGTTGCCGTCAACACCGAAACCCAGACCGTGAGCCAGGTACTCACCACTCAACAACTGCTGGAGCTGCCGACCATCACGCGCGACCCGTACGCTCTCGTCATGACGGCGGGAAACGTCAGCGAGGACGATCCCTCGGGCCGCGGAGCAGGCGTGGCGATTAATGGCTTGCGCGCAGCCGGAACCAATATTCTCCTCGATGGCGTCGCCAACAACGACGAATTCAACGCCTCAGTTGGCCAGCGGGTGCCGCTCGATTCGGTTCAGGAAATCGGCATTATCACCAATAATTTCACCGCCGAGTACGGGCGCGCCGATGCCGGCGTGATCAACGTAACCACCAAATCCGGAACGAACGAGTTTCACGGTACCGCCTATGAATTCAACCGGGTCTCGGATCTCGCTTCGAACACCTTCAACAACAACGCGAACGGCGTAGGTAAGCCCGTCTTCGCGCGCAACCAGTTTGGCTATTCGGTTGGCGGACCGATCAAGAGGAACAAGCTGTTCTTCTTCAGCAGCACCGAATGGACTCGCGTGCGCAGCGCGGCCAATATTACAGCCATCGTGCCGGATCCGGCGCTCATCTCCGCGGCCGCTCCGGCCACTCAGGCCATCTTCTCTGCTTACGGCAAACTCGCCCCCGCCTCTTCGATCATCGGAACCTTTAACCGGAATCAGCTGGCGAGCCTTGGGTCGGATCCCTGCAGCGGCTCGTCGCCTACCGGCGGATGCGTGGCCTTCAACCCCAGCGCGCCCATGTTTGATCTCGTCAGCTATAACGTCCCCAGCGACTCCGGAGCCGGCATCCCGCAAAACACTTACTCCACCGTGGGGCGGGTCGATTACAACCTCAACGACAACACTACTATCTACGCTCGCTACGCGCTCTACAGCGAAGCGGATCAAGCCGGCAGTATTGCCAACAACCCTTACGCCGGGTACAACGTGAGTCAAAACCTGTTCAACAACAGTCTGATCGTCTCCATGACCCACACCTTCTCGCCGCGTTTCGTTTCCCAATCCAAACTGGATTTCAACCGGTTTAATACGTTGCAGCCCGTGCCGTCCGGCGGCGTGATACCCACTTATTACCTCGGAGCTTTGAATTCCGCTACCGCCATCGGCCCCTACAACGTGGCCTTGCCGGGGCAGTATCCGTTTGCTCCAGGAAACGGTGGAACCCCTTATGGCGGTCCGCAGAACTTCGGCGAGGCGTATCAGGATTTTAGTTACACCGCGGGCAAGCACGAACTGCGCTTCGGCGGCTCGTTAACTTATTTGCGTGACAATCGCAGTTACGGCGCCTACAACTCCGGGCTTCAGACCTTCGGCAACACCCTCGGTTTGGGTATGGACAATTTCCTGGCAGGCCAGCTGTTCGAGTACCAGGCTGCCATCTATCCGCAAGGCAAATTTCCTTGCATCAATGGAGTCCAGACGCCGGATTGCACCATCACTCTACCGGTCGGTCCGCCGGATTTCGAGCGCAGCAATCGCTATCACGAGGGCGGATTGTATTTCCAGGATTCCTGGAAATTGAGCAAGCGCCTGACTCTGAATCTCGGTCTCCGCTGGGAATACTTTGGCGTGCAGCACAACGTCAATCCCTATCTTGATTCCAACTTCTATACCGCAAATAATCCGAATCCGTTTTTGGCCATTGCAAATGGCACGGTTCAACTTACTCCCACAAGTCCAATCGGTGAGTTGTGGAAGCCGAGTTTGCACAATTTCGCGCCGCGCGTCGGCTTCGCGTGGGATGTTTTTGGCGATGGCAAAACGGCCTTCCGTGGTGGCTATGGAATCGGTTATGAACGCAATTTCGGCAACGTGACCTATAACGTTCTGTTCAATCCTCCGAACTACGAAATCGTGGATTTGATCGCCGGAAGCAACATCGCGAGTATTCCTGCCACAGTCTCTAATGCCGGGGTTTTGTCAGGAGCAAACGGATCGGTTGCGCTTCCTCCCGCTGAGCTCCGTTATGTCCAGAACAATATTCCGCAGGCATACGCGCACCTTTTCAGCGCTTCGCTTGAACATCAGTTCGGCCAGAGCATGCATCTCGAGGCCGACTACTCGGGTTCGATCGGCGAAAATCTCTACGACATCGCCTACGTGAATTTCCCGGGGTCGGGCAACTACTACCTCGGAGTTCCATGCAATCCGGCAGATACGCTAACCGGGGGGCCTGATCCCTGTACCGCCACCCTCAACAACCAATACGCCGGTATCAACCGCCGCGGCGCCGCAGGCTATTCGACATACCACGCCATGAATATCCGCTGGGATGTACAAAACATCAGAAACAGCGGCTTGACGTTGCGCCTCAATTACACCTGGAGCCACTCCCTCGATGATTTGAGCGACACCTTCAGCAGTTCAACGAATCAAGCCAACCTGGGCTACACCGACTTCGTTCATCCGATGGTGGATTACGGCAACTCCCAGTTCGATAACCGGCACCGGATTGCGCTCAGCGCGATCTACGCGCTTCCCTTCGGGCGCGGAATGAGCGGCTTGCGCCGGGCCATTTTCGGTGGCTGGGAAATCGCACCGGTCTTCAGTGCGCGGACCGGCGCTCCTTATAGCATCTACGACTCCACAAACACCAACTACATTTACACTCGCGTCGCGGCCGATCAGATCATCCCGGTGAACGGCACTCAGTTTCAGAGCGCCGGCGCGAATACCTTCAACATTTACGATTTCAGCAAAATCGCTCTGTCCGAGTACATCAACCCCAAAACCGGAGATTCTGATTTCGGTCCCTTCCCGGCCAACATGACCGGGCGCGATTATTTCCACTCACCTGGCGTATGGAACCTGGATGTGGGTGCTTACAAGAGCATTCGCTTCACGGAGCGCATGGCCTTGCAGCTTCGTCTGGAAGCATTCAACGTCTTCAATCACTCCAACCTGTACGTGAATCTCAGCTCTACGTACATCGGCGGAGGCGCCGGAAATATAACCGCCAGTTACGGGATTCTGCCCAACACTTCCCCGCAGCTGTACGAAAACCGCAACATCCAGTTAGCGGCGAAGTTTATCTTCTGATTCCCGCCTCAACGAGTGTAGGGCGGGTTGCCAACCTGCGGGCCGATCGCCGATCGGCCCGAACAGCACCGATAGGCTTCGCGAATCAAAAAATATGCTTTAGACCCTTACCGATGCCCTTGAGGACTTTGCCTGTGCCTTTCGTTGTTCCCACCGCAACGTCTTTGCCGGCGGATGCGCCGCCCTTACCTGCTTCCGTTGCCGCATCGATCGGATGCAACGTGGCTAAATCTGCCGCTCCCTTGCCCGCGCCCTCCGCGGCGTGACCGGCGCCCTTCGCCGCTCCGCCCGCGATATTGCCGGATCCACTCGCGACGTCTCCGCCGGCGCTCCGTCCTTTGTGAGTTTTTTTGTCCTTTGTCTTGCTCTGCGCAGCCTGGTCTTGCGCTGCGTTCTGACCCCGCGCAGGGAAGCCGGCGAGACAGCCGAGCGCAAAGAACAAAACAAGCCCGGTACCGATCTTCATATCTCCATTATCCGCGGATTCGACCTGCAGCTAGCGCGAACGAACGCAGTTTCTAAACGTGTCTAGGGTATGATTTGCCCTGTCATGCTCCTTAGAACGATCGCCGCAACAATCCTGATTTCGCAATGCCTGTTTGCCCAGAGCCTATCCAGCGGAGGAGACAAATACCAATGGCTCGAAAACGCAAACAATGAGCGGGCAAGGGTCTGGGTAAAGCAGGAGAACCAACGAACCCTCAACGTGCTCGAGACAGACCCGGGATTCGCCGCCTTGGAAGCATCCGCATTGCAGATAGCAGAGTCCCAGGATCGGCTACCCATACCGGAGTTTCATGCGGGCACAGTCTACAACATGTGGCAGGACGCTACTCATGTCAGAGGAATCTTCCGTCGAACCTCAGTGACCGGCTATCTCGCCCCCCAGCCGCACTGGGAAACCATCCTCGACTACGACCGCCTCGCGAACCAGGACAAACAGAATTGGGTACAACACGGGTTTAACTGTCTGTATCCGGGAAATTCGTTGTGTCTTGCTGTGCTCTCTCTCGGAGGCGAAGACGCCTATACCGCGCGAGAGTTCGATTTAAGGACGGGTAACTTCGTCGCGAACGGCTTCGCGCTTCCGCGCTCTAAACAATGGGGCGGATTCGTGGATCAAAACACGATTCTTATCGCTCGCGATTGGGGTTCCGGCACCATGACGAAGTCGGGCTATCCCTTCGTCGTAAAGGTCTTGAAAAGAGATCAGCCGCTCTCGCAGGCCAAGGAGGTGTTTCGAGGCAAAGAAACAGACATGAGCGTCTTTCCCATCATCTTGTTCGACGCTGAGGGGCATCGCGCGACACTGTTCGATCGCACCGTAACCTTCTTTGAGCACGAGTTCTTCCTTCTGACTCCAAACGGGACTCAGCAAGTTGCGTTGCCAGCCAAATCCACAATTACCGACCTGATAGATGGTCAGGTGATTGTCAGCCTTGACGAGAGTTGGAAGCCGGAGAACCAGAACACCAGCTTTGTCGCAGGTTCGATCGTCTCCGTCGATTTGGAAGCGCTAAAAAAGGATCCCGCTCACTTGAAGCCGGTGGCGGTCTTCACACCCGGCGCTCGGGAATTTCTGCAGGAGACCGATAGCACAAAACATCATCTGCTCGTCATCACGCTCGACAATGTGCAAGGACGAGCCTACGTCTACCTGCATCGCAGCAATAACACGTGGGCGCCGCGGAGACTCGATCTGCCTGACAAACTCAGCGTTTCGATCGCAACAGCTGACAAAACAGATGACAAATTCTTTCTCTCGGTCGAAGGCTTTCTTACCCCGCCGTCGCTTTGGCTGGGTAACGCAGAGACAAACGCTATAAAACAAGTGAAGACGATGCGGCCGCAGTTCACGGCATCCGATGTGGTCGAGCAATTCGAAGCAGTTTCGAAAGACGGCACTAGGATTCCTTACTTTGTTGTGCGCCCCAAGCAGATGAAGTACGACGGTAGCAATCCCACCATTCTCAATGCATACGGAGGATTCCAGGCCGCTATGACGCCCCTCTACCTCGGGGCCGTCGGGAAGCTATGGTTGGAGCGCGGCGGTGTATATGTGCTCGCCAACATTCGAGGAGGCGGAGAGTTCGGTCCGGCTTGGCATGAAGCTGGCCTCAAGACGCACCGCCAGCGCATCTACGATGACTTCGCTGCCGTCGGACTCGATCTTGTGAAGCATGGAATCACTTCTCCTCGTCGCCTCGGTATCCGGGGCCAATCGAACGGTGGCCTGCTCATGGGTGTCGAGATGACCCAACATCCTGAGATGTGGAATGCAGTTGTCATGAAGGTCCCGCTGTTGGACATGTTGCGCTACGAGCAGATCGACGCCGGGGCTTCCTGGGTGGGCGAATACGGTTCGGTGTCGAATCCGGAAGAACGCGCCTTTCTCGCCACTATTTCTCCGTACAATCAGCTAAAAAGAGACGTAACCTATCCCGAACCACTCATCTTTACGACGACCAAGGACGATCGCGTCGGACCAGGACATGCGCGCAAGTTCGCCGCAAAAATGCAAGAGCTTGGGAAGCCGTTCTACTTCTATGAAATTGTCGAGGGCGGGCACGGTTCCGGCGCCAATTTGAAAGAACAGGCAAAGACCACTGCAGTAGAGTTCACCTATTTATCGCGTAAGCTGATGAACTAGGCCTCGAGTCCTTGACATCAGGCGGCGTGATCATTTCGAGCCGGACATTAGTCGCCCTGCTCCGCTAGTACATAACACGTGATCAGTACAATCTCTGATGAAAGGTACTAAATGAAAACCGCTGAACTGCTGCTCCAGGATTTCGATTCTGAAATGTCCAATACCCGCCGTACTCTCGAAAGGGTTCCAGATGACAAGCCCGATTACAAGGCACATGATAAATCCATGCCGATGGGCAGGCTCGCCATGCACTGCGCCACGCTTCCCCTCTTCGGCGCTTACATTATCGAAGATGCGAATATGGACCTCGCAGCCCCCAAGCGCCCGCAATCGGACCTCACCTTCAAGTCGCGCGAAGAATGCCTGAAGCAGTTTGACGAGAGCGCTGCCAGATGCCGCGCGGCCTTATCGGCCGCCAGTGATGAACACATGGCAGCCCAATGGCGCTTCACTTTCGGCGAACATCTCATCTCGGACGCCCCGCGCTCCGTCAATTTTCGGCGCATTTTCTTCAACCATCTCATTCACCACGTGGCGCAGCTCGGAGTGTATCTGCGGCTGAACGATATTCCGGTTCCCGCGCTCTATGGTCCGTCCGCCGACGAGCAGTGGTCGCCGAAGAAGTAGGGCCGTTCGGTTGCTTCCTGAGCACATTAACTTTTCTAAAGACAATGACCTGTCTTTTGGTCCGTTTAAACGCTAAACCTTCCGGATCCGGCTACGAATCACCGAAACGCTGCTAGCGAGCCACCAGGCCGATCTCGCGCACCGACGCTAATCTTTGGAATTAAAGCACTTACGTCTGGCACATGTCGTGCACTTTAGGTCAGGCGTAAGGAGGCAAGCAAAATGAAAAAAGCAGTACTGGCAACGATTCTATTAGCGGGTTGTGCGTTCGCAGGCCCTCGCGTGAGAGTGGGCGTCGGCTTCGGCGCTCCCGCTCCTGTGGCCGTGGTCCGGCCGGCATGTCCGGGTCCCGGTTACGTTTGGATCGACGGATACTACGCCCCAAGTGGTATCTGGGTACCTGGATTCTGGAGAGCGCCTGTCGTCGATGTTGCGGTAGGCCCGCGCGTTGTACGGCCGCATTACTACGCCTATGATCACGACCGCGACTTTCACCGTGACTTTCACCGCGACTCTCGCCATGATTTCCGCCGCTAGTGGCCATTCACCCGGACGCGCTCGCCCGATCGCGAGCGCGTCACCTTAACTCATATTTCCACTTCACGTAACAATAGCCTGTATCACGAACCGGATTAGCAAACATCTTGGGCTAATACCGAATGCCGCTGTGTTGCGTTTGTTTTTAGTCCTCGCCTTCACCTCGTGCACGCTGTTCGCACAGTTCACGACGGGAACCATCGACGGAATCGTGCGCAGCAGCGCCGGGCGTCCCGAGACGGGCATCGCAATCACAGCAATAGGATTGCTTTCAGGGTTGCGCTGGTCAGCTAAATCAGACTTTCGCGGTGAGTTTCGTCTCGTCGTGCCGCAGGGCTCCTATAAACTCCAGGTAAACCTCGCCGCTGGATCCGTACCTGCACTCGATTTGCACGTTTCGGAAGCCCAGTCAGTCCATGTTTTGCTCACTGTAAAAAACGATCTCAGTTCAGGCATCTGGACGATCGAGCCGTTTGCGGTACTGACAAATCGGCCCGGCGTCTGGAGTACCTTCCCGTCCTCGTCGAGCGCGTTTGCAGAATCGTATAGCTTAGGAGGCACACTTCTCGCCGAAGAGCCGGCCATTGTCTCTGAGCCGCTGGATTTTACAGGCGTTCAAAATACAAGAATTCCGCTTATCTCTCAGCGCGCTTTCTCCTGGACTGCGACGACGTTCAGCCTGGAAGACGTAAACGCAACCGATCCGTACCAACCGGGTCATCCGGTCGTGCTTCCGGATATTCAGGCTCTCGCTGAGGTGACTGTCGCGAGTTCAGCAGTGGCGGATTCGACGGGTGGTTTCGGCGTCAACATCGGATTGCACGTCCAAACACCAGGCCGGGTTTGGCACGGCAACCTCGATTCCTCCGGCACCGGAGCCCCTCTCGCATCTGGTAACCTCCCAGCTCCGGCCAATCGTGGAATGCTCCGGCAAACCCAACACTATGATTGGTTCACTCGCAATCATGTGGACCTCGGCGGCCCGCTTGGGAGACACGCTTACATGTACTTCTCTGGAGCCGGTCAGTGGGCTTCGGAAACCGTGCCTGTTGCGCCACCGGGGCAGAATCAAAACAACCGCTTGCTGTTTGGCAGCTTCATCCTTCGTTATCAACCGGCAGCTAAAGATCAGCTCGAATTCCTTCTCAGCGGTTCCCGTATCGATCTTTCGGACTGGGGCGAACCCCTCGGCCTCGAATCGCTCATCGGCTGGCGCATGATGCCCATTTACGAGAGCCCGTACGGCTTCAGCGCACTCACAGAAGTCGACCATTTCGATTTCGTCCAGGCTGGGTGGACCAGGCAGCTTCCAGACAGCTTTCGCTCAGGCGTATTCCAGTTTAGATACGGCGCATCCATTGCTCATCTGGATACCAAGCCCTCTATGGCTAGTGAGGAACAGAGTCAAACAGAACTATCGACCGGTGCGGTAACAGGCGCGGCGCCTCTCGCCAATGTTGCAGTCCGCCAGCGCGAATCACTTCGCGCTGTCCTCCAGCCGGGCGAGATCCAGCTCGGTCGCGAAGCTCATCAGCTTGTCCTCGGAGCAGGTTGGGACAGATCGAACATGCAGAACCGCTTCACTTCTCCCTCCGATCTGGATCTGATCACTGCTGCCGGCTTACCTGCTTACGCAGTCGAATTGAATACTCCACTCGATAGCAGAGCGCGAGTCCAATCCTTTTCGATCTTTGGTCGCGATCGCATCAGGTTGGCGCCTTGGCTTTCAGCGGACTTGGGCGCCACCGGCGAGTTCTCGCGAGGATCGCTGCCGGAGCAAGGGAGCCCCGCAGGCGCGTTCACTCCGGCCCGAGACTTCGGCGCGCAGCCAGACCTGATCGCCTGGAACACAGTCGCGCCGCACGCTGGCCTGCAATTTGCGGTCCCCGGTTTCGATCGACTGATTCTCGGCGGAACTTACACCAGGTTCTATTCGCCTCTCGCCGGCCGCTTGCTCGATTACGCGAATCCAAACAGCCTCAGCGGGCTCGTATTCCGTTGGAATGATAGGAACCGGGACGGCGTTTTTCAACCAGCCGAATTGGGTCCTCTGCTGCGCCGCTTCGGCGGAGCATATTCGAGTATCTCTCCGTCGCTGCATTCTCCTTATGCTGACCAGTTCGAGGTCTACGCGGCAACTTCGATCGAGAAACAAACATCGGCTCGTGTTGCACTCTTTCGTCGCGACGACAAGGATCGCATTTTAGCCGCGGATATCGGTGTACCTGCCCAGGCCTACCACCCTGTCCAGGTTCTCGATCCCGGCCCCGATGGACTGGTGGGCACTTTTGACGACAGATGGATGACTGTCTACAACCAAAACGCTTCAACATTCGGTGCAGATCGCTTTCTCCTCGAAAATCAGCCCAGCCTGCGCACACTGTACGAAGGATTGACCGCCGAAGTTTCCACGCGATACAAGCAGCTTGATTTTCATGTCTCATTCACCGCCGAGAAATCGTTCGGCCCGGCAAATCCCGGTAATGGACCTCTCGAGAATGACGCCGGGATCGTAGGGGCACTTTACCAGGATCCAAATACCTCGATCAATGCAACCGGTCACGACTTCTTCGACCGCGCGTTCCTGGGCAAAATCCAGATGGTTTATCGCGCGCCCTCTAAATTCGGAGGAATCGAAATTCTGAATGCGGCAAATTATCTTGATGGTCTGCCGTTCGCGAGAGAGCTGCTCGTGACGGGGTTGGCCCAAGGCCCCATCGTCGTCCCGGCTACGATTCGTGGCAGTCCCGAAGGCGGTAATCGCGCGGAGTATGTATTGAATTGGAACTTACGGCTTAATCGAAGCTTTCCTTTACCTTTCGGATTGGTTCACCTTTCCGCCGATGTTCTGAATGTTACTAATTGCGGCAACCGCGTCCGGGAGAATGATCTTACGGGACTTACTTTCAACCAGCGGCTGCCCGTCGCCATCGAAGCTCCAAGATCCATTCGCCTCGCCCTGGGCTATACCTTCTGAATACCCGTGCTCGCGTTCTCCGCCGCACAGCGCGGTCCCAAAACCGGAACAGTTTTCCGCTCTGTGTCCTTCTAATTTGTTGAAATACCGATGGCTCCCCACGTGCATCGATATTCGAACACAGAAAGGATAACTATGCGCGTCTTCTTTCCGACGATTGCTGTATTCTGCTTGTTCGCCGGCCGGGGCCTGACCGCCGCCGATAACTGTGAAGCCAATCACTGGAATTCGGGACATCAACGACCGGTCGCCGAAAGCCGGGAGGAACGTGTTCCCGCCGCTGAGAACACGACCATCGATCCCGGTCCAAACGGCGGAATTCGCATTCACGGTTGGGACAACCAGGATGTGCTCGTCAAAGCCTGCATCCATGCGTCCGCCTCAACAGTAGAGGATGCCGGGGCCCTGCTGAAAGAAGTGAAGATCGTGCGCGGCCCTGGCGACCTCCGGCCCGACGGGCCCAGCAGTTCGGATTCGAAACATTGGGACGTTTCTTACGAGATCTGGATGCCCAATCAGTCAAACGTCCAGGCCCATGCCATCAATGGCGGCATTACTATCGAATCGCTGGATGGGCAGATCCGGTTTCGAACGCAGAATGGCGGTGTCAGTCTGGTCGATGTCGCGGGAGATGTGGATGGATCCACTCAAAATGGTGGAGTCACTGTTTTGCTAAACGGCTCGACCTGGCACGGAGCCGGTCTGGATGTGAAAACTCAAAACGGGGGCGTAAACGTGAGCGTTCCAGAGGGCTACTCCGCACAGGTAGAAGCTTCCACCGTCAACGGCGGCATGCATGTGGATTTCCCGGTCCAACTGAATGGTAAGACGATCAGCTTCAATCTCGGCTCCGGCGGCCCGACCGTTCGCACTACAACCGTGAACGGCGGAGTCACCATCCGCAAGAGCTAAGAGTCAGTGTCCCGCATTCCGAAATGGCGTTGGGAATCCCATGAAAAACTTCGCCTGGGTCTTGCTTCTGGTTCATCGCTTTTCTCGCCGACCAACTTTCCTTCAAGCCGCGCCGCAGCACCGCGGTTAACGCCATACCCGTTCTCGCCTAGCCGCCCTGGCCAAAGCAGTAGATTCCCAGTTATTTAAATGGAAGTGAGTCACTCGCCACGCGGAAGTTGAAGTTGATATGTGGCGAGTTCGAGCTGAGTGAGCACACCACGACTCGCACTCAAGCCGCTTGCAGTGTACTTGAAAGTTCCTCTGCGGTCTGTTCAGGAGTATCCCGAATCAGGTAACGACGCGATCGGACGTCTAATGGCAGAACACGGGGATCCATGTCCTTAGGCACTATCGGTACGACTCGTTTTCCCATACCGATAGCTGCCCCAAGCTGAAAGAAAAGATTGGGCTTCGACGCGGAGTCCCCGTCAAACAATGCGACGAGCACGTCGCTATTACGTAAGCCAGTTTCAAGCGCGTCACTGGGCGATTCACCAGGTTGAATCTCAAACTCGTCAAACCAGACAACTACGCCGCGATCTCTTAGAGCCTTAGCAAAAGATCGTGCCCAGTCGGCATCTTCCGTGGAATGTGATATGAAAACTTTTCGGTCTCCCATACTTCTTATCCTCGATTTTGCCTTATGCGCTCAGCAAGTTGCTCCAAGTAGATGTCGATCTCATTCAATTGTAGGAGATCTCGTTTCTTTAGGAGTACCGGTATTCCGGCTCTAGTCTGCAACTCGGCCGGCGTGATCCCGAGTAGCAAGGCCACAATAGGAATGCGCCGACCCCAAGCAGCCCCAATCTCGGCCCACACGTACGGTCGATCAAGAGCCCACGGCGTAAGCAAAACGACGAGTTCATGCGCCCGCTCCAGAAACTTTAGAATGTCTTCCTCAAAGTCTGCACCGGCCTCGACTTGAGCCTCGTCCAAAAACGGAGTACCACCGCGAAGTTTGATCTCGCGGGCAATCTGCTTGGCAACCCAGGTATCAGCGCTGCTATGGCTGACGAAGATCAGTCGTTCCTTCGCAGCTGAGTTCTTGTCCACTGACAAAAGTGTACGCTGATGATGCTAGCCGCGACGCGAATCGGCTCCGACTTATCCGTCAATCTCGCTCTTCCGCCAATTCTAGCTTTCTGTCCACTTCAGCAAAAAGATGCTGCAGCTCGATCGTGGTGTCCTCGATGCGGAGATTTCCATCGGGGGCTATCCAGCTCGGCCTGCCTGCATCTTTCCTCGATACATTCCACGCCGTGCGTTTCTCCGGATCGATAATCCACACGGACTGCGATCCCCAGGCGATATATTTGGCGGCTTTCGCTAACGTTTTGGCCAGAGTGTCTCCCGGCGACAGTATCTCGATACAAAGCGCTGGCGCCGTAACGGGATACTTGCCTGTGAACTTACCGCACACCGCAATCAGATCGGGAACCGGTTCCGCATCCGGCACTACCTTCAGCCGCACTTCCAATGCCGTGTTCCAGCCAGCCTTCTCGAGCAATAGCGCCAGAATGACCTGAACAATGCCGTGCAACGCATCTGGCCTAGACTTTCGGATAGCTACCCCCTGCCAGTATTCATACGCTGGCTTCGCCCCGTCATAGAGCGCGTGAAACTCCTCGAGACTCAGTGGCAAAGGTTGAGCAGCCATATACATATTCATTATCTTTCGTTCCGGCCCGCGCTCGGATATCATAAATTCCACTATGCCCAGTCGCTCGGTCTCCGCTTGCTTTCTCGCATTCGCGCTCGCTTCAGTCCTCCCGCTCTGCGCCGCGCCCCAGACCAACCCCGACTCGCTTAAAAGCAATTTCGAGAATCCCCCGGCCAGCGCGCGTCCTCGCGTCTGGTGGCACTGGATGAACGGCAACATCACCAAGGAAGGCATCAAGCTCGATCTCGAATGGATGCACCGCATCGGCCTCGCCGGCTTCCAGAACTTCGATGCTGCCTTCGCCACGCCGCAGGTTGTCGACCACCGGCTCGTCTACATGACGCCCGAATGGAAGGACGCCTTCAAATACGCCACCACGCTCGCCGATGAATTCGGCATGGAGGAGGCAATTGCCGGCTCTCCAGGCTGGAGCGAAACCGGTGGCCCCTGGGTTCCCCCTTCCCAGGGAATGAAAAAGTATGTATGGAGTGAAACCGTCGTCGAAGGTGGCAAACCCTTCACGGGCGCTCTGGCCAAACCTCCCTCGAACACCGGCGCGTTTCAAATGCTCGGCATCCATGAAATGATCCCCGGGCCGCCCACCGGCAAACCCATTCCCCAGTTCTACGCCGATAGCGTTGTCGTTGCCTACCGCCCCGCCGCCGCCGATGTCCCGCTCGACTCGCTGCATCCCAAGTTCACAGCAAGCGCGGGTGCGCCCGATCCTGCAATTCTGACCGACGGAGACCTGGAGAAAACAACCAAGCTCCCCATCCCGAAAGTCAACGAAACCGCCTGGCTGCAATATGAGTTCTCTGAACCCCAGACCATGCGCTCGCTCACCATCGTCACGAGAGATGTAAACATGATTGCCGCCATGGTTACCGGAGTCAGTAATCCGCAGAAATCCCTCGAAGCCAGCGACGATGGCCAAACCTTTCGCGAGATCGCCAGGATCCCCGACGACGACGCCCCCGAGCACACCGTCTCCTTCTCTCCCGTCCCGGCAAAATTCTTTCGCGTTGTCTTCAAACGCTTGCCGCCTCCGCCCCCTCCGCCCTGGGCTAGCGGGCTCGATCCCAAATCCTTCGGCTTCCACTTCACTCCGCCTACCGATTACGAAATCGCCGAGCTCGTTCTGCACACCGGAGCGCGCGTAAACTCGCTGGCTGAAAAGGCCGCCTTCGTCACCGCTCCCGATCTTTACCACCTCCCTACGCCCGCCTACGCGAGCCCCGATGTGGTCGCCAAATCCGATGTGATTGACCTGACCTCGAAGGTCCATCCCGATGGCACCCTCGATTGGACGCCGCCGCCGGGCCGCTGGGTCGTCCTTCGCTTCGGCTACTCGCTCTTGGGAATCACCAATCATCCCGCAACTCCCGAAGCAACCGGTCTCGAAGTCGACAAGCTCAACAGCACCTATGTAAAAAACTACATGAACGGTTACCTCGATAGCTACCTGCAAACCGTCGGCCCCGAATTCATGGGCAAACGCGGCATCCGCTACGTCGTCACCGATAGCTGGGAGGCCGGCGCCCAAAACTGGACCGACGATATCCTCGATCAATTCAAGAAGCGTCGTGGCTACGATCCCATGCCTTGGCTGCCCGTGCTCACCGGGCAAGTCGTCGAAAGCTCCGAAGCGAGCGACCGCTTCCTCTGGGATTTCCGCAAAACCATCGCCGATCTCACCGCCGACGCGCACTACGGCCAGGTCGAAGCATCGCTCAAGGAGCGCGGCATCGGCCACTACGGCGAGTCTCATGAGAGCGGGCGCGCCTTCATCGCCGATGGCATGGAAGTCAAGAAGCTCGACGAAATCCCCATGAGCGCCATGTGGGTCACCGCGCCCGGCGTGAACCTCGAACAATTCGGCTACGATGCAGATGACCGTGAATCGGCTTCCGTCGCCCATATCTATGGACAGAACATTGCGGCTGCCGAGTCGCTGACCGCGGCAAGTTTCGCCTGGGCATGGTCGCCCGCCACGCTCAAGGCCACCGCCGATCAGGAGCTGCTGAACGGCATCAATCGCTTCGTGATTCATGAAAGCGCCCACCAGCCGGTTGTCGTGGATAAGAAACCCGGCTTGACGCTCGGACCCTTCGGGCAATGGTTCAATCGCAATGAAACATGGGCCGAGCAGGCGGGTCCCTGGATCGACTATCTGTCGCGCAGCTCATATCTCTTGCAGCAGGGCCATTTCGCCGCCGATCTGCTCTACTTCTACGGCGAAGATTCCAACCTTACTGCGCTGTTTGCCACCAAGCTGGCCGACCTGCCTCCCGGTTATGGCTTCGACTACATCAACGCCGACGCGCTCATTCACGAGCTCAATGCCTCCGATGGCCGCATCACCACCAAAAGCGGAATGAATTACCGGCTCCTGGTGCTCGATCCCTACGCCGTTCACATGTCTTTACCGGTCCTCCGCGCGATTTATAAGCTGGTGCAGGAGGGCGCAACTGTTGCAGGTCAAAAGCCGGTCGGCACCCCCAGCCTCGCCGATGACCAGGCCGAATTCCAGAAGCTGAACGAAGAATTGTTTGGTGACGGCACGGGTGTCCACTCTGTCGGCCAAGGCAAAGTCTATGCCGGTCAGAAGGCCGGCGCAGTGGTGAAGGCCTTAAATCTCGAGCCGGATTTCGACTTCACCAAGCCGGAAAACACCACCCGCCTCCTATTTGTTCATCGCAAGCTGGCCGGCGCGGATATCTACTTCGTAGACAATCGCAGCGATCGCACCGAGACCTTGGACGCGAGTTTCCGAGTAACCGGAAAAGCGCCGGATCTCTGGCACGCCGAGACCGGTAAGGCCGAGCCTGCCTCGTATAAAATCGCCGAAGGCAAAACCACTGTGCCGCTTACCCTAGAGCCCTGGGGTACGGTTTTCGTCGTGTTCCAAAAACCCGCCCATTCCGATTCCCGCACCCTTCCGAAATTGCAGGAGACTCAGCTGGCATCGGTTGAAGGATCGTGGGATGTAAGCTTTGAGCCGGACCGCGGCGCGCCCGCCTCGGTGAAACTAGACAAGCTGATTTCATGGAGCGACAGCCCGGATGCAGGCGTGAAGTACTTCTCCGGCACAGCCACCTACAGCAAGACCATTGATGCGTCTTCGGATTGGTTCAAGCATGGCGCAAAGGTCTGGATCGATCTCGGCGATGTCAAAAATCTCGCGGAAGTCATCGTCAATGGCAAATCGTTGGGAATCGTCTGGCACCCTCCGTATCGAGCGGATGTCTCGGGAATTCTCAAGAAAGGCTCCAACCAGATCACCTTAAAAGTGACGAACGCCTGGGTGAATCGCCTGATCGGCGATCAACAGCCGAATGCAACGAAATACACCTGGGCGGATGTCAAGCCATACAATGCCAACTCGCCGCTGCTGCCTTCCGGCCTGATCGGCCCGGTACGGGTGGTGTCTCTGTCGAAGGAGTGATGAAACCTGTTGGAATGTGTATGAAGCTGCTACTGTATACACATCGTGCGCACGAATATCGTGATTGATGACAAGCTGATGAGGGACACTCTCCGGGCAACCGGCCTGAAAACCAAACGGGAAGCTGTGGAGCTCGGCCTGCGAACCTTATTGCGCTTGCGCAAACAGAACCAGATTCGACAGTTGCGTGGCAAGATCAACTGGCAGGGTGATCTCGACGGTGGAAAGGGCGTCACCATTCGAAAGACTATCGATGCCATAATCGCAACCCGCTGCATTCAGAGCGATTACGAACTGCTTCACAGCGATCGCGACTTCGACCCCTTCGAGTGTTACCTCGGCCTGCCTCTCGTCACAGCTCGATCGGAGCCATGAGAGTAGCGAAGCGGATCGATTGGTGTCTGGAACGACCTTCGATATTTTCGCAGCTGCTCACTTTCATCTATGTGCAGCACGGCCGTGCGGCTAAAACTGACAGCTAACCACTGGGAGCTTATCTTTCAATGGCCGTGATCTCTCGATCACGGAAATGCCTAACTGTGGAATGCAGACCACTTTGAAAACGGGTGATGGCATGCTTCAATGAGGCCGCAATCTCTCAATCGCGGAAATGCGGAAACTGAGCCGGAAGCGTCAGCGCAATGTCGTTTACTTAAGCGAAGGCGCGGGTGTCGAACCATATTTCGTTCGTGCGAAACCGCTGAAACCGAGCCGGAAGCGTAAGCGCCCTCAGAACGGGATACGCATGCTTCAATGAGGCCGTGATCTCTCAATCACGAAACTACAACTATTTGCTGCCGCAGTTTCAGACGGAGTCCTTCAATGGAGACCGCGATCTCCTTGATCACAAAAAATTGCGGTCAATCTTGTTCTCACGCTTGTCTTTCTTCGAATTTCAACCAGGTGGTTAGTCTCTCTCTTCCGACTATGATATTCCTCACGACGATCATTTCAGCGGCATCCTCCTTTGTTACCCATCAGAGCCATGAGAGAAGCGAAGCCGATCGATTGGTGTCTAGAATGCAAAACAACCAAACAGACCTAAGCTGGAGCTGAGCCGCGCCCGAAGGAAGCGGTAATTCGGAAGGTGGGCTTCCAGCCCGCGCGTGGCTTCAGCAGCGCACGCAGTGAGCGGTTTTCTGATCGCTGGAAGCTGACCGCCGACAGCCAAAGCTTCAATGAGGCCGTGATCTCTCGATCACGGAAATTCCTGAGCCCCTTCAGCTCCGTCAGGAAGCATAATGCTTCAATGAGGCCGTGATCTCTCGATCACGGAAATTACGCCGATGGGCCGGAGCCGCACCATCTTAGATGTCTCGCTTCAATGAGGCCGTGATCTCTCGATCACGGAAATTGCTGGACTCATGTCTTTCGATCGGCCAGCGGTTCAGCTTCAATGAGGCCGTGATCTCTCGATCACGGAAATGACTGCTTCTCCGCGATTGTACTGCTGGCCATAGATGGCTTCAATGAGGCCGTGATCTCTCGATCACGGAAATAAGCAAGCCGACAGCGGACTGCGCAAGAGGCAATAGTCCGCTTCAATGAGGCCGTGATCTCTCGATCACGGAAATCTCTCGGTCGATAGCGTGCATGAGCAACACAATCGACTCAGATTACCGCGCTTCAATGAGGCCGTGATCTCTCGATCACGGAAATCTCGAACCGTACCGGCATCAGTCGCGATCTGCAGTCTGCTTCAATGAGGCCGTGATCTCTCGATCACGGAAATGCGAGCGCCGCGGATGCAGCGCAAGAACGCCGCGTCGCTTCAATGAGGCCGTGATCTCTCGATCACGGAAATGACGTGACGCTACGCGATCCAGCTCGTATTGCCAGCTTCAATGAGGCCGTGATCTCTCGATCACGGAAATGCGCGGCTGAAGATGTTGTCGCAATCGATCGGTGCTTCAATGAGGCCGTGATCTCTCGATCACGGAAATGACGGACATGATCTCGCCGGTCGACTCACGGCGTACGTCGCTTCAATGAGGCCGTGATCTCTCGATCACGGAAATACTGCATGTCCGGTACCGTTCGACGGCGTACGGCATCGGCTTCAATGAGGCCGTGATCTCTCGATCACGGAAATGACGGCGACTTACTGCCGGCCATGGTGCGTGACCTGCAGCTTCAATGAGGCCGTGATCTCTCGATCACGGAAATTCAGACATGCTCGCAAGTGCAGCTGCAGCGCATACAGCTTCAATGAGGCCGTGATCTCTCGATCACGGAAATGCCGAGCTCGCAGCGATGCTGGCCGAGCACGTTCGTAGCTTCAATGAGGCCGTGATCTCTCGATCACGGAAATACCGTACGTGACGCATGTAGCATCGCCACCGTGAATAGCTTCAATGAGGCCGTGATCTCTCGATCACGGAAATGAGCTAGCATGCTCGGTGATCGAGCGCGCACTGACTGCTTCAATGAGGCCGTGATCTCTCGATCACGGAAATGTAACTTGCTACCGCTGATGCGCTCCAGCAGTTCGAGCTTCAATGAGGCCGTGATCTCTCGATCACGGAAATAGCCAACTCTCTATCTATTCTCTTATCAAATACCTGCGCGCCCATTCCCGAGCGCTCATCGCGAACCACTGCCCCAAAAGCTCACCCCGACCCAGCCAATCCCATCCAAACCCCTACGAAACCAGCCACTTCCCCGCCTGCGAGCGCCCCCGCACTCCCGCGCTTCACCCCGCCGCTCGCGACTACCTCGTCACGAACACCGGATACTCCGCCACCTCTCCCTCCAGCACCTTCGCCAGCAATCTCGCCTGCACTTCCAGCATCCGCCGGTACGTCATCCGGTATTCAAATAGCGGATGGGTCACCAGCGCATCCATTCGCAGCTCATACGCGCGGTAGAACGCCTTCCGTCCCTCCGCCGTCAACGCCACCGCCTGCCCCACGCACACGAAATCCCGCGGCGTCACCATCTTGTTATTGATGGCGCTCACCACCGCCGAATCCACCACCAGCGTCCGGAACGGCTCCATCAGATCCAGCGCCAAGGCCGGCCGCCCAAACCTCGGCTGATGATAAAACCCTATCATCGGATCGAACCCCACCGCATAACAAGCCACCGTGAAATCTTTCGCCAGCATGCTGTACCCGAGTGATAACAGCGCATTGACCGCATCCCTCGGAGGCCGCCGGTTCCGCCCCTCGAAATCCATCCGGAAAATCCGCGGCACCTCTTCATCCGCGTCAACCTTGATTAGGCCCGAAAATGCTCCAAAGTATAGTCGCCCCGCATTTCCTTCGATCCCGAGCAACTCCTCGAGCGACCGGCTCTCCTCCGCCGCCTCCGCCATCTTCTTCAGCTCGCGCAGCGTGATCGGATCCGGCTCCACATGATTGCGCAATAAAAACGTCCGCTGATTCCGAATCTTGCCCGCCACCAGGACCTTCGCCAGCCGCCTGCAAAACCACGGCTGCTCGGCCATCGAGAACTGGCTCCTCCGCAGGAACACATTCTTCGTGCACATCCCCATCGTCACGCCGTAAAACCAGCCGCCCATGCTGAAATAGCAGATCGGAATCCCTGCCTGGCACAAATCCTGCACCGCTTGCGTCGAGATCTGAACGTTCCCCATCAGGTTCACCTGGCAAATCTCATTCACCCGGATCTCCTGCACCAGCGAATCCTTCTCCTTCACCTGCAGCACGCCGCCCGATTTCCCTACCCTCAGTCCCGGCTTGTTCAGATAAACTGGCCGCAGCTCATCCCGAGGCGTCAAGAGTCGCCGCATCTCTCTCCCCGGACCCTTCTTCGGAGCATGCGCCTCTCCAGCTGTGAATAAGCTGAACTGCTCCGGATCGGGCTCGTCCGCCACTAGGCGATTCACCTCATCCGGCAAACAAATCGACGCCAGCGAACAACCCGCGCACTTCGGAGAATCTACCAGCGGCTCCGGAATCAATCCAACCCGGGCCGTCCGCCAGGCCGCCTCAATTGCCGCGACTGTCTCGCTCACCACCGCGTCGTCAAACGGAACCCGCACCCGCTGCTTGGTCCCGACGTAATAAACGACGCCCTCCTCACACCGGTATCCGTTCTCCCGCAACACCAGACCCTGCACGCATAACTGCACCCGGTCCGCCGGCCACAGCTCCAGCACGCCCTCCCGCTCCCGAGGCTTCCCATGCTTGTAATCGACCGGAGTGACCACGCCCGCGCGCGCTTCCACCAGGTCCATCTTCGCGATCACTCGATACTGCTCGCTCGAGAGCGTAATCGACCGGCTGTGGATCTTTTCCTCTCCTAAATCATCGGAGGACGGCAGCCCCTTCCCCTCGCGATCGACGCGCTTATGTTGAGCCGCGCCTTCCACCGTGTCCGAGCTATGCAGGAACACGCCCTCGACCCACTCATAAAAGAACAGCCGGGGACAATAGACAAACTCGTTCACCATCCGCGCCGGCAAATAATCCGGCAGCGGAGAAGTTTTTTCAAAAGAAATCGGAGCAGTAGCCAAGAGCCCTCCTGGAGCACTGGCCATTCGGCCTCAACGTACCAACAACACCCAACCGAGCCGCGCGCGTGAGGGATTGTGAAAAAATCCGTCATGAATGAACGTATTCTTCGTAGGTCGTTGATTCTTGAATCGGAGCCATGAGCGCAGCGATTGGTGTGCTCGATTTTTTCACGGACCCGTGAGCAAGCGGTTGGCCCATTCCTTCACACTCCCGTCAGGGAGCGACTTGTGATACACGACACTAAACGGATTATTAGACAATAATGCAGGGCGAATCGAGCGCCGTGTAAGGCCTGCCCAGGGCGGTAATCACTCGATCTCCTCGCCCTTCCGCCGGACCCAGATCGACAAACAGGACCTGATCCTGGTCATGATGAATCACGCCCGAAAGCTCAGCCCGTAACTGGACCAAATCGACTGCCCGCAGCTGGCACTCAAAGACGGAGTACTGCAAATGATCCCCATACCCGCGCATGATCTGAAAGACCTTCCGCAGCCGCTTATCATCCGAGATGTCATAACAAACCAGGTACGATTTGCGCATGCGGATTTCAAATGACCCGTGCGGCTCGGAAATTTTTGAACTTTCCACCTTGTCCGATCCGTACCCGAGGCGACCGGTAGACTTCCGCGATACCCCGCTCCTGCATCACTCGATGATTCAGCTTTTCCTCCAGAACCTGCAGATCCGGTAAGGCAAGCAGAGAACGCAGCGTATCGACTCCTATCGGCTCCTTCCAAATCGGCCACGTGAACTCAGCACCTGCTCTTGAAGGGTAACGAAAGCCTGTCGTCCTGAGCCCATCGTTCGTCGGTTGTGCCGGCAACAGCGGGAGGGCATGAACAGCCAAAACATTGGCTCCCCAAACCGCTGAGGCGCCTTCTGCACTGGGATCGCCCCACCGGAAGGCATACTCGGCCGCATCCGCGGGATCCCAGCGCATTGACAAGTTTTTATTCTTCTTCCATCTCCCAAAGAGCGCATCTTCTACGTGGTCCGCTGAGACCCTTTGCGCCAAGCCTTCTATGGTACCCAGGAAGTGCTGATGGCCCGAGCCCGTTATGAAGCAAAGGTCCGTGTATTCGATCGTCTTATTTTTCCTCTCCAGAATCTCGCTCCCAAACGCAGCCGCAAAATCGGCCGCGTTCCGATCGCCTCTCACCGCAGCTTCGTATGCCGGCTTTACAAAATCTAGGAAAGTATGCCCGGCCACGGTGAGGTTTTTGCCCAGAGTACGAAAGGCATCCACCGGCAGATCCGATTTCGCCCTTCCGATTAGCGTTTCACAAAGACTCGCCTTGTCATCCACTCCAATCAGTTCCGGTCTCCAGACATCTTCTCGAACCCAACGTAGCTTTGCTCTGTTATCGCCGCTGTCCATGAGCCGAAGCACGCCGATTGCTGCCAAAAAGCCCAGTGGGTTCGACCCGTCCAAGGCCGTCATGACCACGCTCACTCCGTCACCTCCGCCTGTTCCTTGTCACTCGCGTACCAGTCCGCCAGTCGAAGTATCCCCTCCAGGTACGCCAAGCCCCACCAGCCGTATTCTCTGCTTAATCGCCAAAACCGATCCGCTAGGCCGCTGCCGAGCGCATGCGGAAGCTCCTCCAGTCGTTCTTTCCTGCAAAGCTTTACATCGCCAAAGCTGACGCACTCCGCTTCGCGATCTATCACCACCGGAGCAAAAGGACGGCAGTAACCGTGGTGGCTGGCAATCAAGTGCAGCACCAAATCACGAAGTACAAGCGTCTTATCGTCTGTTTTCTCTGCAAATTTGAGCGAGAGCAATTCGTGTCGAAAAGATTCCGGCAGTCCGCACTCCGCTTGCTTCTTCCATACAGTCTCGCCGCTTTTTGCCAGCGGTTTAGGCGCGAACGCCGCGGCCCTCCCGTCTCCATTCCGAAGCCAGCTCTGGTACCGAACGTCCACCTTACCGTAATCGTGGTACTCGGCCGCAATCCTAAGTGCCCCCTTCACTTCATCCGGTATAAGATCCCCTGCGATAACATCCACCGCCGCAACCACGTCATCCAGGTGCGCTCGGAGAAGCACCTGGCTTTCTTTCTTTCGTTTCTTTCTCCCGTAAAAGGCTTCCAATGCCCAACCGTCTTCATTCGGATAGCCAACGAGAGTTGCTCGAGCGACAAAATCGTTCCAGCTCATGACACCGGGATCTTCGAATTGTAAGGGCGCCTGACCGGGCCGACACTCCGCTAACGCATCCATGAGAGCGCTCTCATCCGCTTGCTCCTTCAGTCGATTCAGCGCCTCACGTATCCTAGGCTTTGCCTCATCCGGCCACCATTCCTCCAGCACTTCCGGATGCAGGCGCAAAGTGATTCGCCTCCGCAACTTCAAACGGGCCTGATCGCCAAGATCGATCGCCCCGCCCCGAGGAATGGAGCCCAAATCGTTCCAACCCTTTGCGGATTCAGGCAAAACAATTGTGTCTCCGGGGCGAAACTCCTCATTCTTCTTCACTATGCGCGCATTCTTATCTCGCCAAATGAGCGCTACTCGTTCCGTACGACCGGCTTTGTCTTCGACCCCTTCCTCGCGCGACACAACCTCCACATCGCTCTCGTCCTTTAGCGCTTCTCCCGCGAACCATTTTCTGAACGTCCACAGCGGCACAGGCATCGCCTCCAGCGAGCTGGGCGGACAGATCGCCACCACGTCCCGCCAACTGTCTTCCAGACCGGCGGTCAGGTCTCTTCTCCAGACGACGTACACATCCGGGTTCCCCTGCTTCGGTCCGTGTAAGAAATATTCGACCGCAGGCTCAGGAGTTGGCCGGGGATTCGACTGCACGAGCGCGTCCAGGTGACTCGGCAGTAACTTGGGAGCACTTTCAGCAGTTAACAATAAAAACGCCCGCTTCTCCTCGTTCTGCTCGCGCAGATGCTCGGCCACGGTTTTCGGCTCCCCCGGCCGCGCTTCGATGCCCATGTTGATCGAACCATCGGTCGCGATCTCCTGCAAAAACTCCCACGTCTTCTTCAGCGCTTCCCCATATACGGGATCGCCTTCTTTTGCTCCGAGTTGCCAGGTTCCCGCCAGAATCGCGCCACGCGCTTGGCCGAAGGCTCCCGTTCGGTCTAAACGGCCAAACCTCTGCTGCAACGCGTCAATGCTGGCGCATTCGCTTACGAGAGCGTCGAAATCAAGATCCGCTCCTACCTCCAGGCATTGCGTCGAGACCACGTATTCCAAAACATCTTCATCGGAGCGCTCGCTGCCTGCTTTCAGGTGCTGCCATTCGGTCGCTTGTTTATCGCGATCGAGCGGCCGCATGCGCCCGATCACCAGGAAGGTGCGTTGTTCAGCCTTTTTTAAACGATCGCAGATCGCCTTAGCGGTGGCGATGCGGTTCACCAGAATCGCAATCCGTTTTGCGTTCGTTTCCCTCTGGAGTCGTGTCGCTTCCGCAATCAATGCATCTGCAAATTTGCCCGTCTCGTCTTTCCGGCATTTGATTGGTTCCGCCAGCCGCACCGGTTTAGAAGTATAGAGTCGCTGCTTAAACACTCTGTCGCTGCGATCTTTGTCATCAATTCCAAATCGTTCCTCGGGGGAAACAGAGCGTCCCGGCGTCGCCGTCATCTCCACGAAATGGAAGGGAGGTCTAACCGGGCCGGATGCCCACGCCGTTCCGCGATACTGCTCCACCGCTTCCAGCGTCTCCGAGAAGGCCTTCGAACAATGCGCCTCATCCAGAAACAAAATGGCGTCATTAGCGATCAGGCCGGCGTGAATGGGCCATGTATTCTCACCGATGCCATACCCCCTAAAAAGCAGTCGCGAGCCCACTTGATCGACCGTGCTCGTTACGATGACCGGCTGTCGGGGAGTCCGCACCCAGGTTTCGTCGCGAAACGCCCCGCCTCTCAATTCGTAAGTCTTTAACGGTTCGTCGCCGCTAAGCTCCCTCAAACTTTCTGCTACTCGCCCGAGAATGCCAGAGTTCGCCCGCTTTAATTTCTCGGAAATACGCTGCGCCCGCACGAACGCTTCGTTTACGATCACACGCCTATCGACTACAAAGAAAATGCGCCTCGGTGCATTCTTCCCGCGAACCGCAAGCGCAAATAGTGCGATGTCTATACAGGCGGTCTTGCCGCTCGCAGTCGGCAGATCGATCACCTTGGGCCAGCTGCCCTCGCATACTCGGTGAGCCAGCCGTGTTTGCCACGGAAAGGGAGAATGTCCGTGCAAGTCGAAGAAGAACTGCTCGAATTCGCTTTTATCGATCCGCCTCATCGGCCCCCCTCTCTCGGCGTAAAAGGTCTGAAGAGTCCGTAGCCGCGGAATCGGCCTCGGCCCACCAACACCGGACCTCGTACGTCCTGATCGAATTCCGCTATGACATGCGTTTGGTAGCGGCACAACGTCTCGCCGCCCTCACTGAACGCCGGTATCGAAGCTGCATGCCCCGCTCCCTTAAATACCGATACCGATCGGACGCGGATACTCTTTGGCGGTGGTAATTTCGCCGATTCAAAGGCCTCCAAGACGATTCGTTCCACATCGTTATCGCGGTTGCGCTTTGGATAATGATGTAGCACGACTGGAGTTACGCTCCCCCAGAACCGGCTCGGTCGTGTCCATGTCTCCGCCCTCAGCGCCTCTGGTGGCCGGTCTCGCACTTCGCGTTCGAGCGTCCATTCCCACACGCCCTCGCGCCAGAGCCGGACCGTACGCTCTTCTCCAGACTGTGAACCGAAGAGCAGAGGGCCAATCGTCCTCCTCGTTTCATCCACAGGAATATCTCTTGGGATCGCTAAAGCTAAGCCCATGACATGTCCGTCGGCGTGTTCCCTGTCCACAAATGGCAGCGGAAAAAACGCCACATGCGGCTGCAGACTCCGGGAACCGCCCGCCTGATGGCCGCTCAGCCATTCCGGCGATTGCCCTTCAGGTAGTGCTTTCATAGCTGCGCTGCGTAGCGCGCCTGTCAGTTGAAGCGTCGTCTCTAATCCCAGCGAAGATCCTTCAACTTTCTGCAGCACAATCAAATTCGAGTCGAAAGGACCGTCTAGCGCTTCACTCTGCACCGACGTCGATTCACGATATCCGGCCCATCGAACCAACCGGGGACGCTCCCCGCCCGAAAACACTCGCTCCAAATAAGCGAGCGTTCCCCGTTCCGGAACCCGCATCCGTCTGTCCCCCATCGTGTCGTCAGCCAATAGCGTGGGCTCGATTTTCTCGCTGGCGTCCACAACCCACATCTGAACCATGGAAGAGGAGTGACCAATGCGCGTTACCCTCGAACAAAGCGCGTCAAGAGATTTTCGAATGTCTTCCGGCGCATCGGCATTCCAAATGAGAAAGACCTTGTCATCATGGAGACGAGCCGTCGGGAAGGAACGCGGCTGCCGGCCACGCTGAACGATCCCTCCATGCTTGTCGTTGACAGGAACATACGTTTCGAGCGGCACTCGCGGACGCGACGCTTGTCGGATCGAGAAGCCCGGCACCCGTAAGTGAGGCGCCTCATCTTGACTCTCGAGCCATTCCAACGCCCTGCGCTCATCCGCGTCTCCCTTGCTCTCAAAGTGGGCCGCGGCCATAGCCATAAACACACGCCCGGCATGGGGCGGAAATTCGGGTTTCTGCCGGGTCGCGTCGGAGGAAACCGCACGTCCAGTCAAATAGCGGATTCCCAGCACAATCATTGGACATTTCCCTCGCCTTTCTCCTTTGCGGCGCGTTCTTGACTCTGGCGCACCAGTTCGGCAAGTTCTTTCGAAGGCTTGAGAACCAGCTTCTCCTCCATCCAACTCAAACCGGCGCTCTTCGCCGCCTGTACTGCTGCATTCAGCAGCTTCACCCCCTGCTCCCCCGAAATTTTGAACTTCTGCGGCTTCGATCCCGGTTTGTCTATCAACTCCCACTCGCGTTCGTTCTCGGCCACAAGTTGACAGCGCGATCGCAGGCTGGTGCCTATCTCAGTGGCGAGCACTCCCGCGCATAATCCGATCGCCGCCAGCACAGCGCGGCCCGTATTGTTGAGTTCAGCTGATTGTTTCCCGTCCACTGGAAACCGCAGTTTACGCAGCGCGCCAAGCGAAACCACAGTCGCTTGCTCCGCGTAGCGGCACCGGACCCCCCCGTTGGCTGTGTCGAATGGAATATTGCCGTGATTGATCTTCGCGGGCGGAATCGCACCTTTGTCCTTCGCTTCTGCAATTTTGAATGTTCCGTTTTCTTGCGGTACAACTTGGATGCTACTGCGAGATTGGAGTGGATCGATGCGGAAACCCTGCCGCTTCTCCACTCGTTCTACATCGATCGCTACAATCTCCGAAACATAAGCGCGTTCGAATTTCGCGCCCAGCCCTCCGGGTTTTTCGGGTGAACCCCACATCCCAAATACGAGTGCAGTCGGGCATAGATCAAACACTGCCTTTGCGTCCCATAGATTTGAGCGCGACCATCGCTTCGCATACTCGGATTTGGAGAACCGCGTACCATCCCCTAACTCACTGTCTCGCAAGATGGCGTCCGCAAGTCGATGCGGCACGTCCAGAGTTGTCAATGTTGGGATCGGAGTTCTGAATTTCTCGTTGACGCCGCTGAAATCGACTTCAATCAACGGAAGCGATATCTTCTGTTGCTCGATTGCAAACTTCAACGCCTCTTCTGCGCGATTGCTCTGCGACTGAACGGAGTCGATGACAACGCATTCGACTTCCTTTTCCTGGCCGGCTCCATCTGGAATGCGTCGCTTCTCTGTAGCGTAAACGCCGTCAGCATAAGTCGCGGGGAAAATCTTTCCTCCCGGACCATCTATCGGCTGCAATCTTGTGATGGACCGGAACCCGGCGGCAACGCCGCTTAATGCAGACGATAAAGTATCGAATGTCAACTCAGACATGAAATCTCCTCGCTCTCTTATACCCGTAACATAAGAATTAGTCAAGATCGTTACCGAAGCTTGATAGTGTTAAACAAAACAATACTTGTAACCGATATTCACTCGAGGTATTCTGATGTCAGCCGTGAAAGGGCGAGATGCCGGACCTACATTGCAGGCAAGTGTCGTTCTGGTTAACTCTCGTCGAAAGCGTTTTATTCCGTGATCACCTGATCGCGGCCTCATTGAAGCACCAACGGCCTGCCTTCCGGCAGACCGTCACTTACGCGCTAACTGCCGATCGCTAACTGAGCGCGCGGTTGCTTGGCCTTGTCCGAATGCTTAGGAAGCCTGACGCAGAGCCTTGCTAATAATCTCTTTGAGCACGGTCTGATAACCGATGCCCGCCTTCGCAGCAATTTCCTTCGCGGCCTCGATATCGCGCGCCGGAATCCGTAGCGATACGGCCTGCGTTTTTCTCCCTTTGACGTCATCCAGGAGTTCCGCCAGTACGGCCGGATCGGTGCGTTTGATGTTACGACCGTCAGGATAAACTTTGGCGGCGCCGCTCCGAATCGCTTTCTCCATCTCGTGTTCGGTCTCTCGTTGACCGGCCGGGCTGGCGTACCAGTCGGCCTCCTCCGCCTCGGATTTGAATTTGCGCCGGGTGTTCTTTTTAGAGTTGTGCGGCATAGCGTTTCTTCAGCGATCGATTCATCGGGTGTGCGGTGATAGGCCGCAACAGATTCCTGCGGTACGTGAACGCAACCACCAGATAGCGGCCGCGCGCCGTCGTGCCAAGGGCCTTGTACCGCTCCTCACCTTCCACTGGCTGCCCGGGGAACTCAACATGTTTGCGGCTGAAAAGCTCCTCAACCTCGAGCGGCGTCACATTATGACGGGCAATGTGGGCAACGTTGCTTTCGTCCCAGTCAAAGCCGCCCAATCAACTTAGTATATACAATTTGCGCACCACCACGCCGAAAGCTGACGGTGGCCTGACCGTTATCTTCCCACCACCGGCACCCTCAGCACCGACTGATGCTCCGCATCGTGCAACACCGTATTCGTCGCCGAAACGAAATGCGTCTCTGACGCCGCCGGCCGCCCCGTGTTCAAATTGCGATCGAATCTCGGGAAATTGCTGCTGCTCACCTCCAGCCGCAACCGGTGCCCCTGCCGGAACACATTGCTCGTCGACCACATGTCTACTTCCAGCTTGTAGACCTGCCCCGGATTCAACAGCTCCGGCGCCTCTTGCGAATCGCGGTAGCGCGCCCGCAAAATGCCTTCCGTCAAATTCTGGGCAAACCCGTTCGGCCACACATCCACCAGCTTGCCCGTAAAATCCGTATCCACCGCCGACGACTTCGCATACAAATCCAGCAGCACGTGCCCCGTCACCTCGACATCCTGCGTGAACGGCTCCGTCGAATAAACCAGAACATCATCACGCCCTTCCGCCGGCCGCTGATCTTTCGGACCGGGCGCCAGATGAATCGAGTCGCAGCACAACGGTCCGCCAATCGTCGGCACAGGATTCGCCGGATCGTACACGTAATGATCGGAAGCTTCATTCGCACTCGGCGCGTCAGTAGACAGAACTCCATCGCCGTTCAGAGAATTCGCCCCTTTCGACGAATGCAGAAAATAGCGCCTCTCTTTTGCGCGCTTCAGCGGCCACTCGTCTTCATCGCGCCACTCGTTTGTCCCCATTACGAAAATGCGCACCGGCTTCTTCGCAAATTCGTTCTGCGCTCCCTTGAACAGATAGTCGTACCAGGCGAGCGTGACATCGTCTTCATCGAACTGCGCAGCAGCAGCGCCGAAATCCACATCGCCAATCTTCCGCCCGCCTCCCGCATGCCCACCGATGATGATGAGCAAATGCTGTCCCTTTCGAGCTGCTTCGCTTCCGCCATGCTTTCCGATGCCTTCGTAGTTGCGTAGCGATCCGTCCTGAAACAGGTCGTACCAGGCCGCCGTATGCAGCGCCGGAACCGTAATCTCTCCATAGTGATCTTCGATCGACCAGCGCTTCCAGTACTCGTCAAAATTCGGATGCGCCAGCCAATCCAAATAATAGGGCGCAAGCACAGGGGTCGAATTCGTATCGTGCGCGCCTCGTTCGTTGAACAGCGGATACTCGGTAAGCGGCAGTTGCAGCACGCCGTTCATCGCGTTCGTCCGTTTCTGCACCTGCCTGTTTAACGTGTCCTGGGCCAGCCCCGACGTCCATGATTGATCGAACCATTGTTCAAACGCCCCGCCCTGATACGTCCAGTTGCGGTGATAATTGCTCGCGGTCACAACCGGGCAGATGCCGGCCAGATGCGGCGGATGCGCAATTGCGGCAAGCATCTGCGTCGCGCCAACATACGAACCTCCCCACATCCCGACTTTTCCATTCGAATAAGGAAGAGCCGCCGCCCATTCCACCGTGTCGTATCCATCCTGCGACTCGTAGCGAAACGTGTACCACTCGCCTTCCGACGTATAGCGCCCGCGAACGTCCTGCACAATCGCCACGTAGCCCTTCGAAGCCGCCTTATATCCGAAGCTCACGTCGCCGCGCTTGTCGTATGGCGTCCTTTGCAGCAACACCGGAAACTTGCCGTCCTGCTTCGGACGATAAATATCCGCGTGAAGAATCACACCGTCCCGCATCGCCACCTTCACATCGCGCTCGACAGTCACGCTTCCGGTTTGCGCGCCGGCACTCACGGCCAGAAAAGCTATCACCCAAGGGAAAAGTTTCAACATGGCATTCGCTCTCAGAATCCACTAAATCGTATCCAAAAGCTCTCTTGCCAGCTGGCGCCCGGAGCAAGTGTCTGCAAATCGGGATACTTTCCTTCGTGCGCGAGATTCACGCCATTCGTGATCGCGGCCATCGGTTCGAAACAGATGAAATTCTGCCGAGGCGGCGCGTAGATCACCGCAACCTGGTACTTCGGCCCGTAGACCACCTCGATTTTCTTCGAACCTGCCTGCACCGAAAACGTCGCATGACCCTCGCCATCGCGGATCAGCGAAGTGAAACCGTCGTCGAACGTGTGGTCCCGCAGAGAAATCTGCTCCGGCGCATTATATGGCGTCAACTGACCTGTCGCGACCAGCCTGGTGTCCGTCTCGACATGCATGCGCGCAGCGATATGCACCGTTTCTTCCGAGCGTGCAGTATCCGGAATCTGGAAGTAAGGATGAAACCCTATTGCCACCGGCATCGGCGAGTCGCTCAGATTTTTTACTGTCGTCGTCACCTCGAGCGCGCCATCTGTCAGCGTGTATGTGATCTCGTATTCCTGCGCGAACGGCCAGTTCGCCATCAGATCCGGGTACTTCCAAAACTCAAATTTGGCGGTTGCCGACGCAGAGACCTTGTTCTTGCCCAATTTTTCAACTTCCCAACGCGGCGAACTCGTCAACATGCCATGAATCGCAATGTCGTTCTTATCGATGTGCACCGTGCCGAGATCCCCATTGAAGAGGAAGTGCTTGTCGTTGGCCCAGAAGCCTCCGCCGGCCATCCGGTTCGCCCATGGAGCAAGGAATGGAATGCCGTTTATACCGGGCGCGCCGCCCTTTTTATAGGCGGTAATAACCCCCGGAAAATAGAGCAGATTTTTGCCGTGAATCTTGAGCTCATAGGCCCGATAACCGACTGAAGGAGCGATGTTTACCTCAACGCCCCGATTTTCGTCGGTTAATCGGGTTATTACCGTTTCGCCATCCGTCGTGCTGATAGCGTTAAACCGGCTGGCGGCCGGAACGATCGCCGGCAGAGCTAATAAAAGTAAGTAGGTTTTCACCCTCTTCATTCTGAAGAGGATAGCGCGGCGCCTTAGTGAACTTCGAGCGACATGTTCACCACGTCGAACTGAAAGCGCTCGGGCGGCAAGGACGAGATCGGATTCGGCGTCATGGTCGCCCAGGTCTCGTACGCGGTCCTGGCAACGGAATTGTTCAGATAGAACAGAAACTGATCGGAACAGCAGCGGATCGGAGGCATCTGGCGGAAAGCCAGGCGCAATCCGACAGCTTTTTCCAGCTGAACGCCACTCGTCTTCACAGCTTTGTCTTCGAGCAGCTTGACGAAACTGCTCCGGCCGGCGTGAGGCCAAAGATCGCTGCGCAGCAAGTTGCGCAATTCCAGCCGCGCGCCGAAGGTGATCTCACACTGGCGGATCCATTCGATAACAGCGTCGCCCCAATGCCAGTGGCTCAAGAGCCCCAGATATTGATCCACCAGGTTAAGCGCCAAATCGAGCTTGCGTCGTTCCACCGCTTCTTCCGATGCCAGTGCATCGCCCGGTAGCGGGACGATCATATCTTCCTGCTCGATAATGTCCGCCGCGAAGCCCATCATCTTGTCAACGCGCTTCACGTCTGGCGTGGTCTTTACGAGGAGCGGCGGTAGCTCGTGGGTTTTACCACCCGGCACTTCTACGAATTTCCGATCACCAACGATATCCATAAGCAGTCTCGCTCTTCTTATCGAGAGCAACTTCGTGGGAGTTGCTACACTCCCACTTAATCCCATTTAACTACAAATTCATTGGATTTGTTTTTTAATTTGCTGATCGGTACTGAGTTTTGGTTTCAGTACGATCTTGACGGTTCAGCTCACGTGGATGATCGGCCGGTGTTTCACATCAGGGATGGCGCGGCGCAGAACTTCATGGACGAGCGGCGCTGTATCGCCTGCGCCCAGAAACAAAAAGCGGAAGATGTTGCCCACCGGGTTCCCTTCATTCCAGCTAAAGTAAGCGTGCGGGACTCGTCCGGTCTGCTGCTCCAAGTGAATCAGCATAGCGGCAATGGCGTTCGCAACGGTCGGACTTTTGGCGTAGAGAACACAGTGTTTACCGATCCGCCGGCCAGTTACCGATATCCGCGCCTCGAAAGCGGAGGCGTCGTCTCGTTCTACCTCGAAGAAGTAAATGTGTTCGTCAAACGAGAGATTGTGATAGTACCGCATCGCACGATCTGCCTCATCCAGGCTCTCTTCCGTTTCAATCTTCGGCTTCCGCGCCACCAGATGAATAACCCGCTCGAGATCGTCGGCGAGCAAATGCTTGGCCGAATCGTCGAGTTCGACCGCGTGGATGCGCAGCTCCGTGGAGCGTACCGCGCGTGAAACGAGCGAAGTAACCACCATCGTAAAAATGAAGAATGACGCTATTTTGATACCTTCCGGGCGCTCATGAATATTAGTCAGAGTGGTGTAGACAAAGACGAGTGAAATGAAGGCGAACGGATAACCCAATCTCGTTTTCCACGTGCTGAGAGCAACAGCGATTGCGGCAGAAGTTATCAGGACCAGGACGCCTGTAGCATAAGCTCCGCCTTGAGCATCCACATCCGCCCTGAAAAGAACCGTTACCGTAATCGCAATTGCGAGGAAAACGAGCACCAGAGGCCGAGCTGCCCGTGCCCACTCAGGAGCCATGCCAAACCGAGGCAGGTAGCGCGGGATGAGGTTCAATAGCCCGGCCATGGCGGAGGCGCCTGCAAACGCCAGAATGAGAATAGTGCTGAGATCGTAAACGGAACCAAAAACATTGCCAAGCAGGTGGTGCCCGAGGTAAGCCATAGCGCGCCCGTTCGCTTCGCCACCTTCCTTAAACTTTTCCGGCGGTATTAGCAGAGTCGTCACAAGACTCGTGGCGATCAGAAAAACGCTCATGATGATCGCGGCAGTCGCCAGCAGCTTGCGGGTATTTCTGATGCGCGCGGTAAGATTGGCGCCCCTGATAAGAGGCATAACCGCGACACCGGTCTCGAAGCCGGAGAGACCCAAAGCAAGTTTGGGAAAGAGCAAGAGCGATATCCCAACCATGAGTAGCGGGTTGCTATGTGAATGTACTAGCGCTTCCCGCCAATGCGCAACACGTTGAAGATGATGGAACAGGTCTCCGAAAGCAACCACCGTGACAATCAGGTTGAGAAATAGATAAATACCTACGAGCGCGACGGCAACTCCGATGGCTTCTCGGAATCCCTTGAGAAAGATCCCGCCGAGTATCGCCAGCAGAATGAGAGTGACGGCGATCTGGCTCCTCATCCAGAGTGGCGTGAAAGGGTTTTGCGTAAAGTGGGCAGCGGCATCCGCGGCAGAAAGCGTCATCGTGATGATGAAGTCGGTTGTCGCGAAGCCGAGTAAGACTAGAACGAGACTTTTTCCGCCCCAACGCGGAAACAGGTGCTCCAGCATCGCGATGCTGCCCTGGCCATTTGGGCTGGCTTCGGCAACCCGGCTATAAACAGGCAGAGCACCTGCTAAGGTCACGATGACCAGCACGAGAGTAGCAATGGGCGACAGGAGCCCCGCCGCCAGAAAAGATATGCCCGGCTGGTACCCCAAAGTCGAAAAATAATCGACGCCGGTGAGGCACATGACCCGCCACCATGCGTGTTCCGCTTCTGGCCGTCCGGCAACGCCCTTGGGCAAACGAAGATCGGCCAGCAACCAGTCAATGAAACCCACGTGTCCAACTATACTTGGAGCCGCAACAAGTAACTGGCAGTATCTATTGTTCCCAGCCGCCACCGAGAGCGTTATAGACCTGAACGAGCGATAGGCGCTCGCCCAGGCGCGCGCGCGCAAGATTCAGCTCTGCGGCAAAAAGATTCGTTTCGTTGGTTAAGACTTCGAGGTAACTCGTTACGCCACCCTCGTAACGCATGTGCGCCAGATCCGATGCGCCGCGGGCTGCCTTCGTAAGCGCTTCCTGATGAACGCGAAAATCCCGCAATTTGCCATAAGCAACCAGGGAATTGGACACATCTCGAAACGCCTGTTGAATCGTTTGCTCGTAGGTCAGCAGCGCCTGCTGCTGTTGAGCCTGCGAAAAGCGCACATTGGCTCTCAGCGCGCCTGCGTTGAAAATCGGTTGAGTAGCCTGGCCACTCCAATTCCAAGCGCGTGCGGTCCAAGTAAACAGATTGCCCAATCCGATCGTTTGGAGACTAGCCGTTCCAGTCAACGAAATCTGTGGGAATAACTGGGCGCGCGCCACCCCAATCTGGGCATTCGCTGAAACGAGCTGTTGTTCGGCTTGCAGTACATCTGGGCGGCGTTCCAGAAGACGGGAGGGAAGACCAGCCGGAATGCTCGGCGGCAGAGGCTGCTCGGTAATTGGCCGGCCGCGCTGCACAGCAGCCGGGTTTTCGCCGATCAGGATACTGATTTGATTTTCTTGCTGCTGGATCTCCTGCTGGATTTGCGGAATGCTCTCCGCAGCTTCTTCCACCAACTGCTCGGCTTGGCGAACATCGGCTAAAGAGGTTGCGCCGCCTTGTTCGAGTGTTTGAGTGAGCTTGAGAGACTGCTGCCTGGAGGCGAGCGTGCGCTGGGCAATTTCAAGCTCCAGATCGTATTCCCGCAGCTGGAAATAGGCGCTGGCGATGCCTTCCACTACACTGCTCAAGATTGCCTTTTGGCCCCACTCGGTCGCACGCAGGTTCGCTCTGGCAGCCTCTGTCGCGCGACGATAGCGACCCCAGAAATCGGGATTCCATGAGGCGGAAAAATTGATCGAGTCTCCAATATAGGAGTATCCGTTGAAAATGCCAGGTATGGCGGGCTGGCGAACTCCGGTAACACCCGGTCCGAAGCCGACATTAGGAAACTCCTGCGAGCGCGTAATCGTTATCTGCTCCTGAGCTTGCAGTACGCGAGTGGCTGCTACCCGAACATCAAAATTCTGTTTCAACCCGGTTCTGATAAGTTGCTGCAGCTGATCATCCTGAAACACCTGCCACCACTTCTCGTCGCCGAGAGACGCATGAGATGCAGTATCCGCGGTATCGATCTGATCGGCGCGATAAGCCGGCGGTACATTCACAACCGGACGTTTGTAGTTAGGCCCAACAGTGCAACCGGCCAGCAGAAGAAGAGCGGCGGCGGGCGTCAGCCGCTTCAGCTTCATACGGGTTCTTGCTCCCGTTCCTCGACGCGTGGGGCCGCTCTCTTGCCGTGACCCACGCGATGGGAAATTTTTTCGACCACATCGAACGTAACCGGTATGAGGAATATAGCCAGCAGCGTAGCGGCAAGCATTCCACCGATTACGCCAGTACCGAGCACCCGGCGTGAAACTGCACCCGAGCCGGTGGCCATCCACAACGGCACGCAGCCAAGAATGAAGGCGAAAGCAGTCATCAAAATAGGCCGGAATCGGATGCGCGCCCCAGTCAACGCCGCTTCTTCGATACTTTTACCTTTCTCGTATTCCGATTTGGCGTACTCCACGATCAGAATCGCGTTCTTTGCCGACAATCCGATAAGCATCACAAGGCCAATCTGGGCGTAAACGTCATTCTCGTAGTGTCTGAGCCAGAGGAAAAGATAGGCGCCGAAAACAGCAATCGGCGTGCCGAGCAGAACGCTGAACGGCAGGGACCAGCTTTCATATTGAGCAGCTAAGATCAGGAACACGAACAGCAACGATAACCCGAAAACTGCGGCCGGTGGAACACCTTGCGACGCCGCCTTCTCCTGATAGGACATGCCGGTGTAGTCGAAGCCCATTTCGGCAGGCATGGTCTGATCGAAAACCTGTTCCAGCGCAGCCATGGCTTGTCCCGAACTGTAGCCGGGTGCTGCAGCCACATTTATCTGCGCTGCGTGATACTCGTTGTAGCGCATGGTGAATTCAGGCCCGGTGAGAGGCTTCATGTCGGTTACGGCGCTGAGCGGAACCATTTGATTCCGGTTATTCGCGACGTAAAATTTATTGAGATCGTTCGCGTTCTGCCTGAACGCCCCTTCAGCCTCAACATAGACCTGCCACTGTCGTCCGAAGCGGTTGAAGTAGTTCACCAGGTAACCGCCGAGAAATGACTGAAGTGTCTCGTAAACCTCTCCAATGTTGACACCTTGCCGCATGACCTTAACGCGATCCACGTCGGCGTAGATCTGGGGGATGTTTGGCAGGTAGGTGGTGCTGAGACCAGCCAGCTCCTTACGAGCGGATGCAGCATGCATGAACTTGCCGACGTTTTCCGTTAGAAAAGACAGATCCGCACCGGAGCGATCTTCCAGCACAAACGTGACTCCGCCGGAAGTGCCGACACCAGGAATCGAAGGCGGCGGGAATGAGAAAGCAATTCCGTCCTGCACTCGCTGCAGACCGCGAACGATGTGGCTGCGAATCACGTCGTACTGCTCATCAGGCCCTTCGCGCTGATCCCATGGCTTCTCTGTAACAAAGAAGAAGGCGTTGTAAGTCGCTTGAACCCGGCTTAGAAGGCTAAATCCGATAACAGATGTACAGCCTTGGATGCCGGGGGTGTGCAGCACAATATCTTCTACTTTCCTGGCGGCCTCAGAAGTACGCTGGAGCGAAGCGGCATTGGGCAACTGAAGAGCGACGAAGAGATACCCCTGGTCTTCCTCGGGCAAGAAGGAATTTGGAAGCTTACTGCCAATCGACACGGCGAGGAAGCCCATCAGCACCAGAAACGTCAGACTGATGACGGCTTTACGAAGCAGAACACCGGAGAAGGTCACGTAGCCGTGCGTGACGCGTTCGAAAACACGATTGAATCTGTCGAAGAAACGAGCGAGCAGCCCACGACTGTGCTTCCTCGGCTTAAGGATGAGGGCGGCCAAAGCGGGACTTAACGACAGCGCATTGAAGGCGGAGAAGATGACAGAAATAGCAATCGTTACGGCAAACTGTTGATAGAGCCGGCCGGTGATTCCAGGAATAAAGATAGTGGGGACAAAGACCGCCGTGAGAATGAGGGCGATTGCCACGACCGGACCGGCGACCTCGCTCATGGCCTGAAGAGCAGCGTCGCGAGGCGTCATGCCTTCTTCGATATGCCTCTCCACGGCTTCAACAACGACAATTGCGTCATCGACCACCAATCCGATCGCGAGCACGAGGCCAAAAAGCGACAGCGTATTGATGGAAAAGCCAAGCGCGGGAAAGATGATGAATGTGCCGATCAATGAAACCGGAACAGCCGCCAGCGGAATGATCGTGGCGCGCCAGCCTTGCAAGAAGATGTAGACAACGAAAACGACCAGCGCCAGAGCCTCGAACAAGGTGCGGATGATGTCATGCATCCCCGCGGTGACAGCTTTGGTGGTATCTAAACTCACCGTGTAGGCCAAGTCTTGCGGGAAACGTTTTGCCAGCTCTCCAATGCGCTTGCGAACTCCATTCGCCGCATCTACAGCATTTGATCCCGGCAGTTGATAGAGGGCCAGAATCGCCGAAGGCCGGCCATTATACCGGCCCGTCAGATTGTATGTTTGGGCGCCGAGCTCAAGCCGCGCGACATCCTTGAGCCGAAGGTTCGAGCCGTCCGGATTAGCCCGCAGCACGATATCACCGAATTGCTCGGGTGACTTAAGGCGGCCCTGTGCCTGCACTGTATATGTGAATTGCTGACCCGGAGGAGCGGGCTCCGCTCCAATCTGCCCGGCGGGATTGACTGTGTTCTGGCTTTGCAGAGCGGCCACTATTTGCGGTACAGTTACGCCCAACTTATTAAGCTTGTCGGGATTGACCCAGGCCCGCATCGCGTATTGTCCAGCACCAAAAACATTTACATTCGAGATTCCTTTGACTCGTGTAAGTTCATCGACCAGATTGATATAAGAGAAATTCGCGAGAAATGTACTGTCGTATGATCCTTTGGGCGAATACAACGCGATCAGCATCAAAGGCGCGGTTGGCGATTTCCTTACAAGGAGACCGGCCGTATTAACCTGTGCAGGCAATTGTGACTGCGCTTGCGAAACACGCAGTTGGGTGAGCACCTGATCGATATTGGGATCCGTGTTCACGTCAAAGTCAATGGTGATCTGGGATGAGCCATTGTTCGCGTTGACGGAATACATGTACTCCATGTTGTCGACGCCGCTGATTTGCGCCTCAAGCGGTGTAGCAACGGATTGCTCTAACGTGAGAGCATCCGCACCCGGATAAGTGGCCTGAACCTGAATCTCCGGTGGGACGATGCTGGGAAACTGGGCGATCGGCAATCTCAACATCGAGACGATACCCACGATGACCGTAACGATGGAAATAACGATCGCGACAATCGGACGATTGATGAAGAATCTCGACATGTCTACTTGCCTGCGCTGATGGGCGCCGCTGCTCTCAGCAGCAGCCGCTGGAGGTTCGGGAGTCGGATTTACAGTTGCTCCGTCCCTGACCTTTGAAGTCCCCTCGCTAACCACGCGATCTCCAGCAGTAATGCCCTTTCTGATGATCCAGAGTTGGCCCACTCGATCTCCAACTTCCACCGGGTGGATACTTACTTTGTTATCGCTTCCGACTACCGCGACTTGGTACCGGCCCTGCAGTTCAGTGACGGCACTTTGCGGAACGAGCAGCGCACCATTCTGCATGGAAGTCATAGCCCGGATGCGGCCAAACTGACCCGGCCGGAGAATGTTGCCTGGATTGTCAAAGGCAGACACGATGCGTATTGTTCCAGTGGAGGGGTCAACTTGACGATCGGCAAACAGGATACGGCCCTGATGCGGATACGTCGAGTTATTAGCGAGTGTCAATTGAAGGGGCACCGGGTTCTTCGACCGCAAGAGGTCGACGCCTGGTTTGATCTTATCCGCAATACGCAGATATTCTTGTTCGCTTATCGGGAAGTATGCCTTGATGGGATTCACTTGCGAAACGGCAGTCAGAATGGTGCTCTGACTTACCAAGTTGCCTATCTGCGTAGTCGCCTGTCCGGCAATTCCGTCTATCAAGGAGCGAACCTTGGTGAACCCGAGATTCAATTGCGCCGCTTCGACGTTAGCCTCCGCCGCCTTGATGGACGCCTGGTTCGCAAGAATTTGAGCCTCACTCTGTTTTTCGGTCTGAACATCGTTATCTAGCTGGCTCTGGGCAATGGCATGCGCCTGGGCAAGCGGCGTATCACGCTTGACATTAATTTGGGCCAGACCTAACTGCGCCTGCGTCTGCCCGAGCTGGCCCTTAGCCTGAGCCAATTGTCCATTTGCCTGATCCAGAACAGCCTGAAAGGGACGAGGATCGATTTCGAACAGGACTTGCCCCTTGCGAACAAATGAACCCTCACGATAATCCTGACGAATCAAGTACCCGGAAACTTGCGGCTGGATATTCGCATTTACGTAGCCGTCTAAGGTGGCGACCCAGTCGCCGTAAATAGGTACGTCTTTTTGCTCGACGGAGACAACGACCACTTGAGGAGGCGGAGGGGTTTGGGAGGCGGCCGGTTTTGAAGCACAGCCATTCATAACGAGAAAGGCCGCCGGCGCCAACGGCCAGCAAGTCTGAAGACCTGCGCGGAGTAAACTCCACCCTCCATTGCGCGCCAGGCTCCGGCGTGGTTGACCGATGCCCGAGCGAACTACGTTCATCTTTTTATGATGACGGAAGCTATTGCGAAGGCTCAGGATTTGGATCTCCAGGAACGCTTCCTACGACTGGTGGCGTTCGAGCAGGATCTCGCCTTTTTTGATTACATAAGCGATGCCTTCGGGGTCAGCAGCTGGATCCGTGTAGCTAGACCTGCTTTGTATGCGGTCCGGATCGAAAACAACTACATCTGCGACATAGCCTTTCTTAACCACTCCAACGTCCTTCAGGTCCAGGCGGGCAGCAGGTTGCGCAGTACTCTTGTGGATGGCCTTCGGGAGGCTAAGCCAGGCGAGATCCCGCACGAGCTTTCCGAGCAGCTCCGGATAGGTGCCATGAAGGCGTGGATGCGGCTTGCCCTTCACGTAAAAACCATCGGTAATAACAGAGCAGAGGTCGTGTGTAATGAGTTGGCGCAGATTCGTTTCGCTCTGGTTGAACGTAATCATATTTACTGCGCCCTGTTCTTCCGCGAGTAGATCAAGCACGAGATCTACCTCCTGCCGATCGCGGATCGCGGCGGCGTCATTTACTGTTTTGCCAATGAGCGATTGATTGAATGTGCTATTGACGGAAGAGATCGTTACGTCGCGCCAGTCAATGGGAGAATCTTTGAGTTCTTGAACAATTTGGGCCCGGCTCGAGCCGTTGTTGATCCGGTTTAAAAGCGCGGGTATGCCTCCATCCATGGTCCACAGCGGTAATAGCTGAGTGAGAACAGAACTGCCGCATTGATAAGGGTAAATATCGAATTCCACATCAACGCCGCGAACCCGTGCAGCTTCTATCGCGGCTAGCGCCGGCGCTTGCAAATCCCAATGCTTCCGGCCGGCTGCCTGCAGGTGAGAGATCTGTAAGCGGCAGCCGGTACGTTCCGCTAACTCGATTTGTTCGTTGACAGCCTCCACCAGAGTTTTGCCATAACCGCGAATATGCGTGGCGTAAAGCTTATTTTTCCGGGCGACAGCCTCGCACAGTCGTCCAAGCTCATGTGGATCCGCGGCGGAGCCGGGAGCGTACATGAGCCCGGTAGACAAACCCACACAACCGGCATCGAGTGAATCCTCGAGCAGACCGCACATGTTGTCAAGCTCGCGGGTGGACAAAGCCTCCTGCCCCAGACCGTGGACCGCGATTCTGAGACTGCCGTGACCGACGAGCGGCAAGGCTCGGTCAAGAGATTTAGCAGAGCGAAGAGCTTCTATATACGAAGCCGCTGAGGACCAGCCCCATCCCTCCGATTTGCCTAAAATTCCTGCGCCAAACTCGCGTAGAGTAGCTGGATCGTCCGTGTATGGAAATGGAGAAAAGCCGCAATTGCCCACTACCTCGGCGGTGACACCTTGCTTAAGCTTCTCCGTTCGTGCTTCTAAGACCTGGAGATCGGAATGACTATGAAGATCGATAAACCCAGGAGCGATTATCAGTCCGGTGCAATCTATTCGGCGACAGTCGTGCGCGTCGAGATCCGGTCCGATTGCAACGATCCGTTCGCCATCGAGCAGGACAGAAGCTGCAGAAGCATCGGCGCCCGAACCATCCACGACGCTACCGTGCGACAGCAAAATCACAATTCAGGTTAGCGTGTCGAGGAGTTGCAGTTCCGTTACGACGAGGATTGAAGGATCTGTTTCGCGGCTCTCAAACCTGCGGCGATAGCGCCGTGTACAGTGGCGCTATGGCCGTTCAGCTCGGTCGCTTCTCCCGCGAAGTAGAGCGTGTCGGAAACTGGCTCGGCCAGCTTTTCCCGGGCCGGCAGCATCCCTGCCGGTATATAGCTGTAGGCGCCTCGCGAAAACGGATCGGCATGCCAGTCATGGAAATAGGCACACTCGAGCGAGCTTCGGATTCGCTCCGAGGTGGTATTCAGAATATGTGCGAGTGAGCTAATAGCCTGCCTGGTGATCTCGTTTGACGGCAGGTCGAGAAGGGCGTCCGCGCGCGGCCCAGCACTCCAGCCCGTGAGTACCGGCGCCCGCACTGCAAGCGTGGACCACCAAGTAGGGAAAACGCTCTCGTTCGAAAAGAAGAAACCGGCATCAGTGAAATCAGCGCTGTCTTCCCAAAAAGCGCGAGAGAAGCGGAGGACAACACGTACAACTTCCCCGAAAGCGAGCCGTGAGGTGGCCGTTAGAATCTCTTCCGGCTCAGGATCCCAGCAAATCGCTCCTGGTATGCCGGCAGCAGCTTGCAACACGCCGAGCGGAACCGTAACAATCAGCCGCCTCGCCGAGACTTGACTCACATCTCCGGTCAAAGCAGAACTTGTGCTCAAGTGGACCCATCCTTCGCCCCACTCGACCTTGGTCACGATAGTATTAAGGCGCAGAATAGACTGCGTGTTTTCGATACCAGCAAGAATGTGGAGCGGAACCGAGTCGTAGCCGCTAATCAAGCGAAAAGAGCGATCCCCATCGATTCTCTCGGCAGCTTCGTCGTCCTTGGCAAGCGAGGCGATGCCGATGATTTCTTTTCGAGCAGCATTGAAGCCTTCTACATAAAAAGCACTGAGTTCTTTGACAGGCGCTGGATAACGGGATCGCTCCAAGAAACTGGAAAAGGACTCTTCTCTTCCCCGGCTTGCCTCCTCGCGCATGTCTTTCATCAGTCGAGTAACTGATCCCCAAATATTGTTCTCGTCTTGGACCACACCGTCTGTAATACGGACTGACGAGTCAGCGCAATCGTAAACAACCAGAGGGCGAGAACGAATAATCTGCCAGATTTCCGCTGGCCGGCCGTGAATGAATTCTGCGCCCAGCTCCACTGGCAGTGGGGCACGCGGATCGCGCAGCGTGAGAATACGGCCACCAATCCGGCCGCGCGCTTCGAGGCACAGGACGCGGCATCCGGCTCGACCCAGTTCAGCGAATGCGGAAAGGCCAGCCACACCGGCTCCGACCACTACGACGTCAAACTCAGGTGACGGCATGCCTTAGAGCAGCGGGGATCGAGCGCGCTCAAAGATACCGCTCTCAGTGTTCTTATGTACGTCAGAAGCGGTGAAGTAGCGGCCGTTCATCGCCACGTATACACCGGGCGCCAGCGTCTGGACGAAAGCGAGCGCGCCTCCGAGATTGAACAGGCCGTCAGAACTTCCGAAGGCATAGGGAATCATAGCGCCAGTCAGCACTATCGTTTTATTCTGAACGCGATCGGCAAGAACGCGCGCAGTGACAGCCATGGTATCGGTACCGTGAGTAATGACGATACGAGACTCAGGCACAGCACGACACTGCTCGACTATGATTTCGCGATCCGCATCCGACATCTCGAGACTATCGACCATCATGAGCGTGCGCACTTCGACAGGCAATTTGGAGCGCCCCAAGGCAAGCATCTCCGGCAAATGCGAATCCTTAAAAAACAATCGACCTTTGATCTCGTCGTACTGCTTATCAAACGTGCCGCCCGTCACGAAAATTCGGATCGGCTCGATGAACCGAGGCTCGGCAGCTTGACTATTTGCCACTTCGCAGATCTTTGTATGCCGTCAGGCAGCGTTGGGCGGTCTCGAATTCGGGGAACCGGCTTCCCTCCTGCTCGATCAAGTAATACTCGACGCCGCCCCCATTTTCGGCAGCAGCGAATATTTCCTTCCAGGGCGCGACGCCCTCGCCAAAAAGAACCTTATAGCCCTGAGTTGGAGACCACTCTTTCAGGTGCAGCGATTTAATCCGGCCCGGATTAGCCCTGATCCAAGCGACCGGATCACTACCCGCCTCAACGCAAGTCCCTACATCGAGTTGAAGCATGATGCTCTTATCCGTGTTAGCCGCAAGAATCTCCATGGGTTTCTGGCCGTCCAGCGGCTTCCATTCCAAGTCGTGGTTGTGATAGCCCGCATGTAAACCAGCGGATTGCATCCGGCGATTTCCCTTGTTCAAAAGATCCGCGACTTCTTTCCATGCATCGATGGTCTTCTCATTCCCGGCCGAGGCCAAGACAATGAAACGTGTACCGAGTATTTTGTTCAGCTCGATCGCCTTACTTAGTCCCTCATCGGTAAAGGACTCTTTCCCGTTATGGGTCGAATAGCAACGCAGATTCAGATCGTCGAGCTGCTTCCGGACTTCTTTGGCGTGATCCGGAGTCCACTCGTAGTAAGGTGCAAAAAACTCGACACACTCGTAGCCCATCTGCGCCACCTTTTTGAGAGTTCCGGCAGGATCCTTTACTAATTCGTGGCGCACCGAATAAAGTTCAAGGCCGATCGGGATCTTGCCGGCAGCGCGGGCAGCAGCCGCATGTACGCCCGCGACCGCGAGAGATGTGCCTGCAAGCTTCGAAACGAATCGCCGGCGAGTAGGTTTGTATGTAGATCTCATGGCTATCGCACGATATCACGAGCGCCACTTGATATTGCAGCCCATACTCGGCTTCTGATGGGGATCAACTTGTGTGCCATGCAGAAGCGCATCAATGGCGGCGCGCAGTTCATTGCCGGTCACCGGATCAGTACTTCGCGGACGGCTATTATCCAACCGGCCCCGGTAGGCGAGCCGTCGATCTTGATCGAAGACAAAAAAGTCCGGGGTACATACCGCATCGAAGGAACGGGCAACGTTTTGCGTCTCGTCATAGCAATAAGGAAACTGGAAGTTCAGAGCAATTGCCATCTCCCGCAGGCTCTCGGGAGCATCCTCGGGATAGGCTACTGCATCATTCGAAGAGATAGCAACAATACCGACGCTCTTTCCCAGATAGTCATCACCGAGCTTTGCCAGCTCATGCTGCACGTGTTTAACGTAAGGACAATGTCGACAGATGAACATCACGAGCAGAACCTTCTTGCCTGCAAATTGTTCCAAGGTGATGGTGTTGCCGGACACCACATCGGGCAAAGCAAAGTGTGGCGCAGGTGTGCCGAGGGCCAGCATGGTCGATTCAGTTCGTGACATACTCTTTTGAGGAACGCGCGCAAAACGGGCGCGGTCTCAGACGTGCCCTTTGCGCTCTTTCTGCCAGCGTAACAGAGACGGGCTACCGCGCTTGCCGTGACTATGCTGGGACATGCGTAAAGGCAAGACGCCCTGGATGGGCTGGTGGTATCTCGCCATTGCTCTTGGATTCGTGGCGCTGGCAATCGATCATGCGGTGATGCGAGACAAGGTCTGGCTGATCGGGATCCGCGCAATAATTGCGGGCGGCTTCGGTTTCCTTGCCTGGATGGAGCTCAAAAAGTAAACGCGAAAGGCGGCCCGGCCGCGACAGAATGTGAAAATTGGTCTACCCTCGCTCACGCTCAGGGCTCCGTTTCGCGGTCCGTAGATCTTAAAGAAAAGTTATGAGTGAATCTCCACCGCCGTACCCGAATTCATCTGCAGTCAACTTCGACCCAGGGTTAACCCAAAAGTACACGGGAGCCCTGAATCGGATTGTCAACAAAGATGGGCAGTTCAATATCCACAGGGCCGGGCGTACCTGGCAGGATTCGAACCCCTACACGTTTCTGATCAGCACGTCATGGTGGACCTTTGCAGGGATTGTGATCGCGACGTTCGTGATCGTCAATATCGGTTTTGCGTGGCTTTACGAAGTCGTTGCGGACGGCAACATCAAGGGAGCCGAATCGAGTGACAGGCTTGTCCATTTCTTCAACTTGTTTTTCTTCAGCGCTCACACTCTGACGACGGTCGGCTACGGGAATATGTATCCCCTTGGCATTCTGGCGAACAGCATCGCCGCGGTAGAGGCGCTTATGGGACTAATGGCATTCGCCATCGCGACAGGCCTGTTGTTCGGACGTTTCTCCAGACCATCGGCCAGGTTTGGCTTCAGTCCCAATATGGTTATCGCGCCGTATCGTGACGGGACGGGCCTCGAGTTTCGGGTAGTGAACCGGCGGGCCAACAACCTGATCGAGGCAGAGGCTCGCGTCATGCTGATGACGGTGGAACTCGTGAATGGACGTCCGGAGCGCAAGTACAAGCAGCTCGAATTGGAAAGGACACAGGTGCTATTCTTGCCGTTGACCTGGACCGTCGTACACCCTATTACAGAAAAGAGCCCGCTGTTTGGGAAGACCGAACGCGATCTCGAGCGTAGCCAAGCGGAAGTATTGATTATGATGCGCGGCTTCGACGAGACCTTCGGGCAGATCGTCTACGCGCGTTACTCATACCGTCATGATGAAATTTTGTGGGGCGCAAAATTCTCCCCGGCCTTCGATGTCGACGACCGTGGCGATCTGGTGCTTTGGGTAGACAAAGTCGGTTTAACTGAGCCCGCCGGCCTACCTGATTGAGAAACCGCCGGAGGACAGAATAGTGATAGAAATGCCAGACTCCGATTGCATATTCTGCAATATTGCAAGAGCGATCGTGCCAGCCCCAGTTGTCTATGAAGACGAGAATTTCATAGCTTTTCTCGACAACCACCCGCTTTTCCCCGGTCACGTCCTGCTTTGTCCGCGCGAACATTACGTGACGCTTCTCGAGTTGCCCGAGGAACTCGCGGGAACCGCCATGAGCATGCTGCAGCTTATGGCAAGAGCTGTGGAATCGGCGCTGGATGCGGAAGGAACATTCATAGCGATAAACAACCGGGTAAGTCAAACCGTGCCTCATCTGCACATTCATGTCGTGCCCCGCCGGCGCAGAGACGGTTTGAAGGGATTTTTTTGGCCGCGTCAAAAATACCAGGACAAGGCGGCCGAAGAAACGGTAAGGGACGCAATCGAACGCGAGATTCGCAAGCTGCTACATCCAGCTTGAATCTTCAGCCAAGGCTAACGGGCGAGCCGCTTCGCGAAAGCACTTGAACGATCTTTTCGCGATCGCGGATACCACGCTTGGCAGCTGACTCCAGACCCAAGTAGTAGACTATGAGTCCAACTAGCAATTCGAAGCTCAAAGCGCCTAAGAGCGCCCAATCGCTTTGCAGGGCGTAGCGCGCCAGGAAAGCGAAGCCGACCAGCACAAATAGACCAACGGCGCAGCCCAGAAACCAGATTTGCATTCTTGCGCCGGCTTGTTTCTTGAAAGTCTGTTTTGGATCCGCCGGCCGAGGCATTGAAAGGGATGTCCAATTTCCTATCGTCAGCAAGAAGACGGTTACCACCGCCGACGCTAAGAGACCAGACGTAACACTGGATAAAGTGATTTGAGCACGGGCAAGCGCGGCAACCAATAAGATCACGGCACTTTGTAGAGCTACGAAGCCAATGGCTGTCAAATTTTTAGCCTTCAAGACAGTGTCTAGCGACAGCGGCATGACAAAGTAAGTTTGCGAAGCGCCCCTATCCAGGCCGAAGGAATTCAGCAGCAATGTATCGCTCAACAGGAGAAGGCCGTAGACGTTCACGACCGGTAATAAGTTGTTGTGCATAAAGTTGGCCGCCGGGTCATGCCCTCTGATAGCCGCCGGAACAAAAACGGCTAAACCCAAAACGCAGGACATTCCGAACAGGACCCGAAACCGTGGCATTCGAATGAGTGATTGAAGCTCCTTCTGAACCAGTGCGGCTAATGGATCCCGGAATGCTCGCGCGAGATAGGCGGAGAGCGCGAATTCAGCCGCATCGTGACGAGAATCTCCGGCGCCCCCACGTTGAAACCCGTCCTCCGCCGAAAGGCTCCTGGTAAACATCCAGGATGCAAAACCGAAAGAGACCGCTGTCCAGAAAAGCAAGAAGGCGATATCTGAGAACCTGAGCGACCCGAGACTGAGAGCGGCAACATCGTACCAGGGCGCGGCATGATTTTCGGCGATTAACAGAAAATATGGTTTAAACTTCATCCCCAGACCCGTCCGCAGCAGCAGTTGAGGAAGGACGGCGACGCTGATCAAAAGCACCGCAAACAATTCACGAAACCGGTTACGTTCAAATGAATGCAGGATGAGGTCGCGGACGCCAAGTTGAAGAAACAAGTTCAGGGGAATGAACGCCAGAATTGCCAGCGGCGCGAAGCGCGCAACTTCGGCGTGTCGAAAGAGGCCCGTAATTGCACCGGCCAGCACTATGAGCAGCTCCGGGGCGGTGGTGATTCTCAAGAGTATTTCGATACCGAGGAGAGCGCCATCACTCACGGGATAGATCCGAAGCTTGTTGAGCTCCAGAGACCAACCACTGCTAAGAGTGAAGAGCGGGATAATCTGCCAGAAGAGAAAAACCGCGAGAAGTCCCACCGGAAGCCACTTCGCCAGCTCGCTGATGGGAGTTTGAGGAATTCTCGACGCCAGGAAAAACGCGAGCGCAGTGTAGAGTCCATACCAGAACAGCAGCGCGAACCAGGCCACGATTGTGCCCAAACCGGCCCGCGGAAGATGATTCCGGCCAATACGGAACTGGGCCCAGGCAATGGCTGCAACCTGCTTCCACATGGATCAGAGCCAGTCCAAGCTTTCGCTGTAGCGCCCGGCGTGTACCAGGTTGACGAAGATATCTTCTAGCGTTGCCTCCGCCGTCGCATGGCTTCTGAGTTCTTCCATTGTGCCCTGCGCAACTACTTTCCCATGACTGATAATGGCTACCTGATCGCAAATTCTTTCCACCACTTCCAAAACATGGGACGTCAGAAAAACGGTGGCTCCGTGCTTCACTTGCGAGAGAAGAATGTCTTTCATGAGACGGGCGCCAATGGCGTCAACACCTTCGAAGGGTTCATCCATCAGGAACAGCCGCGGGCTGTGGATCAACGCCGCGGCAAGGGCCAGGCGCTTTCGCATGCCTTTTGAGTACTCCCCAATCAGCTTTCGCGAATTTTCCTGCAGCTCAAAAAGCTGCAAGAGTTCACGCGCGCGATTCTTGGCTAGCGGACGCGATAAGCCATACAAACGCGCAATGAACTCCAGGTACTCTAAACCGGTCAGGTAATCGAACAGCAAGGAATCATCGGGAACCAGTCCTATCGCTCTGCGAATCTGCAAAGATCTTTCAGGCATGGGAAGGCCAAGAATGGTGATGGTCCCCGCGTCCGGTTGTGCGAGGCCCATAAGCATTCTGATAGTGGTGGTTTTGCCGGCGCCGTTTGGTCCCAGAAATCCGAAAAAGGATCCTTGTGGCACCGTGACGGAGAGCCCGTCGACTGCCTGAACGCCGTTATAGGCCTTTCGCAGATCCACCAACTCAATCGCGGGCGCGTGACGATCATCGCCACCCACAGGCTCAAGGCCGGCCGGCATGCGGCTGCTCTCCCCTGGCCTGGACAGCCGCCATGAGAGTCCCTGTTTGACGCAGGATCGCCAACTTGGCGCGAGTCACTTGAGCTTCCGAATCATACAATTGCATCCAGAGATTACTCTCATCGATACGCGCGTTTTCAAGTTCACTTAACGGCATTCTTCCCTCGGCATTCTGAGCGAGTTTTACGGTAAGCTCCTCTCGCGCGAGATCAAGCTTCATTCTTGCCAGGTCTCGAAGGCTCTTGGCCTGCTCCCACTGCTGATAGCTGCGCCGCGTATCGACCAGGATTCGGTTGCGCACCTGATCGGTTTGAACGCGAAGTTTCTGCATCTCGGTGAGCGACTGCTGCATGAAGCCTTGGCGTCCCGCGCCGACCAGAATTGGAAGAGTCACGGCGAAGCCGATCTGAGTATTGTTCCGCTGAAAGCGGTTCGACGGGAAATACTGCTGATAGGTGTATTTGGCAAAGAGGGCGTATTGCGCCACGAGATCGATTTGCGGAAGGCGCGCGGCTTTATAGGAGCGAAGATCCATTTCCTTCGCCAGGATGTTGGCTTGCATTTGCCGCAACTGGCGATTGTTGCGCATCGCCAAATCAACCGCATCCGTTTCAGACGCCGGAACTAACACGGCCGGAATGTCTGAATCCACCGGCTTAACGCGATCGGTCGCCGGAAATCCAACAACCACCGCCAACATCGTCTCGTAGTAGTCCTGATCCTGACGGTCCGAATTCAGTTGCACTTGGGAGCTGGTAAGGTTCAGCTGGGCGCGCTTCAGCTCGACAGCCAGGACGCTTCCTTCATTCACCGCGGCCGACATTGTCTCGACCACCTTTTGCAAGCTGGGAAGTTGATCGGAGATCGTCTGACTCTGGTGCTCGATCTGGCTCGCCGTCAGAAAAAGATCGGCAGTTTGATAGGCAATGTCATCCACTTTCGCTTGGGCGCCATATTCCGAACTGCGCGCGAGTTCCCGGGCCGCCGCGACCTCGTAGGTCTTTGGGCGACTGAATAAAGTATCCATCGTGGTGACTTGGAAAATGGCGGGAGCGCTGCCTTCGATGGTGTTCGGATAGCCGTAGGTGTAAGCAGCACCGCTCCCGGCGGTGACCTTTGGACGGAACGGGTCCTGGGCCACGCGGATACCCGCTTCAGCGTGTTGCTGATCGAGACGCGCAAGGGTGACGTCCGGATTCTGGCGGGCCGCTAGTTCGAGAGCCTGCTGGAGCGTGAGCGGATGAACTTCCGCGCTCATCGCGCCGCAAAACACAAGGGGAAGGAGCAGGTTGCGCACAAGCACATCCTCATGCTAGCCGAAGTTCGTCACAACCACTCGTTCTCGTGGGGCGGACGCCACGTCCGCAGGGCAACCCCCTGGTTGCCATCCTGCACTGGACCACCTATATCTGCGGGCCTCTTGCACCAATCCCGCGCGGACGGGGTTATTTTCGATATACTGGCGAATCTGCTCGAATTCCCGATCACTCCGCACCAGGTGATCGTAGCTCTCCTCCTGCCAAAACGAGCTTCCTGTCAGACCCAGAATCAGGTTGGCCCGTTTGGCAGTGATGCCCTTCAAGGATTTCGCCAGTTTGGGCACCGCAATGGCGGGAGTTAGCAGCAAGTGAACATGATTGGGCATCACTACGAAGGCGTGGAGAGCGTACTGGCCTAGCACGTTCGCGTTGTGGTGAATCGCTCTTACAACCATGTCGGCCAGCGCTGGCTGACGGAGATAAAAAGGTCCACACCGCGTTTCCTCCAATAACCGGTCGAGCGCGGCAAACTGCCATCCCGAGCTGAGGTTAGCCGGGAAGGATCGATGGCTTGGGAGACTGCCATAAAGACGCCAAGTGAGAAAAATCGGCCGGCCTATTTCAGAAACATGGGGCAGTCTTCGACGATAGAACGTCATTCAAACTAGTGATTCACGCCAAGCATCGCTCTCGCCGAATGGCTTAGCCCGAACCAGAACTTTGGTTTAGCCGACCAGGGGGTCGGCTGCGGAACGGGGGTTCCGTCTTACAAGGCAGCGATGCCATGCTTTATGTGGCACGCCCTTCGCCGAGCTACTGGCGCGGGATTCCGGGAGTGTTGCTGGCCGTTCCGGTAGCGCGGGGAGTACCGGGAGCAGGCGCCGGCGCGGCGGCGCTAGGCGTGGCGGTGGGGCCGCCATTCGTCGAGGTCTTGTCGTACAGCTGCACGATATCCTGCGTGATATCGATCCCGCTCGACGCATACAGAACCGGCGTATTTGGATTGCTCACGTCGAGGATCATCGTGTAGCCATTATCTTTGGCGTACTTCTCGATTACCGCCATCATTCGTTGACCTAGGCCCTGCAGAACCTTCTGCTGCTCGGATTGCAGCTCTTCGTTGGCATCCTGCATATCGCGCTCGAGACGCTTCTTCTTTTCGTCGATATCGCGGGCAAGCTGATTGCGTTTCTCGTCGTTCATCACGCTGCCGCCCTTGTTGTATTGGTCCTGAAGCTGCGCGATCTCGCTCTGCCGGGTATCGAATTCCTTCTTTTTCGGATTGAATTTCGTCTCCAGCTCCTGTGAAGCCTTCTGACCATCGTGGGTTCCGACGATCGCACCCTGAACGCTAATCACACCGACCTTCATCGATGATTGTTGCGCGTACGCTCCAAGCGCCAGGCATGCACAAGCTGCCACCGCAAAAATACTGCTTTTCATTGACATCTACTTCCTAATCCCTTCCCTGAAGTTCCTGGGTAACCTTTAATTATTGTCGAACACGCGGCTCGCGGCCCATGCTGCGACCGGACTAAAACGTTCTTCCAATGGAGAAGCGGAAAATCGACCGCCGCTCGTCCCAAGGTATCGCCGTACCGAACGCCTGTAAGGCGCTTTGGTAGGTCACATTGTTCGGAAAAAACGAACGATCCGCGACAATCGGCGGCTGCAAATTTGTATTGACAACACTCAGATTATACGCCCAATAGACCCGGAACGGTGCATTCACCACCGGCATCAGTACCTGCAGCTCAATTCCCGTCGAAATGCGGGGCGGTTGTGTTCCGGGTGGAATCACCGCCCGCGACCCGAAGTCCGCCTGCGGGAATAGCCCGTTTAGCTGTTCGACGCGCTGTGCATTGAGTCCAAGCTGGCTCGGAAGCAGCAGCTTATCCACGCCGACATCGACGAAAGGCGCCAGCGTAACGGGTCCTACGATCGGGATTCGATATTCATAGTTGAAGACACCATAAGTGTCGCCGCCCGGCAAAATGAGTGAATACACTGGAATCGTTTGAGTTATGGGTGCGACGCCGATGGTGCCGTCGGAATTGACTATTCTTTGATAGCGCGGCGTGCCGTCGTTATTGAGAACATTGATCGACGTGCTGGTCGGTATATACGCGAACGGGCTAATAGTTAAAATGTCAAAACCGCGCACATCGTCCTCGCCACCCATATAGTAACGGTTGTAAGGAGGCGCCACCTTTCCGCCATACCCTGCAATGAAGCGGGCGCTCAGGTGAAAGCCCATCACGTTGCTCTTGAAGATACCTCGCCTGAAATAGGCAATATCAAGAGAGGGCTGTAACGTGTTCACATTACCGCCCAGAGCCGAACTGGCGAAGCCGAAACCGGCGTTTATGCGAAGTCCCCGGGTCGGCGTAATCGGATGATCGACCGTGTTGTAAGCGAAGGTCGGCGTAATGGTGCTCGTTTTGATACCAGTCAAGGAGTTGGGACCGCCAACGCCCTCGAAATCTAAATAATAGAAATACGATTGTGCCGCAGTAGTGATGGGAGTCACTGATTGATCGCTGAAACCGTAGGAGAGGCCAACGCGCGCGAAACTGCGTCGCAGGTTATAGCTGAGAAATGTGGTAAAACCTTTGCCGTTCGTCACGTAGTTCAACAGGTTCTCAGTACCTAGCGAATTGTAGTAAGGAACCAGGTTCTGGCCGGCAAGAAGCGACGCCTGTTGTCCCTGGTTATAGCTGTACCGCTGATAGAAAACCGTAAAGCCAGCCTGGATGCGCCTATCGAACAGATACGGTTCAGTGAAGCCGAAAGTGATGTTATCGAGCAGCGTGCCGAGTTGCGCGCTCAGGCTGAGCGTCTCGCCCAAGCCGAGAAAATTATTCGTTGCGTACGAAAACCCAATGAAGCTTCCGGAGATACCAGAGACACCGCCATTGAGCTGAATCGAGTTCTTACCGCGCTCATGAAGCTTGATGGTCAGATCGACCGTATTCGTCTTGGTGTCGCGCTTGATATCTGCCGCATCGTCCGGTTTCAACGGATCAAAATACCCTAGCTGGTTCAGCCGCAGAATGCTCGTATCGAAGAGTTGCTTGCTGTAGAGGTCGCCTTCGTCGATCAGCATCTCGCGGCGGATCACTTTATCGCGGGTAGTGGTATTGCCTTGGAAGTCGATGCGGCGTACAAAGAACTGATGGCCTTCATCGACATCGACCGTGAGATCGACCTGATCTTTGCCTGGAACCACTTCGGGATCGGGAGTCGGCACAAAATCTATGTAGCCGAAATTTCCGTATAGCTTACGTAAATCGTCCAAGCCTTTTTGCATTTTCTCGGTGGAAAACACATCGCCGGGGGCCATTCGGAAGACACTGCGCGCGATGAGATCAGGGGTGCGAAACAATTTCATGCCCACGAAGTTGAAATTTCGAAGGTAATACTTGTCGCCTTCAGCGACCACCATGGTGATATCGACATGCTTGCCAGGTTTCTTCGGGTTGATTAATGGTATTTTCAAGCCCTTACCATAAACGTCATAGACCTTCTCCGAATGATTGATAACCCGCGCGGTGAAGTAGCCGCGCGCCATGTAGAACATCCGGATGCGCTCGGAATCTTCGTCTAGTTTTGTCGAATCATAGGTGCGTGGAAATAAACTCTCGAATAAGAGCGAATGAGGTATGCCTATCGGCTTCAAGTTTTTCATCGCTCGAATTACATCGCGCGGGGGAAAGGCGTGATTCCCATCTATGATGATGTGTCCTACCTTCACCTTGGGGCCTTCATCGATTGCAAAGATTACGTCCACGCCACCGGGAGGAACCTGGCGGATTTGAGGTGTCACCGTGGCATATTGGTGACCGCGCTCCGCTTCATATTCTTCGAGAACATTTCTGGCGAGCTGTACCTTTCCGGGATCAAATTGGGACTCCGGAGACAGGTTCACATGCCGCTCTTTGAAGCGATCCAGAATTTCGGACTTGCTGATTGACTTGTTGCCCGTGTAGTCGATCACATGAACGGTCCGCCGCTCGGTCACTACAAAGGTGAGAATGATACCGCCTGCGGGTCCGGTTGTCGTTTCTACGCGTAGATCGTCGAAGCGTCCTGTGTTCCAAAGGGCAATGAAGTCCCGGTGAATGGATTCCTCATCGAACGTGTCGCCCTTTTTGGTGACGATCAGAGCGCGCAGCGTATCTTGAGGTACTTTGTGCTGACCACGAAAGTCTACTGCCTCGATAACATTCGCCGCCACGGCCGCCGGTTTCGCCTCTTGGACCCCGCTCGGATTCTGAGGTTGCGCCGGTTTCTGGGGAGCTTCGGGTACGTTCTCGAAAGGGTTCTGTTGATTAGGATTCTGGGGCTTTGGCGGATTGGAGGGCGGTTTCTGTTGAGGGGCTGGCGGAGTAGAAGGCTGTTGAGAAGGAGCCGGCTGTTGTGTCTGCTGTGTAGCGCTCGCTACGCTCGATTCGGAAAGCAATAAGCAGAAACCAAGGAGGCACAGGGCCGAAACCGGCATACGCAGGCGTTGAGGCCTGTGATGAATCATTTCTAAGAGCGAATCCTTTCGTTGCCGCTTAAGAGAGTCCCATTCATGGCCGGAGGAACACTCCCCTGACGTGGCATGCGGCAGGCGGGTTTCAGCCCAGGCTCACACCCCGTGCTCAGAACTCCCCAAAGTTGAGACTCAAAACCCCTAGTGTAGCCGATGGGTGCGCGGCTCCCCCGGAGCGGCGGCGCCCGAATAAGTTGAACGAAAAAGGATCTCCTCTACTGCCGCGGCTGCACATTTACCTCGATTGGCGCGTCGTTGGCCAAGGGCACCTCGACAGGCCTGGCGCCGCTGAGATAAGGTTGAATCGCGTTGAGGTTGTGATACTCGAGGTCGTGCCCGTTATCGATGGCTACCAAAAAATAGAGCCCGGGATGGACAGCTTGAAGAGTGAACGTCCCGTCACTGTCGCTTTGGTCGCGGGGGATGCCGGCGCCCAGTTCGAGCGACCGGGGCAGAAGCAGAATCATGGCGCCCGACACCGGCCTGCCGGCGCGCAGCGCGATGCCGTTGAGGTTTGTTATACCTGGAGCGGCGACAATCGTGAGGCTGGCCAACTCACCCTCATGCAGATCAAGCAGGCCCGACGCATAGACTGCTCCTTTGGCGGTCAATGACTGGATGTAGAGATCATTGGAAGCCAGGCGCACCTGGTAACGTCCGGGGGCAATCGCGGCTTCACAGCGGAAGGTCCCATCGGGGTTAACCGGACAGAAATTATTCTCATTGGTCGCCGGCCGTCCGAGAAAAACACCTTGCAAAGCGTGCTTCCGTGAATCTGCCATCGACACACTGCCGGTAACGCCGATTCTTGCCAGCTCCGCTGTGTTGAGGGAAACAGGGCCCGCACCGTTCACTTGCACATTGCCGGCAGCCTGTTCGGCCGAGGGCGCGCCGGGCGATTCATTCACGGTGACGCGATAGTTACCTGGGGCCACACCTCCGATGGAAAGGCTTCCGCCTTCAAATTCGAAAGAAACAGGAATCTGTATCGGGGCGCCGCCCGGTCCAATCGCGCTCAAAACAGGCGTAGGGGGAGGAGGAGAATTAGCGTCTCGCTCCGCGCTCTGGATTGCGATGCGGCCAGCAGGAACGGCGCGCAGCACGATTTTCAGTTTCTGTGAGTCGCCGGGGGAAATATGGATCGGCGAAGCGCTATTCGGGTTCTGCGCATCATCGTAGTAGGTGATCGGATACGCGACATCGAACTCGGCCGCGTTTTCTTGCGGCGGTTGATTTCCGGACGCGATGTGCTGCGCATACCAGGGTCTGCCGCCTGCTCCCAGGTAATAGATACCGGGTTCGAGATGAGAGAAACGCGCCGACCCCTCGATGCCGGTAGCCGATTGCTGCAGCAATTGGATTTGCGCCCAACCGCCCTCGACCTTTTTGTGAAACAGCCAGAGCTGCGCGCCGCTGACGGGATCGCCTGCTTCATCCAACACGTGGACGCTCAAACTTGCGGGGATGGGAAACGAGAACAGAATGTGCGAGGAATCGAGCAAGGGTCCGGTGACGATGCCGGTGGAATAGGAGCCATCCTGCTCGAATGCTCTTTGCTCACCCCGCAACTGCGCGAAGAGTGTATATTTGCCTTGCGGCACGCCGGTGAAAGTGAAGCGGCCATCTTCGGCGGTAGTTACAGAAGCCTGCTGATCGGGATGATCATTGCGCGCCACGGTGACGCGCACGTGGTTTAATGGCCGGTTAGCGCCGCTCTGAACCCCACCCTGAATCACGGTTCCGCTGATGACGAAGGTCGCCGGCGGCGCGGGACGATACGGCGCGTGCTGCGCGGGAGCGCTCGCGGAACAGAGCATGACGGCGAGGGCAACGCTGGATGAGCGAAGCATCAAGGCTTTCCTCGATCGGGAATGGAAATGGTGATCGTGGCGTTCTGATTGCCTCCGAGCGTCACGCTTTCAGACGGAATGCCACGCATAGCCTGAGCATTCGCGTATTCGAGGCCATCCAAATCGGCAACAGCGTAGACATGGTACGTGCCGGGCGTGAGATTGGCGAAGGAAACCGTCACGGGCTGAGCGCCGGTCTGGACCTGTGTCACCTGCGGCTCAAACAAAGCATTATCGGAAGCAAGCACAATAGAGCCGCTCGAGTTAGGCGAAATGGCGTTCGCATTGACATTCAAGCTAGCGCAATCGTTGCGCAGATTCACCGCCATTGGCGCTGGAGCCGAGCCCGGGGCGATGACGAGGGGCTCGCGGGAAAGATCGGCGCCGGCATACGAGATGGACTCGATGCAGCCTCCTCCGCTGGAGGACGCTCTGACCTCGTATTGTCCTGGCTGCACGTCGAGAATGGCGAGCGAGGGCTGGACGTCAGGCGCGCCATTATCGTTTGGCAATTGAGTCGGCAGTTGCGACGACCAGTACTGCGTCTTGCCGCCTTCGATGCCAGACCGCAGCAGCCGCACCTGCACAGAAGAGCGGGGTTGCGGCGGCGGGGCGCCGGCGGCCACTTCCGAAACAGGGGCAGACGGGCCTTCGATCTGAATCGGAATGTCTGCAGCGGGCGCGAGAACCACCTGGATATTTTGCACATTCGCTCCGTTAACAGAGATTTCCTGAACGGCGTCGAATGTCTTGCCGTCAGTGCCGCGAGACTGGAAGTGAACTCGCCAGGTCCCATTCGGAACCGACGCGAGGACGAATTGACCATCACGCCGCTGGCCGCCGAATTGCCGGACAGAATTTATTTGGCCCCCTGGACCTTCTCTCCAAATGCCAACAGGCGCGGAAGATGGAGGACCCACGATGGAACCGCTCACCGTGAAACCCGGGACCAGCCTCAGGGTGAAATCGGCACGCGCTTCCTGGCCCGGCGCGATATCGATCTGTTGAGCCGAGGCAAATTCGGTGCTATCCGGATAGCAGCGCGCAGGGTACACCTCGCCGCCGTTGGCCGGGAACCCGTATAGCGGAAGGTCGGTAGTGCAGACGACAACCGGTCCAGGCGTTAGCTGCTCGACTTGGTATACGCCGTCGTCATCGGTGGAGGCTCCGCCGCGATTGACCCATTGTTTTCGTCCCTCGACGATCTGCTGGCCTATGACCTGGAGCTGCACGCTTTCCACCGGCTCTCCGTCGGCATCACGAATGGTCCCGATGAGTTTTGCTGCGGGGATCAGCGGAAGACGAAATTCATTAGATCCCGCACCGATCTGGTGCAGTGAGATGGCCCTCTGCATCGGGCCGGCGACTGACTGAGGATCGAAATAACCGGGGTGCTCGGCCGAGAGGAAGGCCTGGCCTTCCGGAACATTCGAGAGTCGAAAAGTTCCATCGGCTCCCGTAAAAGCGAGATACTGCTCGCCGCCGCTGTTCACACGGACGAGGGCGCGGCGAATTGGCTGATTCGTAGCGGAGTTGAAAACGAAACCGGTGACAGGATAGCGCTTGGCGTTTGGGTTTATGGCCATCGCCTGCGCCAGGCCGCCAGGCGATTCGAGTTGGGCAGTTTGCATAGCACCGCTAACCGAACACAAAGCGCAGACGAGCCCAAAAGTATACGCGGGCAGACGAGGCGGCATAGGCGAAACTACTGCAATCTTAGAAGCCGCGCAGAAGCGGCGGGTTCCTAATATATCGAAAACCGCTTACCTGCGCGGCGCGGTTCCTGTTTCGACGGTTACTCTACACTGAAGGCAGATGAGCAAACAATATTCGGCGCCTCCGGCCATGTCGATAGACCCGGCGAAGAAATACGCGGCGACTTTAGAAACCAGCCGCGGAACGATCGTAGTAGACCTATTCGCGAAAGATGCTCCCAAGACGGTAAATAATTTCGTGTTTCTTGCGCGCGATGGTTTTTACGATGGCACAGTCTTTCACCGGGTCATCGACAACTTCATGATCCAGGGAGGGGATCCGACCGGCACCGGTTCGGGTGGTCCTGGATATCGCTTCGAGGACGAGACAAAAGGCAATCCGAACAAGCACCAGAAAGGCTCGCTATCGATGGCCAATGCGGGGCCCAATACCAACGGCAGCCAATTTTTCATTACCCACGTCGTCACGGACTGGTTAAATGGCAAGCACACCGTCTTCGGGAAGGTGCGGTCTGGTCAGGAAGTCGTCGATTCAGTCAAGCAGGGTGACAAACTAAGTTCGGTGAAAATCGAAGAAGTTTGATGACTCGAGATCAAGCTTGGGAGATTGTCTGCGAGTTCGTCAAGAGCGATAGCCTGCGGCGGCACATGCTGGCGGTTGAAGCGTGCATGGTTGCTTACGCGCATAAATTCGGAGAAGCTCCCGAGCGCTGGGCTGTAACCGGTCTGCTCCACGACTTTGATTGGGAAGTGCATCCAGGAGCGCCCGACCATCCGATGAAGGGCGAGCAGATCCTTAAAGAGCGGGGCGTCAGCGATGATATTCGTCGGGCGATCCTGTCGCACGCTAATTACAGTGGGGTTCCTCGCGAGTCGTTGCTGGAGCGTGCTCTGTTTGCTTGCGACGAACTGGCGGGGTTTCTGACGGCATGCTCGTATGTGAAGCCGGGCAAAAGCATCTTCGAGGTGGATGTAGGGTCAACCAAACGCAAGCTCAAGGATAAGGCTTTTGCCCGAAACGTCAACCGCGAGGATATTATTCGCGGCGCAGAAGAACTGGGTGTGGCACTCGACGAGCATATTGCGTTTTGCATCCAGGCACTGAAATCACAGGCGGGCGAATTGGGATTAGCGGGCAACGCCAATCTTGGATTGGATCATTCTCAGCCGGTCTAAGTGGTCCTGAAGAGTGGGCACCATTTGAGATGCGAAATCCCTGATGTTGGGGTCCTTTCCGGCCGTCGCTTCTTTGCGGAACGCTTTGAGTTGCGCCTCCTGATCCTTCAGCGTCCGCTCAAGGTAAGCCTTATCGAAGGCACCTCCCGACAGCTTGCTAAGGCGGTCATACGTCGCCTGGTCTTTGGCGGACAGGACATCTGGTAAGGTCATGTTGTCCTGCTGAGCGGCGGCTTTAAGCTGGTCGCTTGCTTTCACGTGATCGTCCACCATCTGCTTACCAAACGATCTGACATCCACGTCGCTTGCTCTAGTCGCTGCCAGCTTGCCGAGACGAATCTCAGCCAGATCGCTCTGCGCAGCCCACATGGCGAAGGCGGTATCAGACGAGGCCAACATGAGCTTCGAACCGGTGTCGAGCCGGTCAGAATTGGCGTCCTGCGCAGTAAGAGCCTGCGGCATCAGGCACGTCCCAGCAAACCATATCAAAATCGGCAAGATTGGTTCCGCTGGGGCCAAGCGATTCCAGCTCCGTGCTAGAGACCTCTAAGCGATATCGTTGGCTATGGCGTAACGAGTCATTTGCGCCGTAGAGTGCAGTCCCAACCGTTGCATGATCGCCGCGCGATGAAACTCGGCGGTACGCACAGATATGTTCAGTTGGTTCGCTATGTCTTTGGCGCTACTTCCGAGCGCGATGAGCCGCAATACCTCGCGCTGGCGGGCTGTTAACTCGTTCTTCGAGGAATCAGACCCGCCTGCTTCCGAATTCTCAGGTGCAGGCAGAAGATTCTCACCTTCCAAAACTGCCCGTACCGCCGAAATCAGTTCCTGCGCCGGCGCCACCTTCGAAAGATACGCCTTGGCTCCGACTTGGGCTGCCTGCTCTATGTACCTGGGTTCAGCATACATGGACAGGAAAACGATCGGCAGATCCGGATTTCGTTGTAGAGCTTTTTTGGCCGTGGTAAATCCGTCTTCGCCAGGCATCTTGATGTCCAGTATGGCTACATCGGGACGGAACGTATCTACTTCCCTAATAAATGCATCGCTATTATCTACAGCGCTGACTTCAAAATCACTCATCATCGTGCGCAGTGCATCTAAGATTAGGTGATGATCGTCCGCCAAGAGGATTTTTATTCGATCCGTTGAACTCGACATCACAGGTCGGACGCTTTCAGAATCCACAGGCAAAACTTCAGGCAGCAAGATTGCCCTCCCTCTCTATTCGACCGTTCTAGCACAGAGATGTAAATATAACCAGCAATGTTACATCCGGAGTGCTACCCGGCTTTAATTCATCTCCACCAGGGCAGGCGATTGAAGCACTGCACCAAATAATTCCGGCAATTGCAAAAAGTTCGGAATAATAAAGTCGGCGCCGGCGCCGATCAGACGTTCCCGTTTCCAAGAATTTACGACCAGGCACTCCGGTTCGGAAGAGGCCACTCCGACAGCAACTCCACCAGCCTTCGCCACCTCCTCAATCTCGACGTAGCCGTCGCCAAACACAAGAAGCTCATCGGGTTTCGTACCGGCCGTTGTCAGGATGCGCTGCACGAGAAGGGCTTTCGAAAAGCTGTTGAGGTCATCCTGGGCGCCGTAAATGCCTCCCTTAAAAAAAGATGCAATACCCAGAAGCCCGGCTTCCTCCTTCACGTCGGCGTCGTCTGTTCCGCTGGCGAGGTACAACACCAGACCTCTATCGGTCAGGTTTTCAAGCAGAGGTCTTGCTCCCGGGACCAAAAAGCGTTCCGGCCCCAGCAATCCTGAGCGTAAACCCTCCACTCGATCCCTAATGTTGAGCCAGAGTCGCTCAAGATACATCTTTTTATACTCGAGCGGTTCCAGAGGTTCGCCACCCCGCTTGCGGATGGCTTGGGCCAAAGCCATCATCTGGTAAATCGTCTCTTTTCCGGTCAGTCTCCAAACGAATTCTTCTACTACGACCTGTAGCTGGTCTCGCGACTCGCCCGAATCCAGAGCACTGAGCAATTCGACGCACATGGGGACCATTACGTCCATCCAACCGGAGCGGATGAGCGACAACGTGCCGTCGAAGTCAAAGATAACGGCTTTCACGGCGACAGCACTTACGCCCGGATGGATAACTTCAATCACCTTCGCATTTTCCCATGCTCGAGGTAGGTTATCATTTGCTTTGCCGGGCAGGGGCCGGCCTCTTACAATTCGAGATGCAAGTAGCAATTATCGGAACAGGATACGTGGGCCTGACAACCGGCGTATGTTTAGCGTTTATCGGGCACTCGGTTTCTTGTTTGGATTCAGATGAATCAAAAATCAAGTCGTTGAAGGCCGGGCAGATTCCCATTTACGAGCCCAATTTGGCAGAAGTACTCCAAGATGCCCTGCCCAATCTGACATTTACGAGCAGCTATTGCGAGGCGATTCCCGCTGCGGACATCGTTTTCATTGCGGTAGGCACGCCGCCGACGCCTTCCGGGGCGCCGAATCTGGAGTTTCTGTCGCAGGCTGCCCGTTCGATCGGGCAGACTGTGAGCGAGCACTTCACCGTGGTGGTCAACAAGTCGACCGTGCCGATCGGAAGCGGAAACTGGGTTGGCTCACTCATTCGAGATGCCGTACAGCATCGACCGGATGGCGTGAAGGCGGATTTTGCGGTCGCCTCGAATCCTGAGTTTTTGCGGGAAGGCACCGCCTTGCACGACAGTCTCTATCCGGATCGCATCGTGATTGGAGCGGACGAACCACGCGCTTTAGAGACGCTCTATTCACTCTACAGGCCGATTCTGGACCAGACTTTTTCAGCCCCCACTTATCTGGACAGGCCGGAAGATGTGGTTGCCGTCCCATTAGTCTCGACGGATCTGGCGTCGGCCGAGCTGATCAAGTATGCGGCGAATGCCTTTCTGGCGCTCAAAATCAGCTTCATCAACGAGATTGGCCTGCTGTCGGAGCGAGTGGGAGCAAACATCTCGGAAGTCGCCCGTGGAATCGGCCTCGACTCGCGAATTGGTCCGCGCTTCCTGAATGCGGGACTCGGCTGGGGCGGATCCTGTTTCGGTAAAGATACCGCGGCGCTGATTGCGACAGCCGGCGAATACGGTTTGCATATGCCGATTGTTGAAGCGGCCAAAACGGTGAACTCGCGCCAACGCGACCGTGTGGTTGAAAAACTTCTGATTGAACTAAAGATCCTTAAGGGCCGAACGATCGGACTTCTGGGCCTGGCCTTTAAACCGAATACGGACGACTTGAGAGAAGCGCCTGCCATCGAGATTGCCCAAAAGCTCATCGATCGTGGCGTTCGCGTAAAGGCTCACGACCCAATAGCCGGGGATCGCTTCGCGCGGGAACACGGTGGGATGGGAGTGATAGTGTGCAAGGACCTGGCCGAAGTGGCAGAGGACGCTGATGCGCTCGTCCTGGTGACGGAATGGAGCGAATACAGAGACTCCGACTGGGAGCAGCTAGCGAAGAAGATGCACAATGCTTTTCTCCTGGACGGCCGCCACGCGCTCGATGGCGACAAGCTGGTGCGGGCAGGAATGCGCTACACGACCATCAGCTAACAGGAGGTTTCTTCAGGGCCGGATCGGCGATTGAAGAATTGAAATCGGTGCCACTTCCTACAGAGGCGGCAGCCTGTCTCAGCCAGTGACGTGGCCGGCCGCGACGCTTTGAGATCGAGCGCGATAGCCGCTCAAGCGCCAAGATTGCTTCGTCAAGCCGGTTTTTCTCTCGTTCCAGCTCGACAATCACCTTCCGCAGATTCACAAATTTGAGCCTTTCGATGGCTTGTTGAGATAACTCTAACAGCAAAAAGCCCCGAACGGTAATGACACCGATCGGGGCTTTTTGTTTTTATTAATCGGGCGACTTCCTACTCTCCCACACACTCGCGCGTGCAGTACCATCGGGGCTGAAGGGCTTAACTTCCGTGTTCGGGATGGGAACGGGTGGGACCCCCTCGCTGATATCACCCGAAAGTCGAAGACGATCCGCTTCCTTACGGTCGCGGCTCAGTCAAACTTAAGAGTGAATAGTTATTGACGGCAACTAACACATAGAGTAAATTTTATGGTCAAGCCGAACGAGCTATTAGTAACGGTCAGCTCAACGCATTACTGCGCTTACACATCCGTCCTATCAACGTGATCGTCTTTCACGGCTCTTCAGGGAGATCTCATCTTTGGGAAGGTTTCGTACTTATATGCATTCAGCACTTATCCTGACCAGACTTCGCTACCCAGCTGTGCCACTGGTGTGACAACTGGATCACAAGAGGTCTGTTCACCCCGGTCCTCTCGTACTAAGGGCAAGCCCCATCAAATCTCCTACGCCCACCACAGATAGGGACCGAACTGTCTCGCGACGTTCTGAACCCAGTTCACGTACCGCTTTAATAGGCGAACAGCCTAACCCTTGGGAGCTTCTGCACCCCCAGGATGCGATGAACCGACATCGAGGTGCCAAACCGGAGCGTCGATATGAACTCTTGACTCCGATCAGCCTGTTATCCCCGGCGTACCTTTTATCCGTTGAGCGATGGCCCTTCCATGCAGAACCACCGGATCACTAAGTCCTGGTTTCCCACCTGCTTGACTTGTAGGTCTTGCAGTCAACCTGGTTTATGCCTTTGCACTCGCCCTCTGATTTCCAAACAGAGTGAACCAAGCTTCGAGCGCCTCCGTTACCGTTTAGGAGGCGACCGCCCCAGTCAAACTACCCGCCTTGCAATGTCCCTCTCCCGGATCACGGGAGTAGGTTAGAACCACAGTACGATCAGGGTGGTATCTCACCGCTGGCTCCCTCAAGCCCAAGAGCCTGAGTTCAAAGCCTCCCACCTATGCTGCGCAGACCGCACCATAGTTCATTGCAAAGGTATAGTAAAGGTGCACGGGGTCTTTCCGTCTAGTGGCGGGCATCCGGCGTCTTCACCGGAACCACAAGTTCGCCGGGCGGAGCGCGCCGACAGTCATCAGATCGTTACGCCATTCGTGCAGGTCGGAACTTACCCGACAAGGAATTTCGCTACCTTAGGACCGTTATAGTTACGGCCGCCGTTCACCGGGGCTTCAGTTCAAAGCTTCGCCTTGCGGCTAACCTCTCCCTTTAACCTTCCGGCACCGGGCAGGCGTCAGCCCCTATACGTCGTTTTCGACTTAGCAGAGACCTGTGTTTTTGTTAAACAGTCGCCTGATGCGTTTCACTGCGGCCCACCGAAGTGGGCACCCCTTCTCCCGAAGTTACGGGGTCAATTTGCCTAGTTCCTTCGCAACTCCATCACCCGAGCGCCTTAGAATACTCATCTCGTCCACCTGTGTCGGTTTGTGGTACGGGTACGATTGCTCTCCTTAGAGGATTTTCCTGGCACACGACCCGGCGGATTTGCCTATCCGGATCTCACGGAATCCATCTTTGACCCTTCTCGCAGATGGATCTTTGTGGTGCGTCCCCCCATCGGTCTTTATCGAACAAACGTAGTCACGGAATATTAACCGTGTGTCCATCAGTTACGCCTTTCGGCCTCACCTTAGGCCCCGACTAACCCTGAGCGGATTAACCTTTCTCAGGAATCCTTAGACTTACGGCGGCCAGGGTTCTCACCTGGCTTTTCGCTACTTATGCTGGCAGAGTCACTTCCTAGCAATCCAGCCCTCCTCTCGGTAGACCTTCACTTCGCTAGGAACGCTCTCCTACCACCCAAATGGGTCCATAACTTCGGTGACATGCTTGAGCCCCGTTGGATTGTCGGCACCGAGTCCCTCGACCAGTGAGCTATTACGCTTTCTTTAAAGGATGGCTGCTTCTAAGCCAACCTCCTGGCTGTCTGAGGAACTCGACTTCCTTTCCCACTTAGCATGTACTTGGGGACCTTAGTTGATGGTCTGGGCTCTTTCCCTTTCGACGATCAAGCTTAGCCCCGACCGTCTGACTCCCGTATTACTCGTTCTTGGCATTCGCAGTTTGGCTGAATTCGGTAACCCGGAAAGGCCCCTAGTTCAATCAGTTCTCTACCACCAAGACGGACCATACGAGGCTAGCCCTAAAGCTATTTCGGAGAGAACGAGCTATCACGGAATTTGATTAGCCTTTCACCCCTACCCTCAGCTCATCCGAGCTGTTTTCAACCAACACCGGTTCGGACCTCCATCCGTTGTTACACGGATTTCATCCTGGCCAAGGGTAGATCATCCCGCTTCGCGTCTAATCCCAGCGACTGAACGCCCTATTCAGACTCGCTTTCGCTACGGCTCGCTTTCGCTTAACCTTGCCACTGAGACTAACTAGCCAGCTCATTATTCAATAGGCACGAGGTCAGACATTCCCAGCCCTGTCTCAACTCCAGATATTTTTCTTCCGCCTGGAATCCAGAAAGAGCTGGGCATAGTCCTCCCACTGCTTGTAAGCGTGCGGTTTCAGGTACTATTTCACTCCCCTCACAGGGGTTCTTTTCACCTTTCCCTCACGGTACTAGTTCACTATCGGTCGCAAATGAGTATTTAGCCTTGCCGGATGGTCCCGGCAGATTCCCGCAAGGTTTCTCGTGTCCCGCGGTACTTAGGAGCCACTTGAAGCTAAGATTGCATTTTAGGATACGGGGCTGTCACCCTCTTTGGCCGGCCTTTCCAAACCGTTCTCTTAACGCTCTCTTATAACCTCGTTGATCAAAGCTGTCAGCACTCAGCGGTCAGCTAGATGCTGATCGCTGACGGCTGATAGCTTTGATTTGTGGTCCTGCAACCCTCCGCTCTCCTTTCGAATCGCGAAGTTTAGGCTGTTCCGAGTTCGCTCGCCGCTACTATCGGAATCACAGTTGTTTTCTCTTCCTAGGGGTACTAAGATGGTTCACTTCCCCCCGTTCGCTCCAGCCGGCTATGTATTCACCGGAAGGTAAGCCCATTACTGAGCTTGGGTTTCCCCATTCGGAAATCCCCGGATTATAGATTGCTTGCATCTTCCCGAGGCTTATCGCAGCTAGCCACGTCCTTCATCGCCTATTTGCGCCAAGGCATCCACACGCACGCCCTTAGTAGCTTGACCATAAAATTAACACTATGTCCGGTCGATTCCGTCTTTTTTAAAAAACGAAGCCAACCGGCTGAGTTTTCTCCTCATCCACGCTTCCTGAAGGCCGCTTGCTTACGCGCGCGGCTCCGTTCTACGCGGATGGCGCTGCTGACTGATATTGGTTTCCAGCCAGCGTTGCAACTTGTAGTTGCCCGTCAATAACTATTCAGTTTTCAAAGAACTCACTACTCTCGACACATCGCCGAACAGCAGAAGAAAACGATCAAGCAAAACCCAATCGCTTTCTTCCGTTTTTCGAGCCTTGGTGGGCCTGGGTAGATTCGAACTACCGACCTCACCCTTATCAGGGGTGCGCTCTAACCACCTGAGCTACAGGCCCATTTACCTGAACTGGTGGAGCTGGTCGGGATCGAACCGGCGACCTCCTGAATGCAAATCAGGCGCTCTCCCAGCTGAGCTACAGCCCCTGTTTACGGAACCACAACCGTCAGGAAGTGGCCGTCAAAAATAATCGAGGCCGATTGGACGCAGCCGATCGTGACCAGCACGATCGACCTGAAGCAAATCAAACTTTCCGAGTGGAGAATACTGGAAACTATGGACTGGAAAGACTGCCACTTACTGCGGATTCGCAAAAACGAACCCATTCAGTGACTCCAGCCACTGTCTCTCTTAGAAAGGAGGTGATCCAGCCGCAGGTTCTCCTACGGCTACCTTGTTACGACTTCACCCCAATCATGAATCATACCTTGGACCGCTGCCTCCCTTGCGGGTTAGCATGCAGGCTTCTAGTACAATCCACTTTCGTGATGTGACGGGCGGTGTGTACAAGGCCCGGGAACGTATTCACGGCATCGTTCTGATATGCCATTACTAGCGATTCCAGCTTCATGCAGGCGGGTTGCAGCCTGCAATCCGAACTGAGAACGGTTTTTTGCGATTAGCTTCCCCTCGCGGGTTCGCAGCGCTTTGTACCGTCCATTGTAGCACGTGTGTAGCCCTGGACATAAAGGCCATGATGACTTGACGTCATCCCCACCTTCCTCCAGCTTATCGCTGGCGGTCTCCTGAGAGTGCACCTTTTAAGGGGTTAGCAACACAGGACAAGGGTTGCGCTCGTTGCGGGACTTAACCCAACATCTCACGACACGAGCTGACGACAGCCATGCAGCACCTCGACTACAGCCCCTTGCGGGGAAGACAGTATTTCTACCGCCGGTCTGCAGCCGTTCGAGCCCAGGTAAGGTTCTTCGCGTTGCGTCGAATTAAACCACATGCTCCACCGCTTGTGCGGGCCCCCGTCAATTCCTTTGAGTTTCAGCCTTGCGACCGTACTCCCCAGGCGGCATACTTAACGCGTTAGCTCCGGCACCGACCAACTGAATGGCCGACACCAAGTATGCATCGTTTAGGGCGTGGACTACCAGGGTATCTAATCCTGTTTGCTACCCACGCTTTCGTGTCTCAGCGTCAACAATGGTCCAGAAAGCCGTCTACACCGCAGGTGTTCCTCCTGATATCTACGCATTTCACCGCTACACCAGGAATTCCGCTTTCCTCTCCCAAGTTCGAGCATTCCAGTTTCCGGCGCACCCTCCCAGTTAAGCCGGGAGATTTCACACCGAACTTAGAGCACCGCCTACACACTCTTTACGCCCAGTAATTCCGAACAACGCTCGCTGCCTACGTATTACCGCGGCTGCTGGCACGTAGTTAGCCGCAGCTTCTTCTTCAGGTACCGTCATTATCGTCCCTGCCGAAAGAGCTTTACACCCCGAGGGGCTTCATCGCTCACGCGGCGTCGCTGCATCAGAGTTGCCTCCATTGTGCAAGATTCCCCACTGCTGCCTCCCGTAGGAGTCTGGCCCGTGTTTCAGTGCCAGTGTGGCCGTGTGCCCTCTCAGGCCGGCTACCGATCACCGCCTTGGTGAGCCGTTACCTCACCAACTAGCTAATCGGCCGCGGGCTCCTCTTTCAGCGCCTTTCGGCTTTCCCTTCACAGGATTATGCGGTATTAGCCCCGGTTTCCCAGGGTTATTCCCCACTAAAAGGTAGATTACCCACGTGTTACTCACCCGTACGCCGCTTTACTCATGGATTGCTCCACTTTCTCGCTCGACTTGCATGTGTTAAGCGCGCCGCCAGCGTTGATTCTGAGCCGGGATCAAACTCTCGTTTGATCTCATTGAAAGCGTACACTTGCGTGCACGCCAAGCATTAGAGTACTGCCCTGACCGAGGTCAGGACATCTTTCCAGCTTTTAACTCGAAAAGTCTGACGAATTACTTCATTGCGTCCAACCAGATTGTCAATGAACTGCGCAGCCACCTGACGAATGCGAACAACTCCGCAAAGTCCAATGACTGCCGGCCTCGAAAGCCGTTTGGGTCGCGCGGTGAAGCCTATACCGGCTCAACTCGCATTTACCCACAAACCTCGGGAATAAACCCTGCTAAAAATACGGTAGCTTGGTTAGTTCAGGACTGCTTGAGAACTGCTATGGAGTCCGCACCGAGCCTCGCACTGTAAGCTCGGTTACCTTATTACTGTCCACTGGCGACTTAACATCGCCCTCAGCTAACTTATCAAACCGACTGGGCCGTTAGCAAGCGATTGCAAGCTTTTCGACCGTCCCGCCTCTTTCTTTCTTCGTTCGCGGCGACCCACTCAGAATATCAAAGCCCTTACCATCATGCAAGCCCTCTTCTTGGTGCTTCCTGTGAAAATTCTGAGAAAGTTCGTTGCATTCAGGAATTTGCGATGAAAATGATAGCTTCAGAGAAGCCCAATGGCTGTCAAACGTATTCCGAGGCGTTCGCCGTCGAAGGCGACACCTTCCGGTCTCGGTGCGTCGCTACCGCTGCTAATTATCTCACTCGTTTTGCTACTGCTCGTATCCGTGCTGTGTTTTATCACGTGGGCCAAGTACGTTAGATCGGCGGACCAAACCAGAGTGAGTGTTGCCGTCATCGCATCGCTTAAAGACGTGGTGTCCTGGCTGGAACGAGCCGAGACAAGTCAACAGGGTTACCTGCTGACAAAAGATGCTCGCTATTTGAAGGCAGCGGCTCGAGCGATTCCCGCAGCGGGCGCCCAGATGAAACAAACGCATAAATTGAATGCCGGACGCGCGGAATTGCACCTGGAGCAGGAGTTTGAGGAAGCCGTACAGGAAAAATCGGACGATCTGAACGCGAGTTTAGCTTTGATCCAGAGCGATCCGGCGAGCGCAATCGAACGTATCAAGGCAGTTCGCGGCCAGCTGTTGATGGACCGGGTGGATGAACTTGCTCGCGCCCTCGAGCGGGATGAACAGGAGCGGCTACTCGGAAATCGCAAGCTGAGCCGATTTTACGCGAGACTTTCGCAATTGGTGGCCACGTTCGGTTCGGCAGGCATCTTCGGGATCGTTCTGATTTCGACAATTCGGATCAACCGGCTCGTTTCGGCGGGAACCATGCTCACAGCTGAATTGCAGCGGACCAACGAAGACTTGCGCCAGTTCGTGTATTCGGCCAGCCACGATCTGCAGGAGCCGCTGCGAAATCTGATGATTTACTCGGACCTGGTACAGAAGCGGATCTTCAACGGAGCTCTGGATGCGCTCCAGGAAGATGCAAAGTTTATCCGCTTGTTTGCGAATCGCATGCGGGCTTTGGTTTCCGACCTGCTAGCGTACACACAGATCGCGAGCGCGGAGCCCACTCCGCTCGAAGTGGCTGACATGAACAAGGTGATGGCGAAGGTGGTGGATAGCTGTAGCGTACCGATTGCCGAAGCGCATGCGGCGGTAGTGAGCGATCCGCTTCCCAAGCTGCGAATTTCAGAGACGCACGCCGAACAGATCATGCAGAATCTCTTGAGCAACGCGATCAAATATCGCCGGACGGAGGTCGCGCCGTTCATCAAGGTAAGTGCCGAACGAAGGCGTTCGGAGTGGATCGTTGCAATGAAGGACAACGGTATCGGCATCGAACCTCACTATCATTCGCATATATTCGGGATCTTCAAGCGTTTGCATACGGCGACCGAGTATCCCGGGACGGGCCTCGGGCTCGCGATCTGCCGCAAGATCGTGGAGCGGCACGGCGGCAGAATCTGGGTCGAATCGAAGCCCGGCGAGGGATCGACCTTCTACTTTTCGATTCCGGGAATATTCTCGGCAACACGCGAGAGAAAGCAGCCCGCAGATATGGACGCCGTTACGTAACGTTGCCGCGAAGTCGATTCCGGCGATCTTCTACGTAACAGCCCGGCAACGCACTGCGCTGGCCTTTGGCAAGGTCTGCGGAGTTACTTTGCTGTGTCGACCAAGTGCCGCTTGGCTGCCCGGCTCGCTCGCACTGACTACAGTCGCGTAAACCGGATAATGATCCGATCCCTTGATATCGCGGCGCACCGCGCCGCCCGTCACTCGTAAGGGACCTTTGACGAAAATCCAATCGAGCGCCATCACTATTGTGTGTGTACGTTCGATGTGTTCACCCAGAGCACTGCGAAAGCCGGCCGCTTCGAGCTTGTGAAGAAAGATCGAGGGGAAATATTTCGTGTTCAAATCGCCACCAATAATGATCGATGTGGAGGCCGGGTAGCGCTGCGAATCCCTCAGGATTTCCTCGAGCTGGCGGTCTTGTATAGCACCGGCGCTGCGACTCTCCAGATGGGCGTTGTAAACTACCAGCATTTTCCCCGCAAACTGCAGTTCCGTTACCAGGGCGATCCGGTTGCCGACACGGCGCTGTAGCAGCGGGGCTGAAGACGGAATCCAGGCGCGCGGTTTCCAGAAGCCGGACTGGTGTTCAAAACGAAGAACGCGCGCATTCGCTACCGTTGACATCACTGGCGGCTGTCCCGTGAAAGGCAGTCGCGTCAAAGTCGCTTGTCCGATGTAGGCCGGGCGCCCGTCTTCCTGGCCGAGTTCTTCGAATTCGATGCCGAACACACCATTCAGCCGCAAGCGCTGGGCCAGTTCTGCCGCAACATCGCGCTCGCCGCCGCGCCTGGTGTGCAGATCCACCTCCTGTAGCAAACAGATATCGGCAGGATTGCGCGCCATTTCAGCGGCGATTCTGTCCAGGTGCGCTCCATGATCAATGTTCCATGTCATCACGCGGATGGATCGCAGCCGTCCATCCGGATCGACATTGTGTAGCGGCCGAACTTGATCGAAGGCTGGCGGAAGCGGAGCAGCGCGGGAACCAGTCTGCCCCTCGAATGCCAGGAGGCAGGCGAGTGAAAGGATCAAAATGGCAGCGGCTTTCACGTTCGGGAGGCAGGACGAAGGGGCTGTGTGCGAGCGGCGCTTATTCGATCCATCGACTCGAGCCCCTGTTGCTGCGGGACACGCACCGCCGCCAACATTCCAAGCAGGCAGAAATACCAACCGCAAACGCCCAGGCGGGCAAAAGGATAATCAACCAGCGCATGAATGCAAAAGGCGATCAAGCCGATACCCCAGCCGGAGCGAATAGCGGGTCGGATACTCCAAATCAGGACCGCCAGCATGGCGCAGGAGAAAAAAATACCGCCATCGGACGCCCATTCGAGCCAATCATTGTGCGCGCGATTGACAAACGTTCCATCGTCATAGCGTGCGAACATCCGGTAAACAGGCACGTAGGTATTAAGACCCCAGCCGGCGAGAGGATGCTCGCGAATCATGGCAAGCGACGACCGGTCAATGTTGCGGCGCACCGCGAGCAGATCATTCTGCTGTAGTTTGGCAATGAGCGTTTCAAATCCGGCAGCATATATAAAGAAAAGGCTGAGCGCAATCGCCAGGGCGGCGCCTAGGAGAAGTTTTTTGTTACGGTTTCTGCTGTAAGCGAGGGCGATGAGCGCGAGGAGTTCCAGAATAACCAGAACAGCGCCGGCTCGCGACCCAGAAGCGACGACAGCGCCAATCTGCACAGCTGCAATCAAAATGTAAGGAATAGAGGGCCGATGGCCGCCAAGGCCCTTCCAGAGAGTAATTGGAAACAGCAATTCAACGAATTCGGCAAAATTGTTCCAGTAAGCGAATGGGCCGAAAATACTGGAATAGCGGCTCGGGATCAGCCAGAAATACTTGTCGGTTGACGAAGCCTGCTGCAGCAGATCGAGGACACAAACAGCTGTCCCGAAAACAATGAAATACAGGCGGAACCTGGCGGCTTCGCCCGGAAATGAAAAGAGCTGTGTGGCGAGCAAGGTAATCATGGAGGCGGCAAACCAGAACAGCACGCCAATCCAACCAAGGGCAACGATTTTGTGAGGAAAGAATAGAGTCTGCGCAACGCCGTAGGCGGTCATCGAGAAGAGACACACGGACGGCAGATGGAAGGCTATTTTTTGGGGTGGGGACAAGACGAAGAACAAGGCGGCGAGCAAGAAAACAAAGCCGGAGCAGATGCGCGGAGCAATGTCCCCTCCGTCCCACACCGTGAGAGTAAACCCACAAAGAATGACAAAAAGACCGAGAAGGCCGGCTCGCTCGTGAAGCCGGCGAGCAAGAGCATCGCGCGGCGGCATGGATAAGACGTTGCTAGCCATGCGCCCGTTCGGCTAACGAGGGCCCGTGTAGGTCACCCGCCAAATCGACTTTGATCCATCATCGGTCACCATGAGAGAGCCGTCAGGCGCCACCGCGACGCCGACCGGACGCCCCCAAACCTGACCATCGGAAGTTACGAAGCCGGTGACAAAGTCTTCATACACTCCCGTCGCGTGACCGTTCACAAGTGGCACGCGGATGACTTCGTATCCAGCGCGATTGGATCTGTTCCAAGAACCATGCTCACCGGCGAAGACATCGCCCCAATAAGCCTTTGGAAACTGCTTCCCTTCATAGAAGGTCATCTCCAAAGAGGCGTTATGCGGCTGTAATAGCACGTCAGGCACGGTTACTTTGTTGGCCAGCTCGGGATGTTTGCCCGCAAGCCGTGGATCCTGATGATCCCCCATGTAATACCAAGGCCAACCGTAGAAACCATCCTCTTTTACCGAGGTGATGTAGTCAGGAACCAGGTTGTCACCCAACATGTCGCGCTCATTCACAGAACACCACAGCTGCTTCGTGAGCGGGTTGATCGCGATGCCGACCGGGTTGCGAATTCCGGAGGCGTAGACTTTAACAAACTTGCCTTCGGGCGTGTATTCGAGAATATTTGCGCGGTGAAATTCCTTGGGGTCGGTATCAGGGTCGTTTACGTTCGAACCCGAGCCCACCGCCACGAACATTTTGCTGCCATCGGGCGAGAAGGCAAGATCGCGCGTAGAGTGACCTCCTCGAGGAAGCGTCGGAATGATTGTCTGAGACGGTCCGGTCGCTTTCAAATCGCCGTTGTGATAAGGGAAACGGACAACAGAGATCGTATTCCCGATGTACACCCATTGAGGGTTCTGGCCGGGGGGATAAAAAGCAATACCAAACGGGTTCGGTAAACGGGTTGCAAAGGTGGACTTCTGTTCGGGCTTACCGTCCTGGCTGATTCCACGATAGATTTCAATCGTTCCTTCATCGCTTTCGGCGACGAACATGTCACCATTGGGAGCGGTGCGGATTTCGCGTGGTCCCGCAAGACCGGTTTGATAGAGCTCAATTTTAAAACCTTGAGGTACCTGCGGCCAGGCATCGGCTGGCCGGGGGACAACACTCGGACTATTCGAAACGCCTTTCGTCGCATACGGCTTCGGCAGATCCGCGACCGTGATTTTGCGGAATAGGCCCGGCTTTTGGCCATCGAAGCCATGAAAGGCTTGTTCTCCGGTTACTACGTCCTTGACATTTGAGTTATCAGGACCGGCGATCGCTATGCCCCAGACAAGCGCGCTTCCAAGAATACACGGGAGCAGAATGTAGACTCGCGGCCCACGAACGATCGACATTGAAACAGATACACCTCGTGAGAAGATTTGCCAGCTGCGGTGAATGCCGGCTCTCATTCTGAAAGTAACAAACTCGACAGAAGAGCTGGCCTAGCCGGAGCGAGGCCAGATCTACAGATTGCCGCGACGCTCTTGTTCTCGTTCTATCGCTTCAAACAGGGCTTTAAAGTTCCCCTTGCCGAAACTCCGGCTGCCCTTGCGCTGAATGATCTCGAAAAACAACGTCGGCCGGTCTTCTACGGGTTTAGTAAAGATCTGCAGCATGTAGCCCTCGTCATCGCGATCCACTAAGATACCGAGCCGTGCAAGCTCATCTACCGGCTCGTCGATCTTTCCAACTCTGCCGGTCAAATCTTCGTAATACGTACTGGGGATCGAGAGAAATTCAACACCTTGTTCGGAGAGGCGTGTGACCGTATCAACGATGTCGTTTGTGGCCATCGCGATGTGCTGGATCCCGGGGCCGCCGTAAAAATCAAGGTATTCTTCGATCTGTGATTTTTTTCTTCCTACAGCAGGCTCGTTGATCGGAAACCGAATCTTCTCATTTCCGTTTGTCATGACCTTAGACATCAACGCCGAATACTCCGTTGAGATGTCGGCATCATCAAAGTGCTTGAACATCTTAAAGCCCATCACGTGCTCGTAGAACGAGACCCAGGTGTTCATTTGTCCCCACCCGACGTTGCCGACGGCATGATCGATATGAAGCAGGCCAGTGGGCCTCGCAACTTTGTCGTTGCCTGCGATTGCCACGAATCCCGGCAGGAACGGGCCCCGGTAAGCACTTCTTTCGACAAAGGTATGAACCGTATCTCCGTAAATGCAAATCGACGACAAGCGAGCGGAGCCGTTCTCATCGCTGATTGTGTAGGGCTCGCGGGCTGACTTAGCACCTCGGGCAGTCGTCTCTCTCCAGGCCGATTCAGCGTCGTCCACCCACAGAGCGACCGCCTTCACCCCGTCTCCATGTTTAAGAATGTGAGCAGCGACTTCTCCGGCTGCGCTCAAGGGAGTGGTGAGCAGAAAGCGTACTTTCCCTTGTTCGAGCACATAGGAAACGTGGTGACGAGAGCCGGTTTCAGGTCCTTGATAGGCGGTGATTGCAAAGCCCATGGCGGATCGATAGAAGTAGGCAGCCTGCTTAGCATTGCCTACGTAGAACTCGATGTGGTCGGTACCGTGGATGGGCAGGAAATCCTGTTGAGATACGGGTGAGGTCGTCTTTAGCTCCGCGATCTGTGGCATGATTGCCAAAACTCCTTAAGCCATTCTGTGGATTTAGAATATATCTATAGTATATTTCGTTTTTATGCGCGCCGCTAAGACCAGACCAAAGCAAGATGGCACTCTGGCCGATCATGCTTATCGTCTGCTCAAACATGGCATTCTGCACGGCGATTTTCCGGAAGGGATGTTTCTGAACGAAGCCGAGATCCTGTCAAACCACTCGATCGGCCGGACACCGTTCCGCGAAGCTTGTAACCGTCTGCATAATGAGCAGCTCCTGGCTGTAGTTCCGCGCCGCGGCTTTTTTGTGGCTGAGCTCAGTTTTCGCAAAGTTCGTGATCTGCTCGAGCTGCGTATTTTGCTTGAGGGCATAGCGGCTGAGCTTGCGGCGCATCGAGCCACGGCCGAGGAGGTCGATATTCTGGAACAACACTACAACGATGCGCTCCAGGCTGCCCGCTCGCGAAGCGGCTTAGACCGCCTCATCGAAGCAAACCAAAGATTTCATCTGCAGATCGCGAGAATGACACAGAATCGGGAACTGGAAACAACTCTCCGCGGTATTCTCGAACGCTCCATCAGGCTGGTTTATCTTGCCGCCAGCGGTTCACGAGAGATACCGCAGGATATCGAAACTCTCCTGAACCCCATCCTCAAAGCAATCCGCAGAAGGGATTCCGCCGCGGCGCATCGCGCCATTGTCACGGACATCACCCGCGGCCAACTGAGCGCGCTAGGTCAGGACGCCTGGAGCGCTAAAGATGGTAATTCTCTGAATGATTTCGCTCTCGACGGTTACTCGCGTAAAAACAATCAAGTAACTGGCATTCAGAAGACAAGGAACTTGAAAAGGAGATAACATGCCTTTCTATCACCGGCTCGGAGATTTGCCTTCCAAACGGCATAAGATCTACCGGCAATCCACAGGCGAGCTCTATTCGGAAGAGCTGATGGGCAATATGGGATTCGTCGGCCCGTCTTCTCTGCTCTACCATGCGCGGCGGCCTACTGCAGTACGAGCGCTCCGCACTCTCAAGAATCTCTCATGGCAAAGCGCTCCACTAGAACCTTTGAGACACCGGCATTTTCGTACACGGCAGGCTCTCGGCCACAGGAGATGTTATCGCGCGATCGTACTCCTCTGCTGTTCAATGATGATGTGTCGTTGTCGCTGGTACATCCGAAGGAGTCGCTCTCTTCCTTTTATCGAAACGCTCAAGGTGACGAAATTATTTTCGTGAGCGACGGAGAAGGCACTCTGGAATCCAGCTTCGGGAATATTCGGTTCTCGGCAGGAGACTACCTCGTCATTCCTCGCGGCATTCTCCATCGCTACCGTTTTTCAGGAAACACTCCGACGTTGTTAATCATAGAGAGCGCCGGGTACGTACGCACACCTCGGCGTTATCGCAATGAATTCGGCCAGCTCACGGAATCGAGCCCATACTCCGAAAGAGATATTCGCGTTCCCCAGCATCTCGAGACACATGATGAAAAAGGCGACTTTCGTTTGATTGTGAAGAAGGCCAACAGCCTGACTGAAATGGTGCTGGCATATCATCCATTCGATGTTGTCGGCTGGGATGGCTATTACTATCCCTGGGCGCTGAACATCCATAACTTCGAGCCGAGAGTAGGACGGTTTCATCTTCCGCCGCCCACTCATCAGACATTTGAGAGCGATGGGTTTGTCGTCTGCTCCTTTTGTCCAAGGCCCTTTGATTTCGATGCCGAAGCAGTGCCAGCTCCCTATACCCATTCGAACGTCATGTCAGACGAAGTGCTGTATTATGCCAATTCCGAGTTCATGAGCCGCAAAGGGATTGAGTACGGCTCGATAACACTTCATCCCGACGGCCTCGCTCATGGTCCGCAGCCTGGTCGCACCGAAGCCTCTCTGGGCCAGAAACAGACGGACGAACTGGCGGTAATGATGGATACTTTTCGGGGGCTTCATGTGAGCGAGGCGGCCACTGAGATCGAGGACAGAGAGTATTATCTTTCCTGGCTCGACTCTTAGCTGCGCGATTGCTCGATGATCGATGAGACCCATGATCCCGCGCTCGAAAGCTGGGTGGAATCGGCGAATCGACCCGGCTGTGATTTTCCCATCCAGAATCTGCCATTAGGTGTCTTTCGAAAGCCGGGGAGCAGACATTCCCACTTGGGAGTAGCCATCGGCGACGCCGTTCTCGATTTGCGCGAATGGCTTGGCGGCTCGAGTCTGAATGGTTATCTGGCGCTTCCATCTCCACAACGGCGCGATCTGCGCCGTACGATAAGCCGAGTTCTTGCAAAAGGTTCTCCCGAGCGCGCGCTGGAGCGGAGTTGCGACTGTGAGATGCTCCTTCCGGCAGAAATCGGCGGTTACACGGATTTCTATGCCTCGCTCCATCACGCGATAAATGTTGGGCGCCTGTTTCGACCGAACAATCCGCTTCTTCCCAACTACCGTCATGTCCCGATTGCTTATCACGGGCGCACATCTTCCATTGTGGTCAGCGGCACAGCTATTCATCGCCCGCGTGGGCAGCTCGGTGAAGGCTTATTTGGACCGACGCGCGAACTCGACTACGAACTCGAGGTGGGCGCTCTTATTGGACCGGGTAACAGAATCGGTGAAAGCATCCCGATCGAGCGCGCCGAAGAGCACATCGCGGGTATCTGTCTGGTTAATGACTGGTCTGCACGGGACATCCAGCGCTGGGAATATCAACCCCTTGGACCATTTCTCGGGAAGAATTTCGCTACCTCGCTATCGCCCTGGATGGTGACGTTGGAAGCTCTGGAACCTTTCCGAACGCAACCGCTAAAACATGACGTGCCCGTTCTGCCGTATCTCGCATCATCCAGTATCAGCGGCTTCGAGATCACCTTAGAAATCTATATTAAGAGCCGCAAAATGGAGAGACCGGAGTTAGTAAGTCGAGGGTTCTTCCAGGACCTCTATTGGACCCTTGGTCAGATGGTCGCGCATCACACTTCCAATGGCTGTCCCCTGCGGCCCGGGGATTTGTTGGCGAGCGGCACCGTGTCGGGCCCAGAGAAGATCAACCGCGGATGTTTGCTTGAATTGACAGAAAATGGCAGCGAACCGCTTCGGCTCTCTTCCGGCGAGCAGCGTGCGTTTTTAGAAGACGGCGATCAGGTAATCGTGACCGGATTCTGTTTACGCGAAGGGTACAGGCGAATCGGATTGGGAGAATGTGTGGGAGAAATCATAAGCGCGCCATAGAACTGTCGGTGGCAACCGTGTCCAACTTGTGGAGTACGCAAATCTCCATCTTTACTAAGACCCTCCTCGTGCCGTACAATCCCGTGGAATGCTTGTCGAAGTCGGGCGAAGGGAAGGATAGAAATCGTTGAGCCTGCGCGCGCGAATTCGACCGATTGCCTTCGTAGCAGCTCTGCTTGCGCTGTGGCAAATTGCCATCCTGCGGGATCCCGGTCATCTACTGCCTGGTCCGCTAGGCGCGGCGGGTGGAGTTCTTGATCTCCTGCGGCATGGATTGTTGTTGAAGTATGTGGTCGCGTCACTTTTTCGGGTTACGTGGGGATTTCTGTTGGCCGCAATTCTTGCTATTCCCTTAGGCATCGCGATTGGCTGGTACCGCCGGGCCGAGATGGCGTTCAATCCGATCATCCAGATTCTTCGCCCCATCTCACCGCTCGCTTGGATTCCGATAGCAATTCTTTGGTTCGGAGTAGGCGATCTCGCTGCCATCTCTCTCATCTTCATTGGCAGTTTTCTACCATTGCTGCTGACCGCCATCAATGCCGTCCGGAGTGTTCCCGATGTTTACGTGAATGCAGGACGGAATTTTGGACTGAGCGATGCCCGTCTCTTCTATCGTGTGTTGTACCCGGCGATCATGCCGCAGTTGATTGTAGGTCTGCGGATCACCTTAGGCGTGGCGTGGTTGGTGGTGGTTGCGGCCGAAATGATCGCCGTGAACTCCGGGCTCGGTTTTCTTATCGTCGACGCGCGCAATGCAGGTAACCGCTACGACTTAGTAGTTGCCGGCATGCTCCTGATCGGTGTCATTGGCTTGCTGCTGGACATCTGGATGCGATCATTCGAAAGAATGAATTCGCTTCGTTGGGGTTACGCAGAGGACTAGCAGTTGTCGATAACAGAAGCAATCGTGACTCCACGAGCCATCGACACGAAGTTACGCGCCGAACATGTGAGTGTAGTCTTTGATCGGAACGGCAACAGCATGCCTGTCCTCGAGGACATCACGCTGGAAGTTGCCGAAGGAGAATTCCTCTGTTTACTCGGTCCATCCGGCTGTGGCAAGACTACGTTGCTCAACGCGATGGCCGGCTTTCTTCCGCCTACCAGCGGAGCGATAAGAATTGACGGCAACGTCGTGCGTGGACCAGATCCGCGCCGTATTTTTGTGTTTCAGGAACGCGGGGTGTTTCCCTGGCTTACGGTCGAGGGCAATATCGGATTTGGTCTATTCAGGTTGCCGCGCGGCGAGCGAGAGCGACGCATCTCTCATTACATAGAAATGGTCGGCCTGGAAGGATTCGAGAAGACCTATCCGTCGGAGCTCTCGGGTGGAATGAAACAAAGGCTCGAAGTCGCGCGCGCCCTAGCGGTGAATCCGGACATGCTATTTCTGGACGAACCATTTGGAGCGCTGGACTCCATCACGCGCCTCATCATGCGTCGTGAGCTGCTTCGCATCTGGGAAGCTGAGCGTAAGACCATTATCTTTGTCACACACGATATCGACGAAGCGGTCCAGCTCGCGGACAGGGTCGTGGTTATGAGCGCTCGGCCAGCCAACATTCAGCAAATTGTGAATATCGATATCGCCCACCCGCGAGACATAAGCTCGTCGCGCTATCTCGAGCTTCGCGATGGCATCTTCAAACAGATTGGCTTAGCGCACAAAGTATGAAATCGCTCACCGCCCCGCAAAAATGGGAAATGTTTTTCTGGCCCGTTCTGGCGTGTGGACTGTTTCTTGCCCTTTGGCATTACGCCGTAATTTGGACGGGCACGAAGATCTTTCCTTCTCCGCTCGACGTGGAGAAAGGGCTGGCTGAACTGCTCCGAAAAAGCCTTCTCTGGAGATACATTGGCGATTCATTGCGGCGCGTCGCAATCGGATTTGGGACTGCAGTAATTCTTGGAATTCCACTTGGATTGACGCTGGGTTGGTACCCGGCCGCTAACCAGGTAATAAATCCCGTGCTGCAAGTGCTTCGGCCTATCAGTCCGATTGCGTGGATCCCAGTAGCAATCATTTTCTTCGGGGTGGGTGATCGTGCGGCGATTTTTCTGATATTTTTGGGGGCTTTTTTCCCGATCGTAGTGACATGTGTGAGCGGTGTATCGAACGTTTCGTCTATTTATCGCAGAGCCGGCCGTAATTTTGGCCTCACGGCGCCTCAACTCCTCGCAAGAGTCATCTTCCCTGCCGCTCTTCCGCAGATATTGGTCGGGTTACGCATCGCGCTCGGGATCGCATGGCTTGTCGTTGTAGCGGCGGAAATGATTGCGGTGGATTCAGGTTTGGGATACCTGATTATTGACGCGCGAAACTCCGGGAAGCGCTACGACCTTGTGGTTGCGGCCATTTTGCTGATTGGCGTCATCGGTCTGGTGCTGGATTTATGTTTCAGGAGGTTGGAAAAGATCAAATCCGTTCAGTGGGGGTTCCGCCATGCGTCTTAGGAACAAAATCCCGGTGCTCGCGCTCGCGTGGCTTGTGCTCATTTCGGCATTGCATGGATATTTGAATGTGAATTGGGCAGCAGTGCTGAACAACTATCGTCCTGCCGCCAAACGAAAAATCGTCGTCGCCTACATTCCGGTAACGTGCCAGCTCACCTGCCCTGTTACAGACTACATCTCGAAATTCTCGGAGAGCGGCGAAGAATTTTTGCCCCGGATGTTTCAGGGATTCCCGGAAATGAAGGAAGCGCTGATTTCGAATAAGGTGCAGGCGGCGTTTATCGTGGCGCCAATGGCAATCGCGCTGAAGGCGCAGGGAGTTCCGATCAAGGTCGTCTATCTCGGACATCGCTATGGAAGCGCCGTAGTAGTTAGGAAGAGCGGTCCAATCAAGACAGTCGCTGATCTGCGCGGCCGGACAATTGCCATTCCGACACGTTTCTCTGACGAGCGTTTGATGCTATTTCGGGCTATGAAGATATGGGGTTTAAAGCCAGGCGATATCAAAATGGTCGAGATGGCGCCCCCGGATGTTTCAGGCGCGCTTGCTGCTGGAGCGATCGACGGGTTTTCTATGGGAGAGCCATTTCCCTCCCAGGCCGAAATGGCAGGTTATGGACGCATTCTATTTCAAGCCCGCCAATACTGGCCCGACTACATGTCGTGCATTCTCATCGTGCGCCAAGACCTGATCGACACGCGCCCCGAAGTAGTACAGGTTCTGGTGGATGGCATTGCCCGGTCCGGTCTCTGGCTCGATAAAAGCAAGCCAAACCGGGAGAATGCGGCCGATTTTGTTGGTCGATTCTACTACCACCAGAAACCCGCGCTTCTCCGCTGGGCTCTTACCAAGCCGATGGATCGCGTGACGTACAGCCCGCTTGCGCCGCGCAAGGCAGATTTCGATCTGGTTCGAGACATGATGATCGAAACCGGCGTCCTCAACAAAAAGATTGCTTTCAGTGAGTACGCCGACACAAGATTTTCCGATCGGGCTAGCATCCAGACACCATGGAAATATGCCGCCGGAATGGCCAGCGCCCAATAGAGGCATCGCCGCCGTTAGAAACGATAGTTGAGTTCGATAAATCCGAATTGGCCATTCGCGTTCTTGTAGATCGACGTGATTACATCTCCGCCCTGGGCGTAGCCGTAATAGAAGCCGATCGATGCTACGCGATTGAACGCATAGTCCAGGCTGGAATCGTAAAGATTCGCCAGGCCTGTTTTACCATTACTCGGCCGGCCCTGATAACCGAATGTCCAAGGCTGATAGGCCCCGCCACCCGTGTACCAAAGATCGTTCCCGCTGGCCAGAGAAAGATTGTGAACGTCGGTCCGGATAGTCACCTTCTTCGAGGGACGTAAAATAACTTCTCCAAATGCGTCCCGGTTATTCATCTCGTTGAAGAAAGGAAAACGTGCGTAGACGCGCGGAGTCGGCAAAATGGGAAAGAAAGTGCCGTGGATGTTGTCCTTGGCGTTCCCATCCCCGCTGCCGTAATAATATCCGCCGCGCAGCCATGGGCGAACTGATGGCAGGAACTTCGGTTGCAGACCGGCCTCGAGCGCAAAAGCGGCTGCACGTTGAGCGAGCGTCCCCCAATTCCCAGTCTGGACGGCGCCCCATGCGAGCAAATCAACCGTGCCAGCGTTCGTTTGGACAGCCTGGATATAGTGCCCTCCGTATGTTCCGATCTGGATCGCGCGCTTGTCTGCTGCGCGCGCAGCGGCAGCCCGATTATCGACCTTCAAGACACCTCTCGGATCCTCATAGAAAATGCCGAACAGGCGCCATTCGGCAGAGTTACGTTGTGAGTGATGCACTTGCCGAGTTGCTGAAGCGTATGCGAACGGAGTTTTGACCCATCCCCACCCATCCACCTGAAACACGCCTCTCGTAGGAATGACGCCGAGGGCCGTGACGTTCCAATCCCCGCGAGAATACGTTGCATTCATACCATCGAAGCTGCGCTCGACGTCGGCGAATGCAAAAATACCGATCAGTCTCTGCGAGATGCGATCTCGTTTGAGAACGGCAAGAGTTGGGTCGTCTGGCTTCACTTCTCCTCCATCGGTGAATTCAAAGCGGCCGAGTTGAAGGCTTCCGTGCTCACTCTTAACACGAACGTATGCTTCTTTTGGAAAAATCATGGCGGCATAGCGACTGGAGTCGTTACTTGCAAAATAAGCTCCTCCGAGGCCTAATTGTCCTTGAGGTGGCGCAACAACAGCATTTCTTGGTAATCCGAGAAAGACCGGGACAGCCATATCGATTTTCCAGTCGAAATCCGAAGAGGTCTGGCTGAATGCGAATTGCGCAAGCGTATCCGAAAAGGCGTAAGTGTTCTGCCCTTTCCCGCCGAACCAGTCCCAGAACTCTCCGCGTGTGCGGATGTTCCCGGTAAGCGTGACGGAACCGATCTGCAGCGGCGGTGGGGTATCGCCATCGCTGGACTGCGGCAGCGCAGGTACGGAGCAAAGAGCCAACAATAGAGCCAATAGAAATTTTCTATTCATTGAGTAGAAGCGAGAATGAAGCGCGAATTCCGCAGTTTAGGTTTGAATCACTTCAGGAGTCAAGAGTCCGGAGTGGGAATTCAGCGTCTAACCAATGGATGGGCAGTCGATTGGTTGCAGTGCTTACGACACTGCCACTTGCGACGGAGAGTCTTTCGGTATACCGCGCCGCTTGCCGCTCAGATAGATTTCGATCGCCACAGCTATGGGACCGACAATGGAGAGCGCATAAAAAGGAGCATGAACATTTTCGGCAACGCGCAGGATCATCTCGACTACGGCAACGAGTGCTGCCACCAGACACTGTGCCCAGCGAGGTTTCACGGTCGTTTTTGGATCCGTGATCATAAAGAAAATAAAGAGCTGGTACATCGGGCCGGTGATCGGGGCAACTTCAGCCAGAAAAGAGTGGCCGGGAACCAGAGATCGGACGAAAGCCAGCAACACGAAGCAGACCACGTAAGTAGCGGTGATGTGAAACCGCCTGACGCGATAGATGATCGCGGCCCCGAGGAGCCAGACGATTACCATCGGCCACACGGCATTTCCCCATTGAATGCTGAGCGCAGCGACATACTCGGGCACCAGAAGGAGCATGGCGCTGATCGCGAAGTTTGAGGGATTCCAGAGATGCCGGCCGCGCCAGCGAAGGACGTACTTAGAGGTGATCGCAATCGCGCTACACAGCGCGTAAGGCCAGAACGCCGGAGATCGAATCAGTATCCCGACGCTAATTCCGGTTATGTAGGCGCTCGCCAGGTTCGGGAATTTTCGATAGATCAGCAGCGTTAAGCCGATTTCAAACAGCATGCTGGTCGCAATCGCCAGGGCTGTTCTGGAGAAGCTCTCCAGCAGTCCGAACGACATATTGCTGACCAACAAGATCAGTGTGATGAAAAGGGGCGGCAGGTAGCGGTTTTCAGGGCTGAAGAACCGAGCGAACGGTCCTGGTGAAAGCGCCTTCGATGAGGCCGGCGCGACCGCTTGGATATGCCCGCTCATGCGGGCTCCTGAATGTTATAGACGCGGTCCAGTGCGGGTGAGTTGATTCTTTGAGTGCGTCCGGAAGGCCAGCGTATCTCGACGTGATCGATCTTGGTTGTTTTCCCTAAACCGAAATGTAGTCGCCGTTGATTTTGCGAGCAGAAGCCGCTACCACCCGATACCTCCTGGACCTGCTGCTGTCCATTCCAGAAAACGCGAACTTCAGCTCCGATTGCGCTCCGATTGCTGCGCACGCCCGTCAAGCTGAACTCGATCCATTTGTTCTGCGGGTCAACTTGATTTTTGTACAAGAGAAGCGGCCCATTTTGGTTAGCTACGACAACGTCCAGAGCCCCGTCATTGTTGAAATCTGCCAGGGCAACGGATCGTCCGTCGAAACGATCCGTGGCGCCCACGAGCTGAGCAACCTCTTTGAACTGACCCGCGCCATCATTGATCCAGACCCGCTTCTGCTGGTACCCGGAAAGGCTGCGGCCCTTGAGAGGAGGCCAATTGGCCGCATCAGAGATGATCCGGCTATTGCCACCAGCTATTTTTGAATAGTCATACCAATAGCTGCGATCACGATCGAGAGAAACGTTCCCATTTACCTGATAAAGATCCAGAAATCCATCATTATTTAAATCGCCAAACTGTGCGCCGAAACTCCAACCGCCAAGTTCGACACCCATGGCGTTCGCGACATTTTCAAATTTGATATCGTCACCTGAACTTCCGGACTGCGGCACCCAGAGATTGTTGCCTTGAACCAAAACTCCTTCTTCGGAGATGTTGGTGACGAAGATGCTGTAACGGCCCTGATTTAGCAGGTCACCAACAGAAGCCGTCATCCCACTTTTAGGCGCGTAGCCGACACCGGCTTCTTTGCCGACCTCGCGAAAGCGCTTTCCTTTATCGTTCAGATAGAGTTCGGAAACGCCGTAATCATTGGCGATGAAAAGATCCGGATAACCAGTGCCGCGGAGATCGGCGGCGACTGCGGCAAGCGACCAACGACGCGAGTTGATTCCCATTTGCTCCGAAACTTCCTCGAAACGGCCGTTCCCAAGATTGTGAAACAAGTACTTCCGGCCGCCGTTCCGGGCATACTCGAAGCTCTCGGGCATGATCTTCGTTGTCTTCAGATGCCAGAGATTTATGTCTTCGGAGTAATAACCGCCGAGGAATAGATCAAGCTTGCCATCATTATCGTAGTCGAACCAGATCGCGGTGTTCGCATTAACCCAGGAAGGCAGCCCTGCCTGCTCGGTGACACGGGTGAAATGCTTGCCGCCATCGTTATGATAGAGCTCCGGCTTACCCCACTTATAGATGAGGACATCTTCATAGCCGTCGTTGTCATAGTCGCCCCAAACGGCTCCCATCGACACTCCCGTTTCCGGTGAATTAATCGTCGCGAGTCCCACGTCAGCGGCCACGTCGCGGAAGGTGCCATCGTGCATGTTGCGATAGAGCGCGTTGCGCGAATGCTCACCGCTATTGGTTACATAGAAATCGGCCCAACCGTCGCGGTCAAAGTCGACCACCGAAACCGCTGCCCCCATTGAGGCAATCTGAGGCATGATGTCATTGAGCCGCGGGTCCAGCGTGGGTTCCGTATGCTTGAAATGGACACCGGATGAGCGGGCGCATTCGCGCAGCCGGAAGCCGTAGCTGGAGAGAGAAATCCCCTCTCCGGCGTTATTGCCGGCTATAGCCGCTCGATGAGCCCGCACAAGCTTGTAGGCGATGGGCGCACCAATAAGCCCGATAAAGAGAATGGCCGCAAATAATCGCGCCTTGTTCATTGACGCTCCCAGAGTGCAGAAGTGAAATAGTGTGGCGTGACGTAACGGGTTTGATAGGTGAGCCAATCGGACGGGTGCAGTTGATAGGCGTGATCAGCTTCGAGCGTGCCAGGAGGCAATACGTAATCCTTCATGCCGTGATACGGCAATGGCAGAATCGTTTTCGCAAACGTCGTGTTGTAATCGCCATCCTTCACCCATCCGTCGCAGATGAGGACAAAATCTCGTGTCCAGCCACTGGCGGGCGGAGGCAAAGCAGTGAATTTCAGCCGCAATTCGTCACCCGGAGTGGTTATGACATACCGATCATCCACGTTCTCCAGCAGTTCACGAACATCGCCATAGCGCGTTGCGTAGCCCTCCTGGTCGTGCCAGCGGAGATCGGATTCCTGCAAAATGTCATAATGCGGGATCTCAGGCGACGAACTATTGGCTTGCGTAATCAGCGAGAAGCCGCGAAATCTCAGGTCGGCTGCCGCGAGCGCAAGATGCCGTACCTGAAGTTGCGCGCCCCCGGGCAAGCCTGCGCCCCAGGCGAGCTTATCCCAGTAGATCTCTAAATTCGTACGCAAGCGCAGTTTTCGCGCAGCGCCAGGGCGAAAAATCCCGCTGATATCGAGAATGATCGTTTTAAGCCGCCCTGCGGGAAAGCCCAATCCATCGCGTACAGTTATCCAGTGACCCGATGCGTCAGGCACTTCGATGCTCAAGACCTGCGGATGTGTTTTGGAGTTCTGCGCCAGCGCTTTCACGATAGTGGTGTCGGTGGGGTGAATCCAGCCCTGTGCCACTAGATACAGCGATCCCGTATGTGGGGCCTCCGCGGGCAATTGCAGTTCGACCCAATGATCTCGCGTGAGGCCCTGATACTGGCCACGACCAAAAGTATCAAGAAACTGGTCATCCAGATCGCGCACGATATTTGTGACCTCATCTCCGTTATCATCCGTCGCGCATGCAAAGGGCTTCGTCACGGCGGTAGTAACGAGACCCGGCTTGGGATGCGGCAGCGCGAACCGTTCGTCGGTGTACACTTCCGAATTTGCGGGATGATCGATCACCAGAAGCGAGTAATGGTCTATGTAATAGGTCTCCCAATACTCCGCAGTGATGCGCAAATCGTAGAAAGCATCGCGCGGGACAAGTTGGTTGCCTGTAATCTTGAACCACTCGCGTGTTCCGTAGATGCCTTTGCCCTGCGCGTTGACGTTCAAGCCAAGAGCTGCTCCCCAAGGCCCGATATCTTTCACCAACTGCACCTTGTGTCCATTCCATGTAAACAGCATGGGGCAAGACCCCTTCATGCGTTGCTCGGCGAGGACGGTTTGGTCTGATTTTAGATCGAACTCGGCCTGAACGAAACCGTTAGGCCACACGATTCGCGCAAACTGAACGGAGGTGTGTTCGCCTAACCCGAAATGCAACACCGGAGAGGCAATGATCTGCTTCTGTGCAAGCAGCTCCGAGCGGATCTCGATTTCGCCACCAATGCCAAAAGAATTGATCCGTTGATCTCCGGTGCCATGGGCAGCCCTGGTTCGAATTACCTGCCAGTGGTAGTTCTTGCTTCCGTGATTAATCAGCTCTCGCGGCACACCGCCGGGCCCGCGAAAAATCGCATCGAGGCGACCATCCGAACCGAGATCGGAGATCGCCTGGGGTGCCGCTGGAAGCGTAGAAGGTAACGCTGTAAAGGCTTTTCCGTCGCTCAGGAAGATCTGCTGGTTCACAACTATGTCTAGAGCGCCGTTGTTGTCCATATCAGCCAGGAAGAGGCTCGGCGAAGAAGTCGGGGCTGGCACGGACCAGTTCAGCAAAATCCCATTCGGAGCTCTCCGGCTTCTGTGACAGGCGTACAACCGACGAGTCGTTTTTCAGCAAAACGAGATCTAAGATTCCGTCACCGTTGATGTCCGCCGCCGAAACAGCTACTGCACCTTGCTGCAGACTGGTTGGGACGTCGATCCCCCGATATTTGCCCAAGCGCTCGTTCAGAAACACCCTCAGGTGGCCATTGCGATCAATCATGGCGACATCCGGGTCCCCATCGCTATCGATATCCGCCGCGGTAAAAGCCATTAAGCCGTCAATCCCCTGAAACGGGTGAATGGGGCTGAAGGTGCCGTCTCCGTTGTTGCGCATGCACGAGCGGATCGCCTCGCGGCGTGCCTAGTACGAGGTCGAGGTCACCGTCCAAGTCGATATCGAAGGCCCAGATTCCGGTATAAGACGCGGTTGCGATCGCGGACGGGATCTTACTCTTTTCTGTAATGTCCTCAAAGTGAAGAGGGTCCTGCTGCTGGTAAATCTTCAATCCCGCGGCCGTGGCGATGGCAATATCGGTTTTGAAGTCATAGTTCAAATCTGCACCGGCGACAGCGTTCTTCGCGAGCTGTGCGGCGGACGGGCCGGGTAGAGGAAGCGCTGCTCCATTTGCGAAATGAAGCGCCGTGGCATCTGCCCACGCGACACTCGGCGGCGCCTGATCGTCCATGGCGAAGGTCCCCATCCAGGTGACATTATTTGCGGTTACGCCGGGGATTGGCTGTGTCTCGAATCGAATCTTCACATCGGGCGATGCCGGCTCGGAGTTTGGCGACGGCAGTCGCAAAAATCTCGTGAATGGCTGGGCAACCAAAGTGGCCGGAGTCTTGATCTGATCGAGATCTTCCCGATAAGACGGAACGCGGAGCAGTACATTCCTCAAAAATTGCACGTTGACGGCTGCCGCGCGAAGATTCGCTTCGCCCGCGCTTCGTTCCACCGCATCAAACTGCCGCCGGGCGACATCAGGCCAGCTCACCGCAAGGGGCCGGATCGCCGCGAGAAGTTTTTGGGTTTCCGCGGAATCACCGGCCTTAGCAGCCAGACGGAGAGAGTCCAACAAAACGGCCGTATTAGAAGGTTGTTTTTGCAGAATCTGCGTTAATAGCTGCCGCGCAGCCGTCTGGCTTCCAGGGGCTTGGTCGCGCTCGGTCTCTTCAGAGAGCGAATAAATTGCCTTCAAGTTTTGTCCGTCGAGTGCGATGGCTCTTTTGAGGTGTGCTACAGCTTCCTGCGGCTTGCCGCGCCGGCTCTCAATGAGACCCAATAGCGCTTCGATCCGGCTTTCTCCGGGCGCAAGGGAGCGCGCTTTGTCCACATTCTGGAAGGCCGCATCAAGCTGCTGTTGTCGAACTTGCAGAATTCCAAGATCGGCCCACCCTGCTGGTTCACCGGGAGCAATCTGGGTAGATCGGGTGAGGTATTCTTTCGCCCGGACATCCTCGCCTGCCTGCAATCCAGCCAGTCCCAGATAAAAGGCGGAACAGAGATCGGCATACGTCTTCGACCCAGGCGCTGGGAGCCCTGAGTTCCGGCACGCAGTGGATAACAGTATGCCCAATACAATCGGAGCGCAGAGATACTTCAACATCCAAGTCGGCTTGAATATAGAGTTTGCCACCAAAGGGTGAACGGTACAACCTTCCAAACTGTTCTCAAACTTTTGGATGAGCATCGTTTCGTACTTAGGGCTTGAAATCGGCGGGGCGGCCTTTTTCTCTTCTGATTGCGGCTCCCCGTCTGCTACATTTTGCACGAGATCCATTCCACAGCATCCATGAAATTACGTTCTTCGCTCTGCTTCATATTTGCCGCATTGCTGTGCGCTGCGGACTCTGGTATCAAATTCACCGACATAACGAAACCGGCGGGCATTCACTTCTCTCATTTCAACGGCGCTACCGGCAAGAAGTGGCTGCCCGAGACAATTGGGTCTGGATGCGCGTTCGTCGATCTGGACGGTGACGGATGGGCAGATCTGTTTTTCCTAAACGGCAAAGCCTGGAACAAATCTACGCAGCAACACTTTCCGGCACTCTACCGCAATAACCGGAACGGTACTTTTACTGACATCACCAAGGGAAGCGGCCTGGATTTGCAGATGTACGCGAACGGCGTGGCAGTAGCAGATTACGACAATGACGGCCTGCCTGATATTTATGTCACCGCGCTGGACGGAGATCATCTTTTTCACAACGAAGGTCATGGGCACTTCAGAGACGTGACCGCTGCTACTGGAATTCGCAATGCTAACTTCGGCACCAGCGCAGCTTGGGTTGACTTTGACCGCGACGGCAAGGCGGACCTTGTGGTCGCCAATTATGTGGACTGGAGCGCGCCGAAGGATATCTATTGCTCTATGGACGGAAAGACCAAATCCTACTGCACGCCAGAATCCTATAAAGGGCAGAGCCTGAAGCTGTATCGCAATCTGGGAGGTGGCCGCTTCGAAGATGTCACCCAAAAAGCAGGTCTGTCCAATACTGCAAGCAAGTCTCTCGGTATTGTTGTCTTCGACTACAACGGCGACGGCTGGCCCGATCTCTTCATTGCGAACGATACTCAACCGAACAAGCTGTATCGCAACAATAAGAACGGAACCTTCACTGAGGTTGGCGTGGAGGCCGGGGTCGCGTACGGCGACGATGGAGTGGCGCGTGGCGCGATGGGCGCGGATGCGGCGGACTATGACCGATCGGGCCACCTAGGCCTTGTGGTCGGAAATTTCAGCAAGCAGATGATGGCCCTCTATCACAATGACGGTTCGGGATTGTTTTCCGATGTTGCGTCCTCTACAGTGCTTGGCCGCTCAAGCCTTTTGGATGTGACATTCGGGACGTTCTTCTTCGATTACGATCTCGACGGATTTCCCGATATCTTTGCGGTCAATGGCCATATCGAGCCTGATATCAACCGGACGCAATCCGACCTGAGCTTCCGTGAGTCTCCGATGTTGTTTCGGAACAACGGCCACGGCTCCTTTGAGGATGTCAGTAATTCTGTTGGCCCGGACATCCGCCGGCCGATTGTCGGGCGGGGAGCAGCTTATGCCGACTTCGATCACGATGGCGATCTGGATATAGTTGTCACCGAGAATGGCGGGCCCGCCGAGCTGTTTCGCAATGACGGCGGCAACAGGAATAATTGGATCAATATCCGACTTATTGGACGCCGCTCAAACCGCAGCGCGCTCGGAGCAGTGGTGCGCGTGGAGAGTGCTTCGGGCAAACAGTGGCAGACGGTACACAGCGGGTCAAGCTATTGTTCGCAGAGCGATCTCGCGCTTACTTTTGGGTTGAGACAGGATCGCAGTATCTCGAAGCTGACGGTAGAGTGGCCGAGCGGCAAGATTCAGCATTTCGAAAATCTTCCGGTGAACAGGTTTCTGACCATTGACGAGCTGGCAGGCGTAATGAAATAACTCGCCCAGAGTGGGCTAGCAGATATTACAGGAATGTTGTCAAAACAGTGGAAGGCGGTTATGCTTCAAATGCGAGAGTCGTGGAAGCAACCTAGTGAGTTTTCGTGACAAAACGCACAACCGCGAACGAGCGTTTGGCATCTGCCTGCTCGTTATAACTTGGTTGGTACCGGCTAGCCGGGCTCGATCTGATGCGCCCGATGTTCAAGCGATCATCGCAAAATCCGTGCAGGCAAATCAGAGAGATTTCAACGCGTCTCCGCAATACAACAATAAAGAACGTGATCGCATTGGTACAGGCACCAGGCTGTACCAGGTAACAATGATTGAAGGCACGCCTTATCAGCGACTTCTGGCGATAAACGGAAACCCGCTATCACCCGCCCGTCAAGCTGAGGAGCTTAAGAAGCAGCAGCAGGTGACTGCACAGCGAAAAGCTGAATCGCCCGAGCAGAGGCGCGCCAGGATCGCGAAATACGAGAAGGATCGCGCTCGCGATCACAACATGATCGAGCAGCTGACGCAAGCCTTCAATTTCTCATTTATCAAAGAAGCCAAGCTGCGCGGCTTTGACGTGTACGTTCTAAAAGCGACGCCTCGCAAAGGTTACAATCCGCCGAATATGGATTGCCAGGTCCTTCCCGGAATGCAAGGGGAACTGTGGATTGACAGGCAAACGTTTCAATGGGTGAGAGTCACTGCGGAGGTGATTCACCCGGTGTCAATCGAAGGTTTCCTGGCGCGAGTAGAACCAGGTACGCGCTTTGAACTGGAGAAGGCACCGGTTGATGACGAGATCTGGCAACCTAGCCACTTCTCGATGAAATCCCGTGCAAAGGTGCTCTTTTTAGTGAACCACTCGTCGAGCGAGGACCAGACATTTTTCGGATACGTGAAGGCCAATAGCACAGAACGTTGATGCTTGACTTCGAGGGAAGGCAGGTGCTTGTCACCGGGGGCACCAGCGGCATCGGCCGGGCGATTGCGCAAGCCTTCTCGCTCGCCGGAGCAAGAGTGCTGGCAGCTGGTTTGGCTAGCGATGAACCTTTGGAGTCCCCGATAGAAACAAGCATTCTGGATATCACCGACGCGGAGGCGGTCGATCGTCTCCTCAGCGGCATTTCGACATTAGACGTTGTTGTGAATGCTGCCGGGATAATACGGCGAGATGACGAATTCAACCTGGATGTATTCGGCCAAGTGCTCGAAGTGAACTTGATCGGTGTTATGAAGGTCTGCAAGGCGGCACACGCAAAGCTGCGCGCCTCGCGCGGGTCAATCATCAACATTGCTTCGATGCTCAGCTTCTTCGGCGGCGCTCGAACACCCGCATACAGCGCGAGCAAGGGCGGAGTCGTTCAACTCACCCGCTCTTTGGCGATCGCCTGGGCGAATGACGGCATCCGCGTGAATGCAGTCGCACCTGGCTGGATCTCGACTCCGCTTACCCAGCCGTTGCAGAACGATGCGAAGCGCTCTGCGGAACTGGTTTCGAGAACGCCGCTTGCGCGATGGGGGCGACCTGAGGAAGTCGCAGGGCCTGTTTTATTTTTGGCTTCCAACCTCGCGTCTTTCGTCACGGGCGCAGTCATTCCAGTGGACGGCGGGTATTCCGTTTTCTGAGTGTTATCAAAGTTGAATGCAGACCACGCATCCTTTATCGCCTCACCAGATCGTCACGCAAGCCATTCCCGAAGATGAGCGCGTATGGGTACCGCAGGCTCCCAACGTGTGGTTCCGTCCGCTGATGCTGAACACGTTGAACGGTCAGTGGTGCAATCTGCTAAGGGTTCGCCGGGCGGGCATTCTCAGCCGTCATCGACATCCCGCTCCGGTGCACGGATACGTTCTCAAAGGCTCGTGGAGATATCTCGAGCACAACTGGATCGCGCGCGCCGGCGACTACGTATTCGAGCCTCCCGGCGAAACGCACACACTCATCGTGGACGAGAACATCGAAGAGATGATCACATTCTTCAACATTTCGGGGTGCATGTACTACGTTGATGCAGAAGGGCGGAACACCGGATTTGAGGACGTCTTCACCAAAATCGATATGTGCCGCGATCATTACGTGGCAGCCGGCCTCGGGGCCGATTATGTCAATCAGTTTGTTCGCTGAATCGGGCCCAACCTTGGCGGCCGAATTCCACGACGCACCGTCCCCTGAACCGGAGTGTAGGACAACTCGACTCCCGAGCGGGCACAGCGTAACATGAGTCCTCCGCGGCTCATATCGCCGCGGCCAACGAAGTCGCCGGGAAAAAGCAGGCGCTCGCCAAAGATCTCGAGGAGCGGTTCCGCGTATTTTCCGCTCGCCACACTGCCGAGCAGAACATATGAGCAGGCCGGCCCGGCATATTGATCCAGCCATTTCGCAGCCCGTGACAGAGCGTCTCGATAGATCTGATTGCCTTCGTGTACCGGGACCCCGGCGATGGCATTGAGCTGCTCCACACTGACGACCGTCTCCGGCGGAACCAGCCCGACTCCGGGCACGATGACAAGCGACGGCGGAATTCCTGGAGGCCCGGCACGGAACGCCTCGGCGTAGGCCATCTTTCCCCGGAAATACAGGCCACTAACAAAGGTGTAGATCTCGCCGATCGTGGCGGCGCCCTGGCGGACTCTCACTGCTAAATCGAAGGCTGCCGCTTCCCGCATGAGCATCGAATATCGAATGCCCCCGGCCTTTGCGGGAGAGAGTAAAAAGACTCGCGAAGACGAGACCACCGGTAAAGTTTAGCTAGTTTCGTCGCAAAACTCCAAAATCCGCTTGCTTGTACGGGTCCGTGAAAAAATCGAGCACACCAATCGCTGCGCTCATGGCTCCGATTCAAGAATCAACGACCTACGAAGAATACGTTCATTCATGACGGATTTTTTCACGACCCTTGCGCGCGCGGCTCGGAAGCGGGCCGGCGTGTTTACAGCAGCTTACCGAAGACGAGACCACCGGTAAAGTTTAGCTGACCGGCGGCGGACGGCGGATGAGCGGGATACCATGACTTCGTGGATCTTCCCGTAAAGCCGCCGGTGCTGCCGATGCTCGCCAAGCGAGTTGATGAATTACCGGCCGACGGAGCGTGGATTTTTGAACCGAAATGGGATGGGTTCCGGGCACTGGTATTTCGCGACGGCGATGAAATTTTCATTCAGAGCCGCGACGAGAAACCGCTGAACCGGTATTTCCCGGAGCTGCTTGATCCCTTGCGTTCGTCTTTGCCGAGTCGCTGCGTGCTCGATGGCGAAATCGTCATAGTCAAGAACGACGGGCTCGAATTCGAAGAATTGCAACTGCGGCTGCATCCCGCGGCTTCACGCGTGCGCCTCCTCTCTGAGCAAAGTCCGGCATCTATCGTGTTTTTTGACGTGCTGTGCGAAGGCGATCGCGACCTGTGCAGCCAACCCTTCGGGCTCCGGCGCCAAATCCTGGAATCACTGCTTTCCTCTGCCGCTGCGCCCATTCATCTGACACCGGCTACGCATGATTCAAACCTGGCGGCTGACTGGTTTCGACGATTCGAGGGCGCGGGTCTGGATGGAGTGATGGCTAAGCCGGTCGAGGGCACATATGAGCCCAACAAACGTGTCATGCTCAAAGTCAAGCATGAGCGCGATTGCGACTGCGTTGTCGCGGGCTTTCGGTGGCATAAAAAGGGGGACGGCTCCGTCGGTTCGCTGCTGCTCGGTCTTTATGATGATTCCGGCGCGCTCCAACATGTCGGTGTCTGCGCCAGTTTCTCGAATGAAAAGCGTCTCGAACTGGCTGAATTTCTGGCAGGGTACCGCAAAGATGCCCTGGTAAATCATCCCTGGAAACAGTGGGTTCAACAGGAACAAATCGGGCAGCGTCTTCCTGGCGGTCAAAGCCGCTGGAGCCAAGGCAAAGACCTCTCCTGGGAGCCGTTGAGGCCCGAGCTCGTGGTCGAAGTCGCTTACGACCATATGCAGGGAAGCCGGTTTCGTCATATCGCGCAGTTTCGGCGATGGCGTCCGGATAAGAGCCCGCGTGACTGCACGTATGAGCAACTCGAGGTTGTTCCGCCGCAAGAGTTGCTGGAAATATTTAGAATTTCTCGCTAACTACGCTACTACTCTGTGTTATAAAACATGATAGCTGATTTGTTGTGAGGCTAAACATAGCGAGGCGCCACAGAACGGCTGCGCTACTTAGACAGCCTGGCGCGCGGCGGGGCATGCTGATCGAGTGAAGCCTTTGCAGTTGTACTGCACGGGGCTGCTGCTGCAGGTGAACGCAAGAGTGTGGAACCAATGGCGGCGCGGCTGGCGCCCGAGAATGTGCGCCGCCTGCACAATGTTGCATCACTTGGTAGCGGATGCGCGTGGAGCGAGAAAGCGTTGCTGGAGCGCATGCGTGAGTAGTATTGCCGGCAATGCAGGAGCAGGGCCCGGTGGTGGCGTGGATCATCGACGATACGAGTTTTCTCAAACGGGGAAGGCATTCGGTAGGCGTGGCGCGCCAGTACTGTGGAGAAGTGGGCAAACAAGAGAATTGCCAAGTGGCGGTGAGTCTGTCGATCAGCACCAAGCAGGCTAGTCTACCGATCGCGTGGCGGTTGTATTTGCCAGAGAGTTGGGCCGGGGATGAATCACGACGGCAGAGCGCAGGTGTTCCGGAGCCGATTCGCTTTCAGACCAAGTCGGCGCTCGCGCTCCAACAAGTTGAACAAGCGGTTGAAGCAGGGATCTGGAAGGCGCCTATCTTAGCCGATGCCTGGTACGGCCGCGACCACCAGTTTCGCGAACGCTTGAGCCAACTCGGCTTAATGTATGTAGTGGGCATTCTGGAAGCCACCAGCGTATGGCGGCCAGGACAAAGGCCTCTGCCGAGCAAGGCTTGGTCCGGGAAAGGTCCGACGGCCCAAGTTGCTCCGCCGCCATGCCGAACATCAACCACTCTCGGTGAAAGAACTCGCCTTGGGGTTACCGGCTGCCAAGTGGAAGCAGGTAACTTGGCGAGAAGGAAGCCAGCGGAAACTCCGTTCGCGATTTACGCGCTGCGCGTGCGCCCCTCTTATCTGGATGACCGCCGCACAGAGCCACATCCGGAACAATGGCTGTTAGTGGAATGGCCTCTTGCGGAAACCGAACCAGTTCGCTACTGGCTGTCTAACTTGCGGGCCAACACGAAACTCCCGGAACTGGTGAGGCTGGCCAAACACCGCTGGATCATTGAACGGGATTACCAAGAACTCAAACAAGAACTGGGGCTGGGGCACTACGAAGGCCGTAGCTGGCGAGGCTTTCATCATCATGCGGCACTTTGCATTGCGGCCTACGGTTTCTTGGTGGCGGAGCGAAGCCGTTTTTCCCCCTCCGCACGCGCCGGTCAACTGGAGCTACGCACCCCGCCGCTTCCTGCCGACTTCTGCCCCCGCGGCTCGTCGCATTCGGGCCGAGCGGCATAATCCATACTCCATCGCCACCCTCGCATCCGTATCGCTCGCGCTCTTCTTGCCAAACTGCCCTGTTGTCCTTTTTGTGGCGCCTTACGTTTATAACACAGTAGTACTACTTTCCATCGCAAAATAGCGTCGGTCAACCGCTCCCTCACGGGAGTGTGAAAAAATATCAAGAACATTTGTGGAACAAAATGTTTTGAGCTGATTTACCCTAAGAAGGTGAGCAGCAATAACAAGCCCGTTGGCAAAATCAAGTACAAACCGGTGGACCGCTGCAAACTAGTGTAGCGTTTCACAAATAGCTTTACAATTAACTTTTTGAACCGCATACTGGATTAGCATGTGGACTGTGCCGGATGCAGTGGCGCTGAACGGCGAGCATAGGCGAACCCTGGAAGCTTGGATCCGTGCCCGGAACACACCGCGAAAAATCGTATTCCACTCTCAAATTATTTTGCTGGCGGCGGAGGGCTTAGCAAACCGGCGTATTGCCCAGCAGCTCAAGACCAGTCGGCCAACTGTGATCCTGTGGCGAAACCGGTTTGCTGCCGGTGGACCGATTGCGCTGGCAGAAGATGAACCAGGTCGTGGACGTAAGCAGCAGATATCTGCGGATCAGGTGAAGCGGATTGTAGAGGCGACGCTGCATAGCCATCCGGCCGATGCTACGCATTGGAGCGTGCGGACGATGGCTGCGGCCCAGGGAGTCAGCCCGGCTACGGTACAGCGCATTTGGGATGCTCATGGCCTGCAACCGCATCGCACAGAAACCTTCAAGCTTTCGCGCGACAAACGATTTGTCGAAAAGTTGACTGATGTGGTGGGACTCTATCTCAACCCACCCGACCGCGCGCTGGTGCTGTGTTTTGACGAGAAGAGCCAGATTCAAGCTTTGGATCGCACGCAACCGGGACTGCCTATGAAAAAGGGACGCTGCGGCACCATGACACACGATTACAAGCGTCACGGGACGACCACTTTGTTCGCCGCCTGAATGTTCTGGATGGCACCATTATTGGCGAATGCATGGCGCGACACCGGCATCAAGAATTTCTGAAGTTTCTTCGCAAACTGGATTGCGAAACACCCGCCGATTTGAGCTTGCATCTCATTTTGGACAACTATTCCGCCCACAAGCATGATGCGGTGGGGCGCTGGTTGAAGCGGCATCCCAGATTCCAGCTTCACTACACTCCCACCAGCTCGTCCTGGTTGAACTTAGTCGAACGCTGGTTCCGTGACATTACCCAAAAGCGTATTCGACGTAGCAGCTTCCACAGCGTGGCGGAATTGCAAGCCGCCATCGCAGGCTATCTTGCTCACAATAATCAACAGCCCAAACCTTTCATGTGGACCGCCAGCGTCGCCAAGATTCTCGAAAAGATTAACCGTTGTAAAGCTATTTCTGAGACACTACACTAGTCTGCAAGTACTGGATTATGAGCGGCTGATCGATGTCGACACCCAGCGCGCATCATCTGGGAGCTAGCCGGGAAGATGAATTTGGAGTCTTTCGCCGAGGATTATAAGAGCCAGGAAGGGGAAGCGGGTCGGCCGTGTTGGCCGCCGCGGCTGCTGGTGAGCATCTGGGTATATGGCTATACGCAACGGGTGGCTTCAGCGCGCTCGATTGAACGGATGACTGCTTATGAGCCGGGTTTGCGCTGGCTGACAGCCGACCAGGCAGTAAATCATCACACGCTGGCCGATTTCAGGGTGGGTCACCGAGAGGCGCTGGGGAAACTATTTACCGAATTTCTAGCGATGCTGGATCAGGCCGGGGTGGTCAATCTGAAGACCATTCTGCAAGACGGAACGAAGATGAGGGCGGTGGCGGGGAAGAGTTCGCTGCACCGCCGGCCGACTTTGGAAAAACGCCTGCGGGCAGCACGGAAAGTAGTGAAGAAGTTGGACCGGGAAGCGGCGGAGGCGCAAGAGAAGATGGATGAGCGGCGGCAAGCAGCACAACAGCGCGCCGCCGCGAAGCGGTGGCACGTGCGGAAGCGGCACTGAAGGAGTTGGCCAACGGGAAGCGCGCTGCTGCAGCAAGCGCGCCGATCTGCGGGTAAGTGACAGTGAGCGAAGCGCGCAGATGAAGGACAACGAAGGAGGCTTCCATTGGCTACACATGCAAGTCAGTAGCGAGGCCAATGCATGATCGTAGCGGTTGCGGTGAGCAGCGATATCAATGATCTGCATCAACTGATACGCGCTGGAGCGGATCGAAGAAGTGGTCTTAGATCGCGACATATGCCGACAACGGGTATGCCACGCGCGACATGTGGAACAAACAGCGGAACGAAGGTGGAGTTGATAGCGCTGGAAAGACATGGCTCACGGGGCGGGGGCCTGTCTCGTAACGGGATTGCGGAGGCGTTTGCAGCATCAGCTTTTCGGACAAGCGCGAGGTAAAGAGTTGCTGTGTCGGACGGCAAGATTAGTGGTGATCCAGCAAAAGAAGCACACGGCATCAGTAAAGTGATGTTTCAGGCTAAGGCGCAAGACTGCGGCGTTGCCGATTTCTCGGCAGTGTTGTGGAATGTGGAGGGGCGGCGGGTGGAGTTGCCGCTGGAGAGCAAAGCGATGCGCGACTATCTGGCACGCATGAAACGCGCGCGTGAAGAAGCTATACAAGAAGCGTGCGGAGATTGCCGAGTTCCGCATCTGTGGATAAAGGGAGTTCAAAGCCTCCGGCAGTTCTCTGTACGTGGACCGTGAAGGCGGCACCGAAGCGCTGTGGATGGCCTGGCCTACAACGTCACACATGGATCCGCCTTCGGACGATGGTGGCTGCTACCTTGCAGTAGCGAGGAAACACCCTCTTCCCCTCTGCTATCGCTTCTCAAACGACAATTTAGTGCTCTGGATCACGTTCCCGCGAATTTGCGCTCAGCGATCTCTTCGCGTGCATGTTACTGCAAGGCGATGCGCTGTCACAACTAGCAGTCTCTCTGCTTATCCCGACTTTCGCTGTTCGCTCCGAAGTTGGATTATTTCACGGTCCCTCACGGTCGCGGCTCGGTAAGCTGCTGTAAACACGCCGGCCCGGTTCCGAGCCGCGCGCGCAAGCAAGCCGATTTTGTACTTTTGCGGTGGAAAGCGCCTGCTAGGACTCGCGCGCCTGGCTCGCCGCGGTTTTTCTCGAAGCGCGTTTGGTCGCGTGCATCGTTCGCCACTCACGCGTGGGGTCGTCATCCGGGTCAGGGCTTTCCTGCGGCGGACGCAGGGCCTCAGGCACATTTCGCAGATTCACCCGGATGCGCGTCCAGGTTGACGACCTTCCTCGCATAGAATCGACTAGCACATCGTCTAGCGCGAGATGGCTGGCGGCCCCTGCGTGCTTCTGCTTCCATCTCTCAAACCCGCCAGAGCAGCTGATTTATCGGGAGAGTTGGCCACTACGATGAGCGGCATCTTCGTGCGCGGCTGTCTGGCAGAGGATTTGGCGCGCGATGGCGCGACGCGGCTGCCTTCGCCTTCCATCTTGCGAAAGTGTGGCGGCCAGGGAGCATCGCCAAGACCGGCGGCTTCATCTTGCGAGGCGAGCTCGAGAAGCTTCTCGAGGGAACCTGGCGAGCTGTCCATGTCTGCATGAGGATTGCCGAGCTCTGCGAAGCGCTTGGGAATCGTGAACACGGTGAAAGCGGCCGGATCGCTGCCTTGGACCTCGTGCCAATGAAGTGGAGTGGAGACGCGAGCATCGGGCAAGGGGCGCACAGAGTACGCGGAGCATGTGGTCCGATCTTTCGCATTCTGGTTGTAATCGAGAAATACCCCGTGGCGCTCCTCTTTCCACCACTTCGAAGTGGCCAGCGTGGGAACGCGCCTCTCGATAGCTCGCGAGAGAGTCAAGGCTGCGCGGCGCACTTCGCTGAATGTCCAACGAGGCTCAATACGTACATTCACGTGCATTCCTCGGGAGCCGCTGGTTTTGGGCCAGCCGCGAAGTCCCACTTCTTCCAGGAAGGATTTCACCTCGAGCGCGACCGTGCACACGTCCGGCCAGCTTACGCCGGGACCGGGATCCAGATCGACACGCAGCTCGTCCGGGTGGTCCAAATTGTGAGAGCGCACTGGATGAGGATGCAGCTCGATACAACCGAGATTTACGACCCAGGCGAGGCCGGCCGCATCATCCACTACGAGCTCTTCCGCTGTCCGGCCTGACGGAAACGCAAGAGTTACGGTTCGCAGCCAGTGGGGCCGGTCGGATGGCGCCCGTTTCTGATAAAAGGCCTCTTCTTCGGCGCCGTTTACGAATCGTTTGAGAACCAGCGGCCGATCGCGAATGCCGGCGAGAGCGCCGGGTGCAATCGAGAGGTAGTAACGGACCAGATCCAATTTCGACAGCTTCACCTGCCTCGAGAAATAGAGCTTATCCGGATGCGTTACGCGAACTTCGCGTCCCTCGATCAAGAGCGTCTCGGCAGCCGCCTCTTTGCTCACAACAACAGCCTATATGAAAGGGGGTGCGAGCAACGGTTGGATACGCCTTCAGGAGTTTGTGTTCCAGATATCGACGTTCCACTTCCACTGCCCGCCTTCCTGCTTCCAGTGGACTACGTATTTGACCTCCATCTGAGTTGGCGACTGGCCTTCAGGCGCAATGCCAAGAGTCGCTCGCCCGATCTCGACCGCATCATCACCGGTCTGAATGACGTCTACCGATTCGAGAACTGCCGATTTGGCGTTCACGGATGAGATCAAGTCAGACCAGAACTTTCTAATCTCTTTTCTGCCAGAAATCATTGGCGCTCCTGGTGGAAGAACACGCGCGTTGGCCGTGTAGATCTGGTCTAGAGCGTCAAAGTTTCGCTTACCGAAGACCTCGGTATTAAATAGCTCATTGGTCTTCGCCATGCCACGCCGGATTTGCTCAATGGCTAATTGCGGTGAACTGGACATGCGCGGGAGTCTATCACAGGTTCTTACCTTAGGGCCTCGAGAGCCCGTTTGCGGGAGTTGAAATATCTAAGCCAAACTTCTTGAGGGCGGCGATAGCGCCGGTATTCGGCACAGGGGCGGTTGCTTTCGCGTACAGCTCCTTGAGGAATCCGATATCGATTTTGCCAGCGGGAGTAGTCATTCCTGCCGGCGCACTTTGGGGTTGCTCGGCCTCGCGGCGCTCCTGCTGTAATTCGCACAGTTCGTCCATGTCCTTCTGGCGCTGGCGCTGCAGGCGGCCTTCCTGGATCTGCAGATTACGCAAGGGCTTCTGGTGTTGGAGGAAGGTTTCCAGATCGATGCGCGCCGCGCGGGCGGCGGGCTCGAGTTCTTCGAATTGTCCGGCAAATTCGTCGCGGCCGCGGGCGTAGATCGCCATTTCGAGACCGGGGATGCGCTGCAGGCGCCATTGCGCGTCGGCGAGCGATTGGACCAGTTCGCGTTCGCGGAGACCGAGCGGTTTATATTCGGCTTCGTAAGCGGCGAGGTGCTGCTGGTAGGCTTCGGCGTCGTCAGACGGCAGCAGGACGGTGCGGCCGGTCAAACCCGTTTTCACGGCGTTCATGGAAGAGACGGCCTTACCTGCGGTGGTACGTGGGCCGGTTGAGAGTTGGGCATTGGCGCGATTGGCGGCTATGCGCGATTCGGAAACGGGAGATTCGGATTTCATGATGGGGCGGTGCTCCTAAATAAAAATGGCTCGTGAATGGCCGGGGAGACCATGTACGAGCCTGCCGGAACATAGCACACGGAAGGGCGAAAACGAACTATGCAAAAATTTTTGGGTTGTAAGCGGATGAGGGGAAAGGAAATAAAGAGACGGAGTTTTTGTGAATGGCCCACGGCGGGGTCGCCACAACGGGAGATGAAAACGGGTTCGAGGAGCGTTAAGCTGCTAGCTGCCGGGAGCGGACAGAGGCCGAATTCGGTCTGGAGCTAGCAGCCCGCTTGTGAATGTGGCCCGGGCGCCCGCAGTTTGTGCACGGCACAACAGATTGTCGCCTCTGCCGCAAGGCGGAGAGCACGGGAAGGAAAGTCGACGGTTTTCCAGGCGTCCCTTACTCGCGGCAAGGAGGCGATATGAAGTTACTGTACCGCTGCTGCGCCGGATTGGATATCCACCGGGATACAGTCAGCGCGTGTGTACGACGGCGCGTCCGCGGACAAGCGGAAGCGGCGATCGAAGAACAGGTGTTCGGGACGTTCACGCAAGATCTGGAGCGATTGCGTTCTTGGTTGAGGAAGCGAAAGGTTCGGCAGGTCGCCATGGAGTCGACCGGCGTGTACTGGATACCGGTGTGGAACGTGCTAGAGCGCGGCTTCAGTCTCACGCTAGTAAATCCAGCCACAGTGCGCGCGCTGCAAGGGCAGAAAACAGATCGTATCGATGCGCGGCGCATTGCCGAGTATCTGCAATACGGATTGTTGCGTGGCAGCTTTATTCCACCCAAGCCGATGCGCGAGCTACGCGACTTGACACGCTTACGCGTGCACATCCAGCAGGATCGCAATCGCGTCGTCAACCGTATCGCTCGACTGCTGGAGACAGTCAACATCAAACTGGCCTCGCTAGCGAGCAACATTGTCGGCACGAGTGGGATGGCGATGTTACGGCTACTGGCCAGCGGAGTGCATGATCCCGAGCGCCTGGCCGACTGCGCTCGCGGACATATGCGTGTGAAGATACCCGCGCTGGTGCTGGCGCTGGAGGGCCGCCCCGACACTCATTTCCGCTGGATATTGGGCGAGCTGCTGGCCAAGTTGGATCAGCTGGATCAGCAGCGGGCGCGAGTCGACGCGCGCATCGGTGAGCTAGCGCTTCCGTATGAAGACCGGTTGCGGCGGCTGGCCACGATTCCAGGCGTGGATAGGACTAGCGCGCTAGTGCTACTGGCCGAATTCGGTGAAGACATGACGCAGTTTCCTACGGCTGCGCATTTAGCGAGTTGGGCGGGTTTGTGCCCAGGCAATGCCGAGAGCGCCGGCAAGCGCTTTTCCGGACGCACGCGCAAGGGGGACCGTTATGTGCGCCGGATCTTAGTGCAGAGTGCCTGGGCGGCTTCGCGCGCCAATGATTGTTTTCTGGCGGCGCTGTTTTTCCGCACTGCGCAACGGCGTGGGTTCAAGAAGGCCGCCGTGGCTGTCGCTCATCGCATTGCCCTCATTGCCTGGCACATTCTGGCAGAGGCTGGTGTCGAGTATCACGAACGCGGCGGCGATTTCTTCGACCGGCGCAACCCCGAGCGCACCGCCCGCAAACTCTCGCGCCGCCTGGAAGCTATCGGCTACAAGCTCACCCTCGTTGCACCGCCCAAGCCGTTCGGTGGCCCATCTCACCGACCTGCGCCGAAACGCTCCGAGCCTGTTGTGGATGCTTCCATCTGCCCGAAATGCGCCCGCCGGGGAATGCCTCGCTGCATCTGCTTAGTCAAACGCAAGCGCAGTCGTCCTTCCGCACAGACCGAATCGCCTCTATAACTTAACTCCGGATGTTTTCGAAGGAATGGGCATCCGCTCCCTCACGGTCGCGGCTCGGTACGAGGCGCTTATTGGTATAAGGCGCTTATGGTGTAACTGTCAAGACTTGCTTGAGCGGTAAGTCTTCTGACGACCTGCCGACCATAACTTCAAAATCACCCGGAACCACTCGCCACTGCATGTCGCGATCGAGCAACTGCAAATCTTCGGGATTCAGAGTCAGCGTGATATTTTTGCTCTCCCCTGCTTTGAGATCCACACGTTCGAATCCGCGTAACTGTTTGACCGGTGTTGCAACCGGACCGGTTGCCTCGTGAACGTAAAGCTGTACCGTTTCTGTGCCGGAGCGCTCGCCAACATTCTTTACGTCGACACTGACGTGAGTCATGCCGCCTGGACGGATCTGTGCCGGCTCAATGCGAAGGTTACTGTATTCAAAACGGGTGTAACTCAAGCCATAGCCAAAAGGATAGAGAGGGGTTGCAGGCATGTCGACATAGCCGCGCTTCTCGCCGCGTATCCAATACTCTTTGCCGGGCTTGTAGTTGTAGTAAGCGGGCAGTTGGCCTACGTGACGCGGAATGGTGATCGCCAACCGGCCGCTGGGATTGTAATCGCCAAATAAAACATCGGCGACCGCTTCGCCGCCGCGCTCTCCCGGCCGCCAGGCCTCGACGATGGCTGGTACGTGTTCTGCGGTCCAGCGGGTGGAGAGGGGTCTGCCGTTCACAAGCACGACGACGGTTGGAGTGCCTGTCTCGAACACCGCCTTTATCAGATCCTCTTGCACACCGGTAAGGTCAAGGCTGGCAATATCATGGCCTTCGCCATCCGTCGGAGGATCCTTCCGTTCGCTGACGCCGTTCTGACCCTGATTTTCTCCGACCACTACAATCGCGACATCAGCGCTTTTCGCCGCACGGGTCGCCTCAGCGAAACCGCTCTTATCGTCACCTAATACACCGCAACCCTTCACAGCAACGACGTTGGTTCCATTGCCGGCTTTGGATTTAATTCCTTCGAGAATACTGACGACGTGCTGCGGAACTTTGTGCGGTGAGTAATCGCCGAGTTGATTCATGAGATTTTCCGCATCCGGGCCGATAACCGCAATTGACCTCAGATTCTTTTTTAGCGGCAGAAGCGAATTTTCGTTTTTCAGCAATACGATGCCTTCACGTCCGGCCCGGAGAGCTAAATCCTGATCCGGCTGGGAGTGAACGGTAGCGACGGCGCGCTGCACATCGACATAGGGGTTTTCGAAAAGACCCAGGCGAAACTTCAGCTCCAATACTCTTCGTAGCGCGCGGTCTACGAGCGCAATGGGAACCCGGCCCTCTTCGACGTTCTCGACCAGCGGACCCATATAGGCCGGTTCGTACGTGATGTCGACATCGACGCCAGCCTTCAAGGCGAGGGCACCCGCCTCCTTCTGGGTGGGAACGATATGCTCGTAAATCAGGGTTCCAAATCCACCGCCTTCGCTGACGACGACTCCCCGAAAACCGAGTTCCTGGCGAAGCACATCGTTCGTCCACTTCTCGGAAGCGTGGGCAGGTACATCCTCGATTTCCGGGTATCCAGCCATAACACCTAAACCGCCAGCTTTGGTGATGCCCGCGATCCAGGGCAGCAAAAAGTTCTCACGCAGCGACCGCTCCGATACTTCGATGGCGCCACGCTCCAGACCGCTCGAGGGCTCGCTTTGCGTCGGAAAATCGGTGAGCACGGCAACTACCTTGTCCGGGGATGCGATATCGGTTCCCTGCGTGCCATGCACGATGGCTTCCGCGATGCGCGAGTAGAGGAAAGGGTCCTCGGTATAGGCTTCTTCATTTCTGCCCATACGCGGATCACGATCCAGCTCCATGACCAAAGTAGAAAGCATGTGGATACCCACTGCTCTTGCTTCTGCAGCAGCGGCGGCGTACACGGAGTTCAGCAGGCCGAGATCAAACGTACTTCCGAGCGCCAAGCCCTCTGGAAAAACTGTGGCGCCGGGGAACATCGCTCCATGCGTGCCCTCTTCGTCTTCGAGAACAGGGATCTTGAGGCGAGTCTGAGTAAGCGCGATTTTTTGAAGCTCGTTGAAGTACTCAGCCTGCTGACGAGCGCCCTCATGCAGAATCTCATTCGCCAGCGTAAAGAAGCCGCAGCCCGGACCGATTTCGCGGGTATATGTTCCGGCAGCGAATTTCCGGCAGGCAGTCATCTTGGAAGGGATATCCCTTCCCAATTCGTGCACGTAAACACACGGCAGATTGAGCTGCCCGACTTTTTCCTTGAGCGTCATTCTAGCCATCAAGTCGTCGACTCGAACCGCGACCGGTTGCTTCGAATCGAGGTATGGGGGCAATTCAGTATTTACCTGAAAGGACACCGCCGGTATGGGCAGGGCTATTGCAATAATCGCCTTCAAGAATAGATCTCTCGTCATCGTGGCTCACCTGGTACGCGTATGACGAATGTAACAGCTAAACTGATGCACATGCGAGTTCGAGCGATTGCACCAGCAGCATGTTTCGTAATCGGTTGCCTTTCAGCTCTGCCTGCGACCTTCCGTGCCGCAGCCGTAAAAGTAGATATCACACCGCGCAGCTCGCAATGGCTGGTCGGTTATGACCCCCGGCTTTCAAAGGGTGTTCACGACAAAATCTATCACCGGATCTTAGCGCTCGACGATGGAAAGACGAAATTTTATTTGATTGCCAGCGATCTGTGCCTCTTCTCGCCTGTCCTATATGACGAAATGGCGGAACGGCTGCGCAAACAGCTCGGAATAGAGCGAAGCAATGTTTGGTGGACTGTCACGCATACGCACTCGGCTCCTGAAGTCGGGCCGCCGGCAATGTATGGATCGCTGCTACATGGACGCTCGAATCATGAGTGGAATCGCGACTACGCAGAACAGGTGCTGAACGCGCTAATTGATGGAGTGAAAGAGGCGACGGACAAACTCGAGCCTGCCCGGCTTGCGATCGGCACAGGGATCTCGATGGCGAACCTCAATCGCCGCGCGAAAGACGAGGATGGACGTGTCACATTGGGCTTGAATCCAGACGGGCCGGTCGACAGGCAAATAGGCATTCTCTCGTTTGTACGTCCGGACAATTCGCCGATTGCGTCGGTGGCGAACTATTCGATGCACGGAACGGTGTTGAGCGGAGAAAATCTTGAAATCAGCGGAGACGCTCCAGGTACTGTCGCAGCGTACGTTGAAGAGAAGACCGGCGCGCCTATGCTCTACGTGAACGGCGCGGCTGGAAACATTGCTCCAATTTACAGCGTCTACCCCAGTCCGAAGAGCGGGCATTTGTCGCAGTTCCGCGTGCTGCTCGGGGATCGAATTCTAGCCGGATTGAAATCACTGGGCGCACCGAGCGACGAGGTAACAATAGCGGCGACCGAAACGGTTATCGAAACTCCGATGAAGCAGGGTTTGAGCTGGCCACCTCAACTCGCAAATTACCGAAGAGAGACAAACGGGGGTCAATCTGTGATCCGCCTGCCGGTGCGCTTCCTGAAGCTAAACGATACCTTGATCTGGTCGGCGCCGGTTGAACTCTTCTGCGAGATATCAATGGCCGTGCGCAACCAGTCGCCCTTCACGCACACTTTCTATTTCGGCTATGCCAACGGATGGTTTGGTTATCTCCCGACTAAAAGGGGATTCGAAGAGGGCGGATATGAGCCGGACACTTCGCCATTTACCGAGAAAGCCGAGCAGGATGTGCTGACGTCAGTCCTGACGTATATACAAGGGCTCAGCCGAGGAACGATGTTAAATCAATGAGAGTGGCGTGGTACGACGGCCTGCAGATCCCGGTAGGGGATGGCGAACTCAAGACATGCTCCGGTATCGAGCTGTCCGACGTGCGAGCGATAAATCTCCTGCCATGGGGAATCGTTTTTGAGAGAGACTGGCGCGAGGAGACGACGACGTTCTGCTAGCTCTTGATCGCTGACAAGCAGGTCTATACGGCGCTGGCGCAAGTCTACTCTGAGCGAATCGCCAGTGCGAAGAATAGCCAAGTTGCCACCGACAGCAGATTCAGGGCACACGTGCAAGATGGATGGCGAATCGGAAGTTCCACTTTGCCGGCCATCGCCGAGACAGGGAAGCATTGCGACACCGAGTTGGACCAGACTGCCTGGCGGGGTCATATTGACAACTTCGGCTGAACCCGGATAGCCGACCGGTCCGGCTCCTCTGACAACCAAGATGCAGTTTGCATCGATGTTCAATGCAGGATCTTCGAAGCGGTTACGATAATCTTCGGGTCCGTCAAATACAATGGCGCGGGCGGTAAACGAATCTTCTGAGCCGGGCTTTGAAAGAAATCTCCGGCGGAAATCTTCGCTGATCACGGAGGTTTTTACCAAGGCGGAATCGAAGAGATTACCGGAGAAAACCAGGAAGCCTGCGTTTTCTTTAAGAGGCTCATCGAAGGGACGGATGAAATCACGATTCAGCGTACGATTGCCGGCATAGTTTTCGCCAACGGTTTTGCCATTCACGGTCATTGCTTCGGGATGAATTTTAGCGGCGGAAAGCAGCTCCCCAACGATGGCAGGGACTCCACCACCGCGATGAAATTCTTCTGCGAGAAATTCTCCAGCCGGCTGGATGTTGGCGAGCAGAGGAATCTCATGCCCGACGGTCTCCCAGTCTTTTATTGATAAAGTTACGCCGATGTGACGAGCGATTGCCGTGAGATGGGGGGCGCAATTACTCGATCCCCCAATGGCGGAGTTGACGATGACAGCATTCTCGAAGGCGTGGCGCGTCAAAATGTGAGCTGGTTTGAGATCTTCCCGCACCATCTGTACGATTCGACGTCCGGTGTGGTATGCCATCCTGGCTCGTTCGCTGTAGGGCGCCGGAATGGAGGCGCAGCCGGGCAGGGACATTCCCAAAGCTTCGGCGAGCGAGTTCATGGAAAGCGCGGTGCCCATGGTATTGCAATGGCCGGCGCTTGGGATACCTAAGCAGACATTCTCTACCAGTTGATCGCCGGTGATTTTACCTGCGACCAGTTGGCGGCGTCCGCGCCAAAGAACTGTACCTGTGCCGCACGGCTTGCCATCCAGGTAACTGTTCAGCATCGGGCCGCCGGAAAGAACGATGGAGGGAAGGTTCACGGTGGCGGCCGCCATCAAGCAGGCGGGCGTCGATTTGTCGCAGCCGGTCATCAACACGACGCCATCGAAGGGATAGCCGCAGAGTACTTCGACCAAGCCTAAATACGCGAGGTTGCGATCCAGAGCAGCCGTGGGACGGCGACAACTTTCCTGCATAGGATGGATTGGAAATTCGAAAGCAATGCCTCCCTCATCCCGAATCCCATCTTTCACGCGAGCTGCCAGACTTACGTGTATTCGATTGCATGGAGTAAGATCTCCGCCGGACTGAGCGATGCCGATTACGGGCCTACCGGCCTGCATTTCCTGGCGCGTCAAGCCGTAGTTATGGAAACGCTCGAGGTAGATAGCCGTTTCCTGCGGCTCCTCCATGTTGTTAAACCAGATTTCACTTCTATAGGGTCGGTTTTTCATTTAGGGTTGATTGAGTCAGGTCTGAAGACCTGCGCGGAGTAAACTCCACTCTTCCATTCATTGTCACTGCAGCATGGCGGAGCGCACCTTCTTATCCAGGGCGCGCAATTTGAGATCGTCGGGAAAGACTTGGAGACCGTCACGAATTACTTTTGAAGCGCTCCTGTAATCATCCAGTCGCAGAAATTCGGCGGCAATGGATTCGGGAAATTCAGGCGCGTACGGATTGATTGTCATGCCCAGCCGAAGCGTTTCGATGGCCTCCCGGTTCTTATTGGCACGGCTGTAAAGCTCAGCCAGGAAGGCGAAATCCGCGCGGTCAGTCGAGCCGGCGGCGATAGCTTGCTTGAAGTGGTTTATCGCCTTCTCGGAAGCTCCAGCCGCAGCTTCTCGTCTCGCAAGCGCGGAGAGCACGATGGGATTTTTTGGAGCTGTGCGCGAGAGACGGTCCAGGAGTTCGTTCATCGGAGAGCGAAGCTCGTCATGGCCCTCGTGAACAAGAGTGGCGTAAGCCTGAAACAAGGTGATATCCGGCGGGGACTTAGTACCGGGAGTTGCGGTCACCTCTATCAGATGGCCACCCGCTTGATCGTCCGGAAAAGGCTCTCCGGAGGTACGCGGGATGCGATGTTCGGTGAGCGCCGCGTGTGCGATATTGTTGGCCGCGCGTTTTGGCATGTGACAGGCCGCGCAGTCATCGTTGCTCTTTTGACGCTCGGCTTCAGCCAATTTGCAGGGCCGCGAATCGTGGCATGCCAGGCACCTACCTCGATAGAACCCGGTAGATTGCGCCTTCGACGGTTCCTGATGAGGGTCATGACAGCTGGTACAGCGCAGAGCGCCTCTGCCAGACCGGTAACATTTGCTGAGCGTCATCGAATAATAGTGTTCGAGTAAAACATCCGTCTGGGAATTCGGCACGCGCTTCAGAGGCACTTTGAAGATTGCCAGAACAGTGTTCAGTTCGGTACCGGGCCGAAAATCCTCGATGTGCTCGAGCGGCTGCGGTACGCGCACGTCGCCGCCCTGATGGCACTTCATACATATGTTGTCGGAAAGCCACCCCGACAGATGGGCAGGATTGACGATGCTGGCGCCGGTGCTTCCAGTTGGACGCAAGCCGGCGCGCCGTTCGGCGACGTGCTGCGCTCCCGGACCATGACAATTCTCACAGCCGACAGCTAATTCGGTGAATGCGGGATTGCGGTAGCGTCCTTCAAAGCCATAGACAGGCTGCGGGCGGCCGCTGTGGCAACCGGAACACTCCGCGAGGATGGGACGGGTAAACGCGTAATTGTGGCGCTCGTAGCCGGGAGAGAAGCTCCAGGCATGCGATTTGCTGTAGTAGGAAAGCGGCGCTTCGAAGAGATAATCGTCGCGTTGTATCAGAAAGCTGACGCCGTTATCTCCAGATCCTATTACATACGCGATCTCCCAATCCTGACGAAATATTTGTTTACCATCAGGACCGTTGGCGTATTGGCTTTGAATCAGCCTGCCCTCCTGGCGCGAGACCTCAAAATACTCGTTCGTTTCACTGTCAAACACCTTGAAAGGTAATGGCGCGCCAACAAGCGCAACAGAATCGCCGGGGAGAGTCATCGAACGGCCCATCGCGGTGTTTTTGTATCGATTCGCGATCTGCTGGTGACACGTAGCACAGACATTTGAGCCGACGTATTGAATTCCAGATAGAATCGACAGTTCCGCAATCGCGAACAAGAGAGCAACAACCCTCACCTGGTCAGCTTCTCCTGTTGCAGCCTGGTTTCGAGTTGAGCTATGGTCTTTTTCTCCTCCTGACCTTCGGGCCGCCGGCCAAGCTTGAAGTATACGCGCGCCAGAGCCACATGCGCGGCGAGCGAGCCGGGAACAGCTCTAACAGCCCTCTGTAGAAAATTGAGCGACTCGGGCAACTCTCCTTTCGATTCGTAGCAAAGACCTAGCTGCAAAAGAGGCGCGGGGTCAGCGGAATTCAGTTCAGAGGCCTTCCGCAACTCGGCGATCGCGTCATCAAGACGGTTGAGGCCCTGCTTTTGAAGAAGGGTTGCATACGATTCGTGGTACATAGGGTCCTTCGGATTGAGCTCAATCGCCTTGCGAAAGGCAGCTTCTGACTTCTCGAATTCGCCCATGCCGAGATAGGAATTCCCAAGAAGGAAATAGATTTGATCCTGCCGCTGTGGATTGGATCGCAGAAGATCCTGAAGCGTCGCGATCGCATTCGAAAATTCACCGACACCGTAGTAAGCGAATGCGAGTTTATGTTGAAACTCGGGCAAGGAGCCGAACTGAGGTCGTACATTATTCAGAAATGCAAGCAGTGTGTTCGGACGGTTCCAGAGAACCAGCGAGTTGGCGAACGCCATCGCGTATTCCGCCGAAGCCGGCTCGAGGTGAAAAGCAGTCTCAAACGAACCGGCGGCATCTTTGTAACGCTTCTGATTGAGTAATACGAGTCCGAGCGCAGCGTACGCTTTCGGCTGCGCCGGGTCCAACTTCAGGCTGCCCCGCAAGACTTTCTCGGCCGCGGATAAATCATTGTTTTCGATGAGAACGGCGGCTATCTTGGTCTGCTGCGCCGGGTCTGCGAGAGAGGAGCGAAGCAGATCGTCCAGTTCGCGCTCCGCAGCTTCCGGATTGTCCGTTTTCAGGTAACACTCGATGAGAGACACGCGAGCGGGCAGGGCCAGGCCCGAAACATTCTTGAGCGTGAGCAGAGGAGCAATGGCCTTATCGTTTTCGCCAGTTTTGATCAGTAGCGACGCATAGTTTTGAAGAGCAGCCGGATCATTGGGAGATATCGCGAATCCGGCCCGGTAGGCTTGCTTCGCTTTAGCGATATCGCCCGTGCGCCAGTACAGCAGGGCCAGATTGAAATCAACTTCGGCTCGATTCGGAGCGAGGCGTTGCGCTTTTTCCAGATCCTGAACGGCTGACTCGAGTTCGTTCAGTTCACTACAAGCGACACCTAAGTAAAACCATACCGCCGGATCTTTGGGGTTTGCTTTGGCCGCCGACGAAAATAGCCGCTTTGCTGCCGCGAAGTCATGCTGAGCGAGAGCCTTTTGACCTTGTTGGAATTCGTCGATAGATGAAGGCGTGTTCTGGATAGGTATCGGGAAAGCGAGTAGGAATGCCAGCAACACCACAGTTCTGCCAATATTACGTCTTCGCTGCCGGGCTCTCGCCTTCGGTGACCGTCAAATAACGATCCATGGGAGGCTTGATGATGCGGTCCACTGCGTGGCTGGGCGCGGGCCAACGCACCTCGATCCAGTCGATCGACGATTTCCCGGTTCCGATAATCTCTCGAGGATCACGACTCGATAAGAAACTGCCTCCGGCGGTCTTTACCCGCGAGAGGACCTTATCGCCGACATGCCAGCGGATGATTGCGCCGACTGCATCGGGGTTCGTACTTCTTGGACGAAGCTGCAGCCCGAGCCAGTGATTTCCCCCTAATGCGCTGTTCAGCAGAATGTGTGGCGGTCCGCCATTTTCCGTAAATACAATGTCCGGGAAACCATCGTTATTGAGATCACCGATGGCCATCCCGCGGGCGGAGTACTTCCTGGTAAACGCGGGGCCGGCTTTGCCGCTCACGTTTTCCATGGTCCGGCCGTCGATGTTGCGTAAGAGAAAGAGCGGTTCGCGATAAGTCACGCCGCGGCCGCGCTCGTCAACCGTATCGTCGGGATGTCCGTTTGTCAAAACAAGATCGAGCCACCCATCGTTGTCATAGTCCAGAAAACCCAAACCCCAGCCGCTGAACATGCGAGTGATCGGCGACAAGCCGGTCTTCCCATTGATGTCTTCGAACTGTTCATTCCCGGTATTGCGATAAAGCGATGCTGTTTCTCCATCGATATTGACTACGACCAGATCCTCTTTGCCGTCGCCATCAAAATCGGCGGCATCGACGCCCATGCCGGATCGCATGCCACCGTCGACTGCGTAGCCCGTGCCGGATTCAAGGCCGATCTCTTCGAATTTCTTGCCGCTTGCGATTCACCCAAAGGAAGTTCTCCATGGTGTCGTTGGCCACGAACAGGTCCGTATAACCATCGCCGTTGATATCGGCAGCCACAACGCCCCAGGCCTTGCCGGCGCGCGAGAGTATTCCCGTTTGCTCGCTCACGTCCAGGAAACGTCCGCCGCCCAGATTGCGGTAGAGGTGACTGGGAAGTGGATTAAAGATCTTTGGACTGCAGTAGTAGGCTTGTTGAGCGCCTGCTTCCTTTCCGGCTCCACCATACGAATCGGCCAACTGACAGATACGTTTTTCGGAGTAATCGGCAAATTGTCCGACAAAGAGGTCCAGCTTCCCGTCGTTATCGTAATCGAACCAGACCGCGCTGGTGCCCCACTTCGATGGAGCGATTCCGCTCGCTGCGGTGACGTCGGTAAAGGTACCGTTGCGATTGTTGTGATAGAGGACGCACTTCGCCCAACCGGTGATAAAGATGTCTGGCCAGCCGTCTCCATCGTAGTCGCCGATGGCTACACCCATACCAAAGAAATCTGCAGTTATTCCTGCTTGTGCGGTTACGTCGGTGAAGGTACCGTCTCCGTTGTTCCGGTACAAACCATGATGCAGCGGAGCAGGAGGAACAAAGAAGTCGGATGATCCCGAATTCACGAACAGGATATCCATCCTGCCATCGTTGTTGTAATCGAAAATTGCGACGCCCGCGCCAGTCGTTTCGGGCAGGTAGCGGTTTTTAGACCGGCCATTCTCGTGGACCCAGCGGATGCAGCTGGCGGCAGGAGGGATCTCCTCGAAAAGCGGCTTATCCGCGAGCAGCGGAAGCGAGAGAAGCAAGCCGTAGGAAAGGTACTTCACTCCGGTCGATTCTATATTCTGGAACAGAGTTTCGCAGGCCACCTTTCTCCGCGTGCGTATATGAGAGCACACCAATCGCTTCGCTCATGGCTCCGATTCAGAAATATAGTTTGAGCGCTCCTTGCATCAGGCGCGGCGTGTTCCAATCGCTCGTAATCCTGCCAAAGTTGAGATCGCCGACGGTGGTATCGGGCTGAGCGAACCACGTCCGATTGAAGGCGTTGAACATTTCCCAGCGGAACTGCAGGCGATAGCGTTCGCGGAATGGGAAATTTTTCATCAACGCCAGATCTACGTTATCAAAGACAGGGTTTCGCAGAATGTTACGCGCGGAATCGCCAAAGGTGCCAGGCGGGTTAGCTGTAAACGCGGCGGTATTGAAGTACTCATTGAGCCATTGATTTTTGGAGCCCTGCTGCCGGTCGAGAGGTTGACCCGCAACATAATCCGCCCGATCGCCACCGATATTGGTGAGCGAGTTATTCGAACCGTTTGGACCCATAATGCTGAAGGGCTGGCCAGAGTGGAAGGTCCAAATACCGGAGACCTCCCAATTCCCCAGAATCGTGCTGCCCACCTTTCCTAGTCCCTGGAGACCGGGAGTCTGGTAGACAAAGGTATTGTTCCAGATGAAAGGAATGCTTAAATCCGACACGCCGCGATTCCAACGGAGATTGAAAGGATCGCCGATCGGGTTCACATTCGCCGTGGTCGCGATCGAGCTGGCATCGAGATTCTTGGACCAACTGAAATTCGAGATGAATTGCAAGCCGTGGCTGAACCGCTTTTCTCCGGTCAGCTGCAGCGAATTATAGGACTGAGTGCCCCAGGACTCGTAGGCTTGGATATTACTGAAATCGGGATAGAGCGTGGTAGATCCGCCGGTAGCAAATAACCCGGGACTTAGTTGCATTTGAACAGGCAGATGATACATTTCGTACCCCACATACGCGATGCGAAACAGGTAATCGTTCTGCGTGTGCTCGATGCTGAAGTTCCAGGTCTGATCGCGCGGCATCTTAAAGCCTGGCGTGAAGGTCGCGCCTATGCTGACCGGAATCACAAAATTTGTACTCGATGCCGGAAGGAAGCTGGGACCCGAGAATGGCGGGAACGGCGGTTTAAAACCGGTCGGAGCGTAACAGCCATAGGGGTTCGCTATGTTCAGAATGCATGGGTAGACCTGGTCGTAGACGAGATTGAAGGCCGGGCTGAATGGCGCGGTCGTTCCCATGTGGTTATACATGGAAAAGTCATATGGCTGGACCATAATTCCGAAGGCCGCGCGAATGCTGGTATTTGGAATGGCGTGCGGTTGCCAGGCGATGCTGAGCCGGGGTTCAACGGCTTTCCAATCTGTGTTCCAACCGCCATCGGGGACATTCGTGTCTCCGGCGAACACCAAACCCGCCGGAGCATTGGGATAGCGCGTGCTCTGCTGTCCGGGTGAAAAGAATGGCAGCTTATTCTGAATGTATTTGGGCGCCGTTTGCGGTTCCCATCGCACGCCGACATTGATAGTAAGATTCGGTTTTAGTTTGATGCTGTCCTGAGCGAACCCTGCAAATTCGATGGCGTGCAGACGGTTGTACTCGCCACCGGACTGATCGAAAGAACTCATGTCGCCGAGGAGAAAATCGGCGAAAGAATTCCCTGTAACCTGACCCGAAAAATTCATTTGCGGATCGGCGCCCCAGCCGGCGTATTCAAGCGAGTACTCCGTGAAAACATTCACGCCGAAAACGGCGGAGTGGCGTCCTTTCGTAAGTGAGAGAGTATCGTTGATGATCCAGTTATGGCGCTGCTGGGTTACCGGCGTTTGGCTGATCGAAAAACCATTATTGGTACCAAGCTGGCTGATCGTCTCGTCGGGCTGCGGAATATTCGCTCCCAGGGCTGCCGGACTCAACGGTTTTCCGTCCGACTGCTCGAGGCCTGGCGTGGTCGCACTATTGATCCGGTTGTAGCCGAACAGAAACTCGTTGACGAGCGTGGGATGAATAGTCCACGTGTATTGGAGAGCCGCATTGTTACTCCTCGCCAGCGCGGAGCGGTCGGAATCCAGGTAATTCCCGGCGCCGTTGAATGCCGGCCTAGCGAAGTTGTCGAAGAAATAGCGCGCACTGAGATGCTGCGTCTCGGAAAGGTAGTAATCGCCTCGAACTGTAAATTCGTCAGCATCGTTGATCTGGACACGATTGTTCAGAATGACATTGCCATTTGGATCATCCGTTTTCGGAAGCCCCTGCTCCAGTTTGAGACTGATGGGGCTGAATTGGGAAACGGGGATCTGATTATTGGGGTAATTCACGCCGTTCGGATCATGTAACTGAACCGGAGCGGCGCTAAAATCGCCCGCCAGCATGGCATTGCTCGGGACGGACGTGCCGCCCGCAATGATGATCTGATGTTCGATCGTTTTCTGATAGTTGCCGAAGATGAAGAGCTTGTCGTGTTTGATGGGACCACCGATGGATCCACCGAACTGATTTCGCTTGAGAGGATCCACCTGGTGAGTGAAGAAATCGGAGGCATTGAACGCATTGTTGCGAAGAAATTCAAATCCCTGCCCGTGCCAGTTATTAGTGCCCGAACGGGTCGCGATACTGACCACTGCGCCCGAAGTGAAACCGTACTGGGCATCGAAGTTGTTCGTGAGGACTCGAAATTCCTGGGTGGCGTCGGGATTCGGGAACGGATTGGCGTTCATGAAGTAGTTATCCATGTGATTGACGCCATCCAGCATGTAGAAGACGCCGCCCATCCGGCTGCCGTTAACGGAGGCCGCGGTTTCCTGACCGGTGTTCGGGAATCCACTGCCTGATCCGGGAAGCCCAATTGCACCGGTAGCTTCGTTGCCGTTCACGGCGCCGGGGGCCACGAATACAAGCTCGGCGGGGTTTCTGCCATCAAGCGGAAGTTCGACGATACTTTTTTCATTGATCACCTGGCTGATTGCGCCGCTGGCGGTCTCAAGTTCTACCGCAGTCGCGCTCACCTCGACCAGAGAATTCACCTGCCCGGGCTGCAAGACGAAATTTACTGTTGCAACCTGATCAGCGGTTATTTTGATGCCTGTTTGGCGCTCGGTGGAAAAACCGTCGTGTGAAGCGGTCACTTCGTAGTCGCCGATTGGGATGAATGGAATCAAGTAACCGCCTTCGGATCCTGTGGTTACGGTGGTGACTTGGGCCGTCGAAGTGCTTTTGAGCGATACTTGCGCACCAGGAACGACGGCGCCTGAAGCATCAGTTACGGTTCCATTGATGGAGGCGAGTCCGCCTTGGGCTCTGAGACAGGCGCAGGTGAGCAAGCACAGAAAAATGCAACGCGCCAGGTTGCCAAACTGCAGGTTTTCGAGGGACTTCGCTCCACCTCGAGAGGAGTTCTTGCCGGCTGCCGTCATTTCGACCTCCCTTTCTCTGCGATCGAGAACTGCCGCCCTGAGCAGGTTGTATCCGTTGGCGCTGCTCTTGCAATGGATGGGATGAGCGACTCGACCCGAATGACCTTTCTTAACATGGCTCCGCTAAACCTGTCAAGGTTTTTGGGAAGTCGTTCCTCAATGCAGAACGCTGGGGAACATCAAACCGGCCAGAATGTGGCTGGTTTCCGTCGCGAAACTCCAAAATCCGCTTGCTTGCGCGCGCGGCTCGGAACCGAGCGGTCGAGCAACATATCGAGAGGTGTTCGTGATTTCAGAACGAAATTCTCGTTGACAAGACGCTCATCGCAGCTTATTTTTAAGACCAGGCCATGGTCAACAGACTGAAGTCGCTTATACGGGAAGAGCAACCCGCAATCGGAAGCTGGATCGGATTTGCCGATCCATATTCCGTTGAACTGATGGCCGACCTGGGGTTCGACTGGTTATTGATTGACACAGAACATTTCCCTCTCGATCGCCAGAGCCTCAGAACAATACTCATTTCGATGAAGGGGAGCACTACGGCGCCGGTAGTCCGGCTGGCCAGTAACTCTCAAGATCACTTTCAGACAGCTCTCGACCTGGGCGCTTTGGGAGTTGTCGTGCCGATGGTGAATTCCCGGATGGATGCGTCGAGGGCGGTGAATTTTTGCCGTTACCCGCCGGAAGGGGGCCGCGGCTTCTCGCCGACGCGGGCAAGCCGCTATTTCCAGGACCTCGAAAGGTACGCCAACGAGGCGAACGATGAGATCGCGCTGATCGTTCAGGTGGAGACACCCGAGGCTGTGGCGAATATAGAGGAAATTCTTTCGGTTCGAAGTATCGATGGAATCTTTATCGGGCCGGGCGATCTTGCGAGTTTCATGAATGTAGCGACGCAGACAAAGCATCCTGAGGTCGAGTCCGTTCTGGACCACTTAATAGAAAGAGCTCGGGCCTACAGAATGCCTTTCGGGCTGCCCACGTGGACCCCGGAAGAATGCGAAAGTTACGTGAAACGCGGAGCTTGCCTGCTTACGATCGGCAGCGATCTCAGTTTCATGGCAAATGCTGCCCGGTCAAGTCTCTCGGCGGTACGTAACTCCCTTGAAGACAGTTTCCGAATTACGCAGAGCGCCGACGGGAAGAGGTGATCTTCAATCAGCGGCGCGCGGAAGCCTTCAGTCTGGCAGGGTTTGAGGCGGGCGTGCGCAGGCGCTGAAATCGTAAGCTCGGGATGCGGTACGTAGCCGAGCTCGGAGGAGAGGCGATTGGCAGCCTTTTGAAGGGAATCTTTGAGGGTGATTAAGATGTCACCCCTTAACCTCTGGGTGGGCAATGAAATGCTGAGCGCAGCGGCCGCTTTTCCAGTGTGATTTCTTACGACGGTGCCGAGGCAAACTCCGCCGGCGACATTCTCTTCGAAGTCGTAAGCGACGCCATCCTGACGCACTTTCTGCAGGTGTGCCCAGAGCCTCTCCCGGCTTGTAATCGAATTCGGCGTCATCGGTTTGAGAGACTCAGAACCGCTATAGATCGCTCGAAACTCGTCTTCAGACAGCGTGGCGAGCAGGGATTTACCCAGGGCTGTGCAGTGCGCGGGACACCGGCTGCCCACCGCCTCGGTCATGCGAAGCTTCTGAGTGGATTCAAAACGGTCGAGAAAGACCACCTCTGTGCCCTGAAGCACGGCGAGATTGGCGGTCTCATGGCAGACCTGCACCAGATCACGCAAAACGGGCGCACCATGGCGAATCAGAAGATTCTGGCGCATCAGCAGGTCGCTCCAACGGAGGATGCGCGATCCGAGCGCATAGGTTGAAGTCGCAGCGTCAAACCAAACGAGGTCGAATTCACGCAACGTGGCGAGGAGGCGATGAACCGTGCTCTTGCCAATTTTCAATTCCTTGCTGAGCACAGCTATTCCGGCACCATTTTCGAATTTGCCCAGTGCATCGAGCAAGGCAAATGCTTTGGCGAGGGACTTAACGGGATATTTCGCCTGGACCAAGTCAGTTTCCAGAACACAATCATAGCAAGTGGAACGCCTCGCCCGAATTTGAGGGTGCTATGGAAAAGAGATTGCAACCTTGCCCATAGGCTCTGATCGCGATTGAAGGAGCCCGATGGCAGAGGCAAACTCGTGCAGAGGACGACGATGCGAGATGAGGTCAACGAGGCGAAGTCGACCCTCGGTTACAAGGGCCAAGGTCTTTGTCCAGGACTCGGTCGTGTACCCGAGAATACCTTCGATGCGCAGATCCCGTGTGACAAATATATTCGACGGAATCTGAAGCTTCGATGAATCGGGCGAGCTGCCGATCGCAACGATTGTTCCACCGGGGCGCGCAATCTGAAAAGCCAGTTCGAGCGGTTTGCTGCCTCCAGCGCAGTTAACCACCAGATCCCAGCCATCGGCCCCGCTCCGCTCTATGAGATCGCTGGGGTGTTGGGAGACAGTGAATGCTGTGAAGCCCGCAAGCGCGGCAATTGTGCTTTGCGCCGACGCAAGATCGATACCAAGCAAAACAGATGGCTCCCAAAGCTGCAGTACTCGAGCAGCAATCAGCCCAATCGGCCCGCAACCAATGACGGCCACCTTTGAAGAGGGACGCGGGCGAGCGCGATCAATGCCTCGGACAACGGTTGAGGCCGGCTCGACCATGAGCGCTTCATCGAGCCCGACCTGATCAGCCACGATATGACAAGACACGGCGGGCGCAGCAACATACTCAGCTAAGCCTCCGTTGCGGGTCATTCCGATCTGTGCGTGTGTGACGCACAAGTTTTTCTTACCCTCCCGGCAAGGCGCACAGTTTCCGCACGGCAGGTAACCTTCAACAGAAACGCGGTCTCCAGGTCGTAAGCTTTCGATTTGTGAACCGACTTCTTCAACTACGCCAGTCCATTCGTGTCCGGGCACGACGGGGTAACTGGCAAAACCCTTTGGCATCGTTCCGTGCAGAATTTCCAGATCTGTGCCGCAAATACCACAGAAGGCGGTTCGAATGATCACTTCACATGGACTACAGCGAGGATCGGGAATGTCGCACAGCTCAAACTGCGGTGGGTTCGAGACGATCGCCTTCATGCAAGTTGCCGCGCTAGACTTCGAGCTTCTTCAGATATTCGGCGCTCATCCGGGCGCTCTCGAGGGAAGGCCGGTCCCACATGTCTTGTTCTACGAAGTAGTGCTTCAGCCCGCCGTGTTTTGCGGCTTCAAAAATAGGCGCCCACTTGATGACGCCCTGCCCCACTTCGCAGAAGGGATTTCCCTTGAAATCGCCGGTGGTGGGCTGGTAGCCCGGCTTAAGATCTTTGATATGCAAGAGCGGAAACCGGCCCGGGTACTTTTGTAAATAAACGACCGGGTCTTTTCCGGCGAAAGTTGTCCAGAAGCAATCCATCTCCATTTTCACGAGATTCTCGTCAGTAGAGCGCAACAGCTCGTCGTAAGCTACGACACCGTCATATACGCGGAATTCGTGATTGTGATTGTGGTAGGCGAACTGGATTCCGGCCTTTTTCGATTCAGTTCCGAGATGATTGAGGAAGCCGGCAGTCCTCTTCCAGGCGTCGAGAGAATTCGTGCCATGCGGTGGGGCGGCGCACAGCATGTACTGCAAACCGAGTTGCTGGGCTGCCTCGATATTTCTGGCCCACTCTGAATCGTCACGAGGTGAACCGAAGTGGCAGCTGGGAATTCGAAGGCCCGCGTCGGAGAGCATTTGCCGGACGTGCCGCGGTTCGCCGCCGTTGAAATCGATTCGTCCTCCTTCGATCATTCCGGCCTCGACCTCCACGTAACCCATCCCGGCAAGCTTCCGCAGTACTCCTGGAAAGTCAGATGCAAGATCATTTCGCACGGTATAGAGCTGGATACCGAGCGGCAAACCCAGTGGATTAGCTCGTCCGGATTGCGTAGTGAGCCAACCCGGTGGCAGCGGCTGCGGATTTGAGAAATTGCGCGCGAGTGAGCTTCATGGAAAGCTGTTTTGGTTATCCTAGAACTTCGTTCTTAGATGCGGAACAGAGGCTATGATATAGTACGTCGCATCCAAGCGCAACAGCTCTGCGTCTGAATCCGAAATCATGCTGCCTGATTACATCTCGAAAACGTCACCCCGGCCGCCGGGTTCGCGCGCGCCTTGGTACGCCAATACGGCGCCGGCATACGCGGGCGTCTTTTTGTGGATCGGATTCTATGAATCGATCGCGACCGGCACGCTTGACCGGATGAACGTAGGCTTATGCCTGTTTTCGCTTGCCGTCGCGGCGGTGCTCTGCTTCGCGCTCTATTACTATGCACCGGCCATCTTAGGCATGAAGACGGGTCTTCCCTTATATGTGGTCGGCAGTTCGACGTTTGGCACGAGCGGCGGATATTTGATGCCGGGGCTGCTGATGGGCGTGCTGCAGGTGGGATGGTACAGCGTCTCGACGGACCTGGCGACTAGATTTCTGCTCGAAGGCTTGGGACTTTCAACAAAGTCAACCGGGCTGCCATACATCGTGATCGCGATTGTCTGGGGATACAGCCTGGCGTTCATCGCCAGCAGAGGGATTCGTTATGTGGCACGAGTTGCCCTGGTAGCCAACGCCATTCCTCTCATCATGATCCTGGTTGTATTCGTCAAAAATCAGGAAGGATTTGCGAGCTACGTTCCATCGAGCCCTGCGCCAGCAATCGGCTTTATTCTCCTGATTCAGATTGTCACCGGTTTCTTTGCGACCGCGGGAGCAGCGGGCGCAGATTTCGGAATGGAGAATCGCGACAGGCGGGACATCGTGTGGGGAGGCGCCGTGGGTATTTTCCTGGCCATCCTCTATGCCGGCGGCCTGTCGTTAATCGCGATGGCAGGCGCGCACAGCAGGCATCCGGAGTTTCGGTCCTTCACCTTCGATGGCTTGATTGCGTTAACGGGCGGGACATTGGGGAAAATCATTTTCTTTCTTTACACGGTGGCATCGATTCCAGGCGCCTGTTTCTGCAGCTTCATTATCGGCAATAGTTTCGCGACGATGATTCCCTCAATACCGCGCGTCAGGTCAACCATGGCCGGAGTCTCGATTTCGATTCTTCTGGCGATCACGGGAGCGGCCTCTCATCTGGTTCCTTTTTTCCAAATCATCGGCGCTTCTTTCGGCCCTATCTGTGGGGCCATGGCGGCTGACTACCTCCTTTCAGGACACAGGTGGGCCGGACCGAGGCGCGGGATCAATTGGGCGGGATACGCGGCGTGGGGTGTGGGCTTTCTGGTTGGCATGATTCCGTTTCTACCGAGTCCAGCTCTACAGCGGTACGGCCAGCCAGCGACCGTTTACAGCGCCTTGGCGGGATTTATCGTCTATTGGATCCTGGCAAAAGCCGGTTTTGAATCGGAGTCGATACCAATGGGATTGGAGCTGGGAGCTCAGCGGAGTGCGTAAGGCAAGGCTCTGCTCTATTTCCCTTCTGATCCTCGCCGTTTTCATACCTTTCGCGCGCGCTCGACCCCAGGAACCAGGAGGCAACACAAAATGCCGACGCTACGGCGGAGCAAGGCGGCCCGGACACCATCGGCGGCGGCGTGCAGGACCCTGCGGCGGTAGAACGAGGACAGAAATCTTTTGAAGCGGCGTGCGCTTTTTGTCACGGGGCAGATGCACGAGGGCGGAGCGGCCCCGACCTGGTGCGCTCAAGCATTGTCTTGCGTGACGTGAAGGGCAATCTCATCGGCCAGGTACTCCGGAACGGGCGCCCTCAGAAGGGAATGCCTGCTTTCGCCTGGGGGCAAGCTCAGATCGAAGACATTGCAGCGTTTCTGCACTCGAGAACACATCTGGCAGCTAACCGTTTTACCTATGTGATCAGCGGAGTGATAACCGGAAACGCAGCCGCTGGAAGAGCATTTTTCGAAGGGGCGGGCAAGTGCAATACCTGTCATTCGGCGACGGGGGATCTGGCGCACATTGCCACGAAATACGACCCAGTGGAGTTGCAGTCGCGCTTTCTATCGCCACCGTCGCCCGGAAGACAAAGAGTTAGTCCAAGGCAAAAAGCCAGCCACCGCGACTCAAGTAACTGTGAAACTGCCCTCGGGCGAATCAGTTTCAGGCGTTCTGTTGCAGCTGGATTCTTTCGACGTGGCTCTGGTTGACGCGTCGGGCTGGTATCGATCGTATCCACGGGCAGGAATTACAGTGAACGTTCGAAACCCGCTCCAAGCTCACCAACAGCTGATTCCTAAATACAGCGACGGCATGATGCACGACATGCTCGCGTATCTGGAGACACTCAAATGAAAACCGGAGCGCTGTTCTGTGCTATTTCCGCGCTGTCTACCGGCCTGTTGGCACAAGGCCTGAATCCGGCAGATTTGTTGACGCCGCCCACGACGAACTGGCCGACCTACAACGGCGATTACTCAGGAAAACGCTTCAGTCCGCTTTCGGAGATCAACTCTTCCAATGTTCGTTCGCTTGCGCTGCAGTGGGTATATCGAACGAAAGAGAGCGGAGGCTCCTGGACGATCAAGTCGACGCCGCTAGAAGTAAACGGCATTCTCTACTTCACGGTACCGAATAATGTTTGGGCGATCGATGCGAGGACGGGCCGGGAAATCTGGCATTATCGATATCCCAATAACCCGGCCTGGATCATCGGGAATCGCGGCGTGGGGATGTATGGCGAGTGGCTGTATTTCGAGGCGCCCGACAACTACCTGGTTTGCCTGAATGCAAAGGACGGGAAAGAGCGGTGGAGAGTGCAAATAGCCGAGGTGAAGCTCGAGTATTTTTCCACCATGGCTCCGTTGGTGGTGGGGAACCACATCATCACCGGTGTGGGAGGCGATTCGCTGGACAATCCCGGCTATCTCGACGCGCGCGACCCGGAGACGGGACAGTTGCAGTGGAGATGGAACAGCGAGCCGAGTCCGGGCCAAGCAGGCGCAGAAAGCTGGCCCGACAAAGATGCCATGGAGCACGGAGGAGGAATGACATGGATGCCCGGCACTTACGATCCCGAATTGCACTTGCTCTACTGGGGTACCGGAAATCCCAATCCTGTACACGCCGGGCAGGGCCGGAAGGGCGCCAATCTTTGGACGTCATCGATCGTCGCGCTCGACATCGATACAGGGAAGCTCAAGTGGTATTTTCAGCCGACGCCGCACGACACGCACGATTGGGATGCGACCCAAACCCCGGTCTTGATTGATGCAGATTTTAACGGTGTGCCGCGCAAGCTGTTAGCACAAGCGAATCGAAACGGCTACTTCTTTGTGCTCGATCGGACGAACGGGACTCACCTGCTGACGGCTCCGTTTGTCGAGACGAACTGGACGAAAGGCATCGCGCAGGACGGGGTGCCGATCGCTGATTCCTCAAAGGAACCGACGCGGAACGGTACGTTGGTTTCACCGAGTTCGGGAGGAGCAACCAACTGGTTTCCGCCCAGCTTCAATCCTCAAACCGGCCTGTTCTATGTGAATGCATCGCAGAATTACAGCGTGTTTTACTTGACGGCTGAGGGCAAAGCAGAGGGGTTTGCCGGGCGCGACAACGGATTGCCACCCGACAAGGGATTTACGCTTGCGATCGATTACAAAACCGGCAAGACTTGCTGGCGACACGATGGCGATTCTAACGCGGGACTGCTGAGCACGGCTGGCGGTCTGCTTTTCACCGGGGACAGCTCGGGCCATCTGCTGGCGCTTGATCCTAAAGATGGACGACCCCTCTGGCATGTCAACACCGGGGATTACGTGGGAAACGGACCAATGACGTACGAACTCGGCGGGCGGCAGTTTGTAGTTTTTGGCGCGGGAGATGCGCTATACGCGTTTGCTGTACCGTAAACCGGAATCATGCCGCAGTAAGCGCTATTCACAGGTAAGCGCGTTAAGATATAGCGTGAAAGTATGGACAAGCGATTGGAGAAGCGACATAAGCGGCAGGTTGCGCGCGCCAAAAAGAAGGTGAAGCTGTCGGAACCGGACGTAAGAACGCCGGAACAGATCGAGGCAGCCAGGGAGGCGAGTCGCGCACATGCCAGTCATGGCAACGGCCCTAAAGTCCACGTGCCCGGTGGCTCTTTCCGGAATATTTCGGCTATTGGCCCAGGCAGTCCTGCGAAGACGGATAGCTAAGGGGCAACCGCTTCCTGGATGGTCGCGGCTCGGAAAGACGGTCGCGGCTGCCGTGAGAAGGCCGGTCATTGTCGGCCTGCACGCAAAGATAGTCGCACCAAAAGGAGGCCAGCGGAGTCAGCGGAACCCTTGACTCAAGAAGCTCGGTAGCTAACGCTCAGCGTCAGCGCCCTCAGAATGAGATGAATAAATGTCAAGTCGCGGTAGGGATGGCCGTTACCGGCCACCCCCCGCACAGACCCGTGCTTGCGGCGCTACCGCACACGGTTCTTACTTCGGATGCGCCGCCCGAGGGCGGCTGGCGTCGGAATCGCGCGTCCGGAAACGCATGAACAACATGGGGAACGGGTAGCCAGTGATCGAAGATAGTTTCCCCAGCTTCTCCCAGGTGGGCCGCCTTTGGCTGCGCTGTTCCAGCGCATGAAACCAGTAGCGGGCGACCTGTCGCCGGAATCGCTTCAGCACCGTCAGGTTGCCGGGGACCGCGTGGTATTGGTAATAACCGTTCAGCACGCTCTTCAGCCATCCGCCGACCTGCGCTACCGGATCGTGCATCCTGCGGCGGAGTTCCTGCTTTAATTGCTGCAGCTTCTTCCGCCGCCGGCCGCCGTCGGTAATGCGCCGGATTTCGAATCGCCCCAGACTGTTCTTCCGCGCATACATGCTGGAAGCCCAGAAAGGTGAACGCCTCCGGTTTCCCTTCCCCACGTTCCTCCCGGTTCAACCGGCGCAAAGCGCCCGAACCGGATCAGCCGGGTCTTGTCTTCGTTCAGTTCCAGTCCGTAACTGGCGCAGCTGTTCCCTCAGATCTGCTGCAGGAAACGCTCTGCTTCGCTTTCGTACTGGAAACCAATGACGGCATCATCCGCATAGCGCACGATGATCACGTCGCCCTGCGCACTTTGCCTCCATTGATCTGTCCACTGGTCGAGTACGTAATGCAGATAGATATTGGCAAGCAGCGGTGAAATCACCGCCCCCTGCGGCGTACCTTTCTCCGTCTCCGACCAGATTCCCTCCTCGATGATTCCCGCGTTGAGCCATTTCCGGATCAGTCGCAGAATCCTCGGATCGGCAATCCGCCTCCCGATCCATTTCCATCAGGTGTTCTTTATCGATGTTGTCGAAAAAGCCCTTCAGGTCCATGATCGAGAATCCAGTTCACTTTCCTCCCGTGGATCGCCACATACAACGCATCCAGCGCGTTATGCTGACTGCGTCCCGGCCGAAACCCGTAGGAGAATCCCCGAAAGTCTTCCTCATAAATCTGATTGAGGACCGTGACCACAGCGCTTTGGACAATCTTGTCTTCCAGCGCCGCAATCCCCAACGGCCTTTGTTTCGCCGTTGGCCTTCGGTATATATACTCTCTTTGAGGGCAGCGCCCGATACGCTCCGCGGTGAACCCGGCCGTGCAGATCTTTGAGTCGATCTTCCAGCCCGGTCTCGTACTCTTTCCACGTCACGCCGTCCACTCCGGGCGCGGCTTTACGTTTCAGTCCGTAATAGCTGTCCCGCAGCAGTCGACATGTCACATGGTGGAGCAGGGTCGTGAACCGTTCCTGTTTGTTCTTCCGCGCTCTTTCACGCACACCATGGCAACCCCTGGGACACCCGTTCCCCACTCTGTGTTGGCTGTGTGTTAGGTTCCATGTTGTTCTCCTCAGTCACCGGCCTTCCCTCCACCACCTCCGCCGCTGGTGTTTCCACCAGCTTTGTTCGGCGGCTTCGCAGGTACTATGCCGATGTTCGACTCCTCGCCGGCGTGCATGCACGGATTGTGCTTTTGGCTTCCCGTGCCGATCCGGTGCTGGTTAGCCCCGGATACCGGCGAGGTCTCTCGGTTCTCGCGCGTGCAGTTTCTCGACGTGCTCATGGCTCTTGGACTACGCCGGGCCTGACAGGAACTCGCGATTTACGCTCCCGCCAGTGTTGCCTTCCCGTTAGGAGCACACGGTCGGCGCCCGAAATGCGCTTTTCGAAGCTCAATTCCCGGCCCGTCGATGCCTCTGTCTACGCTTCACCCGGCACCTCGCGGCACCCAGCGCAAGACTCGAGGTCAAGATGGTTCGCTACTCCTTTCTTGTGGGGCTCTTTCATCCCCGACTGCACGCCGGTTTATCCCGACGATTGCGCTCCCTCACGGTCGCGGCTCCGTTTCAAGATTTCAAACGCCGGGCCGGTAGCTAGACAGCGGTAGCGGTCAACTGAGCGGCTTCTCGCAGCACTTCTGCTTTGTCGGTTGCTTCCCAGCTAAATGTATCTTCCGTACGACCAAAATGCCCGAATGCCGCAGTCTTCTGGTAGATGGGACGGCGCAGATTCAAGTGCTTGATCATGCCGGCAGGAGTCAAGGAGAAGTTGTCACGAACAATTTCCCCGAGGCGGGTATCATCGACCTTTCCGGTGCCGAAGGTATTGACGTTAATCGATACCGGCTCGGCAACTCCAATCGCGTACGCGAGCTGCACTTCGACTCGCGAGGCCAACCCTGCGGCCACCAGATTCTTCGCCACGTAGCGCGCCATGTAGCACGCCGAACGGTCTACCTTCGTCGGATCCTTTCCGGAGAAAGCGCCTCCGCCATGCCGGCCCATGCCGCCATACGTATCGACGATGATTTTGCGTCCGGTTAAACCCGTATCGCCGTGAGGTCCGCCGATGACGAAGCGACCGGTCGGATTGATGTGGAACTTGGTCTGCGAGTCGATCATTTTCGAGGGAATGACCGGCTCGATGACAAACTTCCGGACATCCTCTTCGATCTGTTTGGAGGTTGCCTCGTCATCGTGCTGGCTCGAGATGACCACAGCTTCAATGCGCTTCGGCCTTCCGTCCACATATTCCACGCTCACCTGGCTCTTGCCATCGGGGCGCAAGTAAGGCACCTTGCCGGAGCGGCGCGATTCGCTCAACTGACGTACCAGCTTGTGAGCAAGCATGATCGGAAGCGGCATGAGTTCCCTGGTTTCGTCGCACGCGTAACCGAACATCAGGCCCTGGTCGCCTGCTCCGCCGGTATCGACACCCATGGCGATGTCCGGCGATTGCGACTGAATCATATTGACCACAGCACAGGTTTTGCAGTCAAAGCCGTATAGCGCGTTGTTATATCCAATCTGATCGACCACGCCGCGCACCAGCCGCGCGACGTCGACGTAAGTTTTGGTCGTAATCTCTCCGGCCACAACGCAGATGCCGGTGGTGATCAGCGTCTCGCAAGCCACGCGGCCAGTCGGATCATCTCTCAAAACCGCATCGAGGACCGCATCGGATATCTGATCGGCCATCTTGTCCGGATGGCCTTCAGTGACTGACTCAGACGTAAAGATGTGCTTCATCTGATCTTAGGAACTCCTTGGGAGAAAATCTGGCTCAAGCGAATCGCTGACAATCGCAATCGGATGAGACACGTGGCTTACGCCGAAGTGAGACTCAACTCATCAGTGTAGCAGGACCGCTGCTATTCTTCAGCGTACCCCTTTTCGGGCGCCGGGAGCGCATCGCCTCGCCCGGCCACCCAGACGTAAAGGGTAGGGAGCAAGTACACGCCCAGAATCAGCGCCGCGACCAGGCCGCCGACGATCACAATCGCGAAAGGCCGCTGAGAATCGGAACCAATACCCCGCGAGAGCGCTGCGGGTAAGAGGCCGAGGCTCGCCACGAGCATGGTCATCGTAATCGGGCGAAGCCGCTGGACGGAGCCCTCGATGGCAGCATCCAGTATGTTCAGGCCGCGCGCTCGCAATTGATTGATGTACTCCAGCATGATGACGCCGGTTTGAACGGACACTCCAAACAGCGCGAGAAAGCCCACGCCCGAAGAAACACTGAAGTGGGTACCCGTGAGCAGCAAGGCCAACAATCCGCCAATCGGAGCCATCGCGACATTCGCCAAGATGAGTCCCACCCACTTGAAGGATTTGAACATCGTGAAGAGAATCATGCAGATTACCAGCAACGTGATCGGAACGACGATCATCAGGCGCTTGGACGATCGCTTCTGGCTTTCGTATTCGCCCGCCCAATCGATGTGGTAACCCTCGGGCAATTTCACCCGCTGGTTAACCTTTGCCATAGCCTCTTCGACCGTACTTCCCAGATCGCGGCCCTCCACACTGTACTTGATGGCAACGTATCGCGAACTGGCTTCCCGATAGATTTCCGACGCTCCATCCAAAACCTGGATCTTGCAAAGTTGTTCGAGCGAGAGGCGCTCTCCGGAGGGAGCCAGCAGGCGAATTCTAGCGATCGCGTCCTTCGTTTCCCGGTATGGCGCCTGGTAGCGCAGAACCAGATCGTACCGCTGCTCGCCCTGTAAAACCTGGCTGACTGCCTTGCCTCCAACCGCGGTTTCAATTGCATCCTGCACATCCGCTACGTTGATCCCATAGCGCGCCGCCTGATCACGATTCACCTCGAACTGCAAGTTGGGCTGTCCGATCACTCGAAACAAGCCGAGATCCGTGACTCCCTTGACGCCTCTCAGGACTCTCACCACTTCTTCACCCGTTGCTTCCAGCCTCTTGAGATCATCGCCGTAAATCTTGATGGCGAGTTGTCCTTTGACGCCGCTGACGGCCTCTTCCATGTTGTCGGCGATCGGTTGAGAAAAATTCCAAAGGGCGCCTGCGATGTTCTTTTCGACCTGATAATCCATGGCGGCCACGAGGGCTTGTTTATCTTGCTTGAAAATTGGGCGCCACTGATTTTTTGGCTTGAGATCGATGAAGTATTCCGTGTTGAAAAAGCCGCCCACGTCTGTACCATCGTCAGGACGACCGACCTGGCTGACGACCTGCGTCACCTCGGGGAACGAGGCGAAGATCACGCGCGCCTGGTTCATGATTCTCGTGCCCTCGGTCGGCCCCATGCTGGGCGCGAGAGTGCCGCGAGCCCAGATCGCGCCCTCATCCAAATGCGGCAGGAACTCGGAGCCAATGACGCCGCTTAACGCCAGATACGCCGAAAGGCCTAATGCCGCTGCCGCGACCAGCAGAGTGATCCAGCGAAAACGAATGGCTTGCGCTAGTGTTTTGCGGTACCACTCCGTCAGAAGAGCCATACCCGGATTGCGCCATTCCCGGACTTGCCTGCCGAAAACGAAGCTGGTGAGCGCAGGCGCAATCAGCATGGAGAAGATGAGCGCGCCCAGAAGGGCAAACGAAACGGTCCACGCCATGGGCTTGAAGAGACGACCCTCGACGCGCTGGAGCGTGAAGATCGGCAGATAGGCGGTGATGATGATTCCGATGGAGTAAAAAACGGGCCGCTGTACTTCGTGAGCTGCGCCTCTTATGCGGTCGAGCTTTGTGCCGGAGTGGTCATTCTCGTGCCCCAGATATCGCACAATGTTTTCCACCATGACCACCGCGCCTTCCACGACCATGCCGAAATCCAGCGCGCCCAAGGACAGCAGATTAGCGGGAATTTTACTCAGATTCAGGCAAATGGAAGCGAACAGCAACGAGAAGGGTATGGTCAGCGCAACGATCAGAGCGCCGCGTACGTTGCCCAGAAAAATCAGGAGAATCAGCACCACCAGGAAGATGCCTTCACTGAGATTGTGCAGGACTGTATGCGTTGTGTAGTGAACAAGCACGCTCCGGTCCAGAAACGGAACGATCTTTACTCCGCGCGGAAGAATATGTTGATTCAATTCCGTGACTTTGTCGTGGATGGCGTCCAGGGTCGAATCGGATTCGGCGCCCTTTCTCAAGAGAACGATACCCTCGACCACGTCGTCGTTGTCGACGATGACTCCGTCCTCTCGATGAATCGCTTTGCCGATACGGCCGAGCCGGATTTTAGGTCCCTGAGAGACCGTTCCAATATCACTGATGCGGATTGGCGTGCCGTTTTGAGTCTTGACCTGAATCTTCTCGATGCTCTCAATATCCCGGATCAGACCTATCGCGCGAACATTGATCTGCTGCACTCCTTCTTCCAGAAAACTTCCGCCTGCATTGACGTTATTCCCGGCGAGTTGCTGCTCGACTTGACCGATACTCAGCCCGTAGGAGATTAGCTTGTCGGGATCCAGGCGGACCTGGTACTCTCGCGTGATCCCACCGAAGCTGACGACATCGACCACATTCGGTACCGACTTGAACTGCTTCTCCAGAGTCCAGTCCTCGATGGATTTCAACTCCATGAGGTCATACCTGGGATTTGTGCTTTGCAGCGTGTACCAATAGATTTGGCCGACAGGACTGAAATCCGATCCAATTTGGGGCTGCAGGCCATTGGGCAGATTCACTTCCGAAAGCCGTTCAAGAACCTTCTGGCGATTCCAATCGTTCGCCGATTCGTCATCGAAGATCAGCATGAGGCTGGAGAGCCCGAAAACGGAAAACGAGCGGAGATGATCGAGGTGCGGGATTCCGTTCACCGCGATTTCGATTGGGATCGTCACCTGCTGCTCGATTTCCTCGGCGGCGTGACCAGGCCACTGCGTAATCACCTGAACGTAGTTGTTGGCGACGTCCGGATAGGCTTCGACAGGAAGGTTATGAAAGGAAATCGCTCCCCAGACGAGTAATAAAACGGCGCCAACGGCTATGAGAAATCGATTATTGAGGGAGCTGTCGATCAGCGCACGAATCATGAACCTGGATGTAGTGCCATGGTACTGCGCTCGATTTCCGATTCGCAGTACAACTCAGGTTACAATCCGTCGAAGACCGGCGACTCAACCGTTTACAACCTGACGCTGCTCATGCCGGTGCCCGCGGGCGCCTCTCACCATTGCCAAAAACCGGCGCGCGAGCTCCCCGATCCAGTGTTCCTGGCGGCGCTCAACGGCCTCGCGAGGAATCAAAGCCCCTCCGATTCCCACCGCAACTGCTCCAGCGAGGATGAAATCGGCCGCCGTCTGTTGATTCACACCTCCGGAAGCAATCAAGGGAATGTACGGGAAGGGCGGCCGCAAGGCTCGGATATAAGAAGAGCCGCCAACCTGGGCGCACGGAAAAATTTTTATCAGATCTGCGCCCGCCTTCCAGGCCGCCATTACTTCAGTTGGCGTTAAGACACCGGGAAACACAACGATGCTTTGCTTCGCGGCAAAGTGAACTACTTCGAGATCGAGCCCCGTTGTGGTCAAGAAGTTTGCTCCGGCATTCACGCATTGCTTTGCGGTCTCCAGATCCATGACGCTACCCGCACCGACTATCAGCGCCGGGTTGTTCTTTGCCAAGTTGGAAATCACTTCCATCGCGCCGGGTATGGTCATCGTGACTTCGGCAATGGGAATGCCGCCGGCGAAGACTGCTCCAGCCGCGAACAGCGCGTCTGCAGTTGAGGAAGCACGAATGGCAGGGATAATGCCGATATCCTCTATTCGCGCTTTAACCTGTTCTTTTGTCATAGCACGGCGTAAGCAATGTTTTATATATAGCAGAAATAATCTATTGCTCCTAGGGCGGAAAGCGCGGCGCAGGCTGCTCGAAACCCGAACGTCGTCGGGCAGGCATAGCCCTCGATCGTGTATTCGATGCAGTATGATCACACGCTCATACTTGAAAGCACGAAAATTGGAGAGCATGGCCAAACTGGGCTATTCCTCGGTGGACAAGTTCATCGATGACGTCCGCGGTCGATGATAACCGCAGTCGATACCAATATGCTGACCCAACCGACTCGACAGGATACAAAGGAGTACGGCAGAGAGTCTACCCTAAGGCTCGATAGGTTCCGGGGGCATGCCCGACTTGGCTGAATTAGAAGGCATTCCAAACACACCCAGTACTCGCAGTACTACTAGGACTAGGCTTTTTATGGATTCGGCGCGACTATAGGGCGTCTCTCGGTTCTGGTGCACCACGACGGGAGACGCCCGGGGTCTGGAGATCAGCACTACCTAAGGCCAGGGTATGTGGCTCACACCGGACCCCCTGGGAAACCAGCATACCTCCATTTGAAACGCCACGCGCTACATCCATCTGGCCGGCAGTGACGCTGGTTTCAATTCGCAGAAATCCGCAAGCCTATGTCTAGGGTCTCTACGATTTCCACTGCAGTACAAACGACCCAAGCGGCTTAGCATCTAACAAGTTCTTTAGAATCTGGCGCGCCCGGAGAGGCTCGAACTCCCGACCTAATGATTCGAAGTCATTCGCTCTATCCAACTGAGCTACGGGCGCGCGGCGTGTCTCCTAATTATAAGGGTGAGAAAATTCAAGCAGAGATGTGCGCCGCCGATGGAAAACAATACTGAAGTCGAGGTCAAGATCCCGCTACACGATCGCAGCGGTACTGAGTTGCGGCTCAAACAACTGGGATTCCGGCAGTCCGTAGCGAGGCAGTGGGAATCGAACGACCTCTACGATACGGAGGATCAATCGCTGCGTCAAAGGGGAATGATCCTGAGACTCAGACAATCGGGTGACAAATCGATCCTCACCTGGAAAGGCGGAGGCCAAGCCGGCCCCTATAAAACCAGACCTGAGCTCGAAACTTCGATCGGCTCGGCCGCGACATTCCGAGAAATACTTGCACAGCTTGGATATGCGCGGGCGTTCCGGTATGAAAAGTACCGGACGGAATATGCAGATGGCAGCAAGGGAGGTGCAATTATGGTGGACGAGACGCCGATCGGGGACTTTATGGAAATCGAAGGCCGCGGCGATTGGATTGACGCTACGGCTGTCCGGCTTGGGTTCTCGCCCGCAGACTATGTGCTCGAGAGCTACGGCCGCCTCTATTTAGAGCACTGCAGAAAACATGGCCTGGAACCGGGCGATATGGTGTTCGCATCTCATTCAAGAGAGGCAGGAGCAACACGCTGACTCCTCTCGAGCCCCGTTCACGCCGTTCGATTGCCTTTTTAAAATAGTCCATAGATGGCAGAAATCTTGAGCGCCAGCCCAGCTTCTATCGACCGCGCCGCAGCGGATCTGGCGCGAGTGCGCGAGGAGATCGGCCGTGTGATTGTCGGCCAGAACGAAGTCATAGAGGGTGTTCTGATCTGCCTGATCGCCGGCGGCCATGTTCTTCTGGAGGGAGTTCCCGGCCTGGGTAAGACGACTCTTCTAAGGACACTAGCGCGGGTCCTGGCGCTGCAATATTCGCGCATTCAATTCACACCCGACCTGATGCCCGGCGATATCGTCGGCAGCGTCATTATGGATGATGAACATGGCCGAAAGACTTTCCGGTTCCAGCCAGGCCCAGTCTTCGCAAATCTCGTTTTAGCTGACGAGATCAACCGCGCTACTCCGAAAACTCAATCCGCTCTACTCGAAGCCATGCAGGAGCGCACTGTCACAAGCGGCAACAACACTTATTCGCTCGATGCTCCCTTCCTTGTCATGGCGACTCAGAATCCGATCGAAATGGAGGGCACCTATCCGCTTCCGGAAGCTCAGCTCGATCGCTTTCTGATGAAGATTCTGGTTACGTTTCCTTCGCGTTCCGAGTTGAGCCGGATCGTCGATCTTACGACAGGAACTGACGAAACCGATCTGCGTCAGATTCTGACACGCGATCAGATTGCGAATTTGAAAACGATCTCGCGGCAGGTGATCGTCGCTCCGCACGTGCAGGACTACGCGATCGAGCTTATTATGTCCACGCAGCCCGGAATCAACGGCGCGCCGGAGATCACGAACAGGTACATTCGGTACGGCAGCTCCCCCCGCGGAGCGCAGGCGCTGGTGGAATGCGGAAGAGTTCTCGCGCTGATGCGCGGCCGTGTCCATCTCAGCCTGGAGGATGTCACGGCTGTTGCGCCCGCCGTGCTGCGCCACCGGATCATCTTGAACTTCGATGCCCACGCCGACGGTCACACGGCCGAAACGATTCTTCGCAAAATATTAGAAGGCGCCTCCGAAACTTAATTGCATGACGCAGCCGCTTTTGGATCGCCGTTTTCTCGAACAGCTCGAGCGGCTCACACTGCGCTGGCAAAAATCGTTTAATGGCTTGGTCGGGGGCCACAACGTTTCGCGATTCGCGGGCCCCGGGCAGGAGTTCCTGGATCATCGTACTTTCCACCCCGGGGACGATCTTCGTTCCGTGAACTGGCGCGCCTACATGCGATTTGAGAAGCTCTTCCTCAAAATGTTTCAGGTAGAGCCGCGCGTGCCGGTGCGCCTCCTGCTGGACGTGAGCGCTTCGATGCTGGCCGGGAGCGCTCCGGGCGAGCCGACAAAGTTCGATTTCGGCCGCCGGCTGTCAGCCGCGCTTGTGTATGTGGGGCTCGTGAGATTGGACAGTATTCTGTTACAGCCCTTCTCTGCCGGGTTGCTGGATCCGTTCCTTGCGAGCGGCGGCCGCCATCGCTTTCAACCGGCAGAAAATTTTCTGAGGGGGCTGCAGGCCGGCAAATCGAGTAATTATCACGAAACAGCACGCCAGTATCTGACCGAATATCCGCAACGTGGACTGACGGTCATCATCTCCGATTTTCTTGGCGACGGGGATTGTCCGCGAGCCTTGCAGTACATTGCGGATTTCGGGCACGAGCTTCTTCTTATCCAACTCTGGGGCGCAGAGGATCGCGAGCCGACGGGCGACGGAGAACTCGAGCTCGTCGACTGTGAGATGGGAACACAGATGCGTCTCACTTTAAATTCAGAGGCGCGCGCCGCTTACACTGTGTCGTTCGACGAATACTCGGAGCAAATTAAGAAAGTGGCCATGCGAAATGGCGGGCGATACGCCAGCCTTTCAACGGAGACGCCGCTTCCGGAGGCGATGTTCGGCTCGTTAACGATGCTGCAAACCACCTAATGAACGCCGCTCCGGTCGATAGCTGCCCATGTTTTTCCTAAATCTCACAGGTCCGGAATTTGTTGCGCTGCTCAGCGCTTTGGGCGGCCTGATCACCGCGCTGTATCTACTCGACCATGGAAAGCACCGCAAGGTCGTTTCGACTCTCCAGTTCTGGGTGACGAGGGGGCCATCCGAACAGCGCCACGCACGGCGGAAAATGCACGATCCCTGGTCTCTGGTACTCCAGCTCGCCAGCCTGCTGTTGCTGCTGCTGGCACTTTCGCGGGTGCAGTGGGGAAATCGTGAGCCGAGCGGCCATAACCACGTTCTTCTACTCGACGCCGGATCGTGGCCGGCAGCCCAAAGCAGGGGCGGAGCATCGGGCAGCAGCGTACTCGATGAAGAGAAAGATCGGGCGCGGCGCTACCTGGCCTTGTTACCCCGGCGCGATCGAGTCATGCTGGTCGCGGCTGACGGCCTGACAACACCGCTCACGCGCTTTACCGATGATCGACGGCAGATTGACTCGGCTCTCCGTGATGTAAGGGCCGGGTTTGCGACACCTGACATTGAAGCCGCCCTTTCGTTCGCGCATCAGGCTCAGGGTTGGTCCGGAGGCATGCCCGGCGAAATCGTATACATCGGCCCGCAGCTCTCCGAGAAAGATGTGGCGATTGCAGGCAATCCGAACCTGCGCGTCATTCATGTTGACGCCGATCGCGAAAACTGCGGGATCGTTCAGCTCGCCGCCCAACAGGTCGAGGACCAGGCGAATACCTGGCAAGCCCTGATCCGATTGAGGAATTACGGCATACATTCCCAGACATTGCGTCTTCATCTGAACTTCGGCGGCACAGCATTTGCAGTCCGCAATCTCACCGTTTATCCTGGAGCGGATACTACTGCGCAGTACACCTTCACCACCCGGTCGGCAGGCGAACTGGCCGCTTCGATCAGCCCAGGGGGCAGCCTGAGAAGTGATGATCGCGCTAGTGTTTTCCTTCCGCAGAACGAGATTGTTCGCATTGCGGTTTATACGGATCGCCCGCAGATTCTGCGGCCTTTGGTCGAAGCCAATCACCAGTTGCAGGCTATTTTCTTTACACCCGCTCAATATTCGCCAAAGCCCAACGCCAGCGTTATTATTCTTGACCGGTTCGACCCAGCGGTACCTCCTGGACTTCCCAGCCTTTGGATCGACCCCCCGAAAGATCTGTCGCCGCCGCTGCCGGTCAAGACTTCCGTCACAAATGCGGTGGTGAGTTGGAACAGCGGTTCGGTGATTGGGCCGGCACTACGCGCAAAGCCGATGCACGTTCCGGCCACAAACATCTTCCAGCTGTTCGAAGGCGATACCGCGGTGGCTAGCGCACCCGAAGGCGCGGCGGTGGCCATACGCGCTGGTCAGTTGAGACCTAAGGCTGCCGTTATTGGTTTCGATCCGGCCGCAGGTGAACTGCGCTACGAAGTCTCTACGCCGCTGTTGTTCGCGGATCTTCTGCAATGGTTGGATCCGCGAGCGTTCCAAACGCTCTCCGCGAGCGCCCAGCAGATTGGGCTGATCAGCCTAAGTCTCGATCCAGCGGAGCAGCAGAGCCCGTTGCAAGTAACCGATGATCGCGGTGCTCCGATCCCGTTCACCCGGCAGAGAGACGCACTGCAGATCTTCGTTGCCCGACCGGCAACACTGCGCATCGTCTCCACGGATCGGGAACGGGTCATCGAGCCGCGGCTTCCTTCTGTGGGTGAGCGAGTGTGGCGCGTGCCGCCTGGTGCGACAAACGGCCTTCCTGCTCTGACCGGCGCCGCCCCGACTGCCAGAGATCTATGGAAGTGGTTTGCTCTGGCTGGCGCCGCAGGACTGCTGCTCGAGTGGTTTCTCTTCGGCGTTCCAGGAGGGTGGCGGAAGAGGAAACCGCAACACCAAACGTTCAACCGGCGGGCGCATGATCGTGAACGGGAGCTGGCCGCAAAATGACCTTCGCTCATCCCTGGGTGCTTGCGCTGGTTCTGCTTCCGCTAGCCTGGATTGTTTTCAGCCTCCGGCACACGCCCCGGCCCCTCAGGCTCATGCTGAAGGGATTCAGTATTGCCGCGATTCTGTTCGCTCTGAGCGAACCTATCGTCACGCTGCCGCAAACCAGGATCGCTAAGGTCGTCCTGGTAGATACTTCCGCAAGTATTACCGAGCAAGACCTGGCGCGCGCTTCCTCGCTGGCTCGCGATCTAGAACGAGAGAGAGGTCGAAACTGGATCAAGATCATTCCCTTCGACAGCCGGCTGCGAGCACTACGCCCCGAAGAGTTGACGGGCGGCTTGCGTTTGAAGACGGTCTCCGACTCGAACTGCGAACGGAACGAATATCGAGGCTGCGCTCACAGATAGCCTGGCCGCGATCCCCGCAGGATACCTGCCGAGCTTTCTCTTGATCAGTGACGGCAACGAAAATGAGGGAAGCGTTTTACGTGCTATTGCCAGGCTCGAGTATCTGCAAATTCCTGTGGACACGATTGCGCTCGGGGGTAGACCCAGTTCCGGACTCCGGCTCCAGGCGGTTTCCACTCCCCGCCGGGCTTTCAGCGGCGAGGAGATTCCGATAGATCTGACTGTGCTTTCACCGGCTGCCGCTCCCGCTGCGATCGACATTTTCGCCGAGGGACGATTGCTCGGGCATCAGCCAGTGAGCCTACAGCCCGGAACAAATTCGGTTCGCGTGGATGCCAGGGTGAAGACAGCCGGTGTAGTTTCGATCAGCGGGCGTATACAGGCGCAGAATCTGGGCGAAGCACGATTCGAGGAGCCAATAGAGTTAAGCCGTGCCCACGTTCTCTACCTCTCACAGGATCCGGCGGGAACCGACAGCAACTTGTTGGGGGTCTTGCAACAGGCCGACATCGAAATCAGTCGCGATGAAACTGGCCTTGATAAGGATCTCAATACCTTTCAGCTTGTCATTCTGAACAACCTTGATTTAAATTCGATTTCGACATCGCGCAAGGAGCGTATTGAGAACTATGTCAGGAACGGCGGAGGACTGCTTCTCATAGGCGGTGAACGCCAGGTTTACCGGGAAGACAAGCAGCTGGACGCTCTCGATCGCGCTCTTCCAGCTAAACTCGCTCCTCCCAATATTCCGCGAGGTACCTGCGTCGCTCTCATCATCGATAAATCATCCTCAATGGAGGGTCGCAAGATCGAGCTTGCGCGGCTTTCAGCGATCGGTGTAGTAGATCATCTGAAGCCCACTGACAGCATCGGCGTGCTCATCTTCGACAACTCCTATCAGTGGGCAGTACCGATGCGGCGCGCGGAAGACAAGTCGCTGATAAAGCGCCTGATCTCCGGGATCACCCCCGACGGCGGCACGCAAATCGCGCCGGCATTAGCAGAGGCGTACCGCCGCGTGCTGCCTTCTACTGCCAATTTCAAGCACATTGTTCTTCTAACAGATGGAATCTCCGAAGAGGGGGACAGCATCGATCTGGCCAAAGAAGCTTTGCAGCATGCAGTCACTATCTCTACCGTAGGTCTCGGTCAGGATGTTAATCGAAGCTATCTCGAGAAGGTCGCCGCGACTTCGGGCGGCCGAAGTTATTTTCTGAACGAACCTGTAGGATTGCAGCAAATTCTGTTGAAGGACGTTGAGACGTATAGCGGATCCACGGCTATCGAGAAAGCTCTCGCGCCACTGATCGCTGCGAAGGCAGACATTCTCGAGGGTGTAGGTATGGAAGCGGCTCCCGCTCTTCGCGGATACGCGCGCTACATAGCGAAGCAAGGCGCGGAAACGATTCTCGAAATCAATCCCACCACTCGAGATCCGCTCTACGTGCGCTGGGAATACGGTCTCGGGCGCGCGGCGGTCTTCGCATCGGATGCCAAGAGTCGTTGGGCAGAAGCGTGGATGACGTGGCCTGGTTTCGACAAATTCTGGACGAACGTGACTCGCGATCTGCTCATGCACACCAGCCCGAGCGACGCGACCGCTGAACTGGATTCCGCGAATAACGACATGATCGTGCGCTACCGTCTTGCGGCGCAGACAGCCGAACCCGATTCGGTGCCCCAAATCTATGTGCTCGGGCCTAATGGCTTTCGCAAAGCCATCGATGTGAGGAAAACCGCCACCCGCCTTTACCAGGGCCGAATCCACATCGGTTCGCAGACCGGGCTGTTCCGCATTCGACCGGTGAATACGGATGAGGCGTTCCCCGAAATTGGGTTATACCGGCAGCAACCGGAGTTCGGAGATTACGGTGCAAACGAAAACGTGCTTAGAGAGATAGCCAGTTTCACGAACGGCCGATTCAATCCGCCGCTATCCAATATCTTTGAGGCCGGAGGACGAAGCGCTACGACACAGTGGCAGCTCTGGCCGTTTTTCCTCGGGCTGGCTATCGCGCTGAACATCGCCGAACTCGTAGCGCGCAAATGGCGCGGTTTGCTAGAGCGCTTCCGAAGTTCCTAAACCATACACGCCAGAGTGGAAATCCGCTGCATCCCCGCTTCCCTCACATGATTTTTTCGAGATGCATGACCGTTTCGAAGTGATAGGTGCGAGGGAAAAGATCTACCAACGCCAGCCGCCGGATACGATATGCGGCGACTAGTTTGCGCGCATCCCGCGCCAAGGTGGAGGGATCGCAACTGACCAGGGTTATTCGATGGGGCTTATGCTGCAGGATCGCAGCGGTCACTGCATCGCCTAAACCGGCACGCGGCGGGTCGGCCACTACAAGGTCCGGCGTCCCTCGGGATGGCTCGTTGATATAGTCCTGGGCTGATCCGCGAGCGATGTGAATGTTTTGTCCGCTCTGCCTGGCGTTGAATTCGAGGTCCAGGTAAGCGGAGAGCCCCCGCTCGACGGCATCCACTCTCTCAAAACGCTTCGCCATCGCCAAAGAAAACAAGCCCACACCGGCATATAGATCGATGGCGTGAGCCCCCTGCGAATCGCTGAGCACCTCCTTGACTAGCGAATCGATAAGGAAACGATTTACCTGGAAGAAAGACCCGCCACTAACACGAAACTGGAACTCGCCCGTCGGGTAGGAAAGGGCTCCAGGCAACAAAGAGGGGAGAAAAGTTGCACACCACTCGAAAAATCGGGCGGCGACCGGCCGAGCTGAATCTAAGACATTCAACTGCAGCTCGCTTCCATTCGTGAAAAGTTCCAAGGAACGGAGAAAGCCGGGCCATTCCGGGCGTTTGGCGGCTTCGCCTACCCGCCGGATACAGTCGACGAGGAGCGGATCCGAGATATAGCAATGATCGATAGGGCAAAGATCGTGAGAACCGTGCAGCCGGAAGCCTATCTCGCGATCTTCAAAATGAAGCTGTATCCGGTTCCGATAAAACCAAGGATCTCCGCTGATCGCCGGAATCTCCTGCTCGTAATGTATGCCTCCCAGCCGGCGCAGTGTTTCCCGAAGAATCTCTACTTTTTGTGCGAGTTCATACTCGTAATGCGAGTGTTGATAATGGCAGCCGCCGCAACGGCCGAAATATTCGCAGCGCGGATGACTCCTGTGCCCGGAAGGTTCAAGCACCTCGGGACGGCTGCCGCGCAGTACTCCTTTTTTGGCGCTCGCAGTGCTCACAATGACTCGTTCGCCGGGTAGGACGAAGGGTGTTAGAACCACCGCTCCATCTATATGGGAGAGGCCATCGCCGCCGTACACCAGCTTTTCGATTGTTACTGTTGCAGTCGCCATCACTTACGATAAAGATTCCATTTATCAATGAAAGAACGAGTATTTTCCGGAGTTCAGCCTACCGGACAACTACACATTGGCAATTATCTCGGGGCACTGAAAAATTGGGCGGAGATCCAGGGTCGATTCGAAAGCATCTTCTGCATTGTCGATCTGCATGCCATCACTATCTTCCAAAAACCAGAGGAGCTCTCCGCCAAAATCCGTGAAACCGCGGCGCTTTTTATCGCGGCCGGCATTGATCCGGAGCAGTCTTCCATCGTTGTTCAGTCGAGTGTTCCGGCACATTCAGAGCTGGCGTGGCTGCTTACCTGCGTAACGCCGCTGGGCTGGCTACAGCGGATGACTCAGTTTAAGGCCAAGGCCGAGAAGCAGGACACAGTCGGCGATGGAATTCTTCAGTATCCGGTGTTGATGACCGCCGATATTTTGCTTTATCAGGCAAGCATCGTTCCAGTCGGCGAGGATCAGGCGCAGCACCTCGAGCTGGCTCGCGACATCGCTCACCGCTTTAACACGCTTTATGGCGAGACGTTCGTGATGCCGGCGACGCACTTGCCTGCAGTCGGCGCCCGCATCATGGGGCTGGACGACCCTACCCAAAAAATGAGCAAGTCTACGCCCGGTTCCGGGCACGCCATAGCGTTGCTAGACGAGCCGAAAATCATCCAGAAGAAAATCGCTCGCGCCACGACCGATTCAAACCCGGCTGTGGATCCCGAGAATATGGGCGCAGGTATTGCCAATCTCCTCACGATGGCCCAAGCTTGTGATCCGGCAATCACCAGCGAAAAAGTAGCAGGCATGCGCTACGGAGATTTCAAGAAGCTGGTTGCGGAGGCGATTATCACACGGCTCGAACCCGTACAAAAGCGCTACCGCGAAATTTCATCCGATCAGGCGTACATCGACGAGATTTTAGAGCGCGGCAAAAACCGTGTTCGTCCTATTTCAGACGACACCATGCGCAAGACAAAGCGAGCCATGGGAGTGTATGTAGGGCCATGAACCATGCGCATCGAATCATCATTCGCCCGGCGCTATTATAGGGTTGCTGAGCACTCAGACCCCACCGCTCAACTCTGTTGAGCGAAGTAGCAAGTTCAAATCCTGGGCCCTTATCGTTTCGACCAACCTCGTCTCTCTGATCTGCATGGGGTGGGTGCTGAACGGCGCCGGACTTCAACACATCTGGGGCGAAGTCAGGCGCATGCATTGGGCTTGGGTCTGCGGCGCCATCACTGCCGATGTTTGTGTGTATCTGCTTCATGCCTGGCGCTGGAGATTGTTGCTGAGTCCGATCGGACGCGTCCCATTCGTTCAGGCTGTGGAAAGCATCTACGTCGGTTTGTTCGCGAACGAAGTCTTGCCGTTCCGCGCCGGCGAGCTCATTCGCTGTTTTCTGCTGTCGAAGTTCACTGAAGTACCCCTCTCGGTGACGTTCGCGTCGGCCTTGATCGAGCGTTTGTTTGACGGCATATGGTTGCTGGCCTGCTTTTTCTTCTGCCTCCGGCTTGTTAGATTGCCAGGTGTTCTCCTTCACGGCGGCTACATCCTTGGCGTCCTGATCGTAATTTGCGCTGTGATCCTCGCGTACGCGATGTACGCCCGTAAGCAATCGCTCGATCTGGTATTCGGGATTTCCTGGCCACGCTGGTTCGACACCTTGATTGAGGATCTGCATCTCATCGGGCATTCACGGTATCTGTACTTTTCGTTTTTGGTCAGCGGCCTGTATATGTTCGCCCAGATCGTGCCCATCTACATGCTGATTAGAGCCAACCGGCTGGTCGTGCCGGTAGCCGCTTCTTTCACCATGATGGTTCTGCTTCGATTGAGCAGCGTTGTTCCGCAGGCTCCAGGAAATCTTGGGTCGTTTCAGTGGGTCACTGCCCGCACACTGATCCTGTTCGGGCTGGCTTCCGGGCACGCGAAGCGGTTCTCTTTGATTCTCTGGGCAGTGGTGACCATTCCGCTAATCATCATCGGCTTCATCGCCGTTGCGCTCGAGGGCGTCAATATGACTCATCTTCACAAGCAGGCCACTGCGGCGGCAAAGGACCGGCGGAAAAGCTAGGCACTTTCCATCGCAAAATAGCGTCGGTCAAGCGCTTCGTGACGGTCGCGGCTCGGTCAAACGCTTTCTGAGCCGCGCACGAAAGCAAGCCGATTTTGTAGTTTTGAAGCTACTAATAAAGGCGTGCTTTCAGTTGCACTAGAATGGGGTCAGTTGATCGTTTGTGTTCGTCGTCTGGCACCTGGCAGTTCTTCTGGCCTTGAGTGGGCAAGCGTCGCATTCCTGCTTGCCCAGCTGCCGGTTCAGCTCAGAAACGAGCACGGATCACGATCCCGGTAAGCAGGCCGAATTGGAGTTGAGCAAGGCTGAGATGGCGTTTGACGATGCCCGCGAGGCTTACCACACGGGCGACATCGATAAAGGCGACGCGGAGTTGGACGGGATGACCAAGGCGCTGCACGCATGCGTAGACTCTCTGGAAACGGCTCACAAAGCGCGGTATTACAAGAAGGCCGAGCTGCGAGTCGCCAACTTGCAGCGCCGCATGGCGAGTCTGCTTGACGATATCGATCTGCCGCGCCGCGGGTGGGCGGAACAGACCAACAGGGAATTGGACACCATTCATGACAGGCTATTGGCGGGAGTGATGCGCAAATGAAGGGATACCTGCTAATCGCGATCTTGCTGGCAGGAGTCTCTCAGGCTTCGGAACAGGATCGCGATTTTCTGACATCGAACGAGGCGGATCAGGTTCGGGAGGCTCAGGAGCCGGATCAGAGGCTTGAACTTTACATTCATTTTGCGCGGCAGCGGATGGATCTGATCGAGCAGTACCTGGCTAAGGAAAAAGCAGGGCGTAGCCTCTTCATTCACAACGCGCTCGAAGATTACAGCAAGATTATCGAGGCTATCGATTCCGTAGCGGACGACGCGTTACGTCATAACCGGCCGATCGACAAAGCAATGGTAGCTGTGATCGGAGCAGAGAAGGATTTTCTCGAACGCCTCAATAAAATCCAGGACAGCGGGCCGAAAGACTTGGATCGCTACAAATTCGTTCTTTCGGAAGCGATCGACACAACCAGCGACAGTCAAGAGCTTTCGATGGAAGACTCAAAGAAACGCGAAGCGGATATCACCGCTGCGGACACTAAGGAAAAGAGCGAGCGGGAATCGGCGATGTCCACGGCGGAACAAAAGGAACGCAAAAAGGCCGCCAACAAAGAAGATGAGAACAAGAAGAAAATTCCTTCGTTATACCGCCCGGGAGAGAAGCCACCCGATCAGCCGCACTAGGTGCTTCTCCGAACGCGCGCTCTGTTTATCGTAAATTGGACTTGAGGGTTCCAAAGGTGCCTCATCATCACCATCATGCGCCGCAGACCGGATGGGTTCTGCGGTTGTCGCTGGCGGCAACGTTGGCCTTTACCGGGTTTGAGGCCTTCGCAGGACTCCGATCGCACAGCTTATCTCTGCTCTCCGATGCGGGTCACAACTTTACAGATGCACTCGCGCTGCTGCTTGCCGCCATCGGCCTATATTTGCAAAGCAAACCTGCCAATGAATTCAAGACTTACGGCTATGGCAGGGCGGGCGTGATTACGGCGTTTCTCAATGCCGCAACGCTGATTGTCATTTCCTTGGCTATTTTCTGGGAAGCAATAGTACGTCTCTTGCATCCCGAACCACTCAATGACCGGATCATGCTGTGGGTCGCTGTCGCGGCTTTGGCTTTGAACGGCGCAATTGTAATCGCGTTGAATCGCGGCAACAAAGGTGATATCAACATTCGCGCAGCCATGATTCATATGCTCGGCGATGCTGTGGGCGCTGTAGCGATTATTGCGGGCGCGCTGGCAATCCGCTACACGGGACTAACTTATATCGACCCGATTCTTTCGATTGTTCTCGGGATCTTCATTATTTACACTGCTTGGGGCATCGTGCGCGAATCGTGCAACATCCTTCTCGAAGGACTGCCACGGGGCATCGAACTGAGTAGTGTGACCGAAGCCATGGGCGCCGTCGACGGAGTCCTCGAAATACATGATCTCCACATCTGGAGCCTGGGATCGAATACGCACGCTCTTAGCTCGCATGTCTTGATTGAGGACATGCCTCCGTCCGCCAGCGAGCGGATTCTGAAGCGCATCGTTCAAGTCCTGAGGGGCTTCGGCATTCACCATTCGACGATTCAGTTTGAACACGTACCGTGTGTTCTTTCGGAAAGCGGATGCAAGCCTCTGCCGAGCGACGCACACGAACACCAGCACTAACACCAATCGCTTCGCTCATGGCTCCGATTCAAGATCAACGACCTACGAAGGAATACGTTCAGTCAGGACGGATTTTTTCGCAATCCCGCCAGCAAACAGATTTCCCGAATAGCTGCCCGCGCTCAGGCGGTAATCATCCGCAGCAGAGTCTGCCGGAACTGATCCGCCGCGGCTTTGTCAGCAGTGATCACGAGAATGGTGTCGTCGCCAGCAATCGTGCCGACCACGGGCTTCAGGTCTTCCCTATCTATGGCAACTGCCAGCGCGTTTGCATTTCCCGGCGGGGTGCGAAGGACTACCAGATTCTGCGCAACTTTAATGTCTAAGAGATATTCGTTGGCGACATCCGCGAGACTGGGACCGGCTCTCTCGGTTCCGAATTTCCGATAACCTTCTGCCGTCCTGACCAAGCCAAGGTCGCGCATGTCCCGCGACAGCGTCACCTGCGTTGTTTGTATACCGCTCAGGCTGAGTTCACGGGCGAGTTCGTCTTGCGTATAGATCTTTTTGTTGCGGATAATTTCAAGGATCTGCCCTTGACGGAAACTCTTATTCATGGCTGCTGCAACGTCTCTCGCAGCACTCGAAGGCGTTCACCGGCTCGAACCAGCGCTCCGGCAACCGCGGACGGACCTGTCCCGCCGGGCAATTCACGGGTTTTCAGGCCTTCAGCGGGCGAGAGCAAGCGAACCATCTCGGGCGTAAGTTCTGGAGCAAACTCCGCCAGCGCTTCGCCACTCCAATCAGACGGGCGTCTGTTTGTTTTCAGGCTCTCCAGAACGAGCCGGCCCACGATCTCATGGGCCTTGTGAAACGGTACGCCCTTGCGCGCCAGTTCCTCAGCCAGATCGGTCGCGACTACCCAGCTTTGTTCGGCCGCGGCTTCCGGAATCTCCGGTTTCAGAACGACTGAATCAGCTACTACTTTCGCCATGCGAAGCGAGCCGAGCGTTTGATGGCAGGCGTCGAACAGCGGCTCCTTGTCCTCTTGCATATCGCGGTTGTAGGTCATCGGGAGACCCTTCATCGTGATAAACAGCGAGGTCAAATCGCCGAAGACCCGGCCCGACTTACCGCGAATAAGTTCGAGAGAATCAGGGTTTTTCTTCTGCGGCATCAGGCTCGAACCGCTGGTGACATCGTCTCCTAATGTCATCCAATTGAACTCTTCGCTCGAGTACAGAATCCAGTCTTCCGCAAGCCGGCTGAGATGCAGCATGATGAGACTGCAGGCGTACAAAAAGTCCAGACCGAAATCGCGATCGGCGGACACATCCATGCTGTTGCCAGAAATGCTGGGGAAATCCAGATCCTCGGCGATCGCCTCGCGATCGAATGGGAAACCGCTTCCGGCCAGAGCTCCCGAACCTAGCGGCAGCACGTTGATGCGCGCGCGCGCCTGCTGCATCCGTTCAAAATCACGTGCAAACATTTCGAAGTAGGCCAGCAAGTAATGAGGCCACAGCACGGCCTGGGCGCGCCGCAGATGCGTGTACCCGGGAATGACGGCTTGAGGATATTGGCGAGCCAGCCCCAGCAGCGTTTCAAGCAGCTCTCCCAAGCTCTCCAGAATGGCCTCGGATACGACACGCAGATAAAGCCGCGTGTCTAGCGACACCTGCTCATTGCGGCTGCGCCCGGTATGGATCTTGCTCGAAAGATCGCCGACTTTTTCTCCCAATTTACGAATGACAAAAGTATGGATATCTTCGTCACGCGCGTCCCAGAAGTAGCCCGGGTACTTGGCTTCTTCGGCAATCTCCTGAAAAGCGGAGATGATTTTAGCGGTTTCCTCGGCGGTCAGTATGCGGTGCCTCTCGAGCGCCCGAGCAAAAGCTTGTGAACCCTTCACATCCGCGAAAACCAGCTGTTGATCGAAGCGCAGCGACCCCGAAAACTCTTCAAAGATGTGCGACGATCCACCCTCGAATCTGCCACCCCACAGCTTCATACGACTAATGTTTCAATGAAGCCCGAACTTTGATCGGCAACCCGGTGAGATTGATAAATCCAAGCGCATCTTTCTGGTCGTAGCTGGCACCCATGGTGAAACTCGCGATATCCAGACTGTAAAGCGAATTTGGGCTTTTCCGGCTGACTGGCTCCAGGTTTCCTTTGTAGAGGCGCATCCTGATCTCTCCGCTGACAGGCTCGGCCAGTCTTGCGAAAAACGCATCCAATCCTTCGCGAAGAGGAGTAAACCAGAACCCGTTGTAGACCATTTCCGCGTAGTCGAGGGCGACTTTCTGTTTGTAGTGAAGCGTCGCACGGTCGAGAGTCAGGGCTTCCAGTTCACGAAGGGCCGCCATCAGGATCGTGCCACCGGGCGTCTCATAGCAGCCGCGCGACTTCATACCGACGAAACGGTTCTCGACCAGATCGATGCGTCCGATGCCATGTTCGCCGCCAATTTTGTTCAGGTGTTCCAAAAGCGCCACTGCGCTTAATTGATGCTGTCCATCAAGCGAGACTGGAATGCCTCCTTCGAAGCCAATCGTGATCTCGGCCGCCTTGGCCGGCGAGTCGGCCGGGTTGTTAGTCAGCATCCAAATATGTTCAGGCGCGGCATTGGCCGGATCTTCCAGTTCGCCTCCCTCATGCGAAATGTGCCAGATATTCCGATCGCGGCTATAAATCTTGGTCGTCGATTGTGCAATCGGCACATTCTTTTTCTTTGCATACTCGATCGCATCTTCGCGCGAGGCGATATTCCACTCACGCCAGGGCGCAATCACCGGAAGGTTGGGCGCGATCGCTTTATAAGTAAGTTCGAAGCGGACCTGATCGTTCCCCTTTCCGGTGCATCCGTGGGCCAGAGCATCGCATCCGGTTTTCAGGGCAACTTCGGCCTGCCGCTTGGCCAGCAGCGGCCGGGCTATCGACGTACCCAGCAGATATTTGTGCTCGTAGACCGCGCCGGAGCGCACCAGCTTCCATAGGTATTCGCTGACAAACTCTTCGCGCATGTCCTCGACATACACTTCAGAGGCTCCCGTCTTCAGCGCTTTCTCTTTCAGACCGTCGAGTTCCTCGCCGCCCTGGCCGATATCGCCGCAGACCGCAACCACTTGGCAGCCGTAGTGCTCTTTCAGCCAGGGAATGATGATGGAGGTGTCCAACCCGCCGGAGTACGCAAGCGCGACTTTTTTTGCTTCCACTTTGTTCATATGATCTCTATTCCTGCGCTCGGAACAAGCGGACACACCTGGACCTTTCTCATTTCCCGCTAATTATAAGAGCCGTCCTCCGGGCGATTAATGCAGAAGAGTCAACAGCAATGCTTTTTGCGCATGCAGCCGGTTTTCAGCCTGGTCGAAAGCGACGCATTGCGGCGACTCCATTACGTCGTCGGTAACTTCCAAACCACGCTTTGCCGGAAGACAGTGCATGAAGAGAGCGTCCTTGCGAGCCTTCGCTAAGAGAGCCTCGTTTACCTGGTACGTGGAGAACAACTCTCTACGTGCCTGCGCTTCCGATTCCTGGCCCATGCTGGTCCATACGTCTGTGTAGACCAGATGGGCAGATTTCAGGGCCTGGACTGGATCATTCACAACCTCGATTACAGCGCCGCTGGTCGCTGCCAATTGCTTTGCCAGTGCCACGATTTTGGATTGCGGCTCATAGCCCGCAGGTGTTGCCACCGAGCAATCAATGCCAAGCCGCGCGCAACACAAGAGCAGCGAGTGCGCCACATTATTGCCATCGCCAACATAGGTAAGTTTCAGCCCACGCAAGCGCCCGAAATGTTCTTTGACAGTCAACATGTCCGCCAGCGCCTGACATGGATGATACAGATCGCTGAGAGCATTGATCACCGGCAATCCTGACCAGCGAGAGAGTTCATCAATCGTCTGCTGCTCGAATGTCCGGGCCACTATGGCATCGGTCCAGCGCGCCAGATTGCGTGCCACATCCTTCAACGGCTCACGATCGCCAATCATCCCGACTTGAGTAACGCAGTCGCCGCCCAGTTGCTTGATCGCCAGCTCAAAGGTCATGCGGGTACGCAAAGAAGGCTTTTCAAACAGGAGGCTGATGTAGCGGCCTTCCAAAGCCGCAGCGTAGCGCCGCCCGGATTGCTTCATCTGCTGCGCGAGATCGAGCAGGCCGTTCAACTGTTCAGTTGAAAGATCGAGATCGTTCCGCAGCCCTGCCGGTGAAAGACGGGTGGAGGGTTGATAAATAGGAGCTGCCATGGTCATGACTCAGGTGAATTTTTATTCACTACTATGAATAATCACACATTCTGCGCCGGAAAGCAAGCCTATTCTCCGGAGTGCAGCCTTCATCAACTTGCTGCTGCCTACGCTATCGGCATAGCGAGAAACCACGGATTCGTCGATGGGAATAAACGCACGGCGTGGATCGTTTGCGCGCTATTTCTTGAATTGAACGGAATCTCGATAATAGCGGACCAAGCAGATGTGGTGCAGGTAATGGTTGGAGTCGCAGACGGTAGCGTGACGGAACAAGACCTGACATCTTGGCTTCAACGATCGGATGTGACCCGCGTGTGACCGCAGGGTTATAGCCGCAAGAAAGCCAGTTCAAACGCGCTAGCGATCGCTTTGAATCCCCCGTCCGACATTCCTTCGTCTTCTACCTCACGAACCTTCTTCGTCTAATCGCCAGAGAGTAATCCCTGGCTAGTTGCCACTTCCGTTGTGAGCGGAATACTCGCTTACAATTTCGGTCCACCTACAGATCGGCGATTTAGCCATCTTGCCGACGAGCGTTTTACTTCGTCCGAGCACGGGCCTTTAAGGATTGCGACTCTCGACCTTGCGTTTAACCAGTATCTTTTTCTCTATCTCGATTCTTGCTTCGATCTCGTATGGCCAGACTACGATCAGTGTCCCGGCCTATCCGGTGAAGATGGTAGCCCAGAGCAGCGGTAAGTGTATTCAGCCCACCTACAGCTCGACCCATACTAACTACCCAATGGAACAAGCGACTTGTTCCAGCGACCCCAGCCAGCTTTGGACGTTCTTGCCGCAGAGCGATGGGAGCTATCTGATTCAGTCGGTCAACAGCCGCTTATTTCTCTACGTCGCTGGCAATCCGCCCGCGGCGGGAGCGAACGTGGTTCAATATTCAACCGTATCGAACGGGAAGATGAACTGGAACGTTTCGGCCGACACAGTTCCCGGTAATTATCGGATCAGTTTTGTCACTTCGGGCAACTGTCTGGATGTGAAAGGCGGAGTATCTGCTACTTCCAACGGTACGGGAATTGATCAGACATCCTGCACCGGACTATCGAACGAGTCCTTTCAACTCGTAGATTCGCACAACGTGGCGTTGAGCTGGGATGCCAGCACGTCTAGTGGAGTGACCGGATACTATGTCTATCGCGGTAGCACGGCGACCGGCCCCTTTACTAAATTGAGCGCCACGTTAACGGACACGAGCTATGTGGACGGAGCGGTGCAACCGGGTCAAACTTACTACTACGTCACCACAGCGACGAACGGCAGCGCGGAAAGCTCTTATTCGAATCAAGTGACTGCCGCGATTCCGAACTAACACTCCTGCATCTCTAACGCATCTCACAAGGCCGCTGCTCCCGGCGGTCTTGTGGATCATTCATGCGTTAATGAGAGAGGATGACATTCTTGAAGCGCCTATCTTGCCGGATAGGGCTCAGCTTTTTTCTGGCGATTGCGCTATTCGCGCCTGCCTCTTTCAAGTGCTCCAATCTCAACGGTCAATCCGTTCCGCCTCAGCCCGGGCAACTTCCCTCCTCTCAGCCACAGCAGCAAAATGTACCGGATGCGTTAAAGCTACCCACTACGATTTCCGCCCCGCCATTCACAGTTGGCGACAAGTTCGATTATCGCGTGGTACAGACGCTAGGGTTTCGCGGTCTGTTCGGTTCTTTAGTGGGAGCTGCTATCGGTCAGGGGGCTGGTTCCCCTTATGAGTGGGGAGGTGGCGTGGAAGGTTTCGCAAAGCGTTACGCCTCCGGGCTTGCGGGTAATTTCACCCGCCAGAGTTTTGCGTTCCTGCTCGAGTCAGCCCTTCAGGAAGACCCTCGCTACTTCCCGTCAGAGGGCCAGCCGTTGAAGGTGCGGTTCATGAATGCACTCAAACAAGTTATTGTTTGCAAAACGGATGCTGGTCATTCCTCTTTCGCCTATGCCAGAGTGATAAGCTCTTTCGGGGCCGCTCAGTTAATCAATACCTGGCAACCCGCGAGCACGGGGGGAATAGGTGACGGTTTCGCGAGAGGCTTTTATGGCCTGGGCGCCGATTTCGCCTACAATTTGGCCCAGGAGTTCTTTCCTTTCACTCGTCCGAGATCTTTGCGCCACAGGCACTAATCACCTCCAGGTGTAACCGGCCTACTCAGGAGAGCGATTGCGCCAGAAATGGCAGCCCTCGTTTTCCATGGAACTCATGTTCGCCCTCGAAGATCTCTTGTTGAGCCCGCTCGGGCACGCCGTAAACTTCATAAACTTTCTTGACCCGGCGAAAGCTCTCGATGGTTGCCTGCACAGGAAAGATCGGATCTTTGTTTCCTCCCTCAGAAAATAGGAATCGTGGAGCGATCAACCCGGCCACATCGTAGTTCTCGGCCCAATCCAGGATGCCTGGGACGTAGTTGTCAATACAATGCGAAACGCTCATGATGCTGGCACGGAACGTGTTCAGATAGCCGCTCACGTACGCGCATTTGATTCGCTGATCCAGCGCGGCAGAAAACTGAGTGCATGTTCCGCCGCCTGATATCCCCATACAGCCAATGCGCTCTTTATCTAACTCGGGCCGCGTCTCAATCCAATCGATCGTTCGCATCACATCCCAGACTCGCCAGCCGATCATGGTCTGGCCCAACAAAAGCGCCGATCCTGCCGCGGGTTGGCACGCGGTTTCTAGGACTCCTTTCCGTTTGGTGATGTCATCGCGCCGGTGTCCAAACGCCATCGGCTCTATAGCTACCGCGGCCAAACCGTGTTCCACCGCCTGAATGGCAAAGTCGTGCTGGTAGCCCGGCTTATCAGTTCGATCGCGGCCGTGCTCGTCAATACCAACGATGTCGTCCACGCCGCGCCCGTGACCGGGTACGCAAACCACGGTTGGACATGGCTTCGGTGCACCAAGCGGCATCAAAAGATAGCCGGGAACGCTGACCCCGGGACGACTCTCGAATACAAAACGCTCACGGGTGTACGCCGGAAAACTCCGGACATCGATCGTCCTCGCCTGCAACGGCGAGCGCAACGGGAATCCTCCCAACAACTCTTTCAATTTGGCGCGTAGCTCCTTTTGCCAGGCATCCGCCTGAGCCTTGTTGGTTGCCTGAAAGGTAAGGCGCAATGGCGCGTGCTGGTATTCTTCCCACGTCCAGGCGACGGGGTCCAAACCGTCCCCAAAGGGATCGGTCAGGATTTCAGATGTGGGACTCTCCTGCTTCACCTGTCCTCCGGTTTGGGCCCACACTGGCCCGCAAGCTGCCGCCAAGCCAAGTTCGCGGCGAGTAATTCCCCTCGGCATTCGATGCTTCCTTTCCCCAGACCGGCTAACCGTAAATATTGGTACTCAAGAAATCGTTGCGCAATTTTCCATGCGGATCATAGCGGGCAAGGAGCCTCTGAAAATCGGGCAGTTTTTCATAGTGCGACTTCAGACGAGAAGGCGGCATTGTGAAGAGTTTGGCCCAATGCGGCCTTGCTTCAAACGGTTTCAGTCGTTCCTCTATCAGCGGCAAAACTCGCTTGACCTCTGGCCACTCGGGCTTCCAGGTGAAGTGAATTGTCATCGACCTTCGCTTGTATGCGGTACTCATCCAAAGATCGTCGGCATCAACCGTCCGCAGCTCAGAGATGAAGAGGTGTGGTGTTATATGCTCGCGCAGCCGTTCGACTGCGAGGATTGCTTCATAACCCTTTTCGCGAGGAACGAAGTATTCTGACTGCAATTCATGGCCGCTACTTGGCGTGAAGTTCATGCGAAAGTGCGGCAAGCGCTCATACCAGGGTCCGGGCACACCCATTTGCTCCGTGCAATTTTCTGCCGAATGCCCAGCCAGAGGATGAAGGTTCTTCGTGGCAGCCTTCGCGCCGAAAAATTCCGGCTTTATTTCTTGGCGAACGCCGGGCTCGACGCGACTCTTGATCCAGACTTGTGTGGCGCGATGATTCTGCCAGTCGGTAAATAAGCTCACGCTGTATCCGCTAGCGAAGATTTCGTCGAGGTGTTTCTCCAGTTGATCGAACGAAAGATTCTCATACACGACCTGCCTCATGGTGAACCTGGGGAGAACCTTGAGCGTGATCTTCGTCACCACGCCGAGGCCGCCGAGTCCCACGACCATGCCCCGGAATCGATCGCCATCTTTCTCCTCTGAGACAACGATAACTTCGCCATCGGGCGTTACCATCTCCATGCCTGCAATTGCCGTCGATAAATTCCCGTTCTGATTGCCCGAACCATGCGTAGCAGTAGCGCAAGCGCCCACCACGGAAACATGTGGCAGGGATGCCAGATTGTGGAGCGCAAAGCCGCGGCTATCGATATAGGGCGCCAATTGGCCGTATTTCACGCCACCGCCCACCGTAACGGTTCGCGATTTTGGGTTCAATACAATCTGATCGAGATTCTTCAGCGAGATCTGATCACCGGTCGTATCCGCAATCGAATTGAAAGAATGGCGCGCGCCAAGCGCTTTCAGATTGCTGCAACGCTTGACGACCTGCCGCACTTCTTCGAGCGTTTTCGGAGAATCGAGCCGCGCGGCATGGTAGGTATAGTTACCCGACCAGTTTGTCCGCGCCGCTTCCTGTTCGCTGCCAGGCAGCAAACGCGAAAACATCCCGCCGGCTAACAACGCGCCCGAGGTCTTCAAGAACTGTCTTTTATCCATCGCCCCTTAGTTTATTGCGCCTGGCGTTACGGCCGTGTTATGTCGAGCTACTTCGAGGCGATGTAGTCGATCAAAGTCGCTATTTCCGATGCGCTCATCTGCTTACTGAATGCCGGCATAAGCGGTCCGCCGAACTTGATTCTGGTCACGACGTATGCGCGATTAGGCTTACCGTGACTGAGCGGCAGTTTTTCGTTCTTGAACAAGTGATTCAAGCTGGGTCCAAGTTTTCTGGTGTGCTTCTGATCCTTGTCGATGTCGTGACAGACAGCGCAATTCTCACGAAACAGATCGCGTCCCACATCGAGCCGGTGTTTCTCCCATGGTGGAGCCTGAATATCCGATGCTGACAGACTCGTGGCAAGAGCGGCGATGAATAACAATCTACGGTTCACGCCGCTTCTCCGAGGGTCCTGACATTCATAGCGCCTGCCGATTTTAAGCTCTGACTGACATCCTCCACCTGACCTGACCGGCAGCACACTCTGACGCAGATTGTTCCCGAATCGAACACTGGCACCGGCGGCCGGCGGCCTCTGCGGAGAATTCCGCTTTCCAGAAGAAACCAGAAAAACGTTGTCAGGATCGCGCCGCACATCGTCATTTCGTAGAAGATCACTCCGGTAGCCCAGAACGAAAAGAGCGGCATTCCTCCCGTAATCAGGGGGTAATTGTATTGAGTGAAATACACGAACCAGATAGTAAGCAGCAAAAACAAGACGGCGCTCGTCACTACCGTTAACGACATGCGGCTAGGGCGGTCGAGCACGCCTGCGGGAAACTCTACTGGCTGGCTCGAAAACACAGACAGGGAATTCGAGTCAAGCCCTTCCGCCTTAAGTTGGAGCAGGGCTCGGGCAGTCGACTCTGCATCGTAGAATTCGGCGCCGAGAAACACTTCAGTCATTCCCTTCGGCGGTGTCGTCCCGGAGCTCCCAAATCGAGACGATAGGAAACAGTTTCGCGAAAATAAGATACAGCAAAGCCATTGTGGTGAAGGTTGCTGTGGTGATCGAGATCTCTACCCAGGTAGGCGCGTAGCGGCCCCAAGTGGCCGGTAGCCGGCCGAAGCTTAAGGTCGGAACGATGATCAGATAGCGTTCCAGCCACATTCCGATCACAACCGTTATGGATGCGATCGTGACTGTTCGTACGGAGCGCAGCCGCCGGATACCAATCAGAACGAACGGCACGATGAAATTGCAGCACACCATGATCCAAAAGAAAGGCGCGAAGTTGCCGCGCGCGCGAGCACCGAAGACGTTCATCTCTTTTGGCTCATTGCCATACCAGGCGGTCAGGTTCTCAGCTACCGTGAAGTAGAGCCACAGGAGACTCATCAGCAGTAGCAATTTGCCCAGATTGTTGAAGTGATGCGCTGTGAGATAGTTCTCCAGATGCATCGTTCTGCGAATAATGGCCATCGCGATTACCAGCGCTGCAATGCCGCTGAAAATTGCGCCGACTACGAAGTAAGGTCCGAAAATCGTGCTGTGCCACATCGGAGCGATTGCCATGGAGAAGTCCCAGGCGACGACCGTGTGGACCGAGACTGCGACAGCCAGGATGATCCCGGCCATTAACTTCATCGCTCGTTCCAGGGCATGCCATTCCCGGTCGCTTCCACTCCAACCGAGAGAGAGCGCCCGGTAAAGCCGCGCGCGCCAACCGCTAGCATGCTTCGCAAGCGCGGCCACATCCGGGATCAAGGGCAGGAAAAGATAAATCGTGCTGCCTATGAGATAGGTGCCGATCGCAGTCAGGTCCCAGAGCAGAGGGGAACGAAAGTTCGGCCAAAGCAGCCGTGAATTAGGGTAAGGGAACAGCCAGAAGAAAAGCCAAGCACGACCCAGGTGAATGATCGGAAACATCCCGCCGATCATTAATGCGAAGACTGTGATGGCCTCGGCGGCGCGGGTTACCGGTCTTCTCCAGCCCGCTTCCGTCAAGCGAAGAATGGCTGAGATTAAGGTTCCGGCGTGAGAGATACCAATCCAGAAGACGAAATCGACCAGGTAGAAGCCCCAAAAAATCGGCCGGTGTATTCCCGCGACGCCTATGCCGCGAACAAGCTGATAACCCCATGCGAAAAGGCCCCAGCACGATATTGCGGATAACAGAGCGACCACCGATAGGTAGCGCCGGCTCGCGCCTGCTAAGGGCCGCCAAAGATCCCGGTGTGCTTGTGGGTAGACGATCGTTTCCGCTCCCGCCGCCACCTTACGTAGCCCTCTGTAGATAGAACACCTTTGGTTTGGTACCCAGCTCGTCCAGCAGGCGCGTCGAACGTCCACTTCCGGCGAGCTGAGAAACCTTACTCTCAGGTTCGTTCAGATCGCCAAATACCATCGCCTCTGCCGGACAGGATTGCACGCAGGCGGGTTGTATTTCTCCCTCCGCGACTGTCCGCTTCCCGGCCTCCGCCTCGATCTCCGAACGCTTGATCCGTTGAATGCAGAACGTGCATTTCTCCATCACTCCGCCCATGCGGATCGAGACATCCGGATTGTGTTGGAGAGCAAGCGGCTCCGGCCAGACGGGGTCAAACCAATTGAAGAAGCGTACCGAGTAGGGACAATTGTTCCCGCAATAGCGCGTGCCGACGCAGCGATTGTAAACCTGGACGTTGAGTCCTTCCTCGTTTTGATAGGTTGCGTAAACGGGACAAACCGGTTCGCACGGCGCTTCATCGCATTGCTGGCAAAGTACCGGCACATGCTTCACGCGTATGTCTGGGAATTCGCCTTCGTAATAGCGATCCACTCTGATCCAATGGATCGCCCGACCCTTAGCTGCTGAATCAGGGTCCGAAACGGGCAAGTTGTTTTCGGCGTGACAGGCGGCCACACATGCCTGGCAGCCGGTACATCGGTCCAAGTCGATCGCCATCGCCCAGCGATGCGGGCTTCGATTGGCTTCGCTCATCGATACCCCCAGCGGCCTTGCTCACGGTCGTTCGGAGCAAACTGGATCAGCTCGCGTTTTCGGTTCAGCGCGATGAGACGCACACGTGTCGCCCCGAATGCCAGGACATTCGTGGAACTCTCGTGCGCCGGCGCAAGTATTGAGAGCGGGTTAGCCCCTCTGCCGGATGCGTATCGCCCGTAATGTGTGTGTCCTTCGCCGATCGCCATACTCACTACTCCGGGAAGCGCGGCCGGATGCACATAGGCCGGCGCATCCAGGCTTCCGTGACTCGATTCCACTCGCACCAAATCGCCCGTTGTCAGTTTGAGGCGGGCCGCAGTTTGTGGATCAATCTCGACAGGCAGATCCCACATGGCGCTCGATACCGGATCAGGCAGTTCCTGCATCCAGGGAAGGTTCGCACCGCTTCCGTCGTGATATTGCAACGATAGATAAGGTTGAAACTGCAGCGGGAACTGCTCGGCTGCTCCATCGAAAACTGCGCTGTTCCATTCCAACTTGTTGGCGAACACGCGCAAAACGGGCACGGGGTTGGGTGTCGCGTTTTGGTCATCCCGCCACAAGCCGCCTTGGCGAGCGACATCGTCCCAACTTTCGCCAGGCTTCAGCAGAGGCTCTACCATGCTTCTCGCGCTCACCGCTTCGAAAGTAACATTCATCTTCTTCGCAATGTCACTGAGCGTTTGCTCAACCGGCCGGGTGTCGTAAAGAGGTCTGATGAATGGCGACGATACAGTAATATCGATTGGGGAAATCGCGACTGCAGGTATGACGGCTGCTTCCGATTCGAGCGTTTGATGATGCGGAAGAATCAGGTCCGCATACGCGGCCGAATCGTCGATGAACGTTCCGAAACTCACAACCGTGTCTAGTGCGGCGAGAGCCGTTGTCACTCCGCTTGCTGTTGGAAGAGTGTACGCCGGATTATCGCCGTCGAGCAGCAGGACCTGGGCACGCTTCAGCGCCCCGGCAACGTCTCCGTTTTGTGCGCCGGTAACTGCCGCTGGATACGGCGGCAACAGACCGCCCGGTTGACCTACGTTGCCCAGCAGCACGTTCAGATAGTGCCCCGCTATCGCCGCTTGGAGAGAGTTGCTGTGTATAATCGAAGCCCCCGCCACCACCAGCGGGGACTCCGATTCGCCCAACTCGCGCGCTATGCGCCGCAGGCGTTTTTCGTCTAACCCTGTCTGCCGGATCAGATCTGCCAGGTTTGCCCCGGCGATCGATTCCTGAACCTCCGCCGGCAACTCTCCCTGTTTGCGTTCGAGCTTTTCATCGAGTATCAGGCGAGCGAGTGCTATCAGAAGGTGAGGTTCGGCTCCAGGCCGCAACGGCAGCCACTCATCTGCGTTTGCGGCAGTAAGCGACATTCTGGATTCCGCTTGCACCAGTTTTCCGCGCAGGCCGGAACGGCCCTGGCGAAAATGTCCATACTGCCGTCCGTAATAAACCGGGGAGGTCCAGCCACCGAGGAAATCCGCGCCGACGCCCAAAACGTAGCGCGCATTCCCGAGATCGTATCGCGGAACGCCCTTCCAGCCGAAAACCGCTTCCGCAGCTTTTCTCTCAATCGCAAAACCGGCTAGCGAGGAAGTAAGCGGCGGCGGAGCTCCAATCGATTCCAGAAATCGCTGAATGGCGAGCGCGCGCGCGCTTGCTTCCGGTCCAGTGAGAACCATGATCCCTTTAGGATCGGCGGCCCGCGCCTTGCTCAGTTTCTCTGCTACTGCCCCGATCGCCTCATCCCAAGAAATATTCGCAAAGCTCGCCTTACCTCGCTCTGCCGTTCGATGTAGCGGCCCGCGTACGCGATCCGGATTGTAAAGGGACTGAAGGGCTGCCTGACCGCGAGCGCACAACCGGCCGCCGCTAACCGGGTCGAGCGGGTTGCCTTCGATCTTCTTGATGGAAGCGATTCGCTCGCGAAATTTCGCGCCGTTTCGCTCGACAATTCGCTCGCCCTCCATCACTCGCACGATGACACCACAGCCCGCGGAGCATTCGCCGCACAGCGCCGCGTGCCATTGCTCCTCTCCCGGAACGATTTCGTGCTCCGGCACAAGCAGCGGGATCAGCTCATCGCTTTTTTTCCCACAGCTGGCCGTTGCCATGCCCGCGGAAACGGTCGAAACAATTTTGAAAAAATTGCGGCGATCCATTTTTTAAGGAGTTTGATCCTCTCGCTGGCGGAGTGAGAACTGTGAGCTCATCAGTAATGACACGTTGCGCAATCCTGTGGAGCCTGATGCTGCCGGTGACAAGTGAGACATGTGCCCATGTTATGCGTAACCGCACGTTGTGCAACGGTGCCCTGCGCAACGTCTCCATGGCAGGTTGCGCAGGTGATGCCCGCCCGGTAATGAGGCGCATGCTGGAACTGTACGTGGGCACCCTCTGAGAAGCTATAGACACGCACCCACGGAATCTCGATCCCCTTGTCCGCGTACCCGATGACCTTCTGCACTTCCGGCTTTTCTTTCGCCAGCTTCGCATGACAGAACATGCATTTTCGGACTGAGGGGATGCCGGCTGCGGCCCGAACATCGGCGCCCGTGTGGCAGTCGATGCAGGTCATCCCGAGCTTCATGTGCTTGTTGTGCGGAAACGCGACCGGCTGCTGCTGCGCGCAAGCCGCAACTGCAAAGAACGTCGCAAGGTACAAGATTTTTGTCCCAACTGGTGGTCGCCTGCCGGACAACTATGCATCTCCCGCATCTGTTCTAGCCTCAAGCATAAACATTTCCCTGATGCAACGTTAGGATAGCTTAACAAGAATTTATCGCAATCCATTTAGGAGACGCGCACAACAGACTCGCCTGCCGGCCAAGTCCGCTGAGTTTCCTCTTTTGTTTTGATGCCGCGCCAGGCGGATTGTGCGCTTTGCGGTTGAAAGATCGAGGGCTCAGATCGAACTTGGACACTAAAGGCCTGGAGCCGTGACGAATAAAGATTTGTTGGGGCCGTGAATGGCCGGAAGGATTTTGAGTTGCGCCGCTGTGGGGATGAAAAGCGCGCTTGCGCGACCAAGCCTCGAGATGAGTCTCGAGGCGGCACGCTAGGAGAGCGTGCGCCACAAAATAGCGAAAACAGCAAGAGTGCCAAAACGGTAAAAACCCCGGCCCGATATGTCGAATCCAGCATGCCCAGCATTGTCTTGACTCTCTTCCACACTGGGTGGAAAATCGAGGTAGTTCAGGGGGAGGAAATGCGTTGTTATATTCCTCGTTGCGTAAGCGCGCTCGCGTTTTTTTTTCTCATCGGCTCTCTGGCAAGTAGTTCCTTCGGCCAAGCCGTTTCCGGAAATATCATTGGCACCATCACGGATCCAAGCGGCGCCGCAATAGGCGGGGCGCAGATCACTGTTGAAAATGCCGGGACTGGTCAGTCCAACCAAACGACAGCCAACGAGTCAGGTAATTATACGGTAACCAACCTGACGCCCGGCAGCTATACCGTCACTGCTACCAAACCGGGTTTTCAGAAGTTCATCCAGCAGAACGTCAACGTGGCCGTTTCGCAATCCATTCGGGTGGATGCATCGCTGCAGGTAGGAGCAGAAACGCAGGAAGTCACGGTTACAGCGGCACCTCCCGGGCTTGAAACGGACCGCGCTGTGGTGCAGACTCAGCTCAGCGGGGCACAGATCTCGTCACTGCCGATTTCCAATCGAAACTTCACCAATCTGGCGCTGCTCACGCCAGGCGCGGTCGTCAATACGTTCCAGCACGCTCCTAGTGAGAACCCGCAGCAGTCTACGCTGGTGAACACAGGCGGCCAGGAATTCGCCGGAACCAACTATCAATTGGATGGCATGAACAACAATGACACGGTGCTTGGCATTACGATGGTGAATCCTGCCGTCGATTCAGTCGGGGCTTTTACGGCTCAAAGCAATAACTATGATGCCGAATACCAAGCTACAGGGAATGTGATTCAGGTCGAGACCAAATCGGGAACGAACGATTTCCATGGCAGTGCGTTCGAATTCCTACAAAACAATATTTTTCAGGCGCGGGACCCGTTCACTCAAGGTCTGCATGCGCCCGGGACTCCCGCTCCACCTCACCGAGGCATCCCTGAGCTCCGTTGGAATCAATTCGGAGGATCTATCGGCGGTCCCATCAAAAAGGACAAACTATTCTTTTTCGGTGACTATCAGGGCACGCAAAGGCGGATCGGCGCCTCTCAATCGATCCGGGTTCCCACGGCCGCCGAACGGACGGGCGATCTGAGCGATTTAGGCGTCCCTATCTACGACCCGAGCACCGGGAATCCGGACGGAACCGGCCGAGCTGTTTTTCCTGGGGCCAATCTCGCGGGACGCATTTCGCCTCCGGCGGCTGCTCTTGTTGCCGCACTTCCGCTTCCCAATATCGCTACCACCAATCCCGCTGCGCCAAACTACGCGGTGGGCGCAGTTGAAAACTACAACACAAATCAGTTCGACACGCGCGGCGATTACTTCATCAGCGACAAAGTGCGCGTGTTTGGACGTTACAGCTATTTGGCGGCCAATATCACTGCGCCCGGTCCGTTCGGCCTTTATGGCGGGCCTGCATTTCCCCAATGGGGCTTCTCAGGACTGTCGAATGCACTCAATCAAAACGTCGCCTCAGGCGTTACGTACACGATCAGCCCAAGTCTGCAAACCGAAGCACGTTTTGGGTTCTCGCGTTACCGAGTGACTGTCGCGGCTCAGGATCAGATGACGCAGCTCGCCAATACGGTTGGTATTCCGGGATTGAACCTCACGGGACGACCGGACACCAACGGTTTGCCAGATCTGACCATCAACGGATCAGGCGGGTTCAGCATGGGCTATAGCTGCAACTGTCCGCTGCACGAGCGCGAGACACTTCTCGATTACGTGAACAACTGGACCAAGATCACGGGAAATCACACAATTCGGTTCGGCGGTACTTTCGAGATGGCTTGGAACCAGCGCCTACCAAGCGATAACCATCGGGCGGGGGTTTATCAGTTCAACGACTCCGTGACGGCGGACCCTAGTGTATCCACTAGCGGTTTGGGCCTAGCCTCATTCCTTCTGGGTGATCCATCCAGCTTCAATCGGTTCGAACAGGTCTCAACTACGCAAGAGGATCGGCAAAACCGCATGTTCTACTTCGCTCAGGACACATGGCGGATCACGCCGAAATTGACTCTCAACTTAGGTGTTCGTTGGGACGTGTGGTTCCCGGATTTTTCTCTAAATGCCGGTCAGGGCGGCCGCTATGACGTGACTACTAACATCGTCTACATTCCGGGGGTGGGCGGCGTTTCTTTGTCAGGCAATTCGGAAACACAGTGGCATAACTTTTCGCCGCGCATCGGTATCGCCTACGCTCCGAATGAGAAGACCGTTATCCGAACCGGCTACGGAAGAGGCTACACGCTCGGAACGTTTGGCTGGACATTCAACAATCTTGCGGCGGATGTCTATCCGTCCATCGTCAACCAGAGCATCACGCCAACGTCGCCTTTCTTTCCAGTTTTCCCGCTAACGACAGCCCCTCCGGCAGTGGTATTTCCCACCATTCCATCCAACGGCATGCTGCCGCTCCAGAACGGGATTGGCGTCAGCTACATTCCCGCCAACCAGAAGATTCCGTATGTAGACATGTGGAACTTCACCATCGAGCGCGAGATAGCGCCACAGCTCAGCGTTTCTGTCAGTTACGTGGGCAATGTGGGACGGCACGAGAACGGCGGGTTCGGCCTCAATGCCGCCGTACCCGGGCCCGGCTCCGATGCCGATCTGCGACGACCGCTGTTCGTTAAGTATGGTCTCTCGCAGGGGATCTTTGACAAATGCGACTGCACGAGCAGCAACTATAACGCGCTTCAGTTTCAGGCGAACAAGCGCTTCACAGCTTCGTACTCGCTGCTGGCAAACTTCAGCTGGCAAAAAGCTCTCGACTTCGGTGAGTTTGGCACGCCGACTAATCAATACGATGCTCGAGAGGATTATGGACCGGCCAGTTTCGATCGCGAATTCGTATTCACGCTGGCCCACACCATCGAGCTGCCATTCGGCCACGGGCGGAAATATCTGGGCGGCGGTTCCGGCTTTGTAAACGCGGTCGTATCGAATTGGGCGTTTCGCGGGATCACATCCTATTACTCGGGCCTGCCATTTTCGCCGAGCATAGGGAATCAGGCGTTTCTCAATTCGCCCGACATGACCAGCCGTCCGGAGTTGACCGGCGATCCATACCTTGCGAATCAGAGCGCGAACCTTTGGTTCAATCCTTTGGCCTATGGAACGCCGCCGCTCTATACTTTCGGCAACGCAGGAAACAACTCGCTGCGCGGTCCGAACTTCTTCGAGGCCGACTGGCAGGTTGCCAAAGCATTCAAGTTCAAAGAGCGGATCGGTCTCGAGTTCCGCTGGGATGTCTTCAACGTGATCAACCGGCAAAACCTGGCGCTACCGAACACCCAGGTCGATTCACCTGCCGGTGGACTGATCACCGATATTCAGGTCTGCTCGACCTGCGGAAACGGTATGCGTAACATGCAATTCGGCGCTCACATCACGTTTTAAGACGGAGCGGGTGTGGGCGACCATGGATAAGAATCGCGGGGGTGTTCTATGCTTACGCCGGGGATTCGGGTGGTGTATGGTATTCGCGTTTGCGAGCGCCGCCCGGTGTGGTGATACTTCATTTCTGTTCGAGGCCACCAGTCCGGTACCGTATAGTGCTGCATATCTCGGAAATGGTGCGATGGGCCTGGTGACGACACCGCTCGCGACAGAGCCAGCCCGATGTTTTCTGGCGGGAGTCTACGACCACAGTGAAGGCGATGTGCCGCGCATCGTCTCTGCTCCAGCGTGGAACGAAGTGGATATTCACAACGGATCCAACTGGCTCAACGCACAAACGACGTACTCCGGAATCGAACGGTACCACCAGACTCTCGATATGTTCAATGCGCTCGTGCGTACGAGCTACGTGTGGAGTGACAACGGCAAGAGAATCGGCGTGTTAGTTGAGGAGTTCGCCTCACGCGATAACGCTTCACTGGCGGCAACACGCGTGACCATTACTCCAGAATTTGCGGGCAACATGACTGTTCGCTTCCCGTTCCGCAACTGGGCGGCGCCGCATCGTTATCCATTGGAGAAGATGCAGAAACTCGAGGGTGAGGCGGCAACAAATCAGTGGGCCATATGGTACCCGGGGCGAATGAATCTGACGAAAGTTGAAGCCGAACGCTCCCCGCGCGGAGCCCTGATCTGGGGTACTGCAAGCGCTGCGGGGAATGGGGAGAAGGCCGGTGAGGCGATTGAGATTGCCTGGACAGCGGCCCTACAAGCTGAAATCGAGAAGCGGGGCGACTCGGCTGAGGTGCAAGTGCACCTCAAAGTAAAGCCAGAAGAGAGCTATACGTTTACCAAATTTGCCGCGCTGTCGACATCTATAACGGCAAACAAAGGTCAGTCTGCCAAACAAGCCGCGATTGCCGCCCGGCAAGCAGGCTGGCAGGCGCTGCTCTCAGCCAGCGAGGCCGCATGGCACGCGATATGGCAATCCGACCTGATCGTCGAGGGGAATACCGATCTGCAGCGCACGATTCACTCAATGCTCTTCTATTTATTGGGAAGCGCGCGCGAGGGTCTCGAGATCAGTATTCCGCCGATGGGTCTGAGTTCCGCCGGGTACTACGGCCACATCTTCTGGGATGCGGATACATTCATGTTTCCGGCGCTCGTTATTTTGCACCCCGAGCTAGCACGGCCCATAGTCGAATTCCGCTCTCGGACTCGAGAAGCTGCACGGAAAAACGCGCAGCGAAACGGATACCAGGGCGCCATGTTTCCCTGGGAGGCTGACGCCGAGGGAGCCGAAAGCACGCCACGTTTTGCATTCCAAAACGCTAGCTCCGAGAACCATGTGAATGGCGACGTGGCGGTCGCCGCATGGCAATACTGGCTGGCTAGCGGAGATCGGAAATGGCTCGAAGAAGACGCCTGGCCCATACTACGCGATACAGCGGATTTCTGGGCGAGCCGCGTCAATTACAACAGCGAACGCGCAAGGTATGAGATCTCGAACCTCGTGGCGGTGAAGGAATCGGACGTTGGCGTGAGCAACGACGCTTACACCAATGCCGTTGCGAAAAAGAACCTCGAATTGGCGATGAGGGCTGCTCGCGAGCTCAAAACTGAAGCGCATCCGAAGTGGCGTGAGGTGGCAGCGAAGATGTATGTGCCCGAAGGGGATTCGATCTTGTTAGCGTATCCACTCGAGTATGCCTACCCGCCGCAAAAAACCCTCGAGGCGATCATGGCCATATTGCCCGAGGTAGAGCGGCGGCAAACCGGCGCTATGATGGGCATCGAGTTTTATCCCATTTTGGCTGCGCAAATTGGCGATCGCGCGCTGATCGGTCAACTCCTGGGGCCACTTTCAAGACCCTATCTCCGACCGCCCTTTCAAGTGATCGCGGAGACGCCGGGCAACCAGAACACAAACTTCATTACGGGAGCGGGTGCGTTCTTGCAGCAGTTTGTGTTTGGATATACAGGCCTGAGGCTGGGCGAGAATGGATTAGAACGCAGGTTCCAATCTAAACTTCCACCCGGCATCCGGAGACTCACGCTGAAAAACATCTTTGTTCGGAACAAGCGCGAAACACTGATATTCGATTCAACTTCCTCGGGAACACGCGGACGTTAAA
>CAVTXN010000013.1:0-62498 GCA_963738555.1 Terriglobia bacterium
TCAATTTTTCTTACGGCAGCGGTTTGTCTGTTACCGCTCGCCGGCCAAGCGACCAGTGTCAGATCCAAACCGACGCTGTCCATCGAGGACATAACATTCGATGATTTCTCCTGCCACGTCACGAAGGAACATGCGACGCCTCGCGGTTGCGGGTCGATCGATGTATCTGCCTTCAGTTGGCCCGGGGCCGGTCTCGACTTCTGGAGTCACTATAATGCTCACTCGGACGGGCTTCTTGCTTTCGACGATGCGAGTATCAAGTACCACGTCACATCCAACACGCCGATTGATTCGATCGGGTTGAGTTTCGATGGAACGTTCTGGGGGTCGGCAATTTCGTCCGTAACTGAGACTGTCTACAACGCCGGCCATAAAGTCGGTTTTGCTGAGGTCGCCTGCGTCACCGATACGGATTGTACCCGGAGCGATACCGTCTTCCTCGACGGAAGCTACAAGGATCTGTGGGTGACTGAGAGCATCGACGTAGCGAGTTTGACAGGTGTTGCTAACATCGTGTGGGTCAATGATTCGTTTGGTACTGCGGCCCCTGAACCTGCCTCGATTGGTCTGGTCGGCGCTGCCCTTATAGGCGTTGCCTTTCTCGGTCGCCGGCGCGCAAAGGCGGTGACAACAGCGTAGTTCACGCTCGCATTCATCCCTCTCCATCCGGGCTCAAGAGCTGCCGGCAAGGCCAGCGGCTCTTGAGCTTTAGCACTGCTATACTGCGGTTTTCTCACGCGGTCGCGTGAACAAAACACAGGAGCAGAATGCGAAGGAAAGTAACGGTTATTGGCGCAGGAAACGTCGGAGCCAATACCGCCCAGAAGATCGCGGCCAAGGAGCTAGCCGATGTTGTGATCGTCGATGTCGTTGAAGGCGTGCCCCAGGGCAAGGGGCTGGATATGCTGGAATCCGCGCCTGTCGAAGGATACGACGTCCGCATCACTGGCAGTAATGGCTACGAAGAGACCGCAAATTCCGACGTGGTAGTGATCACGGCAGGGTTTCCGCGGAAGCCCGGTATGAGCCGGGACGATCTCCTCCTGGCGAATTATGAAGTGGTAAAGAGCGCCACCGAGCAGGCCGTCAAGAATTCCCCAATGCCATCCTGGTTTTGGTCACCAATCCGCTCGATGCGATGTGTTGGACCGCATTGAAAGTTTCGGGCTTTCCGCGCGAACGCGTGATCGGAATGGCTGGCGTGCTCGATACAGCCCGGTTCCGTACTTTCATTGCCGAAGAACTCGATGTCTCGTTTGAAAATGTAACGGCGGTGGTGCTCGGGGGTCACGGCGACACGATGGTTCCACTGGTCCGGTTGACCAACGTGAGCGGAATTCCGCTCTCCGAACTTGCCGATCAAGCTACGATTGACCGTTTGGTGCAGCGCACGCGCGACGGTGGCGCTGAAATCGTCAAATACCTAAAGACTGGGAGCGCCTATTATGCGCCGGCTGCCTCGACAACCGAGATGGTCGAGTCGATTCTCAAAGACAAGAAGAAGGTTCTGCCTTGCGCGGTATATTTGCAAGGTGAGTACGGGCTTAAGGACCTTTTCGTCGGTGTTCCGGTCAAATTAGGTAAGAACGGAGTGGAAAAGGTCTATGAAATCGAGCTGGCTGAGGGGGAAATTACCGCCCTTAAGAAAAGCGCGGCTGCGGTGGAAGAACTCGTTCAGGTGCTCAAGCAGAAAGTTCAGTAAGTTTGACCCGAGCGTCCGCCACAAGTTGTAACACCGGCGATACGTCGTCGCCCAGAATTGATCCCAAACACTCGAATTTTGCCCTGAAGCTCGCCCCTTCCAGGATTCACCGCTGGGGAGTCTACGCTGGCGAGCCCATTCCGGCCAGACGCAAGGTGATCGAATACACGGGCGAAAGAATCAGCCGTGTCGAGACGAAGCGCCGGGCTCAGTCTGCCGATTTCGTCTATCTCTTTACTCTGGATGACTATTGGACAATCGATGGAGCCGTGGGCGGCTCTGGAGCCGAATACATCAATCATTCATGCCAGCCGAACCTCGCCTCGCGCATTGTGAAGGGACACATTCTTTACGTGAGCTTGCGCAACATCAAACGCGGAGAGGAACTAACCGTTGACTATCGATTTGACAAAAAGGTGGAGCGGATCGATTGCAAGTGCGGCGCTCCGGGCTGTCGAGGTAGCATCAACCTCCTCGATTAGTCGTAGCCTCGCCGTCATGGGCTGACTTGCAAGTCGTTTATGACCTTCGTTACACCAGGAATCTGAGCGACTACTTGCTCGGCCTGCCGTTTCTGTTCGAGCGATGAGACGCGCCCGCGTAAGGTCACGATGTGCGAGGTGGCATCCACGTCCACACTCGTTATCGTCGAAGCACCCACATCGCTAGCCAGCTTGGCCTTTATCCTGGCTAACAGCGCCGCATTATCCAGTTTCTCGGCGGCGCCCTGGGCGGCGTTGCTGTTGGTCGCCGTCGCAACGGACTCATCGACACGATGTTTGACGTTCTTGGCTTCGTTTTCCGCTCTCCTGCCGAGCTCGCGAGCTTTCTCGCGTGCCTGATCGGCCTCCTCCCTTGCTCTTTGTCGATTGCTGCGGTCGCAAGCTCCCACGAATGGAAATATCAGAAGCATTACCCAGGACGCCTTTGTTCTCAATGAAGTGCTCCTTCGACCCGCTCGAAAGCAGTGTAACTGACAAGCAACAGGTCCACTTTGAGAATAATTCGGTTCGAGGAGCACTCACATTCCGGAAGGGTCCGCCGATAAGGAGTTGTGAGGCAGCCTATGAACCTGGAGCAAACAAAGCGTAAGAAGGTCGTTTCTCTTTGTGAAACGCAGCCGCTGACCGTCTTCGGCCTGGAACGATTGCTTAACGAAACGGACGATCTCGAGCTTGGTTCATCGCACGCTTCTCCGGCCGGCTGGCTTCAGACCCCTGGCGCACTTCGCACAGACATTCTCATGATCGATAAGGGTTTGGGAATGAAAGTTGTGCTGGAAGCACTCGGCGAGCTTCCGGTCGAGCATGGAAGCAGCCGGTCCACAGTCCCCTCAGTTATAGTCTGGGGTACATCGATCGGCGAGGCGGAAGCTTTACGCCTTCTACAGGCTGGAGTCAAGGGAATCATTCGAAAATCGGCGGATGCCGCGACGATTTTGGCGTGTCTGAGGTGCGTCGCGTCGGGCGGGAACTGGATGCAGAATTCCGTTTTTCGAGATGCCGGCGCTGCCGACATCGAGGTCCGGGCAGAATTGACGCCGCGCGAGCGCCAAGTCATGGAACTGGTAGAGCAAGGCTTCAGAAACCGCGAGATCGCCGAGGAACTCGGCATTCGTCCAGGTACGGTGAAAATACACCTCAAGCATATTTTCGAGAAGACCGGTGTTCGAGGCCGGCACGGCCTGGCGCTGAACGGGTTGCGGCAAAAGGGAATCATCTCGCTCCTTGCTTCCTGACCTTTCGTCAGGACTTGACTTCATAGTGAAGAAAAGGCGAAGATGACTGGCGAGAGGCAATTTCGTTGCAGGAACTCGTCACGCTCACGGGTATCGCTCGGCTAGCCTCGCAAGGCGTACTACTGGCCGAGAAGCGTCGGGTGGAATACCGCAGCCTGCCGACAAGAAAATTCCTTAACCGTTGCCAGTCGGCGCGGGTTCCTTTCAATTGGACAATCAATCCTTATCGAGGCTGTGAGTACGGCTGCAAGTACTGCTATGCCCGATTCACGCACGAGTTTATGGAGTTGCGGGAACCGGATTCCTTCGAAACCGAGATCTATGCCAAAGATTGGGACCTGGAAGCGTTTCGCCGAGAGTTGAGGAGTTTGAAAGAGGGCGATGTAATCGGTCTGGGAACCGGAACCGACCCCTACCAGCCAGCGGAGCGCCGATTCGGGCTAACGCGCAGAGTTCTTGAGGCTTTTGTGGGAGTTCAGGGGATTTCGATTTTTGTCACGACCAAGTCCGATCTTGTGGCACGCGACGCCCTGATTCTTCACGAATTAAGCAAACACAACGAGATGAGAGTGACCGCGTCGGTCACTACCATGAACCGCAAACTGGCACGCCTCATAGAACCGTTTGCTCCAAGGCCGGATCTGCGCATGAAGGCAGTCGCGGAGCTCCGGCTTGCCAATGTCGCCGCCGGGGTAATCGCGAGCCCGGTCCTTCCGCTCATGACAGACTCAGAGGAAAATCTAGAGAGCGTGGCACGCTGCGCGAAGGAGGCAGGAGCCGATCAATTCGGAGCCAATGTGCTATTTCTCAAGCCTTGCGTCCAAAAGGTCTTTTTTCCTTTCCTGGAATCGAAATTTCCACAGTATCTCTCGCGGTATCGCAGGGGCTATGCATCGGACGCCTTTTTGAAGGGCGCTTATCCAGAACGGATAAGGAAGCGGGTCGAAGATATCCGCCAACGGATTGGCATAGGCAGGCGCGACCTGGAACGCACAAACCCACCCCAACCTCCGCAATCGCAGTTGCTCTTGTTCTGATTCGAAGTTAAATTTTATTGACTGGCGCAAGTAAGCTATGACCGAGGTACAAGGGTCGTCGGCAGGCGCGTATCATGTATCAGGCCAGTGGGCGCGGTGAAGCATCGCTTATCGGCGCAGCCAAGCTCAACCTGGGCAAGATTTTTGCGGGGAACTGGCCTCCAGTTGGGTCGGGTAAAGCCAGAGGATGAATACAACCGGCGGCGCCTTGAAGCGTGTGCTCTCACGCTGGGATCTCGTCCTATACGGACTGGTCATCCTTACGCCTACCGCGCCTTACCCCATCTACGGAATCGTTCAACAACTCTCACATGGGCACGCCGCTCTGGCGTATCTGGTAGCGATGGTTGCAATGTTGTTCACTGCGTCGAGCTACGGAAAAATGGCTGGGGCATTTCCCGCAGCAGGATCGACGTACACCTACGCCCGGTGCGCGCTGAACGAATACATCGGGTTTCTAGCAGGCTGGGCGATGATCCTGGATTACATTCTGATTCCGCTGGTCAGTATTATCTATGCCGCGCTCACAGCCGAACGGTTGGTGCCGGGTGTCCCTTACGTCGTTTGGGCCATCTCGTTTACCATCGCTCTCACGCTGATTAATATTCCCGGTATTCGGGTGACCACTCGAGCGGGAGAAATCATGATGGTTATCATGAGCGTCTGCGCGCTGCTCTTCATCGTGCTAGCTGCGCGCTACATCGTCACAGTATCAGGTTTCCCAGGAATTTTTAACCGCTCGGCGCTGTTTCGACCAGACCTATTTGCCATCCGGCCTTTGATGTTAGGAGCTGGAGTCGCGGCACTCTCTTATATCGGCTTCGATGCCATTTCGACGCTTGCTGAAGACACCGTGAAGCCGGAGCGCGACATTGCGTTCGCCACAGTCCTGACATGTGTTCTCCAGACCTGCATTTGTTTTCTTACCGTCTATTTGGCGGCGCTGGTCTGGCCGGATTACCGGAGCTATCCCCAGGCGGAAACGGTCATCCTCGACATCGGACGCAAGATAGGTGGCGCGTGGATGTTCGGCAGCTTGACTTTTGTACTTCTGGTCGCCGGGCTTGCCAGCGCGCTGACTGCACAGGCGGGAGCCTCACGTTTGCTTTATGGAATGGGCCGGGACGGCATGCTTTCCCGGAAATTCTTCGGCTTCGTCAATCCACGTTTTTCTACTCCGACGCGCAGCATTTATCTTATGGGAGTGCTGTCGCTGCTTGGAACGTTGTTCCTGCGGTTCCAGATCGCCGTCGAGCTGCTGAATTTCGGAGCCTTCGCTGGGTTCATTCTAGTGAATCTAAGCGTCATCAGGCACTACTTCATTCGTTTACGGCATAGAACCGGCGTTCAGGTGTTGAGAAATTTAATATTCCCTTTGCTGGGAGCGGCCGTGTGCGGCTATCTGTGGATGAGTTTAAGCAAGCAGGCGAAATTGGCGGGCTTTATATGGCTTGCCACGGGGATTGCGTACCTTGCGATCTTGACTCGCGGCTTCGTGACTATCCCGAATCCTCTTCGGTCGTTGAGTGATATTAGCGAGCCAGAGCTATCGAAGCGAGATGGCTAGCTGCACCTTTGCTGAGGTTGTCGGTGGGACGCAAAATACAATCAGCAGAGAGGATGGCACATGAAACGTCGCGTTCTTCTCAAAACGCTCGCGGGGGTCCCCGCAGTGGCTGCTGCGCAGGCCGTCACCAATCAGACCAGCAACCTGACGGCCACACGGGACAAAGATCTGAGTACCGGCCCGCCTCTGGTTCCGCCTGGGATCAGTGAAACTCCCAATACACCAGTTGCTGTAGCAGACGAGATTGCCGCAACCGTTACGACCACCTTTAACCCGGGTCAACTCGCGGCTCTCGAAAGACTTGGTGAAATTATCGTTCCGACCTGGGAAAGCCGCCCTGGAGCAACGGGGGCGGGCGCTGCTCAATTTTTGGATTTCCTCATCGGGTGCTCGCCAAATGCTCGCGTTGAGCTGTATTGCAAGGGGTTGGATACCCTGAACGCGCAGTCGGTCGAGAGGTTTGGCGCTCCATTCGCTGCGATTCCCATCGAGAAGGCGGAAATGTTGCTAGTGCCGCTGCGCCAATCAACGCATCCAGAAACTGTCAAGAATGATCCTTTAGCGAGTTTTCTGGAGGCCGCGAAGGGAGATCTCCTTCGCGCGACGTTCAACTCACGTCCGTACATTGACGCGCTATCCCAAACGCGCCGGCCGCGAAACGCTTCTCGTTTTTATTGGTACCCGATCAACTGACATGTTTCATCGCACCTACGACGTTCTGATCATCGGCTCTGGAGCATCCGGAGGAACAATAGCCCGGCAGCTTACGAGAAAAGGAATCCATTGCCTCATGCTCGACGCGGGTCCGGCGGTAGACTTCACGCGGGACCGCGAACTGAAGAAGGTGTACTCGCTTCCTTACCGCGGGTTCGGGCGACCCGGCCGGTTCCCACATGTCACACAGGCGGATGAATACACCGAGAATGTTTGGGCCGACGAAAAACAAAATCCATACACGTATCCACCAGATGACCCGTATTATTGGGTGCGCGTGCGGTTGGTCGGAGGCAAAACTCTGTTTTGGGGTCGCGCCTCCTGGCGATTGAGTAATTACGAATTCAAGTGCAAGGACCACGACGGGTTTGGTGAAAACTGGCCGATCGAATACCGCGATCTTTCGCCATATTACGACCAGGTTGAACCGATGCTGCGTGTTACTGGCCGGAAAGAAGGTTTGCCGCAGCTGCCTGACGGCATATTCATAGAGGATAACTCGCGAGATACGGAAACCATACGGCGGTTCAAAGAAGCTGCCGCGCGCCGTGGAATTCCGACGACAAAAGAGCGAGTGGCCACCGGACAATTAGCCAGCTCGGTGAATAGAATGCTGCCGGATGCATTAGCGACCGGCAAACTGCAGATCGTCTCTAATGCCGTAGTTCGTCAGATCACGACGGATGAAAATACCGGACACGCGAATGGAGCATTGTTTGTGGACCGGCGCAGCAAACAGGAGTTTCACGCGAAAGCCCGGGTGGTAGTAGTCGGAGCATCTTGTCTGGAGAGCACGCGCCTCTTGCTTAACTCGAATCTTGCCAATTCGAGCGGAGTACTCGGTCACTATCTTTTCGACCAGTTTTACGTGAAAGATGTTGTCAGTTGCATCGTACCCGAGGCCCGCGGCGGCAACCCTCGTCCAGGATTGATCGGCGGCGACGGCTACATCCCGCGATTTCGGAATTTAGCTACACGAGAGAAGAATTTCCTGCGCGGTTATGCGATGGACTTCGGCAGCGGCGGCACTCCTGCTCCGGAACATATTCCTCAATATGGGGCGGAGCTTTTGAAGAGTCTTGCCGAATTACAGGGATCCTCTTTCAGCATGACGACAATGGGCGAGGTGTTGCCGCGCTATGAAAACTTTGTCGAAATCGATAAGTCGGTGGTCGATGAATGGGGAATTCCGGCGCTCCACATTAGCGCCAAATACAGCGAGAACGAATTCGAAATGGCCAAAGATTCGATGAACACGGCGCAAGAGTTGTGTCACGACGCCGGGTTTGAAATCCTCGCCAGTCACTGGCGCATGGTGCCGCCCGGCGAAAGCATCCACGAACTCGGAACATGCCGCATGGGGAGCGATCCGAAGACATCGGTTTTGAATCGATGGAACCAGGCTCATGATGTGAAAAACCTGTTCGTAATTGATGGCAGCTCGTTTGTTTCGGGCGGCTCGCAAAATCCAACTCTGACGATTTGCGCACTCGCCATGCGCGCGGGCGACCATATTGCAGACCTGATGGCTCGCGGAGATCTTTAATGCGGTGGCTTCTGCTGATCGCAACTATTTTCACGGTGAGTGGGGTGGGCCAATCCACTACCACATCCGTCGGGCAGCCGATACCTTTCAGCCATAAGCAGCACGCCTCTCAGGCTCATCTGAAATGTGCTGAATGCCATAAAGCTGGCGCCCTCCGGAGAAGTCGTTTCCATCCCTACCGGTAAGAGTTGCATGACTTGCCACGTGCAGATCGCCGCAGACAAAGCCAGCAATTAAGGATCTCAAATCCTATGTCGATGAGAACCAGCCAGTTCCCTGGATCAGGGTATACGAGATTCCAAGCTTTGTTGAATTCAATCACAAGGCGCATCTCGATGCCGGCGCCAGCTGTTCAACCTGTCACGGCCCCGTGGCTACGCGCGATTATTTGTGGCGTGAGACTGATTTGAGCATGGGCGGCTGCGTGGCCTGCCATCGAGCGAAACAAGCCAGTACAAATTGCAGGACGTGTCACGATCTGGAAAATTATTGAGCTAGGATTTGCTTCAGGTCAGAATGGTCTTGCAGTAATCGAAGCACTTTTTCACTTCGGTGATCGTGTCCAATCCTGGCCGCTCGTCGTTATATTCGTACTCGATGTTGGCCGGAATGGGGTACTTCTTCTGCTTCAGCAGTAGCAACACGGGTTTAATCGCCGTGTCTCCCTGGCCGAACGGCATGTTCGGTCCATGATTCTTTTTACGATCCTTGATGTGCAGAGTCAGAATCTTCGAATGATGCTCGTCTATGTACGAAACGGGATCGAAGCCCGCGGCGGTGAAGTGGCCGATATCCAGGTTAATGTAAAACCAGGATGACATTTTCAGTCCCTGGGCAAAACTTGCGGGAGTGGAGAATTCATTCGGTTTATTCGTCTGATCGTGCCCGTGCATGGCCACCCTGATCTTGTATTTCTCCGCCAACGGTATCAACCGTTTTGCACAGGTGAGGGTTGTGGAAGTCGTAATGATGTCCGTTCCGAGCGCGCGCGTCATTTGAAAGCCTCGATCGAGCTCCGCATCGGAAAAGTTATCCCGAAAATTGAGGGAGTAGGCTGCGAGCTGGATTCCGGCTTTATCGAATTTCTTTCGAACTTGCTCGAAATAGGTAACTGGGGTTGAAAGTCTCCACTCTTTGAGCGCGGCGCCTTTCAGGTTCTGAGGCTCAACATGCCCCATGAAGAGCTCGCATTCGCCGATGCCGATCTGCACCATGGCATTGATTGCTGCGTCAAGCGGAAGGTCGCGAAAACTGTAACTCTGCGCTCCTAACTGGACGCCGCCGAACTTCGAATCGATTTGCTTTTCAAAAACGGAGTAGGCAGGCAGAGCGGCGAGCGCTATAGCTCCAAATTCTCGTCGTGAATACAAGGTAGTCTCCCGTATAATGGCGATGCACAAAGGCCGATGCATCGCAACTCTTTAGAATACGATCTGAGCAGGCCTGTGCTGCGCCTTTGAGCTTACGGGTACACTCTCAGATTGTGTCTACGTATCGTATCGTGATTCTCGGCGCAACCTTGGCGGCCGCTATTTGCGCTCAAAGCGACTGGCCCGTTTACGGCCACGATCCTGGGGGAATGCGCTTCTCGCCTCTTCGCCAGATAAATACCGCTAATGTGAAGCACCTGATTCGAGCCTGGACTTATCACACCGGAGAAGCTCCTCACGTCTCCGGCGCCCGAGGCCAGCGTCAGACGGCATTTGAGACTACGCCGCTGGCGGTCAACCACGTCTTATATTTCTCAACACCCGCCAGTCGCGTTATCGCTCTTGATCCCGAAACCGGAAGAGAACTCTGGAAATTTGACCCACAGTCGAAAGCTAAGGGTTCGGTGAAGTATCGGGCGCATCGCGGCGTGGCGTACTGGCCGGGTGATCGAAATACGCCCGCCCGAATTCTGTTCGGTACGCTTGACGGCCGTTTGATCGCGCTGAACGCACAGACCGGCCGGCCCGTGCCGGGCTTCGGCACAGAGGGCGAGGTCGATCTCCGCAAAGGTGTTGCCGACAGGTTTCCGAATTCGGTGTATGCTGTCACTTCGCCGCCGGCGATCTATAGGGACCTTGTCATCACGGGCGCCGAAGTGCCGGAGAGCCCCGGTCATGGGCCGCGCGGCGACGTGCGGGCCTGGAATATCCATAGCGGCAGGCTCGAGTGGACCTTTCATACTGTCCCGCTTCCAGGGGAACCCGGTCACGAAACATGGCAAGGCGATAGCTGGAAAGATCGCACAGGTGTGAATGCCTGGAGCATGATGACGGTCGATGTTCCGCGCGGAGTTATTTTCGTTGCGCTTGGCTCACCTGCCTATGACTTCTATGGAGGCGATCGCAAAGGGGCGAATCTTTTCGGTGATTGTCTAGTCGCCCTCGATGCCCAGACTGGCAAGGAAATCTGGCATTACCAGTTTGTCCATCACGATATCTGGGACTACGATCCGCCGGCCGCGCCCGCGCTGGTGACCGTACGGCGCTCCGGTCAGGAAATCCCAGCAGTTATTCAGGTCACGAAGATGGGGCTGGTGTTCATTTTCGATCGCCGCAACGGAAGACCGATCTTTCCGGTAAAGGAGGAGGAGATGCCTCCAAGCGATGTGCCAGGCGAGTCTTCGTGGCCCACGCAGCCGATTCCTTCGAAGCCTCCGGCTCTCTCGCGCAGCAGCATGACCGCGGACGATATCTCGAACACTAGTCCTGAAGCACATCGCACCTGTGCTGACATGTTCTCGAAATTAGAAAACAGAGGTCGGTACACTCCTTACGGCATCAAGCCGACAGTCGTATTCCCCGGGACCTTGGGCGGGGCGACCTGGTCTGGCCTTTCTTTTGATCCCCGGCTTGGCTATGCGTACGTCAACACAAATGAAGTCGGCGCAATCGGGCAGATGGCCCGGCAAAGCGATGGCTCATACAGGCGAACTAGCCCTTCTGGCGAGTACGGACGTTTTTGGGATTCAAACCTCTGGCCCTGTCAGAAGCCGCCCTGGGGATTTCTCACGGCCGTCAACGTCAATACGGGAGAATTTGCCTGGCGCGTGCCGCTCGGCATCAATGATCAACTTGCGGCCAGAGGTATGCATAATACGGGCGCATTGAATATCGGCGGCTCCATTGCGACAGCGGGAGGCCTGGTGTTTATCGCTGCCACAAATGACAGCCGCTTTCGAGCGTTCGACGCGCGCACAGGGCAGGAATTATGGTCCACCGTCATAGACGCGAGCGGTCATGCTACGCCTGCCACATATCAGGGCCGGGATGGCAAACAGTACGTTGTGATCGCGGCGGGCGGCGGTGGATTCTTTGGAAGCAAACCCGCCGATTCGCTCATCGCCTTCCGGCTCAGAGACTGATACATGTTACGATTCCTTCTCATTCTTCTCTTCACATCCCATCTTTTCGCGCGCGCGCCAGTATATGTCGTTTTATGGTTTGATACCGAAGACTACATCGAGCCCGCGGCGGATGATGCAGTGTTGCATATCGCCACTGACCTTACCGATCTCGGCGTGCGCGCTACGTTTAAGGTTGTCGGTGAAAGAGCACGCGTTCTCGAAGCGCGCCATCGGACCGATGTGATACGCGCTCTATCCAGGCACGCTATCGGCTTTCACTCCAATTGGCACAGCCTTCATCCCACACCCGCTGAGTACCTGCGCAGGTTCGGCTACCTGGATGGAGCGGCGGAATTCGAGAGGCGCGAAGGACCTGGCGTTGCCGATATCCAGCGCATATTCGGAGTCAAGCCGGTCTGTTATGGACAACCTGGCTCGTCCTGGGGACCGCAAAGCAATCTCGCACTCCGGAATCTGGGCATACCGGTTTATCTGGATGAAGGCGAACAAGTGGGCTTGAATGAGCAGCCATTCTGGTATGGCGGCCTGTTGTACGTCTTCCACATGGGGCAGAATAACTTTCGCGCTGAGCTCAACGTTGGCGAAGAGGATACGGCCGCTAACAAGCGCTTCGACGACGCTGTTTCGCGCCTGAGCTCCGGCAGCGGCGGCGTGATCAGTATCTATTACCATCCCACCGAATTCGTCACCACCGAATTCTGGGATGCGGTCAATTTTGCTCATGGCGCGATGCCCGCCCGCGAGGATTGGAAACGGCCACAGCTCCGCACGTCACAGGATGCACAACGCTGCTTTCATGTCCTCCATGCCTTCGTCGAACACATGAAGCAGAGTCGAGGAGTCAGTTTCGTGACTGCGCAGGATCTTCCTCAACTCTACGGGGACCCGACTCCTCCCCGCGTCGATCCACATGGAATCGCGGAGCATCTCCGACAGAACATTACTTTTCTTGATACCCGCGCCGCGGTCCTCTCCCCGGCCGACATGCTGGTTCAACTGCTCGGGCTTCAACCTCAGGTGGTCGATGGGCCGGCTGCTGCAGGCTCCTCCACCTGGCAATCCGATGTGGTTCCCACACCTCTGTTCGAAGCGGCGCAGAAAGATGCCGCCAATTTTATAGAACACAATCGCCGTCTTCCCAACGAGGTATTCCTCGGAGCGCAAACACTGTCACTGCCAGATTTCGCTGCGACCCTCGCGGAAAGTGTTTTGCATCCTCACGATCCAGTGCGCGTTGTTCGCGGTCAGATAGCGTTCGAGAAATACTTTTCGACCGAGCCCCAGAAATCTTTTAGTTGGCCGATTCACCCGGTGGGCTTCGCAGCGCCGGAGTTACTCGAACTTGGGCGTTTGCAGGGTTGGACACTGAAGCCTGCCAGACTGCGTTAGAAAACCATGTTTATGCGACTGCTGTTCGCCCTTCTGTTTGGGTTGGCTGTAGCCGCTGACGGAGCCACCTATTACGTCGACGCCACAGCCGGTAACGATGCCGCGCGGGGCACATCGGTCCAGAGTGCCTGGAAGACTCTTGCCAGGGTAAACGCGATCGCGTTTCGGCCCGGCGATCATGTGCTATTCAAAGCGGGCGCAACCTGGACGGGGCAGCTCGTGCCCAAGGCATCGGGCACGACGGGTGATCCCATCATCATCGACCGATACGGCAGTGGGTCAAGGCCGAAGATCGATGGTCAAGGGCGCGTCGAAGATGTCGTTCGTCTTTACAACGTGCAGAATATCGAGGTCCGCAACATCGAGCTCACAAACCATGGTGCTGAGCGCGCTGTTCGTAGAGGAGTCGACATCTTTCTCGATAACTTCGGGACAGCGAAGCATATCATCGTTGCCGGGTTATATATTCACGACGTAAACGGCGTAAATGGCAACGGCGATAATGCGAAAGACAATGGCGGGATCATTTTTCGAACGAATGGCAGCCGCGTTCCAAGCCGTTTCGATGGGCTGACAATCGAGCGCAATATCGTGCGCACAGTCGATCGCTCTGCCATCGCCGCCAACAGCTACCACTGGATGCGCACCCGCTGGTTTCCCAGTCTTCATGTGATTATTCGTGACAACTACGTGGACGATGTCGGTGGAGATGGCATCGTGCCGTGGGCGACAGACGGAGCGCTGATCGAGCACAATATAGCGCGGAACTGCAATCGGCGCGCCGGGAGCTATAACGCCGGGATCTGGCCCTGGAGCACGGATAATTCACTCTTTCAATTGAACGAGGCGTCTTTCACTCGAACGACACTCGATGGTGAAGGTTTCGACTCCGACTACAACTCCCACAACACTCTCTTTCAATACAACTACAGCCATGACAACGAAGGCGGCTTCATGCTGATCTGTACGCCGGGAAAGCGTAACCCGAGAGAGAATGTGGGCAATATCGGAACGACCGTGCGCTACAACATCAGCCGGAATGACCACACGCGGGCTTTCAACCTCAGTGGCGGGGAACACACGACCGTTGATCACAACGTCATCTACGTCGGACCTGGAATCGATATGCAAATGCTAGCGGTGACCAGTTGGGACGGCTGGGCCTCCGATGCGGTCTTTCGTAACAATACCTTTTGGGTACTTGGAACAGCTCGCTACGGACACGAGGTGAAACGCCGGAAGGACGGCACGTACGAGCTGGCGCCGGGCTGGGGGCCTGCAAAGGGAATCGTGTTCGAAGGGAACCGGTATATCGGCCGTAACATCGACCACCCCGTCGATGCGACGGGAGTTTTTCTTGATTCTCGAATTCCGCCGGAACGTGACTGGAATGGACCTCCCTTTGATACAAGCGATCCCGACGCCTTCGACGTTTTCCTGGCCGCGCACCGGAAATGGATCACCCGGCTGCTGGAACAGCAGTTCGGCCGGCCTCTGAAGCTCGGGCGCTGGTAAAGCGGATCAAGCACAAAGAGCGGCCATGCCCGTAGACAACCTACATCCTCAGGAGGTAGGATGTCTACAGGCTGTTATTGATGCCGCTCACGCGAAAAATATCAGAACCGGATCGAGTTGCTTCAAGGAACTCTGGACCTATTAATTCTTCAAACCTTGCAGTGGGGTCCGCAGCATGGCTATGGAATCGGAAATGCCATTCGAGCGAACTCGGGCGAACTGCTGCAGGTGGAAACGGGCTCGCTCTACCCGGCTCTTCACCGTCTGGCGCGGCAGGGTTGGGTCAAATCCGAATGGAGGCAGAGTGACGCGGGTCAACGGGCCAAGTATTATCAGCTGACAGTTAGCGGTAAGAAGCAATTGCTTTCCGAGCGTAATCGGTGGGAACAGCTGGTAGGGGCCATTGGTGGCGTACTGTATCCGGCTAAGAGCGAGGGCTAGCCTGTGAGCTTCTGGAACAGGCTTTTCGGGCACAATCGAATGGACGACCTGAATGAGGAGATCGATAGTCACTTGCACATGGCCGTCCGCGACAGGATCGAGCGCGGCGAGAGCCCTCGCGGAAGCAAGTTTGTCAGCGCGGCGCGAATTCGGTAATGTCGGACTTGTTCGGGAAGTCACCCGCGGAGTGTGGTGCCGGCCTTCTGTGGATCGGCTTAAACAGGATGTTCGCTACGCTGCGCGGGCGATCCGCCAGAATCCGGGATTTGCCGCGATCACAATTATCACCATGGCCCTCGGCATCGGCGCCACGACAGCCGTCTTCAGCCTGGTCAATACCGTTCTGATCGCGGGCGCTCCGTATCCAAACGCCTCGAAGCTGATTCTTCTTCATCAAAACGCGCCCGGGCTGGGTGAGGAATTGTTGGGAGCATCGCCGGCCGAGTATCTGGATTACAAGAACCGGAACCGAACCTGTCGTTACATGGCCGGTTATGAAGAAGGAGATTACGATCTCACAGGCGGACATGAGCCCGAACGAATCACCGCCATTCGCGCCACTGGCGACTTCTTCCCGACTCTAGGCGTTTGGCCGGTGCTCGGTCGTGTCTTTTCGCACGCGGAGGATGTATACGGAGCCCGGAAAGTGGCCGTGCTGAGCTACGGCTTCTGGCAAAAACAATTCGGCGGCGCGCAGGATGTTCTTGGCCGTACCATTCGCCTGGACGAACGCGAGTACACCATCGTCGGCGTAATGCCTCGCGGATTTGAATTTCCGGCCGAACGAACCAGCCTCGAATCGCCCGCCTGCCGTTGTGGGTACCCATGCAGTTTTCGCCCGATGAACTCAGGAACCGTGCAAACAGTTTTGACGTCAGCGTGATCGCTTTGCTGAAGGAAGGAATTTCGGTAGAGCAGACGGCGCAGGACATGCGCCGCATTGTGCGCGAGTTCGAACGCGAACACCCGGATGTCTATAACGGCAACTTCAAAAACCGCGTGCTGGTCGACAAGCTGGGCGCGCAGGAAATTGCTCGCCGCAAACCGGCACTGTTGATGCTGGCTGCGGCAGTTGGACTTGTGCTCCTGATCGCCTGCGCGAATGTCGCCAACCTGCTGCTAGCCCGCGCGGGCGCACGCAAGTCCGAGGTCGCGGTGCGCAGTGCTCTTGGCGCGAGTAGAGGCCGATTAACCCAGCAACTTCTGACAGAAAGCCTGGTGCTCAGTCTGTGCGGCGCGGTGCTCGGCTGCGGGCTGGCGGAGATCGCGGTGCGGTTGGCAATGAAATTCGGGCCGCCTCAAATCACCGAGCTGCAAAGTTTAGAAATCGACTGGCGCGTGCTCACGTTCGCCTTCCTGCTTTCACTCGGTACCGGCATACTTTGCGCCTTGGCTCCGGCGATGGAGTGGCGTTCCGCAGACGTGAATGAATCTCTGAAGCAGGCGGGGCGCAGCGCGTCGGATAGCCGCGCAAGCAAGAGCGTAAGAGGTCTTTTGGTGATAGCGGAAGCGGCATTAGCCGTGATGCTCCTCATCGGAGCGGGATTGCTGATCCGCAGCTTCCGGTCCATCCTCGACGTGCCGCCGGGCTTCGATCCGCACGGCGTTGTTATTGTGCGAACGTCGTTCAATCGATCTCGCTATGGCAGCCCCGAACGGCGGCACAATGCCGAACGCGCAATCATGGATCGCCTGCGAGCTCAAGGGGGAATCCAATCGGCTGCGCTTACGAGCCATCTGCCGCTGGCTGACAGTCGCGGCATCGGGTTCGTTGTCGAAGGCGGCCCGCCGAACGAATTCCACTGGGCCGATAATGCCCTGGTAGACAACGCATACTTTCACACGATGCGAATTCCATTGCTGCAGGGTCGGACATTCGGACCTCGAGACACGCCGCAAGCTCCTCTTGCTGCGGTCATAAACCAGACCATGGAGCGGCGTTTCTGGCCTTCCGCATCGCCTCTCGGCAAGGTGATTTTTTGGGGCGGCCGTCGACTGATTATTATCGGTGTAGTCGCTAATGTGCAGATCGAAGCTCTCGACGTCAGCCCGCGACCGATGGTCTATAACTCCGTTTATCAAATCGAAAGCGGAGCCTCGAGCAGCGCAGTGTTCGTGCTGCGAACCAACGAAGACGTTAGGCGAGTAGCCGGTACCGTTCGCAAAATCATCTGGTCTATCGATTCCGCCCTGCCGGTTTTTGCGGCCGGAAATATGGAAACAGTCGTCTTGCGATCTGTCGCCGAACGGGCATTTACGATGTCGCTGCTGACGGCATTTGCCGCCTTGGCGCTGGCGCTGGCTTCAGTTGGCCTGTACGGAGTGCTCTCCTACGCTGTAGGGCGGCGCAGACGTGAGATCGGGCTGAGAGTGGCTCTCGGTGCGGATTCGAAACGTCTGATCCGGAGCGTTGTCGGAGGCGGCTTAAGGCTAACGTTTATCGGCATGGCGTTCGGCGTGATTGGTGGAATTGCGTTGGCCCGAGCCATGTCTGGCCTTCTCTTCGGCATTCGATCACTGGACCCTGTTTCTTTTGCGGCGGCTCCGGCAGCTCTGCTGGTGGCGACGCTGTTTGCCAGCTTCCTGCCGGCACGGCGCGCGGCACGCATCGACCCCATGGCAGCCTTGCGATGTGAATGAGCCTTCCACTCTTTTCAGATACTGCGAACGGGCATGCTGACGACATCGTCGATCTCGACGGCTTCCTTGACAACGAACGGTTCTCCATATTTCACGCCGATCAGATTGCCGTAGAATCGAGCGATTGCGGCCAGGCGCTCCTGAACTTCTGCGTGAGATGGAAATATTTCTGAGCCGGCCTCTGCATCGCCGTATTGTGAAACGTAGCTGAACAGAGCGGACATGCGCCGCTCAAACTGGCGTGAAATGTCGACCACAAACGACGGAGTAACGTTCGCGTAGAGCGCAGAATATAGGATTTTGAATGGCCGGTGTGGCGGGACATCTTCCTCCAGGCGTTTGAGACCGGCAAGAAAACACGCCTCGTAAGCGATCTCGGTTGCGCGGTAATGATCAGGATGGCGTCCGGCCCAGTAGGGCAGAATTACGGTACGCGGACGAACGCGCCGGATCACTCCTGCTAACGTCATGCGCGCTGCTACATGATTTTCGAGACGTGCGTCGGGCCAGCGAAGATTTTGTCGCCAGGAAAGCTGCAGATGTTCAGCAGCAGTTTGCGATTCTTGAATGCGGAGGTCCGGTGTGCCTCGCGTACCCATGTCGCCGGCCGTCAAATCGAGCGCACCCGTTCGGTAACCCCGTTCGGCCATCCGGATAAGTGTGCCACCGCAAGTCTGCTCTACGTCGTCCGGATGCGCCGCTATTGCAAGGACATCGAGCGGGCGCACATTCTCGAAAGCTTGGTTCGGATCGCCCATCAATGCTCAGGAAGGATAGTAGCGATATCGCCTGCGATTTCCTACAAAGAGCCGAACCAGAAAAATCCCCGCAAGAAAACCTCCGACGTGTGCGAACCAGGCAATGCTTTGGGCTTGTGAAACGGATGCCAGAGAACCCAAGCCGCTCAACAATTGCAGCAGGAACCAATAGATCAGCATCAGCGCGGCCGGCAAATCATAGGTCGTAACGAAGATCACAATAAAGATCAGGGTTACAACGCGAACCCGCGGGTACAAGATCAGGAAGGCGCCCATCACACCGGCGATGGCTCCGCTTGCTCCCACTGTCGGAACCGGACTGCCCACACTCGTTACAAACTGCACTGCAGCCGAAGCCACTCCCGAAATCAAATAGAAAATCAGAAAACGCCCCGAACCCATGGCGTCCTCGATGTGTGATCCGAACACCCACAAGAACCACATGTTACCGATCAAGTGCAGCCAGCCCCCGTGTAAAAACATCGACGTAAGGAAAGAGGGCAGATAAAGACGGTCGGGCACTAACGCATAGTGCTCAATGAAAGCGTTACGCAGATACGGCGGCATCGCCATCTCATACAAAAAACAGAAGGTGTTGATCGCGATGAGCGCCAGTGTCATCACGGGCGTCGAGTTCCGTAGGAGCAGCGCGCGGAGGGGAATCATCGAGCGCCAAACGAAGCGGAAGCGCTCGCTGCGGCAAGTCTCTCGGTTATGCTTTCAGACGATCTCCGATGGACTTTCCCGTTGCGCGCATCTCGTAAAAGCGCTTCGACTTCGCTGAGTGTCGGCACATGGCCGCGTGCGCCGATCGCAGTGCAATTCAATGCCGCCGCGGCGTTTGAAAAATCGAGGGCTGCGTTCATTGACATCCCTTCGAGCATGGCGCAGCAAAACGCGCCGTGAAAAACGTCGCCTGCTCCTGTTGTGTCAACACAAGGTACCTCAAATGCTGCCGAGTAATACCACTCCCCTTCGTACAACGCGAGCGAGCCACGGCTGCCGAGCGTCATAGCCGTCACGCGGTGCTCGTATTCCCGATGAATTGCTGAGAGCCCCTCGAACGGATCAGACTTGCCGGTCCACTTTGCAGGCCAGGACGAACCTGCGATCATAAAATCCACGTTCCTCAACACCGGCTCGAAACCGGGATAAACAGTGTCGACATCCAGCGATACCGGAATTCCGCTTTCGCGAGCGATCTTGGCGGCGAATGTCGCGGCCTCGACGTCATAACCATCCAGGTGAAGTATTCTGGTCGCGCGTATGTCCTCGGCGCGTATGTCGGATGGCTCCAGCCTCAAGCAGTTGGCTCGTTGCCACAAAACAGTGCGTTCACCGGTTCGCTCGTCAATTACGATATAGGCAGTCTGGTTGGGGCAGCCTTCGCGGACAATGAGGCGGCTGACATCCACACCGGCGCTTTGCAGGCTCTCCCGCTGTATCTCTCCCCTGAGATCGTCGCCGATCGTGCCGATATAGCTGACGCAAAATCCCAGCTTCGCGCAGGTAACTACCGCTGTTGCCACCTGGCCGCCCGGGCTGAGGAGTTCGCGCTCGAAAGCGACTTTGCCCGCGTACTCCGGAAACTCCTTTACCAGCAGCAGAGTATCCGTGGCGTTGAGTCCAACGCCCAGGACGTCAACCGGCCGGCTCATACGAGCCTACTTCTTGATGGAATTGGGAACCTCGTAGAGATAAATAGTGTGGACATCGCCCAAATGTCCGGAGGTTTCCCAGGTGTTGATAGGAGTCCAACCGTCGATCGGATAATCGTAGGATACTACTCTCGTCTTTGGCTTGAGCTCGCGTTCGAGATTCGGACGAAGGGTCTCATTGGCCGTGGGCGCCAAGTACAGAGTAACAACATTCGCGGCGCTCAAATCCGTTTTCATGAAGTCACCGTGAATGATCTTTACCTGGTCCTGAAGCCCTTTTCTCCGGGCCTCTTGCGCAGCTTTCTCTGCCAGGGCGCTAGAGATCTCAATTCCAACTGCTTTGACCTTGTACTTCTTCACTGCCCGGAGCAAAATGCGCCCGTCTCCACAGCCCAGATCATAGAGCGTTTCACCCGGTTTCAGGCTGGCGGCCTCCAGCATTTTCTCCACCGCATTTTCAGGCGAGCCCACAGAGGGCGCGAGCTTCTTCGTGAACGGATCTAGATCCGACTGGCCGGAGCAGAGCGACGCGAGCACCAGCACACAGATAAAAGCCTGAACGCTAATCTGTAAGTTACGGTACCTCATCATCTACTGCCCCCTTGTCGTCCAGTGTACTCTGTCTGAACTACGTAAAAGCTCCTATCTGAGAATCGCTAGCGGGAACCGGACGTCATAGTAGCGGCTAACACTTTGTTCCGCTTCGTGCGGAGAATCCGGCTCACCATTTCAGTTGTCGAAAACCAGAGGTCCCGGGGTTGAGATATGGTGTATTCCGTGCCACGGAATGCCTTGATAGCGTGGCTGATCGAATCCTTCCAGGGAGTCGCCTGAGGATTCAAAGTGTAGTTCATGTAGAATACCGGACACTCAATATCTCCGATGCGCCGGAGGTCGTCTTTGGGTACATCCTCGTTGAGCATAGCCTTTGGACCGGCGAAGATAACGGCGTCAGGATGTTCCGAAGCTCCGACTTCTTTCTCGATCAAGTCCTCCAGAAAATTTGTCTCGCTCTGCTTTTCGCCGAGGTTCTGCACGGAGACCGTGCCCAGCTTCATCGTCTGGAGTGCGCGGCCGAGGGCAGGGAAGTCGATTTGGGTAGCGGCATCTTGCCGGTAGACAATACGAGTTTGAGGCATATTGAAGGCAATCAGCGAGATATGGCCAATGTGATCATCTCGTTGAATAGTCTTAAGTATGCTGACAAGGGCCTCGGTATCGCTTCGCTTGAGGGCTGCTGAAAGAGAGTCTTGCGGCGCAAAGTTCACCAGAAGCTTGACATTTAGCCCGCTCTTTCGCGGAGGCTGAGGGCGCGCTTCTGTGTCGTTGACAAAGGGTTCGGGAGGAACTTCCGCGACCTTGTTGGGAGCGATGAACAGATTAATAGGGCGATCCTTGGCAGTGAGCGCAGCTTCAATATCCCAGGATGAGGAGCAGATCCGCTCGGCCCTGTCTCGCATGAGCCAGTCGACGTGATAGCTGCCTTCTCCGAGATCGAGTCCTCCCTGGAGCAGGACGTCGCCTTTCGCATCGTCAGCAACGCTGGGAACAGTGAAGTGCTGCACGAAATAAGTCGGAGCATTACGATCTGCTTGGGGATAGATGCGAAAAACGACGGTCAACACGCCGCCGTCTCCGGAAACCTCGCTGAGCGGCAGACTGACGTCGTAGCCGGCATGAAAGCGAAGGTCAAAACCAAGTTCCACCTTTCGTTCAGTTACGGAACATGGCAGATCTTTCCGTTCCGTTCCAGCCTCAAAGATGGCCATGTCCGAAGGCAGAATGTTAACCGGGTCGCCCGGTTCGGGCGGTTTCAGTAGGATCTGCGACCGGACAGGAAGGGCTGGCAAGAATAGAGTTACGGCAGCGGCCAGTGCAACTGCGGGGGCCGAACCGCGGCTACGGTTCCACAGCCCAAACTTCAAAAACAGCGGCGAACACGATCCAAAAAATCGCGATGCCATTCATCCCCCAACTGAAAAGAAGCGCCATTTTCTAGACGCTCTACTGGTCCACAATTATGCCTCAAACTAAACGAGCCAGTTGTGAAATTCTCTCACAAAATTGTGAATCAGGTACTACTACCCACTTGATGCCGATCCGCGGGATATTATTTATTACTTTTGCACTGAGTAGGGCACGAACGCGGCGTGTTAAAGTGCGATTGTCATGGCATCCCGTAGCGTTAATAAGGTCCTGCTTATCGGCAACTTGGGGCGCGACGCCGAAACGAAGTTCACTCCCTCCGGAATCTCAGTGACGCGCTTCTCTGTAGCTACCACTCGCAGCTCAAAGGACCAGCAGACTAACGAGTGGAAGGAGGAGACGAATTGGACTAACGTCGTGTTGTGGAGACAGGAAAACCTGGCGAACTACCTGACCAAGGGAAAACAGGTTTACGTGGAGGGCCGGCTCCAGACCCGCAGTTACGACGATAAAGACGGGAAAAAAGTATACGCTACCGAAGTAGTGGCGGAAGAAGTCATTCTCCTCGGTGGACGCGGCGAGGGCGCCAGTTTCGAGGGCGGGGGCAATCAGGCCACAGCTAAAAGTGCTGCTCCGAACAGAGCCCGTGGGGCAGGCGCAGGCGGACCGGACGACGATACAGGAGGCATGCAGATTACCGACGACGACGTGCCTTTTTAGGCGATATGAGATGACGCTTCGCATCTACCCGGCACTTTCCCCGGTATTGCTGTTAGCGGCAACACTAGCGGCAATTGCCGGCCAGGAGCCGCAGATTCCTCCGGCAAATCCTCCACCACAGCCTCCAGCCGGGGCTGCCAATGGGCCTCAGCCCGGTCCCGCCGTTAAGCCACCCGGCCCTGGCGAACGTACCAGTCAACCTCAACCGAATGCGCAGATGCGTCGACGTATTGGCGATTTTCTCGCTATCGGCGCTCCAGCCGATCCGGCAGCGGCCGCACGCGGGCAAAAGATCTTTGTTGCCAATTGTGCCTTTTGCCACGGCAGCGACGCGCACGGCGGGAATGGCGGACCGGATCTCGTGCGCTCGGTGCTGGTACTGCACGATAAGGGTACGGGGACGGAAATCGGACCGGTAATTCTGCACGGACGATCCGCGAAGGGAATGCCCGCCTTTAGCACTTTCAGCGATGCCCAGATCAAAGATATCGCGCAATTCCTGCTGTCGAGAAATCAGGCTGCGGCCAATCGCATGGAGTACAAAATTCTGAACATCGATACCGGCGATCCGAAAGCTGGGGAAGCTTACTTCAGTGCGCACTGCGCGAGCTGTCACTCGGCGGGCGGCGATCTCGCCCACATCGCGAGCAAATACCAACCGGCAGCGCTGCAATCGCGTTTTCTGTATCCGAAGGAGTCTCACTACCCCGGAATGCCGGGACCTCCGCCAGATCCGCGAGCCGAAAAAAGCGTGACGGTCACTCTGCCTTCAGGGCAGACTTATTCCGGCAAGCTCGACCATCTCGATGACTTCAGTGTTTCGCTGACTGATTCGTCGGGCGAGCATCACGCGTGGCTCTTCGACGAGGAAAAAGGAATCCAGGTCAAAGTAAATGATCCTCTCCAGACGCACCAGGAACTCCTGTCGCAATACAGCAATGCCGATATGCACAATATCCTCGCTTACCTGGAGACCTTGAAGTGAGAATTGGGCCCGTCTTGCTCTCCTGTCTGTGGTGTGTACCCCTGCTGACGTCCGCGCAGGGACTCGATCCGGCGGCGATTGTCAAGCCAGTTCCGGGAACTTGGCCGACCTACAACGGGGACTACTCAGGCCGGCGCTTCAGCCCGCTGGATCAGATCAATGCAAAAAACGTCCGCGATTTGAGCCTGGCATGGGTGTTTCACGCGAACACCGGTCCGGGTGGCAATCCGTTCGGGTCACAGATCAAGTCGACGCCGCTCGAAGTAGACGGAGTTCTGTACTTCACTCTGCCAGATCATGCTTGGGCGATCGATGCTCGGACTGGCCGCGAGATTTGGCACTACGCCTGGGAAAGCCAGGGCGGAATACACATCGGTAATCGTGGCGTTGGGATCTACCACGATTGGGTATTTTTCGAAACCCCGGACAATCACCTCATCTCGCTCGAGAAGAACACGGGTAAATTCCGCTGGGCTGTGCAGATCGCCGACCTGGCACAAGAATACTTCTCGACTCCGGCGCCGCTGATCGTTGGCAATCATGTGCTGGTTGGAGTGGGGGGAGATTCCCTGGATGTGCCGGGATTCCTCGAAGCACGCGATCCGGAAGACGGCAAGGTGCAGTGGCGCTGGAACTCGGAACCGTCCGAGGGCGAGCCCGGTTCGGAGAGCTGGCCAAATGAACAAGCGATGTCTCACGGGGGCGGCATGACATGGCTAACCGGCACATATGACCCGGACCTGCACCTGCTGTATTGGGGGACCGGTAACCCGAACCCGGTCCACGCGGGACAGGGGCGCAAGGGCGCTAATCTCTGGACCTGTTCGATTGTGGCCCTCAATCCCGATACTGGAAAGCTGGTCTGGTGGTTCCAAGCTTCGCCACACGATACGCACGATTGGGACAATGTCGAGACACCCGTTTTGTTCGACGGCACGATCGACGGCCAACCTCGCAAACTGCTGGCCCAGGCGGCACGTAACGGCTATTTCTTTGTCCTCGACCGAACGAATGGCAAACCGGTTGTGACGAAGCCGTATATCAAAGTGAACTGGTCAAAAGGAGTCGACGCAAAGGGGCAGCCAATTCCGAGAGAGGATAAGGAACCAAAGACCGATGGGGCGCTGGTGATACCGGCAGCAGGAGGAGGAACGAACTGGTTTCCGCCAAGTTTCGACCCGGAAACTGGGCTCTTCTACGTCAGTTCGTCGCCCTCTTACAGCGTTTATTATTTGACGGATACAAGCCCCAGGCCGGAGGGTTACGGAGGAAGAGATGCGGGTGTCTGGTCGGAATCGGAACTGGAAGCGGTAGATTACAAGACCGGGGACATACGTTGGAAGCACATTTATCCCGAGAATAGCGGCGGGCACGCGGGAGTTTTGACGACTGCAGGCAACCTGCTATTCACCGGTGATCCATCCGATAACGCGATCGCTTTCGATCCCGCCAACGGCGAGATTCTGTGGCACGCGGGGTTGGCTTCTTCGGTCAGCAACGGGCCGATGACATACATGCTCGACAATCAACAATACGTCCTGTTTGGTGCGGGCGATATGCTCTACGCATTCCGGCTGCCCAAGTAAAATTTGGGCCGTTATCGCCTGACTTTGCAATTTCAGAACCCCGATTAGCAAGCGGTTTCTCGGAGTTTTCGATAAGCCCCGGCCGAAGCGCATGCTACAAAAGAACGATATGCGCGCTTCCCTCGCTCTCGTCGTATCGTTTACGCTCCTCATCGTGCCTGCCTGGGCGCAGGAGCAGAAGACCTTCGAAGTTGTCGGGAAAATCAAACTGGAAGCTTTCGACCATTCTGAAGTCATGGACACGCTTTCGAATCTATCGGATCGGTACGGGCCGCGCTTAACAGCCTCTCCTGAGTTCCAGGAAGCGGCAGATTGGGCCATGGCGCGCCTCAAAGAATACGGGATCTCGAACGTGCATCCAGAGCCTTGGGGCCCGTTCGGTCGGAGTTGGTCCCTGGAGCACTACCAGCTTGAGATGACCGCCCCGCGTTACTCGCATCTCGTCGCTGTGCCGCTGGCCTGGAGCTCGCCAACGAACGGCGTTCAGACCGGAGAAATTATGTATGCGCCCATTCTTTCGCCCGCTAACCGGTTCGACTTGAAGAAAGTTGGGGAGGCGTTCAACGCGTATCAGGCCAAATGGCACGGCAAATTGAAGGGCAAAATCGTGCTGGTTTCCGAATCGAAAGATCCGAAGCCAACGACAGAACCGCTCTTCCGCCGCTATACCGACGCCGACCTCGCGAAAATCGCCGAAGCGCCTTTGCCTGCTAAGAAAACAAACGTGAAGCTCGACGATCTCGAGATTCCGAGCGATGAGGAAGAGGCCTCGAAGCTTTTTCAGTCACTCCCGAGCTCTACGATGGATGAGTTAATTGACCGCTATTTTGCCGAAACTGATCGAGAGGCAAAATTCTTTCGAGATGAAGGCGTTATTGGCGTCATTCGCATGGATAGCAGGGCACATAATGGTCTACTCTTTGCCGAAGCGGCCGGTCCTCACGATATCAAAGGCGGGGCGGCCTCACCGACGTTCATCGTTACTCAGGAGCAATACTCACGCATGACTCGTCTGCTCGAAAAGAAACAGCCGGTTTCCGTTCGTATGAATCTCCAGGCGAAAGTAGGCGACCGCGATGTCGACGGACTGGACCTGATTGGCGAAATCCCCGGGCAGAAAAAGCCGGATGAAGTAGTCATGATCGGCGCCCATTTCGATTCCTGGCACAGCGGTACAGGCGCTACCGACAACGGAGCGGGCAGCGCAGTGATGATCGAGGTAATGCGCATTCTGAAAAAGCTGAACCTTCCAATGGATCGAACTGTGCGGATCGGCCTTTGGAGCGGGGAAGAGCAGGGTCTTTATGGATCGAAGGCATACGTCAAAGCACATTTCGGCGATCCGAAGACGATGCAACTCAAACCCGAGCACGCCAGGTTTGACGCCTACCTCAACCTCGATAACGGTAGCGGCAAGATCCGCGGCGTTTATCTGCAGGGGAACGATGCGGCGCGGCCAGTATTTGAAAAGATGCTCGCGCCCTTCAATGACATGGGAGCGCGAACCCTGACTCTCAAGAACACCGGCGGCACGGACCATCTCTCATTCGATGCCGTGGGGTTGCCAGGCTTCCAGTTCATTCAAGATCCGCTGGACTACGGTACGGTGACACATCATTCGGACGTGGACACGTATTCGCATGCTGTTCCCGCAGACCTGATGCAAGCCTCAGCCATCATCGCCACGATGACGTATGAGATTGCGAATGCGCCCGAAACATTCCCGCGCAAGCCTCTACCTGTTGCGATCAACCCGTAGCGGCCGCGCTGGTCAGTTCGGCTTGATTCCTTCGGCGCGGCGTTCGTTCCAGCCTGGGCTCTTTAGAATTGAAGGCCCAGCCTCGATCAGGCGCGGCAACAGATTGAAGACCGCCGTGGGACTCCAGAGCAATCCTTCACGCGTCCGGTGCCCTGCGTGATTGAGCTCAATGGCGATCTCGCTGATCCGTTTCTCTTTCACGATTTGTTCGAGAATCAGCATCAGGACCGTCGCCTCCAGCGGGTTTTCCTCCAGATACTGGCCGTCTCTTGCGATCTGTAGACCGTAGGGTACCTGCGTTACGGTCGTGCTACCGTCTGAGGCCGGCAATGGCTCGGCTTTCTCAGAGGTTACCTCGCGCACCCATTCAATGCTCGCCACCTTCCAGCCCGCTGCCGAGCGTTGCATGAAGTAATCCAACGTCAATTCGCCTGTTATCAAGTCACGGATGTGCTGTGGCATAGAAATCACCCGCCCCTTCGTCTGCAATTTCGAGACCAGTATATTCCTCGCCTCACGCTGCCGCTATTCACGCTTCAATCGATCGGAGAGCCCGAGCAACGCGCATAGCAAACCGCAGATCAAGGGGGAAGATTTTATGGGTGAGGGCCGCCGCTTCCATCGCGGCGATAAAGCGCTGTATAAGCGGCTCATTATTCGACACGAAATCGATGGAATCTACTGTTCCGCTCTCCGTTTCCACCCAGACGCGACGCTCATCGGGCAAATCATAGCCACAGACAATCCCCGAAATCGCCGAGTGAGGCAGCGCATATTCTCGGATCGCTAGCAAATGAGAACCCAGATTGTTGAGGGCCGAAATTCCATGTGCGGGCGAGCGGCTCAAGGTAAAGCGGCCGCCGAAACGAAGGCCTTTGCCGCCCTGAAAATCGCTCCTCCATTTTTGAACACGCTCGAGAAAGCAGTATTGATAGTGCACCGCTGCGATTACACCAGTACGTTTGGCAAGCTTCCAGAGAGTGTCGGTTTCCGGCTGCGAACATAGCCAAGGCTTCTCAATCACTACATGAATGCCGGCCTGAATACCGGCTTCGACCATTAACGGAACATCCGGCACGGGCGGTATGCAGAGCCAGGCGATCCTCGCAGCCGTGCGGGCCATAGCGGTGCAGAGACGATCTCGAAAATCAGCCTCACTCTCGAAAGACTCTCGTCTGCTCTCACTCACGCCTGAAATCTGGCGGTGCTCTGCGGATAGAATGCCCTGAATAACTTTGGCCCACCGTCCGCGGCCCAAAATGACGTAGGAAGGCTTCTCAGCCGTCACTTGCAACTGCCTCACACACAAGGCGGGCTGCTTTTACGGCGCTCACGATTTTACCGGAAAAGAGATGGAGCTCATGCGGCGCCCCGTTAATTACATAAAGCGTACGCCGGTCTTCCTGTGGACTATCTTCTACGACCCGCAGGGTAAAACGCGATCCCACGTAAGCGGCTTGCTTTGCATCCGGAATTGCCAGAGAACAATCTGAACGCATTTCGGCGAACCTCGTGAATGATACCGGCTCAAAGTTCGGCAAATTAAGCAAAGCGGAGTAATGCGAGGGAACCGGCTCGTGTGGATCGTTGGTGGACCAGTGATTCGTGTGCTTGGCCGATCCGAATAGAGAGTAACCCGAATTCCCATACGAATCGAATGCCGTGAATGGGCCGTCCACGATCACGATCGATAGATGCTGCAAGCGGGTTGGGAGTTGAATCAGGATTTTCTCAGCAACTTGAATCTTTGCAGAGCTGAAGATAGCGCGGCTGGGACTGAGGCCATAGGTCGCCCACACGACAAAACCGTAATCGCCTCGCATCTCGGGCGTAAAGCTGCGCCGTTCAAACTTGATTCCTGAAGCCTGCATCCGTTCTTCGATCAAACCGCGCAAAATATCCGGATCATAGAGATGCTCGTCGACCTCATAACATACTTTGATAAATTCGAAATTCATCCAGTCAGGACGACATGGCTTTAAAGAAAGACCATGCCGCTGCATAAGTCTTTGGTATTCGTCTGCCGGCGTTCGAGAATCGTTCCTCGGAATAGCGTAGTAATGCCGGTTCCGCCTGACAATCGCCGGAGAAAACTCTCGCAAGAATTCGCTGCGCGCTTCTGCGATTTCGGCAATCGTTTCCGTGCTCCGCGGATAATGATAGCCAGCGTGCACTCGGTATTGATTGATCCCGGAGGCCGCGCGCAAAACACCAATTGGATCGAAAACCGTAACGTTGTGACCATACTCCGCAAGCCGGATCGCCGCCGTTGTTCCGTAGATTCCCGCGCCAGCGACCGCGATCTTCTTGCGCATCGACCAGTTATGTGCTTTCGATAGTATCGCTGCTTAGAATCAGTTTTCCGGAACGAAGAGAATAATCGACGCCGCGCCACCGGATTGTCGTCTGCCCAAAACTTATGATCCAGATAACAAAAGCGAGTAGATCCCAAACTGGAATCAGCGGCATCTTAGTCCAAATTTCCTTTAGCCGCATTCCTGCTATTCCAATGAACCAGGTCATAGCTATTCGTAACAATAGGTAAGTTCCGAGATAAGCGATAACCACTGCTGCGGTCGGATGTATCATCACAGCTAACAGGGACCAGGGCAATCCCCAGGTAAATAACAAGCCAAAGTGCCCGCCCGGCCGCATGTGGCGCATTACCGTCATCCAGCGAATGCGCTTGTGAAGAAATTCAGCTAGCGAACGAAAATCAGGTACTGTCTGCACGACATAGGGCAGTAGTTCCGTTTCTAAACCCTGTTCAGCCGCAAGACGCCCTATATACATGTCATCTGCAGGACGGTCCTCCAATATTTCATAACCACCGAAGCCGGCGATGTTCTGGCGAGTGGTAAGAATAGTTTGCGCCAACGCGAACCTGACACCATCCAACTTCCAAGCGACGATAATCCCGGGAAAAAAATCGGAAATCATCGAAACGGATTGCAGCTTCTCGAGGAATGTCTTGTCGTGAATGGACGAATAGAGGCATGTTGCGGCGCCCATTTTGGGATTCGCAAAACACCCGACTATCGATCGAAGATAGTTGGGTTCTGCGCGAACATCTGCATCTGTGATAACGAAGCGATCATAGACGGCTTCGTTGGTCAGGCGCACTAACCTTCCTACTTTGTCGTTGATCCCGTTGCGCCCGGAACCAAACAGTATCCGAATATTGCAGCTAGGGAAATCGCTCTTCAATTTCATCAATATCGGCACCGCCGGATCATCCGAATCCACGCAAAATAGAACTTCGTATTCGGGGTAGTCTTGCATGCAGAAGCTGGCAAAATTCGCATATGCCTCCGGGTCGAGACCCCGCACCGGTTTGAGTATACTTACCGGCGGTAAGAAGTTCGGAAGAGCTTTTGGCCGCTTTGACCGCCTAAAGAATCGGACGGAGCTGTACAGCGCCAGTAGATAGTAAATAGAAGGAAAGGTGGCGATTCCTAGAGCGATGTACGCCAGCGTCGAAAAGAACATTACTTAGCGATTGAGCGCGAAACAGAGAGGACACTGCCGGTTCCGAATGCGACACTCAAATTTTCGCATATAGAGAGCCGCCAAGCACGAAACTGGGAATCATCTGTGCGTTTCCGGGAAACGGAAACTCGTCTCCACAGTCAGACTGAAGCATGTTCACGAACGCGCTGATAGATGAAAAGAGCCCCTATCTGCGCCAGCATGCGCATAATCCGGTGAACTGGCTGCCGTGGGGCGAGGCGGCGTTTCACAAAGCGCAGGCAGAGCAAAAGCCGATTTTCCTCTCCATCGGTTACTCCACCTGCCACTGGTGTCACGTCATGGCGCACGAGTCGTTCGAAGATGAACAGATTGCCGCGATTCTGAACCAGGCCTTTATCCCCATCAAAGTGGACCGTGAAGAGCGCCCCGACGTAGACAGGATCTACATGACATTCGTCCAAGCCTCTACCGGCAGCGGCGGATGGCCGTTATCGGTCTGGCTTACGCCAGAGCTGAAACCTTTCTATGGAGGAACATATTTTCCGCCCCGTTCCCGCTACGGACGACCTGGCTTCCAGGATGTTCTTGAACAATTGGATCGAGTCTGGAGCCAGGAGCGCGATCGAGTGATTTTGTCGGGCGAAAATGTAGTGCAGCAATTACGGTCCGTCAGATCTCGAGCCGCCGCTTCCGAAGAACTGAGCCCTCAATTGTTTGAAAGCGCTTTTTGGCAGTTCCGGCGTAGCTTCGATTCGAAGTGGGGCGGTTTCGGTAGCGCGCCCAAGTTTCCGCGCCCCGTTGTCTTCAACTATCTTCTCCGCTATTATGCAGCTTCACAAAATCAGGAAGCTCTCGACATGGCTGTGCAGACACTCCACGCGATGGCCGCTGGCGGAATGCACGATCAGCTGGGGGGCGGCTTTCATCGCTATTCGGTCGACGAGCGCTGGTTTGTCCCCCACTTCGAGAAGATGCTATACGATCAGGCGCAGCTTGCCACGGCGTATCTGGAGGCCTACCAGATCACGCGCGACGAATCGCTCGCAACTGTCGCCCGTGACATTTTTGCATACGTTTTGCGTGATCTCGGTGATCCGGCGGGCGCATTCTATTCCGCTGAAGACGCGGACAGCCCTGATCCCGAACATCCCGGACATTCGGGTGAGGGTGCCTTCTACATCTGGAAACAAACAGAAATTGAAGATGTTTTAGGCAAGGAAATGGCGCCGGTATTCATTCGTCGATACGGTGTCGAGCCACACGGAAATGTCGAGCAGGATCCGCAAGGAGAGTTCACTGAACGCAATATTCTCTACCAGGCTGCCGCGCTCGAACAAGCCGGCGCGCCCTTCGGCCTCGACGAGGCACAGACCGCCGAATGGATCGCCAAGGCCAGTGCGAAACTTCTGAGCGCCAGAAACAAGCGGCCCCGGCCACACCTGGATAACAAGATTCTGACCTCATGGAACGCGCTGATGATCTCCGCACTCGCCAAAGGCTATGCCGTTTTAGGCGACGAGCAATACAAGCAGGCGGCGATGAGGGCCTGCGAATTCGTTCTTGCCAGAATGCGCGATGAACAAGCCGGCGTTGTACTGCGGAGATTCTGCGACGGAGAAGCAGCCATTGGCGGTTTCTTGGATGACTATGCGTTTCTAGCGCAAGCATTGCTCGATCTCTTCGAAATCACCTTTGAGCCTGCGTATCTAGAGCGAGCTATCGTAATCGCGCGGGAAAGTTTCCCCAAATTTGAGGATGAACAAGCCGGTGGGTTTTACAGCACTCAAGCCGCGCCGGATCTGCTCTTAAGAATGAAAGATGAGTACGACGGAGCCGAACCCGCTGGAAACTCGGTGATGACTGACGTTTTAGTTCGTCTCGCCCGTCTCACGGAGGATGAGGAGTTCACGAGTAAGAGCGAGCGTTCCTTGAGAGCGGCGGCAGCGAATCTGACGATGCAACCTACAGCCTCGGTGCAGATGGCGGTGGCGCTCGGCAGATGGCTGGCAGCCCCTGCACACACGGTTGTCCGCTGCCGGGAGAGGAATGCATCGGTAAGGGAGCTTCTTGCGGAAGCACGAAAAAAATTCGAGCCGAACGTCGTCACTTTGGTTGTTGACAATCATTCGGCTTCCCGCCTGTCAAAACTTATACCCTTCCTCGATCATCTCGAGGTCAAGGGTTCAACTACCCTCTACCGATGCCTGAACTATACCTGCTCCTTGCCGGAGGTCGTCGAAAGCTAAGCGGTTTTGCGTTTCAATCCGTAGCCGGCTAACAAAAAACCAGCGAGGCCCAAGCCCAACAGAGCGAAAGAGCTCGGTTCGGGAACGATTGCTGCTAAACCGAAGGCGTAATCGGGAGCAGTGGAATTCGTGAGAAACGCAGCCATTCCAGTCGTTGGATCGAAGGTGTAAATCGAATTTGGCGCCACAACTGATGTTCCATACACCGTGTTAGACACGTTGACGAGCGCTCCGAAATCGGTAGATCCGCTGGTTCCTATAAACGAGGCGAGTCCCGTTATAGTGTTGATCGTGTAAACATTGGATCCCAGCGCGATGTATAGCGTGCCGGAGCCCGTCGACATGCCCACTGACAACAGGTGACCTGGCGGATTGGACATCATGAGTTGGGTGGAGCCGATGAAAGTGTTCGCGCCAGTCGCCGGATTGATGTTCCACAAACCGCCCATCGTGTCTACCATGTAAAGGCCCGTCGTCGTGGAGCCGAAAACGTAATAGGACATCGTTCGACAAATTGCCAATCGCGTGCAGCGCTCCGTTGGTTTGGTTCACCGAGTAGAGCGTTAGCCCCGGCTCCCGTGTACAGCGCGTCGCCGATCTCACCCAAGCCCGCCGGCGTAAAGCCGAAATTACTCATTTCGCTGAAAGTTCCGGTTGAAAGATTCAAAGTACCGAACTGATTGTTCCCTGTGGCATCCCAAACCATTGAGCTTGCAGATAAGCCAACAGACAAAACGAGAGCAGCAGTAAGGATTGTAAGAGTCCGAATCATAAATTTGCGCTCGCTATTCCGTCCTAGGAGCAGCGCCTCAAACGGCGCAGACCCATGTAAACTTGTTGCAATTCTAGCATAATTTTCTTAACCCGAAGGCTCCCGTTTCGTACTAAGGAAAGTTCTGAATCCAGTCCCGCCGTACATCTCTCCAGGCGCATCGTACCTGATTCATAACGCACCCCGAATTCCCAAAAACGGACACTGCGGCGTCGCATTTTATCCAGCAACTCCAATATCATCAGTAGGATAGCTACCGGAATGTCTGTGGTAACTGGAATGCCTATACAATATCGACATACGTATGGATGTACCTCGTGGAAAAGAAGTAGCTCGAAGACGTCTGATTCGACGGATCGCGTTAATAGTCGTCATCGTTTTAGCCGTTGGCGGCACCACGATCGCGCTGGCCCGTCTAAAGCCCGCAGCCCCTTCGGTTGATATGAGTGGTTTGTGGCCTGGAACCGTTCGGCGTGGGCCGATGGAGCGAAATGTTCGTGGACTGGGCGCTCTGAAGCCCGAAGAAATTCATTGGATAGCGGCTGCGCAGGATAGCCGTGTGTTAACCATCGTTCGGCGTGCCGGAATCGATCCGGTGAAGGCAAATGACGTGATTTTGGTTCTAAGCGATCCGGATCTGGAACTAGAGGCGGAAAAGGCTGAATGGACGATGAAGCAGGACGAGGCAAATCTTGCGAATCTGAAAGTCAATCTCGAGAGCGCCAAATTGGATCAGCAAGCGACCCTGGCTGAGCTTGAATCGCAAGCGACACAGGCGAAGCTCACCGGAGACCGCGATTTGGAGCTTACCCGGCTGAATCTGGCGAGCGATCTCACGTCCCGTTTGTCGGTGGACAACGCCAACCAGTTGCGGAATCGAGTGGCGTTGCAAAAGCAGCGCTTGCAAATCCAGGACGAAGCTATCAAAGCGCAGATCGAGGCGGCACGCGTCACCGTCGAGAGTTCTCGCGCCGCATACGAGCTGAAACGAAGACAGGTCGATCAGCTTACAATTCGCGCAGGAATCGACGGTGTCCTTCAAGAAGTGGATGTCGAGGTCGGACAGCGTGTGGCTGCCGGCACGATTCTCGCCAAAGTGGCGGATCCCAAGAGACTGAAAGCCGTTCTGCAGATCGCCGAAACCCAGATGAAAGATGTTCGTGTCGGTTTGGATGCTACTATCGACACACGTAACGGGATTGTTCCCGGTCGGGTCATTCGCATTGATCCGGCGGCTACCAACGGCACGGTGGGCGTCGATGTGGCGCTTCTTGGTCCTCTTCCTCAAGGGACGGACCGGCCGGAGCTGAGCGTCGACGGTACTGTCGAAATCGAACGCCTGCCGGACGTTATCTATGTGGACCGGCCGGTCTCGGGTGAGCCCGACACCACGATAGGCCTGTTTAAAATTGATCCCGACGGAAAGGGCGCAAGTCGCGTGAATGTCGAACTGGGACGCGCGTCAGTCAACACCATTGAGGTTAAGAAAGGCTTGAACGTGGGCGACAAAGTCATCCTGTCCGATATGTCGCAATACGATCAGTATCAAAGAATCCGGTTGAACTAACGGTAAGCAGCATACGTCTTTACGAAGTATTAACTGAGGTAGGAGGAATAGCCAGAATGACAGCATCCGATCCATTGATTCACTTGGAAGGCGTGACCAAGGTTTTCGTCACCGACGAGGTGGAGACGCACGCGCTCTCCGGTATCCACATCGATATCAAGCGCGGCGAATACGTCTCGATTTCCGGACCGTCTGGTTGCGGCAAATCGACCTTGTTGGCGATCCTGGGCCTGCTCGACTCTCCGAGTTCCGGTACCTACATTCTCAATGGCAAACCGGTACAGAGCCTCAAGCTCTCGGAGCGTGCCCGCATCCGCAATCGTGAGATCGGTTTCATTTTCCAGGCGTTCAACCTGATCGGGGATTTGAATGTGTACGAGAACGTAGAGCTTCCGCTGACCTACCGCGGCATGCCTTCGAGTGAGCGAAAGAAGAAAGTACACGAAGCGCTCGAGCGTGTCGGCATGTCTCACCGCATCAAGCACTATCCATCCCAGTTATCCGGTGGTCAGCAACAGCGTGTCGCGGTGGCTCGAGCTCTCGCGGGCGATCCATCCATCCTCCTCGCCGACGAACCTACCGGTAACTTGGACTCGCAAAACGGCGAGCAGGTAATGGACCTTCTGCGGGAGCTGCATCGGGGCGGCGCGACAATCTGTATGGTTACACACGATCCCCGCTATGCGCGGTATGCTGACCGCTCCATTCACTTGTTCGATGGACGCGTAGTCGAAGAAAATATGGAGGTGCCTGTGTGATGTTAAAACATGTGGACCTGCTCGCGGTCGGTTGCTTGCTGGTCGGCAGCGCGTTTGTTTCGCACCTACGAAACTCTTCGCGTTTCGAATACAACTCCGTGCGAATCGTGAGCTTCACGACTCGCCATTTGCAACAGCTCACGACCCGACCCCAGATCCCGCAACTCTGCCTTTCTCGCGATTAGATTGCGGCCTGCTCTACGCTAGTAGGTGAGCCGCAAAAGATTCGCTACCCAATGATCTCTTTACGAAACATCGAAAAATTCTTCGAGCACGGACCAAGCAAGACGTATGTACTACGACGCATTAACGTCGACATAAGAGAAGGCGAGTTTATATCGATTATGGGCCCGTCCGGAGCCGGAAAATCGACGCTCCTGCACCTTCTCGGGATGCACGATTCCGCTTGGACGGGCGAATACAACTTCCTGGATCATCCCATCCATCGCATCAACAAAAAGGACAGATCCGAGCTTTACAAGAAGTACATCGGCTTCGTATTTCAGAGTTATCACTTGCTCGATTCTCTGACCGTTTACGAGAATCTGGATATTCCGCTCTCCTATCGGAACATCAAAAAGTCAGAGCGCCAGAGCATAGTTTGCGACGCACTCGACCGCTTCAACATGGTCGGTAAGAAAGACCTTTATCCGAACCAATTGTCCGGCGGCCAGCAGCAGCTGGTTGCCATCGCGCGTTCCATGATCGCCAATCCGAAATTGATCTTGGCGGACGAACCCACTGGCAACCTGCACTCCAGCCAGGGCAAAGAGATCATGGAACTTTTCAAACGGCTGAACGAGCAGGGCACCACGATTGTCCAGGTCACGCATAACGAAAAGAACGCGGAGTACGGTAACCGGATTATCTACATCGAGGATGGCTGGATCACCCAGAATCAGCCCGCTGCCTGATGCACTAGAGCTGATAAGGTGCCGGCGCAAAAAGGAGCCCCCACGTCCTTCCCGATTGAATCCACTTCCGATCTCGACGGCGCGCGCGTTTCTCAGAAGCACGCTGGCCGCGATCTCGCCCCGCCAAAGGAAAGAGTCACCTCAGCGGAGTCGGGCGCGAGTCGCACTTCTGTTGTGCGCGAAGGTCCTCAACGAATCGAGGACTCCATGAGAATTGTTCCATCGCAGATGCGAGTGCTGATTGCGGACGATCAAACGGATGTCCTCGAAGCGCTCCGGCTTGTTCTGAAGCGCGAGGGCTACAAAATAGAAGCATTCGAGTCTCCGCATCAGGTGCTGGCCAGCATCGAGAATCGGGATTACGACCTGGCGATTATCGATCTGAATTACACCCGCGACACCACCTCCGGGCAGGAAGGTCTCGATCTCCTCGCGAAGATCCAGGCTCAGGATTCGATGCTGCCGGTCATCGTGATGACCGCCTGGGGAAGCGTGGATCTGGCGGTAGAAGCGATGCGTCGCGGAGCTCGCGATTTCATTCAAAAGCCTTGGGAGAACGAGCGCCTTGCGTCGATCGTTCGCACGCAGCTCGAACTGAGCCATGCGATCCGCCGTGGACAGCGGCTCGAAGCGGAGAATCAAATTCTCCGGGGCGAAAATCTGCCGACCATGATCGCCCAGTCGGCCGCCATGCAACCCGTGCTCGACCTGATCTCACGCGTCGGGCCTTCGGATGCAAATGTTCTGATTACGGGAGAGCCGGGCTCAGGTAAAGAAGTCGTCGCGCGCACGCTGCATGCGATTTCCGTCCGCGCAAGCAAGCCGATGGTCACGGTCAATGCCGGCGGCCTCGCCGAAGGCGTTTTCGAAAGCGAGTTGTTCGGGCACGTGAAAGGCGCGTTCACTGACGCCAAAATGGATCGTGTGGGCCGCTTCGAACTGGCGGATACCGGGACGCTTTTTCTCGACGAAATCGCCAATGTCCCGCTCAATTTGCAGGCGAAACTGCTGCGTGTCCTCGAAGTAGGAGAAATGGAGCGGGTTGGTTCGTCAAAGACGAAACGAGTAGACGTGCGCGTCATTTCCGCGACCAACGCCAATCTCCCAGACGAGGTTCAAAGCGGGCGTTTTCGACAGGATCTGGTCTTCCGTCTTAACACCATCGAAATTCATCTTCCGCCCTTGCGTGAACGGCGTGAAGACATTGCCCCGCTGGCGAATCATTTTCTCGGTATTCACGCCCGGCGCTATCGCAAGAACATAACGGGTTTCGATACGAACGCTGCCCAAGCCATGCAGGAGCACGTCTGGCAAGGCAATGTCCGCGAGTTGAACCACGTGGTCGAGCGAGCCGTTCTCATGGCTCAGAGCAACTGCGTGAAAGCGAGCGACCTGGCGCTTCGCAGTGGACCCTCGTCTACGCCTCGTCTCGAAGATATGAGCCTCGAAGACGTAGAGGAATTTCTTATTAAAAAGGCTCTGGCCCGTTATGGAGGGAACGTGAGTCACGCTGCCAGCGCGCTCGGACTGAGCCGGAGTGCGCTCTATCGCCGGCTCCAGCGCTTCGGCCTCTAGCTTTCCCGGACCGTTGGCAACATGAACGTTGCAGGTTTGCAGGTGAAGATCGGCCACGACACGCGAGTGCTGCTGCTTGCGCTACTGGCCGGACTTCCAGGCGTCCTCTCCACAGCCATCCTGCTCGCAGCCAAAGGTTTCTCCGGCCGCGCCCAATGGACCCTTGATCTACTCGTAATCCTGTTCTGGCTTGGCTTCGGTTTCGCTGCGCGAGGCCGTGTCGCCGGTCCGCTCCGCACCCTCGCTAATCTTCTCGAAGCAATGCGCGAAGGCGATTATTCAATCCGCGCCCGCGTCGAGAATCCGAAAGAGCCATTGGGCGAAGTCATGCAGCAAGTCAACGCTATGGCGGCCACTCTCAGAGATCAACGCCTGGGTGCCGTCGAAGCCACCGCACTGCTCCGAAAAGTGATGGAAGAGATCGAGGTCGCGGCCTTTGCCTTTGATCCCCAACAGAGCCTGCGCCTGGTGAACCGCGCCGGTGAACGGCTCCTCGGTCAACCGGCCGAGCGACTGCTGGCTAAGAACGCGGTTTCCTTGGGGCTCGCCGAATACCTGGTGGGCGATCCGGAACAGACAATTCAGCGATCTTTCGCCGGAGGGACTGGGCGCTGGGGCGTGCGGCGAAGCCAGTTTCGTGAAGGTGGTGTGCCCCATCAATTGCTCGTTGTGACCGATTTGACGCGCCCGCTGCGCGAGGAGGAATTGCAGGCCTGGCAGCGCTTGGTCCGCGTGTTAGGCCACGAGTTGAACAACTCGCTCACACCCATCAAGTCAATAGCACAAAGTCTTGAACAAGTCCTCAAGGCAGACCCGCGGCCTGACGATTGGGCGGATGATATGGCGCGCGGCTTGAACGTGATCGCCACACGCTCGGAGTCGCTCAGCCGCTTCATGAGCTCGTATGCCCGCCTGGCCAAGTTGCCCGCGCCCAAGTTTGGTCCGGTAGAAGTAAATGGATTGATCCGCCGTGTCAGCAGCCTGGAGACTCGCATGACGGTCTGTGTCGAAGAAATTCAGCCGCTTACCATTCAGGGAGATGCCGATCAACTGGAACAGGTACTGATCAACTTGGTTCGAAACGCCGTCGATGCCGCGCAGGAAACCTCCGGCCGCGTATTCATTCGGCACGCCCGAACGAACACGGCAGTTGAGATTACAGTGCGCGACGAAGGACCTGGGCTTTCAAACACCAATAACTTATTCGTCCCGTTCTTCACGACCAAACGCGGAGGATCGGGAATCGGGCTTGTCTTGAGCCGGCAGATCGCTGAAGCCCACAACGGCACGCTCACCTTGCAGAATGCGACAGATGGTCCGGGTTGCATCGCGAAACTTTCCCTGCCGCTCTAGTTTAGTTTCCATCGCAAAACTTCAAAATCTGCTTGCTTGCGCGCGCGGCTCGGAACAGGGCCGGCGTGTTTACAGCAGCTTACCGAGCCGCGACCGTGAGGGACCGTGAAATAATCCAACTTCGGAGCGAACAGCGAAAGTCGGGACAAGCGGAGAGACTGCTGGTTGTGACAGCGCATCGCCTTGCAGTAACATGCACGCGAAGAGGATCGCTGAGCGCAAATTTCGCGGGAACGTGATCCAGAGCACTAAATTGTCGTTTGAGAAGCGATAGCAGAGGGGAAGAGGGTGTTTCCTCGCTACTGCAAGGTAGCAGCCACCATCGTCCGAAGACGGATCCATTGTGTGACGTTGTAGGCCAGGGCCATCCACAGCGCTTCGGTGCCGGCCTTCACGAGTCCACGTACAGAGAACTGCCGGAGGCTTTGAACTCCCTTTATCCACAGATGCGGGAACTCGGCAATCTCCGCACGCTTCTTGTATAGCTTCTTCACGGCGCGGCGTTTCATGCGTGCCAGATAGTCGCGCATCGCTTTGCTCTCCAGCGGCAACTCCACCCGCCGCGGCCCTCCACGATTTCCACAACACTGCCGGAGAAATCGGCAACGGCCGCAGTCTTGCGCCTTAGCCTGAAACATCACTTTACTGATGCCGTGGTGCTTCTTTTGCTGGATCACCACTAAGGTCTTGCCGTCCGGACACAGCAACTCTTTACCTCGCGCTTGTCGCCGAAAAGCTGATGCTGCAAACGCCTCCGCAATCCCGTTACGAGTACAGGCCCCCGCCTGCCGTGAGCCATTGTCTTTCCAGGGCGCTATCAACTCCACCTTTCGTTCCGCTGTTTGTTCCACATTGTCGCGCGTGGCATACCCGTTGTCGGCAATGATGGTCTGCGGAGTCTTAAGACCACTTTCTTCGATCCGCTCCAGCGCGGGTATCAGTTGATGCAGATCATTGATATCGCTGCTCACCGCAACCGCTACGATCATGCGGGATTGGGCCTCGCTACTGACTTGCATGTTGTAGCCAGGATGGAAGCCTCCTTCGTTGTCCTTCATCTTGCGCGCTTCGGGCTCACTGTCACTTACCCGCAGATCGGCGCGCTTGCTGCGAGCAGCGCGGGCTTCCCGTTTGGCCAACTCCTTCAGTGCCGCTTCCGCACGTGCCACCGCTTCGCGGGCGGCGCGCTGTTGTGCTGCTTGCCGCCGCTCATCCATCTTCTCTTGCGCCTCCGCCGCTTCCCGGTCCAACTTCTTCACTACTTTCCGTGCTGCCCGCAGGCGTTTTTCCAAAGTCGGCCGGCGGTGCAGCGAACTCTTCCCCGCCACCGCCCTCATCTTCGTTCCGTCTTGCAGAATGGTCTTCAGATTGACCACCCCGGCCTGATCCAGCATCGCTAGAAATTCGGTAAATAGTTTCCCCAGCGCCTCTCGGTGACCCACCCTGAAATCGGCCAGCGTGTGATGATTTACTGCCTGGTCGGCTGTCAGCCAGCGCAAACCCGGCTCATAAGCAGTCATCCGTTCAATCGAGCGCGCTGAAGCCACCCGTTGCGTATAGCCATATACCCAGATGCTCACCAGCAGCCGCGGCGGCCAACACGGCCGACCCGCTTCCCCTTCCTGGCTCTTATAATCCTCGGCGAAAGACTCCAAATTCATCTTCCCGGCTAGCTCCCAGATGATGCGCGCTGGGTGGTCGACATCGATCAGCCGCTCATAATCCAGTACTTGCAGACTAGTTTGCGAGCGGTCCACCGGTTTGTACTTGATTTTGCCAACGGGCTTGTTATTGCTGCTCACCTTCTTAGGGTAAATCAGCTCAAAACATTTTGTTCCACAAATGTTCTTGATATTTTTTCACACTCCCGCCAGGGAGCGGTTGACCGAAGCTATTTTGCGATGAAAGTAGCGTAGTTAGTGCAACCCCTGAACCGCCGCCGCGCTCTGCTGTGAACTGTCGGCATGATACGAGCTGCGCACCAAGGGTCCAGCTTCCACATGGGTGAAGCCCATTTGTCGTCCCGCCGCCTTATAGCGCGCGAACTCGTCAGGCTCGATGTAACGCACCACAGGAAGATGCTTTTGCGACGGCCGGAGATACTGCCCGAGAGTCAGGATATCCACGTAATGGTCTCGCAGATCGCGCATCACCGTCAAAACCTCGGCTTCCGTTTCCCCTAGGCCGAGCATCAGCCCGGATTTCGTCGGTATGTAGGGGCGAACTTGCTTCGCATAACGGAGCATATCGAGTGATCGATCGTAACGTGCCCCTAAGCGCACCTGCCGGTACAGGCGCGGCACAGTTTCGGTGTTGTGGTTCAACACGTCCGGATGAGCGTTCATGACGATATCCATCGCCTCGTGAGAGCCTTGGAAATCGGGCACCAGCACCTCTACCCGGCAGCCCGGAATCTGCAAGCGAATCGCTTCGATAGTCAACGCAAATAATTCGGCGCCGCCGTCCTTACGATCATCGCGGTTTACGCTGGTGATGACGGCGTAGCGCAAACGCAATCTGGCGCAGGCTTCGGCCACCCGGCGCGGCTCGTCATAATCCACCGTAAGCGGGGCGCCTTTCTGCACTGCGCAAAAGCCGCAGCGGCGTGTGCAGACGTTACCCAAAATCATGAACGTCGCCGTGCGGCGATTCCAGCACTCCCCCACGTTCGGGCACGCTGCGCTCTCGCAAACGGTGTGCAGACGAAGGCGAGTGACCAGATCCTTCAGCTCCCGATAGTTATCTCCCACCGGTGCCGGCGCGCGCAGCCACTTCGGACGTTCCGGTTGCGGCGAAATATTGACTAGCACTACCTCAATCTTAAGATGCCTCTGCAACCCGCCGGTGTGCCCAGCTCCGGAGCCGAAAACCAAAACCGATCAGAAGAATGCCGAAAATCAGAGCGTAGGCGGCAATCCACACCACGATGGCTAACGCGCCAGCAGCTGGCACAGAGACCGCAAAAAAGCCAAAAACGACCGAGGCAATTCCAGAGAGCAGCAAAAACCATTCCTGGCCGACAACTCGCCAGAGCCGGATCGCCGCGACGATCTCGAAGATTCCAGTGAAGATCGCCCAGAAGCCGATTAAAAGAATCAGCACGAGAGCGGTGATATGCGGCCAAAGCAGCGTCAAAATTCCGGCCAGGATGCCGAGCACCGCTTCGATCAGCAACGGCCAGTGCTCTTTGACTCCTGTTCGGAATACGCCAACCAAGTTAACCACGCCGTCCACCAGCGCATAAATTCCAAATAGCGTGACCAGAACGAAGATCGTAACGCCTGGCATCAGAAAAGCGAGCAGAGCAAAGATGATGGCGGCTATGCCGCGCAGCACCAAGGCCCACCAATTACGTGCAAGAGCATGCAACATCGGTCTGGTCCTCTTTCTTAAGGTTCTGTTGAAGGAGAAGCATGCCGCGAGGGATGCGGCCGCGTGGCTTCAGCCAGCAGCGTATCAAATTCCGAGCGAGGCATCTTTAATTTATCTGGGTGCGCGTCGATCCATTTGCCGAAAGCGGCATATTTTGCCGCATTCCACCCGCCTTCGAATTCGGCGCCATTTTTGCCTTTTTGATTCAGTTCGAAATTGAAAGCGTCTTGCAGGTTGGTGAATTCGGCCGCGCTGATCGCCGGTTCCGCGAGAAGCGCCGGAATGAAAATGACTCCATCAGTCTTGGCCAGCACCAGGTCGCCCGGTAACACGACCGCCCGCCCGATCCGCACCGGAGCATTGATCGCGGTCAACTCCATCTGAGCCCATGCCGACGGGTCATAGCCCTTATAGAAGCCGTTGAAGTTGGGGATCTCACGGTTCTCTTCCTGATCTCGAATTCCGCCGTAGAAAATGAAGCCGGTATGTGTGTGTGCGGCTACCCCATTCCCCAGATTCGAGCCAATGAGAGTGCCCTCGACGATTTTTCCGAAGCCGTCGGCGACATAGACATCTCCAATTTGCAGTTCATTAATTGGCCAGCTGTTGGTTCCGCTCACCCGTCCTTCGGCCTTGCCCTCCGCTGCGATCGCCTTTGCCATGTCGGGCCGCAGCGGCATGTATTGTGCGGTAAGCGCCCGGCCGGCAAACGGCTTGTCGATGTGAAGAGCTTGCCAGTCGCCTTCAAACTGATTTCTATAGCCGTGCTCTCTTAGAAAATCCCAGATGTCCTCGATGGAAACATCCAATGCGCGCTTGAGCAGATCGTCAGGAACTTTTGGTCTTCCATCAGGGAACCTGTCGCCTTTCCAATCGGCCGTGTAGAACATCATTTGTTCCCGCGTCATTTTTACTTGAGCAAAGCCCGGACCCCAAACACCAATGCGGCTGCCGGAGCCGATAAAATCACGTTTCTCATTTGATCTCTCCGTCTGTCAATTTCTCCCTAGACTCGCTACACTCCAAAATGGCGGGCAAGTTACATTTGCGATTCGCTCTGTTTTTCCTATTGCTTCTCAGCGCTGTAACCTTAGCGGCGCGGTGTTCAACGTTTCGCTACCCGAAAGGGCTCGATTTCAAACACGAGAATTCGCCTACTTCGCAGAAATATCTCATCGAGACCATGGGCGGCGGCGTCGCGCTTCTAGACTATAACAACGACGGTCTTCTGGATATCTTTCTCGTAAACAGCGGGCAGCTTGCCGACTCCTATGCGCACGCCGGAGACCTTCAACCGTAAGGACCCACGCTTCTGGAATCGGCTTTACAGGCAGAATCGGGACGACGACGGCTTCACAGACCTCTACGTCACAAACTAAGGTCGCAATGTTCTCTATCACAACAACGGAGATGGAACATTCACGGATGTGACTGAGAAAGCCGGAGTGGCCGCCGGAGGATGGTCAGCGTCGGCAGGATTCCTCGACTATGACAATGACGGTAAATTGGATTATTCGTCACCCGCTACATGCAATGGGACACTGCGCATAGCAAAGTGTGCGCCCGCGATACCTATTGTCTGCCGGGCGAATTCCCTCGAACAACCCGCATTCTGTACCGCAATCGAGGTAACGGCGCCTTTGAAGATGTGAGCCGGCAATCAGGCATTGCTGCCAAGCAGGGCCATGCTCTCGGCGTAGCGTTCAATGACTACGATGGCGACGGTTACACAGATATATTCGTGGCGAATGACGGAATGGAGCAATTTCTTTTTCACAACAACAGGAACGGCACCTTCAGCGAACGAGCGCTCGAAGCTGGTGTCGCCCTGTCGGACGAAGGGAAGCCGTTTGCCGGAATGGGTGTGGATTTCCGCGATTACGACAACGACGGTCGCCCGGACATCGTCGTCACTGATTTGGCCAGGCAGATCTACGCGGTGTATCACAATGACGGTGGAGGTTCCTTCAGTTACCGAAGTTTGGAAACGGGTTTGGGTCTGCTTTCGGCCGCCAGTTCCGGTTGGGGCATGCGTCTCGCGGATTTCAACAATGATGGTTGGAAGGATCTCTTCGTCGCACAAGGTCATGTAATGGACAATGTTTCAAAAATTGATCCTTCGCTGCGATATCTCGAAACCCCGCTGGTTGCCTTGAACCGTCAGGGTAGATTTGAACGCGCTGACTCCGGCACGCAGCTTCCCGTGGCCGGACGCGGTGCTGCTTTCGGCGATCTCAACAATGATGGTTGGATCGACGTCGCGATGACGACCCTTGGCGGTCCTCCCATCGTGTTCCACAATTCGGGCGGGAGCAATCACTGGCTCACGATCAAACTCCAGGGTACGCGCAGCAATCGCGACGGCTTTGGAGCGCGCATCGAGGCGAATGGCCAGTGGCAATACGCCAGCTCGGGTGGAAGCTATCTCTCTGCCAGCGACAACCGTGTCCATTTCGGGCTGGGTTCGGCTGACAGAGCGCAAATCGAGATCTGGTGGCCGTCCGGAATCCACCAGAAGCTCTCGAATATCCGCGCCGATCAAGTCTTGGAAGTTCCGGAGGAGGCGCGGCCCTGATGCTCGCTGTCATCCTTTCGCTCGGCCTTGCCTGGCAGAGCGTCTCGCCGGAAGTCATCCAGCATGTCAAAGCCGGCATGGCGGCGCAGAAGCAAGGACAGATGGAAATCGCAATCAGTGAATTCAAAAAGGTCACTGAACTTGCGCCGGACCTGCCCGCCGCGTTTGTCAACCTTGGCGCTGCCTATTTGCAGAATCACGAATACGACGCGGCGATCCCTTCACTGAAGAAGTCGCTCGAGCTGAAGCCCGATCTCCCTGGAGCCGAACAGATGCTGGGCTACGCGCTCCTGATGCAGGGCTATCCACGCGAAGCCATTCCCTATCTGGAGCGCGCGCATGCGGTCGAGATACTGGGCATCGCCCAGGTGCGTGTGGGCAAGTTCAATGAGGCGATCACGAACTTAACCGCGGGATTGGCCAAACATCCAAATGATCCGGAACTGCTTTACTACCTGGGTCGCGCAGCCGGGTTACTCTCGAAGGACGCGAATGACACTCTCCAGGAACGTTTCCCCGATTCCGCCAGAGCGCATCAGGCTTTAGGCGAAAATTACGCTGTCTTGCGCCAGATTCCTGAGGCGGAACAAAATTTCCAGGCGGCCATTAAAGCGCAGCCGGACGCGCGAGGTATTCATTTGGCTCTTGGGCAACTCTACGCGAAGGTGCCGGATTGGTCGAAGGCGGAAGCCGAATTTCGGGCGGAAACAAAGTTGCAGCCAGGCGATGCAGAGTCGGCATATTGGCTGGGCAGCACCCTTCTGCAAGAAGGGAAAACAAAGGAAGCGCGCGCAGAACTGGAGCGCGCAGACCGCCTGCGGCCAGGAATGCCTGAGACGCTTTATGCGCTGGGTAAAGCTGATTCTCTGGATGGTAACCCGGCCGGAGCGGAAGCCGCCTGGACAAAGCTCATTTCCATCGAAAACTCCGGATCGCTCGCCGCACAAGCGCACTTCGGTCTCTCTGGGTTATATCGCAAGCAGGGCAAGGCCTCGGAGGCCGCACGGGAGATGGAAGAATATCAAGCGCCTCAATAGCAGAGCTAGATGACAATTTGCTGTCTTCGATTATGAACCTTAAAGCCCAACTCCTGTTAACTCTCGTCTTCGCTTGTGCTTCGTCGGCCGCACCGGACCACTGGGTTGTCACCTGGGGCGCAAGCGCTTCTCCGCAGCGTACTGAGGCGCAAATGCGCGATGAACAACTGATCTATCAAAATCAGACGCTACGGGAAGTCGTACATTCGAGCATAGGCGGCCAGGTTGTCCGCGTACGGCTTTCAAATGCCTATAGCAAACAATCAGCCGAGATTGCTTCCGCGCACATCTCACTGAGCGCCAATAAGGCCGAAATTGTGAAGGCCTCGGATCACGTGCTTACCTTCAGCGGGCAGGTGACCGTAACCATTCCGCCCAATGCGGTTGTTGTCAGCGATCCGGTGAAACTGGACGTTCCACCAGCTCACGATGTCGCAATCAGCTTGTTTCTTCCGAAAGCGACCATGGCCGGGGGTATCCATTACGCTGCCCAGCAAACCACCTACCTAGGCACGGGCAATCTGACGGGTTCGGAGTCCATTACTCCCGCTGCGACCCTCGAGTCCTGGGTTTTTCTCAGTGACCTGGATGTCATGGCGTCTGGTCCAGCATCCACGCTGATAGCATTCGGCGATTCCATAACGGATGGCGCCAAATCTACAACTGATGCCAATCGACGTTGGCCAAACTTTCTGGCTACCCGTTTGTCGGTAAGGCGAGGACATCCCGAAATCGGCGTCCTCGATGCCGGGATCGGCGGAAATCGCATCCTGCACGACGCTTTAACCGACGTTCGCTTCGGCGTCAACGCCTTGGCTCGGTTTGATCGCGATGTACTTGCGCAACCGGGCGCCCGATATGTAATTGTCCTCGAGGGAATCAACGACCTGGGGCATGCTGGCTCATCCGCTCCGGCCTCGGAAACGGTCAGCGCTCGAGAAATTATTTCAGGTCTGCAGCAGTTAGCCGAACGAGCGCACGAGAATGGTCTCGCCATCTTTGGCGCTACGCTAACCCCATTTGAGGGCACAATCTACCCCGGCTATTTCACCCCGGATAAAGAAGCGAAGCGAAAAGCGGTCAATCAATGGCTTCGCACCACGAACGTTTTCGAAGGTGTCATCGATTTCGATAAGGCTCTACGCGATCCGAACCATCCCGATCGCATGCTCGCCGCCTATGACAGCGGCGACCACCTTCACCCGAACGATGCTGGATACAAGGCGATGGCAGATTCCATAGACCTATCGCTCTTCAAATGATCTTGGCGTCACACGATCAAGACAATCTTACCGGTGTGTTCGCCGCTTTCCAGTCGTTCATGGGCGCGCCACGCTTCCTCAAGCGGAAATGTCGAATCTATAACCGGCCGTATTGTGCTCTTCGCCGGCAACAGCGGCCAGACATTCTTTAGCAGAGCTCGCGCAATAGCTCCCTTTTGCTCGGGAGTTCGGACGCGCATAGTCGATGCCATCACACGTGCTCTTTTGTGCATGAGTTCCACGATGTCCAGTTCCGCTGCGCGCCCGCCTTGTATAGCTACGATCGCCAGCCGGCCCTCCAGCGCGAGCGCCTCCAGGTTTCTCTTGAAGTAAGCGCCTCCAACCATGTCCAGCACCACATCGACGCCGCGTCCCTGAGTCAGCTGCTTGACTTCGGCTACGAAGTCGCTGGTTCGGTAGTTAATCGCCGATTCCGCTCCTATCTCGAGACACGCCCTGCATTTTCTGTCGCTACCCGCGGTCGCGATGGGTGTGGCATTCCAGGCACGCGCCACCATAATTGCCATCGATCCAATCCCGCTTGCGCCGCCATGGATGAGCGCCGTCTCTCCTGCCTTGAGCTCCGCGCGAGTGATGAGATTGTCGTAAACCGTGAACAAGTTCTCGGGTAAAGTGGCAGCCTCGGTTTCAGTCCAGCCGTCCGGAATCGGCAATACTTGATGTTCCGGTACAGCGCAATATTCCGCGTAACCGCCGCCGGCGAGAATCGCGCAGACTCTATCGCCTGTGCTGAATCGCCTGATTCCTGAACCCACTGAATCTACTACTCCGGCCACGTCCAAGCCGGGAATATCCGACGCGCCGGGCGGTGGCGGATATTTACCCTGCCGCTGCATGATATCGGCGCGCGAAACTCCTGCGGCCTTTATGCGAATAACGAGTTCGTCGGGACCAGGAGTGGGTCGCGGCCTCTCCGCAGCCTGTAACACTCGCGGACCGCCGAATTCCGATATCTGAATAGCTATCATGAGTAGGGCCTACTAGCGTTTTAATAAATCTTTCGAAACCTCGCATTCTGTCATACACGTCGATCTGAAAACATGGTTAGTCAAATCACCTGTGCGGTCATTGCCGCGGCTCTATTTTTCGCTCCGATCGGTTTCGGACAGGACTCGCAACAAAAAGAACCGCAAGGACCACCTCCCGGAGCGGGACAGTCGGGTGGTTTTTCCAGCACCACCACCGTCACCCACACGCCCAAACCGCCGGATGAACCGTACATCCTCGAAGATGGCGGCATTTCGATTGAGCCGATCTATTGGTTCAATCGGGCTCAGCCCGCGTTATACGGCGGCGCGACGGCGGCAGCCTTCGGCAATCTTAGCTATCCGGGTGACGCCAATAATAGCGTGGGCGGCCAGATCAGCATGCCTGCGGGTCGGTCTAACAGTCTGCGCTTCTCCTACTTCCGAGTCCAGGGAACCGGCAATAGCACTCTAACCCAGGATTCGACGATCTTCACCGAGGCCTATAATGCAGGCGACTATCTCAACGCAAGCTACACCCTTCAAGTTGGCAAGATCTCGTGGGACTATCTATCCTACACCTGGCACAAACCGTTAGGCCCAATTCGTCTGAAAACGCTTTGGGAAGCCCAATTCGTGAATATTGGTACCAACGTGGTCGCGCCATTCAAGCCGGTTGTAACGGATTCGAGCGGCAATGTAACCGATGCCAACACAGCGACCGGTAGCAAAAATCTCTTTCTGCCGACTCTGGGGCTGGAGCTCGAACAAGGGATCGGTCGTTACTTCCGTTGGGAAGCAAAAATCTCGGCGTTCGGGATTCCCCACCATGGCGACATCTGGGATGCCGAGGGTTCCATCGCTTTCAGAGTGAACCGGTTCGAAATTCTGGGAGGAGAGAAGGCGTATCACTTCAAGACGTCACCCCGAGGAGACCAGTATTTTGCTGACACTTTGTCGGGCCTGTACGTAGGCATACGTTATTACTGGACTGCCCGCGAATAGCAATCGCCTCGCAATTTGCGGCATACAATAATTCCGTTACTGGAGGCGTATGTGATTCGGACGATCACAATCGAACGCGAATACGGAAGCGGAGCCGGAGCTATCGCCAAAAAGCTGGCTGCCAGGCTGAATTGGATACTCTGGGACGAAAAGATCACCCAGGAAGTCGCGAAGCGCCTGAAGTGCGACGTCAAGGCCGTGGAACGATGTGAGGAAAAGCCGGACTCCACCTTTTACCGGCTGATGAAAGTCTTTATGCGAGGCAGCTATGAGGAGCGTTTTTCAGGCGCAGGTACGGAGTTGCTGGACGCCGAGAGTCTCTCTACATTATTCGAGACAGTGATCAAAGACGTTGCTGCCCGCGGGCCGTGTGTCATCGTCGGACGCGCGGCCCCCTGGTTTTTGCGCGAACGCCAGGACAACATGGGCCTCTTCATATTTGCTCCCTACGAAGAGAAACTACGTCGATTGGTCGCCATCGGCAAGACCCATGAGGAAGCGGAAGAACAATTGGAGCACATGGACGAAGATCGCGCCGCTTTCGTCAAGCGCTACTACGGGAAAAACTGGCCGCAACGCGACCTGTATCACTTGATGATTAATTCTGTTATCGGTGACGAGGCGGTCATCGACTTAGCGCTGCGCGAGATGGAAATTCTCAATAACCGCGCCAGCTAATTCTGCGAAGCTTTATCGGCTTTGTTTTTCTCAGCCAGGTCTTCTTCGATGGTTTCGCGATCTCCCTCTGCCTGAGACGGGACAGGTCGTTCCTCCGCTGCCAGGTTTTTATCGGGTTGGCTGGGTTTTTTCTTTTCTTCGCTCATACTTCGTTAGAACGAGTGGACCGTCAGACGTTTCACTCGGTTGCGAATCGAAAGACTGTAGTGGCGCGATAATGCTCGCCGGGAGTTAGTTCTGTCGAAGGAAACTGGGGCTGATTTGGCGAATCGGGAAAATGTTGCGTCTCGAAACACATCCCGCTGCGGTATCGGTAAGCAATCCCTCCTTTGCCTTTAACCGAGCCGTCCAAATGATTGCCTGTGTAAAACTGCATGCCCGGCTGAGTGGTCAACACTTCCAAAACACGGCCTGAGCGCGTGTCGTGAGCGACTGCTGCGAGAGCCGGCGCAATGCCGCTTCGGTTCAGTACGTAATTGTGGTCGTAGCCTTGGCCAAACACGAGTTGCTGGTCGTTTTGATCGATACGTGCCGAGATCTTCGTGGGCTTACGAAAGTCGAACGGTGTCCCATCGACAGCGCGTAGCTCCCCCGTCGGGATGAGGTGTGCATTGACTGGCGTGAATTGATCGGCATGGATCGTAACAACCGAATCGACCACGTCTCCCGCTGAACTCCCGGAGAGGTCGAAATACGAGTGATTGGTGAGGTTCAGTACCGTGTCTTTGTCGGTCGTCGCCTCGTAATCGATCTTCAGTTCATTTGCATCGGTAAGCGCGTAGCGCACGGTTACCTGCAAATTCCCGGGAAATCCTTCTTCTCCGTCCTTACTGAGATAACTCAATTCAAGAGCGGGACCCTGCGCCGATTCGACCTCTCGTGCTTGCCAGCTGACTTTGTCGAAGCCCCGCAAGCCGCCGTGAAGCGAGTTTTCTCCGTTGTTACGAGCGAGCGTGTACCGCGTGCCGTTCAACTGAAATTCGCCGTGTGCAATACGGTTGGCATAACGGCCGATGAGTGCGCCGAAATAGGGATTTTTTTGTATGTAGCCGTCGAGCGTATCGAAACCGAGCACGATATCTCCGAACTCCCCACGGCGATCCGGCGTTTTCAAATTTACTAAGCGTCCGCCGAAATTCGTGATGCGCGCTTCTATGCCGTTTGCGTTTCGAAGCGTGTACAAATCGATCGTTTCGCCTGATTCCAGAGTTCCCCAGTGCTGCTTCTGTGTGGCCGTCATGTATCTTGTGAATTCTATCGAGAGGAAAGTATCAGAATACTATTCGCATCTACAATCTTCATCAGCGCGTTCCTGTTGTTTTCGGTCGAGCCGCTGGTGGCCAGGCGTATTCTGCCCTGGTTTGGGGGCTCGGCTGCGGTCTGGTCCACTTGCCTGGTCTTCTATCAGACTGCCCTCCTGGGTGGATATTTCTACGCGCGGCTGCTAACGCGCTTTCTGACGCCTTATGCGCAGGCAGTGGTGCACATCGCCGTGCTGCTTACTTCTCTCTCGTTGCTGCCGGTTGGGCCTGGCCTGAACTGGCAACCCGCCACGCCGGAGAGTCCTGCATGGCTCATCTGGCGCATGATGCTCGCCTCCATCGCCCTGCTTTTCATCGCTCTTTCTGCGACCAGTCCGTTGTTGCAGGCTTGGCTCGGACGCGCGGGTTTCCATACGCCTTACAGAATGTTCGCGGTTTCAAACTTCGCGTCCTTGGCGGCGTTGCTGGCGTACCCAACCCTCGTTGAGCCGGTTCTTGGAACGCGAGCGCAGAGTATTGCGTGGTCTCTGCTGTACGCCATCTTCGCGCTGCTCTGTGGGGCTGTCGCGTGGCGGAACCGCTTCGCAACCGCATCGCCGGAGGAAAACAGCCCGCCAGGCACTCCATCCCGGCGCATCGCTCAGTGGTTTGCGCTCGCAGCTTGCGGTTCAATGCTTCTGCTAGCCGTCACGAATCACATTGACGAAAATGTCGCGGCGGTGCCTTTCATGTGGGTCTTGCCGCTAGCCGTTTACCTGCTCAGTTTCGTGTTCAGTTTCGGCTCGCTCAATATTTATAACCGGTCGCTCTGGCTGCGTCTTCTGGCGTTCGCCCTCGGTATTGCGGGCTACGCCATCTACAACATCAGCGCGATCGTCGCCTTGCAGGTCAGTCTGCCCATTTTCCTTGGCGCGCTGTTCGTTTGTTGCATGTTCTGTCATGGTGAATTGAACCGCTTGCGGCCGCCCGTCGCCGAACTGACGAATTTCTATCTTGTACTTGCGGCCGGTGGCGCGGCTGGTGCGATGCTGGTTGGCCTGGTGGCGCCCAGGATCTTCAACGGCGTGTATGAGCTTCCTTTGACCCTCGTCTTTACGGCGCTTCTCGCGCTCCTCTCGACCTGGAACGAGCGCGTCTGGGCGGCCCGCGCTTTATGGATCGGTGTAACGGCGTGCATGGTCGCTGTTTCGGTCATGAACGTGGAAGCTTACCGTGAAAATTCGATCTCCCTCCGGCGCAGTTTCTACGGCTCCTTGCGCGTGGTACAAACACCATACGCAGGCCCTGATCAGCAGCGCATCCTCTTTCACGGAACAATCGAGCATGGTTCCCAGTTTCTGCTCCCGCCCGGACGCTCGCGCCCTACTACGTACTACGGACCTGATTCGGGTATTGGAATCCTGCTGCGTGAATGCTTCAACGGCCCCAAACGAGTGGCGATTATCGGACTCGGCGCGGGCACCTTGGCTGCGTACGGACGCCCCGGTGACCAGTTTGTGTTCTATGAAATCAATTCTCAGGTTGCCGATATTGCGCAAGCGCTGTTCCTTTACCTGCGCGAAACTCCGGCTCGCGAGCAAATCAAAATCGGAGACGGGCGGCTGTCCCTCGAGCGCGAAACCGGTCCTCCGTTCAACGTTATTGTGCTCGATGCATTTTCGGGCGATGCAATCCCGGTCCACCTGTTGACTCGCGAAGCCGTTGCGCTCTATTTGCGCCATCTGGTCAGCGGAGGTGTGCTCGCCTTTCACGTGTCGAACGATTTTCTCGACCTCGCGCCTATAGTTCAGAAGTTAGCTAAAAATGCTGGGTATAGGGCTGTCCTGGCCCACAATAAGGCCGGCCCCGAAGAAGCGATCCTGCCGGCCGATTGGGTGCTGGTCACGAACAATCAATCCGTGTTCGATAACGCCTCGCTACGAATTCATGAAAAGCCGATCGATGAACGGCCGGAGTGGCGCCTGTGGACCGACGACTACAACAACGTTTGGGAAACATTCAAAACGCCAGAGTTCCGCAGATAATTGGTCGTCACTTATTTCGCCCGGAACGGATCTTTTGCATCGCCCATAAAGGTAGAAATCTGGGCGTGACGAGCAGATAACGTTTCCACAGCCTTGCAGGTTCCACCGCCAGCCGAAACAGCCATTCCAGGCCGTTGCGCTGCATCCACGCGGGTGCCTGCCGCGTTCGTCCTGCGTGAAAATCGAATGCCGCGCCCACGCCGATCATAGTTGTTCCGGGAAAGCAATCCCGGTGCGTGTACATCCATTTCTCTTGTTTAGGTGTACTGATCCCGACAAAGATCACATCGGGATCGGCGCCGCGAATAAGTCCTTGCACCTGTTCTTCCTCATCCGGCGTTAACGGTCGAAACGGCGGCGAATAGCGTCCTGCTATCAGCAACTCGGGAAAACTTCCGCGAAGCCGGCTGATCAGTAGCGGTAGCGTTTCTTCGCGCCCCCCGTAGAGAAAAATACGTTGACCCGTTCGCTCGGCATTGCGGCAGATCTCCAACATAAGCGTCGGACCATACACGCGCTGCTGCTCGCGCGCGCCGAAGGAACGAAGTGCCCAGACCAGCGGCATACCATCTGGTGTGGCAATATCGGCTTCGTTCAAAATCTTCGCCATTTCGGGATCGTCCTGCGCCATGATGACGCCATGCACGGAGGTGACACAGATATAACGAGCCCTTGGTACCGGATTCGTCTTTCGCTCCTCGGCCCACTGCTGGCAGATCTCGACCACTTCCTGGTAACTGGTCTTGCTGATACGAACGCCTGTGATGACCTGCTTTTCGGGAATCGCGCGCAACATGCCTAGCCTTACCCTGAGTGAGCCATATGCACTTCTGTAGCTTACCTGTATGAAGCGCGCTGTTGCGCCGCGTCGCGCATAGGCCAAATCTCAAACCGCTGATCGCCTTAATCGGCGATGACTCCGCTCAAAGCTTGTCGTATATAGCTGTTGATCTTTCGCCTGCCCCATGTCGAAATGAGCGTATCGAGCGCCGATCGCGCAGCCCAAGCTTCCAGATCGGAGTCGATGACTCCGCTCAACAGAGGCTTACTGATGGCGTGGAGTCGATCCACAATCCAGTTCACGATGTGTCCAACCCGAGCGGAGGTGATTGTAGCCAGTTCCGGCGTAGGCACCTCCCGTTCCGCCGAGCCGCAAAGCGGAATGATTGGCAGCCATCCCTTCCGCCCCCGGTCGAAGCGCGCCCTTACCGCTTCGCGGCCCGCTGCCGTGTGCCGGTTGAGTCCGCTTGCCAGAATCGGGTTTGTTACCGCAAGCTGGAAGTGATCGCGCAGAAACTTTTGGCAGTTGCGCCGCCCCAGTTGATAGTCGTGCAGCCGAAAACCACGCTCGAAAAATCCGCCAAAAGCACTCAGGAGCCCGCACTGTAAAGCATCCGTATTGGGATGGTCCGCATCGGAAGGAGCCAATACAAACCGGCTATAAGAAGTTCCGCTCATCACCGCCGTGAGTGACTCGCCCAGGAAACGCGATTGCGAAACGAGTGCTTCGAACAGATTCGGCAGCATTCCGAACACGCTGCTATTTTGCTCGAATGAATAGTCCGGGTTGTAGAGCGCCTTAGCCGGAAAGGGAGCCACCGTCAGAACGCCACAGTTGGCGTCCTCCGGCCCGCTTGGATTTCGAAGCATGCCCGTCTGCGGGTCCGGTCTCGCGCTCGGATTCCGTACCGCCAGGAAGTCGTGCGCTAGTTGAAATGGATCGTTGTTCGTTACGCCGCCGTCTACATTGAGCGTCGTGACGGTGTCATTGTCCTGCAATGGCCAATGCGGCGGAACTCGGGCGGGATTCAGATCCGATAAAGGCTCCCACGGTGAGTAAAGATAGTCCGCGGCGCTCCGCTCCATCTTGCGTGGCGCGAGAAAAAGTGGAAACGCGCCCGGTGGCTTTGGCTGCATCTTTGAGCAACGGCCATGCGCCTGCGTTGGACCCAACCGGAAGCGGTTTGGCAAATGGGGAAAGCGGGCTATGCTCCCCGACCACCGTTTCAAACTGCAACCGGTCGGCATAATAGCCGATGTCTTCCTCAGCCGATCCGGCCGCGCGGCCATTCAGCGAAAATGGAGTGCCCCGCACGTTGGTTAAGGTGAGAAACAATGTGAGCGCATTCGATATGTATGGGCGCGCAAGAAACGGAACCGGCGCGATTGCGTAATCTGCAATTTCGTCGATGATCGTCGAGTCGAGCAGCGAGACAACTGTCTTATTCCCGTCACTCAGATCCGCATCTTGCAGCAAATCTTCAATGTCAATTCTGTTCACCCAGCTCTCGAAGAATTTGTTTGTGCTCCCTTGCAGCGGTGCGCTCGCGACATCGCGAATATGCTCGAAACTGCCTTGCACCATTACGGCCGCAATCGCCGCGCACATGCCGCCCGCTGACGCGCCGGAGAAAACGTCTATCGAAACGTCGTGCAACGGCACAAGCAGGTCTTCCGCTGCTTTTGCGGCGTACCATTGCTCCAATGCTTCCATGAGAAAGTCCAGAACGCCCGCCGTGTACGCTCCCGCAGAGACAGCGCCTGCCATGTTGATCCCAATGTGAAATGCACCGTCAACGGGCCATTTCACAGGTGCCGGATTCGTCACCGTCCGAGTATAAATCACATATTCATGAACCCCTGCCGTTGTGCCGCTCCGATTCTGATTGCAATCTATTAGCGCGATTACCAGACTGGGCTATACGAAACCCGGACAACGTTTTAAGATAGTCCGATGGACGTACTTGGTCTCATCTCGATAGAACAGATGAACGAAGTAGCGCGTCGCGCTTGGGCACCGACTAACAATCACTGCGCCGCCGTAGCACAGTGCAATGCCTTGCCCACACATTTCTTGCATTACCGGGTGAAAGGCGACAAGGTCCGCCGTTTGGCTTGCGCCGAGCATGCGCAGCAGGCGGCTGCCGAATCAGGGTTGCCGATTAAGCAACGCGGGGAAAAAGCCAAATACTATTCGGTTGCTGCAGGCTAATACTAGTTCAAGAAATGATATCGGCCTGGCCGGATAAGCCCAGCCTCAGCTCCCGGCCAACGCGCCGGCGTTCTGCCAGCTCCCGTGCAAACGGTAATTCATCGAGCCTTTGTTCCTCCGCAGGCAAGGCGCGCCTGCTCCTCGATACTTGCACGAAAACGACCCTTAATTTCGCCACTAAGCGACTGGAGTGCGGCATTATCCGCAAATGTCCGCAAATGATAATCGATTGACCTCTCGGCAAGCGCAACCGCCGCCTCCACGCTAATTGGGTTATCTGGCTGCATAGTCAGCGAAATGAGATCTCCGTTCACACGTGCGATCACCTCTTCAAATTCCTCTCGCAATCGTGCCGCCTTCTCGTCACTCGACACCGAAATATGAATATCGTCAGCCATTAGCCTGTTCTCGAATCCGATCGCAACGGCAAAATCCATTCTCCTTCGTTAGTAATGCCAGATGCGCGGCGCAGTTGCGCTGCCTCAAACACGGCGCTCGGATCCTTCCGGGACAGGATCAAAACCTCTCGCGCGTCGAACGACTCGTGCAGATAGACTTCTATTCCGCCCAACCAGTTAGCCAGTTGCTGCTCCGAGGCGCCGCTGACCGACTTCGATGAAAGTAGCGGCAGATAAAAGGAGAAATTTTGAAAGCAACCCGGAGCCATCAACGGGCGCAAAGCATCCCGGCTGTGCCGCATGAACTCCTGAACCGCCTGCGCAAGCCTTTCGTCTTCGGCGTCCTGCACGGCAAAAGACAAAAGCGTCGAAATTCCGCGTCCAGCGAGCAGACGATATGCTGCCATGGTTTGTGCAAGTGCCGAAACGTGTATTGCGCTGCGGTCCTGAATCTTCGGCGGCGTCCCATAGTCCACATCCATCAGGTCGGAGAGCCGTAGCGGACGCGGTGCCTCCCCTGATGGGTCGAAACAGAATCCCATGTCCGGCGACCACGCGCGCGCGTTCGCACTGTAGAGCTTAGCCCCGCCGTCCTCGTGCAGCGGCTGCGCATCGATCCACATGGTCGGCCTTACACCTGCAATTTCGCTGAACGCCGCGGTCAATTTTTCTAGTAGCGTCTGCACCTGTATCCGGCGCGCCGCGTCCAGCGGAAATTTTTTGGTCTCGAGGCGAAAGGCGTGCCACCCGGACTCCGTTGAGACCGTCCGCAGAATGAGTTCCGGCCGGCTCAGTTCCGCCTTCGTCACGATGGAAACTCAAGCCCGCTTTCCTGCATGGAATCGACAATTGCGGTCAGCCGTTCATCGAAATTAGCATCCTTGAAAGCAAAAAGAATGCCGCGATCCGCTTCGCTTTCAATGCAGTAAGAGGAAAAAACCTCAAACCAGCCGCTTCTCTCCTCCGCTGTCGCCTCCAGAAAATGATTGCTGCGCAGACGCGGAAGCGCGAATATCGCATATCGCTTCACCGGCCCATCCGGCAGATGCGCCGCGAAGATTTCCCGGCTTCGCCGCAAAAAAGGATGCTGTAGCCGGTTCCCTCTTTGCAACTGTTCGGCAAAGTCCACGCCGCTCATCGCCGGATGCGTTCGGATCACGCGCGGAATTTCGAATTGCGGAGCTGCCGGCTCACCTCCCTCCTCGATCCAGATCAGAAGCATGCCGCCGAATCCAAAGAAGTCCTGGCGCTGTTCCTTTGACTGCGCTCCCGTAAACCAGGCGCAGTAATCGGGTGCCAGTTGGTCGAGATTGATTGTTCCGTCCGAACCGTGGGTCTCTGTCAGACGTTTGACTTCCAGCGATGTAGGCGGCTGCGGAAGCTGCTGGCCAGGCGTGAGCAGCATACCGGTAATCGGACGATACTCGAACATCGTGTTCAAAAACCGCTCATTTAAGTTCGTCCGGGTGTACTTTAACTGCAGGAATTGTTCCACCGTAAGTTTTTCTCGCCTTAGCTCGAGGTTCAACCTTTCGATGAACTCGAGAATCCAGTGCCGCTGCTGAAAGCGAGCAGGAAAGTTGCTCACCGGCAGCCAGTACAGAGAGGTATCTTCAATCGCGCGGGCGCGCACAAACGGGAGCAAACGGCGGGCCGAACTGCCTCGCGAAAGCCGCCGCCGCGTCGTACTAGCGTGTTCTTCCGGCATTCCTCGCCTTCGAGCTCAACGTGTACACCGTCCGAAGCGAATCGCCGAGTTCAACGTTGCGCCGTCTTGGCTGCAGATCAGGTCTTCCGACCCAGCCTCGCGCGTTGTCGCGAGCTTTACTCGAAACACATCGCACTGACTCTTGTCAAACCGCACTGCACGGTCCGGCCCAAAAACGACTGCGTAGGGGTTTCCGCCGCTGGACGAGATCTTGAGTACGCTCTCAGAACCGGCGCTGAAAAGAAGCGCGCCTGAATCATCCTCCCGGCACGAGGTGATGTGGCGATCCCAGCTGCGCGAATTTCCCTGCTTGTAATTCACTCCGCCGATGGCTTCATTCCGGCCCGGCGTCCCGCTGCCGGCCCGCTCCATCAGACTTCCCGCACGGTAGACATCACAGCCGGTGCCCGTGAACACCAGAGCGAGAAGACTGAACAGCCAAACCCTCCGCATCGTTTACCGCACTGCCGGCCCGTGCCCCAGAAAGGCGTTAATTGCCGCGACTGCTTCCTGCTGCCCGGGGCGATCGCTCCAGATAGGATAGGCAAGGTCGCCGCCGCGGCTGACCACCAGCCTGATACGTCTTGCATTCGGCTTATAGTCTAGGATCGCCCTTTCTACCGTGTCAAGCAGTACGCTTCGCTGTCGCGCAGGCAGAAAGGCCGTGATTCTGGTGCGCATGGTGGCAACGTTCTCCGCGCGGTCCAGCACAATTGAGCCGCTGTTATAAGAGATGAGCCAAAATAGCCCGAGACTTGCAAGTCCGATCCCTGACCCGATCAGCCGGAATCGCATCAAGTAGGAGGATAGCTCTGCCGGTGTCTTCGAGGAGACCAGCACGCGACGCGCCGAGCGGCTCGCCGAATACAAGATCAAAGTAAAGAATGCAACAATCGCCAGCGCCAGCAAAGGTGATAGCAGGAAGGCGCCTGGAGCCGAAACGGTGAGATGATTCGATGTCTGCTTCGAAATTTCGAATCGTGCAGCCATTCCTTCTCTTTAGTGCGTTTCTGCCACGCTAAGCCCAGGGGCTGTCCATGTGAATCGCGATGCAAATGCCGATACGCACCGGCATGATGATCGTCCGCGCGGCCCCGATTTGCGCATTCAGCGCAGTGATGTCGTTATGGATTCCCGTTAACTCCTCTTTCGCCTCCTCCTCCTTAACGTCGAGTGCTACTGCCTCGTTCTTGAAACCCCCCGCGCTGACCTGTGCGCCCCAGGCTTCAGCGCCTGCACCCCAGGCTTCCGCTTTCGCCACTGTCGCATCGAGAACGATTCCTTTCGCCTCGATGCTCGAGGCCTTAATCGCCAAATCCACGTTCTTGTACTCGGCCTCGACGTTCAGGATGTCGAAAGTGTGCGTCGGGTTGATCTGGTGATCTTGCTCATGATGCTGATCCGTATGCTCGCCGAAGTATTCGAACCGGCTTCCTGCATGAAAATATTCATTTACTTCGCCGACTCGATTGTCCTTGGTTTCGCCGACCACAGTGAAGTCGAGATTATCCTCGATCTTCCACGTCTGATTCTGCAGAATGTGTGTCTTTAAATTATTCTTGATATTTTCGGTCTGGTTCCCCTGTATTTCCTGCCAGCGGTCGCCATGAATCAGCTTGCTATCCGTTCCGCTGGTTCCACTCAAGGCGCCGGCTGAAGTCATTGAACCGAGGCTCAGCGATCCGAGCTTCGGGGTCGCGCTGTCACCGCTGATTCCATTCGAACTCGTGGCAGTACGAACATTGCTGTCAAAAACGCTCATGATTCCCCTCCTTGAAGCGGCAGATGATCATCATTGCAGCTCAACCTACCTCGCGCGAAAAGAATTTCGACTGGATGTGTACCCGTCCATCCGGCGCCGAAAGTACAATATCGCCTTTCGACTGGAGCGTGATCAACGTGCGTCCTGTGCCGTCCGACTTCTCTGTAAGGCTGATCGAAGAAGAGTTCGGTGTCGCAACCACAATGGTTTCTTTTCCCGGTTGGTCCACGAACTGCACTCGGTTCCCGCTCCTGGTCACAATGCGCTTAATCTCGTTTTTCGGAATATTCGCACCGAAGAATTCCTGGCGGGGAGCTGTGTGCACGCCGTTCCACAGCGAGCCGAGCACCACTGGCCGCTCCGGATCTCCGTCCTCGAACACAACTGCTACTTCGTCGCCTACTTCCGGCATGAACATGAAGCCCCGGTCCGGTCCGGCATGAGGTGAAACCGTCCGAGCCCAATGGGTCGAGCCTTCGTTCTGCCAGAAGAACTGCACCTTGATCCGGCCCATTTTCTTCGGATCATTATGTTCGACCACGCGCGCCGGCACCACCCCGTACCATGCGCGCAAAGGCGGCTGCCGCGGGTTGCGATACTTCTTCCAGGGCGTGCAGACAAAAGCATTCGAGTAGCCGTAGGATTCCCAGCGATGCACCACTTTGACCAACCCGTAGGTGCCGTGCGCATCGATCGGACCTTCAATCTCTACTGTGTTTCCCGCCTGTAACTGTGGATTTCGGCTGTTCCCCGATCCGACCACACTGGTCCCCATCGACCGCTCGCTCTCTCGCTGCAGGTTTTCGCGATAGTCGTCGAGTGTCATAAGGCGTGCGCGCTGCGGGGCGAAGCCTCCCGGTAACACCTCCTGCGACTTACTCTGCACAGCGCCGATCAGCCGCTCGCTCGAGGGATAAAACTGCGGTTGCCCAGCCACTTGGTCGAAAACATTCGATGCCATCGCATGGTAGTCGTAATGCGACCCGCTGAAGCTCGCCGCTGAAAGCCTCCCTTTTACTCGGAAATCGATCAGCCCGTATTCGTCTCGAAACTGAAGCGACCCGCCGCTCCTGAAAGAATCGCGGATCTCGATTCCCGATTCCGACGGTCGCAGCCAGCAGCCATAATCGTCCACAATGCGGTTGAGAAACGAGAAATCGGTTTCGCCATACTGCACGTAATTCAACGCTTTTTGGGACGGACCTTCTACCGAAGCTGAAAGACCGGCGCGGCCGCAGGTAGCCTCCGCCAGCTGCTGCAGCGTCTGCTCAGGATAATATTCCTTGCGCGCTGTTTGATCGAGCTTATATGAAGACGAGACACACACGATCCGCGCCAGATAGGTGCCCCACACTTCGTAGGATAGTTCTACCTCGAGCACGAAGCCGGTGAAGTTCGTATGTCCGGCTCCCGCGAGGTCGACCGTCTCAACCGTCACAGACTTGCCGAGGAAATCCTCCACCGGGATCCGCTGGTCTTCGGTCTGGCGGCAGACGATCGTGCACCACCAGTGCTCGTTCAACTCCTGTACTATTTCAACCGATGCGAGGATCGCGTCCCGAATCAGATCGTCGCCGATTTTGATGTGAGGCAATGCCATGAACCCGTCCTCCTAACCCACGAACTTGTTCGTTCCCGGCTCAGTTTTCAACTCTCCTACGGCTTCCGAATATAGTGACGGCGCCAATTTGTCCATCATAACTGTGAGTGATGATCAAAAACGCTTGCCGTTTATGGATTGGAAT
>CAVTXN010000014.1:0-138355 GCA_963738555.1 Terriglobia bacterium
TAACTCATGCCGGCCATCTTGCTGGTGTCGTTGAACACATTCGAGGTCGGCGTGTTCCCGCCAGCATCCTCGAGTTCCGCACCCTGCGTGCAGTCTGCGCCTTCATCTCTTGTCGGGGCCGTTTTGATTCGGACGGTTCGTAGCGGCACTTCAGCATCAACTTCTACAGCGCTATGCACGGAGCGGCCAAAATATTCAACAGAGGTACTAGGAAAAGCATCTTGGCCCATGCCCACGCCTCCGGGACCAACAGCTTACTGGGCCGCGATCAACGGAAGCGGTCCTGAAGCTTAACGGAACCACGACGCTACGGAACTGCCGCGTGATTTTTCAGAGCGCAGCCGGACCACGCCGTAATGAACTGCTCTGTCCCGCCGCTTGTAGATGTTTAATTTGTCTTCAGATTGTTTTCGATGAGGTACGTCAGGTTGGCGAAAATTTGATACCGGTTCTGTGCGGTTGCGGCCCAGGTGGCTGTTGATAGGGGCTGCGCGCGAACAGGACTCATCCCTCCAACAAACACGGTTGGAGAGATAAATAAAAGCGCACTCTTTTGCACCGGATTATTCTATGCCAGTGCGGCCATACACAGATCCTTGGACTTCTCGCGTTCGGCTGCGCCGAAAAGGAATTTGTGAGAATCCATCGGTAATCCAGACGTAGCCCCAAAATTTTCGAGAACACGCCTCGCCGCCTCCAGATCGAGTTGTACCGTAGATTTCTCATCGTCTTGAATGGCGCGAACTTAGACGTTCGCCTGTCGCAAAAGGATCTGAGCCGGTAACAATATTTCCTAGACAGTTACAGTTCCACCCACTCCTTTTCGCTATAGAGAGTGAGGGGAACCGCTCGTTGGAATCTCCCAAAAAAAAACAGAGGAGAACAGACATGCAAGCAGTGATTGGTATATCTGGGTCACGGTCCCACTTTAGAGCGCCATCGACAAGCCCGAGCCGCCCAGGCACCGGAGCTGTTGTCGTGAGACATTCGCGCAAGCTCTTGAGAGCGTCTTCCATGACGGCCGTTGTGTTGCTCGGGATTGTGGGTTCGTCGCTTCCGTCAGAGGCGCTGACATGCCCGTCTTCACCTCCCGTGAGCGCCGACAATTCGATAAACATGAAAGATTTCGCTGCTGTGCCTCGACCGGAGGTCCACCCTGATGTCGTTCCGCTGCTCAACTGCGCTCTTACCTTTCCGGAAACTCACGGGTTGAGAGCGATCTACTTGGTGGCAGGACCAACACCTTCAACACCCCTCCCCCAAAACATCAACTTCCCAATCACGATCCTGGGCGATGGGAAAGGGAGAACGTATCTAGTCGCAACTACAACGCGTCACAACCGAGCGAAGGACTCCTGACATTTGTGGCCGGATCCGCCAGCTCATCAGTCAGGGATTTGGGAATCGTTGCGGCGAAATCCAGTTCGAACGGAAGCGCCATCAGTCTCCTCGCAAATGAAAGCAGCGCTCCGGATTGGTCCTTCTTCTCCGATCTATACCTTTCGGCTGAGCCCGGTGGTAACTGGGACGATACTATTTTTATTGACGGGCGACTCCGAAATAGCAATCCCATAGGAGTCCGTGACCTCGATTTTCAAAACTGCAGCGTTTTCGGAGCTGCCGATGGCGCTATGCGGTTGGAAGGTGTGGAAGGATTAAACTTCATAGGTGGCGGAATATTCCAGGCGGGTGGATTCCCCGGAACATCAGGAAAGATCCTGATTTCGCCATCTTACCATGGGATCTCGGGCCTTCCAAGTAACTACGTGAACATCAACAGTACCTTCGTGGATGGGATCTTGATGCAAGCCTCGCTGCATGGACATTACTCGGGCTACTTTGCGGCTCCGATCACAACCAGCAGCTTCTCGTTCGACAACATCGTGATCGGACATGTCACGGGAGGGGTCGAGCCATTTTGGCAGAAGAGCAAGTATATTGATCCAGAGAACTAACAATCTTGTAGCGGTTCCCTCCGCTAGACTCGGCTGGTTCGGAGGCTCTTTTCGAAACGCTGTCGGGCTGCAGCCGTTGCCGAAGCCTATAGTCTGCCGGGAACGTCCTTGTCAAATGAATGGAAGCCGCAGGAGGTTTTTTCGGGAGTACTTTGCCACATGGCCCGGCAGCGTTTGCTGCGAAAACTGCGATTGCATCTCGACGGCTCCTACTGTGGAAACTTGCTCGCTGTAATTTTCCGCTGCCACTCGGCCGCTTTCTCCGCCTTTCCCCAATCGCGTAAAGTTGAGTGATCCATTTTCCGGTGTGCATAGCTTGGATCGACCGGTCGACAGGCATGGTGGCCTCCCGCTGAAGCATTCCTTCATAACCAGAAAGCCAGCAGCGCCTCCGCCTCGGCATATTTCTTTTGACCAGCAAGCTGGCGCCGAGTAAGCTTTCATCGAAGGAAGGTTCCAGGTGTCAGTTGTCGTCATCCCTTCTGCCGTCAAGTGCGGCACGGACCAATAGCTCAGCCTGCGCATACTTACCTTCGTCGAAGTAAAGCCGTGCCAGACAGACTCATGGTCGATAGGGTCTTGGGATGTTCCCGCCCAGGACGCGCCTCTGCGCCTCAAGGATCTTGATGAATAGTGGCTCGGCGCGCGCATAATTGCGTTCATAAAAGTACAGCAGCGCTAAGTGGTAATTGGTGGTTAGCGTATCTGGATGCTCCTTGCCGAGGCTGCGACTCTGGACCTGCAAAAGGCTGCTGAACAATGGCTCGGCCGCCCATACTTGCCTTCATCGAGGTAAAGGAGTGCCAGGTTGCTCATGTCGGCGAGCGTATTGGGATGCTCCTCGCCAAGGGAATGACGATCCGTATCCAAGTTTTTCGTGTAGATAGGCTCGGCTTGCGTATACTTCCCTTCATCACGTAAAGCACCGCCAACCCGTTCATGGTTGTCAGCGTGTCAGTATGTCCGCCTCCTAAGACGCGACGCCGCTCCTCCAGGACCTTAGTGTAGAGGAGCTCAGCCTGGGCATACTTCCCTTCGTAGCGGTAAACCATGGCCAGGTTATTCATAACGGCCAGTGTGTCGGGATGTGCAGTGCCGAGCATACGACGATGCTTATCAAGAACTTTGCCATAGAGTCGCTCAGCTTGCAGATACTTGCCTTGGTACCGATCCAGCACCGCCAAATCGTTCATCGCGTCGAGAGTGTCGCGGTGTCCGCCACCGAGGAACCGAAGCCGAAGGTCGATTACCCGTGTCAGCTCGCGTTCCGCTTCCGGATATAAACCTAGTTGCTGGTATGTATTGCCGATGGTCTGCCGGATCGAAGCCTCCACCACAGGCTGAGTGACAAATTTCCCTTCGATGCCTGCGGCGGCTCGATCGAGAGCTGTTCGCACTTTCAGGTCTGGATCCGGAGTTGTGTGCGGTCGAGCCTGTCCGTCAGCACTCGCCTGCGCCAACACGTCATCTTGCAAAAAATCTTTGATTGCCTTGGAGGTTGCCGCTGCGTTGTCAGCCCGGTCTCGCTCACGGCTGATGCGCGAAATTCGAATGCTTGCACTATCGCAAAAGAGGTGAAGAGCAGGGCCAGCAACGCTGCCACGGCCACCCCCATCCGATGCCGTCGCATATACTTTCGTGCGCGATAACCGGCACTCACCGGGCCGGCTGTAACGGGCTCATTCCGCAAATACCGCTCGATATCTGCACCCAGTTCCGAAGGTGACCCATAGCGACGTACACGATCTTTTCGATGGCTTTGAGCACGATCGAATCGAGATCGCCGTGTAGCTGCTTAGCTAACGTTCTTGGTTCCGTTCCACGATCCCTCGCTATCAGCGTGGAATGTTCACCCATCGTCCGCAGTTCGTGCTCGGTCGCGGTGTATCGTCCTCGCGCAGCTTGCGCAGCATCTGATCGAACGTCAGCTTGCGAAAATCCAGCGGGAGCGCTCCGACCAGTAGCTCGTAGAGGATCACACCCAGGGAATACACATCCGTGCGTGTGTCGATATCTTCGCCTGCAGAGTCCGCTTGCTCCGGGCTCATGTACTCCGGTGTGCCAAGTATCACGCCCACGCGCGTCAACATGGTCTCTTCCGTAAGCTTTGCGACATCGCCTTTGCCACACCGAAATCCACGATCTTCGGCATCGGCTTTCCATCGAGTTCCGTCACCAGAATGTTGGAAGGCTTCACGTCGCGATGAATGATCGCTTTCTGATGCGCGTGCTGCACTGCTTCGCACACATGAATGAACAGCTCAAGCCGCTCCCGTACGCTCAACCTGTGTTTGTCGCAGTAGATCGTTATGGGGATACCGGCTACGTACTCCATCACGAAGTACGGTCGCCCTTGGTCGGTCGATCCCGCGTCGAATACCTTCGCAATAGCAGGATGGTCCATAAGGGCCAGCGCCTGCCGCTCGGATTCAAAGCGCGCCAGCACCTCGCGTGTATCCATCCCGGCTTTGATCAGCTTGAGAGCGACGCGCCGGCGCACCGGCTGCTTCTGCTCGGCTAGCCACACGTCACCCATGCCCCCGCTGCCCACCTTCTGCAGCATTCGGTAATGCGAAATCATTTCGCCAGTTAGGGCGTCTGGTCGGCTCGCCGCATCTGCGAGGCGAGTCTGGTCGTGAGCCAACGCTTTGGCCGCTACTTCCAAGGCGGGAGCCTCCAGGAAACCACCACTTTTCTCACCCAACGCGAGGAGGGATTCAACATCCTTTTGAACTGATCCTTCTCCCGCGCAGGCTTCTTCCACAAACGCTGCTCGCGCGGAGGCGTTCTGCCGTAGGGCTGCGCGATAGATCCGCTCGATTTGCCACCAACGTTGACTCACCTGTCCCTCTTGTCATCTCGCGCGTCAGCCACGCCTTTGCCAGCTTCAGCGAGCAGTCTGCTCGAATTTCTCACTGGTCCGAACATGCTGTCCATGCTTTAAACTCCATCTCCTCCTATGGATCAGCGTCACGTCAGATTCATTTGGGCCAGAAACACACGATAGCGCGCGTCAGATCGAAAGGGGTCGAAGATTGGATCGCTCATGATGCTTGCCAAGGAAGGATCACGATCGGCCAAAGCAGCTTGCAAGAATTCGAACGCTCTATCGGCATCGTGGAGAGAGGCGTAGTAGATAGCGAAAGAGAGCGCCGGGACGTAGTTCGTCTTGCTTCGCTCCTCAAACCGCCGGATCAACTTTTCGGCCGCGTCGCGCTGACCGACGCGCGCCAGGGCAGCGGCCAGGTAACCCGCTCCCGTGGAGTTCCAGGGCGCGAGTTCCAAGGTCTTTTCGAAATGCTTGATGGATTCAGCCAGGCGGCCGGCGTGAAACTTAGCCCCTCCCATGGCTAGTTGAACAAATGCAAAGTCGGTGCTGATCGTCAGTGCTCTCGCGGCGATCTGCATGGCGCTTTCGAAATCGCGCTTCCAGTAGTGGGACAGCACGAGAACGAAGTGGACGACCATGGAGAGCGGGTCGGTCTGTAACGCCAACTGGCATTGCTCAATCGACTCGTCGAACTGGGCGTGCCAGGCTAGGAAGTAAACAACGTAGCGCACGCGGACTAAAGCCGGAACGGGCTCAATGGCCAGGGCTCTTTGGAAATGACTCTCGGCAGCCTGCCAATCATAGTCGACGGTGGCGGCAACCAGTCCCAGGATGCTGTGCGCATCGGCGAGGGTCGGATCAATTGCCAGCGTCTTGGCGGCGGCGGCTTTGGCCAAAGGCGCGACGTCGCTCATGCGCTTTATGCCGAGTAAGGCGAGACCGTAATATTGCGCTGCCAATCCGGCATAGGCCGGTGCATAGCTGGGGTCTTCGGCGAGCGCCTGCTCAAAACAATGCTTGGCCTTCTCGAATCCATCCTGTGAATAGCACTGATGATGATATAGCCCCTTCAAGTAATTGTGGTAAGCCTCTAAGCTGGAGGTGCGCGTTGGAGGCGAGGTAAGCTTCACTTTCAAGGCGTCCGCGATGGCTTGGGAGATGTCATCCTGAATGGTAAAAACGTCCGTCATTTCGCGGTCATAGCGTTCGGACCAGAGGTGCGATTCGTCACTGGTCCGGATAAGCTGAGCGGTGACACGAACACGATTGCCGGCACTGCGGACACTGCCTTCGAGAATGTTTCCGACGTTGAGCCTGCCGGTGATGGCGCGCAGATCGCGTCGGCGACCGCGGAAGGCAAAAGCTGACGTGCGAGCGATGACTCGCAAACCGGGAATTTTGGCGAGAGCGTTCAAAATCTCTTCAGCGAGACCGTCGCTGAAGTAGTCGTTCTCTTTACCGCCGCCCAGATTGACGAAGGGAAGGACGGCGAGGGAGGGCATCGATTCGCGGCGGCTGGATCCGAGATGGCGCTTCAGGTTCTTCAGCTCAGCGAACATGGTCAGAGCACTGGGGTAGCGCCGCTCGCGATCCTTCTCCAGCGCCCGTTTTAGGACTTCCTCGAGTAGGGCGGGCGCTTGCGGAACCAGAGCGCGCACTGCGGCCGGTTCCCGATTGAGGATGGCGTCAAAAACGGCGGTGAGCGTCTTACCCGGGAAAGCCTGTCTACTCGTTGCCATTTCGTACAGAACCGCACCGAACGAGAAAATGTCTGTGCGGCCATCGAGTGCTTCTCGTCGTGCCTGCTCTGGCGACATGTAGGCCGCCGTGCCCATCATTAAGCCTGGCCGCGTAAGGTGAGCAGCCTCGGCCCAGTCTGTGCGTGTCGCTATTTCCGTGTGTGTCTCTGTTTCCGCTCTCCCACGAGTTTCTTTAGCGTCGGCCGCCAGTCTCGGAACCATGCTGCCGCGCATCAGCTTCGCTATGCCGAAATCTAGAATTTTCGCCTGGCCACGCGTCGTCACAAAAATATTGGCCGGCTTGATGTCCCGGTGAATGATCCCCTTCTTGTGGGCGGCATCCAGGGCATCGGTGATCTGAATCGCCGTTTCGATGCTTTCATCCAGCGGAAGGGGTCCATGGTGAATCCTCTTCTCGAGAGTCTGACCTTCCAGCAGTTCCATCACCAGAAATGGCCAGCCCAGGTGTTGGCCTGTGTCGTGAACGGTGCAGATATTCGGATGGTTGAGCGCCGAAGTAGCGCGCGCCTCCCGCTCAAAACGCTCTAACGCCTCCGGACTTTGCGCCCGTGGCCCCGTCAGAAACTTGAGCGCAACGAGTCGGCCCAGCCGCGTGTCCCTGGCTTTATACACGGCTCCCATCCCACCGGCGCCCAGTTGCTCGAGAAGGCGATAGCGATCGACGGTCTCCCCGATCCTTGTTACAGATGCCTCCGGCAAGGTCTGTTGTAAATGAATCTGATCCCTCGCCTCCACGCGCGCGGCCAGTTCGAAGGCATTTACCTCCAGAAAAGCCTCGGCTGTTTCGGCCGCGGCCACAAGGGACTCGACTTCGCTCAGCAGGGCTTCATCGCCGCGACACACATGCTCCAGGAAGGCTGACCGCCGGCTCTCTTCCTGCTCCAGCGCAGAGCAATACAGCCGTTCGATCTCCGCCCAGCGCTCGGGATTCACTTGGCAAGTCCTCTTCTCAGTTCGCGTAGCAGCCAGATTTTGGCCAACTTCCAATCCCGAAGCACCGTCTCGCTTGAAACCTTCAGCACTTCGGCAGTCTCTTCTACACTCAGTCCTCCAAAAAAACGCAGCTCTACCACTTGGCTCTTGCGAGGGTCCACTGCAGCCAAGGCCTTCAATGCATCGTCCAGAGCCACGAGGTCCGATCCTGGTTCTTGAGCCGCGACCAACGCCTCGTCCAAATCCAGCGAATGGATCTCGCCGCGGCGCTTCAGCGCCTGACGAGAACGATTCCAATCCACAAGAATTCTCCGCATCACCTGGGCGCAGACGGCGAGGAAGTGGGCACGGTCTTGCCAGCCTGCCTTGGCGGAATCCACTAGCCGGAGGTACGCCTCGTTTATCAAAGCGGTCGTCTGAAGCGTGTGGCCGCGCCTTTCGTGAGCCATATACCGTTGTGCCGTACGGTGCAGCTCGCTGTAAACGATCGGGACGAGCTTTTCCAGCGCGCCTTGCTCGCCGTCGGCCCAAGCCTGGAGCAGTTGCGTTACTTCTCGCGGCGAAGGCTCCATCATGCAAACACCAGGGGTTGTGAACTGTTAGAGCAAAACTATCATGTTTTGCGTCGCTTTTTCAGGAATTGGTGACCGGCCGTCTTTTTAAGCCGTTCAAAAAACATTCCCGGGCTATTACGGTTCCGCCCGGCCGTTTCCGCTATATAGATTGAGGGCAACTAACTGTTGCAATTCCTCGCAAATAACTAACTTAGGAGAACAACAATGCACTCAGTAATTGGTAGACCTATGTCACAATTCCACTCAACAATCACACTGCCAGCTCCGGGCCATAGCATGAGAGTCGGACTGGCGCTAACCCTGTTTACGGTATTTTGCTTCGCTAACACCACGCCCAGAATCAGCGCCGCAGTGCTGGTTCGGGATACACCCGAAACAGTGACCGGTCCATGTTTAGACGCCAGGAATGCAGCCGACACACCCGGCACTCCGATTGACAACTATGATTGCAACGCAACCTTTTCGCAGCAATGGAACTTTGAAGGCTTCCAGATTCAAGGTATAGGCACCACCTATAGCAGCGCCGCCAACTGCGTATGGGCAACTGGCGGAAATGGCTACGGAGTGGTACTGGCCCCATGCAGCTACAGTGCCCCAAGCGAATGGAGCAATCAGTGGTACTACTACAATCGCCAAATTGTTAATCTCAAATATCGCTTGTGTCTCGACGGCACAGGCTCTCCGGCGACTCAGACTACTTTGCGGACATGCGACAGCATACCTGCTCAGTCCTGGGCGATCCGTTCCTAGTTGGAAAGGTGCCCTTCGCCTGCTTCTTCAAGCATGCCCTCGTTTCTCCGTCCATGGAAGAGACGAGGGCATTTCTTCTGGCCCATCTCGCTCGGGGTAATAGGCGAAAGATTCGCGCCGCTCCCCCCCGGTAACCTTCCCCCACTTCCCGACATCGTTTCTTCCGTACTTCAAAACGATTTGAGTTCTTTCTTTGTCGCGCTTCGTTTTCCTACTTCTCGTACTATCTTTCTGTGCCGGCGGCCTCTACGCCCAAAGCGGCTTCGTGCGCTCCGGCGGCCAGCCCATCCCCGGCGCAACCGTAACTGCAACGCAAGGCTCTCAAACCTTCAGCACCGTCACCGACGCCGACGGCCATTACGGATTCCCTCCCTTGGCGGCGGGTCTTTGGACCGTCTCCATCGACATGTTCGGTTTCGAACCGAAACAGCAGCAAGTCGATTACGAAAACGCCAAAGGGCCTGTCAATTTCGATATTCAATTGAAAGAGTCTCCCGCTCGTCCCGTCGCATGCAACAATTCTCTGCCCAAAATGCCCGGCAAGGCAACGCCGGCGGAGGGAATACACCCGACTTCGCCACCCAGGCGCTCGAATCCGATTCGCAAAACGGATTACCGAATGAAGGCCAGACTCTGCCGTCGGCGCCCGCAGCCTCGCAAAACGGCAATGACTCCTTCTTAATCTCGGGCAGCCTCAGCCCCGGCATGGCCCAGGGTGCCCAATCCGATTCCGGTCCCGATATGCGTTTCGCCGGTCCCAATCCCTTCGGTGGCGGTATCTCGGCCGCAGACAGCAGTTCCAGCGCTCCCGGCTTCGGCACGCAGACCGGCAGCAGCAGGCGGCTTCGCAGCAGGCGGAGGCGGTTTCGCAGGCGGAGGCTTCGGCGGTGGAGGTGGCGGTGGACGCTTCGGAGGTGGCGGCGCGCGTTTCGGCCCTCCCGGCGGAAGGCGTCCCGGGCAGGTCGCCGGCGCCCAGTTCGGTCACTTTCGCCGGCGCAATCAGCAGATCCATGGCCAGGCGTCCTTTACCATCCAGAATTCTGCTCTCAACGCCAAGCCCTTCTCCTTGAATGGACTCGATATCCCGCAGGCTGCCTACGCTCAAACCCGCTTCAGCCTGATCGTTGGCGGTCCGCTGGTCCTGCCCAAACTCGTCAAGGATCCCAAAACGCAATTCTTTCTCACTTACTTCGGTACCCGTGCCAAAACTCCCGAGCTCTTTGCCGAAACCGTGCCCACCGAAGCTTTTCGCAACGGAGATTTCTCGCAAGCCACGCAATCTCTCGGCGCCTCCAACACCAGCGCGCCCGTAACCATTTACAACCCGGCTACTCACCAGCAATTTCCCAATAACGTGATCCCGGCCAGCATGCTGAATCCGATCGCGCTTGGTTTGCTGAAGTTTTATCCCAAGCCCAATGAGGCCGGCAATGCCAATAACTACCAGTTCGAAACCGCTCAAGCTGCCAATGCGGATAACGTGGGCTTTCGCATTCAGCGGTCGATCACTGAGCACGATCGCCTCTCTGTCAATTTCCAATACCAGGATCGCAACGGAACCACTGCCCAGCCTTTCGGGTACGCCGATCTGACCAACGGTTATGGCCTCAATGCGACACTCCAGTGGACGCGCAATCTTTCCACGACCTCCGTGAATAACGCCCAGGTCCGCGTCAACCGCAACTACACCGAAATCACGCCTTACTTCTCCACCGGTCCCAACGTAGCTGCCGAACTGGGTATTCCCGGCACTTCCACCAATCCTCTCGACTACGGGCCGCCGGCTTTGAACTTCACCAACTTCGGCGCCCTGTCCGATTCCGCCGCTACTCTGAATCGCACTCAGAGTCAAGGATTGAGCGATAGCATCAGCCTCTTGCACGGCACACATAGCATCACCATCGGCGGCGGCTACACGCGCCCGGATGTGAGCGTACGAACCGACCCGAACGGCCGCGGCACCTTCAACTTCACCGGACTTGCCACCAGCGAAATCAGCGCCAACGGGCAGGTGGTTCCGAATACCGGTTACGATCTCGCCGACTTTCTGCTTGGCCTCCCGCAATCCAGATCGATTCAGTACAGCGGCTTCAACGAATATTTTCAGGAGAATCAGTGGAACGGCTATGCGCAGGATGAATGGAAAGCCCGTGCCAATCTGACCATCGTCGCCGGCCTCCGCTATGAATATTTCTCGCCTTTCTCTGAAAAATATGGCCGCATGGCAAACCTCGACATAGCGCCTGGCTACACTGCCGTTGCAGTGGTTACTCCGAACCAGCCTGGTCCCTATACCGGCGCCTTTCCGAGCGGTCTCATCAACCCGGATCTGAATAACTGGTCGCCGCGCGTGGGCTTGGCCTGGAAGCTGCCCTGGACCAAGCGCTCGACCATCTTCCGCGCCGGATATGGAGTTTACTACAATGGGCAAGCCTATTATCAATTTGCGACCCAGCTCGCCTATCAGCCTCCTTTTGCAATCTCTAATAGCCAGAACACCAGCGCCCAGAACGTCTTGACGCTCGCCGGAGGCTTCCCCAATACGCCCACCGCCCACGTGACCAACACCTTCGCTGTGGATCGAAACTATCGAACTCCCTACGCAGGCACCTGGAACGCCTCCCTTCAGCACGAATTCGGTGAAGGCTTCTTTGCGGAAATCAGCTATCTCGGAACCAAGGGAACGCGCTTGGACGTACGCACCCTACCCAATCAGTCGCCGCCCGGAGAGGCGATCTCCACAGCTCTTCCTGCACAGGTCGCGAACGCCACCGGTTTCACTTACGATCAGTCGATCGGCAATTCCATCTTCAACGCTCTGCAGCTTCGTTTGAATCGCCGCTTCAATCGCGGCCTTTCGCTCGTTGCCTATTACCAGTTCGCGAAGTCGATCGATGATTCCTCGAGCTTCGGAGGCGCCGGCAATACTGTGGCTCAGAACTGGCTGGATATCGCAGCGGAACGCGGCCTGTCCAGCTTCGATGTCCGGCATGAGTTCAACGGCACCTTCGTTCTCACCTCGCCGGTTGCCGGTCCGGGCTCTCATATAGCGGCCGATAGCAAAACCGGCCGGCTCCTCAAAGACTGGCAATTGAGCGGCGGCATCACCGCGCAAACCGGCAATCCTCTCACGGCGCGCATCCTGGGAAATACCCAGCAACTTGCCCAAACGGGCGGCGTGGGCAAGGGAAGAGCCGAGGCCACCGGCGAGCCAATCGAAGATGCATCCGGATTCTTTAACCTCGACGCCTTTACCGCCGTCATTCCTCCCGGCGAGTACGGAAATGCCGGTCGTAACACTATTCCGGGACCAGGGTTATTCAGTGTCAACCTCGCTTTTGCGCGCTCTTTTACATTTGCCGAACGGCGCCGTCTCGAATTCCGCTTCGAAGCCAACAATGTCTTCAATAATGTCAACTATACGAATCTTTATACCGTCGTAAACGCCGTCAACTACGGCCTTCCCAGCGCTGCGGGAGCGATGCGTACTGTCGATGCTGTCGTGAGGTTTAGGTTTTGAGAGTTGTTTTTACCCTTTGCCTGGCCCTTTTTTTTAGGACGGTAATAACTGCCCAACGCCCGACGTTCTCGGCAACCACGAACGTCGTCATCGTCAACGTCACCGTTCTCGACCGAAACGGCCAACCCATTGAAAATCTTACAGCTAGAGACTTCCAGGTTTACGAAGACGGCAAATTGCAAAAGCTGCAAGCCGTCGATCTCCAGCGCCTGAGCGATAAGTTGTTACCGTTTTCGGGTTCGGAGTTCGCTCAGCGTCCGCCCGAAAAACCCAAAGGCTACAACCCGGAAACCGAGAAGCAGGCCGAAAAGAATGATCTGCTTTCCAAGTATCAGGATCGCCGCCTGATCGTCATGCTCTTCGATTTCTCCTCGATGCAGCCCGCCGAACAAATCCGGGCGAAACAAGCCGCCATCAAGTTCCTCACCAGCCAGATGACGGCCAGCGACACCGTCTCTATCATGTGGTACGGCACTTCTTTGCAGACGGTTCTGGACTTCACTTCTGACCGCGACCTGCTGATAAACACCATCAACAAATTCCGCGTCGGAGACTCGAGCGAAAATGCTACCTTCGCCGGCGAAGGCGCTGATACCCAGGACCAGAGCGGTCAATTCGTCGCCGATGAAACCGAGTTCAATATCTTCAATGCCGACCTGAAGTTGGCCGCCCTCGAAGATGCGGCGCGCGGTCTGGCTCAATATCCCGAGAAAAAAGCTCTGGTTTACATCTCGAGCGGCATTCAAAAAAACGGCGTCGATAACCAGTCGCAATTGAGAGCTACCGTCAATACTGCGATCCGCGCCAACGTCGCTTTCTATCCGATCGATGCCCGCGGCCTCACGGCGTTGGTTCCCGGCGGCGACGCCACCCAAGCCGGAGCCGTCGGAAACAATCTCTACAGCGGTGCCGGTCAGAACACCCTAAAAAACAATTTCAACAACCAGCAGGAAACCCTGGCCACTCTGGCGCTCGATACCGGAGGCAAGGCGTTGCTCGATTCCAACGACCTTACCGATGGCATGCGGCAGGTTCAGAAAGATTTCGGGACCTATTACGTGCTGAGCTATGTCTCGTCCAATACCGCTCAGGACGGTCGCTACCGCCGTATTCAGGTGAAACTCGCGCCAAACCTCGCCGGTTTGAAAGCGAAGCTGGATTACCGTCAGGGCTACTATGGCCCGACCACTTTCCGTCACATGGAGGAGGGAGACAAGGAAGCGCAGCTCTCCCAGGCGCTGCTCTCCGATAATCCGGTAACCGATCTCCCGATCGCCGTCGAGGCGGATTACTTCCGGATCGAGAAAGATAAATATTTCGTTCCGATCAGCGCCAAAATCCCTGGATCTGCCCTCGCTTTCCAGAAAAAAGGCTCGAAACAGGCCACGGAACTGGATTTTATCGCCGAAGTTTTGGACGCTCGTCAGCGTCCCGCGGCCACTGTTCGCGACACAATTCCGCTCAAAGTGGCCACCGATCTGGCCGGGCAGGTCGTGCGGAAAAGCATCCAATACGATACAGGCGTTACACTTACGCCCGGTAAGTACAAGCTGCGTTTCGTCGCGCGGGAAAACGGGGAAGGGAAGATCGGGACCTACGAAGCCGACCTCACCGTCCCCGATCTCGACCGCGCAACCGCTTTACGATTCAGCTCTATCGTGTTGAGTAATCAGCGCGAACCGGCCGGTACGCAAGTTGCCGGCGTCAAGAACAGCCGCAAGCTCATCGCCAAAAATCCGCTCATTTCCGACGGCCAGAAGCTTGTTCCCAACGTCACTCGCGTCTTCAATCCAGGGCAGAAAATGCTTGTGTATCTAGAGGTTTACGATCCTAAGATCCCCGACGGCATGCCGCAGAATTTCCGCCGCGCCGATGTCGAAGCCAGCCTCGCGCTGTACCGGGACAAAAAGAAAGTCTTCGAAACCCCCGCCGTCCGCGCCAACCGCCTGAGCGACGAGCGCGCAGGAACCCTGCCGGTTTGGCTCCAATTTCCGACTTCTTCGATCCCGTCAGGCCGGTACGACTGCCAGGTGAACTTGATCGATGAGTTCGGGCGCAAATTCGCATTTCCACGAACCTCGATAGCACTCGTCTCCTTTTAGCTTTTGGCTCGCTAAAGGAATATACCTTGTATTCGTCTGGTAATATACCCGTATGCACGTTGGTTATACGTGTGTGCAGACCAGCCTGCCCGCTGCATCAAGACGTCTTTTGGTCGCCGCCTGTTTGTTGGTACTTCCGCTGAGCGTTCAGCTCGAAAAAGCCGCTTCGGTTAGCCCTGTTCCTGGCAAGAGTAATATGATCAAGTTCGCGTCGGCCTCCCGCCAGGTCGCGGTTGATCCGCGCACGACCCGGCTGAAGAAGTTCTTTTCCAAGTTGCATTGCCCGGTAGTTGATATGGCTGAAGACTTCATCCGTGCGGCCGATGATAACCACCTCGATTGGCGTTTATTGCCCAGTATTTCCGTAATCGAGTCCAGCGGTGGAAAGTCGTATGTGAACAACAACATTTTCGGTTGGGGTACGGGCGGCCCATTGCCCTTCCCATCCATCCGGGCTGGATTAAATGTGGTGGCGTTTAAGTTGGGGAACAGCTCGCTGTACCGGAACCGCGATGTCTTTGGCAAGCTCAGGCTATACAACCCTGACGAAAGCTATCCTTACAAAGTGATCAGCGTGATGAAGCGAATCAGTCCGGTAGTCGACCTGCCGAATCTGATGGCCAAAGGGCGTCCCTCCGCTCCTGACGCCCGGCCCGCAGATTCTCTCAGACTCTCCCAACTGTCTTTTTAAGACGAAGCAGCTGACTGGAACGTTTACCGTGCAATGCTGATCGAACGGCGTCCGGCGTTGCTTGGCAATGGCGGCGGCTCTTCGACGACTACCTTCTTCGGTTTGGCATCCAACCGGGTGCTAATAAGCTGCCATCGCAGCTTTTCGAATTTTGCAGTTCCCACCACGCCACCCTTTTCGATGACGTCGCGATCGGTGATCTCTTGCGCAGCTGGCAGATATTTCTGCAGGTAATTTTTTATGCGGTCAAGCACCAGGCGTTGTCCGGAGCGTGCTAACAGGAACACCAGGATTTCTCCCGGAACCTTATGGAGCAAAGAGTAAAGCGCGGATGGACGCGTCAGCTTCGCGGTCGCTAGCTCTTTCTCCAGTTTGGCGGCCTTAGCCTCGAGTTTGGCAGCCGCTTCCACCTGAGTTCGGGGAAGCCCGACGGTCTTGATCAGTTGCGAGCGCTCGCGGGGCGAGAGCTTTTCAAACAGCAAGAACAAGAAGAGGGCTTGGAAATTCGCTCCGATATCCATTCCGAACGGCAGCGATTGACGGGCTTTTTGGAGCCTGTGGAAGCCTGCCAGGTTCAATTTCGGGCCGGCCAAGGCCGGGGAAACAAACCGGATCAGGTTTTCCTCCTCAAGCGCCTTGAGGATGTCTCCTGCCAACGGATCGACCGCTATCTGCAGGAGTTCGTGCTCCCACGCTGCTGCCGAGATCTTGCTGTCCAGCCCAGCTTCCCGCACATTCTGGTACTGAGTCAGAGTGCGCTCTTCGATAGAAAACGCCAATCGCACGCGCAAGCGAATCATGCGAAGAATGCGGGAAGGATCGTCATAAAGCGTGTAGTTCGAAAGCGCTCGCAATTCTTTACGGCTCAGATCGCCCAGTCCATTTGCGGGGTCGAGCAGCAGGCCGCGAGAGGCTTTACCCAGCGAGAGAGCCACGGCGTTGACGGTAAAGTCGCGCCCCCGAAGATCCTCATGAATCGTAGCCGGTTGTACCTGCGGCTTAGAACCCGGCTTGGCATATTTTTCATGTCGAGCCATGGATACGCTCGCATTGACGGACCCAGGGAAGCGCAACTCAACACTCTTGCGGGTTTCATCGATCTCGAGAATTTCGGCCGAGGCTTTCTGGGCGACGGATTTGGCAAATTTCACCGTTCCTCCCTCAACAGTAAAGTCGAGGTCGCGGATCGGAAAACCGCCCATCATGTCGCGCATCGCGCCCCCGGTAAGAAACAGGTTGAGGTTGGCTTGTTCGGCAGCCTCGCGAACTTCGGCGAGCGCCTTACTTTGCTCGGCGTTCAGATGGCTGTCGAGCATGAACATGTAATCGCTCATAAGCTCGTACGCTCCTGTCCCAAAGAAACTCCGCGTTTGCGTCGCGCGCGCGGGTGATGCTCATCCACAATCTGCCGCAGGCGGGAACGCATCACGTGGGTATATATTTCAGTGGTTCCGATATCTGAATGCCCCAACATCGCCTGCAAGCTGCGAAGGTCCGCGCCACCCTCCAGCAAATGGGTCGCAAAAGTATGTCTCAAAACGTGGGGACTCAGTGATCGGAATATACCGGCATGCTTCCCATGAACCTTCAGGAGCTTCCAGAATCCTTGGCGGGTCATCGCCTTGCCTTGGGCGGTGACAAAGAGATAAGGACAGACCCGTCCTTTGAGCAGATAGGGCCGCTGATGCTGCTGGTAGCGGTCCAAGGCCAGAAGGGCCGCCCGGCCCACTGGAATCAGCCGCTGTTTGTCGCCTTTTCCAATCACGCGAAGGATGCCGGCTGCCTCATCGATATCCGAAATACGAAGTTTGACTAATTCGCTCACCCGGAGACCCGAACCGTAGAGCAGGTGAATCATCGCCTCGTCGCGGAGGCCGGTGCGAGATCGCTGGTCGGGAGCCGAAAGCAGCCGGTCCACTTCCGATAGGGCCAGATACTTTGGCAGCGAAGAGCCGATTTTGGGCGCTGCCAAGAGATCAGTCGGATTCGCAGTTATTTCGTGTTCATCCGTCAGAAAGCCAAAGAGGCCGCGCAAAGACGTGATGTGACGAGCTATAGAGCGATTGGAAAGTCTTACGCTTCGTAACCGATCCACGTAGGTCCGGAGTGTATCCAAGGTTACTGAATTGAGGGGCCTTGGTCCGAGAAAACGGATGAATTGACGCAAATCCTGCTCATAAGCACGTAAGCTGTTAAGCGACAAAGCCTTTTCTAGACGGCAGTAGTTCAAATATGAGCGGATCTTCTCCTCGGATGCTGCCCTCCCGGCCATTTAGTCAATGATACAATATTCGACAAATTGTTTGAAACAAAGAACTAATAAATCTCCACTTGGCTCCTAGTACAAGCAAACGGGTGATTCTGTACCGCTGGGACCGCCTCCCTGCCGATGGCATTATCAACCCCTCGTCTTATCTTTTGGAGGACCGCATCGAATGGATCACACCGGACGGGAGACTGCAATTTTGTGTACTCGAAGACTGCAAGGCCTTGTGTTTTGTGTCGGAGGCCGGAAAGCCCGACCTGTTCACGGAACACAATCTGTTCGAGCGACGGCCGCGCGTTCCTGGCTTGTGGACACGATTTCACTTCCGCGACGGGGCCATGTTAGATGGCGTGCTCTCGCATAACTTGATTGAGTGGCCGTCGTCGGGATACCTGATCGTGCCGCCCCAGGCGAGGCCCAACAGGCAGCGGGTTTTCATCCCCAGGGTCGCGCTGACCGGAACAGAATTGCGAGGCGTGGTCGGCGGCTGGGGCCGGACGATTGGCAAGACTGGCGAGATCGCGCCGGATCAGCGATCCCGCCAGCTCACCATTTTCGACTCGTGAGTGTTAGGACGGGGCTTCCCGTTTCGCTCCTCTCCAGAACGTAAGAAGAGAGACCGATAGCGGGTCCATTCCGTGCAGTCACTCTCCGGATCCATCCAGAGGCAGACTAATTCTTCAATGAGAATGTGCCGGGGACAGGCTGAGGATTTCCATTCCCTTTCAATTCGCTGGCGTTCGGTTTGCAGAAAGGGCTTGACGAGAGGACCACCTAAGGTCAAGTGTGGCCGAAACTCATAGAGCTCGTTATATTTAAGCTCGCCGGAATTGAGATTCTGGTGGATCTCCCGCAGGGTACCGTTCCCTTCGGCGATGTCAAGGTAGAGAAAATCGGTCTCCGAGAAGCAACGAACATCCGATAATTCCGCGACGAAAGCGGACAGCCGGCGGGCAAGATCAGCTACCAAAGTACAAGCTCGATCGACCGAAAACCGCAGAGGGCGCGGCGGCAAAACAGTGATGTGTACCGGTGCGGTGCTTCCGCCCGGGATCGAGCGCCGGAGCGAGTCCAAAAAGTGCTTCTGTGGTTCCTGGATGTAGCACACCAAGGCAAACCAGCCGCAGGCGGAGGGCTCGAAAGCGCCGCGATGGCGCGTGATGTCCTTGGATGTGATCAATTCCGTTCCGCTGCTGCCGTTTGCGAAAACGGCTCTCTCGGTTCATTTGAACCATCGGAAGGCAGGGCGCCATCTGCCGCACTCGGCTTCGGTTCGGGAACAAACCATCGAGCGGGTTCAAATCCGATGTATTTCGCGATCTGCAGGCCTCCAGAGACCTCATCAGAAGCTCTCTCGAGATCTAAAGTTTCCAGCACGTCGCCAGGGTGAAGCGAGCACCCTCTTTCAATCATCGTTCTCCAAAGCTCGTATGGATTCCCCGCTTCGATCTCTTCGGCGGTATCGTAATCCCTGGCTTTTAGCACCGCTGTTCCGCCAGTATGGGCTGCCCAGCGGAAATTTTCCCGGGCAGTGTCCTTCATTCGGTGAATACGATAAAGCGGCATCCAGCCAACAGTCTAACGCGGACGGGGCCCTAGGCAAGAGGCTTTTTGAGCCGATTAGTCTGTCACAATGTTGACGGGACCCGAGGATGTATCGAGACAAGATCCACTAGATGAAGAGATATTGGTGGTTGTTGATCTTGCCGGCGATCCTGCTCTTATGGTGGGGACTCAGCCGCAGCCAGGCTGCCGTGGTCATTCACTTCGCGACCGTGGAATATGGCAGCCTGTCGAGTATTGTGCCGACAAACGGGAAAGTTGAGCCGGCCGAATGGTCAGCTGCTCGCGCTGAAATTTCGGGAGTTGTGCGCACCGTCTCGGTCCAGAGGGGGCAAAATGTCCAGGCGGGTCAAACTCTTGTCACCTTGGACACTACCGCGGCCCGCGCAGATCTAGCTGCCGCTCTGGCCAAGCAACAAGAAGCTCAGGCCCAAATGCGCACCCTCGGCCAAGGTGGCAGGGCAGCCTTGGTGGCAGATCTGGATGATCGCATCCGAAGTGCGAAGACAGCGGTGGAGGTGGCTCAGCGCATCTATGATTCCGATAAGCGACTGCTGCAACAGCAGGCCATTACAAAGTTGCAGGTTCAAACCGATGCGGATGCGTTGGAGCGTGCCAAACTGAATCTTTCCGCCGCACAAGACCAGAAGAGGACCGCAGTGACGGCAAGCGACCGCAACGTGGCCGAAGCCCAACTGCACGATGCTCAGGCGGCCGTAGCGGTAGCGCAGCATCGTTTCGACCTTAGCGTGATAAAAGCTCCGATGGCTGGTACCGTCTACCAACTCGGTGACGGTGGTACCGCAAGCGATATAAAAGTCGGGGCATACTTGACACCCGGCGCCCTGGTCGCTTTAGTGGGCAAGATCGATCAGGTAAAGGTCGTTGTGTACGTTGACGAACCGGATCTCGGGCGAGTCGGCTTAGGAATGCCGGTCAGCATAACATCGGATTCGCGGCCGGGCGCAAAGTGGTGGGGGAAAGTAGACAAATTGCCTACTCAGATCGTGCCACTCCAGTCGCGGACCATCGGCGAAGTGAGTACGATTATCGAGAATCCGCGGCACGATTTGCTTCCTGGTGTCTCGGTAGATGCTCACATTATTTCCAAGGTTGTTAAACATGCGCTGATTGTTCCGAAGGCGGCTCTGCGCAGATTGGGAAATACCGATGGTGTCTACAAACTCAATGGAGACGTCATAAACTGGACGGTCGTTCACGCTGGAATAAGTGACATCAACAATGTTCAGATCTTCTCAGGACTGAAACAGGGAGATCGCGTGGCCGACCGGATCGTCGACCCGCCGGATGCCGAGATTCGAGACGGCATGCGGGTAAAGCCAGTATTCAATTGAGCAGCAAAGTCATTCTTGCGCTTGCTCTGCTAAACGCGGCGCTTTATTGCTGTGTGCTTCCGCTTTGGGAAGGCTTTGATGAGCCATTTCACTACGGATATGTGCAATCAATCGAGCGCTCGCACGCTATACCCGTAACGAACCGCACGACCATCTCACAAGAGATCAGGGAATCGCTCAACGCAGTGCCGCTTAGCCGTCTGCTGAGCCAGGTGGTTCCAGGTAGTTTGTCCTTTGAAGAATGGTCGAAGTTGACCGATGCAGAGAAGCTGGCACGCCGCAGCCGGCTTCACTTGCTTCGCAGAGAGCTGGGAGCTCGCGGCGACACAATCCTTAACTATGAGGCGCAACAAGCTCCCTTGGCGTATTTCGCCTACGTCCCGCTTGATTGGCTGCTCTCGAATTTGGTTTTGCCGGCGCGGATATTATTGTTGCGTTTAGTTGGCACCCTTGCGGCAACCGCTTGCATGTTCTTCGCCCTCGGCCGGTTGTCGGACGCAGTTAATGTTACAGGTGTATTCCGAACCGCTTGCCTCGCTGTCATTTTTGAAGGTCAAATGCTTTGGGCCTCTGTTGCCCACGTAGGGAACGACGTATTCGCGATCCCATTAACGATCTGGTTTCTCGGCTGGCTTCTGGTCACAACCCGAGATAGCAACAGGCGGAATGTCTTCTTGTTATCGGCACTTTTTGCGGCGGGCTTGCTGGCGAAGGCGTACTTCCTGGCTTTTGCGCCGTTGATGCTTGTTTTTGTGATCTGGCTGGCGCTCTCGCGCAGAATTTCCTGGAGTGTCGCTGCAATTGGCCTCGGCTTGGTGTCATGTTTCGTTTTGCCCTGGTATCTGCGCAATCTGGTTCTGTATAAAAGCTTCAGTGGCACACAACAAAGCGTAGCGGGGGTCGGATTCCGCGCAGCGATTGATGCCTTCCCGCATATTCGATGGTTCAGAAGCCTTAGTGACTTTGCCCTCTGGTCATTATGGACGGGAAATTGGTCCTTCTTGTCATTTTCCAAATCGACACTCTGGACTGAATTGCTGCTTCTTTCCGGCGCCTTTACCGCGTACGTGGTGCACATGCGACGGATTGCTCAAACGCAGTGGTGGCTGCTTGCCGGTTGCATCTCATTCGGGTGTGGGTTGGTTTACCAGACGTGCGTAACCTGGGTGCATACCGGAGGAGAATCGACTCATCCCGAACCCTGGTATGGCCAAGGCGTTCTGGCCGTCGGAATCGTCCTTTGCTTTCGGGGGCTGTCATTGAGTTCCTGGGCCGGGCGGATAACTGCCGGCGCGCTCTTGATTATCAGCGGATGGATCGCCGTGATGACCTATCTCGCGAAGCTGCTGCCCTATTACGGAGCGTCAGTGACACGATCCAATTTCAAAACCCTGTGGGCCTGGTGGCGCGCTCATCCTACGCAGGATCTGAGCACGGTAACGTTAGCACCGCCAGCCGTGATCTACGCCTTATTGCTGCTATTCGTTCTCCTGCTATCGACAGTGACGGCTAAACTCGTTCTGCTTCTGCGAGCTCGTCCGGCGACGGATGGATGCTGACGAGCGAATCGTCAGGGGAAGCAGCGAGCACGGCGGCAGCTTCTTCTTCAGTAAACTCGAGTGTTTTTGCCGAGTGATTCATCGAGCAGAACTTCGGTCCGCACATTGAGCAAAACGCGGCATCTTTGAAGCCTTCTTCCGGCAAGGTCTCGTCATGATATGCCTGAGCCGTTTCCGGATCAAGGCTCAGTTCGAACTGGCGTTTCCAGTCGAAGTTGAATCGCGCATGGGAAAGTTCGTCGTCACGTTTGCGCGCGCCGGGACGATGGCGGGCAATATCCGCCGCGTGAGCTGCAATTTTGTACGCGATAATGCCTTGTTTCACGTCTTCCCGATTCGGCAGTCCAAGATGTTCTTTCGGAGTTACGTAGCACAGCATCGAGGCTCCGTGCCAGCCGATCATCGCTGCCCCAATGGCGGATGTGATGTGGTCATATCCAGGAGCAATATCGGTCACGAGTGGCCCCAGAGTGTAGAAAGGCGCCTCGAAACACACTTCGCGCTCTTTTTCTACCTGCAATGCAATTTGATCCATTGGTATGTGACCGGGGCCTTCGATCATCACCTGTACTTCATGCTGCCAGGCCTTTTGAGTGAGCTCGCCTAGCGTCTTCAGCTCCGCAAATTGCGCCGCATCACTCGCATCCGCGATGCAACCGGGACGCAAGCCGTCGCCCAGCGAAAAACTAACATCGTGTTTTTGAAAGATTTTGCAGATCTCATCGAAGTGCTCGTAGAGCGGGTTCTGCTTATGTTTCTTCACCATCCATTCGGCGAGAATGGCGCCGCCGCGGCTCACGATTCCCGTGATCCGTTTAGAGGTGAGAGGAACGTACTGAATCAATACGCCGGCGTGGATCGTCATGTAATCGACGCCCTGCTCCGCCTGTTCCTCGATGACCTCGAGCAGAACCTGGATATTCAAGTCCTCGACTCTGCGGACGCGGTTGAGCGCTTCGTAGATGGGTACAGTGCCGATGGGTACCGGAGATTGATCGATGATCGCCTGGCGAATACGCGGAATGTCGCCGCCGGTCGACAGATCCATTACGGTATCTGCGCCAAACTTTACGGCGTACTCTAGTTTCGCGAGTTCCTCATCGATATCGGAGGTTGTTGCCGAATTGCCTATGTTGGCATTGATCTTGCATTTCGACGCAACACCGATACACATCGGTTCCAGACGCGTGTGATGGATATTGGCCGGGATGATCATGCGGCCGCGTGCCACTTCGTCGCGGATCAGTTCCGGAGACAATTGCTCGCGCTCCGCGATGTAGCGCATCTCGCCGGTGATCGATCCGGTCCGGGCGTAATGCATTTGTGTACGGACAGTATCGTTAAGACGAGGCGTAATCCACTCGTGGCGATTCATGCTTAGATTATCTTCCACCCTTTACGAACGCTGGGTTTCAGCAGATCGTCCGCTTCAGAGTTGTTGGTGATCTTCATTTTCTCCGCATCCCACTCGAGTCTGCAGTTCAGTTTTAAAGCGATCGCTCCGAGAGCGATCCATTCCGTGAATGGGGCGGACACGCTGAAGTTGGAGCAAGCCGGAACACCGCCTTTGCAGGCCCGAATCCAATCCCGGTAATGGCCTGGCGAGCGAGGGAGAAATTCGGGAGGAAACTCGTAATCCCTCATTTTTTCGACAGGAATGAGCCTCGTGTTTTCGCCATAGGTGCCCGTGGTGATCATACCCTTGTCGCCGACAAGAAGACTCCCGTTCGTTCCCTTGTCGATGAGACTCATCCATTTCTCGAGTTCGCGTTCATGAGGAGTCAAAGATGCTTCGTTCTGGCTGGGCTGCCGCGGTTCTTCAGGAGGAACAGGCTTTGGAGAGAAGAACTGTTCTGTGAAAACGTCACCTATGATCTGGTGCTCAGGCGGCTTTACATTGCTCTCTGCGTTTCCGACACGGTTATCCGGCAGATCGCCCAGGATCTGGTCTTTCGGCGCATTGGGTAGATCCGGCTGATCCTCCCGTTTTGCGTCGTACCAGAAAATCTTGACCGGCGGCATCGAACCGCGGGCCGGAAAATCGAAACGAATGACCGATTTCGCCGGGAAGAAGATGTCGCTTCGGCCTTCGGCGCTCACGCACTCGACGGAAGTTGGCGCAGTGAGGCGAAGAGCCATGTTCGGTGCTCCGAGGATATGACACGCCATGTCTCCCAGGGACCCTGAGCCGAAATCATAAAAACCGCGCCAGGTAAACGGCAGATAGGCATCGCTGTAGGGCCGTTCCTTGGCCACGCCCAACCACAGATCCCAATCGAGCGTTCCGGGAACCGGCATGGATGTAGGCGCCGGAAGCGCGCCCTGCGGCCAGACCGGACGGTTCGTCCAGGCGTGTACTTCGGTCACATCGCCAATAACGCCCGACCACACCATCTCCGCGCATTGACGCGTACCTTCGTTCGAGTATCCCTGGTTCCCCATTTGAGTGGCGACCCCGTATTTCTGGGCCGCTTTTAACAGCTCGCGGCACTCCCAAACGGTGTGCGCGAGCGGTTTTTGTACGTAGACATGCTTACCTAGCGACATGGCGTGAATCGCCGCGGCCGCGTGCATGTGGTCCGGAATTGTCACGATTACAGCGTCGATATTATTCCCTTGCTTATCCAACATCTCGCGGTAATCTTTGAACTTTGGAACATTAGGAAATCGCTCGTAAGTTCTTGCGGCAGATTTCTCATCCACATCGCAAAGGGCAACGATATTTTCGGTTTTCGCACAGCCGGCTATGTCGCTGCGGGCTTTGCCGCCTGCACCGATGGACGCTATGTTGAGCTTCTCGTTGGGAGATTTGTAGCCCAACATCTTGAGAGATGTTTCGCTGCCAAATCCGGCAAGTGGAACAGCTCCCGCCAATACGCTGCCAAAGAAGAAGTATCTTCTTGAAATGCCATCAGATTTCATGGTTCGGCCCCATTCGAATCATAACGCTCTGTGGAGCGGCGCTCCAGCGCTGCCATGCCGCCATTCGTGGCGGCATTTATTTGGCTTCATGAAGCATGGCAATACAAGGAAGTCGGGGGCAATCTAATTACGGCTCATGCGCGCCCTTCCGGAGGCGTGATGATCTGCGGCGGTGCTTCGGGAGCGGTATCGCTGTGGAGCTTTACCATTTCCTTCGGATGCTGCTTCGGCTGCGAACCGTATCGCCGCGCAAAGCTGCGAGTGAACTCGGCGCCTAGGAAAAAGATTTGTCCCGAATAATAGACCCAAGCGATCGCTACAACGATTGACGCTGCCGCTCCATACATAGAGCTATAGCTTGCTCGCCCTAAATAGATTCCCAGGATCAGCTTGCCGAGCGTGAACAGCAGTGAAGTGACGGCGCCACCCAGGATTACGTCGCGCCACTCCAGATGAACATCAGGCACGATCTTATAGATGGCCGCGAATACGCCGGAAATCACAACGAACGAGAGCACCGCGTTGCCGAAATGCAGCAGCGCTTCCGCGCCGGGAAAATGCAATACCGAAAAGGCTCCGAGCGAAGAGATGAATGTCGTAATTGCCAGCGAGATAATGAGCAGAAATCCAATCGCAAGGACCATGGCAAAGGAAAAGAGCCGTTGTTTGATATAAACGACAAAATAATGTAAGCCGCTGACGTTTGGCCCGGGGATCTCCCAGACCGTGTTTAGAGTATCGTGCAACTCGATCAGCACGCCCGAGGCACTAAACAAAAGCGTGATCAGGCCGGCGACGCTGGCGAGAATCCCGTGAGATGCTTTCTGCGAGCCCAGGAGAAATTGTTTGATAATGTCCGCGCCCGCAGGTCCGATCGTCGCCCGGGCATCTCGCACAATTGCCCTGGCGGCAGCTCGATGCCCAAACACCAGCCCCGCTATGCTCACCAGCACCAGCACCAAGGGCGCGAGTGAAAGCAGGCTATAGAATGCCAGCGAAGCGCCCAAACGCGTATCGTTGTGCCGGTTCCAATTTCCGAAGCTCTCGTTTAGCAGCGATTGAATATCGCACCAACGGAAATGTTTGAAGTGCTTGCGATAACGCCGCCCGCCGCCTGCCTCGGTCTTAATTTCTGTTCCATGAGCTTCGTAGATGATGTCGTGATTGTCGCCGGACGGCATATAGCGAAGCTCAACGCCCAGCCATAAGGATTATCAGGACGTCGGGTTTGTTTCGTCCTCCGGCTGATTCTGGCGCCCGGTAAAACGATCACCGCCGACGAAAATATTCCCTTCTCCTTCATTCCACATGCTTTAACTCGATTTTCCACAACCCCGAAGTTCGTTTTCGCCGTTCCGCGTGCTATGTTCCGGCAGGCTCGTACATGGTCTTCCCCGGCCATTCACGAGCCATTTTTATTTAGGAGCACCGCCCAATTATGAAATCCGAATCTCCCGTTTCCGAATCCCGCATAGCTGCCAATCGCGCCAATGCCCAACTCTCCACGGGTCCCCGTAGCGCCCAGGGTAAGGCCATCTCGTCCATGAACGCCGTGAAAACGGGTTTGACCGGCCGCACCGTCCTGCTGCCGTCTGACGACGCCGAAGCCTACCAGCAGCACCTCGCCGCTTACGAAGCCGAATATAAACCGCTCGGCCTCCGCGAACGCGAACTGGTCCAATCGCTCGCCGACGCGCAATGGCGCCTGCAGCGCATCCCCGGTCTCGAAATGGCGATCTACGCCCGCGGCCGCGACGAATTTGCCGGACAATTCGAAGAACTCGAGCCCGCCGCCCGCGCGGCGCGCATCGATCTGGAAACCTTCCTCCAACACCAGAAGCCCTTGCGTAATCTGCAGATCCAGGAAGGCCGCCTGCAGCGCCAGCGCCAGAAGGACATGGACGAACTGTGCGAATTACAGCAGGAGCGCCGCGAAGCCGAGCAACCCCAAAGCCCGCCGGCAGGAATGACTACTCCCGCTGGCAAAATCGATATCGGATTCCTCAAGGAGCTGTACGCGAAAGCAACCGCCCCTGTGCCGAACACTGGCGCTATCGCCGCCCTCAAGAAGTTTGGCTTAGATTTTTCAAACTGAGCGCAAAGGGCACGGATGCCGTGCCCGTCTTGCGCGTTCTTCAAGAGTAGAGCAGGCTTTTTAGCCTGCAACGTCGGCTTTCTAGCCGGCGCGTGTGAGCACTTCCGCTCTGTCAGAGCCGCGCGCCAGCAAGCGGTGCCTCCCTGATTGTTCGGCCGTGGTTCGTATTCTAAGGTGAAGATGCTTCGGCGAGCATTCCCTTTCCTGTGGGCGCTTGCGTTGCTGCTTCCACTCACCGGCTGCAATAAACGGAGATCCGGGCTAGCTTCTATCGATCCTCGCCTAGAAAAGCTGGTTAGCGACGACGTAACGGCGATTGTTGTCTGCGATCTGGGAGCGCTGAAGACTACGGCCCTTTATACGCGTCACCAAAGTCAACTGGACATTCCGCTCTTAAACGACCTTTCCGGTCGAATCGGCTTTGATCCGCGTCGGGACATTTCAGAGCTCCTGGTTACCTGGAACGGAAGAGATCTATTGATCGCGGCCCGAGGCCACTTCGATACACGGCAGATCGAAACGCGTCTTGCGATCGGTTCCAAACCGACGGAGTACAAAGGCTATGCGCTCTTCGCTGAGGGACGGGAAACCGTTGTGTTTCTGGATTCAGAGCTTGCCATTGCAGGCAGTAGAGAAGCGGTATGCAAGGAAATCGATATTTACAAAGAGAACACCGGTCATTTGCCCGAAGAGTTCTCCCGGGGTTTGTCGCAGCTCTCTGGAACAGAGCAGATCCGGCTGGTAAGCCGGGGCGGGTTGCCGTTTGCCGATATGCCTACGCGCACCGATGTGGCTTCGATTCTCTCGAACTTTGCCGGATACGTCAGATCCACTTCGGCCGGTATTGTCGCGAACGACGGACTACATTTGAAGGCCAGAATTGATTGTATTTCGCAGCAAGGCTCACGGCGTATGGATGACGGACTGCGGGGCGGCATTGGTCTGGCTCGACTTGCGGTCCGGGATAAGCAGCCGGACCTCGTCCAACTCTACGATGCGATTCGGGTGCGAAGAGATGACAAAACCGTGTATGTGAATGTCGACTTATCGCCTGCTTTGGCGGACGCTCTAATTGGCAGGTTAATCACGCTTAAGTTCAAGTGACCGCGCGGGCGCTTTTACTACGCGTTACCGCATACTGGAGTTCAATGTTCCAGGAGATCGAAGAGAAGATTATTGCGAGCGTCGAGCGCCGGCTGAATGAGCAGTTCGGAGTATCGAGTAAGGTCTCGCTCGAGCAACCCAAGCAGAGTGCGTTCGGCGAATTTGCCATTCCGGTAGCGTTCCAATTGGCGCGCCAGCTAAGAAAGCCGCCGAAGCAAATTGCTGAAGAATTGGCTAATGGGCTAGCAGATATTCCCGGAGTGGGTTCCCTCGAAATCGCTGGAAACGGCTACATCAATATCCGATTAGACCGCGGGCAGTATGTCCGATCATTGCTGATCAAGCAGCCCTCCAGCCGAGTGACGGCGCGGGGAAAGATCGTCGTAGAACACACCAACATCAATCCGAACAAAGCGGCTCACATAGGTCACCTGCGCAATGCCGTCCTCGGTGACACCTTCGTGCGTATGCTGCGCCAACTCGCCCACGAGGTCGAGGTTCAGAACTATATCGATAACACAGGCGTGCAGGTGGCGGACGTTGTTGCCGGGTTTCACTTCCTCGAGCGAAAAAGCCCAGCGGAAGTCAGCCGCCTGATCGGAGACCCGAGTAGGCGTTTCGATTATCTTTGCTGGGACTTGTATGCCAGGATTTCTTCACATTATAAGGAAAAGCCGGCAGACATCGAGTGGCGCAGCCAAACACTTCACGCCATCGAGGCAGATGAAGGGATTTTGGCAGAGCTCGGCCATTTGGTCGCAGATTCGATCGTTTCCTTCCACTTGCGAACCATGTATCGGTTGGGCATTGTGTATCAGCTGCTGCCAAGAGAGAGCGAAATACTTCACTTGAAGTTCTGGACCACTGCCTTCCAACTGCTGAAAGAGCGCGGCGCGATCTACTTCGAAGAGCAGGGAAAGAATAAAGGGTGTTGGGTCATGCCTGCCTCGGCGTTTCGGGTCGAAAACGCCGCACAAAGCGAAGGCGAACCGCCAGAGGATGACAGTAAAGTGATTGTCCGCTCGAACGGCACCGTTACCTATGTGGGCAAGGATATTGCTTATCAGCTGTGGAAGTTCGGTCTTCTTGGCAAGGACTTTCATTACCGGCTTTGGTCGACTTACTCCGATGGGCGGCAGGTGTGGGTTACAACCGGCAAAGATACGGCAAGCTACACGCCGGCGTTCGGCCACGCATCTGAAGTTTTTAACGTAATCGATTCGCGTCAATCTTATTTGCAGGATGTAGTCGTGGCTGGACTTCGCGCCCTGGATTTCCGTGCGCAGGCCGACGCCTCTCACCATTTTTCATATGAAATGGTCGCTCTTTCCCCGCGCACCTGTATTGAGCTCGGAATTTTGCTGTCGGAAGAAGATCAGAAGCGCCCGTATGTCGAAGTCTCCGGCCGCAGAGGTCTTGGAGTGAAGGCCGATGACCTGATCGACAAATTGATCGAAACGGCCGTACACGAAGTGGAAGATCGGCACCCGGAGGCTCCGGCGGCCGAGCGCCAGCACGTAGCCGAACAGATAGCGATTGGCGCGCTGCGGTACTTCATGCTGAAGTTCACCCGCAATTCAGTCATCGCCTTTGACTTCCACGAAGCCCTCAGTTTTGAAGGCGAGACGGGGCCGTACGTGCAGTATGCCGCCGTCAGGGCAGCGAACATCCTTCGTAAATATGAAGAGCGTTTCGGGGTTCTGCCTGACTTTGAAAAAGTTCTATCGACAGAGAGTATTAACCGCCTGATAGCGGAGGAAAGTCTCTGGCAGCTCCTGCTGTTCGCTTCTAAGGCGGACAACGTTGTGGAGCGTGCAATTACATCTGGTGAACCGGCGCACGTCGCGAAGTACGCTTTCCAGCTCGCTCAGGCTTTCAACAACTTTTATCATGAACACTCGGTCATATCTGAGCCGGATGAGCAACGGCGAAACCTACTGCTCTGGTTTACCGTGTACGTTCGCGATCAGCTTGTCTCTATCATGGGAGTCCTGGGGATTGAGCAGCCCGAGTACATGTAGCTGCCTTGTCATCGGATCTAAGATAGAAGCAAATGGCCAGCAAGAATACGTTTGGTGCTGCAGCGACCCTGCACGTGAACAATAAAGAATTTCAAGTGTTTCGTTTAGATGTTCTCGAAAGGGCTGCGACTGGTGTCAGGCTTTCACGCATACCGTATTCGATTAAGGTCCTGCTCGAAAATCTACTGCGGTTCGAAGATGAGCGAACCGTCAAAGCAAAAGATATCGAATACATCGCGAAATGGGATGCGAAGGCCGCCGCTCAGGAGGTTCAGTTCCGCCCGGCTCGCATTTTGTTGCAGGATTTTACTGGCGTCCCATGTATTGTTGATCTCGCCGCAATGCGAGATGCGCTAAAGAAGCTCGGATCGAAACCTGAACTGGCTAACCCTCTTATTCCAGCCGATCTGGTGATCGACCACTCGGTTCAGGTGGACGCCTTTGGATCTAATACGGCCTTTGCTCAGAACGCACTGCTCGAATTTTCACGCAATCAGGAGCGCTATGCCTTTCTGCGTTGGGGCCAGAAAGCATTCGACAACTTTCGCGTCGTCCCACCCGATACCGGCATCGTTCACCAGGTGAATCTCGAATATCTTGCAAGCGTTGTTTTCACCGATCAAAAAAATGGCGTTCTGCACGCGTATCCCGATACGCTGATGGGCACCGATTCTCATACCACGATGATTAACGGCATTGGGGTTGTTGGCTGGGGCGTGGGCGGGATTGAGGCGGAGGCCTGCATGCTTGGGCAGCCAATCTCAATGTTGTTGCCACAGGTTGTCGGCTTTAAGCTCAGCGGACATTTGCCTGAAGGCGCAACCGCGACAGATCTGGTCCTGACTGTCACGCAGATGCTGAGAAAAAAGGGCGTGGTCGGCAAATTTGTCGAATTCTACGGACCGGGTGTCAGCGCGCTACCGGTTGCCGATCGCGCCACGATTAGTAACATGGCGCCGGAATATGGGGCGACGATCGGATTCTTTCCGATAGACGATCTCACGTTGCATTACCTGCGACTAACCGGCCGAAGTGCGGATCAGGTCAACTTAGTCGAAGTTTATGCAAAAGAACAGGGGCTATTTCTGACTCCGGAAGCAGCCGACCCGGTCTATTCCGAAACTCTCGCCCTGGATCTCTCCAAAGTTACTCCATCGCTGGCCGGTCCCAAACGCCCTCAAGATCGGATCGATTTGCCCGATGTGAAGGAGAATTTTCTATCGTCGCTGGGCGGCGCGCAGAAGACCGTCAACCTTTCAGTCAACAGCCACGAGGAGCAGATAAGTGACGGCGCCGTTGTCATTGCGGCGATCACGAGTTGTACTAACACATCGAATCCGTCCGTAATGATAGCCGCAGGGCTTTTGGCGAAGAAAGCGGCTGAAAACGGTTTGACACCAAAACCTTGGGTCAAGACCTCGCTGGCACCCGGCTCGAAAGTCGTCTTCGATTACCTGCATGACGCCGGCTTGATACCTTATCTCGAGCACTTCAAATTTCACTTGGTCGGCTACGGCTGTACCACATGCATCGGAAACAGCGGGCCCCTTCCGGAGAATGTCGCGGCGGCGGTTTCGGAGGGCAAACTGAACGTGGCGGCTGTCCTGAGTGGCAATCGCAACTTTGAGGGAAGGGTGAATCCGTTGGTTCGATCCAATTACCTGGCCTCCCCGCCACTTGTAGTGGCCTATGCAATTGCCGGCAAGGTCGATATAGATCTTACAAAAGATCCTTTGGGGACAAACGCGGAAGGTAAGAACATATATCTCAGAGACGTATGGCCCTCGGCAGAGGACGTGGAAACGGCAGTCAGAGCGTCTGCTCGAACGGAATTTTTCACGAAGGAGTATGAAGGAGTCTTTGCCGGCGACGCCGCCTGGAATTCACTGAAGGTGCCCGACGGCAGTATTTACGAATGGAGTGATGACTCCACTTACATCAAACAACCGCCTTACTTCGAGACCATTCCTGATCCGGCGGTTTTCGTGCGCGATTTGGTTGGGATGCGCGCCTTGGCCGTGCTCGGAGACTCCGTCACTACAGATCACATTTCGCCGGCCGGATCCATTGCTGTAGACAGTCCGGCGGGCAGATATTTGATCAGTCTTGGGGTGAAGCCGGCCGATTTCAACAGCTACGGCTCGCGACGCGGTAATCACGAGGTCATGGTGCGCGGCACATTTGGCAACATACGCCTGAAGAACCAACTCGTCCCAGGTGTCGAGGGCAATTGGACTCGTCACTTGCCCGATGGCGAAAAGATGTCTATCTACGATGCTGCAATGAAATATCAGTCTGAGAATGTGCCCCTGGTTGTTATAGCAGGCAAGGAGTACGGTTCCGGCTCCTCACGCGATTGGGCCGCGAAGGGTACCACGCTTCTTGGTATCCGCGCGATTATCGCCGAGAGCTTCGAACGTATTCACCGTTCAAATCTCGTTCAGATGGGCGTGTTACCGCTGCAATTAATGCCCGGTCACACTCATCAGTCGCTCGGGCTATCGGGTGAAGAAACTTTTGATATATCAGGAGTTGCGGAAGCTGTCGCCGCGCGTGGGGGCCTGGTTCGAATCGTCGCGACCGATTCCAAGGGTAAAAGAATTGAGTTCGACGCGAGGGCCCGCATCGACACGCCCCAGGAAGCGGAATATTATCGCAACGGAGGCATTTTGCCTTATGTTCTGAGGCAATTGATGGCGGCCGAAAAAACTTCAGAGATCCCTGCGTAATTTTTGCAGCGATGAGTACACGTCCACCGCTGCTCGTCTCTGCTGGAATAATTTATCGGAACGATCGGGTGCTCGTCGGCCAGCGTCGCAAGGGGGACAGGCACTCCCTGAAATGGGAATTCCCGGGCGGAAAAGTCGAGCACGGCGAGAGTCCTCAACAAGCTCTCATCCGAGAGTTGTGGGAAGAATTGCACATCAGCGCAACCGTAGGTGGCGAACTGGCTCGCTATCAGCACGATTACCCGAGCGGGAGCCGTGTTCATTTGATATTCTTTGCCGTACCTCATTTCACCGGTGAGCCTGACGGCCGCGTTTACGAACAGATCTCCTGGATCGTTCTGCGCGATCTGCCTGGGCTCGATTTCCTCGAGGGCGATCTCGACTTTATCAGGCGTCTTTCCCGAGGCGATTTTTCTTTGCAGCTTTAGCTGAAAAGCGCTAGAGGTCGCCCTCCGGCTCGCGGGTTCGGCGATTATCAAATTAGGGCGATACGATGACGAGACGCGAGATATTGCTAACGGCAGCGAGCACCACGTTATGGGCCGGAGACGTCGACCACACGAATCTAAGTGTGGAAGCCTATATCTTCCAACAGTATGCACAGCGCCAGCACAAGAAATTGGAGGATGTTTTATCGGAAGTCATACCCATGGCGAGAAATGCGGGCTTCCACAACATCGAATTGAATGCCGAATTTTTGACTCCTGATCTAAAAGAAAAGACGTTGAGCCTGGTTCGTTCGAATGGACTTCGAATGCCCAGTGTTTATAGCGGCGGAGCCATGCACGAGGCGGCGCTGGCGGACGAGACGATTCAAAGAGCGCTGGCGATTGGCCGCGAGTGCCGGGCGTTTGGATGTGTTGCCGTGGTATGCAACGCGAATCCCAAAGGAGAAGGCATCGAGAAGACCGATCGGGAACTCGCTTTTCAAGCTCGATCGTTTAACCGGATGGGTCGTGTTCTCTCGGAAAATGGGCTGCAGCTTAGAGTTCATAACCACACGCCGGAGATGGTGAATGGAGCTCGGGAATGGCGCTATACGCTCCGCAACACGGATCCGCGATTTGTTTCGCTCTGCCTCGATCTGGATTGGGTTCATCAGGGGGGCGAAGATCCGCTCGCATTGCTGAAAGAGGCCGGCGATCGAGTGCGTGAGATCCACGTGCGCAACGCCAGGCAAAAGCTCTGGCTCGAGGCTCTTCAGCCGGGCGACATCGATTACGAGGCGATAGCCCGTTATCTTGATTCGTCGGACATCAGGCCGTTGATTGTCGTCGAACTGGCTTATCGCGAGAACACGATCGTAACTCGACCGCTGGTGGATGATCTTCGGATCAGTCGTGTCTACGCCGAAAAAGTCTTTGGGCTCAAAGCGTGAAACCAGCCGGACTTTACTGTTAGATGGCTTTCAGCTAAGCTGATCTATCAATCGATAATAACGATACGAAACGGGCAGACGAGGGGACTTCTGTTTATTGAGAAGCGCGGTTCTGCGGGCGGGTGTCCGAACAGGATGAAAATCGGGGTCCGGACGATGTGGTTGTGCATTGTCTCGGGACTGCTCGTGTCTGGCGCGACCTTGCCGTCGCCCAGTCTTGAAGTCCGATTGAAAAATCACCTGACAAGCTATGCATCCCCTCCCGGGACACAATTCCGGTGTGTCGTAATTCGTGCCTATTCCGTGGATGGGCGGGTGGTCATTCCAAAGGGAAGTATCGTGTACGGGACCGTTCGTAAGGAGATTCGCGTTGGCCTCGGTTTGATTCATGAGCGAGCGGGGCTCGACCTCAGTTTTGATCAATACGAAACGCCGGATGGCCGGAGATTTCCTTTAACCGCCAAGCTGGTTTCGATTGACAATGCGCGAGAACAGGTCACTCCGGAGGGCAGGATCAAGGGTGTACTGGCGGCGAATAATCCTGGCAATCTGTTAAACGGCTTTTGGGAGCGACCTTCGGCGAATATTGCTTTCCGGTCGCTCGTCGGATTGACAGGAGCTGCCAATCAGATCTGGTTGAAATATTCGATGGGCCCATTCGGGGCAGCCGGTCTGTTTGCCGCACGCTGCTTCATCATGGCTTTTCCGGAGCCCGAAATCTATTTTCCCTCGGGAACGGATATGAAGTTAGCGATTAAGGCGCCGCTCATGAGAGATGCTTCTACGCCGGCCAGCGACGAGCCCAATGGTGACTTAACAAATACCGCAGCAGAACTATCGCATTGGGTGCGCGGCAAACTGGATCCCATCTCGCATGGCGATGGGCGGCAGGTCGCTGATGTTTTCAACATCGTTCTTCTCGGATCTCGCGAGCAAATCGTCTCGGCTTTCAATGCTGCGGGTTGGTCGATCGCCGACCGGAGATCGCTTCGCACTACTTCTCGTGTGTATGAGGCTTTCAGCGCGATGCGGAGTTATGCCTCTGCCCCGGTGTCCAGGCTCTTTTTTCACGGTTCGGAGCCCGACCTGGTTTTCGAGAAATCTTTGGACACGGTGACTCAAAGGCATCACGTGCGCTTTTGGGAAATAGGAACTTTTGATGGTCGAGAAGTCTGGCTGGGAGCGGCGACACACGATACCGGTGTGAAATTCAAACTGCAGCGCATGTCGTTCTCTCATCAGATAGACCCCCACGTCGATCCCGAAAGAGACAAAATCGTAACTGACCTCAGTTTCAGCGGATGTTCGGGAGACGCTGCATTTTTCAATGGCGACGACGATTCGCCAGCTTACAAAACCGGGCAGGTCACGACTGATGCGCGAGTCGCCGTTCTTGCGGCTCGTCCCTGCACTGCGCCTCTCGAAACAGATGAAGAGCCGGCACTCCCAGGCAACAAGCTCACCAGGCTGACGCGCCGAGTGGTTTTAGAGACCCGTAACTATCTGTTCCGGGACAATGCCTACTACTGGGGCTACCGCATGATTCGCAGCGGGATGAGTAGCAAGCAAGCGGCTGAATAAGATCGCCCACGGGCGGCTATTTCTTTGCTAAACTAAACTGGTCTTTGCGGTCATCTACCTCCATCGCCTTCCTGTTTCAACAGCCTTTGGTTCCTAGAGCACTCTACAAAGACGAATTCAGCGCAGATTAGGGAAAACATGACTAATATTTTCGTCGGGAATCTCAGTTTCAAAACGACTCAGGAAGACTTGATGGCCGCGTTTTCGCAGTACGGTAATGTGGAGCGAGTCAACATAGTTACCGACCGCGACAGCGGCCAACCGAGGGGTTTTGCTTTTGTCGAGATGACAGAACGCCAGGAAGCAGAAACTGCGATTTCGCAGCTGAATGGCGCCGAGCTCAACGGCCGTACGATGAACGTGAACGAAGCGCGGCCGAAGCCACAGGGCGGCGGGCCAGGATTCGGCAATCGCGGCGGCCGTAGCGGCGGCGGGGGCGGACGAGGCAATAGCTCACGCGGACGCGGCGGTTCGCGCTGGTAAATGTAACCGGCTGATTAGCTATTCGGAGTGTTAGTCAGGCCTTTTCAGGCATTGGTAAACGCTAATGCGGGCGATTGGAAGAGTAAATCTCTGCGCTCCGGACGAATCGCGATACGGGTTCTACGGGTGAATCGCTTTGCCGGACCTAATGCTGGACGAAAGTGCGGAAGAAATCGAAGCCCTCGAACTCGACATCATATAGGCCAGTGGGCATAAAAGAAATCGCCGCCGCGCTGGGAGTATCGATTGGCACAGTAGATCGGGCGTTGCACGGCAGGCCCGGAATCAATGCGAGTACCGCCGCTCGCGTGATGAAGATGGCGAAGCGGCTAGGCTATCAACCGAACATGGCAGCTCGCCTTTTGAAGCTAAATCGCAAACTGCGAATCTTTGTTAATCTGCCAAGAGAAATAGACGTCTTCTTCGATCTTCTGCGGGGCGGCATTCGAGACGCGGCACAGCCGTTTCATTCGACGGTTGAACTGCGCTTCCGAACGTATCCGACCCTCGGCGAAGGGGACGTAGCCGCTTTTGAGTGCGCATTTACAGGAATCGGCGGACGGAATCATTATGGCTCCAGGCAATCTTCGTGAACTGCGGCCACTCATCCGAAAAGCGAAAGACATGCAAATTCCGGTTGTTTGCGTGGCTACCGACGCGCCGTCCACGGACCGCCTGATGAGCGTATCGACAGACCCGCATACCAGCGGCTCGGTAGTGGCCGAACTGTTGACAAGATGTTTGGTTACCCCAGGTCCGGTGCTGGTTGTTACCGGAGATCTTAGCGTGGTGGACCACACCGAGAAACTGCGTGGATTTGCCGAGCGTTTGGCGCTCATGCGAAGCTCTCTTTCCACGCCCGCCATGAAATCCGGGCTAGATCGTGGAGATGTCACACGCGGAGCAGGGTGGAATCACACGACACAAAAAAGGAAAGAAGCGGCCGTTTTCAAGGAGTATTGAGAGACTTAACGGCGGCGTATTCCTGATTTGCAAGCTTGCTCTCTCCGCGCTTGGCGTAGAGTTGCGCCAGCCTATAGTGCGCGCTCTTCAGGCTAGGCTGAAGTTTCACGCTCAACTTCAATTCTTCGATCGCCTGGACGTCCATTTCTGCGTCGGCATAGGCGAGCGCGAGTTGATAATGAGCATCCGCAAACGAGGGGTCTTCTCGAGTCGCCTTCTTCAGCAATTCCATAGCTTGTGCTTTGCTCGCCGCGTCTCCGGGAAGAACACGATTTCTCAAGGCCATTGCGTAATAGTAGTTCGCGGCCGCATTCTCGGGATACATGGTCGCGAAGCGCTTGAGACGCTCTGTCACGTCCGCAGACAGCTCGGGCGCAACATCGTACATTTTTCCGAGGAAATCCAGGGCACGAGTATCCCGCGGATCCAAATCGACGGCGTGACAGAACGTTTCGACCGCGTCGCGATAGCTTCCGAGCGAATATTGAGCTACGCCCAGGCCCACACGTAACGGCGCCGCTGCGGGATATTTATTGACCGCATACGTGAAGATCTGCAACGCCTCTCGATAACCGTGATATTTCAGAAGCTCACTTCCCAAGTCGAAGAGGTTCTTAGGAGAGGGGTCCATGCGGGCGGCCGTCTGATACTCTTTGGCGGCTTCCCGGAAGTTTCCCGATGCTTCTTCAATGGCGCCAATCAGATTATGCAGTTCGGCTCGATTCTGGACCTTCAACAGATGGGTTGCGTTCGCGCGGGCGGAGCGCAAATCGCCGGCCAGCAACTGCGAAAGAGCGAGATCATAGGCGTTCTCATAATCGGAAGGATCTAATCGATAAGCCTTGCCGAGGTAGACAATGGCGGCCGCATAATTTTTTCTTTGGGCATAGAATTCGCCAAGATTATGATTGGCCTGATAACTATTCTTGTGTTGCGCTACCTGCTGTTGGAGCTGAATTTCAACTCGTTGGGGATCAGACTGTTGCGCCGATGCCAGGAAAACTAAGGATGCGATGAGCAAAAACAATCGCAAGAAACTTGAGCCAGTCACAGCGGCAGCCTGGTTAGGCCGACACGCCATCTTACCAGTAGAACTTTAACGCAAACTGCAATTCACGAGCGTCACTCGGATTATCACGCGTTGTTGTGATTTGTCCAAACGTGACAGTATTCACATAATTCAAGTCGGCGGGCAGAGCGAAATTCGGGGTGTTACTTAAATTGAAGGACTCAGCCCGGAATTCAAATCTTCGTGATTCGCTGATCGAGAAGCTCTTGAAAAGGGAGAAATCGAGGCGATGGTATGCGGGGCCGTAGACCTGCCCCTGGCCACCGCCAAGCGCAATCAAATTTGTCTCTCCAACCTGCGTTACCGCTGGGGGAGTAGCGAACGCCGCGGCGTTGTAGAAGTGGGCAACGCTCTGACCGGCATAAGCATTCTGGCCTGGTACATCGAGAGCGTAGCAACCGGTACCGGCACCCGTAGAGGTAGAGCAAGGGATCGTTTGCGGCTGCCCGGAATCCACGGAGAGAATCCAATTCGTGCTCCAGCCGCCGAGTAGAAACTCCGCCACTCGGTTGGCCCCGTTCATGAAATGCCGCCCTCTGCCGAAAGGCAACGCATAGGTGCCACTTGCCGTCAAAGCCTGACGGACATCGAATGCCGCCGGGCCATAGTCACCTTGAATTCCGATGATGCCCGGAGCGCGATAGCCTTGCAGTCCGCCTCCATTGAGCGAGTCTCCAGCATCGGTGAGAGTTTTTTGGAAAGCATAGGTAATTAGAACGTCCAAGCCGTTGGAGTATCTTTTCTCCAGTTTGGTTTGGAGGGCGTTATAGTTCGAAATCCCGATCGTATCCAGGTACGGGGAGCCACGCGAGAAATCGGGGAAGGGAACATAGTTCTGCGGGTTGGCGTTCAGGGGGAGGAGTACGGTTTGAACATTTGTGCCAGGGAACGTTTCAAGGTGTTCGGCGACTGACCCGACGTATCCGACCTGCACAGTAGCGGTGGGGGCGATCTGATACTGAAGCGTGAAATTGTAGCTTTGATAGTAGGGCGTCTTGTAGTGCAGTTGAATCCCGCGCAGCGCCAGGCCTGAGGCGGCAACAGAAGAGGGAGTCAGCGGTATCGCCGTAAGCCCGGTTTCAAGCGTCGCGTACGAACCGTTGGAGTACTGAATCGGTGTTCCGGGATCAGGCGCCGGAAAACTAAACGAATACTGGAACGGATAGTTGTATCCGAGGCTTGGATAACCACCTCTATTCTCGAAGGCACCGTAGTAAATACCGTAGCCGGCGCGAACAACGAGACGGTCGGTTGCTTTGTAAGCTATGCCAATGCGCGGGGCGAAGTTAGTGTTCTGGATATTCGTCAGCCCCGATCCGTATTGATTGGTGTAAACAAGCTTAATGCCGTCCTGTTGAAGCAACTGCGGGAAAGTGGGAGAAAGCGGAGGGTCATTTTCACGCGACTTGGGAATGATGAATTCAGCGTTTCCAAATGGAGTTCCCGGCACGAAGTTAGCTTGCGCATCATATTTCTCGCCCGTGGGGCTGAAGCGTTCCCAACGCAGTCCTAAGTTCAAAGTAAGTTTACTAGTGACTTTCCAATCGTCTTGGAAAAAACTACCCCAGTAAGCACGCTTACTGCTTACGCCTCCGAAGTTAGAGACATTGACGGAGTCTGAGCCGCCTACGAAATTTGTGCCGCCGACCGAGGATGCCGTTGGACTCAGCAGCATCTGAGCAAGGCCCGTAGACTTGTCGGTAACTCCCGGAATCGAGGTGTAGGTGCCGTTGAAATCGAAAGCGCCACGCGAATAAGGAGGAGCGATCCAGGGAAAGGTGATGTTCTGATACTCGACGCCTGCCTTGAAACTGTGCGAGCCGTAGATCTTGGTCAGGTTCTCCGTGAGCTGGATGGTATTGCTGTAGCGATCGCTAACGAGCCACTCGGATGCACCCAGGTTGGTGAGATCGCCCAAACTGATGAAAGGCAATCCGCCATTTCCAGAGGTCTGCAAAACACCGGGAATACCGAATTGAGCCGGTATATTGCTGGTATCCGAGCCATACGGTTGCTGACGAAGCGTGTGTTCCCGATTGAAACCAGCCCGTGCTTCGTTGATAAGAGTAGGGCTGAAAGAGTGAGTGTAGCTGAGTGCCGCACCCTGATTATTGACGTTCTGGTCGCCCTGACCGAAGCCACCGCCGTCGGCGTAACCGGTGAACGGGCCGGGAAAAACTGAAGGGCTGCGCGAGTAACTGTAACGCAGGAAGGCCTGATCTCTTTCGGAGAAGTATTCATCCAGCCTGATGTCGAAGGCGTCTACGTCAGTCGTGTTCTTACGATTGACGCTGAAGTTATTGAGTAACCCGGGCTGGGTCGGCGCCGGATAGAGGTTCAATAACTTGATGGCATTCGCGTCAAGACGGTTCGCCGGAATGACGTTGCCAGCAAATGGCTGACGTATGTATTGGCCGTTACTGAGTTGCTGAGTGGTGGCAGGATCGAAGATGGTACCAGCCGGATAAGTGCGTCCCAAGGCATCGGCATAGGAGCCGCTCTGGAGAGTGGTGAGATCGGAGAAGTTGGTAAACCCGCTGTTGCGCTCCAGAGCTGTGGGAACGGTAGCGGTTTGTGGAGCAGCCTGCCTGATGCGTGTGCCTTCGTAATCGCCAAACCAGAACGTTTTGTTCTTGATGATCCGGCCACCAGCGGTAGCTCCAAATTGATTTTGCCGGAACTCGCCCTTCGATGTGCCGTTTGCATTTTGGAAGAAATCGGCGGCGTCGAGTTTGTCATTGCGAAGGAATTCCCAGACGCTGCCATGGAATGCGTTGGTTCCAGATTTTAGCGTGGCATTGAGAACGGCTCCTCCAGCACGCCCGAACTCGGCGCTGAAGTCGCTCGTCTGCAGATTAAACTCGGCGATTGCATCGACTGGCGGCTTGACTACGTAGCTGGCGCCAGAAAGAAAATCGACATCGCTGGTATTGTTGTCGATTCCGTCAAGCAGATAATTATTTTGAGCGGGACGGGCTCCATTGGCGGTGAACATTCCATCGGCGTTCATCCCACGGCCTTCCTGCTGTCCTTGGGTGACGCCGGAGGCCAAGCGCGCGAGAAATGTGTAATTTCGACCGTTCAATGGCAAATCGTTAATCGCGCGACTTTGGACTACCTGGCCGACCGATGCGTTCTCGCTCTGTAACGCCGGAACTGCAGCAGTTACTTCGATTGCATTTGTGACTTGTCCAGGTGCTAGCGAGAAATCGACCACTGCCTGCTGCTGAATGTCGAGTTGCACGCCAGTCTTTTTTTGGGTCTGAAAGCCCGCAACCTGTACCTCGACTGAGTACTTTCCAATACGAATCGGGGTGAAGGTGTATCGGCCATCATCGGAGGTGGAAGCGGTTTGACTGGCCGAGGTGCCTTCATTTGTGAGCGTGACAGTGGCGTTGGGAATGACACCTCCGCTCGAGTCGCGTACAGTCCCAAGAATCGTGCCTGTATCGAACTGTGCCTCAAGTGCCGGAATATATCCTGCTAAAGCGCACAAAAGAGATGCCGGGAAGGCGAGTTTTAACATCGACGAAGCTCCTTCAAATGAAAGACCTGGTGGGGAGATCGTATCACCACGGGAGGATGTTATCAACGTGCTAACAACAGTGCATGATAGACATACACAATAGACTAGATCAGCCGAGACCCGTGATGCACATGAGCCAGATACCGGAAGCAGCCGCCTTGGAGAGAAGAGCGTGGCTTATACGTCTTATTGCGGCATTGGTTGCCGCCACAGCGGGACTGTTGTTCGGTTTTGATATTGCCGTTATAAACGGCGGCATTCTCTTCCTGCAAGTTCAACTTCATTTACGCGAGATACAAACGGAGTTTGCAGTGAGCGCGCTGCTGTTCGGCTGCATCGTAGGAGCGGCGCTGGGCGGGTGGTTCAGCGACACCTTCGGCAGGCGCCGCGTACTCATGGTTTGCGCGCTTCTCTTTGCGCTTTCTGCGGTTGGCGCGGCGATTCCGCGGACGTTGCCGGAGTTTATTGCAGCTCGCATAGCAGGAGGGTTCGCTATCGGAGCAGCTTCCGTGCTGGCTCCCCTCTACATTGCGGAAGTATCTCCAGCGCAAATTCGAGGACGTCTCGTCTCGCTCAATCAGATGGCCATCGTCAGCGGCATTTTGCTGGCATATCTCGCAAACTGGCTGTTGGCGTTCACGGGCCCGTCGAGCTGGCGCTGGATGTTTGCTGTGGCCGCGGTTCCAGCCACGGCATTTCTGGTCGGCCTTCTGTTTGTGCCGGAGAGCCCCAGATGGCTGGTTGAGAAAGAGCGTGGAGCGGAGGCGTTCGCAGTGCTCTCTAAGATCAATGGGGTCGCGGTCGCGACCTCGGAGTTAAGCGAAATCACAAAAACGGTTGCGGAGGAATCGGGTTCTCTTGCTGAACTCTTGAGGCCGGGATTTCGCAAGGCTTTATGGATAGCAGTTTCCCTTGCAGTTTTGCAGCAGATTACGGGAATCAACACAGTGCTTTTCTATGGCGCCGTCATTTTTAGACAACAAGTACATAGCCAGAGCGCGAGCTCAGCGATTTTCGCGAACGTGATTGTTGGAATCGTAAATTTTCTGGCGACGCTCGCGGCGCTAGGCCTTGTGGATAGGTTCGGACGAAAACCATTGCTCCTGATTTCTTCCGGACTTATGGCAATTTGCCAGACTGGCCTAGCGATGGCGTTCCTGGCGCATACGCCTTCGGCTCCCGTTGTATTGACGATGATGATGCTTTGCGTGGCTGCGTTCGCGATTGGTTTAGGGCCGTGCGTGTGGGTATTGCTCTCAGAGATTTTTCCGACGCGCATACGGGGACGTGCGATGTCGATCGCGACTGTGTTTCTGTGGAGCGCATGCACTCTGCTCACGATGACTTTCTTGACTCTTTCAAAAGCACTCTCGCCAACGGGTGCGTTTCTCATTTATGCGCTGATGTGCGTAATTTCATTCTTGATTGTCTGGCGCGCGGTGCCTGAAACAAAGGGCCGGAGTCTCGAAGAGATAGAAAGATTTTGGAAGTGAAAAAGCGTAGCTGGGTTCTGAACAGCGGAACGATTTCCATTGTGCTTGGGATCGCGATTGTCGTGCTCCGTGCGGGCGACAACTCAGTTGTTCTGAATGCCCATGCCTCGGGGAGATTATTCGACGGCCTCGGCGCGGTGAGCGCAGGCGCATCTTCCCGGCTGTTGATTGATTATCCCGAGCCTTATCGCAGCCAAATTCTCGATTACCTTTTCAAACCGAACTACGGCGCGTCTTTACAGCATTTGAAAGTGGAAGTAGGCGCGGATGTCAATTCGACAGACGGCTCTGAGCCAAGCCATATGCGCTCACCCGAGGATCGTGATTTTAGCAGGGGTTATGAATGGTGGCTGATGGAGGAGGCGCATCGGCGAAATCCGCGCATCATCCTGGATGTTCTGCCGTGGGGGGCGCCGGGATGGATAGGGAACGGCAGCTATTATTCGCCCGATATGGCGAAATATGTGGCTGAGTTTATCGAGGGAGCCAAGAAAGAGCACGGATTGAATATCCAGTACGCAGGTATCTGGAACGAGAAGATCTATGACGCGCACTATGTAAAGGAGTTGCGCGACGAACTTAGGCGCCGGAATCTACAGACCCTGGTGGTGTGCTGTGACGAATATCCGGGCGAACATCAGTGGAAAATCGCAGAGGAAATGAGTATTGACCGCGATCTAGCTGCATCCGTGGATGTGCTATCGGTTCACTATCCGCAAACTGAAGACGGCGCTCTCACAACCACTCACCAGGCGAAGGCGATTGGCAAACCGTTGTGGTCGAGCGAAGACCAGCCAAATCCAGGCGGCGGCCCCATCTTGTCTCGAGACTGGCAAGCCGGCGGCCGGATTCTCGCGAACGTTTACAACCGCAATTATCTCGAAGGCGCTTTGACGAAAACGGAGATATGGAGCCCCGTGACCTCTTACTATGACAATCTGGCTGCTCCGAATTCAGGCTTGATGTATGCGAATACGCCGTGGTCAGGATACTACAGAGTGCAAAGCGCAATCTGGGTAACGGCTCACACGACGCAATTCGCAGAGCCGGGATGGCAATATCTGGACCCGGCCTGCGGATATTTCCCCGAGGGCGGAACTTTTGTTAGTCTCAGATCGCCCGATAAGCGCGACTGGAGCGTTATCGCCGAGACGATTGCAGCGAAGCACCCGCAGACGCTGGAGTTCAAGATTGAAGGAGGATTGTCAACAGGCACGATTCACGTCTGGGAGACAAACGCGGCAAAGGTTTTCCAGCACGTCGCCGATCTCGAACCAGTAGCTGGAATCGCGAAAATGACGTTCGATCCGGACTCCATATATTCTTTAACGACGATAACGGGGCAGGGAAGAGGCGACGCACAGCCTCCGAACAACGCTCCGTTTCCCATGCCGTACAAGGAGGATTTCGATTCTAGCGCGGTGGGCCGGGCAGCTAAATTCCTGGCCGATCAGGATGGCGCATTCGAAGTACATCCGTGCCGGGAGAAAGAAGGCAAGTGTCTCGAACAGGTGGTGACGCAGAAACCGATTCCATGGGGGCCGATTCCGAACCCGTTTACCATGGCGGGAGATGCCGATTGGACGGATTACACTCTGCAGGCGGCTGTGCTCCTCGATCGCGCCAATGAAGCGACGATTACCGGTCGTATCGATTCGGCCGACGTGTTTGAGGACGGAAATATGCTTTGGCCAAGTGGATACGTTCTGAGGATGATGAAAAGCGGGGAATGGAGTCTCCTTTCGACGAAGTACAAGAGCAACCCGCGTATCCTGGCCTCCGGCGACGTGAGATTCGATAGTGCGCAGTGGCACACCTTGCGCTTGCAATTCAGAGGCGACCAAGTTGAAGCGAGCTTGGATCACCGGCCTCTGACGAAAGTTCACGATAAATCGCATACGCACGGCATGATTGCGATCGGTACGGACTGGAGTCGAGCTCAATTCGATGACCTCTCCGTCCGTTGACACGCGAGCCAGGTGGCCATAGACTCTATCTTGGCCTCGAGAAAAGTCGCTCGCGTTTGTCTGTTCCTTGTTTTAGTTTTGTGTTCTCCATGCGCTGTGCACGCCGAGCTTAAGAATGTCTGGCGAATCGGAAAGTTTGATCGATCTCCGCTCGAATTCTCTGCAGGAGCGCAAGAGAATGTCACCTTTCAGGTGGGCAAAAGCGACTCAAGAAAGGATTGGCCGGCCACCCAGGGACTTAAACATCCGTATCGAATCGAGTTTGCTCTCGATACGGTAAAAGGCGCCTACACGCTTCGTATCGCAACCCTCATCGAGCAGCCTCGGGTGCCAGTTTTGCATGTCGAGGTAAACGGACATGCGGGCAACTTCTATCTGCGTCCCGAGTTAATGTATTTCCCGGGCGACGCATCTTTTGCCTATCATCCAAATTTTTCGAAGAGTCTGACCGAAACTGTGATCCCGACAGCGTTCTTAAAGGACGGCGAGAACTCGATCGCGATCACTTGTATCGATGACCCGCCCTCCACACGGGAGGAGCAGCAGTTCTCAGGTATTACTTATGACGCGCTCAGTCTCGATCAAGATACTGCTGGCAAGGCCACTGCTGCCGACACGACGGTCAGGGTGATACCCACAGTTTTCTACAAACAGGATGCGAGGGGGCTGGTCGAGATGGTAGATGCTGTGATTAGCGCAGCCGGCTCTCTGCGCGCGGGTCCGGCTGATCTTGAGATTGAGGGGAAGCATTATCGAGCCGACATCCTGGCGCAAGATTTCGGGGAGCAGCGACTATCGTTTGCGATTCCGGAATGGAAGGGGACAATCCCGGCGAATTTGAACTTGAAGTCAGGCTCGCCCCGCAATTTCGAAGTTTCCTTGACTGCTGCGCGTAAGTGGACCATCTTTGTGGCGCCGCACACGCACTTAGATGTGGGCTACACGGATTATCAGGGAAAAGTGGCGGAAGTACAGCCACGAGTGCTGAGCCAGGCAGCTGAGTTGATTCACGAATATCCGGAATTCCGATTCTCGATGGATGGTTCCTGGAATCTTCAACAGCTATTGGATACGCGGCCAAAAGGCAAACAAGACGAAATCCTCGCTTTGATCCGCAATGGCAAGATGGCGATGCCCGCTCAATACTGCAACTTGCTGACGGGTTATGCATCGCTGGAGACTCTTTATCGATCGCTGTACGAATCTAAGGCGCTGGCAGAACGCTATGGTCTGCCGTTCGAATACGCGAATATCACGGATGTGCCGACGTATTCAGGAAGCTATCCCTCCATACTCGCGGCAAGCGGCGTTAAATATTGGGCTGCCGCGGCCAACAATGACCGCGCGCCCATTTTTTACCATGAGCACTGGAATGAGAAGTCGCCCTTCTGGTGGGAGGGTCCGGACGGCGCCAAGGTATTGTTCTGGTATTCCTGGGCCTACCTGCAGACGCAAACGTTATTTGGTCTACCTCCCGGCTTGAATGCGGTGCGTGAGTCTTTGCCGATCTTCTTGCAGGCCTACTCGAGGCCGGATTACAAACTCGAAGTCGCTCTGATTTACGGCACGCAGGTCGAGAATACGGATCTGTTTCCTACGACCGCTACTTTCGCGACTCAGTGGAACAAATTGTACGCTTATCCGAAGCTGAATTACGCAACATTTCCGGATTTCTTCCACTACGTCGACCAGCACTACGGAAACGCGCTCCCGACTCACAAAGGAGACGGAGGACCTTATTGGGAGGACGGCATCGGTAGTGACGCATACTTCGCAGCAGAGGACCGGGAAAACCAGAATCGCGCGTTATCCGCGGAAATTCTATCAACGGTCACGCACTCGATCGACCCGGACCTCAATCCGCCCGACGGACTTCTCAATGACATTTGGCGCAACATTATTCTCTTTGCGGAGCATACGTGGGCTTCGTATAACTCAATTACTCAGCCCGACCATGAGGAGACCGTAAAGCAACTCAGGGTGAAGGACGATCGAGCTGAACGCGCTTCGCTCGAAATAGAGGATTTGATGAACCGGTCGCTGAGCCAGTTGGCTGATCAGATTCATATTCCGGCCAATACGCTCGTGGTTTTCAACTCTCTCAGCTGGAAGCGCGATGCCGTTATCGAGACGGACCTGTTTGAGAATCCAAAGCTGATCGACCTGGCAACTAATCAGGAAATTCCGTTGCAGGTGCTCTACGCGAAACAGCATTTCCTGCATGTGCGATTTCTAGCCAAGGATGTGCCGGCTGTCGGTTATAAGTGCTTCAGCATTGCCTATGGAAAACAACCGCCGGCCAAACCTCGGCTCTCGAGAGAATCGACGGTTGAGAATCAGTTCTATCGAATCAAGATTGACGCCGCCACCGGCGCTCTGGCTGGCGTCTATGACAAACAATTGGGGAAAGAACTGGTCGACTCGCAAAGCCCCTACAAATTTGGGCAGTATCTCTATGTGACGGGCGGCGATGGCGACACACGAGCAATCAATCCGTATCCGTCTTTTCCTCCAGCGGAACTAGACGTACACGCCGCGTCACAGGGCAAATTGCTAGGCGTCGAGACGCTTCCATGGGGCGACTCGATCCGCATGACCAGCTCTACTCTCAATACTCCGCAGATCGAAACCGAAATCTTGCTTTTTAACGACCAAAAGAAGATCCAGTTTCGCTATCGCGTGCGCAAAAACTACACAACGGCAAAGGAAGCGGTTTACTTCGCGTTTCCAGTGGCTGCCTCAAAGCCCAGCTTTGTATATGCCTCACAACAGGGCTGGATCGATCCTCAAACCGAAATGTTCAAGGGCGGGAGTGCGGAGTGGTTCAGTATTCATCAGTGGATGGCGGTCCACGATTCCAAAGTAGCGGTGGCGGTTGTGCCGCTCGACGCATCGCTCGCCAGCTTCGGGGATATCAACCGCGGCAAGTGGCCGGCAGAGTTCAAGCCGCAAACGGGAACTATCTTCTCTTACGCAATGAACAACTACTGGGACACCAATTATCGAGCGGGCCAGAGCGGCGATTTCGTGTTTCGCTACACGATAACCAGTAGCCCCGAAATCGACGGACGAGCTCTTACGCGCCTGGGTTCAGAAGAAATGCGTCCTGCGGAATTGAACTACGTCGTAAGCCAGGATAAGGTCGGCGATCCTGCTCGACCGCTGCCTGCCACTGGAGAAGGCTTTATGGAGACTAGCGGCGACGATGTCAGCCTGGTGATGTGGAAGCGGGCTGAGAATGGAAACGGTACGATTCTGCGTCTCGTCGAAACAGCCGGCCGGGCTGCACAGGCGAATGTCCAGTTTCCTCATCTAACGATAGCTTCAGCGAATCTATGTTCAGGAGTCGAAGACGATCGTGAGAATGTTCCAGTGACAGGCAATAGCGTTCACCTCACTTTCAAGCCGTTCCAAGTGTTGACCGTCAGGATCGCCGGCAAATGAATTGGCAGGACGAAAATGAATTATTCACGGTCGCGAAACGCGAACTTTTCAGCGCGGTGATTGGCGACGTGATGGACAAGATGGACTTGTATCGCCAATTCCTGCCGCCAGCCATCCGGCCTCTCAAAAGCGACATGGTCTTTGTCGGCCGCGCGATGCCGGTCCTGTCAGTCGATGTTTTTCGAGAGACGATTAGCGGAAGCGCGAACAGCCTGATGGAAAAGCCGTTCGGGTTAATGCTCGAGGCATTGGACGATCTGAAACGAAACGAGGTGTATGTCAATACGGGCTCCTCTCCGCGGAATGCGCTTTGGGGAGAGATGATGAGCATTCGGGCGCAGAAACTCGGGGCGGTTGGCGCGGTGTTGAACGGCTATTCGCGCGATACAAAAGCAGTTCTGCGTCTGGGATTCCCGACTTTCTCGTTTGGCAGCTATGCTCAGGATGCCGGTCCGCGGTATAAGGTCATCGATTTCCGAATCCCGATTGAAATTGGCGGTGTACTGATCGAACCGGGTGACATTCTGTTCGGCGACGTAGATGGCGTCTGCTGCGTGCCGCGTCGGGCTGAGGCAGAAGTGTTCAGCAAGGCGCTCGAAAAGGCGCGCGGCGAGAAGCAGGTAAGGAAGGCACTCGAAGAAGGCAGCAGCGCGACCGCGGCTTTCGAAAAATTTCGAATTATGTAGCGGAGTTACGTTGCCGGCTGACTCGCATCGCGCCTGGTCCAGCGGTAGGCGGAAACTGAGTTCTTCCAAAAGTACTTTTCCGCCGCGGCATGGCCCTTAGTCGAGAAATAACGTTGTACCAGGCTGAGAACCTGCGCGTACGTTCCCCACGGATCGCTGTTCGGCCAGTCGCTGCCGTACAGCAGCCGGTCCTCGCCGAAGACCTCCCAAAGTTGATCCAGTATGGGCCGATACGAGTTCAGATCTAAGGAGACCTTACCGTCAATCCGCTGCAGCACCTGAGAGATCTTGACGTAGACCTGCGGGCGGCTCCCGAGCCGGTGGAGGTTCTCTTCGTATCGATTTCGGGCGGAGCGATCAGAAGGAATTTCCAGATGAGGCAGATGGTCGATGACTACTCGCAAATTGGGAATTTTATCTGTGAGGCGGACGACCGCATCGATTAAAGCGGGATCCGGATTCGCGGTATCCATTTCCAAATCCGCTTCGGCGAGCATCTTAAGATCGGAAATGAATTCCGGTTCGGAAAGCCGCTTTCCAAGATCTCTGTTCCAGAGATTGCCATATCGTATACCACGAAAGAGAGGATTCTTGTGGAAACGATCAAACTGGTTGCGAAACTCCGGTTTCCCCGGTTCGAGATCTCCGACGGTGCCCACGATGAACGGGTTCCTGGCGGCGAGATCGAGCACCCACTGGTTATCTTCGAGCCAAGGACTTGCTTCGATTTCAATGGCGCCCACAACACCGAGCGGTTCAGTGATTTTTCGATAGCGCGCCGGTAAAGCGGGTTTGTAAAGCACAGGGTCGTCTTTCGGTGGCCAAGGTACGCCTTGCGGGCGCGTAGGATCAAAAAGATGAAAATGCGTGTCGATGATCGGGATAGTTGACGTTTGTGCCTCCGCATCCGCGGCTAAGAGACCGGCGGTGATTCCCATGAAATCTCTGCGCCGAAGTTTGGCGATCTCCGATTCGGCGGTGTCTGTCACTTCTGCTAATTTGGCGGTAATAGTTTTAGACATTCGATGAATTGCGTTATTTTACAGCCCTCCTATATCCCGTGGCGCGGCTATTTTCATCAGATCAAAAAGGCTGACGTATTTGTTTTTTATGACGACGTGCAGTATGACCATCATGGCTGGCGCAATCGCAACCGCATCAAAACCCCCCGCGGCCTGAAATGGTTGACCATCCCGTTGCGTTCGACCGGAGAGCAGTGGAGAACATCTTCAATCTGCGAGATGCAGATCTCGCCGGACGGGAATTGGAGTAGAAAACATTTCGAAACGCTGCAGCATAACTATTCAAAGGCGCCCTACTACTCCGACTCGCTCCCAATGCTGAAGCGGTGGTATGAGAATCCCCCCACGCGGCTTGCAGACTTCACGATCGAAACGACCATTGAACTGGCGCGGCAACTAGGAATAGAGGCGACTCAATTTATGCGAAGCTCGACTCTCGGTTGTAGCGGGTCAAAGACTGAGCGCCTCCTCGAGATTCTGCAGAAGATAGCAGCAACACACTACATCAGCGGACCAGCGGCGAAAGATTACCTCGATGTGGCTCTATTGAATTCGGCGGGGATTACGGTGGAGTGGATGGTTTACGACTATCCGGAATATCCGCAGCTATTCCCGCCGTATGAACCTCAAGTTTCAGCGCTCGATCTGTTGCTAAATACCGGTCCTCAAGCAGGAAGGTTTATTTGGGGTTGACGGTACCCCTAGAACTCACATCCCGGCTCATCCAAAGTACACTTGCAAAAGAAGGTTTAGGGGCAGCCGGTTGAAATGTTCCAGGGGGCTTACCTCGCAAAAAGCGATTCCATTCAACTGCGTCAGCAGAATCGGTACGGAAGCCAAGTACATTAATCAAGCCTATGATGAGTTGCACATTTGCGGCGACGGTCTGTTCACTCGCAAGTGTCACAACATGCTCGAGTCAGAGCTGGGCGTTTCGAAGGCGCTCCTAACCACATCGTGTACACATGCGCTGGAGATGGCAGCGCTTCTGTTGAGGATTGGACCGGAAGACGAAGTCATCGTCCCGGCATTCAATTTCCCTTCGGCACTGAATGCAGTTGTCTTGCGTGGAGCGACACCGATCTTTGCGGACGTCCGTCCTGACACGATGAACCTGGACGAAGCCCAACTCAGTTCTCTAATCACGGATAAGACGAAGGCGATTATCCCGGTTCATTATGCCGGCATCGGATGCGAGATGAATGAGATCTCGGCGATTGCGAATCGATATGGTATCGCCCTGATCGAAGACAATGCGCACGGCCTGTTTGGCCGCTACAGGGGCAGGCCTCTTGGGACATTTGGTTGTTTAGCCGTGCAGAGCTTCCATGAAACAAAAAACTTCAGCTGTGGCGAAGGCGGAGCGCTGCTGATCAACGATCCAGGCCTGATCGAGCGGGCGGAGATCATACGCGAAAAAGGAACCAATCGTAAGAAGTTCTTCCGCGGCGAGGTGGACAAATATACCTGGGTGGATATCGGATCAAGCTATTTGCCCTCGGATATTCTGGCGGCCATTCTATATGCCCAGCTAGAGGTTCGAAATTCCATCCAGGAAGCTCGCCGAAAATGCTGGCACTTGTATAAAGAGGGGCTCTCGGAATGGGCACTTAATCACGGAGTGCAGCTACCGTTTGTGCCGGATTACTGCGATCAGGCATATCACATTTTCTACATGATCATGCCGGATTTCGACTCCCGCACTGCGCTCATCGAGCATCTGAAAGAACACGAGATCCTGAGCCTGTTCCATTACACGCCGCTGCACCTTTCAGACATGGGCAAGCGTTTCGGAGGATATCCCGGCCAATGTCCGGTGACGGAGCGGGTGAGTGAGCGGCTGTTGCGATTGCCGCTGTACAGCGGATTGACCGCGTCCGATCAAATGAGGATCTTGGAGGCGATTTACGGATTCGAGTTCGGGGTTGAGGCCCCAAGCGATCCCGAGCCGAGCTTCCGGGCACGAACATAAAACAATGCGCATACTGCCAGCCCAAATAGCAGAAGTCCCCGGCTTGCAGGCTCGGGCGTGGTGATCGCGAAGAACGGTACTGCGGTGGTACCGTCAGCCTCGATGAGCTGAAAAGAGCCAATCGCTGCTGAGCTATCTCCAGCACTATCACAATTGGGGTCGCACGCCGGATGATCCTCCGCCGCCTCCATTTGCGGTGAGATAGACCTGGAATGCCTCCCCGAGCTCAAAGGGAAGCATCGTGACCGCTCCCGCCATAGCTGTGCCCATTTTGGCTGATATATGCGTTCCAAGTTCGGCCGAAGCCATTGATATTAGCCGAGAAATATCCAGGGCGCTCGGGGCCGGCAGTAGCGAAAGTCTGACTATAGGTTGCTTCGCCACCGCCAAAGAAGCCGACATCTGGAAACGAAGACCCCGACTGCGCAAATCCTCCACCTGCTTCAACGCCTAATGCCGAATCCGGACAATGAGCCGGATACATCAGCGTTTCCACCCACATACCCGATGTAGTTACCGTTGACATAGGCTGGAATCGAGCAGCTCGCGCTGGTCGCTCCGGTTGCGCTTTGCGTGGTGGTTCCCAAAGTGCAACTTGCGGAAGTAAATGACGTCGCGTGTAATACAGACGACGCCAGAATTGCGAGCAGAGCGAATCGTAGCATGGTGCCCCCTCCAGGCAAGGAGTAGCCATATTCTATCGCCATTTTTGCACAGGTCATAGCAGCTAATTTCTTGCTCAGTTCTTCTGCACATGAACTTCGAAGAGTGTTTTGTCCTTATAGGGCGTATCAAATTCTCCGACCGGAACAATCCGCGCCCCGTCGGCTGAGAGCTTTCGCAGTAGCCAGTCTTCGGGATAATCAAAAGTTCCGAACACAAGAAACTCCCGACGGTCATGCACGAAACGAGCGTACGACTCGATCTTGCCAGGAAGTTTGAACTCTTCCTGGAATTCCGGGAGATCCTCAAAAATGGTCGCATGCGCGAACCGGATGGCAGCGGAGCGATCTTCGAGATAAAAGAGCCTGGCGCAAAGAGAGGGAGCTTCGTATTGACCCATCTCTACAAACGTCATACCGCTTGCGGCGACGATCGGGAGATCCGGCCGCACACGCCCGAGTGCAGCGGCGTTGACTGGAGCTGGATGAACCATCTGGTTGCGAACAGGAATAATGATTCTCTGAGCAATCAGCAGAAAACCGGCACAGATAGCGGCAACATAGCCGGCCCTCGGTATGCGCCGCGCGAGCGACACCACTACCACCGATGCGATCAAGTAGAGAGCTACTGCGGACGTGATGCAATAACGGCCCCAAAATGGCGCTCGATCTAACATCATGACGAGATCGAGCAAGATCGGAACACGCTGCGATCACAGCAAATAGAGCGATTTCGGGTTTCTGCCAGCTGGGATGCTTCTCAGAGCGCTGACCTCGTGCGGCGATCATACCTCCGGCGAGCGCAGCGCATAGGCACCAGAAGACGCCACGCAAAGTGTTCCAGTAAAAAGAGGCGACTTTTAGAGGGCTGGCTTGAAAAGCGAACGGGTAATAGGCAATCGTTTTATAACTGTGAAACAACGGGATGTACGAAATAATCAGAACGAACGGCAGGAACAAGGCGGCCCAGAGAGGATAATCCGGCTGGCGGCGACTACGAAAGCGAACCACTTCGGCCGCCAAAAATGGCAGTAGCGAAAGGGGCGCAAGCACATGCGAACTCAGAAGGCCAATCGAAGCGATCGCAATGCCAACCAGCAGGAACGAGCGGCGCGTTGTCGAGATGGCCCTGTCCCAGAGCAACAGTAACAAGCAGAAGAACAGACAAAGCAAGGCGTAGGGCCGCGCTTCGGTGGCGTACCGGAACAGCGGACTGTACCACAACAGCAGGATCGGGAGAGCCGCAAATGGCGCACTCAATTTGCGAATGCTGTAGGCGTACAGCAATAAACTCGCCAGATAGAACTCCACAACGGACGGGAAGCGGGTTGCCACAGGTATTCCCCCTGCAAGCCCCAGGCTGATGCGAGCGAGCAAATGGGAAAGAGGTGGGCTGAGATCCCAGCGCCTGACCAAATGAAGAAGGCGTCCGACGCTGGGAGCACTGGCGATGTGAAAGGTCAGCAGTTCATCGAACCAAAGATGACGTTGGATCTGCAAATAGATCAGGACGCAGTAAACGAGGCTCAAGGCGGCCAGCGTAGCGAGTATTAGCGAACGGGAGGACGAGATGGGTGGCGATCCAACCAGGGGCTCACGCTGCGATTCGCGATCGGTTTCGACCATTCTCCGTTGCTTCGAAGTTAACGTGAGTCCGAAGGAAATGACAAGGGCCCTATCCCCGAGCTAAGCACCTTCACGATAGTACTTTTGGGGCCCCAGTGAACCGCGCTGGTGCGGTCTGCCCGCCGGATGAATACAATAACAGCACCATCTGGGCAACGATGAGTACACAAGCCACGCGATTTAAGCCATTTGTGCCGGAACACCTGCAGATGCGGGAGCTCACGGGCCGCGCGATTCTCCTGGGATTATGCATGACGGTAGTACTGGGGGCCGCCAACGCCTATCTGGGACTAAAGGCAGGCATTACGGTGGCTGCGACTTACCCGGCGGCCGTCATCAGCATGGCTGTCCTCAGGGCGTGGAAGGGATCGCTGCTCGAAGAAAATATCGCGCGCACCAGCGGGTCGATTGGTGAAGGTGTCGCCTCTGGCGCGATATTCACAATACCGGCATTTGTTCTCTCTCGTGCCTGGGCATCCTTCAGCTTTCGCGATGCGTATTGGAAATCGACTGCACTGATCATGGTGGGCAGCGTTCTAGGAGTCCTATTCATATCGCTCGTGCGCCGCATCATGGTAGACGATCCGGAGCTGCCATTCCCGGAGTCGGTCGCCGCATCGGAGATTCACAAAGCCGGACAACGCGGGGCGCAGGCAGCTAAATACTTGTTCTGGAATATCGGGGTGGGCGGCCTGATCTACTTGCTGGGACGGTTTGGATTATTCGCGGCCGATTCAGAATTTTCTATACCGATCGGCCAAATTGGAGTCAGCCGCGTGCGGCTTGGGGGAGGCGAGTCCAAGAATCTTTTAGCAACCGGGGGCAGAACAGTCTTTTCCGGACCCAGCGTGAGTCCCGCCTACCTGGGAGTCGGGTATGTAATTGGCGCCAGGTTGGCGGCCATTCAATTTTCAGGAGGCGTGCTTGCCTGGGGTTTGATGGTGCCGCTCCTTATTTACTTCCTGGGGCCGCAGATGCGTGCGTTTTTACCCGCTGGCGCAGTGGAAGGTTCGTGGAGCGCAATGGCCGGAGACGTCTGGAAGTACATTGTGCGGCCGATCGCTGTGGGCGGCATGTTAGTGGGCGCGGCGTATACGCTTTTCCGAATGCGGAGCAGTCTTGTCTCAGGGTTGTCGCGCGCAATAAAAGACATGCGTCTAACGGCGGAGCAGACTGCGGCGCTTTCACGGACGGAGCGCTACATGAGCTCCAAGATCGTATTCACATTGATCGCCATCGTGTTTGCGGTGATGATCGCTCTTTACATATATTTCTCTGGGTATGTGCTGGGCGGAATTGTGGCGGCGCTGGTGATGCTGGTTCTCGGCTTTTTCTTCGCGACGATATCCGGAAGCCTGTGCGGCATGATTGGATCCTCGAATAATCCAGTCTCCGGCTTGACAATTTCGACCCTGATCATCGCCGCCCTGCTTATGGTTGTGCTGGGAGTCTCCGGCATGGGCGGAGTAGCAGCAGTACTCGGTGTTGCGACGGTGGTCTGTGTTTCATCGGCGGTGGCCGGGGAACTGCTGCAGGATTTTAAAGTCGGATACATTCTCGGAGGCACCCCGCGCAATATCCAAATAGCCGAGCTGTGTGCAGTGGTGGTGGCGAGCCTGGTAATGTACTTCCCGCTTGTGCTGCTGCACGAGGGGAACATACGCGCCGGCGGAAGCGGTTTCGGTGATCGGCAACTTCCGGCTCCGCAAGCCGGCTTGATGGCGCTCCTGGCGCAGGGCATTGTGGGGGGCGACATGCCGTGGCCGTTGGTAGTGGTCGGCGTGCTGATGGGACTGGCGTTTATCGCCATGAACGTCAAGAGCCCGATGCTGGTCGCGGTGGGTATGTATCTGCCGTTCGAAACCACGTTCGCGATCTTCGTAGGAGGCGTGATTCGGTGGATCGCTGACGGTGTGGCCCGAAGACGGGGCTACAACGAAGGACAAAAGGCGCGTGTGGAAAATGCCGGCGTGCTGACTGCTTCCGGATTGATTGCGGGAGAGGCAATTCTCGGCCTGGTGTGGGCGGGCCTGCAATTCGCGCCGCCGGGTGTGCGCGAACATCTGAGAATCTTCGACCACCCCTCTTATCTCGTCGGATTGGGTGTGATGGCATTTCTTGCGTTCTTGATGATTCGCGGCCCACTGGCGAGCGCGGGTGATCCGGATGAGCCCGCTCCGCCCGTGGCGATGATGTAAGCGAACTTTTCAGGCGCTGCGAATTTCAGTCACAGATCTGGCGAAAATAACCTCAGAAGTACTCACTGGTTACAACTGATTGAAACCATTTGGCTTATAGCGTTCCACGCCAGTTGCCGGATCGCCTTACACATCTCGTTCGTGTTCAGAGCACTGGGTTTTCACCGCTACACTCCGGGCATTAGAAACGTCGGTTGAGCAACCCGAGGGCGGCGCGATCGTGAATCGCGCCCGACTCGGGAGCGTTCCGGCCCAAATTTCCACCCGAGGAACGGATGCGATCTCAAAACCTTTCGGGGCGCTCGAAACGCTCCAAGCTGCCCCAGGATCCAGACGGTTTGGTTGCGCGAATCAGTGATTTGCTGATCGGCCAGCCCGAAGCCATCGAAACCATCATCCCGTATGTACAGATGCACCAGGCTGGGCTCTCGCCTGAGGGCCGGCCCGTAGGCGTGGTTTTGCTGCTTGGTCCTACAGGAACCGGCAAAACTCGGACTGTGGAAGCTCTGGCGGAAGTGCTTCACGGGAGCGGCAAGAACCTGCTCAAAGTGGACTGCGGCGAGTTTCAGATGGAGCACGAAGTGGCGAAGTTGATCGGAGCGCCGCCGGGATATCTGGGGCATCGCGAGACTCAGCCCATGCTGACGCAAGCCAAAGTCAATGGCGTGGCCAGCGAACAGAGCGATATTTCCTTAATTCTTTTCGATGAGATCGAGAAGGCAGCCGCCTCTATGAGCCGCCTGCTTCTCGGCATTCTGGATAAGGCAACCCTACGGCTGGGCGATAACACGACGGTGAATTTTGAACGTTCGTTGATTTTCCTGACGAGTAACTTAGGTGCAAAAACGATTCAGCGAGCAAACAAACCCGACTTCGGATACGAGGCCATGCTGCCGCCGAAACCGTTGCCGGACAATTCGAAAATGCAAAGCATCGGAATGACAGCGGTCCGGCAGAAGTTCTCACCAGAGTTTGTCAATCGCATCGATTCCGTAATCACCTACAAGCCGCTCGATCGTGAGGCGTGCAACGTAATCCTAGATCAGATTCTTGATAATTTCGGACGCTTGATTCAAAATCGTCTGGGCATTGGAGCATTCCGGCTGCAATGCACAGCCGCCGGACGGAAGCTGTTGCTTGATAACGGGACCAGCCTGGAATTCGGAGCACGCGAACTGAAGCGCACCGTGCAACGCAATTTCATCCAGCCGGTGGCCGCGCTGGTCTCGCAAGGTGAGATCCCGCCTGGCAGCACGGTGATTTTGGACGCTAAGGCTAGCGAATTCAGTATTCTGCTGCGGCACTAAGCTCACGCCCGCCGCAATTTCCCCAGATCCTCGGAGAACATCTACATCTTGAAACTTCTCGTCTGCTCTCTTCTTGCGTGTCTCCCTCTTTTTGCGGCACCGCTGACTCGTGTGGCACTTGTCGATGCCGGACGCCCACCGGTGGATGATGGTTCCGATTACGTCGGGCCCTATACGCTTAGCCTGGATGGTCGCGACCTGGCGGTGCTCTGCGTCGATTTCGCGGACGACGTACAAGTGGGCGATCAATGGGACGCCTATGTGAGTCCGCTCAAAGGCAGTTTGGCGAATACCTATCATCCTGAAAACCCCGTCGAGTATGAAGAGGAGGCATATCTTTATACACTGATCGTTCAACCAGGAGCGGATCGCGTAGATTTGCAGCACGCCGCGTGGAGTATTACTGATCCTGACTACCTCCCTGATACGGCTGCCGAGCGCTGGGTTTTGCAGGCGCAGCGGGACTATCAAACCACCGACTTCGCGAAATTCGTTGTTATCTCAAAAGCTCCCGAACAGACGGGACCCCGGTCGCAAGAGTTCATCACTATCGCGCCCGCCGTAGAGCCGCCCTGCATCAATCTGATGGCGGGGCTGATCGCAATCGGCCTGGCCTTACTTGGCAGAAAGCGCGGCTGCTTCTGAAAGCAGAACAAACGTTAAACTTACTGGTGTTTGCCGGGCATTCTCTATATTGTTGCGACGCCTGTCGGAAATCTCGAAGACATCACTCTCCGGGCGTTGCGGATCTTACGGGACGAAGTGGCGGTTATCGCTTGCGAGGACACGCGCCAGACACAGAAGTTATTAACGCATTACTCCATTCGTAAACCCCTTGTCAGTTACCACGAGCATAATGAGGCAAGCCGCAGTGCGGAGTTGATCGAAATACTTCGCAATGAAAAATCGGTAGCGCTGGTCAGTGATGCCGGAACGCCGCTGCTATCAGATCCGGGCTTCAGAGTAGTACACGCAGCGATCGAGAATGGCATCTCCGTAGTTCCCATCCCGGGCGCCTCGGCGCTCTTATCAGCATTAACAGCTTCGGGTTTGCCGACAGATTCCTTTCTCTTTTTGGGATTTCTGCCGGCCAAATCGACTGCTCGACGAAAACAGCTCGAAAATCTTGTCCGGCAGGAGCAGACGTTAATCGTATACGAAAGTCCCCATCGGGTTCTCGAAACGCTAAATACGATCGCCGAAATCTTCGGCGAAAGGCGTTTGGTTCTGGCTCGTGAGATCACAAAGTTACACGAAGAATTTCTGCGCGGAACTGCGGCGGAAATTCAAGAACAGCTTGCGGCGCGAGGATCGATAAAGGGTGAGATCACACTTGTCATTGCCGGCGGTGAGCTAGCCGTTTCCAATGCAGACCCGGTGCAGGCCGTCGAGCAGCTCGAAGCAGAGGGAACACCGCGCATGCATGCGATCAAGACCGTTGCGAAGCGGCAGGGATTGCCAAAACGAGAGGTTTACCGGCTCGTTGAGGCGCGGGGCAGCAATCCTCGGGACAGCAATCGTGGTTCGGGCCAAAGCGGCCAATAGCCGCTCTCGGGCGAAAGAGCGAGATTCGTTCTTCGATCAGCTCCCGAATCGCACGCATAAAGGCGGGGTGTGTTCCGGCAGTCGCGGCGCGCGCCATCTTGATCCCCAGTGAGTTTGCAAGCTGGCGGGCTTCGATATCGAGATCGTAGAGAACCTCCATATGATCCGATGTGAACCCGAGCGGCGCGATGAGAACACTGTTCACTCCTTCTCCATGCAGACTGCGGAGGTGGTCGAGGACGTCTGGTCCAAGCCACGGTTGCGTCGATGGACCGCTACGGCTTTGATAGACCACGTCCCACTGTCCGATGCCGGCAGACTCGGCTACCAAGCGCGTGGTTTCCCGAAGCTGCTTTTCGTAGTCGCTCGTCTGAGCCATAGAACAAGGGATGCTGTGGGCTGTGGCGACTAGGCGGAGGTTGGACTGCTCATGCGGCGAGAACTGAGCAAGAGCTTCATAGACACGATCGGCGCATGCCTCGATGAAACCTGGATGATTGTAGAACACGCGCAGTTTGTCGACTCTCGGTGCGGCTTCCCCGATCTCGGCCTGCGCGTCAGCGATATTTTCGAGATATTGCCGGCAGCTTGAGTACGAGCTATAAGCAGAGGTTACAAAAGCAAGGGCGCGCCGCACCCCGTCATCCCGCATGCGGCGTAGTGTATCGGGCAGAAAAGGATGCCAGTTGCGATTGCCCCAATACATAGGCAGCCGGATATCGTGAGCATCCAGTTCCTCGCGAAGGGCGGCCATAAGTTCCCGGCACTGATCGTTAATTGGACTTTTACCCCCCACCCGATAGTAGTGTTCGGCCACTTCAGTCAGCCGCTCCTGCGGGATGTTCCGTCCCCGGGTGACGTTTGCGAGAAAGGGCAATACATCCTCGCGCTTCTCGGGACCGCCGAAAGAAACGATCAGAACGGCATCGTACATTCGCTGTTACCGTGTGCTGCTCACGCGATGGAGTTTCAACATATTGGTCGATCCGCGCAGGCCGACCGGCTGGCCGGCTACAAAGACAATATGATCGCCACTGCGGACGCGTCCCGCGTCGATCAGCACCCGCTCCATATGATTAAGCATTTGATCGGTGGACTCCATCGCGGGGCAGAGAATCGGATCTACTCCGTACACGATTGATAGTTGCCTGGCTACAGACTCGTTCGACGTGAATGCGTAAATGGGAACGGGCGGTCTATATCGGGCGAGAAGCCGAGCCGAAGCTCCCGACGTGGTGCCGACAGCGAGAGCGGTTACTCCGGCTGAGCGCGCGCACAGGAAGGCGGCGTCCGCGATGATCTCCGGGATCACCAGTTCCTCGACGGGTCTGGTTTCGGGGAAACCCCTCGTGTGAAGCGAATGCTCCGTTTCGCAAGCGATGCGCGCCATTACCTGCACCGCCTCGACCGGATATTTCCCGGCTGAAGTTTCTCCCGAGAGCATGATCGCGCTAGTGCCGTCGTAGATTGCATTGGCGACATCGCTGACTTCCGCGCGCGTTGGTACCGGACTTTCAATCATGGATTCGAGCATCTGGGTGGCGGTGATCACGAAACGGCCACTAATTCTCGCCTTCTCGATCATGCTCTTCTGAATGGCTGGTACCCGCTCGATGGCCATTTCGACCCCGAGATCTCCGCGGGCCACCATCACGCCATCGCACTCTTCAAGAATCGAATCGATGTTGTGCCAGCCTTCGGGCTTTTCAATTTTAGCGATGATCGGCTGCTTCGCATCCACCTCTTCGAGCAAGTGACGTAACCGCAAAACGTCGCGCGCCTGGCGAACGAATGAAAGAGCAAAGAAATCTACTTCCTTTTCCACTCCAAAATGCGCGTCGGCGATGTCTTTCTTGGAGAGGGAAGGCGTGCTAACGTTGACCCCTGGCAGATTGATACCTTTGCGATCGCTAATATATCCGCCAACCTCGACTTCACAGTGGGCGCGAACGCCATTCGTCTCCACAACGCGCAATCGTACGGCGCCGTCGGCCAGCAGGACAGAATCGCCTGGTTTTACGTCGCGAGCAAAGTCGCCGTAGTTGGTGGAAGCGAGTTCTTCGGTCCCGGCGACCTGTTCAGTGGTAATCGTGAAGCTGGCCTTATCTTGCAGGAAGCAAGAGCCGTTCCTGAAGGTTCCCAGTCTGATCTTGGGGCCCTGCAAGTCAAGCAGAATTCCGGAATGGGTCTTGAATTCGGCGGATAAACGGCGCACTAAATCGATGCGTCGGGCGTGATCTTCCAGAGTGCCGTGTGAGGCGTTCAAGCGGAACACGTCTACGCCGGATTCAAATAGCCTTCGAAGTATAATCTCCGAGTCAGTGGACGGTCCGAGAGTAGCGACAATTTTTGTGGCTCGCATAAATGGACGAGGAGAGAGAAGTTCTACTACTCGGGAGACACTCACTCTAGCTTCATTATCACTTCAGCCCTGCCCAACCCACTGGCGTGGCGTGCCGAGTATTACTTGGCAGCCGAATCTCTGCCATAATGGTGATCGCTCTGGCAGTTTCTTCCGCATCGGCGGACGATGTTTCTTTCACCGACTCGTCATACGCGGCTCAATGAAGCCGTGGGCATTTTATTGTTTCTTCTGGGCTTGGCCGTTTCCCTGAGCCTTTTGTCTTATTCCCCGTTCGATCCGTCCTGGAATACGGCCACAGGAATAACACAGACCCACAATCTACTAGGAGTGTCGGGGGCTAAATGGGCAGACCTCCTCCTCCAGATCTTTGGTGTCAGTATCTTTCTCCTGCCCGTTCATATCTGGGCCCTCGGTTGGAAGTGGGTTCGATCCTCGGCAATTGAGAGTCCATGGTTCCGCATACTAGGAGCCCTGGCGCTCTGGTTTTGTATCTCCACTGCGTGTGGCTTGCTGCCACGGCCTTGGCTGATTGCCGGTACGATCCGGCCGAGCGGGATTATCGGAATGGTAAGCGCCGAATTTCTGCTCGCTCGCTTCGACTTGGCCGGCTCGGCCATCATTACCGTCGCATCCGGAATTCTGGCGCTCTATTTCGCTTCCACCTTCGAGGTCTCAACTCTTGCCCGCTGGATGAGCGGGCCGGCTGCAAGGTGGCGCGCGATCCGGAATCGCTGGAAGGCGGCACGGATGGCAAAACGTCAGGCGGCAATCGAGGAGGCGAGGGCGCGGGCCGCGGAGCGCGCCGCAAGGCGTAAAGCGGTCGTGAGCGCGGCGTCGCCAAGGGAACTCAACCTCACTACCAGCGGAAACTCCGCGGGCGGGCGTTTCCATACCGGAAAGAAGAACGACTGAGAATACTCCGCCTCAGTCACCGGACGATAGCGAGCCGCCTTTCGACCTGGACAGTGAACAAGAAGGGGAAAAAGATTTCGAGATCCCGATCAGGACCCTCGAGTATCAGCCAATCATTCGCCCGGCTGCTCCCATGGTCGAAGAAGAGCCTGGACCTCCATTTGCCGAAGCGAGTCCAAGCGCGCCACTGGCCCATAAGCGTAAGCGAATATACAGCCTGCCATCGCCGCATCTGCTCAACGAAGTTCCGCCTGGCAGCGGATACGACAGTCAGGAATTGAAGGATATCGCGAGCCGGATCAAATCCAAATTGGAAGAATTCAATGTCCGTGGCTCAGTAGTGCAGATCAATCCCGGCCCGGTCGTGACAACTTTTGAGTTTAAGCCCGAAGCAGGAGTGAAATATAGCCGCATTACTACTCTGACGGAAGATCTTTGCCTGGGACTTCAGGCCGAGTCTGTCCTGATCGAGCGTCTTCCAGGCAAACCGACGGTCGGCATCGAGGTGCCGAACAGCCGGCGAGAGGTGATCAGCCTGCGCGCGATACTCGAATCCGACGAATTTCACGATGCGCTTTCGAAAATGACGATTGCCCTCGGCAAGGACATTAACGGGCGGATCAAGGTCGCGTCCCTTGAAACAATGCCTCACCTCCTGATTGCGGGCTCAACCGGATCGGGCAAAAGCGTGATGTTGAATGCCATGATCATGTCGTTTCTCTATAAAGCGACGCCCGATGACGTGCGCATGATTATGGTGGATCCGAAGCGCGTGGAGCTTGGAATTTATGAAGGCATACCGCACCTGTTGACGCCCGTGATCACGGAGCCCAAAAAGGCCACAAATGCGCTGCGAAACGCGGTGATCGAAATGGAGCGGAGGCTGAAGCTGCTGGCATCCCACGGCGTGCGCAATATCGATCAATACAACCGGAAAATTGCGCAACTGAGAAAGGTGCCACGCAATTTATTCGAGGAACAGGAAGACGAAGAAGATCTGGAGCCCTTGCCTTACGTGCTGATCCTGATCGATGAGCTTGCTGACCTGATGATCCTGGAACGCGCGAATGTAGAGGAGTGCATTACCCGGCTGGCACAGATGGCGCGGGCAGTCGGTATGCACCTGGTACTGGCCACGCAGCGCCCGAGTGTCGACGTCATCACCGGCCTTATCAAAGCGAATTTCCCATCGCGCATCAGTTTTCGCGTCGCTACGCGGGTCGATTCGCGAACCGTCTTGGACAGCATGGGGGCCGAGCACCTGCTCGGAAAGGGCGACATGCTGTTCCTGCCGCCAGGGTCCTCGCGTCTTACGCGCGTTCACGGAGCATTTGTGACTGAAGCAGAAACCAATCGGGTCGTAGATTTCTGGAAAGAGCAGGCTGCGCCCGAATACGACGAGAGTTTCCTGCTCACGCCTCCGTCGGAGGAGGAAGATTTCGAGGATGCAGAGGCTTTCGATGGAGCGCAGGACCCGATGTACGAGGACGCGGTACGTGTCGTGCTGGAACAAGGCAAGGCATCCACATCTACGTTGCAACGGCGCTTGCGCTTGGGTTACGGGCGGGCGGCGCGCATTCTCGATATGATGCAGCGAGAAGGAATCATCGGGCCTCCTGACGGCAGCAAGCCGCGCGAAGTGCTGAAACGGCCTGACTGGCTACGTGAGATCGACCATCAGATACGCTAAGGCTCGAAGCCGTGAAATAGGGCGACTTATTGATCGCGGCGAGCGCAAAAGGCACGGATGCGCGCCACCGTACGGGAGAGGAATGCCTTCTTTGCGCTAAGCGCCTGATACGTGCCCGTTGGGCGCGCGGTTTTCATGAGTCGTGTACGTTCAATAGAGTGAGCGAGAAACGAATTGTGGTGGCGATTGATGGTCCCGCCGGCGCCGGCAAGAGCACTCTGGCCAAGCGTGTTGCCGATAAATTGGGCTTCGTATACATAGATAGCGGCGCGATGTACCGGGCCATTGCTCTCTGGGCTCTACGGCTCCACGTCTCGCTGAGTGACATGCATCGCCTGGAGCAGCTTGCTACAACGGCGCGGATTACCTTCGCCCCGGGCGATCGAGTGATTCTGAACGATGAGGATGTGACCGACGCTATTCGCGAACCCCGGATTTCGGAAGCTGCCTCGCAAGTATCGGCCCTGCCGGCGGTACGGAGGGCGTTACTTACCTTGCAGCGCAGTATGGCTGACAATTCCAGTGTGGTGATGGAGGGCCGCGATATCGGATCAGTCGTTTTCCCGGAGGCGCATGTAAAAATCTTCCTCGATGCGGAGCCCGCTGAACGCGCCAAGCGAAGGGCGCTCGAGCTCGGAAAACGCGGCCGCGACACGGACGTGGTGGCGGTGGCGGACCAGCTGCAGGTGCGTGATGAACGGGATAGGCAGCGAATCGAGGCCCCGTTGGTCCAGGCGGCCGATGCTGAACTGGTAGATACTACCAATCTCTCACTAGATCAGGTCGAGCAAAAAGTTCTACGTATCGTGCGAGCCCGGATCTCGAATGGCAGGGCGGCTGCGGGTTGAATTTACAGGGAGGAGATCGCCGTACTCAGCAGGCCCGAGCGCGCGTCTCTTGGATCGGGATTTCCTGATCCCACGGGTACTGAGAATTCTAGTACAATCCTAGAGATCTCCCGTAACGCTATTGAACATAGAGAACATCATTTGAAAGCAGAACATCTCAGCACGGTCCCGGCAATTCCATTCGAACAGGGCTACAAACTTTCCAGGACGGTGTCAGCCATTCCGATCCTGTCAACGCCGGTAGAAGGACGCCCACCGCTCGGACTCATCACTCAATTGCCCGCCGGGGCCCAAATAGAGATCGGCGGGCCCGGCTTCAATGAGCACACCGTGAAAGTGCGGTGCGCCGGAGCCTCTTATTATCTGTTTCTCGAAGATATCGAGCCTCAAAGGAAGCGCGCTGCATCGGTCGGTTGACGTTCAAGCGAAGCTATACTGATCAAAAAGGCTCTCGGCACAGTTGATCCGGTCCGAATGAACTTTTTTAGGTCGTCAGCAGGAGTTTCCGTCTTCCATTATGTTTGATCTGTTTCGCAGCCGGGAGAAAACTGTGCGCCTCTTCTTGGGCGCTTTGCTCGTCCTCGTAGCGGGGTCCATGCTCATCTACTTGATCCCCGGAGGGCCGGGCGGACCTAGCGTATCCGGTCAAAATGTGATCGCTGTTGTTGGAAGTGAAAAGATCACTACGACAGACCTGGACCGAGCGGTGCAGCGCATTACCCGGGGCCAAGCCAATCTTCCAAAGGGTTTGCTGGCCATGTACGTGCCGACTCTGGTGAATCAGTTGATCGAATCGAAGGCCATGGCCTATAAGGCGCGCGAAATGGGCCTGAATGTATCTGACCAGGAGCTCGGAGACAAGATTCAGTCCGAAGTGGCTCCAGCTTTGGGTGGCAAGTTCGATTTACAAATCTATCAATCTCTTCTTGCCCAGCAAGGCATGACCGTAGCGGACTTCGAAAACCAGACACGAGAGGAGCTGCTAAGCACCCGTCTTGAAACGGCTGAACTGCAGTCGCTGATTATATCCGACGCAGATGCGCGTGCCGAGTATCAGCGGAAGAATCTGAAGGTCGGCTTACAGTATCTTCAGTTTGATCCCAAAGCGTTTGCCGGCAAGGTTAACAAAGACCCCGCGGCCGTGAAAGCGTATTTCGATAAGAATCGCGCCTTATTCCGCACTCCGGAAAAGCGCAACGTCGAGCTGGTGGTTGGCACTACGGCGGATTTCATGCAAGCCGCAAACGTTACCGACCAGCAGCTCAGGCAGCAATACCAGGACAATATTGACAGCTATCGAACTCCGGACCGAGTCCGTGTACGGCACATCCTGATCAAAACGCAAGGAAAGTCTAAAGAAGAGGCCGCCAAGCTCAAGGCAAAAGCGGAGGATGTTTTGAAGCAATTGCAGCATGGCGCGGATTTTGCCGAGCTTGCGAAAAAGTATTCCGACGATACAGGAACGGCGGTAAAGGGCGGCGAATTGGGCTGGATTACTAAGGGGCAGACGGTTCCAAATTTCGAGAAGACTGCCTTCTCTCAAAAGCCCGGGGAGACCAGCGGCTTGATTGAAACCGAATACGGGTTTCACATTATTCAAACCGAGGAAAAGCAAGCGGCGCACACTCAAACCTTTGACGAAGTTAAGCCTCAGCTGCTCTTGGATGCGAAGAAGGAGATCGCTTCAGAAAACTTGAAGAAGGCTGTGGATAGCGCTCACTCCGAGATTGAGCGCAATCCGGCGCAGGCAGCGGCCATCGCAAACAAGTACAATCTGAAGTTCTTCAAACTCGACAACATGGCGAGCGGGACATCGATGCCGGAAGTGAATACGCTTCCGGAACTGATGAACGCAATTTTCTCTACGCCCAAAGGTGGCGTGACGGAGGTGGCCAATATAGACGCCCAAGGCAAGTCGGCCTTTGCTGTTGTAGCCAACATATTTCCTCCTCATGATTCGGACTACGCGACTGTCGAGAGCGAAGTCATGAAGAAGTATGTCGATACGGAGTCCGAGCGTTTAGCGGAGACGGCGGCAAAAACAGCGGCCGATGACGCGCGAAAGGGAAAGAGCCTGGAGGCGATCGCCAAGGCTTACGGGCTAACCGTCAAATCGGCAGCTCCGTTCACTGTGGATGGAGCGGCGGAAGGAATTGGCTCCGCTTCTCTGCTTTCGGCCGCATTCAAGGGTAATGTGGGAGACATCGTCGGCCCAGTGGGCGGTACTTCCGGCCAGTTCGTTTGTCGCGTTTCCGAGAAGATTCCGGCAGACATGAATCAATTTGCCGCGAACAAAGCTGCAGTGGTCCAGAGCCTGCAGCAGCAGCGCCAGACGATTCAGCAGCCTCTTTTTCGTGATAGCGTTGTCAGCGATCTCCGGAAACGCGGCAAAATCAAGATCAACCAGGCCGCTCTCAACCGGATCGTGAACTCCTTCCAGGGATAGAGACGAGCTGAAGTGCTTCACCAACTACTGCAGTTCGTTCACAGTCTGACCGACCCCGATCAGCTCATTCATCTTCTCTCTACAGTTCTGACCGGCTGGCTTGGCTACGCCGCCCTTTTTGCGGTTGTCTTTGCTGAAAGCGGTTTATTGGTCGGGTTTTTTCTGCCGGGAGACTCCTTGCTCTTTACCGTCGGGATAGTGGCCGGTGCCGGCAAACTCCAGATCGGCGCCATGATCGTTATGCTTGCATTCGCCTCCATGCTCGGCGACGGCATCGGTTTCTTGCTCGGGAGCACTCTCGGGTACTCACTATTTCGAAAATCAAATTCTCGAATATTCCGGCGTGAATACCTCAACCGTACACACGCGTTTTACGAGAAGCACGGCGGCAAGACCATCATCTATGCCAAATTTGTTCCCATCATACGTACTTTCGCGGCGTTTATCGCGGGCGTCGGTAAAATGCAGTACGTGCGTTTCTTGGCGTTCAATATATTCGGAGCGATCGGCTGGGTCAGTTTGATGATCACGCTCGGCTATATACTCGGCAACGTTCCAGTCATACGCCACAATTTCGAAAAGGTTGTTCTGCTCATCATCGCGCTTTCTCTGTTGCCGGCAGTTCTCCATGTTTTGAAAAGTAGGAAGAGTTTCGAGCCCGCGAATCAGTAGGAATTTCCCCGGACACGGGGGAATATGCTTCAAAGCACTTACTTACGCAATCCTGTTCTGATCAACAGCATCGGGCATACAGCCGGAGTATTGCTGTTTGGCTTGGTCGTCTTTCTGCTGCTCCGAGACTGGCGGGCGGAGGGACGGCTCTCGCTGACTGCCGCTGCGCTTGCGTTTACCTGGAACGCCGGCTCGCTTCTCGCACTCGGGCTTCCCAAGCAGGATTCGTTGATGACCGCCGTCATTACCACCCTCAATTTTTCAACGTTGAGCCTGCTTCCGGCGGTTCTTCTTCACGTTGCTCTGCAAGGAAGACATCGCTGGATTGTGGTCACAGGATATGCGGTCAGCGCTTGTGCGATCCTCCTGCATCTTGGCGAGCTCTTCTCTCCTGACGTCGGATTGCATCAACCCGCTCTGGTGGTGATTGCTTTGGGATTCGGATTTCTCGCCGTAATCAGTTTTTTTCGTTTACGCAAGCGCGATCACCTTGCCGGTGCGTCTGAATGGATTTCCCTGATTTGCTTGCTGCTGTTCACTACCTCATTTCTGCACTTTAATCCCCAGCATGTCAGTGCTCCCTGGGCTTCGGAGGTCACCTGGCACCATATCGGTATTCCGCTGGCGCTGATCGTTCTGCTGCAGGACTATCGATTTCTTCTACTCGACACCTTTGCTCGTTTTCTGGTGAATTTCGGGCTGGCGTCCCTGTACATTGCCAGCTTGCTCGTTGTGAACCAGCGATTTCGGCTCTGGGAAGCAATTCAGCACGGCACGTTTCTGGCGGGCATCTATCTTGTACTGCTCTGCGTCTCGCTGATTTTGTTTGCATATTTCAGGAATGCCTCCCAAGGATGGATGAGCCGCGTGATCTTCCGCCGCCAGAGCACGGATAACTGCCGTAAGGTGATCGCAGAGCTGGCAACCGCCGAGCGATCGGAAGAAGATTTACTCAGGCGCGCTTCCCAGGAGGTGGCACGGCACCTCGGTGCGAGGCACTTTGCGGTCCGGGCCGGGCCGGTGGAACCGAACGGAATGGAGAGGCCTTCGGTTCTGTTTCGCGGCGAACGGCCTGGTGACTCCGAGCGTGAGAGCTTCTCCGCAGAGGCTCAGCTTCCAGTGCGCTTTTCAAGCGGCGATTCTCGTTATCTTATCTTTGGTCCGCGCCTCGGCGGCCGTCGCTATCTCAGCGAAGATCTCGAAGATATGCGACTGCTGGGATCGGCTATTGTGGAGCAGGTAGAGCGGTTTAGAGCCGAAGAATTGAAGCGTCTGGTCAGCCAGGCGGAGTTGCGGGCCCTGCAGGCCCAAATTAACCCGCATTTCCTATTCAACGCCCTTAATACCCTATACGGGACGATTGATCGTGGCTCGTATATAGCCCGCCGTACCGTCTTAAACTTAGCGGATATCTTCCGGTATGTTCTGCAAAGCGATCGAGCGGTGATTCAATTGTCGGAAGAGGTGAAGATTGTCCAGGCGTACCTCGAAATCGAAGCGCTGAGGCTGGGCGAGAGGCTTCAAACTGAACTCGTGATTGACGAATCGGCCCGCTCCGCGATGATACCGATTTTGTCCATCCAACCTCTCATCGAGAATGCAGTGAAGCACGGAATCTCGGGGAAGAGTGGAGGCGGCCGTGTATCGCTGAAAGCAGAGAAGAGTTTCGGCGGTTTGCGAGTGACAGTCGAAGACACCGGCGTCGGCTTCGAAGGCAGTAGCGGAAATCAAGACGGCAAGACGAGCGTGGGAATCGAAAACGTCAGGCGGCGGCTGTTGCTTTGCCACGGGCCCGAGGCCGATCTACATATTCAGTCGAGCAGCTCAGGTACAAAGGTTACCTTTTTCTTGCCTCAAGCTCTCCAGGCAGAGCACGTTGTAGCGCAACCTGCGGTCGAGATCTAGGTGCCCGCTCATCACATGCGCGCACTGATCGTTGATGACGAACCGGTCGCCCGTAAGGTACTGCGCGAGGAGCTCGAGCTTCTGGACTCAACGGAGGTGATAGGCGAAGCTGAAAATGGCCGGGAGGCCCTCTCGAAAATCTCTCTGCTGAAACCGCATATAGTCTTCCTGGATATTCAGATGCCGGTGATGGGCGGATTCGAGTTGCTGGAGCACTTGAAAGGGGGATTTTTGCCGGTCATTGTTATGGTCACCGCCTTTGACCGGCATGCCATTCAGGCGTTCGAAGCAGGGGCTGTCGACTATCTCCTCAAACCGATCAGCCAGCAGCGTCTCCAGCAATCGGTCGAACGTGCCAGGAGAATCTGCCAGCACCCCGCGCAAGTAGCCGAGAACATTGCGAATTTACAGGAGTTATCCGCGGTCGATACGCAAAGGCCGCCGAAACCCCGCAAAATCGTAGGCCGGCTCGGCGAAGAGTATTTTCTCCTCGGTCTTAATGAGGTATTGGCTTTTCAGGCTGATGGGGACCTCGTTTGGATTATCACTGCCAGGCAGAGATATTTAGCGACAGAAAGTCTCAGAACTTTTGAGGAGAGACTTTGTGGCAGCGCATTTCGGCGGATTCACCGCAATGCTCTTGTGAACATCGAAGAGGTGCGCAAGATGAGTATGCTCACTAGCCAGCGCTGGCTTATCACCCTGAATAATGGCCAGGAATTCGTTGTGAGCAAGCGCCTGGCCAAGAACGTTCGAGATGTTCTTCACTGGTAGGCAAGCTCCTTCTTGTCGAGCGCGCTGCTCAATCGAATTTGTGATACACCCTTCGCACGAGGTATTGCGGTCTTGATTTTGCCTCGCTGAAGATCTTACCTACATACATCCCAATCACGCCTAACACGCTGATGATTGTCCCACCTAGAAACCAGACCGACACCATGATTGAGGTGAAGCCGGATAGGATATAGTCCGGATACAGAAGTTTTTGAATGACAAGCCTCAGTGCAAATGCCACCGAAAAAAGCGTGATCACCAATCCCCCGGCGAAGATCAGCGTCAACGGATAGCTTGAAAAAGAGGTAATTGCATTGATAGAAAGTGCGATTAACTTGAGGGGCGTATAACTGGACGCGCTGGCGCGCCTTATTTTGGTAACGGGGTGAGCACGCTGCACGAAACCCGCCCAACTGAACAAGCCCATCATAAAGACGTGTGTTTCCGTGAATTGCTCGATCGCTTCCAGATAAGAGCGTCGCATCAGCCGTACCGTGCACCCGTTCGTTGGAATTCTCGTATCCGAACTCAAATTAAAGAAGCGGTAAAACAGCGTGCCTGTATGCCGCTTGAGTGGCGACCCTGAGCGGACGGTCTGCACTCCGTAAATCATATCGGCGTCTTGGGAATGCAAGTCTTGCCAGAACTCTAACAGCCACTCGGGTTGCTCTTCCAGATCGATGTCGATCAAGAAAATCAACGCGCCTTGCGCGTGACGTAACCCGGCCAGGATAGCCGGATGGTGTCCGAAGTTCCTGGATAACTCCACGACACGGACTCTCGAATCCCTGTCGGCCAACTCCATAGCAATCTGGAGAGACTTGTCTGGCGATCCATCGTCCACCAGTACAATTTCGTATGAATCTGTTATGCCCTGTGCAGCCGCGCTCACACGCTTGTAGAACTCTTGGACAAAGTCGGCCGAACAGTACATCGTACTGACCACCGACAATTCAGGTGTATTCATGTGTGCTTCTAGACATCATTTATAGCCGCTGGAACCGCTGCTTCATTAGACGACTTGGAGGCCGTCCTTTATGATGTAGATTCGAGGCCGCTGGCTTCACTCGTTAACCCGATATCCTACATGAAAGTTTCCGTCATCATTCCTGCCGCCGGACTCGGAACGCGCATGGGTCGAAGCGCGCCGGAAAAGGAAGGTATAAGCCGCAAGCAATTCATGCTTTTGCACGGCTCTCCCATTCTCATTCATACTATTCGGAAATTTGTTAGCGCACCTTCTATCAGCGAAATTGTGGTGGCGCTGCGAGAGGAGGACCTGTCTTGGGCTGACGAGCTATTTCAAAACCAGCATTTCGGCAAGACTGTGCGAACGGTTCCGGGTGGTGAATCACGTCAGCAGAGCGTAGAAAACGCTCTGGCGACGATCAGTGACGATACCGATCTAGTTGCTGTTCACGACGCCGTCCGGCCTTTCATCGAACGGGATGCCATAGAGAAAGTCGTGAAAGAAGCCGCGGAAACCGGTGCCGCCATCGTCGGCATTGTGCCTGTTGATACCGTAAAACAGGTTCACCGCAACAAAGTGCGAGCTACCTTGCCCCGTGAACGTCTGATTCTTACCCAAACACCTCAGGTCTTTCGTCTGAACCTGCTTCGACAGGCATTCGCGAAAGCAAGTCAAGACCTGTTTATTGGCACCGACGAGTCTTCGCTTGTGGAGCGCTTGGAGCAAGTGGAAGTGTCCGTGGTTCTCGGAACGGACCGCAATATCAAAATCACCAAACCGAGCGACATGGAGCTCGCCCGGCTTTACTTGACTCTTGAGAGTTCGGCGTTAGAGCTACCGCGCGGATGAGCACATTCTCTCTTCCTTCAATTCGTGTGGGCCAAGGTTGGGACACGCATCGAATCGAAGCCGGTCGGCCGCTGATTCTGGGCGGCATCCCTGTTCCATCCGACTTTGGCCTTTCTGGCCATTCGGATGCCGATGTTCTGTTCCATGCTGTCACTGATGCCATCCTCGGTGCGATGGCACTTGGTGATATCGGTATGCATTTCCCCGATTCTGCAGCTGAATGGAGAGATGCCAGCAGTCTGCAATTTCTGCAGCGCGCACTTGAGCTTGCTTCCCAGCAGGGCTATCGTCCGATTAATGTCGATTCCACGATCATTTTGCAGCGACCCAAGCTGAAAGACTTCCGTTGGGCCATTCGCGATAGTCTGGCCGCTGCGTTGCGCCTGCCTTCCGATTCTGTAGGGGTAAAATTCAAGACGGCCGAGGGTATCGGCCCGGTCGGTGAGGGTCGTTCGTGTGAAGCGCAGGCAGTTATTCTGCTGGCTTTCACCCCGGCGTAGTGTCGGTGCAGTCCCGTTCTACAACTCTTACTCGGTACCTGCTTATTTCCTGTGGATTTGCCGCAGCCTGCTACTCGTTCCTGCTGGCACGCGCACAATGGCTATTCCAGCAGGACACTCTCTCTTCCGTTCCAGCGGCTGTTCGGCTCGTTCCGTACAATGCAGATTATGTGGCGCGACTAGCTGCTTGGAGGCAGCCTGAGAAACTCGCGCTGCTTCGTCGGGCCGTCGACTTGAATCCGTTCGACTTCGAGTCGCTTATTCAAATCGGTTATGTCAATGAATTTCAGAAGCGGGATTTAGCCTCGGCCGAGCGTTACTACTTGAGGGCCGCCGGCGTAAACAAGATGTTCTTGCCAAAGTGGACGCTCACGAACTTCTACTTCCGGCAGGAGAAGCAGGTCGAGTTTTTTCACTGGGCGAAGGCAACACTTGCAATCACGCCGTATTCTCCGGACCCGGTCTTTACACAGATGTGGCTGATGAACCAGAATGCGACCGATATTGGCAGCGCGATCCCCGATCGTCCCCGGACGCTGCTTGCTTATTCTTGGTTTCTATCGAACAATCATCAATACGCCGCGATTCCTCCTATGGTCCAACGGCTGATCACTGCGGTCGGTAAACGTGACCCTCATGCCTGGGGACGTGACGATTTGCTGCCCGCAATCGAGGATCGGCTCGTCTCCGCAGGCGATCGCGATTCCGCTTTAAGCGTGTGGACGACTATGGTCAGGGCGGGGTGGCTTCCGCTGAGCGTTCCGTCCGGTAGTCATCCGATAACAAACGGGCACTTCAAGACAGTTTTCTTTCGCCATGGCTTTGATTGGATGCCGGCTGAAGTAGACGGAATACGCCTTGAGCAGTTTCCATCGGAGGGATTGGTGCGTATACAGTTCTCCGGGGATGAGCCCGAAAATGTTACTCTCCTGCAGCAATATTTGCCGCTGGATCCAGACCGTACATATGATTTCCGATGGCAGGTGGAATCACGACTTGCTGATTTCCCGACTGGGCTAACGTGGCATTTACAACCCGCGGCGCCATCGGGCGAGTCCGATCTTGTATCAGGTGATCTGGGCCAGTCAAGTCCTCAAGCGTGGCAATTCCGCGTGTCCTCCGGGACAGGCCTGTATCGCCTTAGCCTGGTATACGCCAGACCCCTTGGCCATCAAAGGGCAACCGGAACGGTCATCTTGAAATCCGTGTTCTGCGATTCTGAGTAGCGCAGCGACTTCTGCAAGTCTAAACTGAGATTGCAAGCAGTCGACAGGGAAGGTTCTGGATTGAAACTGGCCGGAAGGAAGATAGTGGTTTGTGGTGGGGGAGGATTCATCGGTGGACATCTGGTGAAGTACCTTCAGAATGGCGGTGCGGACGTCATTCGGGCAATCGACAGCAAGCCTCGCAGCGAGTGGTACCAGGAACACGAGCGAGTCGAAAACGTGGTCTTGGACTTGCAGAACCGCGAAGCATGCCAACGCGCCGTGCAGGGCGCGGATGTTGTTTTCAATCTTGCTGCTGATATGGGAGGGATGGGCTTTATTGAAAACAACAAGGCGCTTTGCATGTTGAGCGTCCTGATCAATACGCACCTCTTGTTGGCCTCGCGAGAGGCGGGCGTGAAGCGTTACTTCTTCTCGTCTTCGGCCTGTGTGTACAACGCAGACAAACAAAAGAACCCCGATGTTACGCCGCTTAAAGAAGAAGACGCCTATCCGGCTCTTCCCGAAGACGGCTACGGTTGGGAGAAGCTTTTCGGCGAACGCATGTGCCGCCATTTCGAGGAGGATTTCGGTCTGGAGTGTCGCGTAGCGCGTTATCACAATGTGTATGGACCGCTAGGCACTTACAGTGGGGGCCGCGAGAAAGCGCCTGCGGCAATCTGCCGCAAGGTTATCGAGGCGAAAATAACGGGCAAGCACGAGATTGAAATCTGGGGTGATGGCAAGCAGACTCGGAGCTTCACGTACATCGACGATTGCTTGAAAGGTACTCAGATGATCACTGAAAGCGAGATTCGCGAGCCGATTAACCTCGGGAGCGACGAATTAGTCACAATCAACGATCTCGTGGACATCGTAGAGGAAATCGCCGGAGTAAAGTTGGAGCGGCGATACAAACTGGATGCGCCAAAAGGAGTCAACGGACGCAATAGCGACAACACGAAGATCCGCAATTATCTAGACTGGGCGCCTTCAGTTCGCCTTCGTGAAGGCATGGAGAAAACTTATCGATGGATCGAGGAGCAAATGGTCGGTTTAGCCGGCAAAAGCAGTCACTTCGATCCTACTGCGGCGTATTCTTCGTAGGAGCCGGTAAAATCGTGAATTTCGCCTCCATCGAAATTCCATAGACGCGTCGCTACCTCGTCGACTAGATCTTCGTCGTGAGTCACCAGCAACACTGTGCCTTGGAACTTTTGCAACGCGATGTTCAAGGCGTTAATGGATTCCAGATCCAGGTGATTCGTCGGCTCGTCAAAGATGAGAAAGTTCGGTTTTTGCAGCATAAGCCTGCAAAAGACAAGGCGAGCTGCTTCACCGCCGGATAAAGCATCGGTCGGCTTCATGCCCTCTTCACCGCTGAATAGCATCTGGCCCAATAAACCTCTAACCTCCTCTTTAGAGGCTTGTGGGTCAAAGTCATGTAACCAATCGGATACCGTGGTTCCGTTCCGAATGCTGCTTCGGTGATCCTGCGCAAAATAGCCCACTTGTACCTCGTGTCCCCAGGTCACAGTTCCTGAGTCAAGGCCGACATCCGGGTCATCCACTCCCGGAGCGTTCGCCAGGAGCGCTTTCAAGAGAGTTGTTTTGCCGGCCCCGTTGCGCCCCATCAAAGCGATTTTCTCTCCGCGTTGAACCGCAGCCGAGAAATCCCGAATAACCGGAAGTTCTCCATAGCCTTTCGTCACGCGTTTGAATTCCAGGGCATGCCGTCCGGAAGGCCGCTTCATCTCGAAACGAATGAAGGGCCGTTGGATATTCGATCGCGCCAGTTCCGTTGTCTGCAAGCGCTCCACTTCCTTTTTGCGAGAGGTCACTTGACTGGCGCGCGTGCCTGCCGAAAAGCGAGCGATGAACTCGTTCAATTGCGCGATTTTCTTTTCGCGCTGGGCATTTTCTGCTTCGATACGCGAACGGATCTGAGTCTTCTGGAGAACCATGTCATCGTAGCCGCCCGGATAGGTGATGATCGTCTGATAATCGATATCTGCGGTGTGGGTGCAGACGCTGTTAACAAAGTGGCGGTCGTGCGAAATAACGATCAGAGTACCTTCGTAGCGTGTTAGAAAGTGTTGCAGCCAGTGAATCGATTCGAGGTCGAGATAGTTGGTCGGCTCATCCAGCAGAAGCGCCTCCGGATGTCCGAACAAAGCTTGCGCCAATAGGACGCGAACCTTTTGGCCACCCTGTAACTCGCTCATCCTCCGTTCGTGAAGAGGCTCTGGAATATCGAGTCCATCAAGCAACACAGCCGCGTCGCTTTCCGCTGAATAGCCATCCTCCTCAGCGACTATGCCTTCGAGTTCACCGAGGCGCATCCCCTCTTCATCGGTAAGCTCCGTTTTGGAGTACAGACGTTCGCGCTCTTCCAGTGCTTTCCAGAGCGGCGCGTTCCCCATAATGACCGTGTCAATGACACGGAAAGCATCGAAAGCAAATTGATCCTGACGCAGAATGCCGACCTTCTTCGGGCGAACGATTGTACCTTTTTGCGCGTCCAATTCACCGGAGAGCAGGTGCATGAAAGTGGTCTTGCCGGCGCCATTCGGCCCGGTCAGACCGTAGCGGCGCCCAGGCAAAAAGGTCGCCGTGACGTCCTCAAAGAGAATTTTCGCGCCGTAACGCATGCTCACATTGCTTACTGAAATCATTGAGTAAAACGGGTGGGAACCCCTATTTTAGCGTATGTAAGTCGGTTTTACTCATGCCGATGCGCTGCGCTTCATCGATGGATTCTCGAGACTCCTCTTCGGACTCAGTCCAGCCTTTCGAGCATGCGAACCGAAAGTTTTTGCATACACATTCGTAAACACAGCTCCAAAGAAGAATATCTGCGCGGAGTAATAAACCCACACCACAAACGCCACAATCGAGCCCGCTGCGCCGTACGCGGACCCGACGCCGGCCGTGGCCATATACACGGAAAGCGATGCCTTGCCGATTTGGAACAGCACGGCCGTGGCAATCCCGCCAATCACGACATCGCGCCAATTGATGGGAACATCTGGAACAAATTTAAAAATCAAAATAAAGAGGATCGAGACTGCGATCAGCGGCACAACGAAATTCGCAATCTCGCCCCATATTGCCGCGCGAACCGGTATGTAATCTTCGAAGAAATTCGTCACCACGGCGAGCGCAGTACTCAGCACAAGAGAAACCAGCAAAAGAAATCCCAGGGCCAGAACCATTCCGAAAGAGATGACACGCTGCCAAAGTAAGCTCCGCCAGCTAATGGACCGTATGGCCGGAGCACCCCAGATCGTATTGAGCGAGTCTCTCAGTTCTACGAATACGCCGGATGCACCGAACAAAAGCGTAATTACGGCAGCAACCGTCGCAAAAATCCCTCGACTGATTTGGTGGGCATTATCAATTAAACTTTGAACTGATTTAGCTACCAAGGGACCAAGCGCGGCCCGTACTTGTCCCAGGAGTTGATGTTCGGTTGTGTCCTTGTCGAACACCAGACCACAGATGGCAACGACCAGCACCAATAGGGGAGCTATTGAGAGCAGGGCATAGTAAGCGAGCGCCGCCCCTAATCGAGGCGCATTGTGGTCACTCCATTGCGAGGCCGTGGTCTTAATAAGCTGAAGCGCTTCGCTTCGCGTCATCCTGCCCGCCCTCCTGTTAGACCATTAGAGCTTAATGATGCGACACTTGAAACATCAATTTAGCGGTGGGCGTCCAGTTTTATGCCACTTTCAGGAAGCGGGTTGTTGCTGGAAGATCGAACCAAGGAGTCTCAGCAGGAAGAATGAAGCAGTCGCTGCTGTTTCATTGCATCATCTTGTGTTTATCGTCGATTCTGCTCTTCTCGCCGGCTGTTCGGGCGCAGAATTTCGCTGGTCAGGTCGTGACTGCCATTCACTACCGGCCAAGCCAGCAGCCCATCGATCCGCGGGATTTGGACCGCATGATGCTCGTAAAGCCAGGCCAGCGCCTTGAAACCAATCAGCTGGCCGCCACCATCGATCGTCTCTATCGAAGCGGACTTTATGACGATATTCAAGTCGATGCGGAGCCGGCTCGCGCAGGTGTCTCTCTCACTTTCATAACCCGGGCGAGGCGCTTCATCGGACACGTTGGAGCTGGAGGTGACATTAAGGATCCCCCGAGCCGCCCTGTTCTCATAGGCGATTCCCAGCTTTATCTCGGTCAGCCCTTCGACGACGAGGCCTTGTTCTTTGCGCGCAAGAACTTGGAAGCGCAGCTTCATGATAACGGACTTTTCAGCGGGCATGTAGGCGTCGCTACCGTCGAAGACCCCTCGACTCACAACGTGACAATTCGGTTTATCGTGGAAGCCGGGAAAAGGTCCAGGTATGAGCCGCCTATCATTCGTGGCGATACTAAGCTCCCAAATTCAACCATCATCCGGGCAACCGGTTGGCGCTGGCCGTTTATCAAAAAATGGCGTCAGGTTACCGCTGTCCTGACTGACAAAGGGGTTCAAGGAGTTGAAAAAAAGTACGCTACGAAGGATCGCCTAACCGCCTCTGTAAACCTGTCTTCGCTTGAATACGATCCAACCACAGGGAATGCTAAGCCAGTCTTTGATATCGATGCCGGTCCGAAGATCACCGTCAAGGCGCTCGAGGCGAAAATCTCCAAACGCAAATTGAGGGAATACCTCCCGATCTATCAGGAAGGGACGGTCGACAACGACCTGTTGGCCGAGGGCGCGCGTAACCTTCATGATTACTTTCAATCGCGCGGATATCCCGATGTTGATGTAACCTTCTCGCCGGAGCCAGTCAAAAACGGTGAAGAAGTTATTAACTACTACATCGCGACCGGGCCTCGCCGCAAGCTGGTGAAAGTCGAGATTCAAGGAAACAACTATTTTCTCGATGCGACGTTGAGGGAACGTATGTTCCTTCAGCCCAGGTCGCTTCTGCTAAGGTATGGCCGTTACAGCGAGACTTTCCGAAAAAAGGATGAAGAGGCGATTGCAAATCTTTATATCGGTAACGGATTTCAGGACGTCAAAGTTACTTCCAAAGTCTCCACTGATTTCAACGGAAAGCCCAATGACATTGCCGTTACTTACCTGATCGATCAGGGGAAGCAGTGGCGCGTAGCAAGTCTCAAGATCTTCGGGACGAATCTTCTTGACCTCAGCCCGATCGAGCAGGATTTCGCCTCGGTCGAAGGACAGCCCTACGCCGAGATAAACGTTCAATCCGATCGCAATCGCATTCTTGAGTATTACTATTCGGAAGGATTTCAATCTGCGTCGTTCAGCTACACCAAGGAGCCTGGCCCAGACCCGGCAACCGTGAATCTGACTTACAAGATCAGAGAAGGGCCGCGCCAGTTTGTACGCCAGGTAGTCATTTCAGGCTTGTATCGGACAAAGCCGTCTTTAGTTGAGCGCTATATCAAAGTTCGGAAAGATGAGCCTATTTCGCTTACCAAGATCAACGAAGATGCGCGCGAGTTGACGGCGGTAGGAACTTTTGCGAGCGTAAACACCGCAATTCAAAACCCCAGCGGCTCGACTCGTTACAAAGATGTTCTCTATGATTTCGATGAGGCTGCAAGATATTCGTTCAGTATTGGCCTCGGATTGATCGCTGGCCAATTGGGCGGTACAACGGTGCAGTATCAGAACTCCGGCGGAGCCAAGGGGGCATCGCCGCTGGCTTCATTTAATGTCAGCCGCACAAACATGTTTGGGATAGGCCAAACACTCGCTTTACAGACGTCCTACTCAACACTCGAGCAGCGGGAATCGCTGAGCTACATTGTTCCGCGCTTTCTCGGCTCGGCGAACCGTACCGTCACATTTTCTGTCCTGTATGACACTACACAGGACGTCCAAACCTTTTCTTCGCGACGAGCAGAGGCCTCCGTGCAAACGTCGCAACGGTTAACTCGTGCCTCCACGCTCGCGCTTCGCTTCGCCTACAGACGTGTCAGCACAGGCAACATCAATATTCCGGCATTACTGATTCCTCAGTTCTCTCAGCCTGTCCGAATCGGCATGCCCTCGGTGAGCTACGTCCAGGATCATCGCGACAATCCGGCCGACGCCCACAGCGGTTTTTGGAACACCCTCGATGTGGGATATGCCAGTAAGTACTTCGGTTCACAACGCACATTTGCCCGCGTCCTGGCGCGCAATGCGACCTATACCTCACTCTGGCGGAACTTAGTGCTGGCGCGGCAGACACAATTAGGGGCGATCATCCCTTTCGATGTGGAGCCCGGTACTTCGGACTTTGAAGCAATCCCCCTTCCTGAACGCTTCTACGGCGGGGGTGGCATCTCGATGCGGGGCTTTGGAAACAACCAGGCCGGTCCCCGCGATATCGGTACCGCGAACGAGTTGCCAGGTCCTGTGATAACTCCGCCCACCGGCTTCCCGATTGGCGGAAATGCGCTGTTTTTCAATAACGTGGAACTGCGATTCCCGCTTCTCGGGCCGAATATAAGTGGCGTCCTGTTTGAAGACATGGGAAACGTTTATACCACTTTCAGCAACATCTCATTGCGTTACACGCAGGCAAGCCGGCAAGATACAAACTACGCCGTTCAGGCTGCTGGCTTCGGCGTACGTTACAAGACGCCACTGGGACCCGTCCGTGTTGACCTGTCGTATGTGCTCAACCCAACCCGATATACGGGATTCAGTACTAACGAGAGCTATCAAGAACTCCTGGCCTGTACACCGGCGGATATTGGCCACAAGCCCGGATGTATTCCAGGACCGCAGCGGCTGAGCGGGTTCCAGTTCTTTTTCTCCATCGGGCAGGCTTTTTGATGGCGGCGCGCCTTCTCTTTCTCTTTGTGCTCGCGTCGTGCTTGCTTCCGGGCGTAATCATCGATCGTATTGCAATCATCGTGGAAGACTCGATCGTCAAGGACAGTGACATCAGCCGGGACCTGCGTGTCGCAAACTTTCTAAACTCTGCGCCGCTGGACCTGAGCGAACAGGCAAGAAGGACTGCCGCAAACCGCCTTATTGACCAGATCTTTATTAGAAAGGAAATCCAGATCGGCGATTATCCGTTCGCATCTCCTCAGCAGGCAAATCGCGAGTTGGATCAGCTCGTTAAAGATCGATTCAAAAGCGAGGGAGCTCTGCAAGAAACACTGAAGAGCTACGGCATTACAGCCCCCGATCTGCGTAGTCACTTCCTGTGGCAATTGACGGTCCTCCGCTTCATAGATGCACGCTTTAAACCTGCGGTTTTGGTGACTGATGACGATGTCGAGAAATACTACAACGAGCACGAAACGGCTTTCAAAAGGAAATACCCCGGCAAATCTTCGCTCGACGACGTACGCGGCGAGATCGAAGACGTTCTGACAGGACAACGCGTGAACAAGTTGTTCTTCGCGTGGTTGGACGAGCAGGAGGAAGAATGCCTCCATCAAGTACTCTAGAGAGAAGTCTCCAGTGACCAAACGAAAACGCATTCTTTTAATTTCGGGGATTAGTCTGGCAGCATTGCTGCTTATTCTTATTGGTGCGGCATTCATAACTATTCAGACTCGTTGGTTTGCCAATTTTGCGAAAGAGAAAATTGTTGCGACGCTCGAAGAATCGACGGGCGGTGTGGCAAGTATCGGGTCTTTGGATATTGATCTATGGCATTTGACGATTCGGGTCACAAACTTCGTCCTGCACGGCCGCGAGCCGCAGGGTAGCGATCCCTTCTTCAGTATCAAAAGCCTTGAACTCAGATTGAAGTTGTTCAGCAGTTTCAAAGAGTTTCTCGATCTGCGTTATCTCGGCGCAGAACAACCGCGGGTCAACCTTATGGTCTTAGCGGACGGTTCCACCAACATACCGGAGCCAAAAGTTCCATCGAAGCCCAGTAACACCTCCGGGCTGGAGACGGTTGTGAACCTGGCGGTAAAGGAGTTCCGCATAGAGCACGGTTTGATCAAGGCCGAGAAGCAACAGGCGGCGCTGAGTGGGCAAGGAGAAAACCTTCGCGCGCTACTGCGTTATAACTCGGTCAATCCTAGCTATGTTGGAAACCTAGCGATCGATCCGCTTGTAATTACCTCAGGAAATAAACCGCCTCTCAATCTGCACGTCAATATACCGGTTATTCTTGAGCGCGACGCGATTAGAGTCCCGAATGCGAGTTTAAATTCGGACCAATCGAGGATCGATCTGAGCGCCTCAATGGAAAAGATGAATGCGCCGGTTCTCGCCGCCCGGATGAATGCACGCGTCTTCCTTCCTGAAATTCAGCGGAGCGTCAGTTTGCCTATCGATGCAAATCGCCGGGGTGCCCCCAAAGACCTGACGGCCCAGGTAGCGCTGAATTTGAATACGAAGACAAATGCCATTGAGATCCGGGAGGCTCATCTCGCGCTCGGCAATACTACCTTGCAGGCCTCGGGGAATCTGGATCCTATCACCCACAGCGCCGCGTCGTTCAATGCCAGCTTTGCTTTGACGGAATTAGCCCTGCTACTCGAACTGAACGCCGTGCGGCCCGCTGGCTATCTCGAGGCGAACGGCCATGTATCTCTAGATCGCCAAAACAACTACGTCGTAGACGGCCGGCTCAACTCCAGCGGCGTGTCGCTAGCGGCCGGATCGACCCAGCCAACGAATCTCAGCCTCACAGCGCCGTTCCATGTCGATCCCTATCTGATCAGCATGGACGGCCTGAAGGTAAGTGCGCTCGGCGGATCTCTCGCCGCTAAAGTCTTTCTTGAGAAATTGCGTAATCTGAGCATTGAAGGGCGAGTTGCGGGATTTTTCGCTTCCCGTAATGGCATCGACCTTCACAGGTAAGCAGCTCGGTTATGACGGCGCCCTCGACGGTTCCATTCTTGCCAAAGGAGATCTGAAAGCAAAGGGTACAACCGGCTACAACGCGAATGCCAGGCTCGACATCCTGCCTGGACGCCATGGAATTCCGATCTCCGGCCGTTTGTACGCGAACTATATCGGATCGAGCGGGACTCTGACCATCGATCATTCGTCAATTAATCTGCCCAACTCCCGACTCGATCTGGATGGTTCTCTGAACAGCCGCATCGAGCTCGCACTAACATCCGGCAATCTCAACGATTTTCTTCCGGCGGCAAATTTCGGCTCAGCGAAGCCACTCTCGTCCCTGCCGGTCACGTTGCAGGGTGGGACCGCCCAACTCAATGCGCAAATTACCGGAAATATATCTACTCCGGTGCTCGCAGCTCATCTCGCAGTTACGCAGTTCGCCGTAGAAGGACGGCAATTTGATAATCTTGCACTCGATGCCGCAGCTTCATCTTCAGGTGCGAGCATCCATAACGGGCGGCTCGCGGGAAAAGGCCTGAATACTAACTTTGATGGTTCGCTTGGACTGCAAAAATGGGAACCTGTTCCTTCCTCTCCTCTCTCTGCGAATCTAACCCTGAGCAATGGAAATCTCGCAGACCTGGTCAGTTTGGCCGGAGCGTCTTCCCTCCAAGCTTCAGGCACCGCTACGGCTGTAGTCCACCTTCGCGGAACCTACGGTGACCCGTTGGGCCAAGCCCACGTCCAAGCGACGGATGGAAGTTTAAACCAGCAGCAATTCAGTAACTTTGTAACGAATGTCGATTTGACAGATCAACTGATCACTCTTTCCCAACTCGAGCTCGATACGGCCGGCGGAAAAATCACCTCGAAAGGTAGTTTTAGGCACCCGAAGGACAGCTTCACAAACGGTCATGTCCAGATGGAACTCTCGGCTGTCGGCTTGCAATTGGCCCAGGTCCAGGCGCTCGCCAAACAGAATAGCGGCGTAGCGGGCTTGGTGCAACTGGCGGCGAATGCGTCGGGCGATATTGGCAGCACGAACAAAACGACGACTTTCCACGTTGCGAATGTCGCACTCGATCTGTCAGCCCGGAACTTAGAGATTCAGCATCAGGCGGCAGGAAATCTGACGGCGACTGCGCGCACAGCCAACGGTCAAGTTACATACAGATTGGATTCTGATTTTGCTGGCTCCGTCATAAAAGCTAATGGTTCAACGTCCCTGAGTGGAGAGTATCTGACAAAGGCTGAGGCTAGCATCCAGGATCTTTCTGTCGCAAAGGCCCTTCAAATGGCTGGACAAGCAGCCATACCTGCGAGCGGGAATTTTTCGGCTAAAGCGCAGCTAAGCGGTACGCCGAAAAATCCGGAGGCCAATCTGAATTTTTCCTTGTCGCATGCCGACGTCTATCAGGAATTGATCCACAGCCTTACTGGCTCGCTTTCATATGCGAACAATTCGATCGCCATTCCTTCAGTCGAGCTCAAAGTGCCTGCGGGAGACGTGAAACTGAATGGATTTTTTCATCATCCGGTCAGCGATCTGCGCACAGGCGTGCTTGCACTCACTGTCACCAGCAGTGATATTGACTTGAGCCAGATTACGCACGTTCAGCAGCAGCGGCCCGATCTGCGTGGAACCCTGCGACTGGCGGCGGATCTCTCGGCAAGCCTCCGCGAAGAGCACGGAAAGCAGCAGGTACTCTTTTCGAAGTTGAACGCCAATGCCTCAGCTGCTGGTCTGCAAATCGCCGATAAACCGATGGGTGGCGTAAGTTTCAAGGCCCAAACCCGAGGGTCCATTTTGAACTTTCGTCTCGATTCAGATATTGCGCAAAGCGATATTCATGGAGACGGTCAGATGCAGCTCACCGGTGACTACCCGATCCAGAGCAAGCTTTCCTTCGGCGGTATAAAGCTTTCAAACTTCGCTCCGCTTCTCAGCCAGAATTCTACTGCTTCGCTGCCTATCGAAGTACTCTTGAATGGGCAAAGCATAATCAGTGGTCCAACGCTCGATCCCGACAAACTGACAGCGCGAGCTCAGTTAGACCAGCTCGACATCAGGACTCAAAACCCGAGTTCTCCGGGGTCCGTCTCTGTCAGAAAAGTAGATTTACAAAATGTCAAGCCGATCGTGGTCGCAATGAATCACGAGATCGTTCACATAGAGCAACTCGATATTGAAGGACACGGAACGTCCATCGTCGCGTCTGGCTCCATGAACCTCAAAAATGCAGCCAGCCCGCTTGATTTGACCTTGAAGGCCGCGGTTGACCTGGGAATCTTGCAGGATGCAGACCGCGATTTCTATTCGTCCGGTTCACTCGCACTCGACACTGTCATTCGTGGGAGTCTTGCGCAGCCTCGGGCAAACGGTCAAATAGAGCTGAAGAATGCAAATGTGAACTATTCCGGAGCCCCAAACGGCTTGTCCAATGCCAATGGCACGATTCTCTTGAATGGAACCAGTCTTTCTATTCAAAGCCTTACGGCCCAGAGTGGTGGAGGTCAAATTGCGCTCAGCGGCTTCGCTACACTTGGCGCCGGCGTTCCGTCCTTTAACCTGAAAGCCCTTGCTTCGAAGGTCCGGGTGCGCTACGCCGGTGTCAGTGCCACGTCTGATGCCACGATCAACCTGACCGGAAACGTCAAGCGCTCCCTTCTAGCCGGAACCATCACTATTCACAAGGTTACTTATGAGGGCACTACTGATACTGGATCGCTGCTCTCTGTTGCCGCTACGCCCCCCAGCACTCCAAGTTCGCCCTCACCCTTGCTTTCCGGGATGAGATTGGATCTGCATATACTCACCGCCCCTGATATCCAGGTATCTTCAACTTACGCCAACCGGTTTTCCGTATTGGCAAATCTTACTGTGCGAGGCACTGCGGAATTACCAGGCATGCTTGGCCGCGTGACAGTCACTGACGGACAGTTAGTCTTCTTCGGTAACACCTACACGGTGACGACCGGCACTGTTAACTTCTATGATCCTAATTCAATTAATCCGGTCCTGAATGTCTCACTTGAAACGATTGCACAAGGCGTTAACGTAACGCTTGGCGTCACCGGCCCGATGGACAATCTCAAGCTGAATTATCGCTCCGACCCGCCTCTTACGTTCGAGCAGATCGTGCAATTGCTGGCGACTAATACTACACCGACAAACCCAATGATTGCGGCGAACCAGCCTGCGCCACCGCAGCAGTCGCTCAGCCAGATGGGAGAGTCTGCGGTTTTGGGGCAAGCCGTGGCGAATCCTTTAGCAAGTCGCGTACAACGCGTCTTTGGATTGACTCAGTTGAAAATAGACCCGATGCTCTCTCAGAACAACGGACCTTCCGCTCGCCTAACCCTACAACAGAAGATCACGAGCAACATTACGTTCACCTACATTGATGACGTAAGCCAACCAAACGCACAGATCGTCAGAGTGCAATGGGATTTGACGAACAATCTGTCCGCCGTGGCACTCCGTGACTATAATTCGAATGTCAGTCTCGAAGTCTTCTACAAGTTCAAGCGCCGGTGACGCTCTGATCACTGAGATCGGCGGCTGGCCTCAGTCGAGCATTCCGCTACAATAAAAGCTGCGACATTTTTCTGGGGCCGGCTGGGTGCTGTGGCTCCCTTCTCGGACAGGATGATCGAACTATTTTCGGACACGTTCCGCTACCGACAGCTCATCTGGGCCCTGGCTCTCAAAGAACTAAAGATCCGCTACAAGCGTTCGGTTCTGGGGTTCCTTTGGGCGCTTCTGAACCCTCTTCTCCTGATGGTTGTTCTTTCAGTCGTGTTCTCTACCCTGATGGCTCAGACGATACATCACTTCGCCATCTTCCTTTTGAGCGTTCTCCTCCCATGGACCTTTTTTTCTCAGTCTCTCTCCTACGCTGCCGAATCGATCGTCGGGAATGGAGATCTCATCAAAAAGGTTAACGTCGCTAAGTTAGTGTTTCCTACGGCCGCGGTCGTATCGAACATGATCAATTTCCTGCTTTCGATAATACCGTTGGTATTGATCGTGATCGCGATGCGCCACCCGTTTTATTGGACTTGGCTCTATCTGCCGGTTCCACTCCTGGCCCTGACGGTCTTCACTCTGGGGGCGACGTTCTTCTTTGCTGCCGCCAACGTCTATTATCGGGACGTGGCGCACATCTTACAGGTATTGTTGAACATCCTGTTCTACTTGACACCGATCCTCTACTCTATAGACTTCATCCCGGCAAAGGATCGCTGGCTTCTCAAGCTCAATCCGCTGCAATATTTTCTCAACGGATTTCGTTTGGGTGTTTATTACGGTCTTCTTCCGAAACTGCCGTCAATCGTAGCCTGTTTTGTTTGCGCTTTTGCAATGCTTGGTTTCGGATTCTGGGTTTTTCGCAGACATCAGGACGAGTTCGTGTTCTATGTTTGACCGCAGCGAGTCGCCGGCAATAACCGTCGAGAACGTCATCCAGCGTTTTCGCGTAATTCAGGAGCGCCCGGATACGCTTCGAGAGTTGTTCTCGAAGTTCTTTCGCAAGCAGGTGAATTTTCACGATTTCAACGCCGTGAATGACATTTCATTCACGGTTCGCCAGGGGGAGATGCTGGCGATAATCGGGCGCAACGGCTCCGGAAAGAGCACGCTGCTCAAAGTCATAGCGGGAATTTATCGGCCGACTAGCGGAAGAGTCCAAGTTAACGGCTCGGTCGCTCCGCTTCTCGAACTGGGTGCCGGCATGCATACCGAGCTTACTGGTCGCGAGAACATCCTGCTGAATGGTTTGCTGATGGGATTTTCTAAGCGCCAGATGTTGGAGCGCGAGCAACGGATCATTGATTTTGCGGAGATTGGCGATTTTATTGACGTCCCTGTGAAGCAGTATTCTTCGGGAATGTACATGCGGCTTGCCTTTGCTGTTGCCACCGAAGTCGATCCGGACATTCTGGTGATTGACGAGATTCTGGCTGTAGGAGATCTGGGCTTCCAGCGGAAATGCTTTGACAGGCTGAAGCATTTTCGCGAATCGGGGAAGACGATACTTTTCGTTACTCACAGCATGGATCAAGTCCTTAAGCAGTGTGATCGTGCCCTTCTGCTTGATCGAGGTCGAGTGCTGTTTTTCGGCAATCCACGAGAAGCCGTCGACATTTATAAGGGTGGAGTTATCGACCCTGCTGCCAAGGAACTGGCGGTCAAATAGTGTCCCGCTATCGATACCCGGCGAGCGTCAGCTGTTGAAAGCATTCAATTGACGTATCGCTCGCTCTCGCTGCGACCACCGGAATTGTTCTGGGTACGACATTCGCTCTTCGATAAAGAGAAATAAGCTGCGTGCTACAGCGTGCCAGTCTCTGGGTTCCTGCTCTTCAGCCAAATCGCTTCCGAGCGGCAACTCGTCAAATGGATAACGGTGAATGACTCGATCCACGGTGTCTACCAGCTCGAATGGTGTCGAATATCCCAGTAGTTTGCCGGGCCCGCGATAATTACCAGCGATCTCGTACAGCAGTGCGGATTTTCGCGCGATAACAGTGCGGCCGTAACTCAGCCCTTTCAATATCGGTAGGCCGAATCCTTCGTAAAGCGACGGAAAAACTATTACCCGGGCCCTCGCAAACAGGATTTCAATCTCCGATGCGGGTAGCTCCCCGCTTTCCCAGACCTGTACCATCGGATGGCTGTAACTCTTGAGGCCTAAGGCCTTGATTTGCTGACGCGGAAATGTCGAGCTCAGCAGATCAACTGTCGGTTTGAGATGCTTGTGATCATATCTGTTGCCGATGACAAAAACGTAGTCGCCAGCGTTCGTCGGGTCAAAATAATCCTCAACCGTGTAGTCGCGAGGATTGAAGGAAAGATGAGAGACGTATGAAGGCGTAGATTCAGCGGCGGGAAACCTGTGCCTCATGTGATCTCGGGTGTAGAAGGAGTCGTATATCAGCCCATCAGCGTACTGGCACATGAAATCCCAAGAGGCGCCGAGTCCAATTGGCGCCTCATACAAAATATCCCAAGATATGGTGTCCAGTATGCCGAACAAATTGATCAGTGCAGACCGATGAAGTTCTAACATGGTGGCCATATGCCACGGCTGCGACGGACGCAAAGCGACGGTGAATTGACCTTTGCATTCGGCCGCCACAATCGGCCACGGAGAATAGCGAGCCTGCATGGAATGGTAGTTCGCCGCTTCGGGTTTGGCCCAGATAGCGATGCTCCAGTCCGTTCCGATCTCTTTGATGGCATCGCACAATGCGAGCACCGCTTCCGCCGTGCCGTTAAAGTAATTCGGAACGCCTCTCACATCGATCAGAAGGCTCTTTCGCACATCTTGAATCGGTGAGAGGTATCGTCCGAGTAAGGTCTCATGTAAATGAAGAGAGTTTTCCCGCAATTCAGCTCTGGCCCTTCCCGCGTCCGGATGATCGATACATAACTTACGAACATCAGGTCCAGGCAGCAGGAGCTTTCGCCTGTTGATATCTGCGTCGGCGTGGACACAAGCACTATTAACCATCACCGTTCGAAATCCTGCGCGCCGTATACCGCAAAGATACGCCTGGAATGCGCCGGCAATACTCTGATAGGCATCATCGAGCGGAAGCAAATTCGAAGTCACAACATCCCGAATGAGTATGCAGGGCGTCAGAACTTCCGGAAGTATGTAGTAGTTCGGAATGTGTGCGAGGACTTGTGCTGGTAACAGTTCAGGATCACCGGTCTCGTCCACCACTTGCAGGAGTTCTCCTGTCTCCCGATCGAGCTGCCTGGGCACGCTAACTCCGAAATGCGGATCAAGATCGAAGGCTTTCATCAGGTTGTCTAACGCGCCAGCTGTCATCGATACCAGTCCGAATACAACGAGCAGATGGTTTCCCAACTCGCCCGCATACCTGATGGCCAAACGAGCCTCTGATAAGGGATTGATGCCGGATGAAGTAGTCCAGTCTTTCGGCCAGGCAATTTCTTGAATCTCCGGAGACGATGAAAGCAGGATGGTCGCGCCGTCTACGTCTCTAATAAAAGCGTCCGGCGACGTTAATTCCTGTAGTATTTTTTGTTGAAAATCCATCGCCCCAGTGGAGTCCGTCAGGTCCAGTAAGAGGTGAATGCCCGGTTTCCTCAGAGTGTCGTCCGCTCTTCTGCCGGCAGCTCCAATGCGCACTACAATTACGGGGGATTGTGAGGCAATGGCATCTCTCGGCGGATCGTTCAAGCCGAGAAAGTGAACGAGCGGATTAATTCCTAACTCCCGCAGCTCAGGATGCTCTCTTGTATATGCAGATGTATCAAAAAAGGGATTCGGATCACAACCCTCATCCACTCCGCCGCCGACCAGGTAGTGAGCTAGAGGATTGATTCTCGCCTGCCGGATCTTCGGATTGTTTCGGAGATAAAACTGTGAATCAAAAAAAGGGCCGGCTGCTCTTCCTTCCAGGGCACCGGTTTCAATATAATGCGTCAGCGGATTCTGACCGCTCGTCGCTACGTCGGGGTTGTGCTCCAAATAGAAGACCGTATCGAAGAGCGGATTGGGATTGAAACCGGTGCGAGAGCCCTCGGTCAAATAGTGTACGAGCGGATTCACCCCGGCTACTTCCACCTCCGGGTATTGCTTGATATAGAACGAGGTGTCGAATAACTCACATGGATCGTATCCAAGTTTCGCCCCGGTCTCGAGATAGTGCTGCACCGGATCACTTATTCCCGCTAAGCGGTCGGCGTGCTGCGCGCGATAGAACTGAACATTAAACAAGGGATGAGGGCTCAAATGGCCCTTCACGCCGAAATTGAAGTAATGCTCGAGCGGATTGATCTTACGATTCGTGATCTCCAGCGTTGATCGCATGTAGTAACCTGCATCGAAAAGCGGATGTGGGTTTCTCAGTTCAAACGCGCCCGACAAAACATAGTGAACCAATGCGTTTGTACCGGATCCGGCAACGTCCGAATTGGTCTGGAGGTAATAGGCGCAATCAAACAGCGGATTAGGGTTTCTGTTCTCCTTGAATCCGATGTTCAGAAAATGGTGGAGCGGATTGAGTCCTTGTTGAGCCACATCCGGGTTCATCTTCAAGTAATAAGTCGTCTTGAAGAGTGGATGCGGATCGCAGCCTTCGCTCCAGCCGCTCTGAATGAAATGCACAAGCGGGTTGGCTTTCTTGCAGGCAACATCTGGGTTTCGAGTAAGGTACCAGGCGCTGTCGAAGAGGGGATTCGGGTTGCACCCGGCTAAATATCCGCCAGTTAGAAAATGGCGCAGCGGATCAGCCTGGCTAGCGAGCAGTTCACCGTACTGCCTCTGATAGAAAGCGACGTCGAAAAGACCGGATTCCAGAACGAGCCGGTATTCTTTCGCGATACGCAAACGGCTCCGCAGCTCACCTCGAAGCGTCCAGACAGCTAATTTCCCGGGAAGAAGAACATATTTAGCGAGCTTTTCATCACGCAGCTTGATCGTCCACACTCTCACGCGACTAGGATCCCTCGTCGCGCCCGGAAGTATCTAGCGAGCTCCGAGATAATTGCCATACCCGATGATAATCGTCGAACTGAGCAATACAACCAAGCCGGCCACCAGCAGCCGGATTGCGATCTTGCTTGCTCCTTTCCACTCTTTTAGCCCGACGCCCCAAAGAGTGCTGAAGATAACGATGCTCGCCATATGCAGGGTCCAGCTTGAAAATTTGTAGGCGCCCATCTTCGTTTCACCCATGCTGTAGAAAAAGAACTGCATATACCAGGTGACGCCGGCCAGAGCGCAGAACAAGTAGTTGGATAAGAGTGGAACACGTACGGTCTCCCTCACAATCACGGCCGTTGTATGCGTAAGTACGCTGGCAGTCGGACCGGTTAGGGCGGTTTCTTCAATCGGTTGCGGAGAATTAGTGCGAGTTACTCCTCGCGGATATTCCAAGGTTAAATACTCATGGCCGGTTTTGTTTCTGATATTCAGAAAAGCCGTCCAAAGAAAGTTTGTCGTAAAGCCGCCCAACAGAACCACAACCAGCACGGGAAGGCCCTGCCATAAAGGGGGTGTCCCGGCGCGCATTGTCATCGCTTTGATAGGATCTCCGGCTGCCAATCCGTACGCGAAGCACGCGCTCATTACTCCAGACAGGAGCGCAACGAGGAACCCTTTTCTGAGGTCGAATTCTTGTATTGCCGCTTGCTGCTCCTCGACTGACATCGAGCGCTCCTTGTAAACTCCTGCCAATCCGGCGATCGCGATACCCACCAGGCAAATGAAAATTCCTAACAGAATCACGCGTCCCGATGTGGTACCTATCACTTGGCTAATGAATGTACCTGCGAAAATAGGCGGCATCAGCGTCCCGAATGCGGCGCAAAGGCCCATTACGACCGCCATTCCGAGCGAAAGTCCCAGGTAGCGCATCGTCAGCCCGAAGGTCAAACCCCCCACGCCCCACAACAGGCCAAAGAAGAAGCACCAGAAGAGGGTCTTACTTGAGGCGGCAGCCAATACCGCGGGTAAGTGCCGGGTCAGGAGCGACGCGAGCAGCCATGGCGCCACAAGCCATGAAAAGATTCCGCCCACGAGCCAGTATGTCTCCCAAGACCACCTCTTTACGCCGCGATATGGAACATAGAAGCTTCCGGACGCTAGACCTCCGAGCCAGTGAAAGAAAACTCCCAGAGCGGGATTTGGCGTCATCGTTATTCCAGGTGAAATATCTCTTCAAGCGGCGTTATAGCTCGGTCGGGTGCAGCGCCGCCTGTTTGCTCGAAGAAAGGAGCCATCTCGCGCTGCCAGCGAGCATTAACCTCACGAGCGGCCATTCCTTCCAGCGCTGCTTCAAAATTCTCGGTCTCCAGATACCCCACAAGAAGACCGTCCTCTCTCAGAAAGAGGGAATAATTACCCCACCCGCATTCCCGTAGCGCCTGCCGCATGTCTTCCCAGACTGCGCGATGCCGCCGTTTATACTCCTCGAGGAGATCGCGACGTACTCGAAGAGTAAAGCAGACACGTTGCACGCGATCTCTACCGGAGGAAAGCTTCCTGCAACCCGCCATCTACCGGAATAATGTGGCCGGTCGTTTTAGCGCTTTCATCGCTTGCCAGCCAAACGATAGCGCGCGCGCAGTCCTCCGGTAAGATCGGTTTCCGCGTGATTGTACGCTGTGCGTAGAAATCCGCCAGTTTTCCGCGGAGTTCTTCCGTCGATTCAGATTCCGAAAATTCGATCTTGTATTTCTTGAGCGATTGCATCACGCGATCGCGCGGAAACATTGTCGATCCCGCGACCACAGTTGCCGGAGCGATCCCGTTTACACGGACCGTCGGGCCTAATCCAATGGCGAGCTCTCTTATCAGATGGTTGAGGGCCGTCTTGCTGATGTCGTATGCTTCGCTGCCGAATTTTGGCACAACCGCGTTGGCGGAACTGGTGAGCACGAGAGTTCCCGATAGTTTTTGATCGCGAAAAATCCAGCCAGTCTCCCGTGCCAGGAAGTAATTACCCGTCACGTTCACCAGAAAAGTTTTGTTCCACTGATCTTCGTTGAGCTGGCCTTGCGGGCCGGAGCCCACCGGGAAAATAGCCGCGGTATTCACGATCCCGTCCAAGCCACCGAACTGCAGCACCGTGTGTTTGGCCGCTTCTGCAATGCTCTCAGGAGCCGCCAAATTCAAGCCCACGTGGGAAACTGCATCGGCGGACGAAAAAACGGCCGCTTCCCGCGCGACTTCCTTCGCTGCTCCCTCGTTCATGTCGGCAACCACCACGTGCGCACCCTTCCTTGCTAAGAGAAGAGCAACCTCACGCCCGATCCCGCTCCCGCCGCCGATGACCAGCAGAATCTTCCGGCTGAACTCTGCCTCCGCAGGCATGCGTTGCAGCTTTGCTTCCTCGAGCGCCCAGTATTCGATCCGAAATGCCTCCGATCGCGGCAGAGCCACGTAGTTCCGGCAATTGACAAAACCTTTGGAGGATTCCGCTTTTCGTGCCTGTGGATACGGAGATTTTGCCTCTCCGCTGTTCAGCGCATTCGCCCCCGCCATCACGTGGATGGCATTGAGAAAGAACTCCGTCGTAATGCGGGCTTCTTTTTTGTTTTTGCCAAAACCAAACAAGCCCAACCCAGGAACGATAACAACGGACGGATTCGAATCTCGCAATCTCGGCGATTCGGCAGTCGCCCAATCCTTGTAATACGCGGCGTACTCCTTACGATATTCGGTGGCCCTCTCTTCGAAGCGTGCTTTCAAGGTTTCGATGTTTTCTGTTCCCGGCTTCCATTCGACAAACATCGGACGAATTCGTGTACGCAGGAAATGATCCGGGCAACTCGTGCCTAAGTCGCTCAGCTCTTTAGACCATTTCCCGCCGGCGAATGTGAGCGCATCCTCGTGATCGGTGTAGTGCGCGATCACGCGCCTGTTTGATGAGACGATTCCTCGCAGCGTCGGAAGAATAGCAGCTGCAATTTCCTGCCGGTCCGCAGCCGGCTCAACGTTAACGCCTCCGAACAAAGGCCCGATCTTCGCCTGGTGCTCCATAATGAATTCGCCCATTTGATCGATCGTGCGAATACTGTTCAGATAGCACTCCCTCTGCGTATTGCCCCATGTAAATAGCCCATGGCTACCCAGCAGGACGCCGTCGCAGCCCGGATTCTCCTTCACGGCTTTTTCCAATTGAAGGGCTAGTTCAAATCCAGGTCGCTGCCATGGAAGCCAGATGATTTTCCGGCCGAACTTTCGATTGAATTCTTCCAGTTTTTCTTTACCGTTCGCACTGGCGGCGATCGCGATGGCCCAATCCGGATGCAAATGATCGACATGGGGGAAGGGAAGCAGCGCATGCAGCGGTGTGTCGATCGAGGCAGCCACGCGATTCTCGCCGAAAGCGGATAGCGGGTAGTAGCTCACCATCTCATCTTCGAATTCCTCGCCCCGGTACAGATCCTTTAACTGCTCCAGGCGATCCAGGTAGACCAGCGCGAATCCGGACTCTTTGATCGAACCGAGATCCCCGCCGCTGCCCTTCACCGCAAGCACGCGGACCGGTTTACCCGTGAAAGGATCCGGTAGTTCGATCTTGGAGCTTGTATTACCTCCTCCGAAGTTAGTAATTCGGAGATCAGCCCCCAGTAGATTTGAGCGATAGCGCAGGAGTGCCAGCGGGCGATCCGCCAGTTCCGCCGCTTGTCTCTCGTCCCATAAGTCTCGTAAATGAACTATTTCTGTGGTTTCTGGCACGGTTAACCTCACAATACTTCTCGGGCGCCATATCTCAGGCGTAAGATGAGATACTCGACATGTTTCGCGCGCGGCGTTCGCGTGCGATGCGTTCCCCGTAACCACTGCTCCGGAATGCATCCATAGGATCCTCGGCGAGGCCCTTCGTTTGTCGCCATTCGCGGATAACCGGTCTTACGTCGGTGGCGAAGGCATCTTGCAGACAGGATTCCGCAGTTATCAGGTCACATTTCTTTTGTGCACTCGCAAGGCGCGGGTAATCGACTAACGCTGCCTTGGAAAAAAGCTCTTGGGCCATCCCGGCCGTCTGTATCGTCGCCTCGATTTTGTCTTTCAGATTATGGCTTTGATCGATCATATAAGCAACGTCAGGCTCGTTCCCAGTCTCCCACTTATAAAAAAGGATCTCGTGGAAGATTCGAAAAACTTGGTAAGGATCGATCGACCCTAATGTCAGGTCGTCGTCGGCGTACCGCCGGTCGTTGAAATGGAAGCCCCCGAGCATATTTTCAGCTAACAGCCAGCTTACGATCTGTTCGATATTCTGCGCCGCGTAGTGATGTCCGGTATCCACCAGCACTTTTGCCTGTGGGCCGGCCGCACGGGCCAGGAGTAGAGCCATGCCCCAATCCGCGATATCGGTGTGGTAAAAAGCCGGCTCAAACGGTTTGTATTCCACCAACATTCGCTGATTGGGTTCGAGTTGCGCGTGAACGAGTCTTAAACACTCTTCGAAATATTGCTTTCGCTGACGAATGTTCGCCGTTCCGGGATAGTTCGAGCCATCCGTAAACCAGAAGGAAACGTCCCGGCTCTTCAGGGCGCTCGCAATATCGACGCTAAGTTTCGCGTGCTCAAGAGCTTTCTCTCTCACGCCGGCATCAGGATTTGCAAATGAACCGAACTTGTAAATCTGATCTTGAAATACGTTTGGGTTGATGGATCCCGGATGCACTCCATTTCTTGCTGCCGCTTCGGTGATCGACCCGCAGTCCCGGATGCCGTTGGGCAGATCCCACAAGACGTGTAGAGCCACCGTTGGACAGATGCCGGTATGCGCGTGCACCTGGCCCGCATCGCTCAGCTTTTCCTCAACACTTGTCGCTGCCCCGGGCTGCACAAATTTCCCGAAGCGAGTTCCCGTATTCGCGAACCCCCAGGACGGAATCTCGATCCGAAAGTGGTCCAAAGCGTCAAATATCTTGCTGGTGAGGTTGTCATTCATACCGATAAAAGAATCACGTCGAGTGTACGCGGCCCGTGCACTCCTTTCACTCGGGTCATCTCGATATCCGCTGTCGCCGACGGACCGGCAACTGTGGTGAGCGGCTGTGATGAAAAAGTCGCCATCTGCTTTATTCCCTCTGGAACCGTTTCAACGACCTGCCGCTCGAATACGATGCAGATGTGGTAATCGGGTATTAAGGTGAGTGCACGGCTCCCCGCAGAGGGGGAGTGGGCTAGCACAATTGTGCCGGTTGCAGCAATCGCCGCAGCACAGCCTGTCGCGACACCCTCCGCTCGATCCAACTCTTGGTTCGTGATTTCGGGATCGCAAATGAATTCAAAGCCGGCTGGCAGCCATTGACGAGAAAGGCCGCTGGGAATCATTAGACTGCGCTTGCCACGCTCTGTGAGAACATGCCCGATGGTTTCCGGCAGGTTTGCTTCGGAGCATCGATAAACACCGCACCCATAATCGCGCAACCGGTCTGCAAATGTTTCGAGTACTTGCTCCTGGCTAAGTGAGCCGTTCTGCCGGTACTGACGCCGCAGCAACGAGTATTCGGTTTGTCGATTGCCAGGTGGGCTGATCGAGTGCCGAATGCGCGCCAGGACCTCGTCTTTGGCGGCGCTAGAGATGCTATTGGTCATCGCTTCGCTCCGCCCACCAGTCGCGAAAGGATTGTTTCGGAATCGCGTTCAGGTCCCGAAACGCGGTCCAGCCGGCCAGCATTCCGGGCAGGCGATTCAATTTCCCCTCATGCTCGAAGGGTATTTGCCCGATCCGCGCCAGTTTCTGCGCTGCTCCCAGGCGCGTTCCATCAGCCAGCGCAAAAGCAGCGGCTTTCATCCCGATTCGTTCAGTCAAAGCGCCGTATCCTGCCTCCACCGCCTTGCCTCGCAAATGTACAAGAATCTCCGGGATATTAATCTTGACCGGGCAGACCTCATAGCACGCGCCACACAATGACGAAGCGTACGGGAGCGATTGCGAGTGCTCCATGGACTGCAGCTGAGGCGTAAGAATCGCGCCAATTGGCCCGCCATAAACCGAACCATAGGCATGGCCGCCGGTCTGCTGATAAACCGGACACGCGTTGAGACAAGCCCCGCATCGTATGCAGTCCAAGGTTTCGCGAGATTCTTCATCGGCAAGTATATTCGTTCGCCCATTATCGAGCAGCACAACATGAAACTCGTTCGGACCGTCCTCTGCACTGGTTCCGGTCCAGATCGAGTTATACGGATTCATTCGCTCTCCGGTCGCAGATCGCGGGAGGAGTTGCAAGAATACTTCGAGATCGCGAAACGCGGGGATCACCTTCTCAATTCCCGCCAAAGTAATCAGAACCTTGGGAAGCGTCACACACATTCGGCCGTTCCCCTCCGATTCGACCACGACTACCGACCCGGTATCCGCGACCAGAAAATTCGCCCCGCAAAACCCCACCTTCACGCGCAGAAATTTCTCGCGAAGGTAGCTCCTTGCGGCCGCAGCCAGATCCCCAGGCTGATCGCCTAGTTCGGCCAGGTTCATTTTTTCCAGAAAAATCTGCCGGATTTCCAGTTTGTTGCGATGAAGCGCAGGCACGACAATGTGAGACGGCTTGTCTCGGCCCAGCTGCACGATCAGATCGGCCAGATCCGTCTCGAAAGGAACAATTTCTGCCTCCTCCAGCGCCTCGTTCAAGGTGGTCTCGTCGGAAGTCATCGTCTTCACCTTGATGACCTCGTTCTCATGATGGCTCCGGATAATCTCTACCACGATCCGATTCGCTTCGTCGGCATCGCGCGCCCAGTGGACCGTGCCGCCCGCGGCTGTGCAGTTCCGTTCGAACTGTTCGAGGTAGAAATCCAGGTATCGAAGAGTGTGCTCCTTGATCTCGTGACCGGAATCGCGCAACTGCTCCCAATCCGATTGCTCTTCGACTACCGCCGCTCGTTTTCGCCGGATCACCCCGGTGGCATGGCGCACATTGTGACGCAGCTGGGTATTTTGAAGCAGTTCTTTTGCCGCTTCAGGAAAGCTTTGTGCTTCAGCCGCGTGACCTACTCGAATGCTCATGCTGATGATGCTGCCGCCGGTCGCCGCTAAAATTTCGGCCAGGTGCACGCATTTTACTCCAGTGCGTTCGCGGCTGAGTGCTCCGCCTATATGCATCAGGCACGAATTGTCGATCGCGGTGCATACTTCCGCTCTCGTGCTCAACACGTCGTAAACTTTATCGGAGAGCATTGCTGCCGAGACTTCTGCATTCTTAATAGCGAACGTCCCTCCGAAGCCGCAGCATTGTTCCCGATCGGGCAAATCGGTCAGCGTCAAGCCGCGCACGCTTCGCAGCAGACGCTCCGGCTTATCGCCGATTTTCAAAGAGCGAAGTGAATGGCAGGATGAGTGAAGCGTGACCGCGTGCGGATAGAACGCGCCCACATCCGTGACTTTCAGCTTGTCTACCAACAGCTCCGAAAATTCGAAAACACGCGTGAGCAGGTCTTCAACTTGTTTCACCAACTTCAAATCCGCCGCGTGTGCCGCCATCTTAGGGTAGTGGTCCCGCAGCATTGCTACGCACGAGGAGGATGGGATGCAAATCACTTCAGCATCGGCGAAGGTCTCGAGAAAATGCTTCATCAAAGGTACGGCCTCCTTCTGATACCCGGTGTTGTAGTGCATCTGCCCGCAGCAGCTCTGCGCGGCGCGAAATTCAACCGTATGACCTAGCCGCTCCAGGACGCTTACTACCGCTTTCCCCGTCTCCGGAAATAGAGTGTCGTTATAGCATGTGATGAATAAGGAGATCTTCAAATCCTAATTCCAACACAGGCGTCGCTGAACCCCACACCTTTAGTCGCTAGGTGATCTCGCCCCCAATCGCATGATCATCACGGTTCAACAGCATATTTTGGAACAGCAGCGGCAATTTCCCTCTGCCCGCGGGCAATTTTCATGGCTGCTTTCCGGTGTAACTCTAGCTACAAAGATGATCGAGGCCAAGATCCGGCGCGCCGGACTGCTCGATATCGTCGGCGCGGCCGGAGCAACCAACGTGCAGGGAGAAGCTCAACAGAAGCTGGACGTCTATGCCAATCAGGCTCTGCTGCATTGTCTCGGCCTGCGAGACACGGTCGGCGCTCTCATATCGGAGGAAAACGAAGAACCCATTGTCCTAGACCGTGATGCTGGTTCAGGCGAATACGTCGTCGTCTTCGATCCGCTCGATGGATCATCGAACATCGACGTCAACGTGAACGTCGGCACAATTTTTTCCATCTTTCGCCGCCCAGGCCCTGAGGAGCACTTTCGATCTGCCACTTTGCAGCCCGGCAGCAGGCAAGTCGCCGCCGGCTATGTCGTCTATGGTCCTTCGACCATTCTTGTTTATACAACCGGCCAAGGAGTTTTTGGCTTTACGCTCGATCCGGCGATCGGAGCCTACGTATTAAGTCATGACTGCTTGAAGATGCCCGACCGGGGCAGCATCTATTCGGTAAATGAGGCAAATGCCGCGAGCTTCCCCGAGTCCTACCGGACATTGTTGACGGAGCTGCGAGAAGGAAAAGATGGCCGGCGCTACATCTCCCGATATATCGGTTCGTTAGTCGCCGATTTTCACCGCACCCTTTTCAAAGGCGGCATTTTCCTTTATCCGCCTACGGCGAGCTATCCCGACGGCAAACTGCGTCTCTTGTATGAAGCCAATCCTTTGGCGTTCATAGCCGAACAGGCAGGTGGCATGGCCGTCAATGGTGAGTGCCGGATACTCGATATCGAGCCGTCCGATATTCACCAGCGCACTCCCTTTGTCGTCGGGAGTAGGGGAGAAGTTCGGAGATTTCAAGCAATCTTAAAACAGTCTTAGATGAACGTCCATATTGTGCTGCGCATTCTCGTTCTGCTGTCTCTGCCTGGTGTCGTCTATATGAAAGGAATGGAGAGCCCTGCTAAAGCTGTTCATCTCCGCTGCGAGGACCTGGAAAATCCACTCGGAATCGATATCGCACGTCCGCTGTTCTCCTGGCAGATGCAGGACGAACGGCGAAATGCAAGAGAGAGCGCTTATCGAATCTTGGTTGGTTCCGCCATCGACGACGTGAAACACGGGAAAGGCGATATTTGGGATAGCGGAAAAGTTTCTTCCGATCAGTCGCTGAACGTGCCCTACGCCGGACCACAGCTTCAATCTGGTCATCGGTATTACTGGGCCGTCGAGATCTGGGACGCCAATGGCGATCAGTCTGCCGTCAGCGAGCCCGCCTGGTGGGAAATGGGATTGCTGAACAAATCCGATTGGAAGGCGCAATGGATCGCCAGAGCTGACCCCGAACAGCAGGCAGACCGGCGTGCCGGAGTGAAGTGGATCTGGGTCGCCGGCGAAGATGTGACCAAGCACGTAACACCAGGCAAACGCTTCTTCCGCTACAACCTCGATTTGCGCACACTACCTGAGAAGGCAACACTCCTTGTGGCCGGTAAAGATTCGATGGAAGCATTCGTGAATGGAGCAAAAATCGGATCCAGCTCGACCTGGGGAACTTTCGAAGTACTGGATATACTGCCCGCGCTGAAAATCGGCGCCAACGCCATTTCCGTCACTGTTGCCACTGATGGAACAGGCGGCATGGCCGCCTTGTTGAAATTGGCGCAAACCAATGGATCGATTCGGCGAATTCCCACCGACGACAAGTGGCAGGCGTCGCACTTGCAGGATTCGGGATTCGCTCCGGCCTCCGTAATTGCAGATCTGGCTGCAAAGCCCATCGCCGATCCGTGGCCGCCGCAGCCCGCAAGTTATTTTCGTACTACCTTCAACGCGCAGAAGAACGTAAATCGCGCACGCCTCTACGTCACGGCGCTCGGTTCCTATCTCGCCTACCTGAATGGTCATCGCATTGGCAAAGACATTCTCACTCCCGGCTGGACCGATTACAGCAAGCGAATCCAGTATCAGACATACGACGTCACCGATCTCGTCAAAGAAGGGCGCAATGTTATTGGCGCCGTCGTCGGTGATGGTTGGTACGCCAGCGGACTCGGTTGGAAGCTGCAGCGTTTTCTGTTCGGACCTCCGCCACGCCGGCTGCTGCTTCAGTTGGAATTAACGTCTGCGAATGGCAAAACGCAAATCGTTTCGACCGGCAAGAACTGGCGTGCATCCGTCGGGTCTATCCTTGAGCAGGAGATCTACGCAGGCGAGACGTACGATGCTCGCAAAGGAGTTTCATTTGATCAACCTGCCTCGCCGGATCAGTCCTGGAAACCCGCCGAAATTGGCGCCGCGCCCGAGGCACCCCTTGTGGCACAGCGCGACCAGCCGGTTCAAGTCTCGGAGACGTTATCGCCGAAAGCTGTCACTGCTCCCGCTCCGGGCGTGATTGTCTTCGACTTCGGTCAAAATATCGCCGGCTGGGCGCGCCTTAAGGTGAAAGGGCCGCGCGGCACCGTCGTTCGTTTACGGTTTGCCGAGATCCTGAAACCCGACGGGAATATCTATCGCGATAATCTGCGTGCCGCAAAAGCAGAGGACACCTACATCCTTAGCGGAGAAGGCGACGAAGTTTTCGAGCCCCACTTCACCTATCACGGTTTCCGTTATGTCGAGCTCACCGGTTACCCGGGCAAGCCCAGTGAAGATTCCATCAAGGCGATCGCTTTCCACTCCGCTCTTCCGGAGACCGGAAAGTTCGAAACCTCATCTGAGCTCGTGAACCAGCTTTGGCGCAACATTCTTTGGGGCCAGCGCGACAACCTGGTGAGCATCCCAACCGATTGTCCGCAGCGCGATGAACGTCTAGGCTGGATGGCCGATGCGCAAATTTTCTGGCGAACCGCTTCCTACAACATGGATATGGACGCCTTCGCGAACAAATGGATGGCTGATGTTCGCGATGCGCAATCGCCGGACGGAGCGTTTTCCGATGTTTCGCCGCGGGTCGTCGATGTAGCCGATGGCGCGCCAGTCTGGGGAGACGCCGGCATCATCGTGCCCTGGACGACCTGGCAGCAATACGGCGATCTGCGCATTATCTCGGAGAACTGGGACGCCATGAAGAAATGGCTCGATTACATCCATGCGGTCAATCCGGATTTCTTATGGGAGAACCGCCGCAATAACGATTTCGGCGATTGGGTACCGGCCAATAGCACGACACCAAAGGATCTCATTGCGACTGCCTTTTGGGCCTACGATGCGAGGCTGATGGCGCAAATGGCCTCCGCTCTGGGAAAGAACGACGAGGCTGGCGAATACCAGGAACTCTTTGGCAAGATCCGAACAGCCTTCATAGCTAGATTCGTTAAGGACGACGGTACGGTGGGAAACGGCAGTCAGACTTGCGACCTGTTGGCGTTACATATGGACCTTCTTCCGGAGAATCTTCGCCAAAAGGTTGCGGATCGCCTGGTGCGCGATATTGAATCCCGCGATTGGCACCTCTCAACCGGTTTTGTAGGAACGGCGTTTCTGATGCCGGTGCTCAGTGCGAACGGCAAAAACGACGTGGCCTATCGGCTGCTCTTGAGTGACACCTATCCATCCTGGGGCTACATGATCCGAAAAGGTGCAACCACCATGTGGGAGCGGTGGAATGGCGATACCGGCAATCCTGCGATGAATTCGTTCAACCACTACGCATTCGGAGCGGTAGGTGAGTGGCTATACCAGACGATCGGCGGCATCTGTCCGGATCCCTCTGGCGCCGGCTTCCAGAAAATTGTGATTCACCCGCGCGCCGACAGCCGGTTGACGCGCGCGTATGCGCAATACGATTCGCCCTACGGCAAGATTTCAAGCGACTGGAACATGGAGAACGGCAAACCGTTTTCGCTTAAGATCGCCATCCCGGCGAACACTAGGGCCACTATCTACCTGCCTGCGAGCGAAAACAGTCGTATCACAGCCAATGGCCGTCCCGTTGCCGATGAATGCAAACACCTCGGGCGAGAGGACGCTTTCGAGATTTACCAGACCGGCTCCGGTACTTATCAATTCGAAGTGCAATAAAGAGGTTCCGCTACGGCCGGTCGAATTCCGGTACTAGATTGGAAGAGCGCTGTAACGCGCTCGTCTTCCGGCTGTAGGTGAAATACACGATGAGTCCCAGACTCATCCAAATCAGAAAAGCGGCCCACGTAATCAGGCCGAGGCCGGCCATCAGTCCTAGATTTACGACGACGCCCAGGATCGGCACTACCGGCACCCATGGCGTGCGAAAAGGGCGGGGCAGATCGGGCCGGTTTCTCCGCATAATGATGATCCCGATGCACGCCACAACGAACGCGAACAGAGTACCGATGCTGGTGAGGTTTCCCAATCGGGCGATCGGCGTGAACGCCGCCCCTAGCGAGACGAAAACCATAAGCAGCAAGTTTGACTTCCACGGCGTATGAAATTTCGAGTGCACGTCGGAAAACAATTTAGGTAGCAATCGGTCCCGGGACATCGAATAGAAAACGCGCGATTGACCGAGGAGCATCACCAGCATCACGGAAGTGAGTCCGCACAAAGAACCGAGCTTCATCAGGAATCCTACCCAGTGCTCGCCTTGCATACGATCGACTGCCAGCGCTAGCGGGGCTGCTACGTTCAATTCCTTGTAATTCACGATACCCGTCAAAACAAGTGAATAGAGGATATACAGGACCGTGCAAATCACTAATGAACCAATAATCCCGATCGGCATATCACGCGCCGGGTTCTTCGTTTCCTGAGCGGCCGTCGAAACTGCATCAAAGCCAATGTACGCAAAAAAGATCTGCCCTGCGCCTGCCAGGATGCCCGACCATCCGAACGCTCCAAACTTCCCGCTGTTCGGCGGCAGAAAGGGATGATAGTTGTGATAGTTGATGAAGAAGTAGCCAATGCCGATGAAGAAAATCACCACGGCAACTTTGATGACCACGATGATGTCATTAAATTTCGCTGATTCACTGATGCCCCGGATCAGAATGCCCGAGATGATGCAGACGATAATAATCGCGAGCAGATTGATCTTGCCGGGCATCATCGCAAACGGGGAGGCGACGATTGCTCGCGGCAGTTGAACGCCGAACGAAAGCAGAATCGAATCGAAGGTATCGGCCCAGCTTACCGCTACCGTGGCCGCGCCAACCGCATACTCGAGCACCAGCGCCCAGCCTATAATCCAGGCAACCAGTTCGCCAAGCGTGGCGTAGGAATACGTATAGGCGCTGCCCGCGATCGGAATCATCGTGGAAAATTCGCTGTAGCAGATGCCGGCGAACGCGCAGCCGATTGCTGCCAGAATGAATGAGTAGACCATCGCCGGCCCGGCATGTGTCGCGGCTGCGACCCCGGTAAGCGTGAAAATGCCGGCCCCAATGATTGCTCCTATGCCGAGCGCCACCAGAGATCTGGCGCCCAAGGTCCTTTTCAGCTGGTGTCCCTCAGTTTCGGCGAGCAGCGATTCAATCGGCTTCTTTACAAAAAGGTTCATTAATATGCCGCTAGCCTAGCATAGAAACCTCGGTTCCGGGCGCCTTTGGGGGAACCATCTGTCGCCTCTTGTCGTATCTACAGGCAGGTCCCGACGTGCTTACTTTTATTCTTTGGTGTCTGTTGCTTGTCGTCTGCTGGCCGCTGGCATTGGCTGCTCTGATCCTGTATCCGATTGTTTGGCTGTGTCTGCTCCCCTTCCGTCTCCTCGGAATCGCGGTCCATGGCGTCTTCGAACTGCTGGAAGCGATCATCATGCTCCCCGTGCGTGCCGTGCGCGCAGTAGCTCGCTAGCCACATCCATCTCACTCAATAACGGCCTATTCGCGGCTTTCCTCCTCTCTCGTCCTACACTAATGGCATATGCCGCTGCTATCTGGCGAAGAGTTTTATCGGATTCAAAAGCTTCCGCTTTATGTCTTCGCGCTCGTCAACGAGATGAGGGATCGCATGCGCGCGGAGGGCATCGACGTCATCGATCTCGGTATGGGTAATCCGGACGGCCCGAGTCCTGAGCCGGTGGTCAACAAGCTGATCGAAGCCGCGCGGGATCCCGTGAACCACCGGTATTCCGTTTCGCGCGGCATCCCCGATCTGCGCAAGGCGATTGTAGAGCGTTACCGCAAGCAATACGATGTCGCGCTCGATCCCGAGAGTGAAGCGATAGTGACCATGGGAGCCAAAGATGCCCTGGCTCACCTCCTGTACGCCATCCTGGCGCCGGGCGATCCCGTGATCTCGGCCAATCCGGCTTATCCCTTGCACCAATACGGCGTCGTTCTGGCCGAAGGCGATGCGCGTATGCTCCCGATGCCTGATGCGCGCACCTTTCTTGCCGGTCTGAAAGAACACTACCGCACTGCCGCCCGAAAGCCAAAGGTCATCCTGATCTCGTTTCCGCACAATCCCACCACGGTCTGCGTCGATCTCGACTTCATGCGCGAAGTAGTGGCGCTCGCCGCAGAATACGGCAGCTACGTCATTCATGATTTCGCCTATGCAGAGCTCGGCTTTGACGGCTATCGGCCGCCGAGCATTCTCCAGGTAGAGCGCGCCAAAGATTACGCCGTTGAGATCTACTCAATGACCAAGAGCTACAACATGGCGGGCTGGCGCGTCGGTTTCTGCCTCGGTAACCGCAGGCTTGTGGCGGCCCTTACACGCATAAAAAGTTATCTGGATTATGGAATGTTTCAGGCAATCCAGATCGCCTCCGTCACGGCGTTGCGGGAGTGCAATGAGGCTCCAGGGCAAATTCGCGATCTATATCAAGCCCGCCGTGATTGGCTCGTAGGCGCGCTTCGCGAGAATGGTTGGCCTGTCGATTCTCCCAAAGCCACGATGTTTCTCTGGGCGCGTATTCCAAAGCCATTCGAGGAAATGGGATCCCTGGAATTCGTCAGGCTGATAATGCAAGAGGCTCACGTTGCGCTTTCGCCGGGAATTGGTTTTGGCCCAATGGGCGAGGGATACGTCCGCTTCAGTCTGATCGAAGATGAGAAGCGCACGCGCGAAGCTGCCCGCCGTATCGGCGAATTGCTCAGCAAGCCCCAGCTTGCGCAACGAGTATCGCTGGCCGAAGCACACGTATAATTCTGGAAATGGCTGCGCGCCCGGACGTCCGGTTACCCGAAGTGGTCGAACTCACCACTCTGACGACCGGCGATCTTGACCCGCTGTTTCACGAAGAGATCGGTGTTTGGAATGACCGCTTCAATTGGGACTTCCGGCCCTCCGCTGATCTCCTGCGCCGCTTTGTCCAGATCCACTCGTTATATGGATACGCCCTCATCGCCGATAAACGGGTAATCGGCTATACCTATCACGTCTGCGAAGGTCGCAAAGGTTTGATCGGTGACTTTTTCCTGAAGCAAGACTACGCCACTGCCGCCAACGAAATGCTTCTGCTCGGCGCTTCCGTGCAGGGCGTCATGCTGATTTCGGGCATTCGCAGGATCGAATCTCAGCTAATGATGCTCCGGATGCCACTTACCCAGCCGCTGCCCTTCAACAAACATCTCGCTAGGCACGATCGTTCTTTTATGAACATCGATCGCGCTGCGATACTGCATCTACAGCCGCGAACGCCGGCAGTCAATGTAACTTTCTGTCAGTGGGCGGAGCACTTTAGTGAAGAGGTGGCGCATTTGGTTTCTGCCGCTTATCGTGGTCATGTGGATAGTGAGATCAATGACCAATACCGAACCATTCCCGGAGCTCGGCATTTCTTGACGAACATTGTAAGATTTCCGGGGTGCGGAATCTTTTCATCCTCGGCCTCGATTATCGCCATTGACCAGCGAAGTGGCCGCGTCTGCGGCGCCTGCCTCGCGAGCATGGTCTCGGCAAAATCGGGCCACATCACGCAATTGTGCGTGCTCCCCGCAATCCGGGGTGCCCGCCTCGGTTATGAGCTTCTCCGACAGGCATTAATGCGTATGGTCGAAGCCGGATGCACAACCATCAGTCTGACAGTGACTTCCTCTAACGTGGATGCAATCCGCTTATACGAGTCGGTTGGCTTTCATGCACGTGCGGCCTTCCCGGCGCTGGTCTGGGAAGGCTTCTGAGTTTCAGTTCGCCAAAAGCTTATAACTCCCTTGGCAACTACCGCCGCTCCGCTTCCTCAATAGCGGATGCGAACAGCGGGCTCCGTTTGCGGCTATACCCTGAGTAGATCGCCAGCCCGATTACCAGCCAAACAACAAACCGTATCCACGTTTCGAGCGGAAGCCCAAGCATCAGCCCGAAACAGCAAACGATCGAAATAACGGGCGTGATCGGGGAGAACGGCACTTTGAACGAGCGTGGCCGTCCCGGTTGGTTTTTCCGCAGGATGATCACGCCGCAGGAAACAATGATGAATGCAAACAACGTTCCGATGTTCGATAAATCCGCGAACGTGCCGATATCCCAGATGCCCGCGGGTACTCCAACTGCCAACCCCGCTAACCAAGTGCTTACATGAGGCGTTCGAAACCGTCGGTGTACTTTCGAAAAGACATCTGGAAGCAGTCGGTCACGCGACATGGCGAACCAGATTCGAGCTTGGCCATACTGATACACCAACAGGGAAGAGAGCATTCCGAGCAGCGCGCCTACCGTAACAGTAAAGCGCAACCGGTTCATCCCGATAGCTTCTAGAGCATTGGCGACCGGCGAGGCGTTATTCAGCGTTTTCCAATTGACAATACCCGTTAGCACCAGCGCCACCGAGGTGTAGAGAACCCCGCACACGATCAATGTGCCGATGATTCCGATGGGCATGTTTCTCTGGGGGCTCTTGCACTCCTCGGCTGCCGTCGAAACCGAATCAAACCCGATGAACGTGAAGAAAACGATCGCGGCTCCGCTCAGAACACCGCCGAAGCCATTTGGCATGAACGGGTGAAGATTGGAAGACTGTACCGCATGGGCCGCTCCAAACACAAAGAGCAGAATTGCGGCCAGCTTTATCGCCACCATAATGTTGTTGGCGCCCGCGCTCTCTCTCACGCCTCGTACCAGGATCCAACTCAGAACCATTACAACTAGCAACGCCGGCACATTGAAAATGCTGCCCGTAAATCGCCCATCGACAATCGCCGGCTCAGATAAGTATCCCGGTAAGTGTGCGCCCACTAGGTAATCGCACATCACGTTGAAATATGCCGAAAACCCGACTGCTACTGACATATTTGACACCGCATATTCCAGGATCAGGTCCCAGCCGATGATCCAGGCGAAGATTTCTCCCAGCGTCGTGTATGCATACGTATACGCACTGCCCGCGATCGGGATCATGGAGGCGAGTTCCGCGTAACATAATGCGGCGAATCCGCACGTCAGCGCTACCAGAATGAAAGAGAGAGTCAATCCGGGTCCCGCCCCCGGTCGTCCTATCGTCGAGGCAGCATTGCTGCCGTGCAAGACCAGGTCCAGCAGGGGCGCATTTAACACGGATGGCACAGCCATACGCTGTCCCGCGGCCGCGGTGCCGGTGACCGTGAAAATTCCCCCGCCTATTACTGCGCCAATTCCAAATGCAATCAGACTCCACGGCCCGAGCGAGCGCCTCAGACTCTTGCCTTCCGTGTGGGATTCCTCGACCAGCTCGTCGATGTCCTTCGTCCGCAGCAGCTGAATCATTGTTCCTGCGTAAGTATACCGGGCCTTCATACAGGCTCTGCAAGTAAGCCTGTCCACAAATTCTCGTTTTATCCTCGCAAAATTAACAGTTGTTCACGGCAATTTCCCGAATCCTTCCTGCATTTCGGGAAAAAAACGCCCAAGCATTGTTATGTCCAGCGCTGCATGTTGTCTAACACGCAAAGAGGTTGCTATGTTGCGCTTGTTTTTCTACAAGGCTCCTCACTGCTGGCTTGTCTCGAGTCTGACAGTCCTTTCTCTTGCGCTTTTCGTCGACGCTCCCCTGTCTGCTCAATTTCGGGGCGGCTTGCAAGGAACTGTAACTGACTCGAGCGGCGCAGTCGTTCCCGATGCGAAGGTGACGGTCACCAGTGCCGACACCAATATCTCGCGTGAAACAACCACCGATGCCGGGGGCGTCTATTCCGTTCCCAGTCTCGCTCCCGGACGCTACAGCATCAAGGTCCAGAAAACCGGGTTCACCGACCGCGTTCTGAACGATGTTCAGCTGACCTCCGAACGCGTGCAGTCGCAGGATGTTCAGCTTCAGGTAGGTGCCCCGACAGCACAGACTGTGACTGTCGTCGCAAGCGAAGGTCCGGCGCTCGATACCGAAAGTGCCACGGTCTCCGGCACATTCTCAAACAAAACTGTACAGGCCATGCCAACGTTCGGCCGCGACACCTTTCAAGTAGCCGCGCTTGCCCCGGGCGCCTTTGGCGATAATTCCCGATCCAACAGTGGCGGGGCGCAGAATCTGCCTGCTACGCAGCATGGTGCCCCGAGCGGCACTGATAGCATTTTCAGCACCGAGAACGGTATTCAGATCAGCGCTAACGGAACCAGACAGAGTTCCAATAACATTCAAGTCGACGGCTCCTCAGTGAACAGCCTGGCTTGGGGTGGGGCGGCTGTTATCACCCCCAACAAGGAATCAGTTAAGGAAGTCACTGTGGAATCGACTCCCTACAGCGCTGAAACCGGCCGCAACAGCGGGGCGCAAATACTGGTCGTCTCCCAGAACGGGACCAATGAGTTTCACGGAAGCGCCCTGATGAAGTTCGACAGACCCGGCCTCAATGCGTATCAGCGCTGGAACGGTCCCGACGGCAATCCGGTTCAAAAGGACACGGATCGGTTCAATCAGTGGGCCGGCAGTCTGGGCGGCCCGATCATCAAGAATCATCTTTTCTTTTTCTTTTCTTACGAGACCCTCCGAAACTCCTCGACCACGACTGCTCTCGGTTGGTATGAGACTCCGCAGTTCTTGAAGAGCGCCGCCCCGCCTAATAGCATCGCCGCCAAATTGCTCGGTTTCCCGGGTGAAGGCCCTTCCTATAACCTGATCATTCCGAAAACGTGTTCCGATGCGGGCTTGAGCGCTGGCAGCTGCCAGGTGATCACGCAAAACGGTCAATATGCCGGTCTGGACATCGGTTCTCCGCTGAAACTTCCGTTGGGACAGCAGGACCCGACATACGTGAGTTCTGGAAGCCCCGGGATTGGCGGCGGCCTCGACGGTATCCCTGACATCATGTACGTACAGAGTGCCACTCCGTCTAGTGCTGTTCCGCAGCAGTACAACGGACGCATGGACTTTCAGGCGACCAACAAAGACCTGATCGTATTCAGCACCTACTACGTCCCTAACAATGCTACGTTTTACAACGGCCCGGCCAGGGCCGCGAACCTGTGGCATAGCGACCGCATCAATGAGACAGCGGCCTTGCTGTGGAACCACACCTTCTCTCCCAATTGGCTCAATGAGGCGCGCTTCAATATCACGCGCTGGTTCTTCAACGAGATCAACAGCAATCCGCAAGAGCCCTGGGGTCTTCCCTCCGATATGCTCGACAATATCGGGTCCGCCGCTCTGCAACCCTACGGCGCTCCCGGTCCTGGGGTCTTCTATCAGACCACGTATAACTACCGCGACACTCTCAGTACCGTACAGGGAAGCCACTCTTTGAAAGCTGGTGTAGATATCTACAAAGAGCAAGATAACGATACCCAAGCCTACGCTGGGCGGCCATCTTACACCTTCCGAAATCTATGGGATTTGGCAAACGATGCGCCCTACCTCGAGACGGGCAACTTTGATCCGAAGACGGGGGCGCCCACTGCCGATACGCGCTATATACGGTCTTCGATTTATGCCGGCTTCATTCAGGACGATTGGAAGCCCAGACCCAATCTGACTCTGAATCTCGGTATTCGTTGGGAATACTACACGCCAATTCGGGAGAAATACGGCAACATCAGCAATCCAGTTCTCGGTTCCGGTCCGGATCCGTTGACTGGGACCACGCTCAAGGTCGGCAACGACATATACACGACCAGCAAAAATAATTGGGCGCCTCAAATCGGTTTCGCTTGGCGTCCGAATCCCGCTAGCGAACGCTTCGTTGTTCGAGGCGGTTTCGGCATCGGCTACGATCGCATGCAAGAGGCTACCACTCTCCAGGGACGCAATAACCCGCCACTTGTCGCTAGTTTCACGTTCAATCAGGCGAATCTCTTATATCAAGTTCCAGCGAATACTAACCAGTTCTACAATTGGCCTGCTAATCCGAACGCCAAACTGCAATTCAACCCCGCCACAGGTCTTCCCATCTCAGGTTCGCCGGTTGACCTGACTGGTTTTCAACGAAATCTTCCGACTCCTGTCACCTACCGTGACTCGCTTGAAGTGCAGTACGATATTGGCGCTGGATGGGTCGGCAAGGTCGGATACCAGGGCAGTCTCAGCCGCCACCTGCCGCTTCAGAATAACTTCAATTTGCTGTACGCTCCTCTCAATCCACAGATTGGCAACCTTTTCTTCTACACCAACGACGGCAATGCCGATTACAATGCGCTGTTGACTGAAGTTGAACATCGCTTCGCAAAGAATTTTCAAATGGATTTTCAATACCGCTGGAGTAGAACCATCGATGACGGTTCGAATGATGTTTACATCGGCGAATATCCCTACGGCAACCAGTACAGGCGCGGTTTAGCCGATTTTGATGTGGCCCACAACGTCAAGCTATATGGCGTCTACACCCCTGACCTGTTCAAGGGGCACCGTTGGCTTGGTAAAGTTTTCGGTGGCTGGCAGATCAGCGGTATCTTGAACTGGCATACCGGCTTCCCGTGGACGCCTGTTTATGCCAACATCCCGGGCGGCAATCTCGTCTTCGCGAATAGCAAATATTCACAGCTTCGCCCCGCCGCCGCGATCGGCACTTATGGAACGAACTACAGTAACAGCAATCTCGAATCGCCCGGCAACAATTTCCCTAATGGCGCGCTGAGCTACTTCACCGTTCCTACCTTCGCCGTTCCAGGTACGTTCCCCGATTCCACCGGACCGCCTCCTGCACCCCAGGTCGGCCGCAATATTCTGCGCGGACCCAATTACTTCGATACCGACGCCACCATTCAGAAGTCCTTTGGCCTTCCGAAGCTGCCCATCTTCGGCGAAAATGCTCGCCTCGAGTTTCGCGGCGACCTCTACAACATCTTCAACAAGCTGAATCTCACTCCGTTTACCCCAAGCGGTGCTAATGCGAGCAACACACTGATCAGCACCGATGGGATAACATCCAATCCGCTCTTCGGCCAGGCGCAATCCGCCCTGGGCGGACGAGTGGTGGAGTTGCAGATCCGCTTCAGCTTCTAGCGGCCGCTGTGGCGCACGCACCCTTACGCCTCTTGAAAGATAGCCCGACGAGAGCCAGACCGAGCAGCCCAAAAGTAGCTGGCTCCGGAGCATCCGAGTAATTGATCGTTGCGGCGTAATCCACACCAAAGGACACACCGGCCCGCTGTGCCACATCGAAAGTCAGCGTGTTCAAACCGGATCGCAGCGCGCTAGTTAGATCGATGTTGCCTTCCGTGCTCACCAGGCAGCCGATCGCGAAATCGGAGCACGTCGCATACCTGTTACCGGATTGGCTTGCTTCCGGCATCAACGTTACTCCGTTCAGGATCACCGCCGCGGAATCGTCCGCCAGTACTTTGAGTAAGCCGTTCAGCGGAGTCCCGTTGATCGTAAATGTATCGGTGAAGGCCACCACTGTCCCATTTGCAGGAGAAGTATAGCCTGATGCATTCGGGTCGCCGGACTGAACATAAGAAACCCATGAAGAGCCGGAAAGCGGGTTCGCCCAGCCTGGATTTTTTGGAATGTTCACGGTTGGCGATCCTGAGCTGTTCGCGGTCTCGGTGGCACTGCTGTAGAGCGAGAGCGAGGCCGCATTGCTGCACATAGCAAAGCCTGACAGTGCCCCCGCCAGCGCCGCATATTTCATGAATGACGATGGTTTCATGAGTCCACAATGCCGGGATTCGCAAAAGAGAACAATTGCCCCAAAGGGGTAACTGGTTGGTAGTATTGGCAAATCGCTGATGCTTGAATCAACTCCCAGCACCGATTCGGAACCCAAAGTACTGGGAGATAGCTCGATTTTTGAGTGCTGTGCAACGCGTCAAGCGTCGATACAAGCAGTTAGGTACTGCAGAGGCGCGAAAAATCCAGTGTGGTACCTCTCATACCCGTTTCCACCGATTTAGCCCCGTTCGAGACTCGCTGAAGTATCGTGAGGCACGCATGAGGGTAACCGCTAATCTACAACTTCTACTCCTTCTGGTGGTTTTCGGCTCTGCCCGAATTCGAACTTGCTGTCCGCGCCTGCCCCGTGAAAACTCACTCGCGATAGAAGAGCCCCGAATATAATGGGCTTTTGGTGGCATTCGGAGCAACACTTACTTGGGCTGTGGAGCGGGCCTCCGGCCTGCTGGCGGGCTCCCAGGCCGCCCCTTTCGTCCGTGATCAAGTCTCACAGACCTATCGCTAGAAACAGATGCGAACAACCCAATCCGCATCTGATTCAGCTTCTTCGCGCGCTGCGTTCCGCTACCCGAATTTCCGCTTCTATTCTTTGGCGCGTTTCCTGACCACAATCTCTTCGGAGATGCAGTCGGTCGCGGTAGGATGGCAGGTCTATGAAATCACGCGCCGCCCGGTCGATCTCGGGCTGGTGGGCCTCGCTCAGTTTCTGCCTGGCATCTGCTTGTTCTTGATCGCCGGACATACCGCCGACCGCATACCGAGGCTCAACATAATCAGAACGTGCTGTGCCGGGTTCTCCGCGTGCTCGCTCATCCTTCTGCTCCTTACTCTGCACGGTCTGCATTCAGCCGTACCGATTTACCTCGTGATGTTGCTCCACGGAACATTCCGCGCCTTTAACGCTCCCGCAAGCCAGGCATTCATTCCGCTGCTGGTTTCGCAGGAAGATTTCCCGAATGCCGTAACCTGGAGCGCTTCTATCTTCCAAACCGCCACCATAGCCGGGCCTATGATCGGCGGATTGTTATATGGCTTGACCGGCAACCCCGTCCCGGTCTACTGCTGCTCCGCTCTTGGCTATTTCAGCGGGTTCTTGAGCGTGTCTCGGGTGAAGCTGTCGAAAGTGATTCGCGCGCACGCCGCTGCTTCGTTCCGTATTGTGCTCGACGGTATGCGTTTCATCTGGAACAACAAGTTCATCCTGGGAGCTATCTCGCTCGATTTGTTCGCGGTTTTGCTGGGGGGCGCCGTGGCGCTGTTGCCGGTCTATGCCCGCGAAATTCTAAAGATCGGAGCAACCGGGCTGGGAATTCTGCGCAGCGCTCCGGGAGTTGGCGCGGTATTCATGAGCATCGCCCTCGCTCATTGGCCATTACGGAAGCGCGCGGGCGCAACCATGCTCTGGTGTGTGGCCGGATTTGGATTGGCAACTATTGTCTTCGGCATTTCGCGCAACTTTTGGCTATCGCTCATCATGTTGTTTCTGATCGGCGCGACCGATACCGTCAGTGTCATTGTGCGTTCCACGATGACGCAGCTCAGCACGCCCGACGAGATGCGCGGCCGCGTTAGCGCAGTCAATATGGTTTTCATCGGCGCGTCGAATGAAGTAGGCCAATTCGAATCTGGCGTGACCGCGCAATGGTTCGGCACTGTTCCAGCGGTCGTTTTGGGCGGGATCGGTACTCTTGTTGTAGTCGCGTTTTGGGCCTGGCTCTTCCCCAGCCTGCGCCGTCTGGATACTCTCGATGGACCCTCGCTCAAATCGGCGATTGCGGAAGCAGCAGAAACCCCATATGGCGGACCAGAGAACAGTTGAATCACCGGAGCTGGTGAAAGCGCGCGTGCTGCTCCAGAAAACACAGAAAATCGCTGTGCTTACTGGCGCCGGCATCTCCGCCGAGAGCGGGATTCCAACCTTTCGCGGCGCCGCCGGCTTATGGAAGCAGTTTCGACCGGAAGATCTTGCGACTCCCAGCGGTTTCGCGCGCAATCCGGCACTGGTTTGGGAATGGTATGACTGGCGCCGCGGTTTAATCGCTAAGGCGCAACCGAACGCGGGACATTTCGCGCTCGCGCAGCTCGCCAAAAAAGCGCCGCAGTTCACCCTGATTACGCAAAACGTCGACGGCCTTCATCAGCGGGCCGGAAATTCTTCCGTCCAGGAGTTGCATGGCAGCATCTGGCGATTGCGCTGCACGGAATGCGGCGCTGAACGAAGGGACTGCAGCGTGCCTATCGGCTTACCGCGCTGTCTCGCCTGTGGCGCCCTGGCGCGGCCGGCCGTGGTCTGGTTTGGCGAAATGTTGCCGGCAGACGTTTGGCAGCAAGCTGAGGAAGCAACAAAATCGTGCGACACTTTCCTGGTCATCGGAACTTCCGCCGCGGTTTTCCCCGCAGCAGGCTTGGTGCCGCTTGCAAAGTCTTCTCATGCCACGGTAATCGAAGTCAATTTGGAAACAACCGCTATGTCCGGCTTGGTTGACGTGGTACTGCAGGGCCCGGCAGGCGAAGTTCTCCCCAGCCTCATTGCCCCTTAAGCGGCTTAATCGTCCGACCGGAAGAAGCTGCTCAGATCGCCGCTGGCAATCGCTCCGAGTGGATTGCGTTCCTCGCCGCTGTGCCGGTGTTCCTGCGGCGAGAGTTCATGCCGCAGACGCTCCAGAGTCATGCTCTGCAGAATGACGCGTCCCGGCCCCGTGAGCGTAGTCAGGAACAGCCCTTCACCACCGAATATCGCCGTACGAATGCTCCCGACGAGCTGCACGTCGTAGTTCACGGTGGGTTCAAAAGCGACCAGATGCCCGGTCTGGACTTGTAACGTTTCACCCGGAGCCAGAGTAAAGTCCACGTGATCGCCGCCGGCGTGGACGAAAACCGCGCCCGGACCGGTCAGCTTCTGAAGGATAAAGCCTTCGCCGCCCAACAGACCCGCGCCTAGTCTGCGCACCATCGCGATATCGAGCGTCACGGAGTCCTGCGCAAACAGAAAGCCGTCGCGTTGCACCATGATCGTCTGCCCGGGAGCGAGTTCAAAGACCTGAATCTTGCCCGGATAGTGTCCCGCAAAACCGACCTCCCCAGGCGCATTGCTAGCCCGAAAATGCGTGAAGAAGAACGATTCACCCATGAGCTTGCGTTTAATCGCGCCGATGATCTTCTGACCGACTGATTGGCCGCTCATGCGAGTGTCCCAATCCACGTTCGCTGCCTTGTAAATCATCTTGCCAGCTTCGGCGTAAATCTCTTGCCCCGGCTGCAGGTGCACGCGAGCAATCTGCAGGTTGTGCCCCTCGATGTCATATTTCAGGGGTGTCGGCGTCGGCGCGACAGAATATGAACCAAGTGGGCTGGCGGTTCCAATCTGCTGGCCGCAACTTGGACAAAATTTCGAACTATCGCCAATCTGTGAACCACAGTTTGTGCAAAACGCCATGAAGCTCCTTGTGGCCGGCGAAATACCGGCTGCGTGTTATTCTCGCATTGTCGGCGGCGTCGCGCGTGGCGCGAATAGCCGAAGCACGTGCCTCTGCTGAAAACTCGTGACCTGTGGTACGTCGCTTTGTTCTTGGCATGCCTCGCCTTCTTCCTCGATCGGGGCCCCTATCGCGCGATCCGGTTTTCGACTACCGGCGACTTCTCCACCGTCTACGCTGCTGCCCGCTGCTGGTTGCACGGGCAAAACCCCTACGATCGCCAGTTGCTCAAAACAGAGCTTGCCAGCGCGGGTGCGCCATCCGATATTCAACACGATCAGGACATCAATCCATCGGTGTATCTTCCGGCGGCCCTGCCATTCGCTGCGGCAATCGGCTGGATGTCATGGCGGTGGGCGAATGTCGTCTGGTGCTGCCTCTCCCTCGCGGGTTTCGGCGCCTCGCTTTCGCAGCTGCTCGGTGCCGTGCGACTTTCTGTGCCCGCTCGCTGGTTCGTCGCATCTCTCGCCCTGTTGTTCTCTCCTACCTATGTTGGAATCTACGACGGCAATCCGGGCGTCCTCGCAATCAGCCTGATAACGCTCGCCATTTGCACTGTCGCGGAAAGCTCGCTCGCCAGTGGACTCTCACTCGGCATTGCGCTGTGCTTCAAGCCTCAGCTCGCCCTCTGCGCTCTTTGTTTGTTCGTTCTCCGCAGACTTTGGCGACCGCTTTGGTACGCAATCCTCCTTTTTGGCATCGCAAGTCTTGTCGGCATCATCGTCCTATCTTCGTCTGGCCGCGACTGGCGCTGGTGGCACGCCGAACAGCACAACATCGCAATCAGCTTCGAGCCTGGTGGCCAAAGCGATCCCGCTCCCGCGAGCCGCGTGGCCTGGCAGATGCTCAATACTCAGACGCTCACTTCTTACTTATTCAAACAGCGCGCCGCTTATAACGCTGCCGTTTGGATACTCGCGGCCGTGCTCGCCGCGATTTTTCTCTATTTCCGCAAAACTCGAGGCCACCCGACGCTCTGGTTCGACGCCGCTTTTCTTGCCCCGTTGACTCTGACCCTCACCTACCACCGCTATTACGATGCGCAGTTATTGCTCGTCCTCATTCCGCCGCTCGCCGACCTCTGGCGTAGTCGTCGATTGCACGCCTGGATAATCAGCCTCTGTTTGTTGGTGCTTGCCTTTCCCGTTCAGTCTGTAATGGCAAGACGGTTAGGAGCGGAGAGCACGATGCCATCTCTCAAACAAATAATTCTCTTGCGCAATCAGCCGGTAGCTGTTCTGATTTTGGCTATCGCGCTAGCGCTGTGCTACGCCGTATTCGTACAGTCCCGGACCTCACGTTCTCTGGAGTAATCGGTGGAAACAGGAAACGGAGCGCCTGCGGCATCCGAGTGCGCCAGGCCTTTTCGTCGTGTGTTGCCCCTTCCGCTTCCAGATAGGCCAGATCCTCCCCGAGATGCCAGCCTTTCGCGACCAGCGACCGGCAAAGCTCGGCGACATCTTTTACAAAGATCCCGGGATTCCGGCCTTCCGAAGTGCCTATGTCGAGCCATATCTTTAACGCTGGCTTCCTGCGCAAGCGGGCCACGTCTTTCAAAATTGCTCGTCCAGCCCACCACACCGATGGCGACATGACAAGCAACTTTCCGAACGTCTGAGGATAACGAAGGCCGAGATACAAGCTGACCAGGCCGCCCAGCGAGGATCCGCCCAACCCGGTATGCTCGGGACTGGCGAGCGTACGGTAGCGGTGATCCATGAACGGCTTCAGATGCTGCCGAATCCATCTGCCATACGCAGCCGCGCCTCCGCCGTTGCCGCGCGAATCGCAAAGTGGCGTGTAGTCGAGAGCCCGTTTCTCGCCCCTGTTGTAGATGCCCGCGATAATCAGCGGCTGGATTTCGCCGGAGCGGATCAGCCCGTCGGCAGCTAAGCCAAGCCCCCAGTCGTTTCCCATGAACGCCGTTGTAGGGTCAAATAGATTTTGACCATCGTTGAGATACAAAACCGGAAAACGCGATTGCTCAATCGAATACCCCGGCGGCAAATATACTATGACGTCGCGTGCCGAACGAATACCCCCGAGACTTTCCGCCTTGTGTAGCTCGATCCGGCCCGAAAAGGGATGGCTCAAGTTTCGGGTTAGCTCTTGATGAAATTCAACGACGCAGAATTCATGCAGTACCGCAGACCCGTAGGCCTCGGACCGTCGTCGAACACGTGTCCGAGGTGAGCGTCGCATCTTGAGCACCGAACCTCGGTGCGAATCGCGCCAAAGCTCATGTCGCTTCTCGTCTCCACGTTCTGCTTGGCGATCGGCTCCCAAAAGCTCGGCCAGCCAGTGCGGGAGTCGAACTTGGTATCGGAAGAAAACAGCGCGTTTCCACAACAAATGCAGCGGTAAATGCCATGTTCGTGATTGTTCCAGTATTCTCCGGTAAACGCCCGCTCAGTACCGGCGTGCCGCGTAACCTCGTACTGCTCCGGCGTCAACTTCTGCCGCCACTCGGCGTCCGTCATCTGAACTTTTTCCACCTCGATCACTCCCTTGCGCTGACCCGTGTCCGAAAAATCGACAATCTTTACCAGCTTGGTTGAGCCCAGGGCCCACTTTGCGGAGCACCCCGCCCAGGTGAGGCCCACAATCGACCCAAAACTCTGTTTGAGAAACGATCTGCGTTCCATATACCTCATTATTCCTGATATCGGCCTGTCGAGTTACGGTGCTCTGCAACGCTCAGCGTTTCGCTCACAGTCGGGGTGACTCAGCGCCAGCGGCCCTCGACCCACATCCAGCCGCGTGGTCCTTGTACCCAGCGGCCCGGCATCCAGGTTGTGTAGCTGCGTCTCGGCGGTATTATCCAACGTCCCGGCACCCACACGTACCTGCGGCCGTTCCAGCGATAGTAGCCGGCGACCCAAACATATCGCGATCCTGGTCGGCGGGTTGGGCGCTCCACCACCACTGGCGGTGGCCCCACCCTTACATAGACCTGCGCATCTATCGATGCTGTTCCAAGGCCAACGGCAAAAACGGCTATTGCAATCGCTCTCTTCATGAATTCCAGTCCCATTCTTTTCAAGGAGATAAGATCCGATCTGTTTTATCGTAAACCCGTCATTATTACCGCCGCTCCCGAACTCTCCCTCTGCAACTCAAATCTGCCTTGACAGATAATTACCCCATGACAAACAACTCGTTCTCACGGCGCGGGTTCATGAACCGGGTAGGCGCAACTGCGGCCGGAGTTGGTTACGCAACTCGCGCTTTTTCGCAAAGCGCGGCGGCGGATAACTCGCTGGCGGAAGCCTCGACAATTCCCCAATCGGAGCGAATGCAGTGGTGGCACGCCGCCAAGTTTGGCATGTTCATTCATTGGGGACTCTACAGTGTCATCGGCCAGCACGAGTGGGCCATGCAACTCGAAGGAATTCCCATCCCACAGTATGAGATTCTTGCCAAGCACTTCATGCCCAAACCGAACGCCGCGCGGGATTGGGCTCGCCTGGCCAGGCGCGCCGGCCAGAAGTATATGGTGATGACCACGAAACACCACGAGGGCTTTTGCAACTTCGATACAAAGTTGACGAATTACTGTGCGCCCAAACAAGGGCCCGGACGGGATTTGGTGCGTGAATACGTCGAGGCAGCACGCGCCGAAGGAATGCACGTCGGCTTCTATTATTCACTCATGGATTGGCACCACCCGGATGGCGCAAAATGCAAAACCGATGAGGCCGCTCGTAAGCGTTTCGTCGAATATACCCACGGTTTGATCCATGAGCTCATGAGTAATTACGGCAAGATCGACGTACTGTGGTACGACGTCGATTGGCCGCTAACCCCAGAGGAGTGGGAATCCGAACGCATGAACAAGATGGTGTTCGAGCTGCAGCCCCACATCATCGTCAATAACCGGAACGGCCTTGAAGGCGACTTCTCGACACCAGAACAGCACATAGAAGCTTCCAAGGCAGGTCGCTCCTGGGAGGCCTGCATGACTCTCAACGATAGCTGGGGTTATCAGAAAAGTGATAACGCCTGGAAAACTCCTGAGACGGTAGTCAAAAATCTTGTGACATGCGCGGGGGGCGGCGGTAATTACCTTCTGAATATCGGTCCTAAGCCCGATGGCTCAGTCCCTGAAGAGTCAATTCAGGTTTTAGAAGCGGTAGGCAAATGGATGGATCGCAACGGCGATGCCGTTTACAATACCGAGCGCGGCCATCTCGAAGGCACAGCGTTTTCCAACTGTAGCCGCAAAGGGAACACGCTCTACGTCAACGTCTTCTACTGGCCGGGAAATACGCCGGCACAGCAGTGGCTGTCTTTCTATCAGCCGCCCACAGTGGTTGCTTTAGGGGGGCTTCAGGCGAAGGTGAAATCCGCTCGCTTGTTGAGTACCGGAAAACCCGTGACTTTCGAGCAAGATCAATTCTCTGTCCGCTTCACCGGCTTGCCGGCTGCTGCTCCCGACTCCCCGTGCTCGGTGATTGAAGTCCAATGCGACTCCGAGCCGGTCGTTGACAGCAACGCCATCCGGCCCGAGTGGCCGCGCTACAACGTCAATGTCAGCTGAGCTCATCGATTGATAGCGCAGCGCCTTCGTCCCGCGCCGTGCTTTTTGTCACGAATCCCCCTCTGGGATTGTTGACAGTATCGCGAGTTGCAAACGTAACAAGCGGCTGGTGTGTCTACAGAAGCGACGGAACTTCTTGAAATGACAGCATCAGACATTCTCGTGGAAAGCTTGATCGACTGGGGCGTGAACGTCGTGTTCGGATTGCCCGGAGATGGTATTAACGGCTTCGTCGAGGCTCTCCGTACTCATAGCGATCGCATTCGATACATCCACGTGCGGCATGAAGAGACTGCCGCGATGGCAGCTACCGGATATGCGAAGTTCACGGGCCAACTCGGTGTCTGCTTCTCGACCGCGGCGCCCGGAGCGATTCATATGCTGAATGGCCTCTACGACGCCAAGATCGATCAGGCGCCCGTTTTGGCCATCACGGGCATGACCTACCACGATCTGATCGGAACCAACTATCTGCAGGATATGAATCAAGACTATCTGTATCAGGACGTGGCGGGCTACAACCAACGCTTGATGGGACCGGCACACGCGAAAAATATTGTGGACTACGCCTGCCGCGCAGCGCTCGGCAATCGCGCGGTTTCGCACATCGCGCTCCCCATTGACTATCAGACTGCCGATATGTCGGATCAGAAGCGGTCCAAACGCAATCTGAAAGGGCACACCTCCGAGGCTTTTACAATTCCGAAGCGCATTCCGGAACGACTACAGCTCGAGAAGGCGGCGCGGGCTCTGCAGCACAAAAAGAAGATAGCCATTCTGGTGGGCTCGGGCGCGCGCGGCGCGAGAGAAGAAGTACTGCAAGCAGCGGAACGGCTCGCCGCTCCCGTGGTGAAGGCGATGCTCGGCAAGGATGTAATTCCCGATGACAGCCCCTACACGACAGGCGGAACGGGCGTAGTTGGTACGCGGCCATCTTCAGACGTTCTCCAAAATTGCGAGGCATTGCTGATCATCGGCAGCTCCTTTCCCTATACGGAATTTCTGCCAAAACCCGGACAGGCGCTCGGGATTCAAATTGACCATAGGCCCGAACGCATCGGATTGCGCTATCCCGTCGAGATCGGCCTGGTCGGCGACGCGCAGGCCACTCTTCGGGAATTGCTCATGTATCTGCCGCGAAATGAAGATCGCGGATTTCTGAAGCAGGCTCAGCAAGGAATGGAGGAATGGTGGCGCTTAATGGAGGAGCGCGGGACCCGCACCGGTAAGCCGATGAAGCCGCAGGTGGTCGCGTGGAATTTGGGCCAGGTGCTCGCTGACGACGCCATCATTACCGGTGATTCCGGTACCGTCACGACCTGGGTGGCGCGTATGAAACTGCGCGCGCAGCAGCAATTCTCGTTTAGTGGAACACTCTGCAGCATGGCGGCCGGTCTGCCTTACGCGATCGGCGCGCAGGTGGGACACCCGGGACGCCAGGTAGTTTCCTTCACCGGGGATGGTTCGCTCAGCATGATGATGGGGGACCTTGCAACCCTGGCCCAATACAAGTTGCCGGTCAAAATTGTTGTCCTCAAGAACAACACTCTGGGTCTCATCAAATGGGAGCAGATGATCTATCTCGGCAATCCGGAATACGGCGTGGATCTCTATCCAATCGACTTCGTAAAGGTCGCGGAAGCATGCGGTGCTACGGGCATTCGGATTGACAATCCGAAACACTGCAAAGATCAGCTGAAGCAAGCGCTGGCGATCGACGGCCCTGTCGTGATTGAATGTCTCACTGATCCCAACGAACCGCCGATGCCTCCGAAGGCCACCGCTGCGGAGATCAAGCATCTGTCGGAGGCGTTGCTACGCGGCGAGCGGGATCGCGGGCGTATATCTCTGACGATCGGCCGTCAGGCCATGGATGAATTTCTCTTTCCGGCCAGCGATTACGGCGCTGCCCCCCGCCTGGCAGAGAAGATTACCGGGAAAACCGGAAAAAAGGACAAGAAATGATTCCGTCCAAGGAAGTGTTGTCGCCCGAAGTCGCCCGCGAGTTGGAATCCGCGCTGAAGCGTAAGCTCGATGGAGAGGTTCGCTTCGATAGCGGCTCGCGCGCGCTCTACGCCTCTGATCTCTCGATGTATCGCCAGGTGCCGGTCGGCGTTGTGGTGCCCCGTACTTATGAGGATGTAATCAGAACGGTTGCCCTCTGCCGCGAATTTAATGCGCCTATCTTTGGCCGCGGTTGCGGGACCAGTTTGGCTGGTCAATGCTGTAATACAGCGGTTGTCATTGACTTCTCCAAGTACCTGAACAGGATTCTCGAAGTCAATGCGAAGCGAAAGTACGCCTGGGTGGAACCAGGACTGATTCTCGATACGCTGCGCAACGAGACCGAGAAATACCATCTGACCGTCGGGCCTGATCCAGCGACCCACGAATACTGCACGCTGGGCGGAATGATCGGCAACAATTCATGTGGCGTCCATTCCGTTACAGCGGGGCGTACTGAAGACAATGTCGAGGAGCTGGACATTCTGACATATGACGGTTTGCGCATGACCGTCGGGAAGACCAGTGAGTCGGAACTGGATTCAATTATCCGAAGGGGCGGTCGTCAGGGTGAGATTTATGCAAAGCTGAAAAGCATCCGCGACCGCTACGCGGATCAGATACGGTCCCGATTCCCGAACATCCCTCGCCGCGTATCCGGTTACAATCTTCCCGAATTGCTTCCTGAGAGGGGCTTCGATGTCGCTCGTGCTCTCGTGGGAACCGAAAGTACCTGCGTCATTTTCCTGCGCGCCAGGATCACCCTTGTACATAGCCCTCGATACCGCGCGTTAGTGATGGTAGGATTCCCCAACGTCTTCCTTGCAGGCGACCACGCCGCAGCTTTTCGTGATCTGCGCCCGATCGGCCTGGAGTGTTTCCATCACAAGGTGATCGACAACGAGCATCGGAAAGGAAACCAGATGCCCGGTGAGCATTTGCTTCCGCCGGCGGACACTTACGTTTTGCTGGAATTCGGCGCCGATTCCCGGAAGGAAGCAAAGGAACAGGCGCTGGAAACCATGCAGAAGATCCGCGCAATGGATCATGACCACACGTGGATTCGGCTCGTCGAAGATGAGCACGATCAGAAACTGATCTGGAAAGTGCGGGAAAACGGCGTGGGCGCCAGCCGCATCCCGGGAGTGGAAGACGCGTGGCCCAGCTGGGAAGACGCCGCGGTGCCGGTCGCGGAGGTAGGCAACTATCTCCGGGAGTTATACAAGCTCCTGGACAAATATCATTACCAAATGACTCTGTTCGGTCACATCGGCGATGGCTGTCTTCACACGCGCATTACCTTCAATTTGAAAACTGCAGAAGGGGTGAAGAACTATCGCGAGTTCATGACGGAGGCGGCTCATTTGGTCACACGTTTCGGCGGCTCTCTATCCGGAGAGCACGGCGACGGGCAAGCACGAGCCGAATTTCTTCCGGTCATGTACGGCTCTGAAATCGTCCAAGCCTTTCGGGAATTCAAGTCGGCCTGGGACCCGGACTGGCGCATGAATCCCGGCAAAGTCGTCGACCCGTATCCGATGGACACAAACTTGCGCGCCGGACCTGATTTCAAACCGAAGCCGGTTTTGACTGTCTTTCAGTTTCCAGAGGATCAAGGCAGCTTTGCTCATGCAACTGAGCGCTGCTTCGGGGTAGGGAAGTGTCGTGGCCTGGATGGCGGCACTATGTGCCCCAGCTTTCATGCCACTCGCGAAGAGATGCATAGCACGCGCGGTCGCACTCGCCTGCTCTTCGAGATGCTGCGCGGCGAAGTAATCCAGGATGGCTGGAAAGACCCGCACATCAAAGAGGCGCTCGATCTATGTCTGGCGTGCAAGGGTTGCAAAGGAGATTGCCCGGTCAACGTGGATGTAGCAACCTACAAATCGGAATTTCTTTATCACTACTACAAGAGCAACCCGCGTCCCATGAGCGCCTACGCAATGGGCTTAATCAATCGGTGGGCAGAAATCGCTTCCCATGCTCCTGATGCGGCAAACCTGCTAACACACACCCCGGGGCTGGCTAGTGCCATAAAATCCTTCGCTGGCTTGACGCAGCGCCGCAGAATGCCCTCGTTCGCGAAACAAACATTCAGGTCGTGGTTCGCACTGCGCGCGGCCCGCACAAAAAGAAAGACTGACAACCGGCCGGCTGTGATTCTCTGGCCGGACACCTTTAATAACTACTTCTTCCCGCATACCGCCAAGGCTGCGGTAGAAGTGCTCGAATCGGCGGGATATCGGGTCGAAGTGCCGCAGCAAAGTCTCTGTTGCGGACGGCCCTTATACGATTACGGGTTTCTTGATCAGGCCAAGGAATATCTGCTGACTATTTTGAAGGCTTTACGTCCTCAGATCACGGAAGGGATACCGATCGTCGTTCTCGAACCAAGTTGCGCTTCCGTGTTTCGTGACGAAGCAACGAATCTGTTTCCTGGAGATGAAGACGCACAACGCCTGCGAGCTCAAACGATGCTGCTCAGTGAATTTCTCGTGCATGCGAAGTACAATCCGCCGAATTTGAAGCGCAAGGCTCTCATTCACGGTCATTGTCACCAAAAATCTTTGTGGGGCCTCTCGGCAGAGCAGAAGATCGTTAGCGGGATGGGCTTACAAACTGAGGTCCTGGATTCCGGCTGCTGTGGTCTGGCCGGCTCGTTTGGTTACGAAGCAGACCATTACGACGTGTCTATGAAGATTGCCGAGCGAGTTCTTTATCCACGTGTGCGCAAAGCAGAGAAAGACACCATAATTCTCGCCGATGGATTTAGTTGTCGCGAACAAATCCTCCATGGTACGCGGCGCCATGGCATGCATTTGGCGGAGGTGATTCAAATGGCGCTTCACCAGCCGCTGCCCGCGAAGTCTCGCTATATCGAAAGCGGTTGGGTGCAGGAAGAGCCTGCTTACCCCATGATGACCGTAGCCGCCGGTACCGGTCTGCTATTGGCCGGCGGATTGCTGCTGATGAGCCGGATGAAAACTGGAGGGCAGAGGGCGGAGGTGTCCGGCATTCCTGTCATGTAGGCCGACAAGAATCAAACCGCCAATCACAAGGCAGGTACCAACCGTCTTAGCCACCAGCGCTCTCCCGCCGAAGTCTTCGCGGAACCACGACGGTCTGAATTCGCTAATCACGTAAGCCGCGACAAAAATCGTCGCGTAGCGTATTCCCGAGATTCCCTGAACGAGAGCCGGGGAGGTTCGACTGAGCGCAAACACAACCAGGAAGGAGCCCACGCCGGCCATAAAGCGATTGATCATATACCAGATCTTGCTTTTGGGTTGCGCTTCTCCGGAACTGCGGAAGATCTGCCGCCGCCACGTTGGTGGAACCAGCAAGGCTATCGATCCCGCGAATGTGCCCAGCGTGAAGAACACGTATCCAGTGACGAAATTGGTCTGGTTGAACACGATCTTCTGAAGTACATTCATCAGGCCAAAACCGGCGGCAGCCACTAAGACCTTCGGAACCACCTTCTTAAGCGGGATGTCTTCCGCGAAGAACATCGCGAATCCTCCGGCAGTCATGAGAGCGAAGCCGGTTGGGTCTCCGCCGATCGGAGCCTTCAGCAATGGAATCGAAATCAGCGCGGTTGCCACCGGTCCGAAGCCACCCACGGCTGCCAATTCGTCCGACGCTTCGCCCGCTTTGAGAGCGGCGTAATAGAAAAAGGACGCAATCAAATCCAATAAGCCAGCGGCGAAACTTAGCCCCGCCAATTTGAAGGAGATTCTATGGAAGCCAAACGGAATGAGGACGATCCCGAAAATACTGATGGCGCCCAGCCAAAACACGTACGAGATCAGGTTTTGGGTTCCCTTTCTTTTCAAAAGCACCTTGTCCCAAACCAGAGATGCCCCAATGAGCACGTGGGCGACAACCGCCACTAGAATTCCGTTCAGCAAGATCGATTCGAGCGAGTGCATGCGCTTGATTTATGACTATTCTCCGATTCAGAGAAATTCCAAAAGTTTTTCTGCAATCTTTCCCCGGATCGGAGTCATACAGATGACGGAGTCATGATGGCAAAACTCGTAGCAGACATACTCATTGAGAGACTGATTGACTGGGGCGTCGAGGTCATCTTTGGGTTCCCCGGCGATGGAATCAACGGCATCTTTGAAGCTCTCCGAACACATCAGGACAAGCTTCGTTTCATTCAGGTGCGGCACGAAGAAGCCGCGGCATTCGCAGCATGCGGATACGCGAAGTATACGGGACGGCTCGGGGTTTGCCTGGCGACTTCAGGACCCGGAGGCATTCATCTGCTGAACGGACTCTATGACGCGAAGTGCGATGGTCAACCGGTTCTGGCCATCACCGGACATACTTTCCATGACCTTATCGGTACGCACTACCAGCAGGACGTAGATCTCGACAAATTGTATATGGATGTCGCTGTTTACAACCAGCGCATCATGGGACCTGCACATACTACTAGCGTTGTCGACGAAGCCGTTAGAACTGCATTATCGCGGCGTTCGGTCGCCCACATAACAATTCCGAAGGACATCCAAGAGATGAAGAGCTCGGATGAAGAGCGATCCAACGCAAATATTAAAAAGCACAGCGGCGATGTGTATGCGCCGGTGTATCCTCGTCCCGCGGACGCGGACCTCCGTGAGGCTGCAGAAATTATCAACAAAGGACATCGGGTTGCAGTTCTTGCGGGTCGCGGATGCCTGGGAGCGCGCGCTGAGATTCTCGAGTTTGCGGAAAAGGCTGCGGCGCCCATTGTGAAGGCGCTATTGGGTAAAGCTGTCGTTCCCGATCGTAATCCTTTCACAACCGGTGGCCTGGGACTATTGGGCACCGCTCCATCTCAAGACGTAATGGAGGAGTGCGACACGCTGCTCATTGCCGGCAGCAGTTTTCCGTACATGGAATTCCTGCCCAAACCAGGTCAGGCGAAATGTGTACAGATAGACATTGATCCCGCGCGCATTGGGCTGAGACACCCGGCAGACGTGGGGATCGCTTGCGACTGTAAAAGCGCTCTGACAGAGTTGCTCCCTCTGATCGAGAAGAAGCGCAACCGCGATTTTCTTCATAAAGCTCAGAAACGCATGGAGACCTGGAACAAATTGATGGAAGAAAGAGGCACTCGGACCGACTCGCCAATGAAGCCCCAGGTAGTCACTTATCACTTGAACCAATTGCTTTTGGACGATGCGATTGTTTCATCCGATAGTGGCACGATTGCAACCTGGGCAGCGCGCTATATCGAGATAAAGGGAACAATGCAATTCTCCCTTTCAGGTCTGCTTGCCACTATGGCTAACGGCCTTCCTTACAGCATTGGCGCGGCGGTCGCTTACCCCGGCCGCCAGGTGGTTTGCATAGTTGGAGATGGGGGCCTTTCTATGCTGCTTGCCGAGCTCGCTACTCTTGCCAAGTACAAGCTCGATGTGAAAGTGATTGTAATCAAAAACAACGTGCTCGGAGAAATCAAATGGGAGCAGATGGTGCTCGATGCCAACCCGGAGTTCGGCGTCGATCTTCAGCCCATTAACTTTGCAGGAGTTGCTAGAGATTGCGGAATTGGCGGCTTCACCTTGGAGAGAGCGGAAGATGCCGAATCCATTCTGCGCGAGGCTTTGCGTTACCCCGGGCCGGCTCTGGTCGAAGCGGTTGTCGATCCCAATGAACCGCCCATGCCGGGCAAAATCAAAACTGAGCAGGCCCTGCATTTTGCCGAGGCGCTGGCGCGCGGGGACAAGCACGCCGGCAAAATCATCCAGACCGTCCTTAAGGACAAAGTGCGTGAAGTTCTCTAGCGAGTCTTGAGCCTGGGCAAGAGTACCGGAATGCCGGTCTGAGTTCGTCGCTGGCCGGTCGAATATAAGAATGGCACGCTTCCGAGGAAACAAAAGTGCTTTTGGTGCTCCAGGTGCCGTGCCGGTTTGGACATATGCAGACAAGAGTGGGATCGGTACGGCACTATCGCCCGCGAGTAAAATCTGGTTCACAATATGGCACGGCATTTTGACAGAGGCGTATTATCCGACCGTCGATCGCCCGCAGTTGAAAGATCTCGAATTCTTGTTCTCAGATGAGAACTCTGTTTTTCTGGAGGAGAAACGCGATTTCGTACCGCACACGGAGCGGATTGAGCCTTCTCAAGGCTATAAAGTGACGCAAACCGATTCTCGAAAGCGGTTCTCTTTCACCAAGGAAATCATCGCTGCGCCCACCCGGCCTTGTATTCTCGTTCGCACGAAATTCGAAGGGGATGATGCGTTTCTTCGAACTCTGAAAGCCTATTTGCTGTGCGCTCCGCATCTCGAACTTGGCGGCCGGGCAAACAACGCATTTGTGGTAGAAGTCTCGGGCCGGGAATTGCTCGTCGCGGAAAAGGAGAATCGCTGGATTGTATGCGGCGCGTCTTGCCGCTTTTCACGCCTGTCGTGTGGTTATGTCGGACACAGTGATGGATATTCCGACCTCTTGAAAAATCACGCGATGACTTTTGAATTCGATGAAGCGAAAGACGGAAACGTCGCTTTAACCGGCGAGCTCGAGATCTCGGATGGCCGTGAGTTCACACTCGGTGTCGCCTTTGGCGAGTCTCTTTCCAATGCAGTCTCGGTTCTCTTCCAAAGTCTGGGCATTCCGTTTAAGGATCAACGGAAAACGTTCATCGAACAATGGAGCGTCGTCTCGAACAGCGCGAAGGATCTCGAGAGCGTCAGCGGAGACAACGGCCGCCTTCTTCGCTCGAGTTACAACCTGCTGCTGGCGCACGAAGACAAAATGTTCCAGGGCGCGTTCGTCGCCTCCCTCACCATCCCTTGGGGGGAAGCGCGTGGCGATGACGATGGCCGAGGTGGCTATCACTTGGTCTGGACACGCGACATGGTCGAGAGCGCGTTGGGATTGCTGGCGGCCGGCAACACCGACGCACCGCTGCGAGCGTTGATTTACCTGTCAGCCCGTCAGGAGGAGGACGGAAGCTTTCCTCAGAATTTCTGGGTCGACGGCGCGGCGTTTAGGAACGGAAATCAGCTTGACGAGGTCGCTTTTCCCGTACTGCTCGCATGGCGTTTAAAGCACCTCCGGCTTTTAAGCGAGTTCGATCCCAACGTTATGGTGAAGCGGGCGGTTACCTTCCTGCTCCATAGTGGTCCTGTAACGGGTGAAGAGCGTTGGGAAGAAGCTAGCGGGTATTCGCCTTCGACACTCGCCGCGATCATCGCAGCCTTCATTTGCGCCGCCTCGTTCGCGAAAGCAGACCACGACAAAGAGACGGCGTCTTTCCTCGAGAGCTACGCGGATTTCTTACGAGCGCACGTCGAGGAGTGGACCGTCACCTCGAGAGGTTCCCTCCTTCCCGGCACTGTTCGTCACTTTATCCGCCTTAACCCGGCCGCCCCTGGAGATGTTGCAGGCGCAGGCGACGTCGATAAACGGGAATTGAACTTGACCGGCCAACCTCCGGGTTCGCGGGCTTCATACCCTGCTCGTGAAATCGTCGATGCAGGTTTTCTGCAACTGGTTCGTTACGGAATCTACTCACCAGACGATCCGTTGATCGTCGACAGCTTGAGAGTTGTCGACGCCGTGCTCAAAGTAGATACGCCCTCAGGTCCTTGCTGGCATCGCTACAATCACGATGGATACGGTCAGCGGTCTGACGGTGGTCCCTTCTCCGGATGGGGTAAAGGGCGTGCCTGGCCGCTGCTTACAGGCGAGCGCGCCCATTATGAATTAGCAAGTGGCCGTGACTGTCGGCTCCTGCTACGAGCGCTCGAACAATTTTCCAACGCAACCTGCCTCCTTCCGGAGCAGATTTGGGACGAGTCCGATCTCCCCGCATCCAATATGTTTTGCGGCGGCCCTACTGGAGCGGCGACCCCGCTTCTCTGGGCGCACTCCGAGTACATACGGCTGCTTCGCTCGCTCCGCGATGAAACGGTATTCGATCTGATTCCGGAAGTCGCCGCACGTTACCGCGTCCCGCAACCACCGGCAGAAGTGGATTTTTGGTTGCCGAAACACCCGGTCAGGCTCGTGCGCCGCGGCTGCACGCTTCGCATTTGTACTGCCGAGCCATTCTGCCTGCGCTGGTCGATGGATGGCTGGACGACACATCGCGATGACGAATCTCGCGCCACACGGATCGGGGCAGATTATTTTGATATCGCTTCACAGCCCGCAGAGTCGTCTGTGGAGTTCACTTTCTTTTGGAACAAATCAAAACGCTGGGAGGGTCGTAATTACTTAGTTCGATGGCTCTAACAGGTTAAGGGCGAGGTAAGGGAAAGGTCATCATGGAAAGCACAAAGCGCGGAAAAGTGGTTGTTGTTACTGGAGCTTCTGCCGGAGTGGGCCGGGCAGTTGTTGCAGAATTCGCTCGTCAGGGAGCGCATATCGGTCTCATCGCGCGTGGAGCGGAGCGACTGGAGGCTACACGGCGCGAGGTGGAGCAAGCGGGCTCCAGGGCAATTGCCATTCCAGCAGATGTCGCGAACGCGCAACAGGTCGAAGATGCTGCTGGCCGAGTGGAGCAGGAACTGGGGCCGATCGATATCTGGATCAACAATGCAATGACGACGATCTTTGCGCCGTTCACCGAAATCACTCCTCAGGAATTCGAGCGCACCACTCAAGTTACCTACTTAGGGCAGGTCTACGGAACGATGGCTGCGCTCAAGCGCATGAAGCCGCGCGATCGGGGGACAATCGTTCAGGTAGGCTCCGCTCTCGCGTATCGCTCAATTCCCTTGCAGTCTGCTTACTGCGGCGCCAAGCACGGAATCATCGGATTTACCGATTCGATCCGCTCTGAATTGATTCACGATCGCAGCAACGTTCACATCACGGTGGTACAGCTCCCCGCCATGAACACGCCCCAGTTCAGTTGGTGCCGGAGCCGCCTTCCGCGCCATCCGCAACCGGTGCCGCCCATCTTTCAGCCAGAAGTTGCCGCCCGCGCCATTGTCTGGGCAGCAAATCACAAACGGCGCGGGATTTACGTTGGGTGGCCAACCGTGAAAGCTATTTACGGCCAGGAAATCGCTCCATCGTACGCTGATCGCTATCTCGCGGAGCACGCTTATGATGGTCAACAGACATCGGAACCTGTTTCGCCCGAACGCCTGGACAATTTATTCGAACCGGTTCCGGGCGCTTACTCGGCTCACGGCATCTTCGATGACCGCGCTCACAGCTTCAGCCTGCAAAATGTTTTCAACCTGTCACCCTATCGCAACCTCGCCCTGGTTGCCGGATTCGCGGCCCTGGCAGGAGCGGCGCTGATCGGCAAAAGGAAGAGAAACGTTCTATGAGCGCGGCAACAGGCTTTGTCCTCGTAGGCGAACTGCGATGACTCAACACTCTCCAGTAATCGAAGGGATTCAAGTTTCCGCTTACTCGATCCCCACCCGCACGCCGGAATCAGACGGTACTTTCGAATGGAACAAGACCACGCTGGTGTTAGTGGAAGTTTCTGCGGGCGAGACGAAAGGTCTCGGATATTCATATGCCGATACGGCCACTGCGCACTTGATCGAGCAATTGCTCGCACCGAAACTGAAGGGAATTGCGGCGCTGGCCATCGGGGAGGCGTGGCGCACCATGGTTGCGTCGATCCGCAATCTCGGACGCCCGGGAATTTGTTCGATGGCCATCGCTGCAGTCGATAACGCATTATGGGACCTGAAGGGTAAGCTTCTGAAGGTATCGACCGCGGCGCTGCTTGGGCTTGCGCGAACAGAGATCATGGCTTACGGGAGCGGTGGCTTCACCTCCTATTCGGACGAAGAACTTCGCGACCAATTTGCAGGTTGGGCTCGCGACGGGTTCCGCGCAGTCAAAATGAAGGTTGGCAGGGATGCTGGCGCCGATATTCATCGGGTGCATGTCGCCCGCGAAGCAATTGGCGAAGACGTCGCGCTCTTCGTCGATGCCAATGGAGCGTACACCCGCAAGCAGGCGCTCGATCAGGCGTATCGATTTGCCGACTATCGCGTCACGTGGTTCGAAGAGCCGGTCTCGTCAGACGATCTCGATGGCTTGCGACTGCTACGTGATTCCGGCCCAAAGGGCATGAATATCGCGGCGGGAGAGTATGGCTATGATGCCTGGTATTTCCGCCGCATGCTCGAGGCGGGAGCGGTGGATGTTCAGCAGGCGGATGCCACGCGCTGCGCAGGCATCACCGGCTTCTTGCAAGCTGATGCATTATGCGCGAGCCACTCGATGCCCTTGTCTGCCCACACTTCCCCCGCAATCCATGCCCATGCTTGCTGTGGAGCCATAAAAGCGCTCAATGTGGAATACTTCTACGATCACGCGCGCATCGAGGATATGGCATTTGACGGCGCGCTGCAGGTCAAAAACGGGGTGCTGCGTCCCGATCTGCGCGAAGCCGGGCTCGGCCTCATCTTCAAGCAGGCGGATATGCAGAAGTATCGTGTCCCTGTCTGAACGCCGGCGGAAATCGAGCCCGTTACCGCCGCACACCAAGGCGTGGCTTGCTTTAGCGCTTGCATGGGCGGCGGCTTTTGTGGATGTCGTGGGCTGGCTCGTGATCTACCACGTCTACACTTCTCACATGACCGGCAATACCGCCGCCTTGGGAACCGCTCTCGGCCAGCATGATGCGACGCAAGCCTTACGTCATGGATGGCCGCTCTGTCCATTTGTAGCCGGCTTAATTTTCGGTGCAACCACAACTGCCTGGGCGCGTCGAAGGAACTGGCATTCTTCTTTTTCCATCGCCTTGATAACTGAGCTCTTGCTGTTGTTGTGTTTCCTCTTATTCAGTACGAAGTACTCGCGAGATGGCGAACTCGCCATTTCGCCTGACGTACAGATCTACTTCCTGCTTTCTCTGCCATCGGCCGCCATGGGCTTGCAGACTGTTACGGTGACCCGAGTGGGCGGCCTACGCGTCTACACTACCTACTTGACGGGCTCGCTCACGAAATTCGCCGAGGCGCTCGCGTATTACGGATTCTGGTTTTACGACCAGACTCGCGGACGATTCCGGAATCAGTTCTGGCGTACAGTTAGGGCAACTCCGCAGCAGCAGTACGCTCAGCATGCCGCTTTGACCGGTGGGTTGTGGGTGGCTTATCTCCTGGGTGCGATCTGCGGCGTCATACTTAAAGCGCGCTACTCCTTCTTTGCCCTGCTGTTCCCCATCGCGGTGTTATCGATCGCGGTCCTCATCGATCTGTTCCGGCCCGTGGCAGCTGCCGATGAACCCAGGCCGTGGGACGATTTGTAGAGTCCGCAAATTGGCGTTATGATCTACTCCGCTCGCTTCACCACGAACGACAAGGTTGAGGTGTTGCGCAAGACTGATCTGTTCGGCAATTTGGCGTCCGATCTGCTGAAGAAGATCGCTGGCTTGACCGCAGTCCGAAACCTGACTAACAATCAAGTGCTCTATTCGGAACACGATGAAGCGACTGCGCTGTTTGTGGTGGCTCGAGGAGAGCTGCGATCGATTCGTCAGAGTCGGGATGGTCGGGAGCAGGTTCTATCCACCGAACGCGCGGGCGCTATCTTGGCCGCCGTTCCGGTCTTTAACGGCGGAAAGTTCTACAGCACGATGATTGCGGACACACGAGCCGATGTCCTGTCGATCGAAAAGCACCACATTCACCAGCTATGCCGCGATCACCCTGAACTTCTCTGGAATCTCGCTCGAGTTTTGGCGCACAAGGTTCGTCATTTTGCCGAATTGATCGAATCGCTCGCACTTCGCAATGTTGAGCAACGAGTCGCTCTACACATTTTGACGGTCGCGCGGGAGCGGGGAGTGCCCTCCGGACAGGGCTGTATCGTGGAGCTCACCTTGACGCGTACACAAATGGCAAGCCGGCTTGGTTCCGCGCGCGAAGTTGTGTCACGTGCTCTCACCCATCTCCAGAACTCCGGCCTCATTCAGATGGATGGCAGGCGGCTTGTCGTGGTAAACGACATGCGAGCTTTGAGTGCCTTTGCGGGAACCGAGTCTGTGATTCGTCCTGGAAAACTCGCTTCTGATCTCTCGTCTGACATGGCCTGATCCGCAACGCAGCCCACCGTGGGACGCTTCTCTCAGAATGCTTCCAAGGCCTTGTCCGGCGGTAATTCTCCGCTCCAATCAATCTCATCCATCGCTCTCAAGAACTGGGCGAGGCTTACTCCGAAATTGGAACAAACTTCTTCCAGCGTTTTCATTTCGTTTCCCCTGATCGTGATTCGGAACTCGTTAAACACAAGAGCCGAACTGGGAATGGCTGTTACCAGGCTGGCCACAGGGGTTTGAGGGTCAAGCTGCAAATCGATGATCTCCAATCACCTTGCTTCTATATTTACGCTCTCCATTTCGCGAAACCGTGTCTTTTGTCACAGGCGAAGGCCCATTATCCGTCGGGTGGCGGAACCCGCTTCGATTGCAATGCAAACCTGACGGAACGACGAGACCACGCCTCTTGGCCCATACTGTCAAAAACCCGAGCTACTCATCGTGATAAAAGGCACGGCGGACTCGGGTGTTTCGAGCCACGCTGGAGTTAGCAGAAGCGTGTGGAGGAAAAAAGTCATGTGTGATTATTCACTCTATTCCGTTCAAAACCGGCTTGCTGAGGAAGGAGAAGATCTCGTTCTGCACCGGTTTGAAACAGGCTCGGTAGGTTTCGCTTCGCCCTCCGATCTGGTCAAGTGCGAAGCTGCCGCAGAGAAAGCCGTTTCGAGCTTTTGGGGCGGAATAAAGGACTGGCTTCTATTGCCTCGACGAACCATTCCAGCGATATGCGTCCCTCCCGGCACTCGATTGTTATTGAGCGACATACCCGAAGCGATCCAAAGCTCGTTGTGTATTGAACCTTCAGAGATCGTAGTATTCACCGAAGTGCAGAGCCCAAGCTGCCGCTATCGCGATGCGCTGCTCCTGCCGAATGCCACGCGTGTGCTGCTGCAGGATTTGCCGGAAGGCATCCACGCCCTCGTACTGGGCGCTTTGCCAGACTCCCTGCTCGAACCAGTGCAGGTCGGCGCGCGCGCTGCTTAAGGTCATCTCGGACGAGCACTCGAAGCAAACGAAACTTACACCACAGGAGTACACAATATGACAGCACATCAAAGTAGCGACACAAACACAACGCGAGCGACTGCAGGGGTTCAAGACTCGGCGCCGGCTTCCGACACAGGGCTCGATGTTCCTACACATGAGCAGATCGCTGTTCGCGCGTATGAATGCTGGCAGAGGAGGGGAGGAATCGAGGGCAGCGCTGAAGATGATTGGCGGCAGGCGGAGGAGGAACTCCGGGCGGAGAAGAAACCGGCCGTGGCGAAGTCGCGAAGTGCTGCCGCTGGTTCGTAGACAGGCTTTAGCTATTCTGTTTTGGGCAAGTGTCTTAGAATCAATAAAGCAACACTTGTCGGGGCGTAGCGCAGCCTGGTAGCGCACCTGCCTTGGGCGCAGGGGGTCGGGCGTTCAAATCGCCCCGCCCCGACCAAACCTCTCTTGATTTCAACTACTTAGGAACGCCAAAGAAAATCAGTGTCGCCAGCAAATGGCAAAAGACACCCTGTTTTGGACCCATTTTGGACCCAAACTGGACCCAACTTCTGCCACAGATACCCGAAGCGGAACACGTTTTTGATCGGGTTAGCTTGTCCTTCCTATTCGCTTTGCTTCGATAGATTTGGTTTTCCTTGGCGCTCGGCTGCCCGAGATCATACCCCCGCAGCGCCAGTAGCCCAGTCATCAGCAAAACGAAGCTTTCGTTGCGATGGCTTGCAAGACACTCCGTTGGCGAGGGCGGCCCAACTACCACCACGTCAGTCGCGTCGCAGCGTTACCTGGCGAGGAAGGTGAATGTAGGTTGCTCGACCCGTAAGGAGCTCTCGTGTCAACGGGTTTATATTTCGCCTTCTGAGTGAGCGACCGCTCTGCAACGGGCCGTCGTGATTCAATAAGTAGGTTGCGTCACTATTTCAATCGCGGATCGAATGTCAACCACGCTACGTGTGCCCGAACAAGGGCAGCTTGTCTCCGTTCGGCAGCGCCAATTCGTTGTCACTGACGTCTTAGCAGGATCGCTGCCACCCGATCCACTCACTCGCCGGCCGGCCACCGATCAGCACCTTATCGAACTCAATTGCGTCGGCGACGACGGTTTTGGCGAAGAATTGCGGGTCATTTGGGAGATTGAACCGGGCGCGCGAGTCATCGACCGCAAGTCCGATCTTCCCGCTCCGACGGGTTTTGATTCCCCACGGAAGTTGAATGCGTTCCTCGACGCAGTGCGCTGGGGCGCGGCTTCGTCGGCTGACCCTCGCGCGATTCAATCTCCGTTCCGGAGCGGCATCACGATCGAGGACTATCAGCTCGATCCTGTGGTGCGCGCCGTTCAGATGCCGCGCGCCAACCTTCTTATTGCAGACGACGTGGGG
>CAVTXN010000015.1:0-219877 GCA_963738555.1 Terriglobia bacterium
CAAAACGGGTAGCCAGTTGACCGTGCTGCCGAAGGGCAAGCGATCAGGTTCGCTTCGAGTGTAAGCCTTTCGAGCGAGTGAACTTTGGTCCGCATATTGACATTCAATATCGATTGTCGATATTCTGCTGGCATGGATGTCATCGCCATAAATCGCGTAGTGATGGGCAAGGCATAGTTCCATTGGGAACCGGCGCCCGAATTCGAAACACACTTCGCCTGATCATCCGCCGGCGACGTATAGAGACGGAACTCGATGAGGAGGTCCGAGGCTTCTTCGATGAGATGGCGGACAGATTCATCGCGCAAGGTATGCCCCCGGCGGAGGCCCGCCGGGCGGCCCGCTTGCGCTTTACCGGAGCCGAGCAGGTGAAGGAGCGAGTACGAGATGTACGCGCCGGTGCGGCGTTCGATTTTCTCCTCCGGGAAATGCGGTACGCCCTGCGCGGCATGCGCAAGAATCCGCTCTTCGTATTCGTTACAGTTCTGACGCTAGGGCTTGGTATCGGCGCCAACTCAACCGTGTTTTCAGTAGTGAGCCGGTTTGCCTTGCAACTCCCTCCGGTCGAGGAGCCCCAGCGACTCCTTTTCTTCTATACCGTCGAGAATGGTGAGGCTTGCTGCTCGAACAACCAATCGTACCCGCTGTATGCGGACTTGCGCGAACAGGCCAAATCATTCTCACAAGTGGCGGCCTGCTTCGAACTGGTTCCCGCCGCCATCGACAGCGGTGGTGATCCCGAGCGCATTTGGGGACAGGCCGCGACGACGAACTATTTCGATGCTGTCCAAGCGCCGTTAAAGCTGGGCCGCGGCTTTCGTTCCGATGAAGACAGGACCGCCGTCGTGGTGCTGGGATACAGGTTATGGCAACGCCGGTTTCAGCAGGATCCGGATGTGATCGGGAAAGTAGTGCGGCTCTCAGGGCAACCGTTCACCGTGATCGGCGTTGCACCTCCTTCGTTTCGCGGCCTGGATCTGGTGTTGAACGCTGAGTTCTGGGTCCCGTTAGGCACCTTGCCCCGTCTGCAGCCGGAGGAGCTGGATCGCAGCAATCGCGGGCACCATTGGCTGAGTGTCGTCGGCCGGCTCGCACCCGGCGTCACCAGAAGGGCCGCCGAAGCGGAACTGCAGGTCATCGGCAAGCGACTGAGCATCGAGTACCCGGCCTTCCACAGAGACTTGAGATTCCGCCTGCAGACAGCGGGTGGAATTCCCGTGCGTTTTCAGACTGCCGTCAAGTTGTTCTTGACCGCGCTGACGATCGTTGCCTTGCTGGTCTTCGCGATCGCGTGCGCCAATGTCGTGAATTTAGCTCATGCGCGAGTGGCCGCACGGCAGCAGGAGTCCGCTGTACGGGTTGCCTTAGGCGCGTCACGAGGACACTTGCTCGCGCAGATGATAACGGAGGCCACGCTGCTCGCCATCGCCGGCGGCGTGTCCGCAGTTGCGCTCTCTGTCTGGGCGACCAGGGGTCTGCGGGCGTTTCATATTCCCGCGCCCGTTCCGTTGGACTTGGCGGTAGCTGTGGACTGGCGAGTCCTTGTTTACACGTTCTGCTTGAGCTTACTCGCCGGCCTGATCTGTGGTGTTCTGCCCGCCTGGACTGTCATCAAAGGAGCCGTTGCGAACGCCATCAAGGGTCAGGATCTGCTGGCGCAGCCGGGCCGCTTTTGGAGCTTGAGCAACGTATTGGTTGTCGTGCAGTTGGGCATCTCCGTTGTGCTCCTCTGCTCCACTGTACTGTTTCTGCGCAGCTTGCAGAACGCCTCAAGAATCGAGATCGGCTTTCATTCGCGCGGCCTGCTGATGATGGATGTCGACCCGCGCTTGCACGGGTACTCGCCGCAGCGCACGGCGCAGTTCCTCGAACTGGCAAAGCGGAAAGCTGAAGAAATCCCCGGTGTCGAAACAGCCGCTTTCGGCGACAGCATTCCGCTTTCGGGAGGACACCGCAGCGACGGGATTATAGTAGACGGCCACCCGGAAACGAATCATACGGTGGATCTATTTATGGTCAGCCGAGACTACCTACCAGCCTTGGGAATTCCGCTCACTCGAGGTCGCGACTTTGCGCAGGAGGATGCCCGGTCGCCGCGTGTCGCGATAGTGGATGAAGAATTCGTGCGCGAGTTCTTTCCGGACAGGCACGCGCTGTCGCGTATAGTGAGCGACGGCGGCCGCACCTACAGAATTATCGGCGTGGTGAAAAATATCAAGTCGCGGACCGTTGGTGAGCAAACTCGCCCGGTTCTCTTCCGCTCACTGGAGGAGGACATTGAACAGGAGACCTCTTTTTCCGGTTATTCCGTGATCGTTAAGTACCGCGGTAATCCAAAGGCCGTTGCGGCCAAACTGCGTAATGCGATTCACCAGATCGATCCGGCGCTCGCCATTGTGCGAACGCAAACCATGGAGCAGCACATCGAGGATGCGTTTTTCCTACCGCGTCTCGCGAGCACATTGTTCACTGTTTTCGGCACGGTCGGATTAACTCTCACCCTTGTGGGTCTCTACGGGCTCATGAATTATTGGGTGAGCCGCTCGAGAAAGGAAATCGGTGTACGCCTCGCCATGGGAGCCCGGGCCTCACAGGTGCAAGGTCTCATTATCAGAAAAGGCCTGCTGCTCGTCGCGATTGCGTTGCTTCCCGGGTGCCTAGCGGCGCTCGGTTTGAACCGGCTCTATGCGTCGCTGCTCTACGGCGTCGGCGCGGGCGATCCCGTAACCTTCATCGTTGTCCCTGTGATGCTGACGCTTGCCGCCATCCTGGCATGTTGGATTCCTGCACGGAGAGTCGCCGGAGCGGAACCACTCGCGGCGCTGCGACACAACTGATTAGATCTCTACTCTGCTCGCAGCGCGTCTAGAGGAGAAAGCAGGCTCGCCCGGAGAGCTGGAATAAGAGAAGCGACGAGCGCTGAGCAAGTGAGAGCCAGAATGGCGACGAGAGTGACCACCGGATTGTAGGGATCTGTTCCGTAGAGTTGGTTTTCAAGAAGCTTGGCTGCGCCGTAAGTGAGCGGGACTCCGAACAGCAGACCTATGACGATCAATCCGAGAGCGCTTTGAAGAATCGACCCGATCACGTCCAGGCGATTCGCGCCGAGCGCCATCCGCAAGCCGATTTCCGTAGCGCGCCGGCCGGCATTATAGGCGATCACACCGTAGATTCCGATTGCCGCCAGAAGCAGCGACAGAAGCGCGAAGAGCCCAGTGAGGCGGGCCAGCAGACGTTGCTGCCGAAAGGTCCCCTGGACCTGGTCCCGCAGGCTTATAACCAAGTTGACCGGTAAATTTGGATCGATGAATGCCATGACTTGGCGGATCTGGTCAGCCGAAACAGTCGCGCCCGGCTTCAGAAGCAGGATGATGTCGTGCATGTAATGCGTGACTGAGTCACCCTCGGTGTCTGCGGGCTTTGGATAAACCGTATATTGCGCTTCAGGCAAAAAGAAGAAGGGACTAATCGGTTTGCCGGGACTGTCGACAATGCGGGCGTCCTTTGCCACCCCAACAATTTGATATAGACGGGTAGCCCCCGGATCGGTATCGCCAAAAAACTTACCGATCGCGTTCTCGCCTTTGAAGAATTTCTTAACGAAGGCTTGATTGACTACCGCCACGTGCCGCGAATTGTTGGTGTCCTGTTCGCTAATGGCTCGCCCTTCCAGGATTGGATTACCGATTGTCTCGAAGAATCCGGGAGTGACGCGGTCGGCGCCTGCGCCATTGTCCGCGTGGGGTCCAGGGGGTGGTTGGCCATCGACATGTATGCTGTGGTACCAATCGCTGCTTTGTGGTGAATACATACACATCGATACCGACGACACGCCGGGAATTGCCGCAAAAGAATCGTGCAACCGCCGGTAGAGCGGATGCAATTGCTGGATCCGATATCCCGCCAGCTGAGGATCGATCTTGACGAGAGTGCGCCTCTCCTGGTCGAAGCCGAGGTTCTGGTTCTCCAGATTTCGGAGCGTTGCCGTCAACAGCCCAGCGCTTGACAGCAGCACCAATGACAACGCCGCCTGGAAAATTACCAGAGCCTTGCGGAGGAGAGAGCCAGTGTGTGTTATCGAACGCGTGGAGGCGCGCAGGGCTTCTATTGGGTCGACACGTGTTGCCAGGCAGGACGGCGCGATCCCGAAAGCAACGCCCGTGATGAGCGATACACAGCAGGCAAACAAGAGGATCGGACCTGAGGGTGAGGCATGGATTGGAATACTGCCCATTTCGCCGATCCGCGGGAATGCGAAACGGAGAATGAGGCGCGTGACGCCGAATGCAATGGCTAGTCCGGCCGCGCCGCCCACTATCGAAAGCACAAGACTTTCAGTCAGCGGCTGGCGTATCAAACGCGACGCCCGCGCGCCCAACGCCATACTCAAGGAGGTTTGGCGCCGCTGCTCCAGGCCGCGGACGAGCATGAGGTTTGCCACATTGGCGCAAGCGATGGCCAATACAAAGGCGGACGCGACCATTAAGATGTTCAACCAGTGCTCGTACTGCTGGCGCATGCTGACGATTCCGGCGCCTCCTGGGCCGAGATACAGAGTTTGTTTGGGGAGGAGCTGCCGGGCGTTCTCGTCCATATCAGCCCAGTGCGAGCGTAGCCACTGGATGAGTTCGAGCCGCAGCTCAGCCTGAATCGCATCGGGATTGGCTCCCGGTCGAATACGGCCGATCAGATCGAGCCAGTGACCGTCAGGCTGATTTAGAAGCGAGCTTTCGCCCGTCAGCAGCGGTTCCGTGGCCAGCGGTACGAAAAAATCGGGCGGCACATAGCGAAGACTGTCCCCATAGAAAGCCGGAGGAGCCACGCCGACGATCGTAAATGGCTTATTGTCCAGGTTGAAGGTGCTGCCGATTACGGAAGGATCGCCCCCGTACCGGTTTTGCCATAGCCGGTAGCTCATCACGGCTACGGGTGGAGATCCGGCGCGGTCGTCATTGTCCGCAATGGTGCGCCCTCGGAATGCATTGACGCCGAACATAGCGAAGTAATTGCCAGATACAAATTCGGCTCGAGACGTATGCGCGGGCTCGGGGCGGTTTACACGTTTTGCTCCAACATCTGTTCCTCCGGCCTGGAAGGCAGCTAGTTCTGAAAAGCCGGGAGTATGATCGCGGAAATAGCGATACAAGTCGAACGAGAAAATCGAGAACTCCTGATCTTGGCTGTACCCGCCATAGATGCAGCAGCGACTTTGTTTGCCGACGCGATAGAGTTGCCGAGGGTTAGAAACAGCAAGGGATTGCAATAGAACCGCGTGGATCAAAGTGAAAATAGCGGTAGTTGCGCCGATGCCTAACGCGAGCGTGAGAACCGTTGTAAGGGTAAACGCCGGAGAGCGACGGAGGCGGCGTAGCGCGTAACGGATGTCTTGGAGGGTGTGCTCCAGCCAAAGCCAGTGGCTTGTTTCGTAAAAGCGCTCGCGTGCGGCACCTATATTTCCGAGCGCGCGGCGAGCATTTCGGTACGCTTCCTCTTCCGTGAAGCCTTCTTCGAGGAGGCGATCAATCTCTAGTTGCAGGTGGGCCCTGAGTTCGTCGGAGAAATCGGTTTCCGGTCGCTTGCGGCCAAACATTCAGGTCTCCTGTGTCTCGAGTTTTTTGAGATCGAAGACGCGGCTCATGGCATGGCGTTCTTCTCGGGTCGACATCTGACCTCAGTATCCCGGAACTCATGTCAGATGTCAACCCAAGGCTTGCCGCGAAAAGGTCAGAGTAGCGGACAGATGAATTGAGTGCCAAGCGTTGACAGCTTGTGCGCGCGGTTCCCGCACCAATCGCGAAGAGAAGTTAGTGGATCTGCGCACGGTGGTGCAGGACGGGACCAAAATCCAAGCGCGCGGAGGCAAAGGCTCAGCGCACCGGCGGACGACCTTGGAACGGCATTACGAAGAAGCGAAGACCTACATCAGCCAGATGGAAGGGGAGATGGCAAACAACAGCGAAGGTGTCCGGACACGGCGGCAGACGGCTTTGGAACGTGCACACCGTGAGCGTCTGAAGCGTTTGGAATCAGCCCTGAACGAGATGACCCGGCGGGAAGAAGACGAATCGGATGCCCAGAAACGCGCGCAGTTGCGCGTCAGCGAGACGGAACCGGAGGCGCGCCTGATGCGCCATACCGAGCACGGCGGATGGCTGCAAAGTTATAACGTACAGATCACAACCGAGATGCAGAACAACTTTATCGCCAGCGTACAGGTCACCAGGGATCAGAACGACACCCAGCAACTGCTGCCTGCTTTAAAAAATGTGGAACAGTGGACGGGCGTGAAGCCGGAACAGATTGTGGCTGACGAAGGGTATGTGACGCGTGACAACATTCAAGGCGCGGCCGAAGCGCACGTCGAGTTGATTGCGCCGGTACCGGACGAGTTTGCACGCAAGGCCGCTTCTCGCAGCAGACTGGGGATCGCGGATGAATTCGATGCATCGTTTTTCCGGCAGGAGGGTGACAGCTTGCGCTGCCCGGCAGGAAACGAGTTGGTGGAAATTGGACAGAAGGTGCATCACGGCTTGCTGGAGCGCACCTATGCCACCGCCCCCGGAACGTGCACCGCCTGCGTGCACAAACCAGATTGCTGTCCCAAGTCGGGATCGCAAGGGCGGCTGATTCATCGCATCCTGGAGCACGAATCGATAGTGCAGCACGCGCAACGAATGGCTACGGAGCGATGCCGCGCGTTGTATCGCTTGCGTAGCCGCGTCGGCGAGTTCTGTCAGATGCGCTGGAAGGGGAACTGGGGCTTGCGCCGATTCGCGCTTTGGGGCAAAGAAAAGGCACAAACCGAAGCCCTCTGGATGGCACTGGCGTTCAACTTCAACCAGTGGCACTGGGCACGCGCCAACGTTCAGCCCGGCCTGAGCATCTGAACGCCTTGTAAGAGCGCGAATCACCTCAAAATCGAGCAAAGCGCTTCAGAGACTTGCCGGCACCGTGCCTTGCTTTTTCATATCGCCCGGAACGAAAACGCCTCTTCTCCACTGCACTGACTCTCTGGCATCCGTTTCGCTCTCCAAACGTGAATCCTGATTTTTTGACAGCCCCTTCGCTCATGGCTCCGAGTGAAGAAAACGAGATGTTTCGGAGCCGCGAGCGCAGCGGGCGGGGATTTAGCTGGCTTGGGTCTTTTGCGGGCGGGAGGCCTTGATGCGCTTCATGTTGATGGATTTTTCCATCCAATCGTTCGCCTCGGCAGTAAGCGTCTTTGCTTCGTCCGGGCTATCGGATAGGTAGGCCTTCTCTCTCAAGAGTAAGTTGAGATAGGACATCGCGTCCTCGTTTTCTTTGTCGATGGCAAGCGCCTTCTTCAGTTGCTCTATGCCGTTGTCGACCGACTTCCCGTATTTATCTTTCAGCTCCGCCCTGGCCTTGGGATCCTTGAGAGGGCCAGGATCGTTGGGCGACATTTTCTCATTCACACGCGCCGTCTGCAGATCCTGCAGGGCGTCGTAATAGTCGATCACGCCCAGGTAGTAATAAGCCTCAGCGTCCTTCGGATCGACTTCTATGCGACGCTCATTCCACTTACGCGCTTCATCAAAGGCGGCTTTCCTTTGCTCGGGCGTTCCGGACTGAGCCGAGTTATACGCCATGTTGGCCATGGAGGCGAGTGCCTGGGAGTTGGTCGGATCCTTCTTCAGGATTTTTTGAAACTCCTGCTCAGCCATGTCGTAGTTCTTTTTGTTATCGGGAGAATCCGCGCCGGGCACCCACTGGATGAAATAGGAAGTCGCCAGATAGGACTGAGCGTTCATATTCGAGGGATCGAGCCGGACAGCCTCTTTGAAGTGCTTTACGGCATCCGGATAGTGATTGTTTCTGAATGCCTGGACTCCCTGATTCATCTGATCGCGCGACTCGAGTTTGGCGCAACCTGTTAACGTGAGCAAGCCGGTACACAAAGCAGCCGCCGGCAGTAATGTAGACTTCCAAATAGTCCGCATGTTTGTCTGCTCCAGAGTTACTGTCCTGCCTCTACTTTCGGCGTCATGAGGCCAACTTTATCGAGACCAGCGCCCTTGGCGTCGTCGATGGCCTGCGCTACATAGCGATAATCGATATCGGGATCGCCCTTCACGAAGACGACTTTAGTGGCGCGTGTCTTGAAGATATCTTCTAAGCGGGCCTGCAGATCCGTTTCCTTCACAGGCTGGCCGTTGATCTGCATGGCGCCATCCTTCGTCACCTCAACCACCACGTTGGGGTCCTGGTTAGGCGGCGGCGGGGGCTGATTAGGCGGCGGGGGCTGCGGTACGAGAGTGTCAAGACCATGCGGAGTCAGAGGCGTGATGACCATGAAGATGATCAAGAGCACCAGTAACACATCGATCAGCGGCGTAACATTGATATCTGCTTTGGCTCCGCCTGAGCCGCCAACTGAAAATGCCATATAGATTCTCCTTCCTGCCCTGAACTACAGGCCCAGGGCATCTTTCTTCTTGTCCTTCACGCTTTCAGTAATTAAGCCGACCTGATCTACACCCGCAGTACGCAGATTGTCGATCACGTCCGTGACGCTCGAGAATCGCGCCCGGGCATCTGCTCTGATGTACACCGTTTTGTCCGAACGATTGGTTTGCAAGTCTTTTACTTTGCCGGCCAGATCACCCGGCTGTATCAATAAGTTTCCCGGACTGAGAAAATCTTTGCCGTCGCGCGTGATCGCGATCAGGATGGCGTCTTCTTTATCGGCTTCCTGCATTTTGATGTCATTGTGGGTCTTGACCATGTTCACCTGTTGACCTTTGGACAACATAGGTGTGATGACCATGAAGATAATCAGAAGCACAAGCATCACGTCGACCATGGGGGTGACATTGATCTCCGAGACGACCGGCGGCGCCTTCATTAGTTTCATTGTTGATAGCTCCTTTCGAGGATATTAGTTTGCGCCTCGCGGTTCCGGTTGATCAGAGTTCCGCGCTGGGAGCGAGGAAAAATCCAACGCTCCCAGCAAACCGATTCAACTTAGGAGACCACGACTCGATCCGGCAACAAGTGTTATTTAGCAATAGTTCGCTGCGAGCGCTTGAGGAAGTAGTCGATCAGCTCGGAACTGGAGTTCCCCATTTCAACGTCGAAAGCTTCGATTCGATTGCTGAAATAGTTGAACATCCAGACGGCCGGAATCGCCACGAACAAACCGACGGCGGTGGTAATCAGCGCCTCGGAAATTCCGCCGGCGACCGCGCCGAGACCGGTCGATTTAGAAGTCGAGATCGACTTGAAGGCGTTCATGATGCCGACGACGGTTCCGAACAATCCGACGAACGGCGCGGTAGACCCGATGGTTGCGAGACTGCTGACGCCGCGTTTCAGCTCGGCATGAACAATAGCTTCGGCACGTTCCAGAGCTCGACGGGAGGCTTCGATATCCTCGCCCGGGATTTCGCTGCTCATCTGGTGAGCTTTGAATTCCTGCAAACCGGCGACAACGACCTTCGCCAGATGGCTCTTGTTGAAGCGGTCGGCAATCTTGATCGCCTCATCCAGCTTGCCTTCGCGCAGGGCGCCGGCAACGGCCGGGGCAAATGCGCGAGATTGCTTGCGCGCGGCATTATAGGCAATCAGACGATCGATCATGACGCCTATAGACCACGCCGACATGATGAACAAGCAAAGGACAACCAATTTGGCCGCGACGCCCATATTGCCCCAGACGGATCGCGGATCAAAGCTGATGCCTTCGGACTCCTGGAATAACCAGAGAGCCCAAACTTGAAGTTGCAATACCAATACCATGTTTATCTCCTAGGTTGTTGAATCGGTGATTTGAATCGAAACTTATATTAACCGGCACTAAACTAACCTTACTGACTCAGGGTAAAGTTTACGATGATATCAGTAATAACCTGCACGGGCTGCCCATTGAGCAACGTGGGTTTATACTTCCACTGCAAAACTGCTTCTTTAGCCGCGTTGACCAGCAGCGGGTGACCTCGAACGAGCTGTAGATTTTCGATGTTGCCTTCCTTGCTGATGACAGCGGTAAACTCCACGGTGCCTTGTACGCGCGCCGACTTCGCGAGAGGAGGATAGACTGGTTCAACCTTGCGAATCAAGTTGGCGGCCATAACGTTTCCGCCGATACGCTGAGGCCCCAGAGCCTTCTTCGGAGGCGGTGGAGGAGGAGGGGCACCCGGCACGCCGCCGAGTACTCCACCCAGCACGCCACCGGCTGCGCCACCCGCTTCACCGGTGCCACCCACCACGCCCACACCGGCGTCGGGCGGTGGAGCGGCTTCTTCGATCTTGTTGATCTGTTTTGGAATGACTTTGGGAGCCATCAGCTGGTTCGCGATGAACTGCTTGATAACCGGTTTCTGAATCACTTTCTGCGCCGGCGGTGGAGGAGGAGGTGGCGGTGGAGGTGGAGGCGGCGCCACCAACATACTCCTCAACTGTGCGCTGGGCAGGGTCTGGGTGTAAATCAGAGGGATCAGAATCGCGACGCCTATGATACCGACCTGGAGCAGAAGCGAGGCCAGTACGGTATATGGCTTCTTGGTTTTCACTGTCCCGTCTACAAAGGTTTGGTCAAACATCTTGCCCTCCTCAATTCCTGGAAACAGCGGACGAACAGCCGCTTCTCCTTTTGTGGTTATTTCGCGGTTCGCACCGCCTTTACGTTCTTTTCAGACTTGCCTACCGGCTGCGGGCGACTTGCGATCGGAGGCGCCGGCCTGGCCCGTTTCCTGCCTTCGGACAGCTCATGCCAGAAGACAAGAATGGGACTGGCTATAAATATGGACGAATACGTTCCAATGATGATACCGATTACCAATGCCAAAGAAAAACCGTTTAAGACCTGGCCGCCGAAAAGGTAAAGGGAAAGAGCCGTGAGGAACGTAAGTCCCGAAGTAAGAATGGTACGGCTCAAGGTTTGGTTGATACTTCTGTTAACGATCTCCCGGAATGTGCCGCGGAGTTGCATACGTAAATTCTCACGAATACGGTCGAAGGTAACGATCGTATCATTCATCGAATAGCCCACCAACGTGAGCAGGGCGGCGATCACGGTCAGATCGATTTGCTTATTGAGAAGAGAAAACAAGCCGATCGTAATAATGGTGTCGTGAAAGACCGCAATCACGGCAGCTACGCCGTAAATCCACTCAAAACGGAAGGCGATGTAGACCAACATGGCGGCAAGAGCGATGAGAACGACGTTGATCGCCTGCTGCCTGAGATCAGCGCCGATCTTCGGGCCAACAAACTCGAAGCCACGAACATTGAAAGCGCCAGGGAAACATTGCGCCTTGATGACATTGAGAACCTGTGGGGTCACGCCGGGAACCGCAGATAGCTCGTCTAGACTGCGAACCAGACCGGAGTGGGAGTCACGGTACTGAGTAATGGCTTTAGTGAGCGCCTGAAGCTGATCGTCCGAGAGATTGACGCCAGCGGCGGTCAGGGGATCGCGCAAGCGGTCCGCCAAGGCGGTCTGGCCACTGGTATTGATGTCCAGTTTGCCACCAGCGCCAGGATTAAAGACCGAGTTCAGGGTGGCTAACATATTCGCGCGTACGGCCTCGAGAGCACGTTCGTCGCGCGCGCCTGTGGAAATCAGCATCTCCTGTGAGCCGGCGTTGTTGATTTCCTGCACTTCAATCTGGCCGGAGATCTTCTGCCGGAGCGCGGAACGGATTTCCTCCGCGGGAGGACGCTTGATGAAACTCACATCCATGAGCGCTCCACCAGTAAAATCGATGCCGTACCTCGGGCCACCCTTAACGAAGAGACTGATCAGACCCGCCGCCGTAAGAAGCAGAGACAGGATGATGAACGGCCATTTCCTGCCAAGGAAGTCAAAGTTCGTTTGCTTGAAAATTTCCATCGAGCTCTAAAGGCAGGCATCTATAGCACATAGACACCGGTTTGTCATAAATGTTCCCATTACAGTGCAGAAGAGAGGCAAATAAGGTTCTCCCATCGCGCCGGGTTAGATGCTGAGCGCCGCCGCCGGCTTTGGTCCCGAAAGTTCCCAATCGAAGATAAACCGCGAGACGAATACAGCTGTAAAGAGGTTGGCTACTAAACCGATCACCAATGTGACCGCGAACCCTTTGACAGGGCCGGAGCCAAAGAGAAACAGAATTGCGCAGGAAACCACTGTCGTGACGTGGGTGTCAATGATAGTGACGAGCGCCTTGCTGAATCCGCTGTCGAGAGCGGGGAGGACCGATTTGCCCGCCCGAAGCTCCTCGCGAATTCGTTCAAAAATCAGGACGTTACTGTCGACCGCCATACCGATCGTCAAGACGATTCCGGCGATTCCGGGTAGCGTCAGTACGGCACCGAAGTAGCTAAGGCAGGCAATCAGGATGACGGCGTTCAGAATCAGGGCGAGGGTTGCATTGATGCCGCTCCTCTTGTAGTAGATGAGCATGGCAATGATGACCGCCAGCACCCCGGCTATACCGGCGGCGAATCCATCTTTGATCGAATCAGCACCGAGCGAAGGGCCGACGGTATTTTCCTGCTCATAAATCACGCGGGCCGGCAGCGAGCCCGCCTTGAGGTTCAAAGCGAGATCAGAGGCCTCCTGCTGGTTGCCGATGCCCTGGATGACGCCGTTATCGTTAATCTGTCCGTCGATGCGGGGTGCGCTTAGGATGTTGCCATCCAGTACAATGGCGGCGCGATTGCCGATGTTGGCGCCGGTATAGGCGGCGAACCGCTTGGCGGCATCCTGACTAAGTACAAAAGCTGTTTCCCAGCCTCCGGCCATTTGGCTCTGCTCGGGGCGCGCGTCACGGATATCGGGACCGGTGACAATGGGGGTCCGGGCAACCAGATAGACTCCGCCGCTCCTGCCGGTGGTATCGGAACTGGGATTGCCGATCAGTTTGGTTCCGAGCGGCAACACGCCATTGTTCTGCGCCAGAGCCTCCTGGCGGCTGGCATAGGGACCGCCCTTGACGTCGTACCATTCGAGCTTGGCGGCGGTTTGGAGAATTTGTTTCACGCGGGCGGGATCATCGACGCCCGGAAGCTGGACAAGCAACTCGGAATCGGCGTCTTCGCGCCGCTGTTGCACGGTCGCCTCGCTCAGACCGAGAGCGTTGATCTTTTTGTCCAGCGTATTCTTGGTTTGCGCGAGCACGCGCTGCCACATGGCGAGCGCATCGGACGGCCGCATCGTGAGCCGGTAATCGGTCGGGCTGACGGGCGTCATGAGCCACTGCGCGAAGTTATCATTGACGATACCGCGCAGCGTGCCGGCCTGGGTCGGGGGCACACCCTTGATGACGATGGCGGCTTTTACGGCCGTCTTGAGATCCTTGGCCTCGTCCACATCGACGCTCGAAAACTGCAGGTTTGCCTTGGTAGCGGCCGCTTTCAGGCGGTCGGCATCCGTACCAGCCAACTGGTTGAAGGCGTCCTGTTGCTGGACCTGGACGACCAGGTAAGTTCCGCCGCGCAGATCCAGACCCAGACGAATGTTCTTGTTCCAGTTTTCGACGAGCTGCGCTTTGCTGGTGGGGAGGCCGATAATGCCATACACGCAGATGAGTATGACGGCTACAATGAAGAAAAACTTGATACGTAAATTGCGTTTCATTTCAGTACGACGGGCGCTTTCCGGTCTGCCGCTCGCTATTTCTTAGCGACACTGTCAGCGGCCACCAGGCTGGTAACAGAACTCCGGGAGACCTGAAGCTTCAAATTGTCAGGTTTAATTCGCAGTATAAGAGTATCATCGTTCACGGCGACAATGGTCCCGATGATGCCACCAGAGGTCACGACGGTCTGGCCGCTCTCCAACGATTTAATCATCTCCTTCTGGTTTTTTTGCTGACGCCGCATGGGCATGAACACCAGGAAGTAGAAGATGGCGATCATCAGGATGATCGGCCCGATTCCGGTGAGAAAGGAAGCCGGCCCAGCGGGAGCAGTGGCCTGTAAGAGGAGAAGAAGGTACGACATAGACTCCTGTTCTTATGGTATCGGCTGGGAATGCGCCTGAGAGTTGCGGCCGCAGCTAGTGAATGGCCATTGCGGCGCTCGACCGAAACATGCTCAGATAAGCGGGGAAATTCCCAAGTAAGATAGGCTCCCTTATTCCTCGGATAATGTCAAGAAAGTAATGGATGTTCGTCAGCATGACAGCGAATGAGAAGACGTGATTTTTTCGGCGTAGGACTCGGTCTGTTGTCGTCGCGTACGACAGCCGGCACGATCGCCGAGCGGGTGCGGCCGGGCAGTAAGGATTGGCCAAGCGCAGGAGAATGGGCCGCGCTCAGGCAGAGCGTGGGCGGCAGGCTAGAACGCGTGACAATGCCCGCGCTCGATCCCGCCTCAGCAGCCAAGCTACTCTCCAACCCCTTTTACCTCGGCAGTCAGCCGGCATTCACCCAATCCTCCGGCTGGATCGATGCCTGGCGCTCCCAGCCCAGCACCTACGTGGTTGCTGCGCAAAGCGCCTCAGATGTAGCGGCCGCGGTACGTTTTGCTGCGAGGCACCGTCTCCGCCTGGTCGTCAAGGGCGGAGGACACAGCTATCTCGGAGGCTCGAACGCCCCGGACTCGCTGCTTGTCTTCACGCGTGCCATGAAGAAGATCGAACTCCACGATGCATTCGTCCCGACGGGCACGCAGGGCGAGTCAACTCCCGCGGTGTCAGTTGGAGCAGGCTGCATCTGGTTGCATGTCTACGAGGCAGTCACCACCCAAGGCGGCCGCTATGTCCAGGGCGGCGGCTGTACTACGGTCGGCGTTGCTGGGCTTGTGCAGGGCGGCGGTTTCGGCAGCTTCTCGAAAAAGTTCGGCCTGGCGGCGGCCAGCCTGCTCGAGGCAGAGGTGGTCACAGCGGACGGCGAAGTCCGGGTTGTCAATGAGAGCCGGGAGCCCGACCTGTTCTGGGCACTGAAGGGCGGCGGAGGAGGGACCTTCGGGATCGTCACACGGATGACCCTTCGTACCCACGACCTGCCCAATACCTTCGGCGTTGTGCTGTGGCGAGTGAAGGCCGCCTCTGACGATGGCTTCCGGCGCTTAATTGACCGCTTCGTGGCGGCGTACGCAAGCGAGTTGTTCAATGCCCACTGGGGCGAACAAGTCCGCGCAACCGGGGACAATATACTCGCAGTGCAGATGCTGTTCCAAGGGCTCGAAGCCGATGTGGCGAAGCTCGCCTGGAGAGATCTTGCCGGTTTCGTGGAGGCCAATGATTCCGAATACAAAATCATCCAACCACTGACGGTGCTGGCGTTACCGGCGCAGAGGATGTGGGACGCTTCGTTTCTACAGCAACATCTACCGTCGGTCATTGCGTTTGACGAAAGAGCGGAGGCGAAGCCAGGCGACTATTGGTGGGCGGGGAACACGGGTGAGGCAGGTACGTTCTGGCATGGCTACAGCTCGCTCTGGCTGCCAGCGGAGCTGCTCCAGGACGGACGGCGCGCACAGTTCACTGAGGCGTGGTTCCAGGCAAGCAGGCATTGGTCGGTGACGCTGCACTTCAACAAAGGCCTTGCCGGCGCAGAAGCGGACGCAATTGCTGCCTCGCGCGCAACTGCAATGAATCCGCAAGTGCTAAACGCGTTTGCACTCGCGATTACCGCTGACGATGGAGCCAGCATCTACCTGAGGAACGCGCGCAAAACGAGCACGGTGCCGGGCGTGCCGCCCGGAGGAGAAGCGAGTCCCTTTCCTGTTTCGCAACACGCATCCGTGCCCTTTGCGCTTCCAGAGCTGCCCGCGCCTGACCTTGCCGCTGCAAGACAAGACGCAGCAGCAATCAGAACGGCTGCCGAGGCGCTTCGTCAAGCCGCTCCCGAGGGCGGCAGTTATCTTTCCGAATCTGATTATTTTCTTGACGACTGGCAACACGCTTATTGGGGCGAGCATTGGCCGCGTCTCGCGGAGATCAAGCGCCGATATGATCCGAACGGGCTGTTCATTGTTCACCATGGGGTTGGGAGCGAGCACTGGAGTCGTGATGGCTTCACGCGGCTCTGAGGGATCGCGGCTCTCATCACTTTGCAGAGAAAGGAAGAGACGGCGGGAGCGCGCCCGAAGACTACTCGATGCTACGGAATGTCTCTTTCGGCAAGCGCATTCGACCGAAACATGCTCAGGTAAGCGGGGAAATTCCCGAGCAAGATGGATTCCCGTATTCCTCGCATAATGTCGAGAAAGTAATGAGTGTTATGCAGAGTGGCGAGCGTGGAGAAGAGGATCTCGCGAGATAGAAAGAGGTGCCGGAGATAGGCGCGGCTGAATGTCCGGCAGGTGTAGCAAGAACAGGACGGATCGAGCGGAGCTTCATCCTCCTGATACCGGGTTTGTTTGATGACGACCTTGCCCTCTGAAGTGAAGAGATAGCCGTTGCGAGCGTTGCGAGTCGGCAGAACGCAGTCCATCATGTCGACGCCACGCGCCACATATTGCGGAAGCTCTTCAGGCATGCCGACACCCATCACGTAGCGCGGGCGTTCGGCGGGCAGGCGAGCAGCAGTAAGACCCGCAATCTCCAGACTGACATCGCGGGGCTCGCCAACGGACAGGCCGCCGATGGCGTAGCCGGGAGCGTCGAGCTCGAGAAGGGCGTCAGCGCATTCGAGACGCAGTTCGGGAAACATCGAGCCCTGCACGATCGGGAAGAGGGCGCAATGAAAGCCGGTTTCGCGCTGCAGGTAATGACGGTAGCCTGCCCGCGCCCAGCGAACGGTACGTTGCATCGATTGAAGCGCCAGCTCGCGCGAAGCCGGATAGGCGAGGCACTCGTCGAGCACCATCATGATGTCGCTCCCAAAGGCGAGTTGGATATCGATGGTGTTTTCGGGCGAGAAGAAGTGCGCATCGCCGTTCAGGTGCGAGCGGAAGAGCACGCCCTCGTCGGTTACCTTGCGCAGAGTTTCGAGACTGAAAACCTGAAATCCGCCGGAATCGGTCAGTATGGCGCGCGGCCAGGACATGAAACTGTGGAGCCCGCCGAACTGGCGGATTCGTTCGTGACCGGGACGCAGAAACAAATGATAGGTGTTGGCCAAAATGATCTTCGCATCGAGGTCGTCGATCAGCTCGCGGGGAGTGAGCCCTTTGACGGTGCCCTGGGTTCCGACTGGCATGAAGACAGGGGTTTCGATCGTGCCATGAGCGGTGTGCAGCAGACCAGCGCGAGCGCCTGTGTGCGGGCAAGTGGCCTGGATCTCGAAGCGGAGAGAGGACGTCAATCTTCATTGTGAGGGACAGGGGCGGCGGGCAACGAGGCCCGAGAGGCGTGATCACGTCAGGCAGGCCGTGAACTTACTCTCCTGCATTTAGGGCACGAATTCTCAAAAGATCTGTAATCCGATCTTCCAGGAAGGCCAGGCGCTCAGCGGGTGTAAGGGAGAGAGACCAGCGAATCAGGCTGAGGTCCACGCCATCGGGACTGTAGTCGGGCAAGGTTTCTTGCTCTGCCTTTTTAGGCTCTTCGTCCGGCATGACAAAAGCATACCGGAAGCTCGCAATCAATATCAGGGATGAACAAAGAGCAGACAGGCGATACGAAGATCGGCGACTTACCTTTGCATAAAAAAGTACTCTGTGTTAACTTCGTGACGAGAGGTCCTTCGCTACAGGAGGCTTTATGAGACTGGCCAAGTATTCGCTTGCCGCTGCGGAATTGCTTCTCGTCCTTCCCGCAGCACTCTTTTTCGCGGCGCTTTTTATGCGCAACGTACAGCCGCTGCAATACGAGCCGGCGCATACTGCTCAAGTGATCGTAACGTGGTACGCGGCGCGGCCTCGCGTCGGTCTGTGGATATTTCTGATCGGTCTGCCCCTGATGGTGCTGCTTACCGGCGTCGTAACGGTTGTACGTAGCTGGACTGGTAACGCTGCACTGCGGCAGGCGACACGGGACACTGTTGAGACGTTCAAAACGCACTTTGCGATCGCGACGGTTGCGGGCGCGACGCTACTTGCCGCAGCGATGCTGGCGATCGTCGCTCTGCATGTATTGACAGATTGATGCAAATCGCGATCTTGATGGATGCGATCCCGAGCGACACGGGTCCGTGTATGTGGACGATGGAAGGGTTACCAGCCCATCGGGCCTTATTCAAAGGCTTGTTACGATTGAGGCTTATCCCCGAATGGCGTTGCGGTTTTACAACACTCTTACGCAAGAAGTAGAAGTCTTTCACCCGCGGGAAGACAATCTGGTCCGAATGTATACCTGCGGGCCGACCGTTTACAACTACGTTCATATCGGAAATTTCAGGACATTCACCTTCCAGGACGTGCTCAGGCGCTGGTTGAAGTACCGGGGATATGAACTCGATCACGTGATGAATGTGACCGATGTGGACGACAAGATTATTGCCAACGCGGCACGCGAGGGCAAGTCTCTCGAAGAGTACACAGCGACGTATACAAAGGCTTTTTTCGAAGACGCGGCGACATTGCGGCTGCAGCAACCGGAGCGTGTTACTCCGGCGACCAAGCATATCGGTGTAATGGTGAAGGCAATCGAGGATCTGGCAGCGCGCGGGGCGACGTACACCAACGATGGCTCGACTTACTTCCGGATTGCGGCTTTTCCGGAGTACGGCAAGCTTTCGCACAACGATTTCAGCGGCATGCGCAGCGGCGCGCGGGTAGATGTTGACGAATACGACAAAGCCGACGCGCGGGATTTCGTACTTTGGAAGGCGCGTAAGGGCAACGAACCGTTCTGGGAGACTCCATTCGGAGACGGACGGCCCGGCTGGCATATCGAGTGTTCAGCAATGGCGATGAGCTATCTGGGAGAGACACTCGATATTCACGCGGGCGGCATCGACCTGGTCTTTCCACATCACGAAAACGAGATTGCGCAATCGGAATCGATCACCGGCAAACCGTTTGCACGCTTCTGGCTGCATTCGGAGCATCTGCAGATCGAATCGCAGAAGATGTCGAAGTCGCTGGGCAACTTCTACACGTTGCGAGAATTGTTGGAGAAGGGCTACCCGGCGGAGGCGATACGGTACCTGCTGGCATCGGTGCCATATCGCAAGAAACTGAACTTCACGTTTAAAGGACTGCGGGCGGCAGTCAAGACAATCGAGCGGCTGCGCGACTTTGAACTGCGGCTGACCTCAACCAAGTTGCCAGCAGGCCGGAATGAATCGCTGGCCGCACGCTCGGAGGAAGCGATTCGCGAGTTTGAAGACGCGCTCGATGACGATCTCAACACGGCCGAGGCGCTGGCGGCGGTATTCGAATATGTCCGGGAAGTAAATACCGCGCTCGATGAGGGCACGTTTCAAGAGGAGAATCGCTGGGATGCGGCGCGTGTTCTGGAGGTCTTCGACAGCATCTTCGATGTGTTGAAGCGGAGCGATCGGGCACAACTCTCGACAGAAAGAAACGGGACCGGCGAAGTTGCACTGAGTGATGTGGAGATCGATGAATTGATTACCGAGAGAAACCAGGCGAAAAAATCGAGAGATTTCTCGCGCGCGGATGAAATCCGCAAATCGCTACAAGACAAAGGAATCATCCTCGAAGACACGAAAGAGGGCGTGCGCTGGAAGAGGAAATGAAATTTCAGAGCCAAGTAGTTCATGTCGGGGACCGTAAGCGGCAGCCCGGTCAAATCGTGCCGGCCACGACGCCGATTCACTTAAGTTCGACGTATTTTTACGATTCAGCGGCGACACTCGACAGAGTGCTCGGGCACGAGGAAGAAGGGTTCTGCTACGCCCGGTATGCCAGCCCGACCAATACCGCGCTCGAAGAACTGACCACGGAACTCGAGAGAGGAGCGGGATCGCTGGCCACGGCTTCAGGAATGGCCGCAGTCCAGATCGCTTTTCAGGCCGCACTGCTCGACCGGCCGCACAGGGTGGTGGCATCGAACTCAATCTATGGCGCCACGGTGGGTTTTTTGGACCAGATTCTGGAACCCTCCGGAGTAGAGGTAACTTACGCCGACATTTGCGATCTCGCAAAGCTGGAAAGAACGGTAGCCAGCAAAAAGCCGGGCTGCATCTTCATTGAAAGCATTTCGAATCCGCTGCTCCGGGTGGGGGACATGAAACGCATCGCGGATCTGGCAAAGGAGTCCGGGGCCGCATTCATTGTGGACAACACGTTTGCCACTCCGATGATGATTCGGCCGCTCGAAATCGGCGCGCATATGGTCGTGCACAGTGCAACCAAGTATCTGGCCGGACATGGCGACGTGCTGGGGGGTGTGGTGATCAGCGACGAGCCACACCACGAGCAGGTGCGGATGATTTCGCGACTGGTGGGGCCAGTTCTGGGGCCGTTCGAGAGCTATCTGACGATGCGTGGTATCAAAACGCTGGCTTTGCGATTTGAACGGCAATGCCGGAACGCGCAGGCTCTGGCGGAATGGCTCCGATCACATGCGTGTGTGGATCGGGTCTATTACTGCGACGACCCGGCGCATCCGGACGCGGAGCAGATCAAGCGGTACTTCGAGCCGGGACTGTACGGTGCGATTCTGAGCTTCGAGATCAAGCACGCGGCAAAGGAACAGGTGCTGCGTTTTATGGACCGTCTCAAGATGGTCGTGCCAGGAAGCTCGTTGGGAGACGTACACACCTTACTGCTTTATCCGTGGATCGCTTCGCACCGCAACGTTGCGCCGAAAATGCGGGAGCGGATGGGCATCAAGGAGAACCTGGTGCGGGTAGCGGTCGGCATTGAAGCGATCGAGGACATACGCGCGGACCTCGATCAGGCGCTGGACGGTCTCGGCTGAGGCGGTTTGGCCTGATAGAGTAAGGAAGCGGCCGCCGTGTTTGCGCATCAAAGAAAAAAGATACAGCTTTTATTTGCCGCCGCGGACGCTATTCTGACCCTGATCGCCTTTCAGGCGGCGTACTTCACCAGAATGCGGCTCACTTTCGAGCACGTATTTTTTCTCGTTCCGAGAATGCACTTCCTGTTTCTTTGCTTTTCGGCGATGGCCTGGGTGTCGCTCGGGTCGCTTTCGAGAGTTTACGAATACCTGGATTCAGCCGAGCCGGTGCGCGTCTTGAGCCGCACGGCGCGGCAAAGCTTTTTCGGCATCATCCTGCTGGTTCTGTTTCAATACCTCGTTCAACTCGATCCGCCACTGAGCCGCAGTTTTCTGCTGCTGTTTTTCACATACAGCGTGTTCCTGCTGGTGACGTTTCGCTACTACTCGCCGGCGTTTGTCAGCGCTTTTCAGCGCGGGTTCGGGAGTCCATATCATGTGGTGGTCGTGGGCAATGAAGAAAAGACGGCTGCCCTGGCTCAAATGCTGAGCCAAGGTTCACCTTTCCGAATCAAGATCGTCGCGGCGCTCAATCCGGAAGAGTGCGCCGCAAACCTGCCCACGCTACTGGCGAGCCGAATTGTAGATGAAGTGATCTTTAACGTGGACAGCAGTCAACTAGCCGGGCTGGAGGACGTTTTCCTGCACTGCGATGAACAAGGCGTGCGGACACGCGTGGCAATCGACTTTTTCCCGCACGTAAACAGTGAAATCTCGCTGGACAGAGTGGGTGGAGCGCCGTTGCTGACGTTCTCGGCCGCTCCGCTCGAAGACGTCCGGCTGGTGGTCAAGCGTTTCTTCGATATTGTTGTGTCGCTGGCGGCGTTAGTCTTGACATCGCCTTTCATCGCGGCGGTGGCGTTGATCATCAAGATGACTTCGCGGGGACCGGTTCTCTATAGCCAGGTACGCTGCGGCCTGAACGGCAGGAAATTCAGGATGTATAAGTTTCGATCGATGGTGGAAAACGCGGACGAGCTGAAGACGTATTACGAGCACATGAGCAAACGCTCGGTGGCGTTCAAGATACCGCACGACCCGCGGGTAACGTGGATCGGAAGATGGCTGCGGAAATTTTCCATCGATGAAGTGCCGCAACTATATAACGTGCTACGGGGAGAGATGTCGATCGTGGGCCCGCGGCCGCCCATTCCAGAGGAAGTGGAACGCTATGAACTGTGGCAGAAGAGGCGGTTGCGGATGCGCCCGGGTTTGACATGCATTTGGGCAGTCTGCGGCCGGGATCAGATTGACTTCAACTCCTGGATGCGGATGGATATCTCGTATATAGAGAATTGGTCTTTGAAGTTGGACTGGTCGATTATTTTGAGAACCATTCCTCATGTGCTGGCGGGCAAAGGGGCGCATTAATGCACCTGGTGCCGACGAATGAAGAGGTGATCGATCTGCTCCGGCAGACGGGGGCATTGCGGGAAGGTCACTTCGAGTATCTGAACGGGATGCATACCGACGAGTATCTGCAAGTCCCGCTCGCGTTCCGTTACTACCAACACGCGAAGGTGCTGAGCGTCGGTCTCAGCCGGCGGCTTCGCGCGGACACGGAGATACGGGCGATGATCAAAGAGCTATCGATCGTCTGCCCGACTACTCAAGGCTTGCCCATTGCATTCGGCGTCTGTGAAGCGCTGCGGGCTCATCAGGTCTACTGGGCCGAGCAGGACACCGAGTCTTCACCAATGCATTTCCGCCAGTTTCTCGCACCTGAGAAGGGGGAGAAGATCCTGATCGTGGACGACATTCTTCGCTCAGGGCGTCGCATGACTCTGCTGCGCAAACTGATCGAAGAAAAAGAAGCGGAGGTGGTTGGCCTTGCGGTAGCGGTCTACCAGCCCAATCCGACGATCGCGGACTTCGGTAATCTTCCCCTGTTCTATTTAGCCAAGATGAGCGCCTTGTACTACAAGGATTCGAATAGCTGTGAGCTGTGCCATCGCGGCGTGCCGATCCAAAAGGTCTGGAGCTGAGAAGTTAAGACCATTCGCGGCACCTCTGTTCTGAGAAGGTTCTCAGAAGATCATTTTCAGAAGATCATGCGAATTATTGGTGCTGCCCTGGCTATTTGTGTACTCTCGACGCTGGCTATTGCTGGACACAGCGGAAGCCGCGCCGAATACATCGGCGGGACGCGAGCGGATATTCCAGCCAACAACTCGGGAGAGATCGAAGTCTCGAATCCCGTGTATTTTGTTTTCGCAGCGAAGCACACTCAAGTAAAGATACCGTTTGAACGGATCAACCTGCTCGAGTACGGGCAAAAAGTAGACCGGCGTTATCTGGCCGCGGTGGTCATCTCTCCGCTCTTTATGCTGGCGAAAAAGCGTGAACACTTTCTGACGATCGGCTTCCAAGGGAATCAAGGACAGCAAGAGGCGATGGTCTTCAAAGTGGACAAAAACGACATACGTCTTGCACTAGTCACGCTGGAGGCGCGAACCGGACAAGTTGTGCAATATCAGGATGATGAAGCCAGATTGGCAGGTAAAGGTTGAGCCGCGCTGGCCTGTTGTTAGCTGCGGCGCTGCTTGCCTCTGCCGGCGAAGCACAGCAAACCGGGGCGAATTCGGCGGTAACGAATCTGACCGAAATCAAACGCATCTATGTTTCGGAGCTGATCGGAGCAAATGCCGATGAGCTGCGCGAACTGATTATTGCAAGCCTGGATTCCACGAAACTGTTCGTCTTGACCGACAACATCGATCGGGCAGATGCGATTCTCAAGGGCGCAGCGGACGACAAGGCGTTTACCGATACGCTGGATATTCAAGAAGGCATCAGCGCGAGAGAGAATCTTGGCAAATCGAGCGCGAGCAGTTCAAGCTACTCGAAGGGCGGCTCTTACGGGGGGATTTCGATCTCAGACAACCAGTCGCATCATTCAAAGGAGCGCAAGCACGAAGCCTACGCCTCTGTTCGTTTGTGCAACAAGGATGGAGATGTGCTTTGGTCGACCACGCAGGAGAGTCCGGGAGCGAAGTTTCGGGGAGCGAGCGCGGATGTGGCGGCCAAAATCGCCAGGCAACTCGCGCTCGATATGCAGAGAGAGCGGCGACCTGCAAGTGCGCCGACGCCCCAACAGTGAAAGCTATCCCTGAGCTTTCCTGACGTTTTCGATTTCTTTCAATCTTTGAATCAGGCCAGCCGAAGGAGAGCCTTTTTCGATCACACGGTCGATGAGTGAGCGTTCGGGGGTACTCTCGAGCGCTGTGCTCTTGGAGCCTGTCAATACCAGGATGTAGAGTTTTCGATCCAGCTCCTTGAGTTTACGTATCAAGCCGAGGCCCACATCTTGCGTGGGCAGGCGCAGATCGACGATCGCGCAAGCCGGACGTTCTTTCAAAGCTACCGCGAGGGCCGATGTTGCGTCGCTGGCGACGACCGTCTCAAAGCCGAATTTCGCGAGCAGCATTTGACGAATGGCTAACTGATCCCGATCGTCGTCGGCGAGAAGAATTCTCATAAGGCGAAGGACATCGAAGCGCTATTGAGCAAAAGCAATCTGGGCAATGACCATTTTGGGGAGCGCTTGATTCCAGCCATCGGGAACGGCATCAAAAGGTAATCGAAACCCACGGGTCTCGCCGGGTCTGAGGGGAGGGCCTTGCGAGTTCACAATCGGAAGGCGCTCCCGGTGGATCTCTCTTCCGTCAGGTGCATAAAAGAGGCAGTACACTTCGATCGTCTTGAGAGGCCTGGGACCGTTATCGGTGATCTTGCCCTTCACTTCGATCACCTCCTGCTTCATGAAGTTTTCACTCGCCTGCATGGAGACATCGCTCAGGGACAGATGCGCCAGATATGCAGTGCCTTCGCGGGAAACAGCGCTTTCGGGGGATTTCCGGGGTGTCCGTCTGAGGTATATCATTCCGGCGATCAATCCGAAGAGAACTATGAGCCCTACAACGATCGGAATGATAGGAGCTTTCTTTCCGACTGCCGGAGCGGCCATAGCTAAGAGTAAGTCTAGAACAGTCCCGATTTAGTCCTTGCGAGGCAAAAAGGGCGCCGAGTTGCGCGATCAGACGGACGGAACTGTGACACCACGCTAAGGCACGAGGCGCAGCAAAATATTGCTATCATTTAGACTGATATTTCTACTGGTCCGATCAAGAGAGCACTCCGAATTCGATTCATTGACGTGGAATTGCTGAAACGCGATGCTCTTTGACTCACCTGTTTTTTTCGTTTTTTTAAGTATTGTCGTCGTGGTTTATTGGCGGCTGCGCCGGCCCGCCCAGAATCTATTTCTCGTTTTAGCGAGCTATTTCTTCTACGGATGGTGGGACTGGAGATTTCTTGGGCTGATCCTCATTTCGACGGTGGTCGATTTCGTCTGCGCCAGGAATATCGCGCGTTCCTCAAATCCAGTAAAACGGAAATCGCTGCTGACACTATCGGTTGCGCTGAACCTCAGCTTTCTCGGTTTTTTCAAGTATTTCAATTTTTTCACTGACTCGCTGGCGCACGCGCTGACTGCGGTTGGAATTCCGGTAAACATCGCATTTCTCCGAATTCTGCTGCCGCCGGGTATCTCGTTCTACACATTTCAGGCGTTGGCCTACATCGTGGACGTGTATTTTGGCCGTATCGAACCGGCCGGTTCCCTGCTCGATTACGCGCTGTTCATCAACTTCTTTCCACACCTGATTGCGGGGCCGATACAGCGTCCCTCGCACCTGCTCCCACAGGTGCAGTTAAAGCGAGTCTTCCGCCCGCGACAATTCACAGACGGCGTGATGTTGATACTCTCGGGACTTTTTCGCAAATGCGTGATAGCCGATAATTGCGCGCTGCTTGCGAACGCGGCGTTCAATGGCAAGATGGGGACGCCAACGCTTGCGATCGTGGCTCTCGGCACGTATGCTTTCGCCTGGCAGATCTATGGAGATTTCAGCGGGTACAGCGACATCGCGCGCGGCGCCGCCAAATTGATGGGCTTCGAATTCATGGTCAATTTCCGCCAACCATACCTGGCGGAGAGCCTGCAGGATTTCTGGAGGCGCTGGCACATCAGCCTGAGTACCTGGTTGCGCGACTATCTTTACATCCCGCTCGGGGGAAGCAGGCATGGTGAGAGACGCACGTACCGGAATTTAATGATTACCATGCTGCTCGGCGGCTTATGGCACGGAGCCAACTGGACCTACGTCATCTGGGGCGGGATACACGGAGCCGGTCAGAGTATCGAACGGGCAATTCGGGTTGCAACCACCGGCAGCAGCAGGGCCAGCCAACATCCCAGTCTCGGCTGGATATGGTTGAAACGCATCTTCATTTTCCATCTGGTCTGCCTGGCGTGGATTTTCTTTCGGGCACAGTCGCTGCATGACGCCGTGGGTCTGATGAGCGCGTTGCGAGTGTTTGCGTGGAGACCTGAATTGATCGTGGCCTACAAGTTCCTCGCGCTTTTCACGATTCCGTTGTTCCTGCTCGATGTCCTGCTCGAGAAGCGGGACGAAGAGTTTCTGTTTGAAAAGACTAGAGCGCCGATGCAGTGGGCCTATGCCTCGGCGTTGATCGTCATGGTTGCGCTGTTTTCGGCAAACGAAGCAAATGCCTTCATCTATTTCCAGTTCTGACGAAGTGGTCAAGCTTCGCGCGACCGGAACGTCCGCCATCGTGGTGCTGCTCGGCATTATTATCGGGCTGCTGGTCTCATTTGAAGCGTTCACACGCGTGTTTGTCGAGCGGAGGAGCAATGTTCAGCAGGAATTGAACAGGGAGTACGACGACGCGGTGCGAATTCGCAAGGACCCTACTTCGGCGCGGAGGCAACTGCTGGTTGTAGGCAACTCGCTAGTGGGTCGCGGGCTCGACTTCAAACTTCTCGAGAGGTCTTTAAGTCCCGAATGGCAGGTTCACCGGTACTGGATTTATAACACCGCATATGAAGACTGGTATTTCGGGATGCGGCGTCTGTTCGCGGAAGGAAGCAGACCGGATGTGGTGGCAATCGACCTGGCTGCGCTGCATTGGTACGCGCGCGGGATTCGCGGCGATTACTCGTCGCTGTATATGTTCCAGGCGGCTGATATTCCAGAGATAGCGGGCGAAGCCGGAATGGACCGCACCAAAATGTCTAACCTTTTCTTCGCCAGATACAGCAAGTTTTACGCACTGCGCAGTGAGACCCGCAAAGTTGTTCTGCAAGCTTTCCTGCCGGACCTTCCCAAAATGTACGATCTCTTCAAGCCGACTGTAGGGAGGCGCCTGTCGAATCGCGAAGTGCTCGCTCTTTTGGAGCCCAGGGTAGCGAGGATGAGCAAGCTTGTGGAGGCGAATGGGGCGAGCCTGGTTCTGATCGTTCCTCCGATCCCGAGGCCGGGAGAAGAGTATCACGCGGAGCTGATGGCAGCAGCGCGCCGGGCGGGAGCGGAGGCGTTGATTCCGATGTCTTGTAGCGATGTACCGGCAAAGAATTTCGTGGATGACATGCATCTCTCAGCGCAAGGCGCATCGCTGTATACCGCGAAGCTGGCGGCGCTGATGCGGCCAATGCTCGATGCGGAAAGCCGCGGGTAAGCAGATAGCCTCGAAGTAGGGACTGGATAGTCCTACGGTTTAGCGGCAACAATGCGCAAGCGGCGGTAGTCGGCAAACCATTGATGATCCCGATACAGAGCGGAACGAAGATGTTCGACGACTTCAGCCAACGCCTTCTCGCGATCTGCGGCGCTTAGCCCTTGGAAGCTGTAGCCGCGAAATTGCAGCAGCCAATTCGCCATTCCCTGCTCTCCTTCAAGTGGAGTAGGGCGGTCGAAGAGCTGCGCCATGCGAACTTCAAAACCGGCAGTCTCGAGGAGCACGGAATATTGGCCAACGGAGGGGAAATAGTTTCTGGAAGCTGGCGTTAGACCTCGACCAGACAAGACCGTCTCAAGAGCTTCTTCTATGCAACGGATATTTCCTTTGCCGCCCATCTCCGCTACCAGCCTGCCGCCCGGCTGCAAAGCGCGAAACATGGCATTTGCGACTGCGGCAGGGTTGAGCATCCAGTGCAGGGCGGCATTCGAGAAGACGGCGTCAAATTCGGAGTCGAATTGCATTGCCGCTGCGTCGCCGAGGACGAATTTGATCGCGGGATAATTCTGACGGGCCTGGCCGATCATGTCGGGCGAGGAGTCGATACCGGTCACTTGCGCGCCCGATTCAGCGATCTTGTGAGTGAGCTGGCCGGTACCGCAACCAACATCGAGAATGCGCTCGCCTTTGGCGGGCTGCAGCAGTTCGAGGATTCCCTGCCCCAGCTGCCAAACGAATGAATGACGGGCTTCGTAGAGCTCCGGGTTCCAGTTCTGTTTTGCGCTCATGCCGTATAAGCGTGCAGGACAAAGTAGACGATCACGCCGGTAACCGAGACATACAGCCAGATTGGAAAGGTCCAGCGGGCGACTCCACGATGAAAGCGAAACTGGCCGCGGAGCGCGTACCAGAGCGTTGCGAGAATGAGCGGCAGCGCGATCATAGAGAGGCTGATATGGGTGATGAGGATGAAGAAATAGACAGGACGGATCCAGCCGTGGCCTGAAAATTTCGTGTCGCCATGAAAATAGTGATACGTGATGTAACTCAGCAGAAACAGCGCTGAGAAAACGGTGGCGCTCAGCATGAATCTCATATGGATCAGGCGTTTGCCGCGCCGGATATTGATGTAGCCAAGGACAAGACAAGTGGCGCTGAGCGCATTGAAGGTAGCATCGGCTCCGGGCAGATAGGTTACCCACTCCGGGCTGGCGACTCTCCCTTTGAAGTAGATCAGCCAGACAAGAAACGCGGCGATCCCGGCGCTAAGGGCGATGATAACCGGAACGGGTTTACGCGCTAAATCGGATCTATCGCTCGCCACCGGAGCGGAGTGCGGCATGATTAAGACTCGTGGCGCAGCGCCACGAGGTCTTTAAGCATGGTCGGAAGCCCGTCCTGATCAAAGGTGGAGTAGTAGCCGCGCAGGTGCCCGTGTTTATCGACCAGCACGAATTTGGTGCTGTGATTGATCTTGTCGGTGACGTCGCCGACGTGGAATGTAGTGTAGGCAAGGGTGTGAACGGTGGCAGGCGAGCCCGTGAGAAAAATCCACTGCTCGCTTGGGCCGCCGAAGCGATGCGCGAAGTTCGCGAGAACGGGAGGCGTATCGCGTGCCGGATCAACCGAGATCGAGACCAGGCGGACATCGTCCTGGCCATGCACCTGCTTCGCCACCCAATGCATTTTCGAGGTCATCATCGGACACTCGGCGGGACAGTTTGTGTAAATGAAGTCGGCGACCCAGACTTTGCCGGCGAGGGCCGACCCATCGAAGGACCGGCCGGCGGAATCCGTCATGGTGAATGGCGGGACCACGCCGTAATCGGGCAGTTTTGTTGCGCGGTCAGCGCAGGAGATCAAGAGCAGGCTAGCGAAAAGTAAAAGAAGCAGATTACGATACGCGAGCTTCACAGCCAGACCGGATCGAGGAGCATGAGTACGTAAAGCAGCGGCAAGTAGGCAACCGACGTAAGGAGGACCCGGCGCGCGCGAGTTTTTGTGCGGTCGAGCGAGACTTGGATACCGGAGTAGAGAAACCAGACACCGAGGGCGACGGCGCCAAGGAGATAGATGTTTCCGGCCATGCCGGCCCATTTCGGCAGCAGACTGACAGGAATAAGCAGCATCGAATAGAGAAGAATCTGTCTGGCCGTCGATTCGCCGTCAGGCTCCACCACCGGAAGCATGCGAATACCGGCGCGCGAATAATCCTCGCGGTACATCCAGGCAATTGCATAGAAGTGCGGGAACTGCCAGAGGAAGAGAATTGCGCCCAGGATCCAGGCCTCGGCGGTGAGCTTGTCTGCGGCACCCGCGAAACCGATCAGCGGCGGCATGGCCCCGGGGAATGCTCCAATCGTTGTGGACCACCAGGTTTTCTGTTTGAGCGGCGTGTAAATGACCAGATAACTCGCCATCGTAATAGTGCCCAGCGCCGCCGCGAGCCAGTTCGCTCCCAAGCCGAGTTCCAGCGTGCCCACGACCGCAAGCGCGATGCCGAACCAAAGCGCCTGATCCGGTTTCAAACGGCCGGAAGGTAAGGGACGCAGTTGAGTGCGCCGCATGTAGCGATCGGCATCCCGCTCGTACCACTGATTTAGCGCGGCCGTTCCAGAGGCGATCAAAGCGGTTCCGAACAGAGTATGAATGATTGTCCAAACCGCCCAGTTACCTGAGTGCCCGAAATAAAAACCGACGGCAGCACTCATGACGATGAGCCATGTGATACGGGGTTTGGTGAGCTCGATGTAGTCTTTCACCTTGAATAGTTTGCGGTTCAAAAGAACGACTGGACTCCAAAGTCCTTAAAGTTTATGGCAGTCGAGACCACCACTGACAGTGTACTCCTTCCGGTTTAACGAGAATTTTTATGGTCTGTTTTTCGGCCGGAAGCTGGTTCAACGGGCGCTCTGATCTAATAATTCTGTTACCTATGGCATCGAAAGTTGTTCCTATCACCGTCGCGCATGGCGACGGCATCGGCCCGGAGATCATGGCCGCTTCACTACACATCATGAAGGAGGCGGGCGCCAGGATCGAGATCGAGACGATTGAAATCGGCGAAAAGGTGTACCTGCGCGGGATCAATTCGGGAATCGAACCGAGCGCGTGGGAATCCCTGCGCCGGACGCAAGTCTTTTTCAAGGCGCCCATTACTACACCGCAGGGCGGCGGCTTTAAATCTTTGAATGTGACGACCAGGAAGATGCTCGGGCTTTACGCCAATGTTCGCCCCTGCGTTTCGTATCACCCGTTTATAGAGACCAAGCATCCGGGAATGAATGTGGTGATTGTTCGCGAGAATGAAGAGGACCTGTATGCGGGCATCGAGCACAGGCAGACGGACGAAGTCTACCAGTGCCTGAAGCTGATCAGCCGCCCTGGATCGGAGAAAATCGTCCGCTACGCGTTCGAGTACGCCCGGCGGAACAACCGCAAGAAAGTGACTTGTTTCACGAAAGATAACATCATGAAGTTCACCGACGGCCTTTTTCATAAGGTCTTCGATGAAGTCGGCGCAGATTATCCAGAGTTTGAGAAAGAGCACTGGATTGTGGACATCGGCGCGGCCAAGCTGGCGGATACGCCGGAGGCGTTCGACGTGATCGTAATGCCTAATCTGTATGGCGACATCTTATCCGATGTGTCGGCGCAAATCGCGGGATCGGTCGGGCTCGCTGGATCAGCCAATATCGGCGACCAATGCGCTATGTTCGAAGCAATCCACGGCTCTGCGCCGAGGCGCGCGGGGCAGAATCTGGCGAATCCGTCGGGGCTGCTGCATGGAGGACTCCTTATGCTGGTACATATCGGCCAGCCGGATATTGCGGAGCGAGTACACAACGCGTGGTTGCGGACGATCGAAGACGGCGTACACACGTATGACATTTACAAACAGGGCGTGAGCAAACAGAAAGTCGGCACGAAGGAGTTCGCCGAGGCAGTGGTCGCGCGGCTCGGACAGAAACCGCAGAAGTTGAAAGAAGCGTCGTACTCGAAGGCGCCGAAGCAGACGGTAACCCATGAATTTCAGGAAACGAAAAGGGCGGTAAAACAGCTGATCGGCGTGGATGTATTCCTGCAGTGGAACGAAAGGAATCCCATCGAATTCGGCAAGAAGCTGGAAAAGTTTAACGGAGATGGTGTCCGGCTGACCTCTTTGAGCAATCGAGGCGTAAGAGTGTACCCGCACGGTTTTGAAGAAACTTTCTGTACGGATCACTGGCGCGCCGGATTCATGTCTGAGAAAGAAAACGGGCCGGTAACGCACACCCAGATTGTTAACCTGCTCGACCGCTTACAGAAAGCCGGACTTGATTTCATCAAGATCGAAAACCTGTATACCTTCGATGGGCAGAAGGGCTTCGCTGCTTCGCAGGGAGAATAGCGCGAGCATGAGCGACGCGCAAGCCGGCCATTCGAACAAGGCACTGGTTGGCGTGATTATGGGCAGCCGGTCCGACTGGGAAGCGATACAGCACACGAGCGAGACGTTGCAGAAGTTAGCGATTCCGCATGAGTGCCGCATCGTCTCGGCGCACCGCACGCCGGACTGGATGGCGGAATATGCCAAGACGGCCGAAGACCGGGGCCTCGAGGTGATCATCGCGGCGGCTGGCGGAGCGGCACATCTGCCCGGGATGGTGGCGGCGCATAGTTCGCTGCCTGTATTGGGCGTGCCGATCAAGAGCAGTGTGCTGAATGGGGTGGATTCCCTGCTCTCAATTGTGCAGATGCCGGCCGGAATTCCGGTGGCGACGCTGGCGATCGGCAAAGCGGGCGCGGTGAATGCGGCTCTATTGGCGGCCGCGATTCTGGGCAACAAATATCCGGCGATACGGCAAAACCTAACCAAGTGGCGTGAGCAGCAGACCGAGGCGGTTCTGCGAGATCAGCTTCCGTGACGCTCCACAAATCGGCCGAACCCATTCTGCCGGGTAGCGCGATAGGGGTTCTGGGCAGCGGTCAGCTCGGACGCATGTTCGCCATAGCTGCCAGGCGCATGGGTTATCGGGTACATACGCTTTCACCCGACGAAGACACGCCGACGGGACAGGTAGCCGATTTAGAAGTCACGGCACCTTATGAGGATCTGGATGCGGTTTGCCGATTCGCGCGTGCTGTCTCGGTAGTTACGTTCGAGTTCGAAAATGTTCCGGCAGAAACCGCGGCGGCAGCGGCGCGGTGCGCTCCGGTTCGACCGAGCGGTCACGTGCTGCACATTGCCCAGCACCGATTACGCGAGAAAACATTTCTGGCCGACAACGGATTCCCTGTAACGTGTTTCCGGAGAGTCGTAACGCGTCAGAATCTTGAAGAAGTAGCGCGCGAGATCGGCCTTCCAGCAATTCTCAAGACCGCCGGCTTCGGATACGACGGAAAGGGCCAGTATCGTATCTATGATTCGTCGGAGTTCGATTCGGCATGGCAGGCTGTCGGCGAGCAGGAAGCGGTTCTGGAGGCCTTCGTCGAATTCGAGCAGGAGATTTCGGTAGTGGCAGCACGCTCGCTGACCGGCGAGTTCATTCATTTTGGGGCGGTCGAGAACCAGCATGAAAACGGGATTCTGGATCTTTCGATCGCGCCCGCTCGAGTCTCTGCAGCGGTTCTGCAAGAGGCGGTTGAGATCGCGCGGGCGGTTCTGGAGAAGCTCGAAGTTGTGGGCGTATTGTGCGTCGAGTTTTTCGTCGCGAGGAATGGAAAGCTGTTGATCAATGAGCTTGCGCCACGGCCCCACAACTCGGGGCACTTCACTTTCGACGCGAACATCACCAGCCAGTTCGAGCAGCAGCTGCGTGCAGTGTGCGGATTGCCCTTTGGATCGGTAGCGCAGTTGACGCCTGCGGCTATGGCAAACCTGCTGGGAGATCTATGGGATGGCGGTGAACCAGACTGGGCAGCAGCGGCGGCTATCCCGAATGTAAAACTGCATCTATACGGCAAGCTGGAGCCGCGGCCAGGGCGGAAGATGGGACATTTGACAGCACTTGCGCCGAGTGTGGGGCAGGCTTTGGCGGATGTGAAGCGGGCGCGGGGGTTACTTCGCTTAACCTCCTCTGGGGTGTCCCTGTAAACTGGTGTATTTAGCTCTCCCGCGGCCAGACGACCGCATTTTCCGTGAAACTCTGCTATTTTGACGCATTTTCGGGAATCAGTGGCGACATGACTGTCGGTGCTCTGCTGGATGCGGGCGCAGACTGGACTGCGCTCGAAGCGGCGTTGAAGAGCCTACAGCTCGACGCAGAGTATCGAGTCGAGAAGACAAAGCGCAAAGGGATTGCTGCTTCCAAGTTCTCGGTCCAGTTTACGGAGCAAAAGAAACACCGGCATCTGCCGCATATTGAGAAGATCATCGAGAATGGCGGGCTTTCGACGAAAGTAAAGGAAAATGCTCTGGCCGTTTTTCGCAGACTCGGTCAAGCGGAAGCGAAGTCGCACAGCGTGCCGGTCGAGAAGGTGCATTTCCATGAAGTAGGCGCCGTGGACTCGATTTCGGATGTAGTGGGCGCCTGCGTGGCGCTCGATCTGTTAGGCATCGATGAAGTTCGCAGCTCGCAGATCAATGTCGGTAGCGGAACGGTGAACACGGAGCATGGCACGTTACCAGTACCGACACCGGCCACCGCCGAATTGTTAAAAGATTTTCCAGTCTACTCGGCGGGTCCGCAATCCGAGCTGACGACGCCCACAGGGGCGGCCCTGATTACGACGCTGGCTTCGGGCGTTGGCGCTTTGCCGGCGATACGCGTGCTTTCGCAAGGTTTCGGCGCTGGCGATAAAGATTTTCCGCAACAAGCGAACGTGCTGCGGGTGCTGATCGGAGAGCGGACCGATGCGGCCGAAGTTACGACTGTGACCGTTCTCGAAGCGAACATCGATGATTCTTCTCCGCAGGTTTTGGGTTACACGATGGAACGTCTTTTCGCTGCGGGCGCGCTCGACGTGACATTGACGCCGATCTTCATGAAGAAAAACAGGCCGGGAACTATGGTGTCGATAATCGCCGCCCCCGAAACCGCAGAGAATCTGGCCGCGATTCTTTTTGCCGAGACCACGACTCTTGGCGTGCGGACATATTCTGCCGATCGCCGTGTGCTCGCGCGGCACTTTGCGGAAGTCGAAACCGCGCATGGGAAGGTGCGTGTGAAGTACACGGATACTGGCAGCTTTGCCCCGGAGTTTGACGACTGCCGGAGCCTCGCGGAATCCCGAGGTGTTCCGCTTCGCACGATAATAGCCGAGGCCGGCGAAGCATTTCGAAAACAACAAAACTCCGGATGAGCCAAGGCAAGTATTACCTCACAACTCCCATTTATTACGTCAACGCCGCGCCGCATATTGGCCATGCGTACACGACCATAGCGGCGGAAACGATCGCCCGCTTCAAGCGCATGCAGGGCTATGACGTCGTCCTTACAACCGGTACGGATGAGCATGGGACCAAAGTGGAGCGCGCGGCCAAAGCGCAAGGCAAGACCCCTGAGGAATTCGTCGACCTGATTTCTAACGAGTTCCGCGAGCAGTGGCGCAAGCTCGATCTGCAGATTGACCGCTTCGAACGGACGACTTCGCCGAAACACGCCAAATTAGTAAATAAGCTTTTCGAAGCATGTAAGAAGAACGGCTACATCTACAAGGGCACTTACACGGGACTGTACGCGGTTGTAAGCGAGTCATTTGTAAACGACGCGAAGCCGGGTGATATCGATCCTGAAACCGGTAAGCCCTACGAAGAAGTTACGGAAGAGAATTATTTTTTCAAACTCTCCGCTTTCACGGATCCTCTGCTGAAGTTCTACGAAGAAAAGCCTGATTTCATTGGGCCTGACATCCGGCGCAACGAAGTTCTGGCTTTCGTAAAACAAGGCCTCGCAGATCTTTCGATCACGCGGACCAGCATCACTTGGGGCATTCCCGTCGAGAGCGATCCGGCGCATGTCTTCTATGTATGGTTTGACGCTCTGATGACGTATTTCACGGCAGTAGAAGGCGAGGACCGCTGGCCGGCGGATCTGCATCTGATCGGGAAAGAGATCTTGCGCTTTCATGCCGTATATTGGCCGGCTTTCCTGATGGCGGCGGGTTGGCCGCTGCCCAAACGGATCTTCGCGCACGGCTGGTTGCTCTTTGAGAACGATAAGATGAGCAAGTCTCGCGGCAATATCGTGCGGCCTTCGCCAATAGTTGACGTGATGGGCGTGGACGGCCTTCGGTATTTCCTGCTCCGCGAGATTGTTTTCGGACAAGATGGCAGCTTCAGTTTCGACGCGCTGGTAGGCCGCTACAATTCCGATCTGGCGAATGGCCTGGGAAACCTGGCGAGCCGGACACTGAGCATGATTCAGCAGTATCGCGAGAGTGTGATTCCGAATTCGCCCGGAGCCTGCGAGCAGACCTTAGCCGTGCAGGCGGCTATCGACAACGCGCTGAAGGCGTATGATGCTTTGAATTTTTCGAGAGCGCTCGAGGCGATTTGGACCGTTGTTTCCAGCGCGGATAAATTCATCGTCGAGCGGGCGCCCTGGAAGCTGGCAAAGGATCAGTCGGCGGAAGGACAGCAGAAGCTCGACGATACTCTCTACACCGCGGCGGAAGCGCTGCGCATCGTATGCATTCTGGCGCATCCGGTACTGCCGCATTCGACGGACGCGATCTGGCGGCAGCTCGGCTTTACGGAGTCTCTCGATGGCGTTCGCCAGGAATCTCTGGTGTGGGGCTTATTGAAAGGCAGCCAGAAAATCGGCACGATCGCGCCGGTTTTCCCTCGGCTGGATGCTAACGCGACGATCCAGAAGATGCAGGAACTGGAGGAGATCGAGAAAAAACGACAGGCGGCGTTAATGGGCAAGAGTCTCGAGCCAGCAGATTCAAGACCGGCTATTGCGCCAATAGGCGAGACCATTTCCATTGACGACTTTGCGAAAGTCGATCTGCGCGTCGGCGAAGTGAAATCTGCCGAAGCAGTAAAAGGAGCGGATAAGCTGCTGCATTTGACAGTCGATATTGGTGAAGCTGAGCCGCGTACCATCGTGGCCGGCATCGCGCTCGCCTATAAGCCCGAACAGCTTATCGGACGCAAGGTCGTCATCGTAGCCAACCTGGCTCCTCGCAAGTTACGCGGCCTTACATCGCAGGGGATGATCGTAGCCGCCAGCCTCGGAGACGAATTACCCGTGCTTGCCGGTTTTCACGAGGACATCCAGCCCGGGGCTCGCCTTAAGTAACGGTGAAGCTCGTCGATTCTCATTGCCATTTGGACGATGCGCAGTTTGCCGAAGATCGGTCTGCCGTCATCGAACGCGCCGAGGCGGCCGGTGTAGGATGCATGCTCGCGATCGGAACCGGCAACGGACCGCCGGATCTGGAAGCTGCGGTTCGCCTCGCAGACGAGTGGAATTCGATCTATGCGACGGTTGGCGTTCACCCGAACGACGTAGCAAAGATAGACGATCACACTTTAAAAGATCTGGAGCGATTGCTGGAGCATCCCAAGGTAAAGGCCATCGGTGAGATCGGGCTCGATTATCACTGGGGCGTTCCCAAGGAGCTACAGCTTCCGGTGTTTATTCAGCAGCTCGCCATCGCTTCAGCAGCTCGGATGCCGGTAGTCATCCATACTCGCGATGCCTGGAGAGATACACTCGACGTGCTTCGGGCCGAGTGGGCTGCTACCGGTCTGCCATGTGTGATGCACTGCTTCACGGGCAGCGCGCAGGAGGCTCGCGAATGCCTCGACCTGGGCTTCTATCTCGCGTTTGGAGGTGTGACTACTTTTCCCAAGGCCGCTTCCATCCGGGAAGCTGCTCAGATCACGCCGATCGATCGATTGTTGATCGAAACCGATTCACCCTACCTCGCGCCAGTTCCTCATCGCGGTAAGCGGAACGAGCCTGCTTTTGTTGCATACACCGCAAGGCTGATTGCCGAGGTTCGCGGCACATCTCCCGAAGAACTGGCGCAGGAGACGACACGGAATTTCCTGCAGTTGTTTCGAATACCAGCGAACGCGATGATGGCATCGGGACACCAGTTACACTGAGGTCTGCCGCAAGATTCAGAGGAACATGTTCAGCAAGATCCGGCAATCCGCTGCAGCCCGCGAGGCATTCGAACTCGTCAGAACCGATTTGCTGGCTGTCGAGCAGGAAATCGGCACAGAATCTGCTGCGTCCCTCGAAACGATTGCGACCATTAATCAGTATTTGCAAGCTGGCGGCGGCAAGCGCCTGCGCCCGGCTTTGCTTCTGCTGTGTAACCGGCTGTTTGGTCCTTCGAACGACTCGGCGCGGCGGCTCGCGGCGGTAGTCGAGATGATCCACACGGCGACGCTGGTGCATGACGATGTCATCGACATCGCAAAAACACGGCGTGGGCGCCCGGCTTCGAATGTGGTGTGGGGCAATCACATCTCCGTCCTGGCGGGCGACTGGCTTTACATGCAGGCCTTCCAGCTCGCGATGCGAGAACGAAATTTCCATATGCTCGACGTCTTGATTTCCCTGACGCAGTCAATGGTAGAAGGCGAACTGCTACAGCTCGAACGGCTGCATCGCATCGACGTTACAGAAGCCGACTATATGGAATTGGTAGATCGCAAAACCGCCGGCCTTTTTTCGGCATGCGCCGCGCTGGGAGCGAAGGCGGGAGGAGCGGACGAGGTTATTGAATCGAATCTGCGGGAGTTCGCCTGGAACCTCGGAATGGCATTTCAATTGGTCGATGACATTCTGGACTTCACGTCAACCGAAAAGATCCTCGGCAAACCGGCTGGCAACGACCTGAGAGAAGGCAAAGTGACGCTGCCGATGATCTATGCACTCGAAAACGCCTCTGAAGAAGAGCGGCGGCTTGTGGAAACAGTGATGAATGAGGGCAGCTACGAGCAGGTCCCGTTTATGCGAATCATGCAAATGTTGGATCGCCATCGGTCTGTGTTCCGGGCCTATGACCGGGCACGTCATTTTACTGAGAAATCGCGAACCATCCTGCTGGCGTTCCCCTCGAGCGAGGCGAGACGCGCGCTCCACTCCATCTTGGATCTGGTGACCGAGCGCAGTTCTTGATTCGGAGCACGCTTATAATTTGTGGCTTCGCGTTGCTCGTTCGTCAGTAATATACTTCGACCCGAATGGGACCCGTGCCGGACGGTATGCGAATCAGCTCGTGATCCGCATCAAACGGAAATCCCGATTTTCCTTCGAGCACGATTTCTCGCATGTGCGCGTGCTGCGGATGCCGGACATGCAGCACGATTTCTTTGGGTTTCTTGCGGTTTGGCGGACGGATCTCCGCACGTATGATTCGGCGGTCCACTTCTGATTCGATCCGGTAACTCACATGGCCAAAGTGGGTCGGCGCATCGCTGAGGCCTATCTTTTGTCCCTGATTTAACCAGCTCCTGGCGGTTCCCAAAGCCAAATGCAACGAATCGCCGCGCTCCAAGATGAGTGCATCGCGTAGAAAACGAACCACCGCGAGCGGAGTCCACAGATGCTGCCGGTCACCACTCGTTTTTTTCGTTCCACGTTCCGCACCGCGCTCTTCGCACCAGGTGTATAGCGGAGTTCCGTGATTCAAGCTGGAGTATAAGTAAGCAATCGCGGCGTCGCCATTGCCGAGAGCGAGGTGCGTTTCGGCCACATTATCCAGCGTGATGCCCACCCAAGCACCATCTGCCATCCACCCAGTGTGCAGAGGCTGGCCGCCCGGACTGATGGAACTCTCAATTTTGCGCAACGTGCCACGAATCAGCGGATCCTGCCCTTCTAAAAGGCCGATTGGAAAGAAAGCGTAGAGCACTCCCCAACGGCTCCCTGTAGGATTGTTCGGAGAATCGGGGATCCAGGAAAGATCGCCCTCCTCAATCGCCCCTATTTTGAGCGAAGCTCGTAACGCTTGTACCGCCGATTGATAGATCCGGTTCAGTTCGGGCAATTCGGTACTCTTCCCGAGTATCCCGGCAGCTTCCAACGCCAGCTGATCCGCGAAGCTAGCCAAAAAGTTATGTGGATAAAACACCCCGAAGTAATCGGACCCATTCATCAGGCCGGCATCACCCATCCCGCGTGGCATCAGTCCTGAGGCCGGCTCGGAAGCGTTAGTGTCAGATACCCGAGTTTTGCGCCGCTGTGCTTCTTGCCAGCGCGAGCTTGCGACTAAGCGCGGGAACAGCGATTCCAGATAATCCCGGTCGCCGGTTAGCCGGAAGTGCTCCATGGCGGCCCACGCCTTCATGCCGGAGCCGCCCCAAATGTGATGCGCCCATCCTTTGGGGTCGGTCCAGTTACCGTCAGGCTCCTGCATATCCAAATGCACCCGCAGCCCGTTGGCGGCTTCGGCATGGAAGCCAAGCTGGTCGAGAGCAATGGCTGCGAGTGAGGGTTCAAACGGATTGGTTGAGCGATAACCTTCTGTGCCGCACAATGTGCCGACATAGCCTTTGGCGAGCGGCTCACGCATGATAAATAAATCGCCGAGACTCGCGTAAAACGCGTTCTTCACTGCTTCATCCGGGATCTCGACCTGGACGGCCCTGCCCAGCAGTTCCTGCCATTCCTTTACTGCTCCGGCGAAATCCGCGTCCCAGTCTCTGCTGGATAAGCGGTCCAGTTCGTTCTGGTATGCCGCATATGGTCGGACGATCCAGCCATGACGCGTCTCTCCAGGTGGAAGTGTCCATTCGAGTGTCATGCGCAATCTGCCAACCGGGAAGCGGTCGGCGCCAATCCCGAACAGCAATAAGCGATCGGGGCGATCGCCTTGGCAAGCCACCAAACAACGTGAGTTCCCGCCGGTTTCCATCCACCCCGGATTATGAGCAACCCAGCCATCCACCACTTCGCACGGGATTACAAGTTGATGTGGCTGAGAATCGTGATTTTCTGCCGTTATACGAACAAGAGCGGCAATTGCGCCTCCAATCACTTCCAGCCGTAACGTTCCGGAATCTTGAGAATAGGTATTGTTCAGGACCGGCAGGAAGCGTTCCCCACGAGTCCATGTACTTTCAGCGAATGGCTCGCCGTCCCATCGCGGTCGAACCTTGACGCGCCATTGGGTTCGCGGCGGTTTCAAAATGGCGAGTGGAGTGTTTCGCAGATCTTCGTAAGACCAGGCGATCGTGAGCGTTTCGGGCTCGAGGTCGAGCAATGTCTTCTCGCTTGCTTCTGGCCGAGCTACGGTCATTCGGTGGGGAGGAGCGAAGGCGTAGCCGAAATCGACGCGTTCCTGCGCGAAAACTTGCGGCCTGGCTTCCTCCGAGCGTGACGCGTTCGCAGCAGCAGCGGCCGCGCTGATTTGCAGGAATTGCCGGCGGTTCATGTGTTCTCCAAAATGTGAAATAGCAGGATACCGTTGTGACACGGCTGGTTAGAGTTAGCTCGCGGCCCGAAAAGGTGTTGGCGAAGTGTGAAGGCCGCGCGCTTACGCGTCGCGGTTCCGATCGGGGCGTTTGTTCATGCCGGCGACGACCTGGGCGTGGTTGACCGCAGCGGTGAGCGAAACGCCGCCGATGATGTTCCCGATCAAGGTCGGCACAAGATATCCCCAGGCGACACTGAACCAGCTGCGCTCGCCAACCATCGCAAGAAACAGAACTTCGACCGAACCAGCAATGATGTGTGTCAGCTCTGCGAGACCGACAACATAGGTCAGGATGACAATCACTGCGACACGGTCGGAATCCGTTGCCGCGAGCATCCATACCACCATGGCGATGAGCCATCCGGCGAAAATGCCGCGCAGAATAGCCGCGCCGAAGGTGACGTTCGCTGCGCCTCTCGCGAGCTCCAGCATGGCGTGCTGCACATCATGGTTGAACATGGGCGTGTTGCCCACTACCCAGGCGAATAAATGCGCGCCAACCAGATTGGCGGCCAGCACAACGGCCCAAAGGCGCATCACTTGTACGAACGTGGCGAGATTCCGGCGCGCCAACAGCGGGATGATGGCCGTTAATGTGTTTTCCGTGAAAAGCTGCTGCCGTCCGATGATGACGATCAGGAAGCCAACTGGATAGCCCAGGCGGACGAGCAAGGGCCGCCAAGGTTGATCGGGCAGGTAAGCTCGCAGGAGAGCCTGCGTAACGAGCGAGAAACCCATCGACATTCCGGCGGCCAGACCGGACCACGCCAGCGCCGACGCCGGCCGGTTCAGCTCTTCCTCGCCGTCGTAACGAATGGCTTCGTGAACGACGATGGCGCTGACAGAAGTACGGTCCTCGGCTTCCTGTTGTTGTTTCTCGGTCAGTTCCGGAGCCGTGACACCGTCAGACAACTCCCGGCCGTTTTCATCCAGCAGCACGCAAGATAGAGAACGACAGGCGCCGTTCAGTTTCTCTGAAGCTTAAACCAGCTTTTGTTTCCGGATGGGTAGTTCGCGTATCCGCTTACCGGTAGCGGCGAAAACTGCGTTGCAGATCGCAGGAGACATGGGCGGCACGCCGGGTTCGCCCGCTCCCGTCGGCGCGTCTTCGCTGGGAATTATATGCACGTGCGCCTCGTAAGGCGCTTCGTTGATGCGAGCTACGGGATAGGTGTTGAAATTTCCCTGTTGCACGCGGCCGTCTGCGGCGGTGATTTCACCCATTAGAGCGACGCTCGCGCCGAATACAGCGGCGCCCTCAAACTGCGCTTTTAATCGGTCCGGGTTAATGACTCGTCCGCAATCGATCGCCATATCGACCCGCGGGATTCTCAGCTTGCCGTTGTGATCCACTTCCACCTCGACGACTGCCGCGACATATGTGAGAAAGCTTCGATGCGCAGCAAAGCCCCATCCGCGGCCGGCGCCCGATTTCTTATTAGCCCAGCCCGAGCGCTCCAGCGCGAGCTCGGCCACTCGACGGAGCTTCCCGGTATCGACCGGAAATTGATCGAGCGGCTTGCCGTAGTTGTCGTACTCCGCCTTCTCTGATTTGAAGTCGATATGCCGCGGAGCGCCGAGAGCTTCCAGCCAATACTGGGCCGGCTCTTTGCCCGCGCTTTGCGCCAGCTCATTGATGAACGACTGAACACCAAACGCATGATAGATATTCGCCACCGAACGCAGCCAACCGATACGCAGATGAGCTTCGGCGGGGCCGTTCTCGGCTCGAATGTGCGGCACGTCAAACGGCATATCGGTAAAACCCTGCGTCAGGTCGCCGGTATCGGCATAGATCGATTTGTTATCGAAGGTCGAGCCAATCGGGGGAAAGACAGTGCGCTGCAACCATGCGACTGGCTTACCGGAGCTATCGAGAGCAGCCTTAAAATACATAGCCGAAGTCGAATGATAGTAGTCGAAGTGGAGATCTTCTTCGCGGGTCCAGGAGATCTTAACCGGCTTGCCGATTTTTTTCGAGAGAATGGCCGCTTCCGCGACGTAATCGGGTTTGGATTTGCGGCCAAAGGCGCCGCCGAGCAGTGTCACATGGCAGCGAATATCCTCGATCTTGATGCCGAGCGCGTCGGCGACAGTCTTCTGCACTTCCTGTGGATTTTGGGTGGCGGTCCAGATCTCGACTTTTCCGTCACGATATTCGGCGAGCGCAGCAGGCGGCTCCATCGAGGCGTGCGCCAGGAGCGGGGTGTAATAAGTCGCCTCGACCGTCTTGGCAGCAGTTGAAATAGCGCTCTCCACATTACCGGTTACTCGCACTACTTTTTGCGGCTGATGAGCGCGTTCTACAAGCATTTTCTTGTAGGAATCCGATTGGAAGATGGCGTGTGGGCCGTCTTCCCACTCGATCTTCAATTTCTTGCGGCCTTGCGATGCTGCCCAAGTATTGTTGGCAATAACAGCTACACCGCCGAGAGCTTGAAAACCGTATGGCGGCTTTGCGCCTTCGATCACGACTGTTTGCTGCACTCCGGCAACCTGCTTTGCCAGGCTGTCGTCGAAACTTTTCAGCTTGCCTCCGAGCACCGGCGCGCGCTCAATGGATGCATAGACCATTCCCGGCATACTGGCATCGAAGCCGTAGATGCTGCGTCCAGTACAAGTATCTTTAAGATCGACTCCTGGTACACCCTTGCCGATGTAGCGAAAATCCTTGGGCGATTTAAAGCGCAGTTCGGCTTTGGTGGGAACAGGTTGTTTGGAAGCCGCGGCCACCAGTTCGCCATAGGACAATTTGCGGCCAGAGGCTGTGTGTACGACCTGGTGATTGCGGCCCTGACACTCGGCCGGTGGGACCTTCCACTGTTCAGCGGCGGCGCGCTCCAGCATGAGACGTGCGGCGGCTCCTGCGTGGCGCATGGGTCCGTAGAAATCGAGGATCGAGGCCGAGCCATCCGTGTCTTGCGAACCGTACTTCTTATCGCCAAGCGCCTGCTCTACGCGAACTCGCGACCAATCCGCCTCGAGCTCGTCGGCTACCACCATCGGCAACGATGTGCGAACGCCGGTTCCCATTTCGGAGCGGTGCGCGACGATGATCACGGACCCGTCAGTCTCGAGCCCGAGGTAAACATCAGGGTTCCAGGCAGCCTTTGTGACATCGGGCTCGCTGGATCTACCGTGGGCGGAAATGACACGCGCTCCGAGCACCAGTGCGCCTGCCGAGAAAACGCTGCCGAGGAAATCGCGCCGGGAGGCTATTTTCACTTCACTCATGCTTGCACCCCCGCCGCCAGCTTGATTGCTTTGCGTATGCGCTGATAGGTACCGCAGCGGCAGATATTGCCTTGCATGGCTTCGTCAATATCATGGTCGGTGGGTTTGGGCTTAGTCCGCAGCAAAGCCGCGGCCTGCATGATCTGCCCGCTCTGACAATAGCCGCATTGCGGCACGTTCACTTCTTCCCATGCCCGCTGCAATGGATGTGTTCCGTGCTCGTCCAGGCCTTCGATCGTAACGACTTCTTTGCCGGCGACAGTGCGCATCGGCGTGAGGCAGCTACGGGCTGCTTCGCCGTTCACGTGGACCGTACACGCGCCGCACAACCCCATGCCACAGCCGAATTTCGAACCGGTCAGCTGAAGCTCATCGCGCAGATACCAGAGCAACGGCATTTCAGCGTCGCCGTGGAATTCCTTAAAGCTGCCGTTGACTTTTACTCGGACCATGCGATATTCCTTTCCGGGCTGGTCATCTTCGTCGCAAGAAACAAAACACCGCTTACTGACGTGCGCGGCTCTGAATGATGCGCGGTTTCTGAACCCGTTATTTCATTAGTGTAACGTCAGCAATGGCTTGCCGCGCCGCTCTGCTGCATCAGCTTTGCAACCAGGCCGGTCCAGCCAGTCTGGTGGCTGGCGCCCAGGCCCTTGCCAGTGTCGCCGTCGAAATACTCGAAGAACAAGACGTAAGGCTGAAAGTTGGGATCGGTTTGGAACAGCTTGTCGTTCCCGTAGATGGCGCGGCAGCCATCCTTTCCCGGCAGGAACAGATCTCCCAAGCGCCTGGATAGCTGGGCGGCGATATCCGCAAGCCGCATCTTCTGGCCGGAGCCAGTTGGGAATTCAACTTGGATGGAGTCACCGTAGTAGTAATCGAAGCGCTGCAAGGCTTCGATAATCAGAAAATTCATGGGGAACCAGACCGGTCCACGCCAGTTAGAATTTCCTCCGAACATGTTGGTCTGCGATTCCCCGGGTTCATAGGCGACGCGACGTGTCCTATCGGCGAGTTCGATCTCATAAGGATGGTCGGCGTAGTAGCGCGACATCGACCGAATCCCATAGGGCGAGAGAAATTCGGATTCGTCAAACAGGCGTTGCAGAATACATTTGAGCCGGTCTGGATTGACCAGGGAGAGCAAGCGCCGCTTCCCCATTCCGGTTTCAGTCATGGAGGCCAAGCCAGAGATCAGATCGGGCCGGTTGACGATAAACCACTTCATTCGCCTTCGAAAGCCCGGGTGGCGGCTTAGGGCTACCGGATCGAGTGTCTCAACAGCAAACAGAGGCACCAGACCCACTAAAGAACGAAGCTTGAGGGCGATAGCATTGCCCTGATCATTCAGGAGGCGATCGTAATAAAAGCCATCTTCCTCGTTCCACAGACCGTCACCGCCGTGATGATTAATCGCGTCGGCAATATACAAAAAATGCTCGAAGAATTTACTGGCGATGTCCGCGTACATCGGTTCGGCTTCTGCCAGATATAAGCCCATCTCGAGCATCATCAGACAGTACATGGCCATCCAACTGGTACCGTCGGATTGCTCAAGCACCCAGCCGCTGGGCAAGGTAGCATTTCGGTCGAAGACTCCGATGTTATCCAGTCCGAGAAAGCCGCCCTCGAAGATGTTGTTCTCCTCAGAGTCTTTGCGGTTGATCCACCAGGTAAAGTTGAGCAGCAGTTTGTGGTAGACGCTCTCGAGAAATGGCCGGTCTGGTTGACCTTTGAGACGCCAATCGATTTTGAAAACACGCCATGCTGCCCAGGCGTGAACGGGCGGATTCACGTCGCCGAAATTCCATTCGTATGCCGGGATTTGCCCGTTAGGATGCATGTACCACTCGCGCAGAAACAGCGCGAGCTGCGCTTTAGCGAAGTCGGGATCGGCGGGGGCGATTGCGACCGTGTGAAACGCAAGATCCCAGGCCGCATACCATGGGTATTCCCATTTATCCGGCATGGAGATGACATCTTCGTTGAAAAGCGTGCGCCACTTGCGGTTTCGTCCTTGCAACCGTTCTGGCGGCGGCGGAGGCATCGTATCGTCGCCTTTGAGCCAGGTCTCGACCACATAGTGGTAATACTGCTTGCTCCAGAACATACCTGCAAACGCCTGACGCTGCACTTGTCTGGCTGCTGGCTCCAGGTCGTCGGCCAAGGTGAGATAGAACTCGTCGGCCTCGCTGAGCCGGGCTCGAAGTACTTCGTCCCAGCGTTCGCGCGGCAAGTCCCACCCGCCATCTCTACTCAATCGAAACCGGAACGTAGTTTGCTCGCCGGGAGCTAACTCGAGGCGATAAACCGCGCAAGCTTTGGTGCCTTCACTGCGTGGATTCACCGCGCTCTGATTTCCATCCACAAAGTACGAGTTGAAGGCATCCTTGTAGTAAGAATTTTTGCCGGTCCACCCCCAAATGCGTTCCGTATTCGTTTCGTTCTCGGTGAAGAGGACTTCCGGTTTTCCATCTAGTTGGAGAGTAAAATTGCCGAGCTGAGGATGAATCACCGAGATGGCATCTTCCGCAGGTTTGCCTAGCTTGGGGCGCGCTGCCGGATCGAAGTCTTTATTCCAATCCCAGATGTTGCGGAACCAGAGCGTGGGCAGGAAAAGAAGGCCGGCCTTATCGGGGCCACGGTTCACAATTTCGATGCGAATCAGGATGTCATCGACGTCCTGCTTGGCATACTCGGCGAACACATCAAAGTAGCGGCTCTCATCGAAAATTCCTGTCTCGTGCAGCTCGAATTCAGGCTCCTGCCGGGTCCGTCTGGCATTTTCTTCGACCAGCTGAGAGTAGGGGAACGCAGCCTGGGGATATTTGTATAGGCCTTTCAGATAGGAATTGGTCGGAGTGGCATCAAGATAGTAGTAGACCTCTTTGACGTCTTCTCCGTGGTTTCCCTGCGGTCCGGTCAATCCGAAGAGCCGCTCTTTCAAAATCGGATCTCTGCCATTCCAGAAGGCGAGCGCGAAACAAAGATACTGATGGTTATCGCAGATACCGAGAATGCCGTCTTCTGTCCATCGATAGGTTCGGGAGCGGGCGTGGTCGTGGGGCAGATAGTTCCAGGCATCGCCGTTCGCGCTATAGTCTTCGCGTACCGTGCCCCAGGCACGCTCCGCTAAATAGGGCCCCCACCGCTTCCAATGCTTCTCGCGTGCTTGGGATTCGGCAAGGCGTATTCTCTCCGCTGTAGTATCGTCAGGCATAGGGAACTAGGAGAAGGTGCTCTTCGCTCCCCAATATATACGGCGGAAATCGGCCTTCCCCTCGCTCGCGGTTCCGTTTCAGGCTCAGGCGACGCTTGATTCAGCAGGCACTTCGAGCGGATGTTTGTATTTGCATTCCCCGTTCGGGCATTGCGCAACCGGGCCTGCCTTCAGATACTTTTCGATGAGATAACTGCTCCCGCATTCCGGGCATTTCTCCGCGATAGGTTTGCCCCAGGCGACGAAATCGCAGTCAGGGTAACGATTGCATCCATAGAAAGTTTTGCCGCGCTTAGAGCGCCGCTCTACCACTTCACCTTGCGAACAATTCGGACAAGGAACGCCGATCGTTTTCTGCTTGACGTATTTGCATTTGGGGTAATTGCTGCAGGCGATGAACTCGCCATACCGGCCGTACTTCTGGACAAGATTGCTGTTACACTGCGGGCATTTTTCCTCTAGCGAAACGTCTTTGCGCTGCTCGCCGCCGATCTGCTTGGTAGTTTTGCAATCCGGATATCCGGAACAAGCGAAGAACTGTCCGAACCGTCCCTTTTTGAGTACCATCGGACGGCCGCAATTCTCGCAATACTCGGCCTCGTCCTGTTCACTGAAGTCGGCCTTCTCGCCATCCGTTGTCTCTACCGCCACTTCGCGAGTATTAGTGCATTCCGGGTAACCGGTGCAGGCGACAAAGCTGCCGTGCTTGCCCCACTTGATGACCATTGGTTTGCCGCATTTCTCGCAGATCAAATCAGTGGGCTTTTCCATGCGCTTGATGTCTGTCATGTGGCGCTCGGCATGCGCCAGGTCCTTCTGGAAGCGATCGTAGAAATCTGCCATAGCGGCACGCCACTCGATCTTGCCTTCTTCGATCTCGTCAAGTTCCTCTTCCATGCGAGCGGTGTACTTCACGTCGAAGAGGTCGCTGAAATTTTCGAGCAGCAGGTCCGTAACAACCATGCCGAGCTCGGTGGGAGTGAATTTGCCTCCCTCTTTTTTCACATATTCGCGTTCCTGGATCGTCGTCAAGATGGACGCATACGTGGAGGGACGACCCACGCCGTCGGCCTCGAGCTTTTTCACCAGAGTCGCTTCGTTGTAACGAGGGGGAGGCTCCGTGAAATGCTGCTCCGGAAGAATTTCCTTGAAGCGCAGAGTTTCACCCTCGGTGACAGCGGGCAGCTTGTGCTTGAGGTCCTCGTCGTCCTCGTCTCGCTGGTCTTTACCTTCTTCGTAGATCTTCAAGAAGCCGTCGAACTTCAGAACGCTGCCTGTGGCGCGGAACACGTACGGTGTCTTGCTCTTACCAATGGCATTGACATCGATCGTCGTCTGATCGAGTAGTGCGGGATTCATCTGAGATGCGATAAAGCGCATCCAGATCAGCCGGTAGAGTTTCAGCTCATCCTCGGCGAGAAATTTCTCCAGCGATTCGGGCGTTCGCAGTACGGAAGTCGGACGAATCGCTTCGTGCGCGTCCTGCGCGTCTTTTTTTGTTTTATAAACGTTCGCTGAAGCGGGCAGATAACTGGCGCCGTAGCGCTCGCCGATCATCCCGCGAACCTCGGCCAACGCGTCTTCCGATACACGCGTGGAATCGGTGCGCATGTAGGTGATGAGACCTACCGCGCCTTCCTTGCCGACTTCCCTGCCCTCATAAAGACCCTGGGCCAGCATCATAGTCCGCTTCACACTGAAGCGTAGTTTGCGCGAAGACTCCTGCTGCAGCGTGGAAGTGATAAAAGGCGGGACCGGGTTTCGCTTTTTTTCCCGAGTAGTAACCGACTTGACCGTGTACTTGGCATCTTCCAGATCGGCGACAACACCGGCGGACGTTTTCTCGTCTTTGATATCGGGAGGGTTGTCGGCGATCCTGTTCAGCCGGGCAGTGAGGACCGGCGGTTTCTTGGCCTGGAGCGAAACGTCGATCGTCCAGTATTCCTGCTTTTGGAATGCCTTGATTTCGCGCTCGCGGTCGACGATGAGCCGCAAAGCGACGGTTTGGACCCTGCCGGCCGAAAGACCGCGACGAACCTTGTCCCAGAGCAGAGGAGAGATCTTGTACCCTACCAAGCGGTCCAGCACGCGCCGGGCCTGTTGGGCATCGACCAGGTTGACATTGACGGCCAGCGGCTTGTCGAACGCCTTCTTGACCGCATTGGCGGTGATTTCGTTGAACATCACCCGGAAAATCGAGGGCTTATTCGACTTCTTGGGCTCGAGCTCCTCTTTTAAATGCCAGCAGATTGCCTCGCCTTCACGGTCGGGGTCAGCCGCCAGGTAAACAGAATCAACGCCTTTGGCGGCTTGTTTGAGCTCCGCAATGAGCTTTTTCTTGCCCTCTATCACCTCGTAGCGAGGTGTAAAATCGCGCTCGACGTCGACCGCTAAGTCTTTCTTGGGCAGATCCTTAACATGACCGAGGGAGGCTTTGACAAGAAACTGCTTTCCTAAATATTTACCGATAGTTTTCGCCTTCGCGGGAGATTCCACGATGACGAGCGATTTAGCCATATACCTGCTTACTCTGTAACCTAAATTCTGTGATTCCGGGCTGAGCCGGAAGATTCCGGCCCAAGAACGCTACCCTTTTACCACACCTTGACGAAGTTCTTCCCGGGGAGTTGTCTCACCAGGCCCGACATCTCCAGGTCAAACAGCGCACCGATCAACTCGGATGAAGAGACGCCCTCAAAAGTTTCAACTAGCGACTCAAATTGTTGAGGGACATCGACTTTTAGGAAATTCAAGAGCTTGCGAGCGAGCGCTTTCAGGGGCTCTTCAGGGGTCCTTCCGGGCGCTGCGGAACGACCTTGCTTCTTCGATCGGAATCTGTTGTTGCGCTCGAGCGACCAGATCGCGGCGAACAGCTACTGGAAGTTCATTAGTTATGTCGCTCCACTCCTGAACCAATTTCGCGCCGCCTTCCTTGATCAGAAGATTGGGACCCCAGCTCATTTTGGACGTAATATTACCGGGGACGGCGAAAACCTCGCGGCCCTGGTCCGCCGCCAGCTTGGCAGTGATGGCTGAACCGCTATACTGCGCTCCCTCGACGATGACAACACCTAGCGAAATACCGCTGACAATCCGATTGCGAACAGGAAAGTTCTGAGGAAAAGCAGGCGCTTCCATGGGGAACTCAGAGAGCAAGAGGCCGCGCCTGGCAACTTCGTCGTAGAGCTTCCGATTGCTCGATGGATAGACTACGTCGACGCCGCATCCGAGAACAGCGATGGTGGTTCCGTTTGCGGCGAGGGTGGCGCGATGAGCTGCCGTATCGATTCCGCGAGCCATTCCGCTAACAATTGTGAGACCGGCCTTGGAGAGATCGCCGCTCAGGCGCTCGGTGGCGGCAAGTCCGTAGGGCGTTGGATTTCTGGTCCCAACGAGCGCTACACGAGTAAGAGTTCACCAGCTCGATATCACCCAGCGCGAAGAGCAGCAAAGGAGGATCGAAAATTTCGCGAAGACGCTGAGGATAAAGGGGATCGTTGATGGTAAGGAGTTGGGCCCCACACGCCATCAGTTTCTGTTGCTGGTTTAGGGCATCGTCAAATGAACAGCCACTCGAGAGATTTCGGGCCTGCGCCGGACTGAGGCCCGCTGCCTCCAGTTCAGTGGCGGAAGCACGAAAAATAGCCTGGGGAGACTTGAGTTTTCGGAGGAGCTTGAGCGTGCCGAGAGTGCCCAGCCCGGGCACCATGCGCAGAGCCAGCCATAACAGCGCTTCTTCTTGACTAAGAGAGGTTTTCACCACGTGAGATACGTGTGAGTTAGCTGGCCAAAGTCTCGGGCTGCCCCGCTCTAATCCAGCGCTGAATCACCGCATCCAAAGCTTTGCGGCTGACGGGCTTGGCCAGGTAATCGTCCATGCCCGCGGCCAGGCACTTCTCGCGTTCCTCAAGCGAGGCATTGGCAGTGACTGCGATGATCGGCACTCGACCTGAGGACTCGCTTTTGCGAATAATCCTGGTGGCTTCGAAACCGTCCATAACCGGCATCTGACAATCCATCAAAATCATGTCCCAAAACTGTTCGTGCTTTGCCCTTTCGACCGCCTCCACGCCATTTTCTGCAATTTCCACGATGTAGCCTGTACGCGATAAGAGGTGCTTCATGACTCTCTGATTAATCGGATTGTCTTCGGCCACCAATATGTGTCCGCCCGGGCTCTCGAAGGCAAGGCTGCTCTGGGGCGCCGGCAGGACTTGAACGTGCGTAGCCCCGAATTCGAGGATCACCCAGAAGGTGCTGCCCCGACCCAGTTCGCTCTTCACTCCGATCGATCCGTTCATCATTTCGGCCAACCGTTTCGAAATCGCGAGACCCAGGCCCGTTCCGCCAAACCTGCGTGTGGTCGAGCACTCGCCTTGCGTGAAGCTTTGGAATAGCCGGTTCTGTACTTCCTCAGAGATTCCAATGCCGGTATCCGTTATCGAAATTCTGACAGCCACCATACTGTCTTTATCCTGTCGTTCGCGGGCGACTTGCACAGTGATGCTTCCGGCGTCGGTGAACTTGGCAGCGTTCGAAAGGAGATTCAACAGAATCTGTTTAAGCCGTACCGAATCGCCGATCACCCAACGCGGGAGATCCTGATCGACGTCCAATACGAGCTCAAGGCCCTTCTGCCTGAGCAGCTCGCTGACAATCCGAATTGCCTCTCCGATTACCGCCCCGAGCTCAAAAGGCGCACATTCGAGGGTAAGCTTATCCGCCTCTATCTTTGAGAAATCAAGGATGTCGCTGATAATTGCGACCAACGCGCTACCGGACTCACGGATGGTGCTCACGTATTCGTATTGATCTCTCGAAAGCGCCGTATCGAGGAGCAAGTCGGTCATTCCGACCACGCCGTTCATCGGTGTCCGGATCTCGTGGCTCATCATGGCAAGAAATTCGCTCTTGGCGCGGTTGGCGCGATCGGCTTCCGCTTTCAAGAGCTTTTGCTCTGCAAGGCGGCGGTCAATCTCGTCCGTGCGTTCTCTTACGAGCCGCTCCAGTTCTTGGCGGCGACGGGCGAGCACCCGCTCTCGCCATCGCCACACACCCAACGAGAGCGCCAAGACCGCTGCCGTCAGCAGAACGATGAAGCCGTCCGAATACCACCAGGGCGGTGTGACGGTGAAGCTGATGGAGTTGATGGAAGAAGCTAGCCCGGTGTCTTCATCTACGGCCATCGCTTCAAAGCGATAGGAGTGCGGGCTGAGGGCGGGGTAACGGATCTCTCGTCCGGAGGTTTCTACCCAGTCGCGCTCGAGGCCGACAAGACGGTAGCGGAATTTGATACCTCTTTCGTTTCTCAGGGCGAGCGAAGCCAGGCTGATCGTAAAGGAATTGCTTCTCCACTCCAGGTAAGGTTTCCCCTTCAGCAGATTCCTATCGCCGTAGCTCGCGCTAACGAAGATCGGCGGCCGCGGTGGAAGCACCAAGCTGTTGGCCGGCACATGAAAATGCGAAAGGCCTCCGCTGGTTCCGAGCCATACCGATCCATCGATGTCTTCGAAAAATGCCTCGGCGTCGACATCGTTCCAAATCAGTCCATTCTCGACGGTGTATTTTCGCCACGACTGTCCATCGAAGACCTGCGCGCCTTGATCCTCGCCCAACCAGACCCAACCACGCGCATCAACTCGAATGAAGAGGATCATATTCGAATCGACCGGTTGCTTTTCAGATTTGAGTACTCTGTTGCCGGCCAATCGCAGCCGGAAAACACCGGTATCATCGCCGTCAATCCAGACCGCGCCCGAGAGGTCAACCGCGATTTCCGACAGGTGATTACCTAAAGGGAAGGCCGACAGGTCTATGGGGATCCAAGCACCGTCTTTGCCTTTGAAGAGATCGGTAGAAGATATCAGCCAGATGTTGCCGGCGTAGTCTTGCGTGATGCTCGAGGGCGACTGGGGACGGTTCGATGGAAGGCGAACTTTGCGAAATCGCCGGGCCGTACCGCTCCCCTGGCTCACAAAGAAGTCCTTGCGCGTAAGAACCCACAACCGGCCTTCGCGGTCCGCTAAGAGTTGAAAAACACCGTCAAGCGCGTAGCGTTGGGTTTCTTTCGTGCGCGGATCGATGCGAAGGAGATGCCGATCGGGCGAAGATGCCCAGATGTATCCGTCGGAGGTGGTTGCGAGCGATCGGACTCGTCCGGCAGGCTCGCCGGACATCTGCCATTTCACGAACGAGTTTGCAGCAGGAGCCAGCGTGCTGAGGCCTGCCTGGTGTCCTACCCATAACGTGCCGGCACGGTCGCGCGCCATCGACCAGATCTCGTTATTGGGCAGGCCTTGATCTCTCGTCCAGTGCTCCCACTGGCCATACCCAATCCACTTGCGTAACCCGTGTCCCATCGTGCCTAGCCAGACGAGATGATCGCGATCGACAAAAATCGAGCTGACGGTACCTTCCCCGAGACCGTTGGCTGCTGAAACCAATTTCCAATGCCCCCGGGAATATACGCCCGCACTGGCGCCGAAACCTGCCAAAACATTTCCCGAGGCATCTTCTGCCAGAGGCAAAGCGAATTCCTCTTGCTGGACTCCGGAGCAATTCCGGTCCTCCCAACGTCTACGAGCTACAGAGTAAACGGCGATGTGCTTCGACCCACGGGCCCATAGCTCGCCATCTTTCTTCAGGAGCAACGATCTCCAAGTATCCTTCGGCAAGCCGTCCCGAATGCCGAACGTGGCTATTTGGTCGCCGGATTGAAGGGCGATGCCATCGCCGCAGCCAAATAATACCGATTCATTCTGCTTTGCTAAAACGCTAAACTGTCCGCCGGTACCGCAGCCCTGAGCCTGGCGGTCGGATAACAGAGCAGCCACGTTCCAAGACTGGCCGCCATCGCCCGGAGCGAGCCTTAGGATGCCAAATTGGGTGACCGCGTAAACGCTTCCGCTTGGCGTCGATGAAATGGCGGAACCGTAAGGGATGTTCAGCGATGCATCCTTATATTTGACTTCGCGGAAGCGGCCATCCCGCAAACTGAACGCGAGCCCGTCCGTAGTGCCGACCCAGAGGCGCCCAGCCGTATCGAGGTGCAAGGCGCGTACGAAAGTGCCGGGGAGCCCTTCCGAACGCCCGTATTCAGCAAAACTCGTTGCATCGTAGCGGAAGAGCCCATTCTCGGTCCCAACCCAGAGAAACCCGGCGCGATCCTGCACAATCGCATTTATGTTCAGGTTTCCGAGGCCTTCGACGTATTCCTTGAAGGTGTACTGCTGGCCAAAAGAAGCAGTAACTGCGGCGAACGCCCAGAGGAGGACGCAAACGAGCAGATTTCGAGATATGCGCGGATGCATCCAGTTATTTATCGGCGAGAATCGAGAAAAGCTATAGAGCGGAGAGCGAACAATTTCGATCCTCAGGATATTTCGTGGCAGAAGACCGGCATTTTTCTAAGGGCGTCGAATTTTTCCAGCTAGAATGCCTTTACCTGCCCACCGCTTATGAGAATCCTCGCCGCCGAAAGCGCTCTTCCGCCTCACTATTACACGCAAGACGTACTCATCGAGGCGTTCCGCAAACATTGGGGTAAACGCTTGGAGCGCTTCGACATTCTGGAAAAATTGCACACTGCGACGCAGGTGGGTGGAAGATATCTTTCGCTACCTCTGCGGGCCTACCCACTCAAGAGCTGGGGAGAGGCAAATGACGCCTGGATTGAGATGTCCTTAAAACTGGGCCAACAGGCAATCTGCCAAGCTATCACGCGAGCAGGAGCGGATGGGCGTGAAATCGTTCCTGAGGACATTGGAGCATTCATTTTCGTATCGATCACGGGACTCGCCAGCCCATCGATCGAAGGACGGCTTATCAACCGGATGAACTTGAGCCGGCGGATGAAGAGAATCCCGATTTTCGGACTCGGGTGCGTGGCGGGCGCGGCAGGAATTGCGCGAGCCGCAGATTATGTGCGGGCCTTTCCCCGCGAAGCGTGCCTGCTTCTCTCGGTGGAGCTTTGCTCACTTACGGTTCAGCAGGAGGATTTTTCAGCGGCGAATCTTATCAGTACCGGGCTTTTCGGGGACGGAGCAGCCGCTGTACTAATTGGAGGCAGCGACTTAGCAGGTGCGGTAGGTCCGGCTATTGTCGCCACCCGATCCACATTTTACCCGGATACCGAGCGGGTAATGGGTTGGGATATCTCCGAGAAGGGGTTCCAGATTGTTCTTTCCCGCGATGTGCCGGAGGTGATACGAAAGAACCTCGGCCAGGACGTTGACGAATTCCTGGACGATAACGGGTTGAGCCGGGCAGATATCGGCAACTGGATCATTCACACGGGTGGCCCAAGGGTCTTGGAGGCGACACAGGCAGCATTGAACCTGCCGGATGGCGCACTCGACGTCTCATGGGAATGTCTGGGCCGGACGGGCAATCTGTCCTCGGCATCCGTTCTGTTCGTTTTGGAAGAATACTTAAAGAACCGGCGGCCGGAACCAGGGACCTGGGGTATTCTTGCCGCTATGGGTCCCGGTTTCTGTTCCGAACTCGTGCTTTTGAAGTGGTAGTGTGACCGTGGTAACCCGCCAGGCAGCGGGAGGCATCTAAAGAGAGTTAATGGCCAAATCTGCTTTTCTGCTGTTGACAGTGGTCTTCCCGCTCGTCGCTTTTCAGTATCCCGGGCAAGTTCCACCGGGCCAGTATCCACCCGGGCAATACCCGCCCGGCCAGTATCCGCCAGGACAGTATCCGGGCGGGCAAAACCCCGGCGGCGGTGGAGTCTCGCTGCCCTCCCGGCGGCATAAGAAGGACCAGAAGCAGGTCGAACAGCAGCCGACTATCGAGGCAGATGGATTGACCGTTTCAAACGATGGGAAGAAGCTGCTCGTAGCGACGCAAGACGGTCGGGTGCTCACCATGACGATCGTACCGGCGACCAAGTGGGTCCGATCGGGAAGCGACATCGATGCCAATAAGGTGATACCGCGCACAACGGTCCACGTAGTGGCGGCGGAAGACGACGAAGCGTTCCTGACGGCGGTAAGCGTTTCGCTGCTGAAGGATGCGCCCACAGAGTCACCCGAGACGCAGGGCAATCCTACTATCGCGCGGGCCAGGACGACGGCGCCCGACGACGAAGAGATGGCAAGGCCTACCATCTTGAAGGCGCCGGACGCGCCAGGGCGGCCCGAGTTGCGGCGCGGCAAACCGGGCAACCCGGATCTGACCGACAATTCTCCTCCGACAACTGATGAGGCGAGCAACGCTGCGGGATCGAAGAAGGCTAGCTCGCCCGCTGCCAAGCCTTCTTCTGATGGTCCGGTAGACTTTACGATCGGAAGCGATACTCCGGCAGCCAAACAGCATACGAATGCCTATGACCAGCTGATCGATAAAACGCGGCAGTGGGCCATGAGCTTCACAAACGGGCTGCCGAATTTTCTCTGCCAGCAGAGTACGACCCGTTACGTGGAACAATCCCGGTCGGAAGGTTTTCAGCCGGTTGACGTGGTTACGGCCAAAGTTTTATACGAAGACGGCCACGAGAAGTACAGCGAGATCACGGTCGGCGGCAGAAGAACGAATAAGAGCATGATGGAGATCGGCGGCACCACTTCCACAGGCGAGTTCGCGTCGGTACTGAGCGGGCTTTTTGAGGAAGCTGTCCGAACGGAGTTCAAGTTTTATCAGTCAGCAACCGTGGCGAGAGAGCCTGCCGCGATTTACGACTTCAAAGTGGCGCTTCACAATTCGAACTGGACGATTCAGGTGGGTGGGCAAATGTTGCGACCCGCTTACAGCGGCAGCATCTGGGTGGACAAGGCCACTTCTCAGGTCCGGCGAATCGAAATGCAAGCTGACAACATTCCGAAAGATTTTCCGGACGACACTGTCGCATCAGCGGTTGACTATGAGGAAGTTCCGCTGGGCACAAGCAAGTTTCTCTTGCCGGTTCACGCCGAAAACCTGAGCTGCCAGCGAGGAAGTACGATCTGCACCAAGAACACCATCGATTTCCGGGATTATCACAAGTATTCAGGCGAGAGCACGATCGAATACAAGTGAGAGCTGTAATGACCCAGACTTGACCTTGCACCGCGCTGTTTGATGAAGTTACGAGTATCAGACGACCTCTAGCAGATTCTCAACTGTGGGTTACGCCCGTGATACAGCGAGCATCCGGAGATAACCTTCAGCCTGTTCGCTAAACCCTTGGCGACTAGAACGAAGCCGCTGGCGCGGCGGACGCCTGCGGCGTGATCGGTTTTGGAAGAGGGTGCTGATCGGCTAAGTTCGCTCACAGAGAGAAAGGAGTCTCTGTGACGAAACTCATTCAGCGGATGCGAGAAGAACTCGTCCGCCGCAACTATGCCGAGACAACGATCCGATCGTATTTACAAATGATCGAGGATTTCCGGCGTTTTGCTGACAAACGTCTGGACCATCTCGGTCCGGACGAGATACGGAAGTATCAAGTCCATCTCCTGGAGGGAAAGAAAGCTGGGCGTGGGCACGGTGTGCCTACATCGTGTAGCCGCACTGCGATTCTTCTACGTGAGGACGCTCAAGCGCCCGGCCATGAAAGAGGATCTGCCGTATCCGAACGCTCCGCAGGCATACCCGCAGGCTTCCGACGATTTTGACACCGGAAGAAGTTTCGCGACTGATCGATTCGGCACGCAACCTGTTTCATTACGCCATGCTGTTGACGATGTATTCGGCGGGACTGCGACGAAGCGAGTTGTGCAAGCTGAAGGTGAGCAACATCGATAGCGGCCGCATGGTCATTCGCATCGAGCGTGGCAAAGGCGGCGTGGATCGAGAAGTTCCGCTCAATCCGAAGTTACTTACGACGTTGCGCGAGTACTGGCGTTGGATGCGTCCCAAGACCTATCTGTTCCCTGGGACTAGCAACGGCTGGCGAGCGGACAAGCCGATCACGCCCAAGGTGATCTGGGAAGCCGTGCAACAGGCCGCCCGAAAGGCCGGCATCCAGAAGCACGTCACACCACATACTCTCCGGCACTGCTTTGCCACGCACATGCTCGAAGAGGGAGCGGACCTGCGAACTATTCAGGTTTTGATGGGGCACAAGGACATCGAAGCCACGACTCGCTATCTGCATGTATCCACCAAGCGCTTGCAGGCAGCTACCCATCCGCTGGAACGGATTCCTGTCTCCGGCCCGGCACGTTTACAGCGCTCGCGGAAGTTACATAAGCCAGAATGAGCCGGCCCACCGTAGAGGTGGCCGACTTACTTCGCACGCAGGGTGATCGCTTCGTTGCAGAGAACCGCTCCTGGCTCAGCTATCAGCAGCTGAAAGTGTTGCGCGCCATTCAGCGCTGCCGTACGCCGGCTTTGGGCGGCCATCTCGATCACTGTTCCGGTTGCGGTCATTCGGCCATCTCATTTAACTCCTGCCGGAACAGACACTGCCCGAAGTGTCAGGCGCAAGCACGCCAGCGATGGCTCGCTTGCCGGGAACAAGAGTTGCTCGGTCTGTCTTACTTTCATGTGGTGTTCACCCTGCCTCATGAGTTGAACAGACTATGTCAGCGCAATCCCGCTCTGTTGTACAACTTGCTGTTTCGTTGCGTTGCAGAAACACTGCTGGAAGTAGCGGCCGATCCCAAGCACCTCGGCGCAGAGATCGGGTTCCTCGCCATCCTGCACAGTTGGGGCCAGAACCTGCTTCTCCATCCACATCTCCACTGCCTCGTGCCGGTCGGCGGGCTTTCACCAGATCGCGGCCGTTGGATACAACCGCGGTATCGCTTCTTTCTTCCGCTCGGTGTTCTGAAGAAGGTCTTTCGCGGCAAGTTTCTCGATGGATTGAAGCGGGCGTATCGCAGAAACAAGCTCAGCCTCGGCGGCGCAACCGGGCCGCTAAAAGATCCCAAAGCATTCCGCGCTCTTCTTCAATCTCTGAGTCGGAAAAACTGGGTCGTCTATGTCAAACAGGCGATGGCGGGTCCCAGTACCTGTGCTTCGCTATCTGGGCCGCTATACCCATCGCGTCGCCATCAGTAATCACCGGCTGGTCTCTTTTGATGGGGAACAAGTCACCTTCCGTTGGAAGGACTATGCGCGCGGCAACAAGCAGCGCCTCATGACACTCTCGGCATCGGAGTTCTTGCGGCGCTATGTGCAACATGTTCTTCCACACGGCTTCGTGCGCATTCGCCAGTTTGGATTCCTTGCCAACCGACACCGTTCAGCGAGCATTGCTCTGATCCACCAATTACTTGCTTCCGAGCCACAATCGCAGGAAGCGCTCGTGGCCGCTTCTTGCGAGGCGAAGTGGCAATGTCCTCGCTGCGGCAACTTGATGCAGATCAGCCGCAGACTTACTGCCCACGAGTTCTACTCATTATGCGAGCGACTCGATACTTCCTAAAACAGTCGATCACAATCCACTCGATGACCGTGCTTTCTCGCGCGGCCGCCGTCGTGTGTCTCGGGCCATGGATTCACCTTCTTGCACCGCTCAACCGGTAGTTCACGTTTCTCTCGAACTAATGATTCTTGGCTCATTCGGACCTTCTCAACCCGCACTTCGGCGTACACAGAAGCCTGTTTCGGTCCGGACCAGTACCAAAAGACGTTTGAACCTCCATACGCGTCCCGCCCCGCCAGCGGCTTCCTTCTAGTCTCCTTTTCGAAAGTGACTCGGCCTCTACTTTTACCTCGTTGCCTCGACCTTCGTCGCCGAGTCACTCCCGAAGAAGGCTAACGACTACTCACGATCCGTAGGAGCATAAGCAGCGTTTTTCGCGGTGCCGGAAGCGTCTACTTCAGGATCCTGCACCACGTTTCGCCTCACTTTAGGCCGACCTTGCGCACGAGGTCCTGAAAACGAGGGTTGCCGCGCAGCGGATCTGCAAAAGGAATCACGTTGACCCACTGTAGAACAGGCGATTGCTCTTTGTACGCTCGCTCATAGCCCGCTAACGCCTGGTCGTAATCGCCAAGACCTAGGTAAGGATTGACGAAAGCACCTGCCGGAATATAGCCAACCTCGCTGCGGTGCTTCATTTCGTCGATGATCCGAACGGCATCCTGCCGCCGTCCGGCGTAGCCGTAAGCCGCCGCGAGTATCTCGAGAGAACCCGGGCTACGCTGCGTCATCACCGCTGTTTTCTCGAGCTCGACCACTGCCTGCTCGGGTTGACCATTCGCAATGAGGACGAAACCCAAATACCATTGAGCCTTTGCTAAATCGGGGCGCACCGCCAGCATGCTTCTCAATTCCCGGATAGCATCCCCGTAACGCCGCGCGCAGAACAGCACCCATCCGCTTTCGACCCCGGCAACACCAAGCGGATCAAGAATCCGGCCACGCCTGGACCATGTAATCGCCTCTTCGAAGCGACCCTGCGCGGCAAGCCACTTTGCAAAACCCATGTGAGCGACCGCGTCACTTGGCTTCAATTCCAAGGCACGTTCGTATTCTGCCTTGGCATCGCTCCATTGCCAGACCTTCTGATATACGTCTGCGATCAGAGCATGCGCCTCGGCGATGTCCGGATCCAGTTGGAGCGCCTTCTTCGCCGCTGCTAATATTTTCGGGTTCACCTCACGAGGAGGAGCGCCACCCAAGAGCGTGGCCATATCGGAATACGTTCGTGCGAGCCCGACGTAGGCCGGCGCAAACGTCGGGTCCTTACGGATGGCCTCTTCGAAATACGCCCGATTCTGCTCCAGATCGGCCTTGGTGTTGCGTGGCGAAAGCTTACCTTTCAGGTATGTCTCATAAACTTCGGGCGAAACGTGACGCGCTGTCGCCAGCCTGGTGTATTCCTGCCCCGTAATAGTAACAGCCACCTTTTCGGCAATCGACTGCGCGAACTGGCTTTCAAGCGCAAGCACGTCGCCGATTTCGCGGTCATAGGTTTCCGACCAGAAGTGCTCATCAGTGGAACGAATCAGCTGCGCTTGCACGCGAATACGGCTGCCCTGGCGTATCACCGAGCCCTCGACCAGCGCGTCCACTCCGAGCCTCTGAGCAATCTCCGGAGCCGCAAGTGTTATGTCCTTGAAGTGCATTGATGAAGTCCGCGAGATTACACGAACGCCACGCAGCGTGGCGAGCCGTCCGATCACTTCCTCTGTTATTCCATCCGCCAGATACTCCTGGGTGGGATCGCCAGAGAGGTTTTTCAGAGGTAATACCGCCAGCGATTTGATTGGCGGCACCTCGGTCATTCTTATGCCTCGATAGACCGCGAGGCTCGCAGCAAACAATGCGATCACGGCTGCTCCAACAAGCGCTAGCTTGAACGGAAGGCGCGCCGGTCTGGTGATCTGATCTTGGCTATCGGAAGATGTCTGCTGGGGAACAGCAACGCTCGGCGTTTCTCCGGTAATCTCTCCAGCAGGACAAGTTGCTGGTTCGGCTTCGGCAGGGACGATGGCCGGTTCTGGGGCGCTCTGTAACTGCCCAATGAACCTGTAGCCGCGCCGCGGAATGGTCTCGACATAGCGCGGGTTCTCGGAAGAGTCGTTCAGTATCTCGCGAATTCGCGCGACCGCGTTGTTCAAGCCGTGATCGAAATCGACGAACGTATCGACGAGCCACAACTTGGAACACAGTTCCTCGCGGCTAACCACCTCGCCGGCTCTTTCCACCAGCACAGCCAGAAGCTGGATCGGCTGCCCGGAAAGCTTAAGCCGAACACCGTTCTTCCGCAGTTCCCCTGATTGAGGGTTCAACTCGTACGCATCGAAGCGATGGACAACCGAATGCCGTGCTGCCTCGGGCATTATCTCCGCGAGCTTATCACAGGGGTGTGTCGCTTCGGACAACCTGGATGTTCCGCGTAGTCAGCAACTTACTCAGTGATGTACATCGGAGGTGAAAAGGAGATCGCGCGGATTGCACCCTGAACGGGCAAGGTTGAAGATTACTGCCGGGCCGCCATACGGTGGCCGCTGGAGGAACACAAATGCAGATTTTCCGATTTCCTTTATGGAGCGCCGCCGTGCTGCTTACCTGGACAGCCGCGAGCGCGCAAAACGTCGTTACCGACTGGAGCGCCGTAGCGTCCACAACAATCGTGAGCAACGCCGGAACGCCGCCGGGCGCAGCCGGCGTCTGGTTCGCCTATACGAGCATTGCGGTTTACGACGCCGTCAACGCGGTACATGGTCACCCATTTCAATCCTTCTATTTCCGCGGATCGGCGCGCCGCTACGCTTCGGACCAAGCGGCCGCCGTTGCTGCCGCGCATCGAGTTCTAGTGCACTATTTCCCGGACCAGCAGACGACTCTGGATGCGCAATTCAACAGCTTTTTGCAGGCCTTGGTTGGTGATGTACACAGCAAGTCAGAAGGCGTCGAGATAGGCGAAGCGGCGGCAGCGGCGCTGATTGCTGCGCGCTCGGATGACGGGCTCAAGGCAGATGTCCCATATACTCCGGGCAGTGGTCCTGGTGTTTGGCAGCGGACGCCGCCGAACTTCCCACTACCCGTGACACCGTGGCTCGGCAAGATGCGCCCGTTCACTATGCGTAGTGCGGACCAGTTTCTGCCCGAGGGGCCAACGCCGCTTTCGAGCGAAGAGTGGGTGGCTGATTACAACCTGACCCGCCTCTACGGAGGCGACGCGAACAGCAGCACCACCACTTTGCGCACCGCAGGGCAAACTGAGATCGCACAGTTCTGGGTGGTGAACACAGCGGCCCAGTACAGCGGAGTGTTCAATAATCTCGTCCAGCACTACAATCTCGATCTGATGGACTCGGCGCGTCTTCAGGCAATTTTCTGGACGGGTTTTGCCGACGCAGCCATCGGTTGTTTCAATGCGAAATACACCTACATGTTCTGGCGGCCAGTCACGGCCATCCAAGCTGGGGGAGGGAACTCAGAACTCGCAGCTGATGCGTCTTGGATGCCTTCAGGTGGTGCGACGCCCGGCCATCCCGAGTATCCGGCGGCGCACGGCTGCTTGACGAGTACTGTTTCGCATCTCGTGGCGGACTTCTTCGGAACGCCGAAAGTGCATGTTACTGTAACCGCCGGTGGTTTCAACGATGGCGTTCACACGCATGTGTTCGACGATACGCGTGATTGGCTAAATGAGGTTTATTGGGCGCGCATCTTCGTCGGTTTCCACTTTCACCATTCGCTCCAGGATGGCGAAGAACTGGGCCGGCAAGTGGCCGCTCAGCTATTCAGGAGTTACTTCCGTCCCAAGCGCCATGAGGAATGAACGCTACGAGAAGCGATTTTCTCCGCCAAGGTCATGGACCGACGCCTATCAGCGTGCAGCAAGGTCCCCGCGTTGCTCACATCACGATTGAACGCGGAGAGAGATACCGAGTCCGGCGCGCTACGAGTTGATTTTTGCGCCGGATCTCGACCCCTCGACCAAGGGGGCTCTCGCTATATACGTCTGCAGCATCAGGGCTTTATTCAAGTTGGAAGCGTTTAGGAACACTCGAGTGGATTCCGTAGCACCCGCATTCCTTCTTTGCCGCGATGAGACCTGATACCAAACCGGAAGCGTTGATCGCATAGCCGCTCCTGAATGAGTGGGCAAACCGACTAGGTCTTTGACCGTTTAAAAGAGTTCTTGTTGTAACCGAACTTGCGACGGGCCGCCCGGCGATCAAATTTCCAGTTGATTTTGGTGCGGGCTCGGTTGACGCGGCGGTTCCAAGCGCGAGTCTCCCGACGAAGCGCCGGAAGATCCGGAATTCTTCGGGACCCGAGGCATTGCCGCGAGAACATGCCGATTTCAATTTCCGCTTGGTTGAGCCAGCTTCCATGCGTCGGCGTGTAGTGGACGGTGAAGCAGTCCCAGATCTCGCTGCCCACCTCGGCTCCGTAGAAGTCGGTCAAGGACTTGCGATGGTGGATGTTCAAGTTATCCAGCACGAGGTGTATGGTTTCGGCTTCCGCATACTGCATCGCCAGTTGGCAGGCGACTTGCGCGAACTCGGGTGCCGATCGATCCGGGGTCGGGAAGGTGAAGTGTCGGCCCGCCTTGGGCTCTACCGCGCAGAAAACATTGGCCGTGTCGCAGCGCTTATATTCGTTGTCCCGCCGCGCTTCCCGCCCCGACGCCGCCGAAGACGTCGGACGCACGTCGGCGTGCAGCGTGACCGGCTTCTCATCCAGGCACACCACCGGCTGCTTGGGGTTATAGGGTCGCTCATACGTCTCCAGAACATCTTCCATCTTGGCGACATAGGCTTCATCGAGTTCCGCCACGCACCACATTTTTTTCCCGCCACGGCTTGAGATCGTGGTGTAGCAGCAGAATCCGTACCGCTTCTCTTCCCACCCTGGGCACCAGTTTGCGTTTGACAGCCTCCTCGGCCACCAGTCGCACGGTCCATCGGGCGCAACCCTCCGGCGGATCGCTGCACACCATAGCGATGATGCGCTGCCGTTGCCTGTCGTCTAGCACGGGAGCCGCACCAGGGCGCGACTTATCGTAGAGCGCCCGATCGAGACCACCATCCTCGTACCGTCGCCCAATCTCCCGCACCGCCTTCGGCGTTAACCGCACGAGGTCCGCCACCTCAGAGACGGACTTTCCTTCGTGTAACTGCTCCAAGGCCAAGGCTCGGAGGACCGTACGAACCGGCTGGATGCCACCGCTGAGCACGTCATCCAGTTCTTCACGGTCTGCCTTCTTCAAGCGTACACGCAGACGGCGATAAGCTCGCATGCCTCAGCATACGCCAAAACATTCTAGAATTAAATTGTTTTAACAATAACTTTATCAGGCGGTCAGAGACCTAGCATAGCCCCACGTCAGGATAGATCATGTGTAACGGCCATGTGTTTACTTTCCGGGTTGCTCCAGGACCGTCGAGAAACCTTAGAATGCAACACGAACGGCACTCGTTAATTTGGGCCCGTTCGACAATTGAACATTCCACGCGATATCCGCCGTCTAGACTTTTATAGCCCGCAACTATTCGCTTGTGAGCGGCCGTTCCATCAATTCGCGAATTGTTTCCCGCGGAGCTTTGTCCTCGTACAAAATCTCGTACATCTTGTTGACGATCGGTAGATCGACATCATGTTGCTGCCCGAGCCGGTAGGCCGCGCGACAAGTGCCTACCCCTTCGGCAATCATCGTCATACCAGCCAAGATCTCGTCCAACCGGCATCCTTCACCCAATTGCTTTCCGACAAAACGATTGCGCGAAAGATCTCCGGTAGCGGTTAAAACGAGATCTCCCAAGCCCGCCAGTCCGCTGAGAGTTCGTGGATTGCCGCCCATTGCTATCGCGAGGCGAGTGATCTCGGCCAAACCTCTCGTGATCAGAGCGGCGATGCTGTTGCTGCCCAAACCTAAGCCCTGGCATATACCGGCGCCAATAGCGATGACGTTTTTTAAAGCTGCGCCGACCTCTACTCCAGTCACGTCGGTGCTCGTGTAGAAGCGCAACGTGCTTGTCGAAAGGACTTGCTGCAATTGGGTTGCAAGAGCAAGGTCGTCCGAAGCGATCACGAGCGCGGCCGGTTCGCCTGCGGCAATCTCTTTCGCGAACGTCGGACCGGAGAGCACTGCTACCGGAACTGGGCTCTTCTCCGCCAGCACTTCTCCCATTACCTCTGACATCCGGCACAGGGAGACTTCTTCGATTCCCTTCCCGGCACTAACCCAACGTGTTTCGCAAGAAATGTGCGGTAACGCTGATTCGAGAACCATGCGCATGTGAGCCGACGGGACAACCGCAAGCGCCACATCTGCTGTGTTCACAGTCGCAGCGATATCGGATGAGATCGACACGTTCGAGGGCAGGCGGAATCCGGGAAGATAGCGGCTGTTCTCCCGGTAGCGCCCGATCTCGGCCGCGCGAGACGGCTCGCGCGCCCACAATCGAACCTCCGGGAAACGTGGCGCAAGAGCGATGGCGAGAGCGGTACCCCAACTTCCCGCGCCTACCACCGCCAGGCGCTTCAATCCACTTTTCTCCGGAAGGAAAAGGTGTTTTCAGTGCCGGTTCGCAAGCGAGCGATGTTCGCGGCGTGGCGATAGATGATCAGTGCTGCAGCAAAGACAGAGGCATACAGCAGCGGCAGCTGCGGATGGTCAAGACTCCAGAAGACTATAGGAAAGAGGAACGCGCCAACAATCGATCCCAACGAAATATAGCGGGTTAAACCGACGACCAGAAAAAACGCGAGGGCCGTCAACGCGAGCGCTTGTGGCGCTATGAACCCGAACGCGCCGATAAAGCAGGCAACCGCCTTGCCACCGCGGAACTTTAGCAGAGCCGGATAGCAATGACCCAGCACAACGGCGGCCGCGGCCAGCCCAACTGCGATGGCATCACCATTCGTAATGGTCCAAGCGATATAGACGGCGAGCAAACCTTTCAGAATGTCGAGGAGCAGAACGATGAGGCCCGCCTTGCCGCCAGCTGTCCGGTGCACATTCGTCGCACCAATATTGCCGCTGCCCATAGTGCGAATATCTTTACCGAGGCGCAGCCGGACGAACCAGTAACCGAAAGGAAGCCCGCCAATGAAGTACGCGAGCAGAGTCAGAGCTGTAAGGGCCAGAGGAGACGGACGGATCACTTCGCAGTGCCGGCGGCGGCCAGAGCGCTTTCGAATTTGTATTCGCGCAATTTGCGATAAATACTCGAATTTGATCCCGGATCACTGCGGAACAAGTTGAATTGCGAAACCTGAAATTGACCGATCGTGGCGTTGCGCATCTCCTCGATCTTTCGCCGCAGACCTCGAAGCGGGACCGGGTTTTTGATTCGAGCCAAGGTGAGATGCGGGGAGAACTCGCGGATTTCCTCGGGAATTCCAAGCGAGGCGAGTCTTTCGTCCGTATCGCGCGCGAGCTTCTTCAAAGCGTCGCCACCATCTACACCAGCCCAGAGGACGCGTGGCGCGCGCTCGTTCGGGAACCAGCCTAGATTCCGGATATCGACTTGGAAGGGCGGCCGCGCCACTACTTTAAGCAGCGCAGCGTGCAGTTCACCGATTCGGTCTTCCGGCCATTCGCCGATAAATTTCGTCGTGATGTGCAGATTGTCGAGCGGATTCCACTTTATCAATGCCTCCGGCCGGAGCGCGGCAACCAGCCGGTCCAGCCTGAGCAGGGCTTCCTGGGGAAGGTCGATGGCCGTGAAAAGTCGCATGAGCGCAATATTAATGTTCTAGCGTATCGTAGTAATTGCCTCTCCGCCACGCCTCGGATTTTGGGTCTCTTGACTCGTTGAAACGTCAAACGGCGGCGCTGAGGATCTCCTGGTTCGAGCGGCCGGCCACAGAACTGGCGCGCGAGCTGCTGAGCACCGTTTTGATACACGGGCGAACTGCCGGCATGATTGTCGAGACCGAGGCTTACCTGGGCCTCGACGACCTGGCTGCTCATGCATCGCGGGGTCGTACCGAGCGCACGAGGATCTTGTTCGGACCGGCCGGCCGTGCCTACGTCTATTTCATCTACGGGATGCACGAATGCCTCAACGTAGTGGCCGATCGGGAAGGTGAGCCTGGCTGTGTTCTCATTCGGGCGCTCGCGCCGGTCTCAGGGATTACGGAAATGTTTGAGCGACGCCACTGGACCGGTCCGGTCACAGGACTGGCGAATGGTCCCGGGAAACTTACTCAGGCCCTTGCGATTACCCGGCAACAGTATGGCGCCCGGCTGGACCGCGGGGAATCTTACCATACGCGCCTGGCGGAAAAAGCCGCTATTCGATATTGGCGTCACTCCACGAATTGGGATTACGAAGTGCGCGGATTGGCCGCTGCGCTTCGTCTGGCAGGGGCACCCGTGTTTGAGCCGGCGCGAGGGATGAAACTGAGGGCCGCTCGCCCGGTAGAATGGCGAAAATGCATGCTCGAGTTTTGATCGCTCTGCTTCCCGCTCTTGTTTTTTCAGCAGAGCAGCCGGAAGCGAAACTTGACCAGTCCGTCAAGTCGAAGGTCGCGACTTTCAAAGGCAAGGTGGTCCTCTATGCCAAGAATCTCGAGACTGGCCGGAGCTACAGCCTGGATGGCGAGACGCCCGTGCGCACCGCGAGCACGATCAAGCTAGCCATCATGGCCGAATGTTTCGCCGAAGCTGCGGAGGGCAAGCTCGATCTGAATGAATTTCTGAAGGTGACCGGGGATGAGAAGGTGTCGGGAAGCGGAATTCTGCAGGATCTCTCGAACGGGGACCAGCTACCCATCCGCGACATGATCGATCTGATGATCGTGCTCAGCGATAATACGGCGACCAATCTGATCTTGAACAGAATCGGCGGCAATGCGGTGAATGCGCGCATGGCTCAACTCGGTCTCACGCAGACCCGGGTAATGCGAAAGATATTGGGCGATCGCAACGATCTCAAGCCCGTTCCCAGCGGGATCACCGAGGAAGGCGCCAAGCCTGAAAACAAAAAGTGGGGAATCGGCCGTAGCAGCCCGGCTGAAATGGCAACGCTTCTCGAGAAAATCTATCGAGGCCAGCTGGTTAGTAAATCGGCCTCAGACGAAATGCTCGCGATTTTGAAGCGGCAGCGCGATCACAACGGACTCGCCCGTGACATGAAAGATGTGACAGTGGCCAATAAAACCGGCGCGCTCGATCGCTTGAGAAGTGATGTCGGCATCATGTATGTGCCGGGTGGTCCGATCGTTATGGCAGTTACCGTGGACGATATGCCCGAGAGCGACTGGTCGCCGGACAACCCGGGAGAGCTTCTGATCTCGCAGCTTTCGGAAATCATTGTGGACGGACTCAGGTCGAGCGCGAGCCCGTCCAGTGCGAAGGTTGAGTAAAGGGAAGAGCAGCAGGTCTGAAGACCTGCGCGGAGTAAACTCCACCCTCCAGCACGATTAGTAGCGGTAGTGTTCGGCTTTGAATGGGCCTTCGACGGGGACACCCAGATACTCGGCTTGCTTCTTATTCAAAGTGGTCAATTTGACGCCAATCTTTTCCAGGTGCAGCCGCGCCACTTCCTCATCCAGCTTCTTAGGCAGCGTATAAACGCCAACTTCGTATTTGTCGCGATTTTTCCATAGATCGATCTGCGCCAGCGTCTGGTTCGAGAAGCTGTTGCTCATCACAAAGCTCGGGTGACCGGTTGCGCAGCCCAGGTTGACCAACCGACCTTCCGCCAACATGAAAATACTGTGGCCGTCGGGGAACGTGTATTGATCCACCTGCGGCTTAATATTGGTGCGCTTCACGCCTGGCGCTTCGTTCAGACGATCGACCTGAATCTCGTTATCGAAATGTCCGATGTTGCAGACAATCGCCTGATCCTTCATATACTGCATGTGTTCCAGCGTGATGATGTCGAGGTTGCCGGTGCAGGTAACGTAGATGTCGCCACGGCCCAGTGTGTCTTCTACTGTGGTTACCTCGAAACCCTCCATGGCGGCTTGAAGCGCATTGATCGGATCGATTTCCGTCACGACGACGCGAGCACCCATGCCGCGCAGAGAATGAGCCGAGCCCTTGCCGACATCGCCGTACCCGCAGATAACGGCTACTTTACCGGCCATCATGACGTCGGTTGCGCGCTTGATGCCATCGGCCAATGACTCACGGCAGCCATACAGATTGTCGAACTTCGATTTGGTCACCGAATCATTGACGTTGATGGCGGGCACGAGCAGCTTGCCTTGCTCCTGCATCTTGTAAAGCCGGTGAACGCCGGTGGTCGTCTCCTCGGAAACTCCGCGCCATTCCCTCGCTAGTTTGTGCCAGCGCTGCGGATCTTCGGCATGAACTTTCTTGAGCAGATCCTTGATCACCTTCTCTTCATGGCTGGAAGACGGCGTGTTGACCCAATCGCTGCCCTCCTCGAGTTCGTGACCTTTATGAATCAAGAGCGTGACGTCGCCGCCGTCATCCACCACCAGCTCCGGTCCCTTGCCGTCAGGATGGCTGATCGCTTGATATGTGCACCACCAGTAGTCTTCGAGACTCTCGCCTTTCCATGCAAACACTGGAACGCCGGCAGCCGCGATCGCAGCGGCAGCATGATCCTGTGTTGAAAAAATGTTGCAACTCGCCCAGCGAACGCCGGCGCCAAGCTCCACCAGGGTCTCGATCAGAACCGCCGTCTGAATCGTCATGTGAAGAGAGCCCGTGACACGAACGCCCTTCAACGGCTTCTCGGCCGCATACTTCTGCCGGATGGCCATCAAGCCCGGCATTTCGTGCTCGGCGATTGAAATTTCTTTTCGGCCCCAGTCCGCCAGACCCAGGTCCGCAACTTTATATTCGGTCGCTACTCGGTTGAGTGTCGCTGTACTCATGTGTCAAAACCTCGCAAATGGATTATATCAAAATATCTTGATATGTTGATGGGTAGATGTCAAATTTGCTGAAAGCCCTTCGTTTGCTCGGTGATTCGACCCGAGTGCGGTTGCTGCTCCTCCTGGAACGCGACGAGCTTTCCGTGGCCGAATTGCAAGAGATACTCGCCAGGGGTCAAAGCCAAATTTCTACTCACCTAGCTCAATTGAAGCAGGCCGGGTTGGTGGAAGATCGCCGAACCGGCAAGAACATTTTCTATCGACTGAAACCTGCCGCGCCTAGCGAAGAGCAAACGCGCGCAAGATTACTCGACATTTTGCGGTCTGCGGCGGTCGAGATTCCCGAAACCACGGAAGACGCGTCCGCCCTGGATCTCGTTTTGACGAAGCGCCAGGATCGAATGCGTAGCTACTTCGATGCGCTAGCCGGTAAATTTGGACGGCAGTACCTTCCAGGGAGGTCCTGGAGAGGCTTGGCGGAGGTTCTTCTTCGTCTTATGCCCCCCATGGTGGTAGCGGATCTCGGAGCCGGCGAGGGCACGTTCTCGCAACTTCTGGCGCAAAGCGCGCGCAAGGTAATTGCTGTCGACAATTCGGAAAAAATGATCGAATTCGCCATAAAGCACGCCAAAGAACACTGCCTGAAAAATATCGAATACCGTTTAGGGGAGTTGGAAGCCCTACCAGTCGCGGATGGCGAAGCGGATCTGGCGTTCTTCAGCCAGTCGCTTCATCATGCGCAACATCCCGGACGCGCTGTAGCGGAGGCGTGGCGCATTCTTAAACCGGGCGGACGCATTGCGATCCTGGATCTTCTTCGGCATCAGTTCGAGGAGGCTCGCGAAATGTACGCCGACGTGTGGCTAGGCTTCACCGAACTGGAACTGCGACGTTATCTGCAGAAGGCCGGCTTTACTAACCCGTACACGGCCGTGGTCCACCGCGAGTCCGAGCCGCCGCATTTTGAGACGGTGTGTGCGTTGGGCGAGAAACCGCACTCTGCCTGAACATCATTCGCACTGCAAGGCTTCCCGCGCATCTACTTTCGCGGCCTGCCACGCCGGTACGGCCGCAGCCAGGATTCCTGCTACGAGTAGACACGCTAAAGGCAGTACATAGGCGAAAAACGAGGCTGGCGAAGTGTCGAACAGAAAAGACTGCAGCAGCCGGTTCAGCAAGAGCGAACAAATTGCTCCGGCGATCACACCACCGGCCACCAGCCTTACCGAACGTCCGATGAATAGCGCGAGAATATCCGAGCGATTGGCTCCCAGCGCTACTCGAATTCCGATTTCTCGCTTCTGTTGCGCTACCAGAAACGCGATCACGCTGTAAATTCCTGCGCCTGCAAGCAAGAGCGCAATCAGCGCAAGCGCTCCGATCACGACCGTGTTGAATCGTTCCGATGAGGTGGATGCGGCCAGAAGTTCATCGATGGTTTCGACGCGGCCCACCGCCAGCGAAGAATTCACTGCGAGCAGCGCACGTCTGACCTCCTTCAGTAGGCGCCCGGTTGGTCCCGAGAAATACACGACTGCGGAGATCTCGTCGAACGGCATATCGAGTTGGGAGAGCGGGACGTAGATCTCGGGCTCAGGATCCTTGCTGAGGCCGAGGTGTTTCAGACTTCCTACGACCCCGACGACCGTGCGCCAAATACTTTGGTCGCCGAGGGCGATCCGTTTCCCGACTGCATCTTCACCCGGAAAATATCGCTGGGCCGCGGTTTGGCTGAGCAACACGACGGGCGCGCCCCGTTCCGAATCTGAATCGGTGAGAGTTCGGCCCTCAAGGACGGGGATTCCCATAGTAGAAATGAAACCGGGTGTCACAACTTTCATCCAGATCTTCAGCGAATCCTGAATGGTGCGTTGCTCGGGATGTTCTTCCGTTCGCAACCCCCAGCGCCAGCCGTTTGTCTCGCCGGGAACAAAGGTGGTAAGCGCCGCAGATCTCACCGAAGGCAGGGCTGAGATTTTGTAAGTAATGCTTCGGTAGAGGTTTATTTCCCTTTGCGGGTCTCGCAAATCGCGGGGCACCGTGATCTCGAGACTGATGCGCTGATGCGATTGGAATCCCGGACTCACAGCGGAGAGGCGCAAGAAGCTGACAAGCAGCAGGGCGGCGCCCGCGAGCAAAACACACGACAACGCTGTCTCCGTGATGACAAGCAGATCACGTGCCCGTGTACTGTTTCGGCTCGGCGAAGAAAGGCGGCCCGCTTCCTTTAATCCTGAATTGAGATCGGTTCGCGAGACTTGCCAGCCGGGCGCCAAACCGAAAATCAATGCCGTGATTAGCGACAAGAGGATGGTGAAGAGCAGCACTCGAGCGTCTATCGAAATTGCTTCCATTCCGGGGATCCACGAGACGCCGGCGATCTTTGGAAGGATGGGTTCGATAGCCCGCAACCCCCCGTAGCCAAGCGCGATTCCGAGAAAACCCGCACTAATGGCGATGACGGCGCTCTCCGTGAGCAGCAGTCGAATCAGCCGAAAGCTACCTGCCCCGAGCGCCCGGCGTATGGCAAACTCGCGGTGGCGCGCGAGGCCACGCGCCAAAAGCAGATTCGCTACATTGGCACAGGCAATGAGGAGCACAAAGGCCACGGCCAAGCTGAGCACTACCAATACCGGACGGACGGAATCTCTGAGCTGGCTCGTGATCGGGACTGGATTTGCCGCGTGACCAGTGTTGAACGCCGGCCATTCTTTTTCCAGTTGAAGGCTGATGGTGGCGAAGTTGGCTCGAGCGCTTTCAAGCGTAACTCCGGGACGCAAACGGCCCACAACCAGCAGGTCATGCGAGCCACGGTCGCGACTTCGCGCATCCTCTAACACTAAAGGTAAGTAAAGATCAGGCTGCTCGCCAAAGTACATGCGGAACTTTTGTGGCGTTACTCCAATAACCGTGTAGGGCGCGCCATCCAGATCGATCACGCGACCGAGCACGCTGCGGTCCTCGCCAAATTGCCCGCGCCAGAGATCGTGCGATAGCAGCGCGACGTGACCGCCTCTTTCGTCGGAAGGGAGAAACCCGCGACCGATCACCGGCTGGACGCCGTAGGTCGCGAGCATATCGACACTGGCCAAAACAGCAGTTAAGCGCTGCGGTTCGCCGTTGCCCGTCAGCGTGAATGCCGCCTCGTCGTGAGCTGTTAATGTTGAAAAAACGCGGTTCCGCGCTTTCCAATCCAAATAATCTGCTGGAGTGACGCCGTTCGTGCTGCTGCCGTCCCTGCGCTTTTCCCAGACGATCGCGATACGGTTTGCATCTTTGTATGGGAGCGGTCGAAGTAAAACCGAATTGAGAATACTGAAAATCGTCGTGTTGACACCGATGCCGATCGCGAGAATACAAATGGCGGGAAAAGCGAACCCAGGGCGGGCGCGTACGCTTCGAATTGCGAAACGCAGGTCCTGAAAGAAGCTCACAACTTTCTCCTCCCGGTCTTTACAATGTCTGCGGCAAACGATTTTTGCGGTTCAAGTTCTGTATCGCGGCGTATTCGAGCGCCACAATGCTGACAAACATCATTAGCACTTCGCTGTCGCCTAGGTTGTACTCAAATATCCCTTCCACCAGGACGCCAATGGTCACCGCAAGCATGCCGTGCAGGATGAACAGCTCCTGCGATCGCTCGTCTTTGGCTTGCGAGAGAACCGCGCGCATGCAATCGTAAACCGCCAGACCAATAAACCAGAGGACGCACAGCAATCCGGGGATTCCACGTTCTGCCGCATATTGCACATAGATGTTGTGAAGGTGGCCGTAGTAGCCCGCCGGCAGCGGGCGCGGGACGTCTTTCGGCACGTAGGTGTTGAAATTGCGGCTAATCTCTTCGGGACCGAGCCCGAACCAGGGATGCGCTTTGATCATCTCGAGACCGGTCCGAAACGTGACCACTCGAAAGCGATTCGAATCCACATTTTCTTGCGGCTTCGTCAACGAATTCAGCCTCTCCCTTATGTTGTGCGGCGCCACTAGAAAGGCACCTGCCGCAAGCACGGGAACCGCAATAATCATGCGCGGTTGCCACATCCAAACCAGATAGAGCACGGCCGGAAGAGCCGCCAGCCAAATGCTTCTGGTACCGCCCAGAATAACGGCGACAGCCAGAATGGCAACACTCGCGTACGCCCAGACCGGCATCCGGCGATTCGAGAAGAACCATTGCGCGAGCAAGAGCAACAAAACGCTCAATTGAAGCGCGCCGAAAGTCATCCAGTGACTTTCAAACCCGGTTATTCGCCTTTGAACGTAAGAGACGTAAGTAGCATGAGCGCTGCGCGCGTATTGAACAATGGCGAGCAGGCCGGAGGCAGTGGCGGCGATAGCCCAGGCGATCATCAGGCAGAAAACTTTGCTGAATTGTTCGGCGAAAACTCCGTAGATCAGTGGAATGAACAGGAAGACGAAAAACTTCTTGATCTGCGCTCGCCCAAGCCACGGGTCGGGTGATACGACATCGGCCAGAGCGGTCCAAAGGAACAGGCATGCCAGCGGTAGCCAGATTCGGGGAAAGCGAAGCTTCTGCTGGAACACAAGCTGCAGCAGAATGCCCAAACCGAGGAAGATTTGGCTCGCTGCAATCGAAATCTGAATGCATCCCGCGGCAGCAATTGCCAGCCAAAGCAGAATACGGTCTTGAATCTGCCGGTCAGGCAATATCATGGACGGCACCAGTATGACAGAATGAAAGGCGAAACCCGGCATGCAGGTTTACCTTCTTCGTCATGGCATCGCTGAGGACGGCCATGCCGGTTTGCCCGACGCCGATCGAGCACTCACGCCGGACGGCCGCAAGAAGCTCCGGCAGGTCCTGGAGACCGCCGCCAAGGCCGGAGTTCAACCCACTCTGATTCTGAGCAGTCCGCTCAAACGCGCCGTGCAAACGGCCGAAATCGCGCGGCGAGTCCTGGGCTACAAGGGCAAAATCACGCAGACGAAAGCGCTTGTGCCAGGCGGCAGCGCGGAGCAGGTTTGGGAAGAAATCCGCGCGCATCGCAATCAGGATTCGCTACTGCTCACCGGGCATAATCCTTTATTCGGACATCTCGCAGGCTACCTGTTGGGCCATTCCGATCTCAAGATGGAATTCAAGAAAGGCGCGCTGCTGCGAGTGGACATGGAATCGTTTGCGGCCGAGCCGAGAGGCGTTCTTCGATGGTGTTTGACGGCCAAGCTCGCCGAAAAAGGTGCCTGAATTAAGCATTCTATTTCCGGACCGGTGCGGACCGCAAACGGTCGACCGCCCGCCACCGTTTATGATGAGTCAGGGTCTTTTGGGATGGTAAGTTTTCGGATGCACAGGTTATCTCTCGCTGTGTGCCGGACAATTTTCGGAATGGCTTTGCTGACCGGAATCGTTCGTCCTCAAGGCGCGCTCGAGCAATCGAATCCTGGTCAGAACTCCGCCGCGCATTCGGACTCTAATCAACTGCAGAGTGTGCCGATGATCTTCGAATCACACGGCCTCGAGTACGACGCGATCACCAGGAACGGTGTTACGGTGATGTTCGCGCAACTACCCTCCCGGCTTAAAGAATTCAACATCATTCAAATCACCGTGACCAACGGTTCTCCGCTTACCTGGACGGTTCGAGCCAGCGACTTCAACTTCGTCAGATCCGACGGCATGGTATTCGAATCGGAGTCGCCGGACTACGTGGTGGAGACATTGCTGGCCCACGCGGATCGCGATGATGTGATCAAGCTCGAGTTGCTCTACGAGAACAGCATCTCGGGATTAGCCAACTTCCGTTCGACCAACGGATTTGAGAAGCGCCGCGAAGCCGCGATGGCGCAGTTTGTAAACCGCGGTATCAAAGCTGCCGCGGAGGCTTCTGCGATTGCCTTCGTTGCTACCAAACTTAAGTCGGGCGACAGCACAGACGGCGCCATTTTCTTTCACAATCGAACTAAAGAACGGAGTCTGGGAGCAGGCAGACTCGTGGCTCACACCTGTGGCGAGAGTTTTATCTTCGAAACGTACGAGGAGCTGAAGAAGCGTTAGTGACTTCCTCCCTTGATCCTCAGCCGTCTGCGGGCTTCATTGATCTGCACTCTCACACCAACGAATCGGACGGCTCACTCACTCCTGAGGAGCTTATTTCATTGGCCGCCAGTACCGGCCTGGCAGCACTGGCGATCACCGACCACGATACTTTGAGCGGCTACGAGAAAGCCCGGCCGTTCGCGCGCCAGGCCGCGCTCGATCTTGTCTGCGGCATAGAGCTGAACACGCGCATGAGCGCCGCCGCGCTACGCAGCTCTCGCTCTGTGCATCTTCTCGCTTACTTTGTGTCGGGCCAACCCGCGAACTCATTCCTGACGTGGCTCGAAAATGAGCGCACGGAACGCCGCAGCCGGAATCAACGCCTCGCCAGAAAGCTGCGCAGCGACGGAATCGATATCACTGTGGAAGAAGTCGAGGCACGCGGACGTTCGCTTGCCGGGCGTCCTCATTTCGCGCGGATTCTGGTCGAGAAGGGCTACGCTCGTAACTCAGAAGAGGCATTCCGCAGATATCTCGGCGAGGAAGCTCCCAGCTTTGTTCCTCGCGAAAGCAAGACCGCGGAGGAAGCGATTGATATTGTGCGCTCCGCGGGCGGCGTTCCCGTGGTTGCGCACCCGATCCGTTTGGGATTACCGCGCGCCCAAGAACGTGAGCTGCTGATGCGGTACCGTCGAGCCGGTCTGCTGGGTTTGGAAATCTATCATTCAGAGCATCCACCGGAGTTGCAAGCCTATTACCATCAGCTCGCCGCCGAACTCGATCTCCTTCCCACAGGAGGTTCCGATTTTCATGGCGCGATTAAACCGGACACTCAACTCGGCACTGGCATAAATGGAAATGTTCGGGTTCCTGCCGCGTTCTTAGAGGGGCTTCGTCAGGCGGTTGCGGCGTAGCCTAAACCAGCGGGGTGGACCGAACACCCGACTGGAATTTATTCCGCGCGAAGCGCCTCGATCGGGCTCACGGTGGCAGCTCTCCATGCGGGGAAAAAACTGGCGGCCATCGATACGACGAGCAGCAGCAAAGCGGCCAAAATCGTTGTTTGAGGATCTCCCGGCGACAAACCATAAAGAAATCCGGTTACGAGAGGCATCGCCGCGACGGACAGTCCCAAACCGAGAACGAGCCCGCTACCTACCAGGAAGAGGGTCTCCTTCCATACGAGCCAGATCATCCCGCTGCGACGCGAGCCCAGTGCGAGCCGTATACCAATCTCCGCGGTCCGCCGTCCCACCATGTACGACATCACTCCATAGAGCCCGAGGCAAGCGAGCGCTAAAGCAAGTAATCCGAAAATTCCTGTTAATCTCGCGATGAGGCGCGGCTGTGCCAAATTGCGCTGAACCTGATCCGACATAGTGCTGATTTCTATGATCGATATCCTGGGATCCACGCTAAGAACGGCTTTGCGAGCTTGCGCAATGAGGGCCTGAGGACTGCTCATCACTCTGACATCGATGCTGTCTATGTTCCCTGGCGTTTGCTCGATCGGAAAATAGATCAGAGGCGGCGCGACCTGCCGCACGTCGTTTACTCGCGCATCGGAAGCGACTCCGATTATTTCGATTTGTTGCGGGCTATTCATGTCGTAAGCGAAATGCCTGCCGAGAATATCGCGGCCCTTTGACAACCGGTTAGCCAGCGTTTGATTCACAATGGCAACACGTTGAGATCTCAGGTTGTCGTCCGGCCCGAAGGCCCGGCCGTGGAGCAGTTGTATCCCTATCGTCTGGAAATAGCGCAAAGACACAGCATTTACCTGAGCATTGAATCGCTGTGGTGTTCCGGTACGGTCGTCTGCCAGGTAAAACTCACTCGCATCGAGGCAACCGACGACTAAAGCGCAGCTTGCCACGCTGGACGAATGGACACCGGGCATAGTATCGAGGCTGTCGACTAATCGCCGGTAGAGCGTCAAGAAATCCGAAGGCTGATAGCTTACTAAGTGAGTGTCGATTCGAATGCTTAGCAGGTGATTGCGGTCAAATCCCGGATCCAGCCGGCTGTAGTTTTGAAGCGTTCGCCAGAACATTCCAGATCCAACGAGCAGCAACAAACAAAGGGCTACCTGGCCCACCACCAAGTTCTTTCGCAACACCCAGCGGCTTTCCGAACCTGAGCCGTGAACACCTTTGGCGTTCGCTTTCAGCGCGATGACGGGATCAACTCGCGCAGACTGCAGAGCTGGCGCAAGACCGAACAAGAAGCCGGTCAGAAGCGCTGTCGCCACACCAAACAGTAGAATCCGCCAGTCTGGAGACAGGTTTAAGGGGACTGCAACGTCCGTGGAGGAAGCCCATTTCGGGATTACGCGCTCGCACCAGAAGGCAATTAAAATTCCACAGGAAGCGCCGGCGACGGAGAGCAGTAAGCTCTCAGTTAACATCTCCCGGACCAATCGCGAACGGCCTGCGCCAATGGAAAGCTGGATTGCGTTAGCTCGTTCGCGTGCCGCTGCTCGCGCGAGCAGCAGGTTCGCCACATTAGCGCAGGTAATGAGCAATATCACGAAAGCAAGAGCGAAAAGAAGAAAAAGTGGCTGCCGGAACCGCTCCCGCAGTGTCGCGAATCCCTTCTGACCTGGCTCCAGCACTAGAAACCTGTGTCGCAGCGCTTGCCGCTCAACGGGATCGGGTTCGTGCTGGATCACTCGCGCAAGCTCTTCATGAACGACCCGATTCATTACAGCCATAAACCGGGGAAGTGCCGCTGTATCCTGAATGCGAACGACGAACTGCAGCCACTGGATCTCCTCCTGTGGTGGCCACGGTCGAAAGGGATCGGCAGCCGTTGCTGAGCTGTAGTGGTCGTGATAATGCACCTCGGATTGCGCAGTTAACGGTACCCAGAAGTCCGGTCGTGATTCCGGACGAGCGCCAAAAAATCCAGGCATCGCAACACCGATGACAGCGACGGGCGCGTGATTGACCACGAGTTTCCGTCCGATGACCGCGGGATCACCTGCCAGGTGGTTCTGCCAATAGTCGTAGCTGATAACGGCTACTAAATCGTCTCTGGCCTCGCCGCTTTTCTGTTCGCTGAAGAGTCGCCCCAACACGGCGTGCGTCTCGAACACCTCGAAGAAATTGCGCGAGACTAGTTGACCGGTCGCCGGCTCATCTGGTCCTCCGGAACTGACGTAGAACGAATCCGGCCAGGCCATCGCTGCCATGGAAGTTAATGGAGGCAGTTGCTGACTGAATCTTTGAAAGAAAGGATAAGAAAATCGGGTCTTGTCCGCGGGCTTGCCGCTCTGTTTCACGAGAAAAAGCTGCTCCGGAGCAGGCACCGGCAACGACTTGAAAAGGACGGCATTCAACAGAGTGAAAATACCTGCATTGGCGCCAATGCCCAGCGCCAAAGTCACGAGACAAACGAGGGTAAAAGCAGGCGTTTGCAGGGATCGCCGGACTGCCTGGCGAATATCGGAAACCCAGGACTCAATTGCCAAATTCCACGTCTCCCGGCTTTGTTCCTCGACGAGAGTGACGTTACCGAATTCCCGCTTTGCTCTACTCTCCGCGTCGAAACGGCTCAAGCCTTCGGCCATAAGCGCTTCCGCGCGCTCTTGAAGATGTTGCCGAATCTCTTCTGCGGCATCGTTCTTCAGCCCATCTCTCGCCAGCAATTGTCTTAGCCAGTTCACGGAATTCGGCCCTCATGATTCAGCAGGAGACAAGACCAGGGAAATACCCTCCAGCATGCGGTTTAGACGCGACTTCTCTCGATCCAAATGCTTCACTCCCGCTCGCGTGATGTAGTACGTCCGCACGCGGCGATTTGTCTGCGAGGTTTGCCATTCTGCTTTGACGAGTTCGGCCTTCAGCAGTCTTTGAAGCGCCGGATAGAGAGATCCTTCTTCGACTTGCAGCAGCTCGTTCGATTGTTGCTTGATGTGTTGGACGAGCGCGTATCCATGCATCGGGTTCCTCCGAAGAGACTGGAGGACCATCATCTCGAGAGCTCCGGGGAACAAGCCGCGATCGTCGATCTTCTTATGAGCACCGGGCATAGGCTATTTCTATCTAGGCCTATGGTAAACCAGGGTGGATCTGCCTGTCAACCGGCTGTACAGCAGCCGGAACTTTAGCCAGTCATCGTAAGCGTTCCTCGTAAAATGAGGCGTGTCTGAAGTTCTGCCTCGACTGCGGCTCAATCTGGATTTCATGCCATCGCCCGATCCAGGAAAGCCCGGCCTCTACATTCGAGATCCATACGGCTATTCGGGCGCTACGCTGGTGGTTCCACCGCCACTGGTGCAAGCACTCGAGTGTTTTGACGGTCAACAGTCGGCACTGGATTTGAGGGCCGAACTGGTACGGATTACCGGCGAGATTCAGGTTGGCGAGCTGGAAAAACATCTGTTTGACTCGCTGAATGAAGCCGGTTTTCTGGAGAATGGCCGGTATCAGGAATTGAAAGCTGAGCGCGAGGCCAGTTTTGCGGGAGAGAAGCTGCGTTCGCCTAACTTTGCCGGGTCTGCGTATCCCGCGGAAACGCCCGCGCTGGCCAGCCTGTTACTCTCCCGAGTCGGCGGCCCGATTGGCAATTCTCAGACGGTGGCGATTGCAGCGCCACACGCAAGTCCGGAGGGCGGCTGGGAGACGTATCGCGCGGCGTATCAGTCCTTGCCGCCTCTCGAGCAGGCCCGCGATCTTACGTTCATCATATTGGGAACGTCGCATTACGGCGCACCCGATCGCTTTGGCCTGACGCGCAAGAATTTCGTTACGCCGTTCGGCGAAGCGCATACGAATACGGCGCTTGTTGACGAGCTCGAGCGCGCTGCCTCTGCTGCCATTCGGATGGAAGATTATTGCCACTGTGTGGAGCACTCCATCGAATTCCAGATCGTGTTCCTGCAACATCTCTATGGTCCCGGCATAAAGATCGTTCCGATTCTTTGCGGTCCATTCGTGAAAAGCATTTACGATGGCGTTCTCCCGGAAGAGAATCGTGAGACAGCCAGGTTTTTCGACGCGCTCTCGAACATGGGCATGCGCGAAGGCAGGAAATTGTTCTGGATTTTGGGGGTCGATATGGCGCACATCGGCCGCCGTTACGGCGATCCGCTGCGCGCCAAAGCCAATCTTGGCGAGATGCTGGCCATCGAACAACGGGATCGCCAGCGAATCGCGCATCTCGAGACCGGAAACCTGAGAAGTTACTGGTCGCTCGTACAGGAACATCACGACGACCTGAAGTGGTGCGGCTCGGCGCCCTTTTACACGTTCCTGAAAGTCATGCCCAAGTTGAAAGGCGAGCTTCTCGACTACCGCCAGTGGCAGATCGATCCTGAAAGCGTCGTGAGTTTTGGAGCAATGCGGTTTTCAGCTAAGTAACCTAGGCGGAACGTAGCCGAAGTTCGTCACAACCACTGCGCTCGTGGCTCAGAAAGCGCTCCCATATTTTCAACAGCTTGCCGAGCGCGACCGCAAGGAAGCGGTTTCAATATTCAACGTGACGAAGTTCGGCTAGTATTGGCCGCCGCCGGTCCAGTAGCCGGGACGCACGTAGACCTCAGCCGGTCTGTTTACCCGGACTGTAATTGTGTGAAAACCAGGTTCGTTGCTGTTATTGGGTGCATAGCTGAGCAGATATTGACTATTGAGCTCCGCGCCAATATCGGAAACGGCAGTTTCCAGACCACGCTCTTTAGCGAAGCTGTACATGCGGCCGCCCGTGAATTGCGACAACGCCTCGGCGGGCGTCTTCTTGAATAGATCCTTGATGCCGTTGTAAATCGGTGGAAGCGTATTAAGCGCGTTTCCGTTCTGCTGTTGAATGGTTGTCGTTTGAGTGCGCGGTGTCCCACCCGCAATGTTGCCCATGGCCTCAGGCGGGATGCCGCCGTTCTCAGGCCGCGGATAGTCCATCTTCTTGTTGAGCGCGGTATACGCTCGCGAAATGTCGACGCAGTAAACAATCACATTGTCGAACTGCATCTGCCGGGCGGTTTCCTGCAGGTGCGACTCACTGCCTTTGTCCAGATTACGGCTGAGCAGGACAATGACGCGCCGCCTGGTATTCTGCGGATCGTGCTGCTTTAACATTCTGTCCGCGTCGACCACGGCGTCGATCAATCTTGCGCTGCTCGAGCCGGCATAAAGCTTCTGCATGGCGTCTTCGATTTTGTCCGGGTCCTTGGTGAAGTCCTGGAGATGTTGAATGCGATGATCGAAGGCCGTTACTGCGACGTCGCTGTCCTGGCCAGTCACTAAACCCTGCACGAGAGTACCGGATTTTTTCAATGTTGCCAAGACAGGCTCGACTTCCGAATTCGATTGAATGAGGAGCACGACCGACATCGGCAACTGAGTAAACTCGGCCGTGATCTTCTGTGCTTTATCGTTATCGAAGAGCTCGAAATCCGAAGGCCGCAAACCGTTGACGTAGCCATGGCCGTCCGGATCGAGCACGGTCGTCGGGACCAGAACGTTTCTGACGCGAACTCGAATGGTTTCGCCGGAATTGACCGGTGTGTCGCTGGAATTGTTGGGGGCAGTACCCGGGTTAGCCGGAGCCGGTGTCGAGGGCTTTTCCGGCGCCGGACCGAGCTGACCGGGCTGCGGCGGCGGACCAGGCGGTAGAGAACCGGGCGGCAGATTCTGACCATAACCAAAAGCCGCTCCAGGAAACATCGGCGCGATCAAACATAGAACGCTAAGTGTCGCCGAACGAGCGAGAAGGAGCGGTTTGTTCATATCTTCATCTTAGAGATGCCCGGTGGCAGCCCTCAGTTTCCGTAACTTCAGTGTTCAGTCTCTCCGCCAAGCAGCTTGATGACATGCTGCGCCAATCCTTCGATAACAGTGAGGGAGTAGAGCGCGCCCTTTGGCGATCCGGGCAGGTTGACAATCAGCGCACGTTTGCGGGTTCCAGCTATGGCACGTGATAAGACCGAGAACGGCGTTTGCTCCAGGCCCTTGCTTCGCATCAGCTCCGATATGCCCGGCAATTCGCGATCTATAACGGCACGGGTCGCTTCGGGTGTATTGTCACGCGCACTGATTCCAGTGCCACCAGTGGTCAGGATCAGTGTAATGAGCCCGCCATCGGCCCATGCGGAAAGCTGCCGCGCGATTTCTGTTTCGGAATCAGGCACGATTGCGCTCTCGATCACAGGCCAGCCCAGTTCCTCGCAGCGCTTGCGCAGCGCCGGGCCGGAGACATCCTCGCGCGTGCCCGCGGAAGCCGAGTCGCTGATGGTGAGTATCGCCACCTGGATCATTTGGCGGGCTTGCGGCGGTACGTTCCTGATTTTCCGCCGGTTTTTTCGAGCAGATAGAGGCCGTCGATCTCCATGCTCTTATCCAACGCCTTCGTCATGTCATAGATCGTGAGGGCCGCGATCGATGCCGCGGTGAGCGCCTCCATCTCGACGCCAGTCTGGGCGTTTGTTGTAGCTGTGGCAACAATACGAATGCCGTTTTCTTTTGTCTCGAAATCTACCGCGACATGCGAAAGCGGAATCTGGTGACACAAGGGGATGAGTTCCGCGGTCTTTTTCGCGGCCATGATGCCTGCGATTCGTGCAACCTGTAATGGATCGCCCTTTTTGTTGCCGGGCAGCATCGCGAGCACCTCGGGCTGCATGCTGATAAAGGCATGCGCCGAGGCCGTCCGCCTGGTCACGCTTTTGCCAGAGACATCCACCATCGAGGCTTCGCCGGCAGCGTTGTAGTGCGAGAGCTTTTTCACGGCTTCAACATCACTCGGATGGAATCGCCGGCGGCCCAGCTTTCGCGGTCATGATCTGCGACGAGAAATGCGTTCGCTTTGGCAAGCGCCGGAACGTCGCTCGATCCCTGCCACGGGATGTGCCGTAAATGCTGCCCATCTTCGCTCAAACGAGCCGGCAGAAAACGCGTTAATCCGGCCTTATGCCGGAAGGGCGCTTCAAATGTCGCCGAGAGCAGTGGAAGCAGCGGCTCTGCCCGGCCGCACAGCAGTTCGATCGCGGGCCTGGCGAACAATTGAAACGTGATGAGCGAGGAGCCGGGATTGCCGGGAAGTCCGAATACCGGCTTGGCATCGTGTATTCCGAAGGCCGTAGGCTGGCCGGGCTGCACTCGCACCCGCTCGAAATGGAATTGAGTACCCAAGTCGAGTAAAGTGGGCTTGACGAGATCATACTTCCCGGCCGAGACGCCACCACTTACAATCAGCACGTCCTGGCGCAGTCCCTCTTCGAGCAAGGGACGAAGCGCGCTCACTGTGTCGCGAGCGATCGGGAGAATGGCAGGTATGCCGCCGGCAGCGCGAGCGAGTGAAGCAAGCATATAAGAGTTCGAATTGCGGATTTGGTGCGGCGCCGGTATTTCATCCAGAGCGAGAATCTCATCGCCGGTAGCGAGGATCGCTATTTTCGGCCGCGCGAATACATTCACTGAAGTATGGCCCGTCATGGCCAGCGCTGCAATGTGACTGGCATCGATCGCCACGCCTTTCGCGATCAGTATGGAGCCTTTTCGGGCTTCCGCGCCTTGTTCGTTGATGAACTGGCCGGGTTCAGCCGAGCGATTGATCTTGAGTTGCGGGCCGTCGCGCTCGACGTGTTCGACCATGACCACCGCGTCGGCGCCCTCCGGCACCGGGGCGCCCGTCATGATCTCGAGTGCTTCTCCTGTCTTTAAGCCTTCCTGGGTTCCTTCGCCTGCGCGTACTTCGCCACGCACGCGGAAAGTCCCGGGCGCTTCCGCCGATTTGATCGCAAAACCATCCCGCAGAGAGCGGCGGAGTGCCGGATAGTCACGATCCGCAGTGATGTCGTCGGCGAGAACACGCCCGTGGGCTTCGTCCAGGGCAACGGTTTCCTGCCGTCGCCTATCGGGTAGCCGGCGGACTGTTTCGATTACAACCCGTCGCGCTTCGTGGAACTCGAGGGCTGAGCGCTTGGCCGATGATTCAGGCACGCTACATTGTAGCGGTCGCGAGATACTGCCCGAATGGCTGATGCGCGGACCTCCTCCGGACGCGCATATTGAACGTATGAGTAGCACACAATTGAGCGATCTGGGTCGCTTTTCCGAAGCGCTGGCCGCGTTAGCGAACGAGACGGCGTCTGGAGTGGTTGCGGTGAAGTCCGCCGCATACAGAGTTACAAGCGGCGTGGTACTGCACGATAACCTGATTGCCGTCGCGAGCCATAGTTTACGCCGGGAAGAGCGTGTGCCGGTACATGCAGCAGATGGCAGTCAAACAGTCGCGGCCATTCTGGGAAGAGACCCCAGTATCGATCTGGCGATCCTGAAGGCAGAAGGACTGAATACCAGGGCGCTGCATGGCGCGGATACAGCCTCGCTGAAGCCGGGCTCACTGGCTGCAGTGATTGGGCTCACGGTCGATGCCGGAGTAACCGCGAGTTTAGGCGTGCTGGGCGCTGTAGGTCCCGCCCGTAAAAACTGGCGCGGCGGCACACTGGATCAGTTCTTGAGACTCGATGTCAATCTGTACCCCTCTCAATCCGGCGCTGCCGTGGTGAATGCCGCAGGGCAACTGATTGGTATGGCGACTCCCGCCATGTCGAGACATTCCACGATAGCTGTGCCGGTATCGACGATCGAGCGAATCGCCCGCGAGCTGCTCGAACAGGGTCGAATCCGGCATGGATATCTCGGGGTTGGAGTACAGCCGGTGGCGGTGCGCGGCCACAACGAGCAGGAGACCGGGTTAATCATAATGAGCGTGGAACCCGATTCGCCGGCCGATAAAGCGGGCTTGATCGTTGGAGACGTTTTATTGACATTCGACGGAAAGAAGATGACCGATATCGACGATCTGCACGGCGCTTTGCGCGGAGACGTGGTGGGCAGAACGGCCAAAGCGGCAGTACTGCGCGGAGGCGCTGCTATCGAAGTGAATGTGCCGGTTGTCGAGCGCAGTTCGAAGAGTTGAAACACGTTTGGTCCGGGTAAGCATTCTTTCAAACAACCTTTCGCGCATTCGCGATATCTCGGCGTTGCTTGCTGAAGATGGCGGGATCGAAATTGTGAATGTCCCGGACGAAGCGGATGTCGTGATTACGGCGGGAATTCCGTCACGAGAGTTACCGCCGCACACCGGCATCATTTTTTTGGGTGATGACGCGCCGGTTGCGTTCGAAGGGCCGGCGCAGGCGTGGCTCCCTGCCCAGGTCTCATCTGCGGAGCTGATCGCCGCTGTGATGGCAGTTGCTCAGGATCTGACCGTGCTCACTCCCGAACAAGCACGGCGGCATCTGCCGGGCCGTGGCGCGAGGAGAGATGCGCAGGATGGCTTCGTCGAGGCATTAACGCAGCGTGAACTACAGGTGTTGAAGATGCTGGCTGCTGGCCTGGCGAATAAGGAAATCGCGGGGCAGCTTGGGATTTCAGATCATACGGCGAAGTTCCACGTGGCGCAAATTTTGGCCAAGCTAGGCGCCGGGAGCCGGGCGGAAGCGGTGGCGATCGCGATTCGGAGGGGATTGATTCCGATTTAGCTGGGCGTCGTGGTCCTGACTCCAATCGCTGCGCACATGGCTCCGGCTATTTGGCGAGAATGCTCTTGAGTCGCGCCCAGGATTCGGTGCGTGCTTTTGCGTCGGCGGGCTTGGCATCCGGGGCTTCACCGGATCGCATGAAGCCGTGGCCTGCTCCTTCGTACACCACAGGCTCATAGGTTTTGCCGAGCTCTTTCATATCGGCTTTCGCGGTTGGGATGGTTGCTCCGATACGCGAATCGTTTCCGGCATAGAAACCGTAGACAGGCACTTTGATGCGCGCCATCGCGTCTTTCTCCGGAGGCGGTCCATAGAAAACGAAGGCCGCGGAGAGATCGCCGCGGTTGGTCGCAAAGCGGAAGCTCTGGCCGCCACCCCAACAGAAACCAACCACAAACAGCTTCTTCTGCGCTGCGGGAAGCTTGAGCGCGTAATCGGCTACAGCATTTAAGTCGGCGGTGATCTGATCCGGATTCAAATGGCTCACTGCTTCGATGGCGCCGCTCTGGTCAAAGCTTGTAGTACGGCCGCCATTCGCGCCCATACCCGACAGCAGATCGGGCGCGACTGCGATGTAGCCTGCGGCCGCGAACTCGTCGGCCACTTCCTGCGCCCAATCCGTTAACCCGAAGATCTCATGAATGACCAGCATGACCGGCGCCTTGCTCTTGCTTTCCGGATAGGCGATGAATGTTTCGACGGAGCGGCCGCCATGCTTGACGGTCACGAACTCGCGGTGCCGCGGGGATTGCTCCAGTTTTTGTTTAGCCCAATCCTGGGCTGAAAGGGAGACGGCGGTAAGCGCCAGCAGAGTCGCAAAACGTTTGGTCATCCCTCTTTTTTACACCTGCTTACGACCAAGCAGGGGGAATGTGCCGCCCCATCCCGCGCGATTCCAGGCTATAACAATTTGGACAACAGAATAGGACGCTACGAGCCCTATTTTTTAATCGGAACATATTCCGAAAACGTTGACAGACGAAAGCGTCCCATGATACGTTTGGCGTGATTCCACCCGGCAGGAAGGTCGCGAAATGATGCGCGAAAGCGTCCTGCAGCGTTTGTAAAGTATGAAAATTGCTGACGTCGAAACTTACTTAGTTGGAAACCCGTGGAAGAACTGGCTGTTTGTTCGTCTGCTCACCGACGAGGGTACTTATGGCATCGGAGAGGGTTCACTTGGTCACTTTTCGAGGACGGTCGAGGCGGCTATCCACGAGATGAAGTCTTTCGTTATCGGACTAGAGGTCTTCCAAACCGAACTGCTCGTGCAGCGACTGTCACGATACATTTACGCCGATGGCGGCCAGATCAAAATGTGCGCTATATCGGCACTCGAAATCGCCTGTTGGGACGCGATTGGCAAGGCTCTGAAACAACCCATCTATAACCTGGTAGGTGGTCGCTGTCACGACCGTATTCGAGCTTATTCGAACGGCTGGTACAGGTGCGAGCGTGAGCCGCAAGCGTTCGCGGATTCTGCGCGAAGAGCCGTAAAGCTTGGGTACACGGCACTGAAGTTTGATCCATTCGGGACTGCACTAACGCTCGCCAGTTCTCGAGAAGAGCAGCTTGCAATCGATATAGTGGGCGCCGTTCGGGATGCAGTCGGCAATGATGTGGACCTCGCAATTGAGGCGCATTCGCGATTCAGCGTTTCCACAGCTATTCGAATAGGGAACAAGTTAGAACCGTTTCATCCCGCCTGGTTTGAGGAACCTGTTCCGCATCAAAGCGCGGAAGCACTGGGCGAGGTTGCAAGACGCGTCAACATTCCGATTGCGGCGGGCGAGAGCCTGTCTTCCAAACAACAGGTCGCAGAACTGCTGCGCCACGGAATCGACATCATCAATTTCGAGCCATTACACATGGGCGGGATTCTAGGTTCTCGGAAAGTCGCCGACATGGTGGATGCTCACTATGGGATCATCATTCCGCATGCGGCGCAGGGACCCATCTGCACCCTGGCATGTATTCATATTGACGTAGCGAGTCCGAATTCCTGGCTCCAGGAAACTTTTGAAGATTTCAACGAGCCTTGGGAACGCAATCTCTTAACTTATTTCCCTAAGTTGACCGCAGGACATTTCGAGATTCCGACAGAACCGGGATTAGGCGCAGATTTGAACCTCGACGAAGTTAAGAGACACCCGTATCACGAAAGCCCTGACATATCTCTTTTTAAAGAGAATTGGCACTTCCGCTGTTCGGAAGTGTCTCGAGCGTGAAAGTTGGGCTCGGGGGCAAGCAACGGTCCCTAAATTCAATACAGAGGGCCGTGCGGGAAAGCAATTCCGCGTACTTGGGCGGCCGCGAGCATATCCGGCGAAAGATTGCTAAACGCATTCTGCCGTTTCTCTTTATTTCTTACTTCATCGCTTATTTAGACCGCGCCAACGTTGCTTTCGCATACGCGCCCATGACAACTGAACTTGGGTTCTCTGACGCGGTATATGGACTGGGGACGGGACTCTTCTTTCTTGGCTATTTCTTTCTCGAAATTCCGAGCGCGGTAATCGTCGAACGCTTTGGCGCACGGCGCTGGATCGGCCGCATTATGATCAGCTGGGGCGTCGTAACAGTTTTGTTCGCATTTCAACGAACAGCGCCTCAATTCTATTCACTCAGATTGCTGTTGGGTTTGGCGGAGGCAGGCTTTTTCCCCGGTGTGATCGTATATCTGACGCATTGGTTTCCACGTGAAGACCGCATGCGAGCACTTTCAGGATTCGCTGTTGCCGCTCCCATCTCGCTTGCGATTGGCGGACCCGTATCATCGGCTATTCTACAGATCCATTGGTTGGGGATAAGTAACTGGCGCTGGTTGTTCCTTCTGCAAGGTATGTTGGCCGTTGTTGCCGGAATAACAGCACTCTTCTATTTAACGGATCGTCCGCAAAATGCAACGTGGCTTACAGCGACTGAACGGGACGAGATTCAGACTGCCATTGATCGTGAGAACGCAGCGCCGGGCATCCACAAATGGTGGCAGGGACTGAGACATCCGAGCGTACTACTACTCTGTGTCGCCCAATTCTTTCTCACCGTCGGTGGATATGGCTTCATTTTCTGGTTGCCAGGCATCATGCAAGGGCGACTGAGTATCACTGCCGCGCGCGTGGATATTCTTTCCATGCTGCCGTTTCTTCTTGCGGCGGGTAGTATGTGGCTGATGGGCAGTTTCAACTCCGTACGTCGCGTCAAACCACTGGCAATTTGTCCCATGCTATGCGCCGCAACCTTCTTCAGTCTAAGCGCAGGCGCGCAATCTCGAGCATTTGTGTTTACGTGGCTTTGCCTGACAGGAGCTAGCCTTTATGCCTGGCTTCCCGCATTTTGGTTATTAGCGACGCTCCTCTCTACAGGAACTTCGCGGGCGGCGGGTGTGGGGCTGATCAACTCTGTGGGCAATCTCGGCGGTTTTCTCGGTCCGATGATCGTCGGTTATCTGCGAACGACGACAAAATCCAGCATACCTGTTGTTCTGGTCGTCTCGCTCGCGTACTGCGCTGCTGCTGTTTGCACCGCTCTCGTCAAGCGCCCGTCAAATGTATCCTCGTAACTGTCATCGGGCTCTGTGTCGCGCGCGAAAACACTTACTAACGATTGAGCTTCAACTCGAGTAAGGTGAGGCTGAAGGGTTTAGCGGTCAGCTCGAGATCACTGCCGGACGCGCTAACCGGTTCAGAGATAACTGCGACCCGATGCGGCGCATCCCGCGTGTTCATGGCCTCGGACTCGGGTTTCCCCGCTGTATCCCGCAATTCGAACTTCTCTCCCGACCGAATCACACCCAATGCCTTGTCGAGATTGAACCGGACGGCTGCGATCGCCTCCCGTTGAGTTTACCGCGTAGAGTCGAAGCGTCTCGCCATCTTGGGTTAGCGTTGCATCCAAATCGGGTTCCGCAAGATACCCGTTCAGTGGATTGGATCGTTGAATCTGAAGCGGGAATGATCCCGCCGCGCGCTGGTACAGACTCTGAGAATAGTATGTCGGCGTCAGGTAGAGCCAACCCGGGCCGGGCTCGAGAATACCAGACCCGAAACTATCAGTAAGATTTGATCGATTCCCGATCTCAACGAGATCGCTGTACCGATGTAATAAGTTTTGATAACGAGAGCAACTTAATGCATTACCGAGCGTGAGCAGCATGCCGCGGCCGAGAGCCCAGGCCCCGGCGGTGGTATTCCACTCGGTGACAGCGACACGAACATCACGGCCGTTCGCATCGCGTTGAATCATCTTCCGCAGATCGTCGAATTGCTTTTGATTATCTGCGAGGCCGCCGATGGAGTAGTCGTGGGGACACAGATAATCCAATGTTCCGCCGTCTGACCTGAGCGTACGAGAATCAGGAAAGGAAGATAGAAGCTTAACCTGGGGGTCGGCGCGTCTGATCGCATCGGCAAACGGCCTGAGAGACGAATCGTAGTTTTTCGCATCGATCTCATTTCCGATTTGCCAATATTTCACGCCGTATGGGTCACGATGGCCGTTCCGGGCGCGCAGCGCGCCCCATTTCGTATCCGGGCCGCCATTGAAGTACTCGACTTCCGCTGCGGCATCATCCGGCGTCTTACCTGTCCACCGAATGCAAACCAGCGGCTCGGCGCCGATATACCGGCATAGCTGCACAAACTCTTCGACGCCGATGAAATTCTCATTCACGCCTCCCCAAGCCTGGTTCGCAGAAACCGCGCGTTCATCCCAATTCCCGAGTACTTTTTCCCACTCAAAATACTCGAGTTCGCTGCCGCCAAAGCGAATGATTCCCGGGTTTAGCTGCTGCAGAGCAGCTACGATATCGGGCCGCCAAATGCCGAGAACGGCGTTTTCATCGATTAAGTAGATGCGATCTAACCACAGCGTTCCCGGGCCAGTGAATTCTATCGTTAACGTGGCATTTGCGCTGGACGATGTGGCCGGCAGGATAGCGTCAGCCGGCCTCCACGATGCTGAACCTTTCCCTAAAGCGACAGGACCCGCTATCACATGGCCATCCCCATGGAGCGAAGCGCGAACCTCTATTGATCCTTTACTTCGCAGGTGCAACCTCAGACGGTAGCGGTGGCCGTCCTCCAAGTAGAAGCCGTCCTGTGAAATGCCGGCCCAGATACCGGACAGAGGAAGCTCGATTTTTTCCGAGACCTTCCCGTTAAATGGATTATCACCGTCGAGCGAATAGCTCGCAGCCTGTACCGCCCCGTCGGGATACCACGGACGAAAGGGCTTATCAATCGCCTTCTTGAATTCTACTTTCCAGGGAGATTCCTCCTCGAAACTCGTAGATGCCACCTGTTGCGATATCATCGAGGACAACAAGTTACAAAGTGGCTCGATAAATTGACCACCTTGTTTGATATCGATGGGCCGTTTTTGAAGCGGCGTCGCAAGAATTCTTACCCGCTCGACACTCGTAATAGATTCCCGCTCGGGGTTCAACTGAACGTCGTCATACCAAACCTTCCCGGCGGTTTTCGCGAATGGCGCCAAACGAACCGTGACTTTTCCTGGCGATGGCACTCGGAATAGGATGTCAAGGGTTTGCCAATCCGCGCCTTTCATGCGAGGAATTGCTTCTCCCTGCTGCCCACTTGGTGTGTCTAGCGCCATGCTGGGCAAACGCTCGTTACTAACAGCAGAATCCATCTTGATCGACGCGCTGAGGCGCCATAGAGTGCCAACTGGAAGATACACGTCCTGCTCTAAGCTGACGCTTGCCGGCTGAGTCGCGGAAATCAAAAGAGACTGCCGGCCTTCCCGCACAGCGCTCGTGTCCGCTGTTATGACAACGCCCGATTTGGGCGCTTTGATCACCCAACTCGCAGTTGCCTTTTGAGATTCAAACCCTCCGTTCAAAATGTGCGTGCTCGTTGTGGCATCAAATAATAGCAGTAAGAAGGGAACAATTAGCATTGGTTCTACTTAGAGCCGATTAAGAAGGTAGGCCGCCTGTTGAAGGTTCAGGTGAATACTTTTCTATCGGCGCAGTGTGGCGTCATAGCCAGTGGTTTCAGTACAAGCGGAAATCGCTCTGGTCGACACTATCACAGCAATAGCTGTTTTGCAACATTTTTCGGAATGGCTTCCGATATTTGTCGCAGGTTTACGCGCCCTCACCGGGCGCGCCGCCCAGAACGAAAGAGATGGTCCGGGCAGTGTCTCGCACCGCCATTTCCATCGCCGCGCCTTGTGTGCTCATCCGGACCGCAGGACCGGAGATGCTCATCGAGCCGATTAGTTTTCCTTTGGGGCCAAGAATCGCGGCGCCGAAGCATTCCACGCCCTCAACATCTTCCTGATTGTCATGGCTGACTCCGCATTCCCGAATATGCTCCAGTTCTTTGAGCAACTGGCTCATGCTTGTGAGCGTATTGCGCGTTCTTTGAGGGAGGCCAAGGCGAAGAAAAACCGCATCCAGTGTTTCGCGAGAGAGGTGGGCGGCAATTGCTTTGCCCATGGAAGTGGAATGCAGATGCGCTCGATTACCGACGGTCGCTGCAACGCGATAAGCCTTCGGACTCTCGATGGTGAAGATGTGAGCGACCATCCCATCGTCAAAGACTCCCAGATTGACAGATTCGCCGAACGTGAGGCTCAACGAGTTCAAGTACGGACGAGCGAGAGATATGAATCTTCGGTGAGGCAACACGCTGTTCGTGAGGTCGAAAAAGCGATCGCCCAATGAATAGCGTCCCGAATTTTTGCTTTGCGCCAGAAAGCCGGCCTTTTCCAGAGACGTCAACAGCCTGTAGGTTGTACTCTTGGGCAACCCATTCAGCTTTGTCACCTCATCGAGGCTCAAGTCTCCTTCAGGGAATCCGGTAAATGTCTCGAGCGTCGCGAAAAGCTTCTCTGCGACGGCGAGAAAACTTTTATCGCCACTGTTTTCCGATCTAACCGATTTTCGTTGCTTAGTCTTGAACGCCACCCATATGCAATCATAGCGTTGCGCCACACGGCCAGTGATCGCGCGAACCAGTTACCGGCCGGTTGCAAAAACCCGTGCTGATCTCGGCACGTATTCCGAAATTTGACAGAGCCGTGATCATCGTGATAGTGTGAGGTCATTTTGGAGCGGTTTACGGACAAGCTGAAGAATTTGGGCGGAGTGATCCCGCCCATGATTACCCCTTTCGCTGCGGATGACGCAATCGATCACGCGCAGCTTCGGCAGGAAGCACAGTTCCTCAAAAGTTGCGAGGTGGACGGTCTGGTAGTAGCAGGAAGCACCGGCGAGGGCGCCGGGATGTCGGAACCCGAGCTTGGGATGGCGATCCGGACAGTCATCGAAGCGGTCGAGGGCGCCATCCCGGTGATCGGCGGAGTGATCGCCGACAGTTCGGAAGAGGCGGTGCGCCTCGGAATGGCGGCAAAGAAAGCTGGCGCGGCCGCTCTTCAGGTGCCTCCGCCCCACTTCTATTTCTCGACTGAGCGACAGATTTTGGCAGTTTACTATCGCGCTATTACCGAGGCCACGCAGCTTCCGCTCATCATTTACAATGTAATTCCCTGGGCCCAACTGGCGGTTGATGTACTTCGCGAGATTACTTCGGAGAACCCCCTTATCATCGCCATAAAGCAAAGCGGAAGAAATATCCACGCGCTTGTCGATCTCCTCGCGCATTTGAAGGGTCAGGTGAAAATCTTCTCCGCGATCGATGACATGATCTTCCCGTCATTTGTGCTGGGAGTGGATGGGACCATATCCGGCACATCCAGCCTATTTCCGCGCGAAACGGTTGACATGATGAGAGCCGTCCGCAGTGGAAACTTTGAGGCCGCGCGCCGGTTGCATGAACGCATCTTGCCGGTATGGCGATTTGTCGACCGGCCAGACTTTCCGAGTCGTATCAAATGCGTGATGACCCTCATGGGACGCCGTGCAGGCAGGCCCCGGCGGCCTTTTGATTGGCCGGATCCCGACGACGTGACGCGAGTTCACCGCATCCTCGAAATGCAAGGCTTTTTGCGCGCCGGGACGCCACCGCGGCTTGAGCGCTCGGATGAACACACGGCCGTTGGCATATACAACTGCTCCTGATTTGCATCTTTGCGACACATATGCAGCTCTTGATGATGGGTGCGTGCCAAAGCCAGCGCGGGCAACAAAATTCACCGATGAAAGAACCTCGCAGTGATGGCAAAAAACGCTTTCCTCGCCGCATCAGCGGTCTGACAAGAGTGGCTATCTGTTATTTTTCGATCGCCGGTGCAGTACCGGCTCAATTCTCGGTCGACCGGCTCTCGCAATTGAACGAGTACGATTCCGAGCGTGCCTCGAGCTATGACCGGCGGGGCGGCAACGCGGATTATCGAAATCTGAAGGCCGGCGGCGAGCTCGTCTTGTTCGACGAACATGGACCTGCCGAAATCAGACACATTTGGATCACGATGGCAGATCCGGAAGCATATCATCTGAAGAAGATTGTGCTTCGAATTTATTGGGACGGAGAGCAAACGCCCAGCGTAGAGGCGCCGATCGGCGATTTCTTCGGCCTCGGTTTGGGGACCCCCACTATTTACAACTCGGCTCTACTCGCCGTGGCCCCCGACAAAGCTTTGAATGCCTATTTCCCGATGCCGTTTCTACACTCGGGAAAGATCATCGTGGCGAATGAGGGTTCTCAGGATGCAACGGACTTTTATTGGAATATCGACTGGGTCAAATTGTCATCGTTGCCAGAAAAGACAGCCTATTTTCATGCGCAATATCGACAGTGCACGCCCTGCAGAGGATGGTACAAGGGCAACTTCTACGGCAACAACTTTTCGGAAGCGAGAAAAGATCCGCGTTGGCTGAATACATCGGGAGAAGGAAACTATACGTTTCTCGAAGCCACGGGCGATGGCCAATTTGTGGGCGTAACGCTCTCTGTGCTCCAAAACCAGTGGGGCGGGTGGAATGAGGGCGATGAGATGATCTGGATCGACGGAGAACAGGAACCTCGAATTCATGGCACCGGCGGAGAGGATTACTTTAATGCCGCCTGGGGCTTCTCCCAGCTATACTCATTTCCTTTGGTAGGTCTCACGGAATTCCACGGCTGGGAGCCCGGTTCCAGGTTTTCGCATTATCGCTGGCACCTTGAGGCTCCCGTTCGTTTTCGAAAATCGATACGCGCAACCATCGAAGATGGACACGCTAACCTGCGGTCCGACAATTTGTTCTCGGTCGCGTACTGGTATCAGAGGGAGCCGCATGCGCCTTTTCCGCAGCTCCCCGCCGCGGCCACACGCATACCAAAAATCATTTTTGTAGGAGGACCGGGGCAGGATCCCGCAATGCAGTAGGCCCTCTGGGTGAGATCTTAACACCGGAAGTACAACCAGCACCGCCTGCAGGGCACACCCGCTTGAATTTCTCGGCAACCAGAAGGAGTGAAATGAGTATCCGGCGTTTAGCTGTCGAAGGTGTGATTCCCAACTTAATAGTTCCATTTGTAGATGAGGGTAAGATCGGTTGGGAAAAAATAGGACAGGAGATTAAATTCCTTGACGGTGCAGGAGTAGATGGCATCAGCATTGGCGCATTTGGCAGTGAGACTGCTGGAGCAGCGCCAGACGAGCTCTTTCGTATTTGTGATGTAGCCCGGCGAAACACACAAAAGCCGCTGGTCGCGACCATTCTCCCCGATTCTGAACCAGAAGCGATCAATCTGCTCGAGGCGGTCGCCGGCGCACGAGTAGATGCAATCTTTGTCGCACAACCTCATTATCTGTTTCAGCCCGATTCAGCTTCGCTCTTGAGAATGTTCGAGCGGCTCCGCACACGCAGCACAATCCCGCTGGGATTAGCCAATCTGCTGGCTTCGGCTCCTGTGGACCTGGGAACAATGACGCGCATGATGGATGAATCGCTCATTGACGGGCTTTTGCAAGGTGGCGCTGACGCGCATTTGATGGTCGACCTTCTCCAGACACATCCTCGCGTTCCTGTGTTCTCCGGCATGGAGGATCTGCACTACATGGCGTTGTTGCTTGGCAGCGTCGGTATGATATCCGGACTGGCAACACTGTTTCCCGCTAAATGCGTCGCGCTGTACCGGGATTGGAAGGAACATAACTATGATTCAGTTAGAGAACGCAGCGAAAGTTTGTTGAGACTTTGGCGTGTGTTGGACCATCCCGTTCGGCACGTTTCCCGCATGAGGTTTGCGCTCGCCGCACAAGGACGTGATGTCGGCCTCCCCAGAAGCCCTTACGCCGTGCATGAGCACGAATCAGCCAGCGAGATCGCACGCGTTCTGGCGCGCGAGGAAATAGCAATTCAAGCGTGAGATGTGCAGGTTGCGAGCATGAAGTGGAACAGATTAGCCGAACTTCGTCACGTTGAATATTGAAACCGCTCCTTGCGGTCGCGGCTCGGCAAGCTGTTGACAAATGGGAGCGCTTACGGCCCGCCGAACAGCGATTCAATCTGAATCACCGGGATAGAGCTCTATACTTCCACCCAACGCTTCCCTAGGGACGAACACCAGGGATATTCAAGCGCACGCGGTACACGCTTGCGCTCGCAGTAATGTATAGCGCTTTGCCATCGTCATCGCCCCATGCAAGGTTGCCAACCATGGCGGGCATATGAATCGTCCCGAGATGCTGCCCTTTCGGCGAAAAGATCCAGACGCTACTCGGAGCTGCACTGTACAAATTGCCATCCTGGTCCACCTTCATTCCGTCAGGGCCACCAGGAGCAGTATCCGCGGAATCATCGAAGAAAACGCTGCCCGCCTCCAGAGATCCGTCAGGCCGAACTCGGTAACGCATCCACAGCTTCTGTGGTTCGGAGTTGTCCACATATAGAAACTGCTGATCCGGCGAAAAAGCAATGCCATTCGGATGTGGTAAATCCTTTATCACGAGCTGAAGAGTCTGCCGGTCAGGCGATGCCCCCGGTTTCTGCTGTAGCGCGGCCGGAATACGATAAACGCCGTTAAACGGCAGCTCTTTTCGGGGGTCGCGATCGCTTTGCGTGGGCAATCCATAGGGAGGATCAGTAAAATACAGCGAACCGTCCTTTCTATAAACGAGGTCATTTGGACTATTCAGCCGTTTTCCGTTGTAGCTATCGGCGAGGACAGTGATCGCGCTCCGCGGATCCATAGATTCGAGTCTCCAAACATTGCGCTTCGCGTGCCCAGCTACCGTAAGGCGGCCGTCAGAATCCAAAGTCATCCCGTTCGACCCAGGTTCCGGTCCGCCATAAGGAGCAGTGCCGCTATACCCACTCGGCTGCATGAATACGGTCACGGCGCCTCCAGGCGTCCACTTACGAATGCTATTGCTTGGAATCTCAGCAAAAAGCAGATAGCCCGCATGTACCCAAACAGGTCCCTCCGTCCATTTGAATCCGGGCGCGGTTGCGACGCGTTCCACACGCGCATCCTTCGGGACTATTTGGTCCAGTTGTGGCGCGAGTCGTTCAATCGACGGCGCTTTGCCCGTCGACCCCGACTGCAGGCCCGCTCCGATACCGAACAGCGCAACCGCACACAAGCTTATAGTTTTCATGCTATGGACCGGCAATCTAGTAATCGAATTCGTCTCTCCAGGATCTTCATGCTACTTCAGCGTTGAGAGCAAACACCAACAGGGGTTGACTTCCTTGCAACAATTCGTAAGAGATCGATTCTACGAATTCCCTGTCGAGACTTACACTGTAAAGCAGAACCTGATATACTTCGCGCGCTGGTTGTCTAGTAAACTGAATCGCACGTTGCGCGCTTGTAGTTATAGGATCGACACGGCTCGACGAATAGAGCATATTTCCGCGGGCGACCTCATAACCATTCCGAAGCGGCAGGATTTTCTCCTTGCCCTTGTCCATCTGTATTCTTAGAGTCGCTGTGGGTACGGCAGCTTCACCCAGGCCCGGATAACCATCCGGACACGAGATATGTCCCAATATGTGGAGGCGCGAACACTCAAGTTTGACCGGGAAGGTAAATTTTCGGTGTTTTGGAGTGATAACAACCGGGCGCACGTAGTTATCTACCAGTGCAGAGCGAAATGGAACGCCTAGAATTTTGATTTCAGCCTGCCGCCAGAGACGGAAGCTCTTGCCCGTTTTCGCCCACTCATCTTTCGAATAATCAGAATTTGCCCAGTATTCGGCGCAGATCGCTTCGAACTCCTTCCAGGCCATAATCTGCTCGTCATCCTGCACCACCGAATTTAGATCGATGCTCTGATGTTTCCCGGCTGGTGACCACGGAACGTTTCGCAGCGGCAGAATTTCGGGAGATAGCACCGCTGGTTCCATCGCGGGCGAACCTTCGCACAATCGCCGGAGCTGCATGACGATCTCATCGCGGGGTTCACGCGACTCTGTTACGACCCCGGATTCCAGAATCCCGTGCTCCATCTCCTCATCAATACGGCTAAACTGCGGCAGGTCCTGCCACGACCAGAATGCCGTACCAGCCAGCCGCTTTGCCTTTCGCATCTCGATAAAAGCATCGACAGTGTGGGACATCACCTGCTCTTGCTGTCCGATTTCTTTCCCTCCCCATTCTGTAAACATCAACGGTCGGTCCGAACCATAAAACGACGCAATCTTATCGAACTCGTTCACCTCAAACGTGTACGGGTGATCATCGAAGAAGTCAAGACCAGCCTGCTCAAAAATCGGCTTGGCTTTCTCTTTCGGCATATTGTTTGCCGCTGAGACGAGGCGGCCTTGGGGATCCAGCTTGCGGCACATCGTCGTTGCTTTGCTTAAATAATCGAGCGTCAGATGCGACTCGTTTGCCACGAGCCATGCCACGACCGAGGGTGAATTCCAATCACGCCGCATGGTCCGCTCGAGTATCCGAACTCCCAGATCCATCATGGATGGGCGCATCTTGGTGAAGTCGACACCCCAATAGCCGGGTTCTTCCGTAACAAGAATGCCGAGTTCATCAGCCAGTTCCACAATATGCCGGTGATGTGGATAGTGGACGAGCCGAATAAAGTTCAGGCCTATGTTCTTGATGTCCCGCATATCGCGGTTCATCTGCTCTCGCGTTAACGTGAACCCTTGGTCCTTCCACATGTCGTGCCTGCAAACGCCGTTGAGATGAATGAGTTCCCCGTTGAGCTCAAACCACGTCTCCCGGACACGGAACTGGCGGAAACCTGTGCGGAAAGAGAATTCATCGACTCCTTTGGCGGTATCAATTGTGAGGGTTACATCGTACAAGTTGGGTGACGCCGGCGACCAAAGCGCCGGAGCAGCGACTCGCAGGGGAATGTCAACCTCCGTTTTGCCAGCGCTCGCCGAGAAAGCTCCCGATGCGGATGCGATCTTACTATTAGCGTGCGATAGCGTGGCCCGTGCGGTCCCATTCACGGCGCTGCTCGAGTGAATTTCGAATCGGACCGTGCAATCTGCCGCACGAAAATTCGGGTCGAGTGTATATCGAAACTGCGCGTTGTCGATGTAAGTCGAGGAGCGAATCTCTATCCACACGTCGCGAATGATTCCGCCGTACGCCTCCCAGCCAGGATTTACGCCCAGTTGGATCTGATCGCTACCTTCCTGCTCGCCTTCGCAGGGCAGATCTTTGATATGAACGGATACAGTATTTGACCGTTCCCGAACCAGACTCGTGATGTCGAATTCGCACGGTACATAAGGGTCCATGCTCCCCAGCGCGGTACCGTTTACAGAAGGGCGCGCAAAATAGGTGATTCCGTCGAAGTGTAAAATCGCACACTCATTCTGCCCAAGTCGGGGAAGCGCGATCTCCCGAACGAGATCGTAGGATCCACTCGGCCTCTGAGAGGATGGAACACTCAACGTCTTAATAGTGGTTCCCGAAATGATCTTCGTCCAGGGGCCGTTCAGATCAATACGAACCCGAGGCGAAGCACTTGACTGCTGCTGAGTAACACCGCTTCGCGCCAGCACCGCCGTTCCTGCCGCGCCGAGGAACTTACGGCGATTCATTCGCCCGTTTCTCCGGCATTGCGCGTCTGAGTGGTTACCGCAAAAAGAGTTAGCGCCGGCCCACTTTGCCAGTTCCAGATCAGCTCGTTGACGAAGCCGTTTGCTGGAAAACCAAATAGTAATATCTGATAATGTTCTCGAGCCGGATCTTTCTCGAAAGTAAGTGCCTGAGGAGCATCCAGCGCGAGAGGCTCTATGCGCGTCGCGTTGTATATCAAGTTCGCACTTGCAACTTCTTTCCCGTTCCTTAGAGATACGCGGTCTCCCGCTTTGTTGCGATAGACGATATCAATCCAACCTGCAACAGCTCCCGACTGGCCTTGAAGAGGGAAACCGGACGGAAAGGTACTATTTCCCAATAAGTAAACGTAATCGCATTGTCTGCCAATCGGAATCCTCAGTTTCGGTACTTCCGGAGTGGCCACGAGCGGTCGGACAAAACCCTCTTCCAGGGGAAAAGTGAAGGGAATCGCGTTTATCTCGAGGACCGTATCCCGCCAGAAAAACAATTTTCTGCCGCTACGTTCCCATTGATCTTGCGCCATATCCGTAGCGAGCCAAAACTTCGCCATCGCCTGCTCCAGCGCTTGCCAGGACTGGCGCGCCGCAGTCGAACTTACAACCGGCTGCAAGTCTACCGGCCTGGCTGATCCTTCGCGACTTACAACCGGAATTCTGAGTGGCGCCATCCGAGGCTTCTTCGAGAAGGGTTCTGTATGAGGTAACCTTTCGCGCTCCCGGTCCGCAGCTTGCCACCGAAATAGCATAGTGAGTCGCTGGTAGAGATCCGTTCGAGGCTGGCGCGTTTCAGTGACTGCGCCCGAATACAGAATGCCATCTGCTGTCGGCCAATCGACGCGCGCATATTGCCGCATGTCATTCCAGGACCAGAACGAGTGGCCCGCAATCTTACCCTCCTTCATCGCATCGAGCAGAGCGTCGAAATTTCGTTCCCAGAAGATCTCCCCGCCCCCGCTATCCTCCCAGCCCCATTCATCTATAACCAGCGGCTTACCGGCGCCATAATAATCAGCGGTCGTTTCAAACTTGTGCCGGTCGAAGTCATACAGGTGCTGCGAGAAGAAATCTAACCCTGCTTCCTCGAACTGCAGCTTTGCTTTCTCCTTCGCAGTGCTATTCGCAAATGAGACGGGTCGTCGCAGCGGATCAAGATCGTTGCAGAGTGCTTTACCCCGGCGCAGGTATTCGATGGTCAATCTCGATTCATTACCGAGTAACCAGCCGAAAACAGCCGGCGAGTTCCAGTCACGGCGAATAACTCCTTCAAGGATGCGCAGGCCAGCGTCGACCTCCGAGGCCGGCATCGAAGGGAATTCCACTTGCCAATAACCCGGCTCTTCAGTTACTAATAATCCGAGTTCCTCCGCCAGATCGATAATGTAGCGATCGTGCGGGTAATGAACAAGGCGAACGAAATTAGCGCCCGAGGTTTTGATCGCGCGCATATCCGTTTTCATCTGCTCGCGGTTCAGAGTGAAGCCCTGGTCGTACCACATGTCGTGACGACAAAACCCCTGAAGATAAAGCGGCTTTCCGTTCCATTCAAACTGTCGGTCCTTCATCGCCAAATGACGGAACCCTGTTCGAGTTTGAAGGACGTCTGTTTCCGCACTCGTGTCAAGAGTAGTTTTCAAACTGTAGAGATGAGGCTCCTCGGGCGACCACAGCAGCGGATGCTCGATTTGAAATTCGACATTTGCCTCTGTCTGGCCCGATTGCAAACTGATCGGTGAAGATGCACGCGCTATCTCAGCTTCACCGTGCAATAGACTTACATTAATCTGGCCATTGCCCTGCCCTATAGCATTCAAGAAGACACGGAGCTCACAAGATGCTCGGGAAAAATCATTAGCCAGTGTGTATGCCAAGCGCACGTTCTGGATAAATGCCGCTGGACGAATTTCGATCCATGTTTCCCGGATAATCCCGCCATATGCTTCCCAGCCCGGGTTGACGCCAATTGCAAGCTCGTCTTTGCCGCTGCCGTCCGGACCGGCGGTGAGATCCCGAATCAGCACTTCGATCGTGTTCTCACCGGCTTTAATCACGTGGGTCGCTTCAAATTCGTACGGCACGTAGGGACCCATGTGGCCAAGTTTGGCTCCATTCACGCTCACTTCGGCGTAGTATGTGATGGCCTCGAAGTGAAGAAACGCGCGGGCTCCCTTAGCAAGAGCAGGAACAGATATATCTTTCCTTAAGATGTAGACGCCGGCTAGCCGCAACGAACTGGGAACATCAATGTAATCCCAACGTTCTCCATTTACTACGCGCTCCCATCTTCCGGCAAGATCAATTCGTTGTCGAAGCACAGTTATAGGGCGAGAATAGCCTTTTTAGCAGAACTAACCTACCAGTAAAGCTTGAGGGCCAGTTGGAGAGTTCGCGACGGATATCCGAAGAACGTCTGCTCATTCCCATATCCTTTTGTGGAAGTAATTTGGCCGAAGCTACCATCTGTCACAGTCGTGTCGGGATTGGCAAACATCGTGCGATTCAGTGCGTTAAAAGCTTCCGCCCGGAACTGCAAGCGAAAACGTTCTCTAAATGGAAAATTCTTAAACAACCCAACGTCTAAGTTGTTTACACCCGGACCCTGTATGATATTCCGCCCAGTATTGCCAAAGGTTCCGGGCGCATTCGTAGCAAACGCGGCTGTATTGAAGTACTCATTCAGCCAATTGTTTTTAGATCCTTGATGGACGTTTAGCGGGCCGCCCACGTAGTCGGCGCGGTCGCCGTACTCATGCGCCTGCGAGTTGTCGTTTCCATTCCCGCCATAGATCGAAAGCGGATCTCCCGATTGCAAATGCCAAAGCCCGCTAATTTCCCAGGCACCGAAGACGCTCCGGATAAAACCATTCATCCCGGCTAGAGCCAGGTGTCTGATACGTGCCGTACAGATTGAATGAGAACGGGTAATTGAAATCCGAAACTCCACGATTGAATGCGAAGTTAAATGGGTCTGGAACGCTTCCATTAAAGGCCGCAGATGCTGCCGATTGGTCGTCTAGAGACTTCGACCACGTGAAATTTGAGGCAAACTGCAGCCCATGCGAAAGGCGCTGTTCGAAAGAAAGCTGCAATGAGTTATACGACGCAGTTCCCCAGGAACCATTCTGGTAAACGGTGGAAAAGTTGGGATTGATCCGGAGTCCGTTCAGGTTCGCATTCGTACTGTAAAGACCCGGATTACGGTCAACCAGAAGAGGAAGATTATACGATTGCGAGCCCACGTAGGCCACCTTAACCACGCTGTTTGTTGGAAATTGATGCTCAATGGATAAATTCCAGCTTTGAGTGCGGCCAATCTTGAAGTCCGGCGAAAAACTCTGTTGCACGAAAACCGGAGTGATGAAAGCAGTGGAAGCGGCCAGGCACATAGCCGGGCGACGCAAAAGGCGGGAAGGGACTCTTGTACCCGGTCGGCGCATAGACGCTCCAGGGAGTGCTGAAGGGAATCGGCGTGCCGCCCGGAAACACTGGACCCCCGGTGGTTGTCGGCCCGAAACTATACGTCGGCGAAAACGGCGCAGTGTCCGCCGAGTGGTTGAAGTAAGACATCTCGAACGGAGCCGCAAAGATCCCAAAAGCCGATCGAATCACCGTACTGGCGGCATGAGTCGGCTGCCATGCAAATGAGATCCGTGGCGATATCACCGGTAGATCGTTCGGCGTGCCCTTACTCGGAACGCCCGGATCTCCGGGATACACTAACCCGGTCGGAGCATTTGGATATCTTGTGCTCTGCACTCCGGGCTCATAGACACCAATCCGCCCGCCTGTCGGGGTATACGAGAAGAAAGGCTCCCAACGCGCGCCAACATTCAATGTGAAATTAGGCTTGAGGCGAATCGTATCTTGCACAAAGCCCGCCCATGAGGTACCCTTCACCTCGTTGGATTCGCCCGCGCCTTGTTCGAAGCTATTGGCGGCTCCTAACAGGAAATCTGCAAAGTCAACGCCGCTGAATTGACCGCTGAAGCTGATGATCGGCAGAGCCAGCCAGTCGGTGTTTTCGAACCAGTACTGATTGAGAACATTTACTCCGGCAACAATAAGATGTTTCCCTTTGTTCCAGGTCACGGATTCAGCGATCGAATATTGATGCCGGTTGATGACATTGGTGTTCTGACCGGCGCCGAATTCGTTCCCTACACCTAACGAATCGAGTCCTGGCGGGGTTGTCGTCGGTTCGGCTACATCCATTCCGAATGCGGAATAGCTGACGGGGCCGCCTGAAGGTGTTCGCAATCCGGAGTGGCTGACGGTATTTAGCGAGTTGTATCCTACTACTAAGTTGTTAATCAAAGTAGGAGAGATATTCCAGATCCAATTAGCGCCTCCATTCCAATACGGCGCAAACCAGGACCGGTCCGCGAGCAGCATATTGCCGTGCCCGTCAAAAGACGGATGGGAAAAGTTATCCCAAAATAGATGACCGCTCAGGTGTTGCGTCGAACTGATGTACCAATCCGGCCTGACCGTGACCTCGTTATAGTCTTGGCTCCGAACCTGACCCGCCAGGTTCACTAAGCCGAGTGGATCGTCGGTACGGGGTAACACGGTCTCAAATTTCAACGAAATGGGATTGAATAAGTTGGTAGGGATTTGGTTTCCGGCGAATGGCGTCTTGAGGACCACTTGCTGACCGGCATTGGCGCTGCCTGCCGGGCACGTGGTAAATCGCGCCGACCGTGGATCGAAGACCTGGCCGGTATCGAAATTCAAGTTTGACGGCCCGCCCGCACCGCATAGATTTGTGGTTTGTCCGGTCAGGTAAGTACTGAAATCGCCATTCAGCATTGCATTACTCGGAACGTGAGCGCTCGCGCCATTTAAAATTTGCCGCTCAGTTGTGCCTTGCCAGTTGCCAAAGATAAACAGCTTGTCGCGAAGAATGCGGCCGCCTGCCGACGCGCCGAACTGATTTCGCTTAAGTCCATCCGTCTGGTGAGCGAAAAAGTCCCTGGCATCCATCGAGGTGTTCCTCAAAAACTCGAACATCTCGCCGTGCCAGGTATTCGTGCCGGAGCGCGAAGCAATGCTGACCACCGCGCCGGGCGAAAAGCCATACTGCGCGTCGAAGTTATTGGACACCACCTGGAATTCCTGAGTCGCATCCGGATTCGGAAACGGCATCGCGATGTTGGTGTAGTTGTCCATGTTCGTGGCGCCATCCAGCATGTAATAGGTGCTGCCCTGGCGTCCGCCGTTCACTGACGCGCCGCTTTCCGTTGGAAACGTTGTGAAATCCTGGCGCGTAAATGCCGGGCTTTTCAAACCGTCCACCGCGCCCGGCGTCAAGAAGACTAACGTCGCAGGATTACGGCCATTCAGCGGCAGCTCCACAATCGCAGTGCGATTTATCGTGGTGCCAATCTCCCCATTCGTGGTGTTGAGCGCCTCTGTTGTGGCGCTTACTTCCACCGTTTGATTAACAGCTCCCACCTGTAGGGTGAAATCTACCGTCGCCAATTGATTCACTGTCAGCGTGATCTTAGGATGCACTTCCGTTCGAAAACCGGCATGAGTACAAGTCACGGTATACGTCCCGACGGGTAGAGCGGTTATAGAGTAAGTTCCGCCGGCCGACGTTATAGAGCGGCTTTGTCCAGTCGCTGTCTCGTTGGCGGTGATGACTGCGCCATCGACCGGAGCTCCGCTTGGATCCAGCACCGAGCCATTGATGCTTGCTCCAGCTTCCTGGCCCCAGGCAGAACCAGTGGTGAACGCCAGTACGGAAGCTAGAAACCACCCATGCAGCCGCCTGGAACTCCGCGCCCGGCTTGTGCGCCTCATTTAGGCCTCCTGAGGAGCTTACCGGATGATGAGCTTCCCAACCGCTCAGACCGGTAGCCACTCCTTCCGATGCTTTATATCGCGGGTCGGCGTGCTTGTCAAGTTCTTTCGGATTGCATTCCGAAAAAGGAAGGCTCGGGAGGCTACTGGGATGGGGACGCCATTGACCCGTCGCCCTGCAGCCTCTCGGCGATCGCCTTCTCCCGGTCTGCCTCGGCCGTTTTGTGAAGTTTGTAGTAAACACGGGCAAGTGCAATGTGCGCTTGCTGAAATCCAGGACTCTTTTGGACCGCTCTCTGAAGCAGTTGCTCCGCCTCTGGCAGGTGATGCTCGCGCTCGTAGCACAAGGCGAGCTGCTCCTCTGCCATTGGATCGTCTGGCTTCAAGTCTAACGAGCGCTGGAATGCGTTAATCGCATCACTCGTTCTATCCTGCTCATCCCTTCGAAGCACCTCGCCTAGCGCTGTGTAATAGGCCGAATTACGGTCGTTTAGCGCGATGGCTCTGCGGAAACAGGCTTCCGCCTTGTCGAGCTGTCCTGTGTTCGCAAAACAGCTGGCTTCAAAAAACCAGGCGCCATCGGCATCCGGACGTACCTTTAGAAATGCCTGGAACTGCTCTATCGCTTGAGAAAATAGATTTAGCCCATAGAGGCTCAACCCCATTTCGTATCGGAACTCGGGCAGCGTTCCGAATTTAGGTTCTACGGCCTTCAAGAATTGGTGAGCAGGCTGAAAGTGTTTCCACTGGAGAAGTGCTTCCGCAAGTGCAAGGGAATAAGTCGCGGTATCCGGCTCCAACTGCGCCGCTCGACCGAACTGAACCACGCCGTTCTCGTAATCTTTCGAATCGATCAAGAACCGCCCGAGCGCTGCATGTGCCTTCGCGGAATTATCGTAGCGCTGGACAGTATCTCGCAAGACTACATCTGCCGCCTTGGGAAGATGATCTTCTGCGAATACTTGGGCGGTTTCGATCCGGTTGGTTATCGTGGCCTCTGGCAGATCGAGAAACGCGCGCAACTCACGCTGGCTTTCCTCGGCCTCTCCAGCCTTCATGCTGCATTCAATCAGGGAAACACGAACCGACAGCTCGTTAGGCCGCATATTCCGCAGCTTGCGGAGCGCCGGCAGCGCGCGATCATATTGGCCGGCCTGCATTAGAAGCAAGGCGTAATTCTGATTTGCCGTTACGTCATCGGGCTTCAACTCGAGGCCGGCTCGGTACATCTCCATCGCAGCGCGTGGATTACTTGTCCTGGCGTACAGTCCACCTAGATTGAAGAGAATTTGCGGATCTTGAGGAGATAAGGAACGCGCTTTTTCAAAATCTCGAATAGCGGCTTGCGTGTCGTTCAGATTACCTTCCGTCAGCCCGAGATACGCCCAAAGCGCCGGGTCTGCGGGCGCCACCTGTAGAATCTTACGAAGCTCACTTCTGGCTTCGACGTATCGCCCGGCTTCAAAATCTTGGATCGCCTTTCGAGCGGCTGCTTCGGGACTTAGCGCCTGCGCAAAGATCAATCCGCACAGTAACCAATAAATCAACGGACGCCCTTGCCTTCCTCCATGGTGAGATACCTGCCCGCGGCAACGGGGCCGATCCGATCCACCTGCCTGCTCGGCGCAGGCCAGTGAATTTCGATCCAATCCGCCCGCACCGAGCTGCCCAATCCAAGGATTTCGCGCGGGTCGTGAGAGGAAAGGTAGCTACCCCCCGCCGTTTTGAGACGCGATCGGACAACTCCACCTGCGCTCCACCGAATCAGTGCACCGGCAGCGCCGGGCGCTGCGCGAACCGGGATCAGATTCAGCCCCACCCAATGGTTTCCACTTTGAGCGGTGTTGTAGAGCACAAGAGGAGCCCCGCCATTTATTCCTACGATCACATCAGGATACCCGTCATTGTTGAGGTCGCCGACTGCCAGGCCACGCCCGGCATACTGACTCGAGAAGGCCGGCCCACCGTGCTGCGAGACATTCGACATGGTTCGCCCATGTTCGTTGTGAAAGAGTAATAGCGGCTCGCGATACGTAACACCCTTCATGCGCCGGTCGACTAAGTCATCGGGATGCCCGTTGGTCAGGACGAGGTCCATCCAGCCGTCGTTATCGAAATCAAAGAATTTAAGTCCCCATCCGCTGAGAAATCGTGTAGCCCCAGCGATTCCGTAACTGCGGGCTACATCCGTGAACGTCTCGTCGCCATTGTTGTGGTAAATCGAGAAGGTCTCTTGATCAACGTTAGCGACAAATAAATCTTGCCAGCCGTCCTGATCGAAATCTGCGGCATCGACTCCCATTCCTGAACGCGCGAGACCGTCCTCACTATAACCAACGCCGGAGGCCAACCCGATCTCGTCAAACTGCTTCCCGCCGCGATTTACGAATAAGAAATTTGCGACCGTGTCATTCGCTTCGAAAATGTCGAGATAACCATCATTGTTGATATCGGTTGCGACGACACCGAAGCCCTTTCCTGGCGAACGCAGCAGCCCCACCTCGCGGCTCACATCGACGAACTTTCCACCGCCTTGGTTCAGGTAGAGATGACTCGGAGCCGGAGGAAAAAGCTTAGGAAAGCAGTAATGTGTTTGCGTATCCGAGCTGTTTTCCATCCCGCCGCCGTAGGCGGTCGCACTCGTACAGCTTCGCAAGCTCGAATAATCGGCGAACTGAGCGACGAACAAATCCAGCCGGCCATCGTTGTTGTAGTCGAACCACACTGCGCTGGTGGACCAGCCTGGGACATTCAGCCCGCTCGCGGATGTTACGTCGGAAAACGTCCCGTTCCCGTTGTTGTGATACAGATAGCACCGGCCGTAGCCTGTCAGAAAAACATCTTCATATCCGTCGTTATCGTAGTCTCCAACAGCCACCCCCATTCCAAAAAAATTCGGCCTAAGACCGGCCTGTTCAGTCACATCAGTAAAAGTTCCGTTTCCATTGTTCCGATAGAGTGCGGTCTTCGGCGGCGTCTGGGGATGGAAAAAGGAGGATTCACCGGTGTTTACGAAGAGCAAGTCCATCCAACCATCATTGTTGTAATCAAAGATCGCGACTCCCGGCGGGATAGTTTCCGGGAGGTACCGGTGCTCCGATTTTGCGTTTGCATGTACCCACTTGATACCGATGCTTTCGGGCTTAACCTCGCGGAATATGTTACCTGAGTACCCGGGCAGAATCTGGCAAACAACTACTGATAACGCAAGACGGACAGCATTCACGCGGATAACGAACCAGATACGCTGCACTCGGATGAGAGCTTTATAACATCATCTACAAGCTCATTCATCAGTGCTTCATATTTTTCATCCAAGTGAAGAGTTGGCTCGCGCAGCCGCGCATCCCGGAGAATCCCGCGTTTCGCGAAGACCACTTTTTCGATGCGAATTGCAAGCTCCAGATTTTGCAGCGCGAACGTCAGATAGGGGACTAGCCTGTTAAATATGGCCCTCGCCTCCTGCCGGTCTCCCCGCGTGTAGAGATCGTATATACGCACGTAGGTCTCAAGGCATGCTGCTCCCGGCATCATAGCGGAAGCGCCGTGATCGAGCCCATCCATCATAGCGATTCCGCCCAGACCGTAGATAACCTGCACTTGTCCGCCCGTCCGCTCGACAATTTCGGCACACTTCTGACCAGGCAACTGCACCTCGAGTTTCGCGAACAGAAAGTTGGGATGACGCCGAGCGAGTTCAACAAACACTGCCGGCGCGAAACCAGCCCCGGTGAAATCTGCGTCTTGCAGCATCACCGGGATCTGTACAGCATCGCAGAGCTTACTATAGTACGCGATTATCTCAGCTGCCGGTAAGCGTGCCGTGCTTGGAGGAGTTACCATCAAACAATCCGCGCCAATGCTCTGGGCGTAGCGCGAAAACTCGATCGTGCTGAAGGTGGATCCGGAACTCGTTGCTCCGATCACCGGTACGCGTTTCTTTGTGTGCTCGACCAGAATGTCCAAAAAACGGTACCGTTCTGTATCCGAGAGTTTATAGAACTCCGCCGCAAAACCGGGACCGCAAATGGCCGCCGCGCCCGCCTCGATCGCGAAATCGATCTGCCGGCGTAGCGCAGAATCGTCGATAGACTCATCTTCATTGAAAGGGGTCACTACTACCGGCGTAATTCCGTTCAGACGCAGCATAGTTTCTCGATCCGGCACCTTTTATGAAAATGACTATAGTTGAAAAGCCGCTGCCGGTCAAGTTCGGAACGTATTCCGAATTCGGATCGCCAAACCGCTAAAAAACGCTCGCCTCCGGTTCAGCACGTTCGAAACTGTTCAACGTCTCGAACAATTGTTGTTCGAGAGGCTCTTCTGCCATATTTCGAGCGCAGTTAGTCGCTAAGCTGTGGGCTGTACAGCGTCTCGTCATGAAACATTCTGTCCAAAAATCGTGCATCCGTTTGTTGTTTTGCTTTTCTGCACTGATCGCAGTAGATATGCCGGCACAAGCGACGGAACCCAGCTATGAACAGGCGGTGGCCCGGTGGCCCGACATGCGGCGGCCGATCGCGTTCTTGGGATGCAAGAATCACCCTTTCGAATTTGGAGTGATGTGGAATGGAAATATATCCGCTACACCGGGCGACCTCATCACCGAAGCCGACCGGAGGCTCTTCACAAAGACTAAGGAAGAAGCAGCTCTAATCAGCTTCTCCATTGGCGAACACCCAAATTTCGAACATCGCCGGGATGATGACGGCTCCACTGAGCCCAGTCTGCTGGAGGGAGATTTACCTGTTTCCGAGGTTAAGATGCGGTCCGGCGACACCGTGCTTCTGGAAGAAGCGCTGGTGGTCGATTCTTTAGGGCATGCGTCGGCGGCGGCGTGGAATTCTCCAGTGTTCCTGCGCCTCCGCTTCCAGGTAGTTGAGGCCGGTGCGGGAGCGGGACCTATTCATCTCTGGGCACAGATAGCGAGCGACCGGGTGGTCTATGCGATGAATGCTCGAAGAAACGTTCGTATCCCGTTTGTTGCCCCTGCGTATCCATATACCCTGCACGGGTCAGGAGCCGACGTGCTGGACGAAACGGGTCGAATCGTTTTGGCTGCCAGCAAGCCCCTTCGATACTTCCCACGTTTGCCAAATAACCTGACCTCAGTTGCCCTGGCGGAAACGCGGATGGACATCAATCTCTGCGATTTCGAAATATCGCGACACACGGGCGAGAAGCTGGATCTGATATTTCCGTTCAGTCCGGCGGTGGCTGAGAGCCTGACGATGCTTCGCGGTATCAGCTACGATCAGAGCCGCGCGGCCGTTGCGAGTTTCTGGAAGGCGGAAGAAGCGCGAGGCATGCAGGTGGAGGTTCCAGACGCCCAGCTCAATCGTCTGTGGAATTACACGGTGCCGCTCAGCTTTATCACGGCTGACACGTATCCGAATGGCGATGACGTGCTGAAGACGTCCCCGCATCATTATGAAGCCTACTGGCCGACACCGATGTCGATGAACCTTGTCGATCTGATCGAGAGAGGCTATCTCGCGGAAGCGAAATCCTATCTCAAACCATTCCTGGATAAGAGCCGGTATTCGCCTGTGCCGAGCAGCAGCGCATGGTCTAACACGGGCTATATCAGCGGGCCACGTGAACACCTGGCGATTCCCTGGACCGGGGATCACGGCGCGATTCTCTGGGCCGCTTCAGAGTATTACCTATTGAGCCGTGATCAGGACTTCCTGAAAGAGTGGCTGCCGGCCATGATTGCAGGCGTGGAGTGGATTGCGAAAGAGCGCGAGCATACCCGTTTGAAGGGCGGTCCAGAGGCGGGACTGATACCCGCCGCACGCGGCTTCGATGGCGGATCAGACGATCAACACCTGGTCTGGAACGACGCCTGGATGTACCGCGCGCTTGCTTCGGTAACCGAAGTTCTGCAGTCGATTCACCACAAGGACGCGGATCGCTGGGCACGTGAAAGGGATGATTACCGTCAGTGCTTCCAGGCCGCCTATCGCAACTATGTGGAACGCGCCACGCGCTGGAAGGACTCCTCAGGCGAGCTTGTGTCTTTTATCCCTTGGTCATTTGAGCAGATGGACCCGCGCGTTCTTCACATCTTCTATATAGATTGCGGACCCATGTTTCTGGGTGTTGCAGGCCTGCTCAATGCGAACGATCCGCTCATGACTCTGTCGATGAAGTGGCTGAATGAAGGGCCAAACGCAGGTTCGGCGGATCCCGATTGGACCGAATATGCAAACACTCCAACTCTTCGCTATGAAATGTCCAGTGTCGAGCCCTGCTATTCCTGGAACGTTTATCTTCGCTTTCTGCGCAACGAACATGATAAGTTTCTCGAGGGATTCTATTCGCTTGCCGCCGGATCTGTTTCGCGCAAGTTCATGGGCGGTGATGAACATCGCGATGGCATTCAGGACCTGCCGGTGATGAACTCCGTAATCGACAATCATCTTCGAAACATGCTTGTATTTGAGAACGAGAACGGCCAGGGATTAGACCTTTTGAGAAACTCGCCGTCCGCGTGGCTTCGCCCGGGAAAAGATATTCGTGTTCGCGGCGCGCTTACAACCTTCGGAGCTGTCAGTTACCAGATTCACTCGACTGATAAAGATGTGGAAGCAACCATTGAATGCCCATCGAATGCCGGTCCAGCCTGGTTGCATCTGTACCTTTATCCTCCGGAAAACAAATCTATCCAGGTCGCCAAGGTGAACGGAGCCAGTCAGCCCGTAAAGGATGGGGTCGTCGAAATACAGAATCCAACGGGAACGATCCACATATCGGCTGAGTTCTCGCGCGCTCAATAGTATCGAACGGCGCTAACGTTCCAATCTCTGGAGAAAACAATTGAAAATCGTTTCAGTTGCAGCGTATCCGGTTTCGCGAGTCGTACGTTCTGAATTTGCCATCGTCAGCGCCGCCGGATCTCAACCGGAATCGCGGTTCGCGCTAATCGAAGTGAAGAGCGATGAGGGCATCTCCGGGTACGGAGAAGCGAGCGTAGTTCCTGTTTGGAGCGGCGAGAGCCAGGAGAGCGCTATTCATGCGATTTCGAATGTGCTCGCTCCGGTAATTATCGGAAAGGATCCGCGGCATATCAGCGCTTGCCTGGAGGCAATGGATCGAGCGCTTATCGGGAATCCCTTCACCAAAGCGGCCGTTGAGATGGCGCTTTTCGATCTTGTTGGCAAAGCGCTAGGAGTAAATGCCACCGTCCTGCTCGGCGGCGCGCGCCGGTCGGGCAAGATCCCATTGAAGTTTTCAATCGGCGCGTTCGAACCCTCGCGAGCTGCAAAAGTAGCGGCTACAGCGGTCGAGAAACTCGGGTTACGAGCGGTCAAGGTGAAAGTCGGTCTGAACGTCGAGACTGATGTAAAGCGCGTCCAGGAGGTGCGCTCGGCGGTTGGTGCAGGAATTCCAGTCGCAGTGGATGGCAATGGCGGCTGGAGCGTGGCCGATACTCTCGCCGCCTTGCCAGGTCTCGAGAAATCCGGCGTAAACGCTCTTGAACAGCCGCTGCGGCGCGGCGACTTCCGTGGATGCGCTAGCATCCGTCAACGCACTTCGATTCCACTTATGCTGGACGAATCTATATTTACTGTGCAAGACGCCTTGGAAGCAATCCGGCAGGAAGCCTGCGACCTGATCAGCATCTATCCCGGAAAGAACGGCGGCTTGCTGCGTTCTATGGCGATTGCAGAGCTAGCCGCCTCCTCGGGGTTGATGTGCGTAATTGGAAGCAATCTCGAGATGGATATCGGGACCGCCGCCATGCTGACGCTGGCCGCAGCAGCACCAGCACTCGCCAACTCGGTGCAGCACGATGTGATTGGGCCCTTGTACTACGAAGAAACGCTGCTGAAACAGCCGATCCGGTATGAGGGCGGGTGCGCTATTGCGCCTCTCGAGAATTCCGGACTCGGAATCGAACTGACGGAATCTGCAAAACCCTAGCTCAGAAATCGATTCAAGACATTTCGCGTAATACGCGAAACCTTGCTATCCGGGAATAAAGCCGCAATCCAGGTAATAGAGCCAACCGAGAAAACTTCACCGCCGCTTTCATGACGATAATAGACAAGGTCGGCCCCGCCGTTCCCGGGGTTCTCTCCCTTGGCAAGGTGCTCGACGTTCTTCGGTGAATGCGCAGTGATCTTATCTGTTTCATGGCCGGAAGCACCGCCGGGAACCCGTTCGTGCAGGGTTTGTTCCCCGAAAAGATCTCCGATCTTGAGATCGGTGCCCTCGAAAACCCAATGAGGAGAGGTGAGGACACGATAAGGCGCTGCCGTCATAATGCCCGGAATCAGAGCAGGCGATTCCGAGTAAGTTGGCTTCTGATTCCAGGGTTCGATGCATTCGCGAATCGTACCGGTCTCCCGGATCGTTTTCACGACTGCCTCCCAGACCATAACGGAACGAGTTTACGTGCGAAAGACAGCGCATCGAGTTGCCTTCGAGAACAACCTCGCAATTGAGCCCATTGCCGCCGAGATACATCAATTTTCCATGTTCGTGGTGAACCCAGCGCTTCACGCGAAGATACATTTCCCGTGTCCAGTACTCGGGGTGCAAGGGAACGATGAGAACCTTATACGCCGGGAGATTCAACGTGCCGTCGTGGAGATGGGCATCGGCATAGTAGTCGTAAGCGAAGCCTTCGCGCTCCAGCCAAGCCAATAATCTCCACTCGCCTGGCGCTTGTCCGGCTTGCATTCTACCGGCAATCGGATTTGCCGGACTCGGTTCGTTCCACGGGGCACAGTCAAAAATGTGGTTCGCCGGCTCCGGCCTATCGAAACTGAGCGCGCGAAATTCGTCGTCGCGTGGTGACCAGACTTCGGCAGGAGGCTGGAAGCGCGCCAGATCCAGGCGGGCATTGACAGTAGGGCGCTGCGGCAGCGCATCCGGATTAATGTAATTGGAACGGCCGCCGAAATTGTTGTATGCGTTCCAGGTGTTGGTACAAGCGAGCACAGCAATGGGAGCTGACGGAGATGCCGGCGCAACCACCCAGGGAAACGAGAACTGCTCGCCGCTTCGATCGCGCGCCCAAAAATAGTACAGTCCTGACTTCTTTGGCGATGAAACGATGTGGCTGACGGGAATCGAAGGGTAGCCCCGCACGTTCCAACCGACGCCGGTCTGTGTGAAATCGCTGTCGGGAAGAATCTGCAGGTTGGCGCGCGGGCCGTGCTCGTCGAACCAACCGATCATGCGTTCGGAACTAACCTTCAACCCATAGCGCCATAGCGAGACTCGGAACTCTCGAGCGGCATGAAGACGTAATTCGCCGGTCTGACCGCTAACCACCCATTTAGGCCAGACGAACCCCAGTAAACAATCCGAAAGCAGCCGGAACTGCACAGGCTGCGAGCCGATCTCGCACTCAATCGCCTTAGCCCCATAGCCATCTTTAACCAGGGTGACGCGATACGCGCCCGGATCCAATCCGCCATAGAACGCTCCGGAAGGTGAGGATCTCAAGAGCCCGATCTCGCCGGTACTGAGCGACAGGAATTCCGCTTCGACTCCTGCCAAAGCAAGATAGGATTCGTCGGACACATAGGCCAGTAGCTTCATCGCGCGTGGAGGGTGGAGTTTACTCCGCGCGGGCCTTCAGGCCCGCTATTTCCCAAAATTTAGGCATCCTTGGTAGAGATTTAGCACGTGGAACCGAGTAGCGGAGGTTGCCATTCCGCTAATAAAACAGAATCGTGACGAAGCAGCCAGTAAAACCTCGAAAGGACCCGGATTCGCTTTATGCTGTTGAGGACATCTGTTTGGAGGTCCATTCATTGCCCTGGTATCAGCATCGAAGGCCCGGTTTATTTGCCTCAGGCGCGCTCGCAATTTTGTTTGCAACACAACTGGCGAATGGGGCTCAACGCCAACCGATTCGAATCAGCGCGTGGTACTGGTTGAACTCGGCGCCTCGTTCTGAATGGTCTCGCGATTTCCACGATATGGCCCGGCTGGGGTTCACGGACGTGGATTTGTGCTGGGGCCTCGATCTCTCCGCGTGGACGAAACGCCAAACCGACACGCGATATGCCTTGGACACGGCTGCTAAAGCCGGAATCAAGGCCTATTTCGTCGTCTGGCAGCCCTCTCACAACACTCTTCCGCGAAAACCTGCATTTCAACAGGTGGATGCGGGCGGACACGTGCTTTTTACCTTCGACACTTTCAACACCGAGTGGCGGAATACGGAGTGGAAGACGTACCTGCAGAGTGTCGCAAAGCTATTCAGTCGCCACCCGGCCTTTACGGGTTACATCTTCGATGACACGTTCAGTATGGGCGGTATCGGGACGATCGATGGTCCTCGCAGTAAGCCACAGGAACGCTACATCTCCTACAACACGTTCGATAAGAAGCTCTTCGGCAAAGAACCTCCGAAGTCTCCCGGCCAGCCCGGGTGGGCGGAATGGACGGAAGCTCGTTCGAACTGGTGGGCCGCCTGGGCTTCCGACACCGTGAAGTTTATCCGCGAGGTCGACCCCGACCCGCAACATGAGATCTACGTGGAAGACAATATCCATACCATCTTCGGTTCGAAGGTCCGCGACCAGGTGGGTCTCGATTTCGGCAAGGCTGCGCAGCCCTGGGATGCAGTGGGCGCCTACACAACTCCGACCTGGGACGGGACGCCAGAATCGAGCCGCAAAGCCGTCGATCTTACCCGGCAGGTGCTTCGAGATACTCGCACGGCTGTGGGTCCGGACAAAGCGATCATCTATACATTCTGGGTTGCGAATTTTGCGGAGTTCATGAAGCCGGCGCCGGCTAAGTACCCCACATTCGAGCAGATCCGGGATATCTGCGAGGCGACGCTCGCCATGGGAGTTCGTCACCTGGATATGTATGGCTATCGCATCGGCGATGCGCGAGTTACTGCCGCATCCTGGCCGCAGAGGCGACCTCCCGAGACCGGACCGTATCCTCTGACGGATCCATTTATAAAAAAGCATCTTTACGACCGGATCCAGGTGCGCGAACAGCTCGGAACATACCTGAACAGCCTGCATGGCCGGTAGAAACCGCCGCTGGGCGATTGGCAAGCTGCGAATCACGTCCATTACCCTGCACGATCTCCGAGCCAAGCATTGAATAAGCACTGCGATCGGGGCTAACATCAGGCATTCATCGTGGAGGTTGTGTCCAGTGAAGCTATATCTGAAGATTTTCTGTTTTACTTTCGTCACGGCTGCAATGGCGGTTGCCGATCCCACGGCGACAATCGTCGGAAGAGTGACGGATGCCTCGGGCGCAGTGGTTCAGCAGGTTACCGTCTCAGCGGTTAACACCGCTACAAGCCTCGAGCGACATACGCTCACGTCCGATACAGGAGACTTCGAAATACCCCTTCTGCCGATTACCGGCAGCTACACCCTCACGGCCACCAAGGCGGGATTCCAGACACAGCAGATCAGCGGAATAGTTCTGCAGGTTGACCAGCAAGCGCGTTTCGATATCAAGCTGAACGTCGGAAATGTTTCACAAAAGATCGAGGTGGTGGAATCTGCGCCGCTGGTCAACACCGATAACGCGACTGTCGGGCAGGTAATTGACAACAAAACGATAGTCGAGCTCCCTCTCAACGGGCGCAACTTTACGCAGCTGGCGACCCTGACACCCGGAGCAATTGAAGGGTCCCCCGGTTCAAACACAGGCTTCACCACCATTTCGGTCAACGGCGGCCAAGCGCCTAAGACAGAGTTCCTGCTCGATGGCATCAGCAATCAGGAGCAGCTTTATAACGGGGTGCAATTCACGCCATCCGTGGATGCGATTCAAGAGTTCAAGGTGGAAGGCAATGCGTTCTCCGCCGAATATGGACGCGGAGACGCCGTTATTAACGCCACGATCAAGGCCGGCACGAATCAGTTTCGCGGCGTCCTGTGGGAGTTCCTCAGGAATGATGCTCTGGATGCTCGCAACTTCTTCGACAACGCCAAAACTCCCTACAGGCAAAACCAATTTGGAGGCACCCTTGGCGGCCCGATCGTCCGCAACAAAACGTTCTTCTTCGTGAACTACGAGGGAACGCGCATCGTTCGTGGACTCACCTCTAATACTCCCGTTCCAAGCGCAGCTCTGCGATCCGGCGATTTCTCCTCCCTGGGCACGGCCATCCACAACCCGCAAACCGGCGCCTCTTTCCCGGGCAACACAATTCCCTCGGGTCTGATTGACCCATCCAGCGCATTCTTCCTGAAATTCATTCCACTTCCCAACACAGCGGCAGGATCTTTCGTATATGGAGCGCCGTACAACTCTAACGTCGATCAAGGAAATATTCGCGGCGATCACCGGTTCTCGGATAGCGACACGCTATTCGCGCGCTACTCGGTGAACAATATCCACGCGTTCAATCCGGGCATATTCCCGCAGGTGGGAGGAGTATCTGACGACATCCGAACACAGAACGCGGCGCTCGATGAAGTTCATATCTTCAAGCCGACCATCATCAACGACTTGCGGCTAGGTTATGGTCGAATGTACTCCACCAACAGCCCGCAGGGTTTGGGAACCAATTACACGACACAAGCCGGTATCACGGGCTTCGAGCAGACCAGCATCAATTTTCCGGGATTCCCGAGCCTTTCGATCAGCGGCTACGGGACGCTCATTAACGGCAATCCCTACTCGCCGCTCACCAATCCGAGCAACATGTACGAAATCATAGACGGCATGACCTGGATCAAGGGCGCGCACACGATCAGATTCGGCGCTGATCTCCGGCGCTACGAGTTTACATCCACAAATTCGGCGAACTCGCGCGGGGCCTTCAGCTTTTCGGGGAGCTATTCAGGCGACGCATTTGCAGACTATCTTCTGGGCTATCCAAGCTCGGGCTTTCGCGATTTTCCTCGCAACCTGTTTGGAGAAGATCAGTTAAATCACGCGTTCTATGTACAGGACGACTACAAGGTGACGAGCCGTTTAACCCTCAACTTAGGACTGCGGTTCGAATACAATCCGGCATTCCAGGAATTGCAGGACCAGGCGGCGGACTTCGACCAACAAACCGGAAAAATTATCGTTGCGCTATACAAGGGCTCGATCAATCTGACAACCCAGCAAGTTGCGAAGTTCGGCTATCCGCAATACGCGAACGATATCATCACGCCAAGCCAGGCCAACCTGCCGAACAAACTTCGTTTTGACCAGTACAATTGGGCTCCCCGCCTCGGACTGGCGTTCCGGCCTTCCGACAACAACAACACCGTTATCCGCGCGGGCTTCGGAGTTTTCTATCTGTTGCAATCGGGCAACAACACCGTCTCGTACCCAATCATCAATCCACCATTCATCTTGGACGAAAGCAAGTCACAGACCACCGTGAACGGCGTTCCCACTTTGAGGATGGAGAATTTCTTTGAGCCATTTACGGTAAATACTCAATTCAACTCGCCGCTTGTATTTTCCTATGATCCCCGCAACCAGACGCCTTACGTTACCGAATGGAATTTCACGGTGCAGCGCAAGTTAGGAAACAATATGGCTTTGGATATTGGTTATCTCGGCAGTAAGGGAACTCATCTGGAGATGATCACCCCGGGAAACGTTCCGCCGATCAATCCCAATGACACCCGGACATACCAGGAACGCGTACCTTTCCCGCAGTTCGGCGGCAGCTCCTATCTCGCAAATCAAAATAACAGCACATACCATGCATTACAAGTGAAGCTGCAGAAACGCTTCTCGAGCGGACTATCTTTCCTGGCTTCGTATACGTTATCTAAATCGATCGACGGGACCTCCGATCCAGGCGGAGATCGTATACAGGATCCGTTCGATCTCCATTCGATGAAAGGCGTCTCTGATTACGATATTCCACAGCGCCTGGTTGTGAGCTACGGATATGAACTTCCTTTTGGACACGGCAAGCGCTTCATGAACAGTGCTCCATGGCTCGTCGACGAGCTCTTTGGCGGCTGGCAGGTTGTCGGTATAACCACGTTCCAGAGCGGTTTCCCGTTTACGCCATTTCTCGCTTCGAATGATCCGGGAAACGTGAATTTCGCGTATGACATCAGGCCCAATGTGATTGGAAACCCCAGCGTTCCCAACTGTACTCCGGCGGAGTGCTTTAATGTAGCGGCTTTCGGGGTGCCGGCGCCCTTCACCTTCGGAAATGCCGGCAGAAACATCCTGCGTGGACCCGGCACGCAGAATTGGGATTTCTCAGTACTGAAAAATTTCCACATCGGCGAGACCCGTTACCTGCAGTTCCGCTCGGAGTTCTTTAACATCTTCAATCACGCCAACTTCAACAATCCCAATCCTTACGTCGATACGCCGCAAGCGGGCCAGATTTTTTCAGCGAAAGATCCACGCATCATCCAGTTCGCTTTGAAGCTGTATTTCTGATTGCCTGATCCGCTCCGCGGATACGCCAACGATACCGGCATAGCTGCTATTCTTCACGTTTCGCATGAAGATCACGTCAGCGGAACTTTTCGTCCTGAAGTCACCCGGTTTATACCGGAATCCCGAGGCCGCTGAAGAACCGCCTGGTCCTACTTTTATGGGCCTGGTGAAGGTTTCGACCGATGCCGGTATCTGCGGCTACTCGGATGTCGAAACAGCGCCTATGATTGCGAAGGCCGCGCTCGACGCGCCACGTTGGAGTGAGCCCGGCATGGAGTGTTTCGACGGTCTGGCAGCGCTCCTGGAGGGCGAGAATCCACTCGAGCCTGAGCGGCTTTGGTACAAGATGTACCGGGGCAGTATCTACTACGGCCGGCGTGGTGTGGCGATCCAGGCAATCTCAGCGCTCGATATCGCCTTGTGGGACATCGCCGGCAGGTTTTACCAACAACCAGTTCATATCCTGCTCGGAGCGAAATGGCGCGAGCGTGTTAGAGCTTATGCCAGCACCTTGTTCCGTCCCACTACGGATGCCATGCGCGAGGCCGCCAGGCATTACATCGGTAAGGGATTTACTGCGGTCAAATTTGGCTGGGGTGTTTTCGGCAAGGATCCGAAACTCGATTTAAAGCTGGTCGAAGCAGCACGCAAGGAATTAGGAGACGAGCACGATCTCATGATCGACACCGGCTGGTTTGTGGAGAGAACACCAAAGCAAGCCATCCAGCTAGCGCGTGATTTAGAACAGTTCCAACCGTATTTTCTCGAGGAGATGCTCCATCCGGAGGACTACGATGGCTACCGAAGGTTGTCCCGGGCAGCCAATATCAACATCGCCTGCGGAGAGCAGGAAGCAACAGAATGGGGCTTTCAACAATTACTGGAGCGGGGACAAGTCGACATTCTGCAGCCCGACCTGACCCGATGCGGAGGATTTACGGTGGCGCGGAAGATCGTCCACATGGCCGAACGAGCCAACCGGCTGGTCATTCCTCACTCCTGGTCGTCGGATCTTCTGACTGCCGCTTCCCTGCATCTGAACGCCTATCAGCGGCGCGGCGTCTTCATAGAATTCAATACCTCTCAAGGGCCGCTGAGTCGAGAATTGGTGAAGAATCCTCTGCAACTCACCGATGGCTATGTCAAGGTCCCGGACGGTCCTGGTCTAGGGGTTGAAGTGGACGAGGAAACAATATCCAAGTACCGCATCGCCTAACTAACCGAAGTTCGTCACAACCATTCGCTTGCGGGAGTGTGAAAAAATTCGACCACACCACTCGCTGCGCTCATGAGCTACTGGTTGAAGAATCAAGGACTTAGGAATAAGAAGTACAGGCCGGGGTGGTCAATCTGAAGACCATTCTGCAAGACGGAACGAAGATGAGGGCGGTGGCGGGGAAGAGTTCGCTGCACCGCCGGCCGACTTTGGAAAAACGCCTGCGGGCAGCACGGAAAGTAGTGAAGAAGTTGGACCGGGAAGCGGCGGAGGCGCAAGAGAAGATGGATGAGCGGCGGCAAGCAGCACAACAGCGCGCCGCCCGCGAAGCGGTGGCACGTGCGGAAGCGGCACTGAAGGAGTTGGCCAAACGGGAAGCCCGCGCTGCTCGCAGCAAGCGCGCCGATCTGCGGGTAAGTGACAGTGAGCCCGAAGCGCGCAAGATGAAGGACAACGAAGGAGGCTTCCATCCTGGCTACAACATGCAAGTCAGTAGCGAGGCCCAATCCCGCATGATCGTAGCGGTTGCGGTGAGCAGCGATATCAATGATCTGCATCAACTGATACCCGCGCTGGAGCGGATCGAAGAAAGTGGTCTTAAGACTCCGCAGACATCATTGCCGACAACGGGTATGCCACGCGCGACAATGTGGAACAAACAGCGGAACGAAAGGTGGAGTTGATAGCGCCCTGGAAAGACAATGGCTCACGGCAGGCGGGGGCCTGTACTCGTAACGGGATTGCGGAGGCGTTTGCAGCATCAGCTTTTCGGCGACAAGCGCGAGGTAAAGAGTTGCTGTGTCCGGACGGCAAGACCTTAGTGGTGATCCAGCAAAAGAAGCACCACGGCATCAGTAAAGTGATGTTTCAGGCTAAGGCGCAAGACTGCGGCCGTTGCCGATTTCTCCGGCAGTGTTGTGGAAATCGTGGAGGGCCGCGGCGGGTGGAGTTGCGCTGGAGAGCAAAGCGATGCGCGACTATCTGGCACGCATGAAACGCCGCGCCGTGAAGAAGCTATACAAGAAGCGTGCGGAGATTGCCGAGTTCCCGCATCTGTGGATAAAGGGAGTTCAAAGCCTCCGGCAGTTCTCTGTACGTGGACTCGTGAAGGCCGGCACCGAAGCGCTGTGGATGGCCCTGGCCTACAATGTCACACAATGGATCCGTCTTCGGACGATGGTGGCTGCTACCTTGCAGTAGCGAGGAAACACCCTCTTCCCCTCTGCTATCGCTTCTCAAACGACAATTTAGTGCTCTGGATCACGTTCCCGCGAAATTTGCGCTCAGCGATCCTCTTCGCGTGCATGTTACTGCAAGGCGATGCGCTGTCACAACCAGCAGTCTCTCCGCTTGTCCCGACTTTCGCTGTTCGCTCCGAAGTTGGATTATTTCACGGTCCCTTGCGCTCGTGGCTCAGAAAGCGCTCCCATATTTTCAACAGCTTGCCGAGCCGCGACCGCAAGGAAGCGGTTTCAATATTCAAGGTGACGAAGTTCGCCTAAATTCCCCGCGCTTCGAATGACCAGAAAGTAACCTGCCAGGGAGCCAGATTCATCGGAATCTCTGCGCCTCCGGACTTGATGCGTAGCTTCTGGGCGGGGCGAAGCCGCATGTTCTGATCGTCGCTTGGCGCGGTAGCATCCAGGATCACGGAATTGGCCTTCAGGGCAGCTCTGATGCCATCAAGATGAAGTGTCAAGTTGATCGGCTTATCTGAATAATTCCAGAGCAACGCGTATGAGTTTCCGTAGTATTCGTCGTATGTCGCAAAGCCATGCACGGCCTTACTGGTGGATTCTAAAGGCAGGCGCTGCCCTGTGAGGTGCGCCAGTAGCGAGAATGCGAAGTACGCCGGCCGTACGTGATTTTGATAATCGAACAGGCCATCGTACTGCGGCATGAGGTTCCACCATTGCGCCATCGCCGCGGCGCCTTTTCGAGAGAAGAATGCGTCGAAGATCTCCGGCTGAACATGATAGTCGCGGATGTGGTAGTAGCAGGAGTAATCCAGGCCTGCATCCTTCATCTGCCAGATAGTCTCGAGAAGAAATGCGGGTTGAAAACGTGGATCAGTTACCGGATTACTGAGCGACATGTTCCACTCGTCGAGGAAGGTTTCGGGATGCAATTTCGGGAACCTTTCCAAGAGCCGCTTTTGGCGATCGATAGTAGCTCGGATCGCTAGGGGATCGCTGTTATAGATGTGCCAGGAAATGAAGTCCAAAGGCAGGTCTGAATGCTGAGCACTATCGAGGAGCGCGGGGAGCAACGGAGATCCCGGATTCGCCAGCGCCGGCCCGCCGGCTTTCGCGTCTGGATCGGCACGTTTTATAGCGGCGACGGTGTGAGTGTAATAACGAACATAGCCTTCTGGAGTGAACCGGTAAGGACAGCCTCCGTCTTCCCCGATATCCGGCTCATTCGCCACCTCCCAGTAAATGATTCGCGAACCTCGATCTTTGTAATGTTGGACCATGGCTGCAATCAAGCTTTCCCAGGCTGCGTAGTCATCGGGATCGGTAACCGCCTGGTCAACACGAGGAAACAAGACCTTCGGTTTGATCGCGATGGTCATCAGAGGTGTGGCTCCCGTGCGCAGAATCAGGTCTACCGATTGATCCAATGTCTTCCAGTTCATTCGTCCGGCTTCGGGAAGAACATTGAAGTACTCCTGGACAAAAAGACGAATGATACGAGGATGAAGGGAGCGAATCTCCGGCATGCGATCCGCCCAGATCGTATCCGGCGAAAGACCGCCCTGGCCCAATGCCATGTGATCGATCTCGAGCGGGTTTCCGGGATGCGCGAGATCGATGCGAACTTGCGAAGGCTCCTGCGCGTTCAGCGACAACACCGCGAATCGCGCAAGCTAGGACCAGGAAATGCTTCAGAGGCTCCATTCGAGTTTCAACGCACGCCAAAGGTTAACAGAGCGGGCTCATCGCTAACAAGGAACCACTCGGGCAAATGTTCAACCGGCTGTAAGGTTTCGAAAAAACCGCTACTGCGTGTTCCCGCAACCAACCTATAATCCAAGAGAGAAATCGAGGCTTTGGGGATCGGACTTGTTTACACTCTATTCGCTCTTCTCAGCTACAGCACGCTTGGGCTATTCCATAAACTTGCCGATGTAAAGGGATGCCGCCCTTCGGCAATTACCGTCCTGTTGTATTTCTTTTCTCTGGTCTATTTGCTAGTTGGCAGCCTCGGCGCTTTGTCGATGCCTGGAGCGCCCGTAACCGCCAAACTTCTCGGCGTACCTTTCGGAATGTGCTCGGCGATTGCCATCCTGGCGCTGCAAACAGCACTGCGTTTCGGCAATATCTCGACCAGCTGGCTCGCGATCAACCTGTCTGCCGGAGTCCCAGCGATCGCCTCGATCGTGCTTTACCACGAGCCGGTCAGCTTACGTAAGGTGTTCGCGCTGGTGTTGATCGCGGGGGCCATGGTCCTGCTCTGGCGAGATCGAGCGATCGAGGAACGGCTTGCCGCAGCGGCAGAGACGCAACGAGTCAATCGATGAAGGCGCAACGATGAAGACAAAGCCAGGCAAATGGTTTCAACTGATGCTGATTGCGTTCCTGACAAACGGCATCGGTCCCTTTGGCCTCAAGGTGCTCACAGAGTTGCACCTCGATAGATTTGAGCTGCCATATCTCATCTCTTGGTACGCGGGCGGTTTGGCGCTCGCGGCCTTGGCTTATCGTCAGAGCCTCAGCTTCGCCCGTTGGGAGTTGATTCTTGGCGCCGGCATGGGTTTGTGCAGCTTGGGCGGCCAGTACTTCACGGGAAGGGCTCTCACGCTCGGGATTCCAGGACATGTCGCGTTCCCGATCACAACCGGGGGCACTCTGTTTCTGGTTGCCTTGATCGGAATCGTGATTTTTCGTGAGAAGGTCGGAATCTATGGGCGCATTGGCCTTGTGCTGGGGATATTAGCGCTCGTGGTCTTGAGCTTCGGCTGAAGCCCGCGCGAGCAAGCTTCTATAAAACACCGTACTTCGCGTAGACGTCGCGTAGAAACGCGCCTCTCATCAATTCCGCGCGGCTGTCGTTCTCCCGCAGAACGCGGTTCGTCGCCATCTCGATGACTTTCGGCACCACCTTCGCCGGGATAGCTACCACTCCGTCGTAGTCAGCGAAAATCAAGTCCCCTGGTGAAACCTGGACTTCTCCACACTGGATCGGCACATTGTAAGAAAGGACAAGACCGCGTCCGCGCGAATCCACGGGCTTGATCCCGGCTGCGAAAACAGGAAAACCAAGCTCTTGGATTTTGCGAACGTCGCGAACAAGGCCATCGACCACCGCTCCACGAGCTCCGCGCGCCCGGGCGGCTGTAGAAAGGAGCTCGCCCCAAGGAGCATTAAAGCCTGAATAAGATGTCGAGACGACAACCACGTCGCCAGGGAGAATGCTGTCGACAGCCTCAATTTCCATGGCGTAAGGGTCCGCCGGAATATGCGCCACGTCTACGCAGAGAACCGTGCGCGCCCATCCCGCAAAGTGGTCCTTGGGAAAAAGGGGCCGCAGACGCTCACGCATCGCGCAGTTTCGGAAGCCCAATTCATCAAGCGCGTCGCAAACAACAGCCGTATAAAGTTTGCTCTCCACGTGCTCGAACAATTCCAAATCGGAATTGCATATTGTGACGCTTGACTCGGACATGCGGTCATTCATTGTCGCTAGCTTACTGAATACCTTCCGACCCGCAAATACGATGCGCGCCTTCCAGTCGCAATCTGTTCAGCACCTGGAACATTCCCTCTGTCAAGCCGCTGCAACAGGCTCCGCCACTACATACAACGTCGCGCCTTTGGCGGTAACGGCCGGAGCGTGCATCATAATCACATATCCCGGCTTAGGAAGTTCTGATAACTACCGGCTCCGCCGTGTAATTTGCGAAATCGTGCAGGTAACCGATCAGGTCGCCGCGGCTGACCTGCTGGCCCAAATCTACTTGCGGCTCCCAAATACCCGGGCGCGGACAAGGGACGTACGCATCCAGATACGGAGCCGAAACGAGCAGCGGTTCGGAAGTGCGGCCCTCATCCACCTTAGTGACCTCGCCAGTCAGCTGGCCGTAATGCCGCAGCACGTTTTTGACCCCTTCATAGGCATGGCGGAGACCCTTGCGGCTCACCGTCTCGCCGTAGCCGAACTCTCCGCCAAGCGCGATTTTGCCTTCGCCTTCTGCTTCGCTGGTAAGCAGCCCGGCTGCCATATCACTCGAATAGACGAACACAAATGGTGTGTCGAAGAGTCGAGCAGCTTTCAGCATCTCCTCGCGCTGGCGCACGTCTGAAACCGGATGAAACGACGTGCAAAGGGCAAACCCGCCCTCCATCCCGCCAGAGTGTAAATCGACTATCACTCGAACCCGGGGAAAGATGACCGTTTTCACGAAATTGGCAATCCGCGCACTGATGCTGCCCTTCGGGTTTCCCGGAAAAGCGCGATTCATATTCACGCCATCGAGCGGCGACGTTCGCTGATTTGCGCTACATGCGCTTTCGCTTAGCTGTGGAACGAGCACAACCAAGCCCGAAACATCGGCAGAATCCAGATCGCGGCAAAGACGTTTAGCCGCGATTTGCCCCTCCCATTCGTTACCGTGAGTGCCTCCGAAAACAGCAATCCCTGGAAGCGTTTTGCCGGAAGACGGCAGGCCGGCTCCACGAATCACCGTAACTGGAACGAGAGAATAACCCCATCCCGAATCGACGTGGAACGCTATCTGGTAGTGACGTTTACCCGCTGTTTCGAAATCAATCGCGTCGAAGCTATGAATTATTTCGGGCAACGTTCGGCTTTCGCGGCTCACGATTCAGAGTCCGCCAGGCGTTTGAAGACAGGCGTAACAGCCGCCAATTTTAGCAGTCGGAAACCGCCTGGAGATTCTGAAAAATCCCGAACTGTTCAGTAAGCCGAACGAAATTCCACAGGCAAGACCGTCTCCAGAACGGGACCTATGTCAATCCTGCTATCTTTTAACAATCAAGGAGGTCGAGAATGGACAAGTCTCGCCGAGCGTTGGTGCCTGCCTTGGAACGAAGCCTCGCGATTTTGGAGGTTCTCGCACAATCAAGGGGAGGCCTCACTCTCTCTCAACTGACCCGGTATCTGAATTTACCCAAGAGTTCGGTTTACTGCCTCCTTCGAACTTTTGAAGAAAATGGATACCTTTCCAAACAAAACTCAAACGGCAAGTATCGACTCACCACACGCTTATCCGATTTAGGAAGATGCGCGCTGCAAGGTATGAGCCTTCGGGAGAAGGCGCGGCCCTTTCTGAAGATCCTCAGCGAGCAGACCGGTATTACGGTCCACCTCGCAGTCGTCGAGCGAGGAGCTTGTATCTTAATTGAAAAATTGAACCCCGTTGGTTCTTATCGGTCCGCAACTTGGGTGGGCAAACAAGTCAGCCTGCACTGTACAGCCCTTGGAAAAGCCCTCGCCGCCTGGCTCCCCGAAACCGCAGTAGAGCGGATCGTGAGCGAACACGGGCTGATGCGCTACAACGACAACACCATTTGCTCCTTTCGGAAGCTGAAAGAGGAATTGGCCTTGGTTCGCGAGCGCGGTTATTCGCTCGATGACGAAGAAGAGGAGATCGGGGTGCGCTGTCTGGGAGCGCCGGTTTTCAATTCAAATAACGAAGCGATTGCCGCAGTCAGTATCGTTGGCACGACGACTCAGATCCACGCGGATCGGTTCAATGAACTCGTTTCGTACGTGAAGGGTACCGCGCGCCGCATTACCCAGGCGCTGCGAGACGAGCACCTCGATCCAGGCGAAACTATTCCGAGTTGGAACGTATCTTCAGCCGTCGATACAGTGCCCTGTAAACTCTTGCATGCTGCAAGGCTCAACAGAGCAGTACAAACCAGTCATCCTGCCGCGTAACATTCCCCTGCCGCTCTCAGTTGCAGCTGCAAGTCGCCGCGTCGCGAAGCTCGCTATAAGTCGGCATGCTTCCCAGCACTGTCAGCGCGCTGATTGAATCATGAATCGATTAAAAGATAAGCTAGCTATCGTCACGGGCGGGTCGAATGGAATCGGCCGGGCAATCTCCGAGATGTTTGCCGCCGAGGGCGCCGCTGTCCTGATCGCCGACATTGATGCCGAGGCCGGAGAAGCCCTCGCCGAATCCATCCGCAGCCAGGGGCACACAGCGAAGTTTTGCTTTGCCGACAGCTCGTCGGCTTCAGATGCCGCCGGTGCGGTTGCCGCCGGATTGAAATGGCACGGGAAGGATAGATATTCTCTGCAACAATGCTGCCTATATGGGCCCTTTCCACGCCGTTCTGGAATCGACCGAACAGGAGTGGAACCGCTGTATACAGGTGACTCTGATGGGAACTCACTATTTCACTCGCGAAAGCCTGCCTTCGATGATCGCGCAAAAGAGAGGCTCCATCGTAAATATAGCCTCCGTTCAAGCGATTGCAGCATGCATGACTTCTGTTTCCTACACTGCCACGAAGGCTGCCCTGCTCGGCTACACGCTGAGTGCCGCATATGACTACGGTCCGCACAACGTACGTGTCAACTCCATTTGCCCGGGTCCTATTCAGACGCGAATATCGCCCAAACCAGGAGAGCCGCATTACAAATGGCAATGCGAGCAGACGATGTTGGGCAGAGTCGGGTATCCGCAAGAGCTGGCTTATGCGGCACTGTTTCTCGCCTCAGACGAAGCTTCCTTTATAACAGGCGTTACCTTACCGGTCGACGGTGGTTGGGCAGCGAAATGAACGAGAGTATTCTCAGACGGAAATGCCTAACACTTCCAGACTGTCGCGCTCGAACATGCGTTCCATTGCATCCATGTTCAACCGGGGGAGCCCCGTTCCGGCGACCAGGTTATTCAGTTCCCGCATGCCGCTTAGACTGGCATTTACCGTCGTGAACGGATAATCTGATCCAAATAACACCTTGTCCCACACTCCGTATTCTTGAACCAGCATCAACGAGTGGTAAAGCTGAAACGGGCGATAGTGGAGCGCCGAGCAATCCGCGTAAACGTTGGGATGCTTCCGAATGGTAACAACACACTCGCCTTCGTAAGGATGAGACAAGTGAGCCATGATGATTTTCAAATCGCGAAAACGAATTGCAACATCGTCGATCAGACGCGGCAACGTGCATTCCAGCGGAGCTTGGCGAACGAATGTCGTCCCGGTATGCAGTAGCACTGGAAGCTCATTCTTAACGGCATATTGCCAAAGTTCGTCAAGCTCGCGGCTATTTGGGAAAAAACCGGCGTACATCGGCATCAGTTTGATGCCCCTGAGTTTCAAGTCTCGATGACCTTGTTCGAGTTCCTCCCTCCAGTTCGGCTGCGTTGGATCGAGGGAGAGGAATCCTATCAGGCGGTCGGGATGACTGTTGACGTAACTCGCCACTTCGGAGTCGGGCACCCATAAGCCGGAGAGGCGGGCCTTACCGCCAAAGACAATGGTCTTCGAGGAACTTGGCGATGTCTCGGCGTATTCTTCCCATCGAACCGTGAAATCGACCTTGCGCGCCCGCTTCGCTTGGGCCGCGAAATCCTCCGAAAAATGATCAGGGTCCCGGAAGTAATGGCTATGCACGTCGACCAGCACAGCCGTCGATGATAACAAAACCGGCCCGCGGCACAGTATCGGCTACCTTTTTAGCGACTGAATCCCGACCGCTCAGATCCTGCGCGGACGACACCACCACGATCGAAAACAGCAAAGCAAGTTTGCACATAACCGCAGCACAGTATAACGAGTGTTACGCTCTCGATGTTCCCGTGACGGTCTTCGGCAGCAGGAAGCCCGCGCTGATCAACCAGATAAAACCAGGAAACCTCACCAGCGGAATAAGAGGAAGCGCCTGCGGGAAAATCAGGTTGAACCAGCTCAACTCACCCGCTACTGCCAGTACCAATCCGAATCCCACCATCCATTTGGGCAAGAGCTTCATAAAGGCTGCTGGAATACAGATCCCGGCAATCAGCAGTCCCATAGGAACCGCAAAACCGGGACCGCCGAACGCATAAGCAAGATAGTAGAGTGCTGTAGTGAGCATCGCGTCCTGCGTGACGCCGGGATGGATCATCGCCCAGATAACAAAACCGCCGGCGATACCATCGAAAACTGTCATCAAGCCCCCGAAGAGCGCAATGTAGGGACCTGCAGCTGTCACACCAAGAAAGCGCAGACGGCTCACCACGGTAGCCGTGAAGAGACCTAGCGGGATCAGTGCTCCAAATTGCAGCCATTGACAGATCAGGGCCGCCGTAGCATGCGTCTGGAAATAGGCCACAATGACGCTGGTCGGCTCCCAAGGTCCCGGGAAAAACGGCGGCTTGACGCCAAAGGGAATGCCGAATCCGCTCACTGCGCAAAGACCGGCGTTAAACAGGAGTGTGTAGATGATGGCCAGCATCCCAAGATGTGGCCCGGCGTGTTTGAGAGTGTTTGAAGCTGTTTCCATTCGAGAAGTCATAGTGCCTCGAGCTGGCGCGACTGGGAACTCACCCGCCCAATCGCTCCGCAGTTAGTTCTAATATAGAATCATTTTATAACAGAACTATTTTTCTGGTGCAATATTACTGATATGAAGAAGCTCCGTGCCGGCGAAGTCGCCTGCTCCCGCCCAGATGGAGGCTCGCCCGCGTTCCTGCTAGCCCAAGTGGGTGCTCATGCCGCTTCGGCTTTTGCCCGGCGGCTCGCCAAGCTGAAGCTTGCTCCGCCGCATGCCGGCATTCTCCGTATCCTTGCCGCCAGCCCTGCAATTACGCAGCAGGCGCTCGCCTCTCGGCTCGGAATGGTTCCCAGCCGCTTGGTGGCCCTCGTCGACGAACTCGAATCCCGCGGCCTCGTCGAACGCCGTGGCAATCCCGGTGACCGCCGCCGTTACGATCTGCACCTCACCGAAATGGGTCGCTCGATGCTCGCCGCAATAGGCCGCATTTCTCGCGAGCATTCTGAGGCCCTGTGTGCAGCGCTTTCAGAAGCCGAAAGGCAGCAGCTCGCAGCCCTTCTGCAGCGAGTCGCGGATCAACAAGGGCTTACTCCCGGTGTGCACCCGGGCTATCGGCGCATCGGTCGGACCTGAGGGCGAGAAGCCTGCTTGCAATATTGGATGCCGGCCCCTCACGCCATCACGCGTCGGTTGTGATACGGGTAACCGTATGTCCCTCGTCTCTCACGCAAGATCCCAAAGACTCGCAGCTTTGTTAAATCTTCTCCTCCTGTTGTCGCTTTCTCCGCTTTCAGCCGCCGAGGCGCCCCGTATCGTCCAAAAAGATGGCCGCTATGCGTTGCTGGTGGATGGCAAGCCATTTCTGATCCTGGGTGGCCAGATTCATAACTCGAGCGCATGGCCCAGCGAGTTGGCCCAAGTGTGGAGTTCGCTGGCAGCGCTTCACGCCAACACCATTGAGGCGCCCGTCTATTGGGAGCAGCTCGAACCTGAGCCGGGAAGGTTCGACTACGCCAATGTCGATGCGATTGTCACTGGAGCGCGCGCCCATAACCTGCACGTCATTTTGTTGTGGTTTGGCACGTGGAAGAACGGCAACATGCATTATGCGCCGGGCTGGGTAAAGGCAGATACGGCAAAATATCCGCGTGTGATCCGCCGTGATGGCGAACCGATCGATGTCCTCTCGCCGCTTTCCCGAAACACGCTGGAGGCGGACAAAGAGGCCTTCACCGCTCTAACCCGTCACCTGAACGAAATCGATCGTGAAGATCACACCGTCCTTCTCATCCAGGTAGAGAATGAGGCGGGAAATATTGGCAGCGTTCGCGATTTCTCCGCGGAGGCGAACCGTCAGTTCGCCGGCCAGGTTCCTCCCGATCTGCTGCAAGCCGCGGGCAAGCCTAAGGGAACGTGGCAGCAAGTGTTTGGCGCTGATGCGGACGAGATCTTCCAGGCGTATTACCAGGCAAAATACATCAACGAGATTACAGCGGCTGGCAAACGGGAATTCAACATTCCTTTCTATATCAATGTGTGGATCGATTATCCGGCCGCGCAACTGCCCCAACGCCAGATCGATCAACCGGGTATCGGCTATCCGAGCGGCGGACCGGTTCAAAAGCTGGTCGGTTTGTGGCGCAAACTCGCGCCGTCGATCGATATGATCGGCCCTGACATCTACTCCGATGCGTCGGCTTTCTACCGCGAGACCTTAAATGCGTATGATCGGAAAGATAACCCGCTGTGGATTCCCGAGACCGGCCGCAGTGATGGCTTCGGGAAATTCATCTTTTATGCATTGGGTAAAGGCGCGATTGGCTTTTCACCTTTCGGCGTCGATCAATCCGGTTGGAATATTCTCGGCGACGAGCCCTGGACCGCGCATGCCAGAAACTTCGCTCTGCTTGGACCGATGGACCGTGAGCTTGCTCAGCTCGAGTTCGATGGAAATTTGAAAACCGCCGTCGAGGAACCTGGGCACGTGGCGCAGGAGTTGGAGTTCGGAAACTGGCAGGCTACTGTCGCCTTTGGGTTTCCGCAACCGGATGGGCGGCAGCCTCCGGGCACAAAGGACGCGCATGGTTCCGCCCTGGTTGCACAGTTAGCTCCCGATGAATTTCTGGTGACCGGCGTTGACGCGAGCGTCATATTCCATGTCCCGGGCAAGCTTCCTTGGATACACAGCCAGATTCTTTCTGCCGAGCAGGGTACATACGAGAATGGCGCGTGGAAGCCATTGCGGCTCTGGAATGGCGATGAGACAGATCGCGGCCTTTGCTTCCATGAAAAGCCGTTGGTGGTGCGCGTGAAAATGCAGCGCTTCTAGCCTCGCCTTGGCTCCGGCGCCTGAATCTCCCGCTAGCATACTTCGTGGCGCAGACTCTCAGTCTGCCGCGTCGAGACTCGTCTCGATGCGCCTGTCTACTCCTGCCGGAGGGCTGCCATCGGATCGATGCGCGATGCGCGCCGTGCCGGCAAATATCCGGCCAGAATTGCCGAAGCAGCAATAATAACCAAGGTTGGAATCAAGGAGAGAGGATCAGCCGCCTTAACGCCGTACAGTCTGCTCGATAGTATCCGCGCTACGGCAAAACCACAGGGCAGGCCGATGGCTATTCCCGTCGCCACCATGCGAAGCGTTTCGCCCAGCACCATTCTTATTACGCCCTGGTCCGAAGCGCCTAGAGCCATTCGGACCCCGATCTCACTCGTTCGTCCCGCGACTGAGTACGATACCACGCCGTAAAGCCCTATCGCGGCCATAAGCAATGCGAGCGCTGCAAAGGATGCCGCCACTTCGGTCAGCAGGCGCTCTGCAGTCAGGGTGCGATCCAGCTGCTGAATCACCGTTCGAATGCTTAGAATCGGCAGGTTTCGGTCAAACTGCTCCACGATTCTTCGCGCTCCTCGCGTAATAGCGGCGGGGTCTCCGAAAGTGCTCAGCAGAAATGTAACCGTCTCTATCTCCCCGATGGGATGAGCAATGTTGGAGTAGAATCGCGGCTCTTTCCGTTCGTCGGGCGAATGCTCTTTGGCATCTGCCACAATGCCGGCAATCTCGAACGTCTCTCGAGTAGTTGGATACTCATCTCTGATGTGCTTGCCCAAAGCATTGCCATCCGGAAAGAAGCGATTCAAAAAAGCTTCATTGATCAGGCAGACCGGAGCGCCGCGGCGGACATCGGCCGCGCTGATTTCACGGCCTCTTAGCAGAGGAATTCCGAGCGTGCGGAAGTAATCCGTCCCGATCTCCGTCCAGCGCGATCGTAGCTGGTTCGGGTCTTTTTCTGGCGAACCCTCGATAGACAAGTGATCGCCCGAATCGCCTTCAAAGAGAGCATGGTTTGATAGTGTGGCGCTACGCACGCCGGGCACCTGCTTCAACTGCTCCCGCAAACTTTCATACATCGCAGCCGACCCCGGTCCGTTGTATCTCGCTGCTCGCGGATCCACGGTTACAGCCAAGAGGTGGTTCCGGTCAAGGCCCAGGTTCTCGGCGAACATGTTGTGCAGGCTATGAACGAGTAGTGACGCGCCCATCATCAAGGTCAGCGATAAAGCAACCTGCGCAACGGCTAAAAGCCTTCCCGTTTGCCTGCCGCGCCGCTCACCGAAATAGCCGCGAGCATTTGCCCCGAGCGTCTGATTGATATCAACCTTTGTACCGCGCACCGCTGGCGCTAGCCCGAACAGCAAGCCTGCCAGAAGACACACGCTCGCTGCAAAAAGCAGCACGTGAAGATCGATCGGGACCGCCAGCTCGACATTGTCGATTCCTGTGGAAACCAAACCGAGCAGCAGACGCGTTGCCATGATCGAAAGAAGAATGCCCAGCGCTCCTCCGAACGCACTGAGCAGCAGACTTTCCGTCAGCAATTGTCGAATGAGCCTGGCGCGACCCGCCCCTAACGCAAGCCGGACACCAATTTCTCGCCTCCGTCTGCTGGCGCGGGCCAGCATCAGATTCGCGATGTTGGCGCTGGCGATAAGAAGAACCAGCCCCACCATGGCCATAAGTAAAATCAGCGGATCGAAGAACTCCCCACGAATTGCCGAAGTCCCATGAGCGCCGTGCCGCAGCTCGATTTGTTCGTTCAGCATCTCGCGCTTTTCCCGCGGGGTGAGCAGACTTGTGGACCAGCCGCGCAACACTTGCTGAAATGTGATGTTGATAGCTGCTTGCGCCCGTTCTATCGAAATTCCTGGCGTAAGGCGGCCCAATACCTGCAGCCAAAGCGTATCCCGCGGCTTGAGGTAGTCACGGCCGGGAAGCACCTGTTGTTGCATCGTCATTGGCAACCAGAAGTCGGGGCTCGATCCGACTAGGATTCCATGAAAACCCGGGGGCGCAACTCCCGAAATTTGAAATAGGCCTTGCCCAATCCGGACAGTGCTCCCCACAATTGCCGGATTGCTGCCAAAGGCTTCCCGCCAATAGGCGTACGAAATCACGGCAATCGGGTTGCCGCCGGGAACCATGCCATCCTGCGACGAAAAAAATCGACCCCGAAGCGGCTCCACTCCTAATACTTGAAAGAAGTTGCCGGAGACAAGTTGCGTGTGCGCTTTTTGCGGAAGCGAGTCACTGCGTCCGCGGCGTACATCAACTTCGCTGACATCGCTCTGCGCTGCGAGTAGGCCCGAAAAGACCTGATTTCGTCGCTTGCAGCTCTTGAAATTCAGGATAAGAAAGGATCGTCCGCACCCCATGCTGTGTCGTATCCACGTCGATACCGGCGTCAGCTGGATCGGTGAGCAACACTAACTCCTCTGGATTCTGCACCGGCAATAAGCGCAGCATGAGCGCATTTATCAGGCTGAATATCGCCGTGTTCGCGCCTATGGCCAAGCCCAGGGTCAGCACCGCAACCGTAGTAAAACCGGGATTTCTCCGCAGTGTTCGCCAGCCATGCTGCAAGTCCTTTGCCGCGCTGTCGAGAAAGATTCCGGTGCGCGCCTGCCTCACTCTTTCCTTTACTTGCTCGGGAGCCTCAGCTTCGATTGCGCCGTCCGGATCGCCTCTTCACGCGATAACCCCCGCGACATATGTCGCTCCACCAGGACATCGTAAAAGGATTGCACCTCGGCATCGAGCTCCTCTCGGCCTGTTCGTTACGGAAGATATTGCGGCAGAAGTGAACCACTCGCTTTATCGGTGACACGGTTTCCTGTCTCTGCAAGGAATAGGCTCAGTGACATTAGCCATTGGCTCATCGTATCGAGTGCCGATATCGCGTGTCAATAATGCCATATGCCAACAGAGCCTTGCAGGTCGGTCACTGAAGTAGCGAAATCTTTTTTCTGCTTGTTTTCAGCTACTTACAGGGCGATAACTGCAGCCGGATAGCCCTCCTCCCCAGCCATCCTCGTGTGCGAAAGGAACTCCCAACGCACATGCACCCGCCCGTAATCGTCTACTAAAAATCGTTCTTCACGACATATAAATGGTGACGTTGAATACGGGAAAGCGGGCGGTCGCTTTCCCAGCTTCACCTCTCTTCCAGCCTCTTTCAGCTCCACTTAGTTCCCCAGTAAATTTCAAAATTCTCCTGTAGGTAAATCATCTATGGCACTCCGTTCCAAATCGAAAAAGAATCGCGCCGCTGTCAACCGCGCCAACGCTCAGAAATCCACCGGCCCCAAAACGGACCAGGGGCGAGCTATCTCTTCGCAGAACTCCTTCAAGCACGGCCTGTATTCGAAAGCCATTCTCATCCCGGGCGAAGACCCCGCTCTCTTTGAAGCCTTGCGCGCCGAGCTCGTCGCCGAACATCGTCCCGTCGGTCTCACCGAAGAACTGTTGGTCAATGAGATCGCGCAGCACTACTGGCGCATGCAGCGCTACCGCTCGCTCGAAGCCCAGGTCTACCAGGCGCAGGGTCAGACTCAAAGTGGCGCTACCGCCATCGATACCGGCAACTGGGTGCGCTGCATCGAGCTCGGATTATTCACCTCCATCCAGCGTGCTTTGAACTCGGCCGAGCGCAGTTTCTACAAGGCCCTCAATACGTTACGCGAGCTGCAGAAGGTCCGTGGCTTCGTTCCTGCAAAGCCGCAGGCCGTCGCCGCCGCCGCTGGCGCTTCCCCGCTCCCGCCCGCCGTTTTTCCCGTCAAACAACGCAGCTATCGGCAGGAACTCGCCGAATTGGAAGCCGCCACTGGCATGAAGGAAGCCCAAATCCTGGAATTCCTCAGCCGGACTGCCTGACCGGTCGCCATTTCCGCTCATTTTTGAACTTGTTCGGCACGCCTCGCACCCGCAATGTGTCCGAACGTCAGCGATCCCTGTCGTGATCTTCATTGTTGGGATGTTTGGCGTTCAATTGCGAGTAGCGCGCGAACTCGTCTTTCGCTTTTTGGGCTTGCCCCTGCTTCTCATAAAGCTGCCCAAGGACGTAGTGTGCCCGCGCGCTCTCCGGTTCGAGCTGTACAGCCAATTCTAATTCGCCCTCAGCCTTATCCAGCCGGTGCAACATGAGGTAAGCTTTGCCCAGTTGTTGATGCGCCTTCGGAGAGTTCGGCGCCAGCTTCGCCGCTTCCTGCAAATGCGGAATCGCTTGGTCCGGCTGATTGTTATCGAGGAAGAAACTGCCCAGATCCATGTAAGGCCAGGGATCTTTTTGCGGCGAATCTGCCTGCCAGGCGATCGCATTCAGAAAAGCCGCGCGCGCCTCATCCATCCGTCCAAGCCCCTGCAGCGATAAACCGAGATTGTCTTCGGCCCTGACGTGTCTGGGCGCGAGCTTCAGGCACTCCTCAAAGGCGCTGATCGCTTCTTCGAAACGGTTCTCGTTATATTTCGTGCGGCCGAGATAATACCAGCCGAGCACGTTCTGCGGGTCCCATTCGGTTGCCTTCGTAAACCACTTGTCGGCATCGCCATAGTCAGCAAGCAGAACATAGTCAACGCCCACCACCCTTAAATCCCCGGCACTCGGCCTTTGGTATTTCGCGCCCTCAGTCATTTCGGCAAGAGACTCGCGTGCCTTCTGTTGCCGGAACAAAATGTAGCCGAGCAAAAAATGACCTTGGGCTGAATCGGCGTGCGACTTCAGAAAATTTCGAGTCTCCGCTTCGGCCTCCGTCAGCATGCCTTTGTTGACGTAGAATCTGGCTTTATCCAGCGCGTCCGGGGATGCCTGAGAAGCTTGTGCGAAGACTCGCAAGGCGAGCGCCAGGACGATAATCGGCGTACGCCACGATTTGCGGTACATCGCTTGAACCATCATCGGCTATCGTGCTGTATAGCTCATCATGATCGAGACTGGACTCAAGGACAAAATCGTAATCGTCACCGGTGCGGCCAATGGAATCGGCAAAGCGACCGCTAAACGCTTCGCCGCTGAAGGATGCCGCGTCGCATCCTGGGATGTCAAACAAGGCCAGCCCGAGGATGGCGGCCTCTTCCAGACAGTCAACGTTACCGACACGAGTTCTATCCGGACGGCGCTAGACGATATCCTTCACCGTTGGGGCGCGCCCTATGTGCTTGTGAACAACGCCGGCATTCTGCGCGACGGCCAGCTAGTGAAATACAAAGAAGGCGCGCTTGCCGGCGTGCTGAGCGACGAGCAGTTTGAAGCCGTCATCTCGGTGAACCTGAAAGGTGTTTTCAATTGCACTCGCGCCGTCGCGCCCCACCTGATCGCAAACGGAGGCGGCGTAATTCTGAGCGCTTCCAGCGTCGTTGGGCTCTACGGTAATTTCGGTCAAACCAACTATGTGGCCGCTAAATCTGGCGTGATCGGTATGACTCGGGTCTGGGCGAGAGAGCTGGGCAAGTTCAAGATCCGTGTGAACGCAGTGGCCCCCGGCTATATCGCCACGGAGATGATCCAGTCCGTTCCCGAGAAGATCCGCCAAACCATGCAGGATCACACGCCGATCGGGCGCCTCGGGCAACCCGATGACGTCGCGAACGCCTACTTGTGGCTCGCATCCGATGCCGCCTCCTTCATCACCGGAACGGTACTGAGCGTCGATGGCGGCGCCGTCACCGGTACTTAAATCTGCGAAAACGATGTCGGATTCAGAACAAGATTCGAAATGTTCGAGACAATCGGCTCGTAATTGAATTTGCTGGAGCCGCTGAGTTTCTTCCACCCTGCATCGGCCCCGAACGCCTTCCACTTCGCATTCAGCTCGTCCAGATCCGGAAAACTGACCATGTACGTCAGGTTGGGCAGACGCGGGCCGATGAGAGTGTCGCCGTAGAAAACCGACCAGAAGCCGGCGCGCTTAAACGCATCGTACTCGCCGCTGTTGAACATCTCGACTTTCACACGGTGATCGTGGTTCGTCGGACTCTCGTAGGTTCGCAACTGAAATACCCGCGCGCCGTGCTGAGCAGTAACCGGCGGCACGGTAAGTCTCGGATAGCCTTCGAATGCTGCCATCAGCGAGCTTTCCATACGCTCGAAGGGCGGCTCTTTCGCAGGCGCTTTGAGGAACGCTTCGCCGGCCCGCTGATACTCCTCATCCTGGGCCAGGCGAAATTCTGCGGTCGCCAGCGCTTCGAGCGAGTCGCTCGGGATCAGCACATAGATGGCCGGCGTCTCGGGGCCGAGGTAGAGATCAAAAACGCCGATCGGTTTCATATCCAGCTTGTTCAGGGCCGGAATCAGCGCTTCCGCAAGGAAGCTGCTGGTCAGCTTCTGTTGCGGGCCTGAGAGCAGGTGGTAACGCCGCAGTTCATAGTACTGGCGCGCTGGCGTTTCCGCCGGACGGAGTAACGAAGGGATGGCACAGCCTGCCGAAGCAGCAATTGAGGAGGTCAGAAACCGGCGCCTTTGCATACCTATAAAGTATGCGACACCGCAGCCCTGGGTTCCTAGAGCTCCAACTGGCCGTGATAGACCATGTCCTTCAGGCGGAATTTCTTTACCACGGAAAGGGAGCCGAAGCGCATCTGGAAGGTCACTTCTTTGTCGTCGGCGTCGATCGCCTGAGTGCGGGGAAAAAAGAGATGCAGCGTGCCGGTGGATGAATCGAGCTTGGTATCCTCCGGACGAATGGCGTGCTTGCCGTGCGGGAAGAGAAACGAATACCGCATCAATGCTTCCAGCATTTCTTCGGGATTGCGGACATCCTCGAGCCCGTCGCTGCTGCTGGTTCGCATTTGAGGCTGAATGTAGCGACCGGCTGGCACTAAACCGATCACGGTAATGATGTAGTCCTTCCGCACCTGCTCCGGCGAATACGTCTGGCCGGATCGCTTGTGTTCGAAGGCTTCCCTCACCGGCAGAGCCGTGTCCCATCGGACCGTAACGTCGAGGGTCGGCGGCCCGTTGCGGTTCACGCGGCTGACCCCGCCATCCCAGCGGCCATCCGTGGCGCCATTACGCGGATTGGACATTCCGGCTTGCGGAGCATCGATCGCAGGCGGCGGAGGCGGTGTGTTGTCCTCCGCCAAGGCAAACAAGGCCGCCGCGGATTGAGCCCAGGGCGAGTTTGTAAGGACGCGATCCACGTCTTGAGACGTCCAGTCCTTCGGATCGCTCGTTTTCCACGGTTGCGATGCGGCCGCGCACAACAGAATGGTACAAATGGGCAGCAGTCCGGCGACTCTAATCATGTGGAGGCTCTTTCCCATACTACCCTTCGGACGGCATCTTCAGTTCAGACGTTGCCGGTTCCGAATCATGCGCTCTGATTTGGCGCTTGCCTCAACCTTTCAGCAACATCTAGGATGGTTCCGTCGTCATTCGATTGTAGTGGTCTCCAACTACGCCGTCCCGCAAACAGTGATCTAAATGACACGATCACCGACTATCCGGTTTCTACTTGGCTTGCTCCTTACGCTGGGAGCGGTGACCGGTTTGTCGTCCTACTCTCTGTACCGCCTCCATCAGGTCCGCAGGGTAGAGCTGAACATTATCGATCTGAATCGTCATGATTCCTTACAGCTGCTGCGGGTTCAAAATGACCTGAGCGCCTTGGGCCCGAAACTCCGGGACATGATCAACAATCTCGACGAGCCGAGTCTGGAGCATTATCGGCAGCAATTCGCTCGCCTCCGCAAAGATTTGGGTGCGGCACTTCGCTATGAGTCATGGCTACCCCCGGTTGCCGGACATCCCGGCCGCCAGGCGGAGGTGGAAGAAACACTACGAAAGTTCTGGAAGACTTCCGACGAGATTTTCGCGGCGGCTGCAGCGGGACACAAGGAAACGGCCAGAAACCTGATTTCCTCTACGCTTTCGGCTCAGCAAGCCGAGCTGGCAACAGGCGTTTCCGGCCTGCTGGAGCGGAATAACGCCGCCGAGGAACGAGCCGACCAGCGAATCTCGGATATCTATACCGGCGCGGAAAAAGATATCTATCTCTTCCTCGCCGGGACGATGCTGGCGATTGCCGCCACCAGCTTGTATCTCATTTACTGGAATCGGAAGTTCTTCTGGCAATTGGAATCGCTTTCGAGGCAACGCCGCGTGCTTGCGGCGCGCCTGATTACCGTACAGGAAGAGGTTTTGCGTTCCGTCTCACGTGAACTGCACGATGAGTTCGGTCAAATCCTGACCGCGGTGGGCACGATGCTCGCGCGAGCCGAGAAAAAGTGGCTGCCTCCAGGTTCTCCCCTGCGAGCGGAACTCAGCGAAGTCCGCGAAATCACCCACGGCACGCTAGAAAAAATCCGCAGCCTCTCTCAAATGCTCCATCCGGCCGTAATCGACGATTATGGGCTCGCCAAGGCCGTCGAGTGGTATGTGGGAGTTTTCGAAAAGCAGACCGGGATCGAAACCCATACGAAGAATCATGGGCAAGCCGGTGCGGATCACCGGACAGCCGGCGATTCACTGTTTCCGCATAGTGCAGGAGGCGCTGAACAACGCGGCCAAACACTCCGGAACAGGACGCGCCGCGGTGACGATGGAGTTTGCGCCAGGTGAACTGAAAGTCAGCATCCGCGATTTCGGCAAAGGCATGCCACAAGCAAAGAAGGATGATAGTAAGGGGCTGGGTTTGATAGCGATGCGCGAGCGCGCCGAACTTCTAAATGGGAAACTGCAGATAACGACATCTTCGGAAGCAGGAACAACCATCTCCATTTCCATGCCCTTAAAGCAGGAATATTTCACGTCCGAGGATACGGGCGAACCAGAGGACAACAAAAGACAAGAGGTACTTTCCCGACAACATGAGTGAAGGAATTAGCGTTTTATTGGCAGACGATCATAGCCTCGTCCGGCGGGGCTTCCGGCGCATTCTCGAGGATGACGAGGGATTGAAAGTCGTCGGCGAAGCCAGCAACGGCATAGAAGCAATTCGCATGTCGCACGAGCTGAAGCCCGACGTCGTCGTTATGGATCTCTCGATGCCCGAACTGGACGGCGTCCAAGCGACGAAGGAAATCGTTAAACATCTTCCCGAAACGGCTGTTCTTGTGCTGAGTATGCACTCCGATGATAATTACGTCCGCAACGCGCTCGACGCGGGTGCGAAAGGCTATCTATTGAAGAACGCCATCGACGTCGACTTGGTGGGCGCCATACGATCTGTGGCTGAGGGGCATCGCTTCATTGGACAGGGTCTGAAGTACGTGGCGCAGGAGCAAGACGATGAGCTCCAGAAGCTCACGGCCCGCGAGAAGCAGGTTCTGCAGTTGATTGCCCAAGGCAAGTCCAACAAGGACATTGCTCGCCTATTGGAACTCAGCGTGAATACAGTCTCGGTTCATCGCGCGAACTTGATGGAAAAGATGAACATTCACCGCACCGCGGAGCTTGTACTGTTTGCGATTCGGAAGGGATTGGTAGCGCCCCAGTAAAAGGGCGCTACTCGCTACTGGACCTTCTTGCTTGCCTTGGCATCCGATGCAGCCTTCTTCTGCGCCTGCATCTCTTTGGCCTTAGCGAACTTCTTTTGGAAGCGATCGACGCGTCCTTCGGTGTCAACAAGCTTTTGCCGGCCCGTGAAAAACGGATGGCAGTTAGAGCAAATCTCCACCCGCAGATCCCCTTTATGGGTAGAGCGGGTAGGAAAGTGCGCGCCACAGGCGCAAATCACGTTGACTTCTTCGTAGGAGGGATGAATCCCTGCTTTCATGACTATTTAGGAACCTTTCGGAAAAACGTGGTTAATCCCATTTTACAGGCAAAGCCCCGCCAACACCATTTGATGCCGGCGGGGCTCGCTTTATACTCTAGCTACGTTACGCGCGACAGCGGCCGGTCCACAGGAACTGCGGCCTCGTCACTGAAACGAAACCTGAACGTACGAACGGCAACTCTAAGAGTCGACCACCTCGCGCGTGGATTGTATGCTACAGTCACTACCAGAATTCATTCGACTGGACCACCTCCTTCCTCAGTGATACTTTGATTCTAAAATCAAAAAGTTCCCGGTGTCAACGAGTCCGAAAGCGCAAAGCGCACGGATGCCGCCAAACGGAAGAAAAACATCCTTTGTCATTCGGGCGCGGGCGTCTGATACTATTGCCCGTCTTGCGCGTTTCTTGAACGCTAGAATCAATTCTGCAAATGAGAACAGGAAGAGTCTGGCTGAGTGGCTTCCTATTGCTCGGAGTTCTTCTCGGCCTGCTCGGGTCGTTAGTAGTCGCTTGGCAGTACCACATCGATGTCGAGCCACAGCTGATCGGGCTGCATTTCCTTTGTCTCAATGCTGGTTATTTAGTCGCCGCGGCGGCAGCTGAAAGACTCCTGGCTCGCATTTCGATCAAAAGCATCGCGCTGATCGCATGCGCTCTTGCCTGCGGCAGTTTGGTTGCGCTAGCTATAGTTCGGCCTCCCGTACCTGTAGCCTGGAGACTAGCCGTCCTAGCGGTCATGGGTCTGGGCGCGGGCGCTCTAAGCGCTTCACTGTTATATGCTTCCCAATCGAGTTTCGAGGAGAGACCTGCCAGCGCCGTCAATCAAGCGGGCATTTTGTTTGGATCCGGTTGCCTGCTGTCGACCTTGGTCGTGGGCGGGATCTATTTGGCGGGTTCCGTGCAGCTTGAAACATTGCTGCTGGCGATCGTTCCACTCACCTTCCTGTTGATCTTCGCGCTCAGCAAGCGCGTTCCCGAACCCAAGCGCCACAACCCTGAGCAGGAACTTCTGCGTAACACTCTCCGCGATTTGCGTAACATCGCAACGGTACTGTTCAGTCTTTTGCTCTTTTTCCAGTTCGGCAATGAGTGGGCTATCGCAGGCTGGCTTCCGCTGTTTCTGATACACCGGCTGGGCAGCAATCCGGTTCTAGCGATCGGCGTACTCGCGATTTATTTTCTGACCTTGATGCTGGGGCGACTTGCAGCTCAGAAGCTCTTGCCACATCTTAGCCATCGAAGGCTGCTTTTAGGGAGCATCGCCGCGGCAATGTTCGGTTTCCTCCTCCTCAGTGTTTCCGAATCCCTGCTCGTGGCGGCAATCGGCGTGCTGATCATCGGCGCCGGATATGCCCCGATTTATCCTTTGATAGCCGAGCGTCTGGATGACCGTTTTTCTTTCCACCCCGGCTTCTATAACGGCACCATTTCCATCGCTATCACTGGCGCAATGAGCGCGCCGTGGCTGCTGGGCTTTGTTGCCGCATTTCTTGGAATGCGTTACGTTATGCTCCTGCCGGCGCTTGGCTCGATTGTGGTGCTGCTGCTTTCATTGCTGCTGATGCTCGAGGCTCACCTGATGAGTGATAAGCCAAATGTCCAGGCACGCTCGAAGGCCGCCGGCAGCGGCAGTCCATAAACTGGACGATATACTCGCATCGAATGAGTCAGCAATACCTCGCGTTGGATCTCGGCGCCGAGAGCGGACGCGCCATGCTCGCCCATCTCGCACGGCACAGGGTCGAACTCACGGAAGTTCACCGATTTCCCAACGTGCCTGTACGACTCCACACGGGACTTTATTGGGATTCTTTGAGGCTCTTTCATGAGATATGCGAGGGCTTGCGTGCCGCCTCCTCACAGTCGGACGAGCTGGACGGAATTGGCGTGGATACCTGGGGCGTGGATTTCGGGCTGATCAGCGGGAACAGTTGTCTGCTCGAGAATCCACGCCACTATCGCGACGCACGAAACGTGGGCGCATCTGAAAAGGTTTTTGAAATCGTGCCGCGCGCGGAGATCTTTCGCCAGACCGGAATCCAGTTCATGGATATTAACTCGCTGTACCAGCTTTACGTCATGCAGCGTGAGACGCCGGAACTGCTCGAACTCGCTTCGAAGCTGCTTTTCATGCCCGATCTCTTCAACTTTTTCCTGACGGGTACGGCAGCCTCTGAACGCACCATCGCGAGCACATCGCAATTCTATGATCCCGTTAACCGGTGTTTTACAACCGACATGCTTCGGCAGCTCGGCATACATGCCGGTTTCTTTGGCGAGATTCTGGATCCCGGTACTGAACTCGGACCGGTCCTGCCACAGATCGCGGAACACTGCGGGTTGAAACATGAGACATCGGTGTTCACCGTTGGATCGCATGATACAGCCTCTGCCGTTGCGGCAGTCCCGGCGTCAGGGAATGACGGATGGTGCTTCATCAGTTCCGGAACATGGTCATTGATGGGTGTTGAACTGGAATCACCGCTTATCAACGATGGCTCTCTCGAAGCCAACTACACGAATGAGCTGGGAGTCGATAACAGAATTCGCTTCCTAAAAAATATCCCGGGCCTCTGGGTGCTTCAAGAATGCCGAAGAACGTGGAACCGGCAAGGACAGGAATTCTCTTACACCGAACTTCTGGAACGAGCCGCCGCAGCCAAGCCATCCAGTACGTTACTGGATCTGGAATTGTTTGTCGCGCCGGGCGATTATCCGCAGCGCATTCGCGATTACGCTCTGCGCACGGCACAAGAGGTCCCCGAAGATCCCGGATCGATCGCGCGCGTGATTCTCTTCAGCCTGGCGGCGCGCTATAAACAGGTGCTCGAATCGCTTGAACACCTGACGGGGCGTAATCTCGAGGTGATTCACATCGTGGGCGGCGGTTCCAGAAACCGGCTGCTCAATCAATTGACCGCTGATGTCACCGGCCGGCGCGTAATCGCCGGACCAGCCGAAGCAACCGCTGCCGGCAACGCTCTGACGCAAGCTATGGGGACAGGCGAGGTCGGCTCGCTCGAGGAGCTGAGAGCGATCGTCAGGCAGTCGTTCGAGGTCGAGGAGTTCAGGCCCGCCGCACGATTTACTTCGGCCTAGCAGTGCTCCTCAGAAAATAACGTTGCTTGTCTATTGCGGGATCCACAGCCACATCGAAGAATCCGACCATCATCTCTGCCCAGGTCTGCTCGCCCCAAGTCACGGCTGAATCCGGATCGGGGTTGTGGGGATTATTCCGGGAGTTGTCGAAGGTTGCCACTGCTTGCAGGATGGTACCGGCCTTGAGCGGCAATGGATTGGCCAGCCGGTAACTCAACTGCCAATAGAAATCATAGTGCGGGATTCGTAACAATGTTCGTACCCGCCCGTGCGGCTCGACGATGTTGTATTCGAATGTCTTTCCCCGCAGGTGCATGTGTGGGAAAAAGCTGAGAAGCAGAGCATCGTTCGGCAGCGTGCCGTGGACTTCCACCCGATGATCGGGATCGCCAGGCGGTATTAAAAAGCGATCGTTCGTTAGCTGCAGAGTGAGCACTCGTTTGACAGGCGGCTGCTTCGAGAAAACCAGCCCGACACTGGTTTGGTCTTCGGTTGCATGGCCGTGAGTTGTGTAGTGCATCTGCAGAACAATGTCTGACCCGGCAGGCACGAGCTTGGCAAAACCCGGCGGCCATTGATCCGGCATACTTCCTGGCGCATAAACCAACAAAATGTCACTCGTCGTCCACATAGCGTCTCGGCGCAGAGCGGGAGTGGGCAGATCGTCTGCGCTGAACGGCCTTCCCACCGGGGCGCCTCGAAGCCAGGATGACGCTGGATCGCGAATGTATGCCACCGCGTGATGCACCACCATCCGGTTGCTCGGCCGGATTTCGGACATGCGGACCCAGCGATCTTCCTTGAATCCGGTCGGAATGATGATGTACTGATACGGCACGTCGCCTGAAGCAGGTAGCTGCTTCGGTTGCGGCATGTGCAGGATGAGATCCGGCTTATCGATATTCCAACCAGTCGCCCAATGCACGGGCGCTGGCGCGTCTGCCGCCTTTCCCTCGGGGGCATTTGCTGCAGCCCAAGCGGCCAGCAGCGAGATCTCGCCCGAGCTTAGCGACGGATCATTAGAAAAATGCCCGCAACACGGATCGGCAAACCACGGTGGCATGGCTCTTGCTGCCGTCACTCGGGCGATCGCCTGAGCGAAAGGCCTGGTATCGCGGTAGGTCTCGAACGGCATGGGCGCCATTGCGCCACGCCTGTGGCAGCTCTGACAGCGCGTCTGCAGAATGGGAAGTATGTCTCGGTAAAAAGTGGGAGTAACCGAGTGTTGTTGTGCGGCCGCATTTGCGCATAAGATCATCCACGGCCAGAAGATGGATTTAAAACTACTCAGCCTTTTCGTGGTAGAAATCAGCCGGCATGCTGGGCCATTGCGCGTCCCGTTTTTGCTTGAACGCCAGACGCCCTTCCTTGAAGTCCGCACTCTCCATCAGCTTCACACGAAGCTCCGCGGCCAGTTCGCCCGCTTCCCTCCAGGATTTGCCTGCCGACTGCTGCACGTACTTCATGCCCAACGCCAATGCCAGCGGGCTCGCTCTTGCCAGACGGCGCGCCATCGATCTGCATCGTTCCTCTACTTCATCCGCGGAAAATATGTGATGAACCAGGCCCCATTCAGCCGCTTGCGAAGCAGTGAATGACCTGCCCGAGAGGCTGATCGCCAGGGCGCGACGCGACCCGATGGCTGCGCTGACCGACCGGTATACGAGAAACGGCCATAAGCCCACGCTGATCTCGGGTAATCCAAAGACTGCTCCTTCAGCTGCGAAGACTACATGACCTTGTACGGCGAGGCCTAAGCCACCGCCGAGCGCCGCCCCGTTCACCGCCACCAGAATTGGCTTGAGTGAACGCGCGCCGATCGTGAACAGCGATTCATGCAGCCCTGAGAGTTCCGCCTGACTGGCCCCCAGTGCCTCGTCCAGATCCATCCCTGCACAGAAGACTGAGCCGGCCGCCGTGATCATGATGCAGGCAATGTTCTCGTCGCGCTGAGCGCCTTCCACTGCTTCGACTATGCCCCGGCAAATCTCGGCATTCAGCGCATTTCGCTTCTCCGGACGGTTCAAGGTGATCTGCAAAATGCGGTCTTGGCCGCTTATCACCAGGTTCATGATGCGCTCCGAGTTTGCTCGAACGAGAGAAGCTCGATGGGCAGGTGCTCGGTCCGTTCGCGTGCGCAGGCAAGGCGGAAAGCAAAATCCAGGATCTGCCTGGTATCTTTCGGATCGATCACCGCGTCGCAATGTCCGCGAGCAGCGGCATAACGCGCATCCAACCAGCGTTCATAGTCCGTTCGCGTCTGAGAGATCTTACGTTCTAAGTCTGCTGGCAGCGGTTGTCCGGCTGCCTTGAGTTTTTCCAGCTCTGGCCCATAGATCGCCTGCACCGCGGAGTCTCCCTCCATAACTCCAATGCGCGCTGTGGGCCAACTAAAAGTAAAATTCGGGTCAAAGCCCTGGCCGGCCATCGCGTAATATCCGGCTCCGCTGGCGTGATTCACGGTTAAGACAATCTTCGGCACAGTCGCGCAAGCCATCGCCTCCACCATTTCGGCGCCCGCTCGAATGATGCCTGCCGCCTCGGCGTCGACACCTACCATAAAACCCGAAACATCTTGCACGTAAAGCAGGGGCAAACGCTGGCGCTCGGCATTCTCGACGAAGTAGGCGACCTTGCGCGCCGATTCCGTGTAAACAATCCCGCCTATACGCGGACCGGAGTGAGTCTTGAGAAAGCCGCGCCGGTTCGCGATCACACCGATGCTGCGGCCGTTCAGACGCGCCGTCGCACAGAGAAACTCCGGGGCATAGTCCGGCTGAAACTCGAGCACTTCGTCATCATCCAGAATCCGCTCCAGTAGATCCTCCGTACGATAGGGGAGCCGGTGATCGCCCGGCAACACGGCGTACAGTCCTTCAGGGTCGCGCTGGGGCTGCTTAGCTCTTTCCTGCAAGCCCGACAAATCCTGCGGCACGGGCATCTGACGAAATTGCTCTCGAATCATCTCGAGACAAGCTTCATCGTCGGCTGCCATATAGTGTGCCACTCCGCTGATTCGCGTGTGCATCGCTGCGCCGCCCAATGTTTCGGAATCGGTTACCTGCCCGACGGCGCCCTTGACCAGATTCGGACCGCCCAAACCCATGAAGCTGACCTTTTCCACCATAATGATCACGTCACTCAGCGCCGGGAGATATGCTCCGCCGGCAATACAGGGGCCCATCACCGCTGAGATCTGCGGAATATGGAGCCGCCGGCGCATGAGCGAGTTGTAATAGAAAATGCGAGCCGCGCCATATTGGCCAGGGAAGATGCCGTCCTGCAACGGCAGGTTCACGCCCGCAGAATCCACCAGGTAAACGATTGGCACGCGATTGCGCATCGCGATCTCCTGCGCACGCAAGATTTTCGTGATCGTTTCGGGCCACCATGCGCCCGCTTTCACTGTCGCATCGTTGGCCACTACAACGGCCGGCCTGTTTTCGATAACAGCCAACCCAGTGACCACACCGGCTGCGGGCGCCTGTCCGTCGTAAAGATCGTAGGCGATCAGCAGTCCGATCTCAAGAAAAGCTGTGTGGGAATCGACGAGCCGGCTGATGCGCTCGCGGGCGGTCAACTTACCGTCACGATGCTGCTTTTCAATCTTTTTTTCCCCGCCGCCTTGACGAAGCCGCTCTTCCAACTCCTGCAGTTGCCTTGTCTGGAGTCGAAGGTCCCGCCCGGAAGCCGTCATGAAGGATTCATTCTCAACAGTTCCAGAATAGCGGGCGAGGTAGTAAACGCCTGCTAGTCTAACAGACATGTTCGGAGTCGACGATCGAGCTCTGAAAATTGTCTGGACGATCTTCCTCTTTTTTCTGTTCATCGTTGTCGTCTATACCATCCGGCAGACTCTGCTTCTTTTTGCCGCCTCCATTTTTTTTGCTTATGTGCTGTCTCCGGTCGTGGGCCTGATCGAACGATTTCTGCCGAATCGACGAGCCATCGCGCTCGCTATCGTTTATGTTCTGCTGGTGGGGGCTCTTGTTGGAATCGGCTTTGCCTTGGTGCCGGCGATCGTCGCGCAGGCATCGAGTCTGGTCAGCCGCTTGCCGTCCCTGCTGAATAGCGCGAAATTGGCCAGTTTCCCGCTCCCGGAGTGGCTCGAACCCGTCCGCACCCAGATCATGGCAGCGGCCGGGCGTCAGGCGGCGAGTCTGGAAGCGAGCGTAATGCCTTTTCTGCAGCAGGCCGGCACTCGTCTCATCTCCGGCCTGGGCTTGCTCTTGCCGGTCGTCCTGCTTCCGATCCTTGCTTTCTTTTTTCTCAAGGACGGAGCGGCTATCACTCGCGTACTGATTGGCACTTTGGAGGAAAAGCAGGACCGCAACATGCTTCGCCGCATGCTCAACGACATCCATGGAGTGTTAAAGAACTACATACGGGCGCTGGTCATTCTGTCCCTTATCACCTTTTCTGTCTATTCGCTGTTTCTCAAATTGGTGGGCGTCGAATATGAACTCCTGCTCGCCGGCCTGGCCGCCTTGTTCGAATTCATTCCCGTAATTGGTCCTGTCATTGGTTTGGCAGTAATTGTGATCGTTGCTTTGGTGACCGGTTCCGGAGCCGCACTTTGGGTGGTGATCTTTTGGGGCATTTACCGGCTTTTCCAGGACTACATTTTGAATCCATATCTCATGAAAGCCGGCCTGGAATTGCATCCGCTGCTTGTACTATTCGGCGTTCTAGCGGGAGATCAGATTGGCGGAATCGCGGGGATGTTTTTCTCGGTTCCTGTGATCGCGATGTTGAAAGTGATTTACCTCAACCTGAGAAATTCGTACGAGCAACGCCGTTTATCCGCCGCTTGATCATGGGGGGTTCATCTTCTTTCGACTGGTTTCCTTTGTGGCTGAGTCTGCGGGTGGCCGGCATCGCCACTCTACTCGTGCTGACGGCCGGCACCTTTCTCGCTTACTTGCTCTCACATAAGAACTTCCGCGGGAAAAACCTGCTCGATACTCTCATCACGCTGCCCTTGGTGCTGCCGCCGACTGTGCTCGGCTACTATCTGCTGGTTCTGTTGGGTCGTACTTCGCCGTTCGGGAAGATCTACGAGTCGCTGGTCGGGCAGCCTCTTGTTTTCACCTGGCAGGCCGCGGTTGTCGCCGCGTTCATTCACTCTGCGCCTATTTACATCAAGGCCGCCCGAGTTGTGCTCGAGAGCGTCGATTACCGCTATGAATGGGCTGCTCGCAGCTTGGGCGCGTCTGAGTGGCGCACGTTCTGGCGCGTTACTCTTCCTCTGGCGCGCCGCGGATTGAGTACCCTGGCGACCCTGAGTTTTGCTCGCTCGCTCGGCGATTTCGGCGCAACGATAATGGTCGCTGGCAATATACCCGGACAAACCCAGACACTATCTGTCGCTATCTATGACGCTGTCGAATCGGGCAATGGCGTGCTCGCGCGCTGGCTGGTTCTGCTTGTATCTGCTCTGACCCTTGCTCTGCTCTGGCCGGCCAGCTACATCTCGCGTTCGGAACGGTTGCGATCGGTGCGGTAGCCGGCTCAGCATGCCTCGTAGCGCCTATTCCGCCGATGTCGGATTCCGCACCAGATGAGCAGCGTCGACGCTCGTATTGTCAAACATCTGCCTGCCGTCAAGGATACTCCGGCCTTCGATCTGAGCGCTCATTTGCGGGCCGATGCCGGAATAACGGTGGTTATCGGTCCAAGCGGCGCCGGCAAGACCCTCATTCTCGACTGCCTCGGCGGATTCGTGCGTCCTGACGAAGGGCGCATCCTGGTTCGCGACGAGCTATATTTCGACGCCGCCGCGAACGTTCACCTTGCACCGGAGCGTCGCCGCTGTGGCTACATCTTTCAGGACCACGCTCTTTTTCCGCACATGACGGTGCGACAGAACCTGCGTTTCGCCGCTGCCCTGCCCTCTTCTGGCGCAGGCCGTCTAAACGTGCATCGCCGTATTAACGAGCTGCTGGGGACGTTCGATTTGAGTGAACTCGGAGAGCGCAAACCGGCACAGCTCTCAGGTGGCCAGCAACAGCGAGCCGCTCTCGCGCGCGTGCTCATCACCGAGCCGCGGCTTCTTCTGCTGGATGAACCTTCCCGCGGCCTGGACGCATCGCTGCGCCAATCCTTCTACCAACTGCTGCGTTCGGTCCGGCAGCGGCTGAGTGTACCTATCATTCTGGTGAGCCACGACATCGAAGAATGCCTTGAACTGGCGGATGGTATAGCCGTGCTGGACAGAGGAATTTTATTGCAAGACGGTCCGCGTGACGAGGTATTCGCCAAGCCGGCCACGTCGGAAACGGCCCGGCTTCTGGGAATCTATAACATCGTACCTGCCGAAATCCTGGCGCTCGATCCGGGCGCAAATTCCAGCCGTCTGCGCTTGCTTGACCAGGAGATCGCTGGCCCCTACCTGCCGGGCCATCTCATCGGAGATACGGGATACGCATGCATGCGACGATCTGAACTGACACTAGTGCAGCAAAGCAATCCGTCTTCAGAGAATCAGCTCATGCTCCGCCTCCGGGAAGTGAGTTCTACCTCTGCGGGTCTTCGCCTGTCATTCGAAAACGGCTTCTCGGCGATAGCTTCCGAGAGCGCGTTCCAGGCCCTTTCGGACAAGGAATTCATCACTCTCGAGATTGCACCTGGCGCAATCGCCTTTACAGGAAAATGAAACGCTACTACATCACGGATCGTAAATCGGCAGGCGGGTTTCGCCCGCTTCTCGAGGTGATCCGAGACCAAATGCACCTCGGCGTAGATTTCATTCAGATTCGAGAGAAAGATATCTCTGCTCGAGAGCTCTTCGAGTTCACGCTGACTGTGCTTGAGGTACGCCAAATTGGCCATCACCCCCTTCCAACAAAGATATTGGTGAACAGCCGGGCGGACGTAGCACTAGCCACAGGCGCCGATGGCGTGCACCTTCCGGCAAACGCACCGCATGAGTGTCTTCCGGGACTGCTGATCGCGCGCTCCTGCCATACACTGGACGAAGTCAAGAAAAGCAAAGCCGATTTTGTCACCTTCAGCCCGGTTTTCGACACGCCTGCCAAAGGAGCACCTCTCGGACTTGCCGCACTCAAAGCTGCCTGCCAGGTGGCCGGCAAACCCGTATTCGCGCTGGGCGGGGTGAACTGGGAGAACGCGGCTGATTGCATCGCTGCCGGGGCAGCCGGGATTGCCGGTATACGGCTCTTTCAGGATCCGGAACTGTGACCTATTTAGGCGCCGGTGGACCGACGTCGATTTCGCCGAATAGCCGTACGAGTGACAATACAAAGAGCGAATCTTTGGATCGAGTAAAGTTGCAGCACACCTCTGATATGAACGACCATGCAAAGCAAAACGGCCTGAACACCCTCCTGGTGATGAAGTTTGGCGGCACCAGTATGGGGAGCGCCGAGCGCATACGCGTGGCGGCCGAGCTGATCAGCGCCGAGCAGAAAAAAAGGCCGGTAGCGGTGGTCGTATCGGCGATGTCCAAGGTCACCGATTTTCTTATCGAGGCTCTACGCCGTGCCGAACTGGGTAATCGATCGGCGCTTTATGAGGATCTTGAGAAGCTTCGAGTCCGTCACTTTGAGGTCGCTGCCGAACTCTTTTCAGAAACGCCCGAAATGACAGAATTCGGCGAAGCGGCGGTGAGCGTAGTTCAGTCGCTGATTGCTAAATTTCACCGCATCGCGAATGGTGTTTTGATGTTGGGCGAACGACCTCCGCGCTCGGTGGATGAAGCCGTTGCCATAGGCGAGAGGCTTTCTTCAGAGCTGATGGCCCACTATCTGCAAGCGAAGGGCGTCAAAGCAGTGGCGGTAAACGGCGGCGATGTCATCATCACCGATGCTGTTTTCGGGAACGCCTCTCCGCAGATGGATGCCACTCGCCACCAATGCCGGCAGAAGCTGGTGCCGTTACTAAGACAGGGCAAAGTGCCGATCGTAACCGGTTTTAATGGAGCCACACTCGACGGGCGGCCCACCACACTAGGCCGGGGCGGCTCCGATTTCTCAGCCTCCATACTCGCCTCCGCTCTCGATGCACAGGAGTTATGGATCTGGACGGACGTCGATGGCATCATGACTGCCGATCCTCGCCTGGTCCCCGAAGTTGCAGTACTCGACGAGGTAACCTATGCGGAAGCGGCTGAGCTCGCTTACAACGGTGCAAAAGTTCTGCATCCGCGCACGCTAGCTCCTCTCATCGACAAGCAGATCCCGGTTTGGAGCAAAAACAGCTTTGCTCCTCACAAACCCGGAACGAAGATCGTCTCGCACTTCGTGGAACCGAAGGGAGCGCGCGCTGTCACCTCCATGTCCAACGTGGCGCTCGTCTCCATGGAACCTGCCAACGCGATTTTGAGCGGCACGAGGCTGATGGCCCGAGCCCTCGATGCTTTAGCGCTGGCTAATGTCGAGATACTTATCTTTACCAGCTCCAGCTATCGTCAAAGTTTCTGTTTCCTGATCCGCAAACCCGACATCGATGCTGCTCTCGAGGCGCTCACATCCAATCTTTCGCTCGAGTTGGCGCATGGTTATCTAAAGCCGATCGAAGTGGATGAAAATGTCGGTCTCCTGGCCATAGTAGGCGAGGGCATGCGGGGCACGCCAGGCATGGCTGGACGTGTTTTCAATGCCATTTCTCAACAGAACATCAACATCATTGCCATCGCACAAGGTTCGAGCGAGCTGACGATCGGCATCGTGGTGAGACTGGATCACCTCGATACCGCGGTGCGTGCGGTGCATCAGGAGTGCGAGTTGGGTAAGCTTGCCATGCTCTCCTCCGGCAACTGATTCCCGGGCTGGAGGTCCGATTGATGCGCAGCCAGACGTCGGATCGTGAAGGGCAGATTTTGCACGATGAAGGCTTTACACATCAGTTCCTCGATCTCACCTAAATTCCGTTCCGCCAGCGCGACGATGGAAGGACCCGCTCCACTAAGACAGACGCCAAGGAGGTCGGGATGTTCGAGGGCAAGCAAGTCTTGCAGTCCCGGCACCAGGTCTTTGCGAAAGGGCTGATGAAGCCGGTCGTGCAAAGCTTCGCGAAGAAGCGAATAGTCGCCACTCTGTAGGGCATGGAGAAAAAGCGTCACGCGTTGCAGATTGTAGATTGCATCCTCGTAGGGCACGTGCGTTGGCAGAATCTCGCGTGACGCAACTGTGGCGAGAGACAATTGCGGGGTCAGGACCAGGAAATGGAGAGATGGAGGCCAATTGAGCCGCACGGCGAAGACGGATCGATCCGGCATCTGGCAACTGATAGTCAGGCCGCCCAGCAGCGCCGCCGCCACATTATCGGGATGGCCTTCGAGCGCGCAGGCAGCATTGAGGAGACCTTGCACGGCAAGCGGGCCGGCCATTGATTCGTAGAGGCGAAGACCCGCCACAGTAGCCGCGGCACTGCTGCCAAGCCCGCCCTTCATAGGAATCTCGCTTCTCACCTCGATGCGTAGCGAAGGATGGTTTGCGCCGCGTTGCCGGGCCAGAAAGCGAAAAGCGCGTTCGATATAATTCTCGCCGTCCACTGGACAATTCGCAAAGTGGAAGCGCAACTGATTTTCACCTGGTAAAACCGTGACGTCCAGATGAAGATAGAGCTGAACCGCTACCGCGAGTGTGTCGAACCCCGGCCCAAGGTTGGCAATGGACGCCGGAACTCGAATCGTAAACTTTTCCCCCGGATCGGGATTCGTTCGACCAGGTTGCTTCACGCGTGCATTTCGACCTCAACTGCTGGCTTTGCTCCGCGCTCGTTCTGAGTCTTGATGATATAGTCGGTGTCTTTCAGAGCGTGCCCGGTCAAAATCGCGACCGTCGCCGCATCGCGGTCCAGTTTGTTTGCGCTGCGGAGTTTTCGAATACCTGCAAGCGTGGTTGCCGAGGCGGGTTCACAGCCGATGCCGTCATGGCCAATCAGCGTTTTTGCCTCACCGATCTCCTCATCCGTCACGTCCATGACCAAGCCGCCGGTTAGCTCGACCGTATGGAGAGCCTTTTTCCAGGATCGCGGATTGCCGATTCGAATGGCGGTCGCGGCGGTCTCAGGATGTTCGACGGGAGTCAGGTGGACCTCGCCGGAGCTCCACATCCTCGAGAGCGGGTTTGCTCCGTGAGCTTGAACGATGACTATCCGCGGCACGCGATCGATAAAACCGAAACGGCGTAACTCTTCAAACGCTTTACCGAAGGCCGACGAGTTTCCGAGATTCCCTCCAGGCACAAACAAGTAATCCGGGACTTGCCAGCTCAGTTGCTCCAAAAGTTCGAACATGGCCGTCTTTTGCCCTTCGATCCGAAACGGATTAATCGAATTCAGGAAATAAATCGACGGATCGCGGGATTCCAGAAGCCGGTTCAAGGCGTCGTCGAAGCTGCCATCAATCTGCACTATTTCGGCGCCAAAATCCAGGGCTTGAGCGAGTTTGTTATTGGAGGCCTGCCCGGCGGGCAGGTAAACGCGACCGGTTATGCCGGCTCGTGCCGCGTAAGCCGCGAGCGAAGCGGCGGTGTTCCCGGTAGAGGCACAAGCCACGACCTTTGCAGCGGTGAACCTGGCCTCGGTCATTCCTACTGTCATGCCGAGATCTTTGAACGATCCGGTCGGGTTCCAGCCCAAATGTTTGAAGAAGAGCTGCCGAAGGCCGGCCCAATCCGCCGTCCTGCGGCCCTCGACAACGGCTGTGTTGCCTTCCGAAAGAGTAACGATCCCGGTGTTTGTATAACAATCGGGGAGAAATTCACGAAACCGCCAGACACCACTGGCATCGACCGGATCATATGAAGCGCGGCGTTCCAGCCAGATCTTTTTCAACTGGCCGGCAGCGGCAGGTATCCGATCGACTACGACTTCGAGCAAGTCACCGCAGCGCGGGCATGCCAACGCGCGCTCGTGAAGATCCAAGGTCGTTCCGCAGCTGGGAACACTACACCTCAAATGCGACATCATCAACCGTTCATTCAAAGTAACACCGGCTCAGCGGCCGGGGTTTTTACCGTCTATAGGAGGGGGTCGGTGGGCATAAATTCTCGCGGTGTTTTGGCATGGTCCCGCGAAGAGTTGCAGGCGCTAATTCGGCCATTGAAAAACCACAAATGTTTCACGTGAAACATCTGTAAACAAGCGTTTTTGCGATTCGCGAAGCGGGGCTCAGATCGCGCCTCGCTGCTAACGCGTTGCCATCACGAGGCGAAAAAAAATTCTTTCGGCCGTCACCGGTTTCGACCTGAATTTTGCCATTCATCCGGGTGGTAAGAGGCAGGGCGGTGTGCAGCGAAAGTTTAAGGCTGACTTTTGCTTGTTGAACCAGCACCGGGACGTGGAATGACCCAAAAGAGCCAAAACGGTAAAAACCCCCGAGGAAATCCTCAGAATGAGACGAGTTATCCAAGAGGAACTTCCCGTTTCCAGCAATCGGATTCAACCCGTCCGCTCGACGGTGATTATCGGAAACTTACCCCTCAAATGCTTAATGACTTGACTTCCGAAGGCCGGGTTAGCTGCCAATCAAACATTGTTTTGGAGACAAAGACGGCCGTGAACATATTCGCAACGAGACCGATGACCAGGGTCACGGCAAATCCCTTCACGGGACCGGAACCAAAGAGAAACAGGATGGCACAGGAGACTACCGTAGTCACGTGGGTGTCGATGATTGTCAGTAGAGCTTTACTGAAACCAACATCGACGGCCGCGTCCGGAGGCTTCCCGACTCGAACTTCCTCGCGGATTCGCTCAAATATCAACACATTGCTATCTACAGCCATACCGATAGTAAGAATGACGCCAGCTATGCCTGGAAGAGTCAACACGGCATCGAAGTAGGCAAGACCGGCGATCAGGATGAGCGCGTTCAAGAATAAAGCTAAGGTCGCGTTGACGCCGGCTTTTTTGTAGTAAATAAGCATCATAAAAACGACAGATGAGATTCCCACAAGGGCGGCCACTACTCCGCTGCGAATGGAGTCTGCACCCAAGGAGGGGCCGATAGTCGTCTCTTGTCCGAAAGTGATCCCCGCCGGAAGTGAACCAGCTTTAAGATTCAGCGCGAGATCGATAGCAGCTTGCTGATTCGCGGCACCCCTGATCCGTCCCTGATCGCCAATTTGGTTTTCGATAACAGGCGCACTAACGACTTTCCCATCAAGCACAACCGCCAGACGGCTTCCTATATTTCTGCCGGTGAAAGTGGAGAATTTCTTTGCGGCCGCCTGGCTCAACACAAATCCGGTGTCCCAGGTATTTGGCAGCTCGCCCTGCTCTGCTCGCGCATCACGAATATCAGGCCCACGGACCACCGGCGTACGGCTGAGCAGGTACACCACTGAACCCTCAGACCCAGCACGAGCTGCCTCGACGAGTTTAGTGCCGAGAGGCACGACCCCGCCCATTTGCGCGAGAGCTTCCGTCCTGCTGCCATACGGGCCGCCCTGAACTGGATAGAGCTCAAGATTAGCCGCAGTCTGCAGAATCTGCCTGACGTGCCCGGGATCGCTTACTTCCGGCATTTGAATCAGCAATTCAGAGTCTGCATCCCCGCGGCGCTGCTGAACACTCGCCTCCCTTAGTCCCAACGCATTGATTTTTCGATCATAGACAGTTTTTGACTGAGTAAGCGTGCTTTGCCACAGCCGCAATGCTTCAGCGGGCTTCATCGTCAATCGGAAATCAGAACTATTCTGAGGAGCCAGCGCCCACTGAGAAAGCTCATCGTTCACCGTATTGCGAAACAGCCCGGTTTGTGTACTCGCTACGCCTTTCACCAGAATCGCTGCGTTCTTTGCGGTTTGAAGTGAAGCGGCTGGTTCTGCGATTATCTCCGCGTACGTAATATTCGCCTGTTTGCAGGCTTCCTTGAGCTGTTCAACAGCTAATTCTGCTTGTGCATTGAACGCGTCCTGCTGTTGAACTTGCACCACGAGATACGTTCCGCCTCGCAGGTCAAGTCCCAAGTGGATGTTTTTACGCCAGTTTGCGATGAGCTGATCCTTGCTCGTGGGAATGCCGATAATCCCATAAACGCAGATCAGAATGACGGCTAATATAAAGAAGCTTTTTACTCTTACGTTCCGTTTCATACAACGCTTTCTGCTGACACCTCGTTCAGCGTTCACCTTGAATCACATTTGCCGGGAGACATTGCAGAGTGGGTCGAGCGGGCAACTTCTTTGCTCACGAACCAGCCAGGGGTGGGCTGTTCTGCGCTCACCTTTGCGGCGGCAGGAGGCGGCGGCCGGAATCGCGCTCGCTATTGGAACTCGCGCAAGGCGGCCGCGGCGTCAAGCGCCCCGCCCGAGGACAGGTTCAGCCGGGGTATCGAAAGAGAAGGGATTGTTAGAGAGTGGCCGGAGGCGGCCTTCGGTACATAGGGCAGTACGAGAGCGGAATCAGAACATGACGATCTCGCGGAACTTTCTTTGCGATGATCGATGCCCAAAAGAGCCGCCCTGATAATTTGAGCCCAGGCCCAAACCAATCCAGCTGCGGCTGCAGGAACTTGCTCTGACCGGATGCCATCTCCAGCAAAGCCGCATTGTCTGACGGCGCCGCCATAGCTGACGCCTTTGTGACGGTCTTAGCCTGAAGCTGGGACGCGAGGACGAAGAAAGCGAAAAGGACAAAGCTGCCCAGCGCCGCCCAGATATAGCTCCGCCGCCGCATGAAATGAGCGTACCAGATCAGGGCGTGATGCCAACGCGGTTACTCATGCCGCAAGGCAAGCATCGGATCTATCTTCGTAGCGCGCCGCGCTGGAACTGCATAGGCCGCGGTAGCAACCAGGGCTAGCAAAAACGCTGTGCAGCCGAAGGTAAACGCATCGAAAGGGCTGGTGCCGAACAGCAGACCTGCGATCGAGCGGCTGAGCGCTCCGGCTAGCAACAATCCTGCAATCACTCCAACCAGGGTCAGCCCCAATCCCTGCCGAACGATCATGCCCAGGACATCAGTACGGTTTGCCCCCACAGCCATGCGGATACCGATCTCGCGAGTACGCTGCGTGACGGTATAGGACATGACTCCATAGAGCCCGACGGCGGCCAGCACCAGCGCCAGCGCCGCGAATGCTCCCAAAAGTACCGTCTCCACGCGGGCATCCTGTGTATCGCTGGCGATTACTTCCTCCATCGTGCGCGGCCGCAGCAGCGCCAGACCGCGATCGAGAGTATATAGATTCCGGCGCAGGTCGCCGAGGACTGCCGTCGGAGTTATCGCAGTCTTCAATGTCAGACTGGCGTACTCGTCATAAGGCAAGGCGGCCGTAAACGGGAAGTAGGCTTGGGCCATCGTCTTCGCGCGAATTCCATATTCCTTGACGTCATCAACAATCCCAACCACGACTACTTTCGCGCCGCTCCAGCGGAACGCACCGCCTAACGGGTCCCGGCCCTTCCAAAATATACGCGCTGCCGTTTTGCTGATGATGGCACACAGCGTGATGCCGGGCGGAATTTTCGCGGTGTTTCCGGAGGCCAGGTACAGCTCATATATTTTCTGGGAAGCCGCTGCATCTCGATTCAGGTCTTCGGCGTTGAAGGCACGCCCTCGTAGTAACGGGATCCCGAATGTCTTGAAGTAATCGGGGGTCACGTAGTTGAATCCGATGAGGGTGCTTGAAATAGCCGGATCGGAAATGCCTTCGACGTGAATGTATCCGTTGCTCCCGCCTTCGAGCGGAATTTCGGTAGAGAGGGCAGCCGTCTCTACACCGGGCATACGGCGCGTTCGCTCCAGCAACTGATCGAAGAACTGCCGGCGCGCGGCCAATCCGGGATAGTTCGCGTCGGGCAGGTTCAAGCTGGCCGTCAGAAGATTGCGCGGATCGACGCCGATACCCGCGTTTTGCAATTTGACGAAACTGCGCAGCAGCAAACCTGCTCCCACAAGCAGCGCCAGGGTGATCGCGATTTCGCCGATAATCAAGGCATCCCGCGCCCGCTGCCGGACAGAGCCCGGACCTACCACGGATTGCGCAGCGGCTTTGAGCGAGTCGCTGACCTGAGTTCGCGAGAGCTGGAGCGCGGGCGCGAGCCCAAACAGTAAGGCCGCCAGCAGGCTGATGCCTAGAGTGAACAGGAGCACGCTGATGTCGATGCTTACCGGATTTAAATCCGGCACGAAAGGCGTGGTCACACGATTGAGCAGCCGAACACACCACCATGCGCCCAAGCCACCTAGTACCGCACCTCCCAATGACAGCACCAGGCTCTCCGTCAGCAGTTGCCGGATCATTCGCAGCCGCCCCGCGCCCAAACTGGCGCGCAGAGCAATCTCACGCTGGCGCGCCGCCGCCCGCGCCAGAAGCAGGTTGGCCACATTCACACAGGCAATCAGCAGCACCATTGCAACGGTTGCAAGCAACACCATCAGCCGCTCCTGTGCTGCGCCGACCAGCCGGTCTTTCAGAGGAAGGAGCACGGCGTGTACGTTCGCGTTGCCATCCGGAAACTGCTTTTCAAGCCTCAATGAAATAGCAAGCAGATCCTGTCTGGCCTGCGCCAGAGTAACGTTGCGTTTGATCCTGCCGATTACGTTCAAGCCGTGATTGCCGCGCTGACTGAATTGCTTGCTGGTCATGTCAATGGGAACCCAGACTTCCGTTGTGCCCGGAAAGTGAAAGGTGGACGGCATAACTCCGACGATTGTGTACCGTTCCGCATTGAGATCCACTGTTTTGCCGATTGTGCCGGCGTTTCCTCCAAAATTGCGGCGCCAAAAGGCATAGCTCAGCAGCGCTACGTGATTGCGGCCCGCAACATCCTCGCCTTTGTTAAAAGGACGGCCAAGGTATGGGGAAATACCCAATGTGCTAAAAAAGTTGGCTTGCACCTGCGTCACCGCCGCAGATGCCGGTTCACCCGGTCCGGCCAAACTTGCAGTGCTTGTCCAGGAATAGACACTGGTGGCCGCAAGCGTCCGGTTCTGCGCCTGCCAGTCCAGGTAATCGGCGGGATTTACCGGATATGTGCCTGGCGCTTCCTCGGTTTCTCGCGCATCGATTAGCCGGTCTGGATCTGCGAAGGGAAGCGGCCGCAGCAGCACCGCATTCACCACGGAAAAAATCGCGGTATTCGCTCCGACGCCAAGCGCCAAAGTGAGTACAGCTACCGCCGCAAAGCCTGGATTGTGCCGCAGTTGCCGCAAGGCATAGGCGATGTCCATCCGCAGCGTCTCGATTGCCGTCCACTTCCACATGTCCCTGCTGCGCTCCTCCGCCAGCGTCAGATTACCGAAGCGCCGCTTTGCCTGATGCCGCGCGTGCTCTTGATCCAAGCCTGCTGCGATATTTTCCGCTTCTTCCATCGCAAGATGCGCGCCAATCTCTTCGCTGAGATCGTCCGGCCTGCGCCGGAGCAGAAATCGCAATTTGGACAGCGCGCGACGCCAACTCATCCGCTTTCCTTGGTTTTCGCCGGCCGCAAGACACCGGTGACCGCCTGAACAAAACGGTCCCAGCGTGATTTTTCGGCCGCGAGCTTGCGCCGTCCAGAGGCAGTGAGCCGATAGTATTTCGCGCGCTGATTGTTTTCCGAGACTCCCCAGGCCGCCGTAATCCAGCCCTCCTGTAAGAGCCGCTGCAGGGCAGGATAAAGCGACCCATGCTCTACCTTTAAGGCATCTTCAGACGTGCGCTCGATTGATTTTGCGATGCCATGTCCATGGGTCGGGCCCCAGAGCAGCGTGCGGAGGATCAGCATGTCCAGCGCGCCGTAAATCAAGTCTACGCGGTCATCTGTCCGCCGCTTTCCCATCCAGGAGAATTTGTATCACGAATGAGGTCGAAAGTCTACTACTATCATTGAAGCCGGGGAAAAACTCGAGCACACCAATCGCTGGCGGTCTGTGAAAAAACCGACCACGGCGGAGCTAGGGTAGAACATTTCATATAGGAATGTTGTAAATGGGGATATGAATGATGGAGCAGCAGGAGATTGAAGCTGAAGGCGATAGACCGGCACAGGGGTGCTTTGCACGCTACGGCGGACGATCTGGTTGAGGGCGACCACCCGGCGCGTATTATCTGGCAGTTAAGCGAAGGATTGGATTTATCGAAACTGGAAGCGGGGATTCGGAGTTTCGAAGGCAGTGCCGGAAATTCGTGTTGGCCGCCGCGACTGTTGTTGTGCGTATGGCTATACGCGTATCAGCAAGGGATCGGCTCAGCGCGAGAAGTGGTGCGGCGCATGGAGTGGGAACCGGGCTTTCGCTGGCTGTGCGGCATGGAAGTGATCAACGTGCAGACGTTGTGCAGCTTCCGCCTGCAGCAAAAGGGAAGGCTGGAGGAGGTAATGGCGCAGGTGCTGGCGGCGTTGGCCGAAGAGAAGTTAGTGGATCTGCGCACGGTGGTGCAGGACGGGACCAAAATCCAAGCGCGCGGAGGCAAAGGCTCAGCGCACCGGCGGACGACTTGGAACGGCATTACGAAGAAGCGAAGACCTACATCAGCCAGATGGAAGGGGAGATGGCAAACAACAGCGAAGGTGTCCGGACACGGGGCAGACGGCTTTGGAACGTGCACACCGTGAGCGTCTGAAGCGTTTGGAATCAGCCTGAACGAGATGACCCGGCGGGAAGAAGACGAATCGGATGCCCAGAAACGCGCGCAGTTGCGCGTCAGCGAGACGGAACCGGAGGCGCGCCTGATGCGCCATACCGAGCACGGCGGATGGCTGCAAAGTTATAACGTACAGATCACAACCGAGATGCAGAACAACTTTATCGCCAGCGTACAGGTCACCAGGGATCAGAACGACACCCAGCAACTGCTGCCTGCTTTAAAAAATGTGGAACAGTGGACGGGCGTGAAGCCGGAACAGATTGTGGCTGACGAAGGGTATGTGACGCGTGACAACATTCAAGGCGCGGCCGAAGCGCACGTCGAGTTGATTGCGCCGGTACCGGACGAGTTTGCACGCAAGGCCGCTTCTCGCAGCAGACTGGGGATCGCGGATGAATTCGATGCATCGTTTTTCCGGCAGGAGGGTGACAGCTTGCGCTGCCGGCAGGAAACGAGTTGGTGGAAATTGGACAGAAGGTGCATCACGGCTTGCTGGAGCGCACCTATGCCACCGCCCCCGGAACGTGCACCGCCTGCGTGCACAAACCAGATTGCTGTCCCAAGTCGGGATCGCGGGCGGCTGATTCATCGCATCCTGGAGCACGAATCGATAGTGCAGCACGCGCAACGAATGGCTACGGAGCGATGCCGCGCGTTGTATCGCTTGCGTAGCCGCGTCGGCGAGTTCTGTCAGATGCGCTGGAAGGGGAACTGGGGCTTGCGCCGATTCGCGCTTTGGGGCAAAGAAAAGGCACAAACCGAAGCCCTCTGGATGGCACTGGCGTTCAACTTCAACCAGTGGCACTGGGCACGCGCCAACGTTCAGCCCGGCCTGAGCATCTGAACGCCTTGTAAGAGCGCGCATCACCTCAAAATCGAGCAAAGCGCTTCAGAGACTTGCCGGCACCGTGCCTTGCTTTTTCATATCGCGCGGAACCAAAACGCCTCTTCTCCACTGCACTGACTCTCTGGCATCCGTTTCGCTCTCCAAACGTGAATCCTGATTTTTTGACCAATCGCTTCGCTCATGGCTCCGATTCAAGATCAACGACCTACGAAGAAGAAGTTGCGTTGGTGACAGGATTTTTTCACAAACGCTAACGCGCGGAGGCCGCGCGCGCGACTTCGCGCCGAAGGGGTGCATCCGCGATCTGGCTCTGGTTCAGGCGCGACCAGAGGGATCCGGGATCTCGATCGAATATGATGCCGGCGTCGCCGCTAATCAACGACCAAGCGCCTAGCCGGATTTCTGCCTCCAGCTGGCCGGGCGCCCAGCCAGCATAGCCCAGGTAAAGACGAAATTTCGACGGATCGGTTTGCGAGATCACTGATTTTTCGATCAACTCCTCGCTCGCCGTTAGATAGATATCTCCCGCCACATGCACCGCCTGGTTCACCTTTTCGGGCAAACGAAGCAGCGCTTGCGCGCCCGTGATCTCGAGTGGTCCTCCTAGGTAAACAGGATCCTTGGCTGCCTGCTTCGCCTTTGGAAAGACTCGCGAAACTGGAATCGCGGTCTGGCGATTGATAATCAGGCCTACGGATCCATTTTCCTTATCGAACTGGACGATTAAAATGACCGACCGTGCAAAATTAGGGTCGCCCAACTTTTCGCTCGCGACCAGAAGTTCGCCGACGGAAAGCCGTTCTTGGGGCGAGTACTGCGCTGCTTTCGTCACGCACTTGCCGGGAAACAGAACCGGCAAGCAAAGCGTAGCGGCCAGTAAAGCGCCGAATGCTTTAACTGTGCCGCGCATGACAACAATTCTCTCGCAAACCAATAACGACGTTGCAGCCGACCGTGCTTCAGGCAGCCAGGATCGGCGGCGAGCTGCCCGAGTGCGTAACCGCTCGCTTGCAGTGGGCCTGTCCAGAACTTAGAACAATATCGCGCTTCGTGCTGATTCCGACGACGCTTTTTGGAGTACAGTTAAGAACGGGAGCGACTATGAACAAGCGGGTACAGAGCCTGGTCTGAATTGTCGCTTCGCCAAGCGATTCCGTATCCTAGCTGCTTATTCGGCCATTACTCTATCCGGAACTGGAATTGGCTATGCTCAGAATCCAGGCGTACCTCGCTCACAACCTGCGGCAAAGACCGAGGCTCCCCCTGTACGACTCCCATCCGCTTTTTCCAGCGGGATTTCGCATGTTTATGAGGTAGCTCCTCGGAACACCTATCGGCCTGGTTTTTTGAAAGACTTAACGGTCGAATCTTTTGGATACAGTTTGACTCCGACGACTCCAGGCTTTGACCGATCTCGACTTTCCGCCGGGCCGTTTACGGAACACGGTCTCGAGTGCGCGTACTGCGTACAACAGCCGCTTATGAATAGGTCCAGGTCTACTTTGGAGCCCTTCGGTGCGCAAGCCACTCTGCATAGCGCGGATAAGCGCAGAGAAGCCTTCATCGGCGGCGGGGGTGTCGAAGCCTGGTTGCCTGACAATATCGTGATTCCAAATCGGCGCGCCAGCATGTTCAATGACGCTTGGCTGACCCAAGCTCAAATCGGAAATAGTGTTGCGTTCGATCCGGGTAGGCACCTCTGGTTAGGATCGACCGCACGATACCTGAAGAATTTCGGCTCCGACGGTCGGAAACACTGGAACACATTTAGCTTGAACGGTAGTTTCCGGTTCGGTAGAGATTCGAATTGATTTCTGAACAGTAGTAAAGCAGAGCTTCAAAGCATCAGGAACTATTTCCAGATATTAAAAAATGAAGCTCACCAAGAGATTGGCCTCATCAGATTTAAATTCATTGAGTGGGTCGGCTTGCCATCTGATGTAACGAATAGCTGGAGCCATCCTCACCGGGCCTAAGTGTGTCGAGACCCCACTGCCGGCGGTGAAACCAAAATGTGTCACTGAACCCGAGATGCGGAACGATGGTCCCATTTCAACAAAAGGTTTGACTTGGTCGCGCCAAAACGACAGCCCCGGACTGTATTTCACCATTGCCGGTAACTGCCAAGTAGCAGACGAACCATTGCCTGATTGCAAAGCCGTTTGTCCCGGCACTAGTTGCGTTATCGTGAACTGCTCTCGAATGGGCCTGTAAATGGCATCCGCTTCGAGAGAGAAATGACCGCTCATTTGTAATTCAACAGCAGGCCCGATCAAGAAGCTTTGTGGACCCGAACGAGACGAAAATATAGTCTTACTTCCGCTGGAAACATCGTTTGCAGTGGATGACGTCGTATTGTAATCACCCAAAAAATTTGTGCCGAGCACTACTCCAATAGAGAACCTTCCACCAAACGGGCGACTATCGGGCATCGCGGTATGACTGAATCCGATCAGAAACTCGAGTTGGTCGGGGCGCGATTGAATACCGAAAGGGTGTGAATCTTGTGCCCATCGTGTATAGCGCAGAGTGGGTGCGATGTTGATTTGGTGAAGTTTGAAGTAGAAACCAGCTCCGGCAGACATTCCTACGTGCGACGGATTCGCGTTGAGGTTTCCTGTAGTTCGCAAGGATGGGCCGGCTTCAGCAAATGGCCGCAGCGAAGGCCATTTGTTCGACAAGCTGTACTTCACAAGCATTGGAAATTCCCACGTCACAGTTGGATTGTGGGCGCCGCCGTGAAGATCCTCAAAACGCAATTCGCGAAACAATCCATCGACTTCAAGTGAGATATCTGGTGAAAAGTTCCACTCTAGTGTCGGGCCGACGATCACGCCTTTCCCGCCCGATCTTTCGAGTGTGACGCTTCCCGCAGAAAGATAATAGTAAGCACTAAAGTCCTTCGTAAGCGCGGTACCCGCATCAACTCCGTACGAGAAACGTTGTCCGAACAGCGCATTAGAAAACAGCAGGAGCATGGCCGCAAAAACCCCAACTCGCACGCACATTGACAGATTCGACGCCTCTCCATATGTGCGCGTTCCAGGGATCTCACGCTTACGAGTTGCGGTGTGATAGGGCTGAACGGAACTGCCGACGCAACGAGGTTGGAATACAGTACTAAGGACAAGCGAGCACCTCTAGAGTGTCGCAAACTGAAAAACTTTTAGAACGAGTATAGTCTTCGAATGAATCGTTCGGACCCTACAAGAGAACCGCCCTGAGATCGGCGTTTCTGACGGACCGGCCGCACTGCGTCATTCTAAGGCAGCATCTAAACTCGTGACTCTTGCGCTGCCGAATACGCAAGTCGATTCACCCGCAGGCAGCCTGATCGCGATATCCAGGTTTGACCCGGTACACAGTGGCGCAGCTTATCTTTTTCGTGGACGCAGGCTAAAACCTCGTTCCTATCCGCCGCCACGAGAACCGCGGCATCGTAGACAAACACTGCTCAAGCCGGACGCCGTAGCGTTCGTGACGCTCGCAGTTGCGCTCGCACGCGACGACGAGCTTCTTCATCTCTTTCGCGCTAAAAGACCCGTGCTGTTTCTCCCACTCCGCGACTGCCCGCCAAACCGGCCCGTCGCTGCAGTGCTTCGCGGGCCGCGCTGCGTCATCCAGTCTGAGACGCTCACTTTATCCCGGGTGGCCGCGACAAGGACCTTTTCCAGCTACGTGGCCAGACGACCAACAATCAAGAAGGCGATGTAACTACCATGCTAGAAATCTCGTATAACCTAGTGGACGGAAAACGGGGTCACGTCAGTGGACTTCGGGGTCTATCGTAATCGCAAGCTGGGTGATGGATTACGGCGTAGTGCGAGCCCGACAGTTTGTCGAGATAAGGTAGGCCGACACAAATTACACAGCCAGCGAATGTTGCAAAGCGTAGATGCATGCGCGATATAGGAGTCCCCAGTGCGGATTAGGAGGCGGTTGCTCTCGCGACAGCCGTTTCCTTCAATGCGGAAGACCGCATTTCCTAAGGAATTCGTCAGCGTCGGGCAGGACGGTTCGGGCGAGCAGTGTTCATCGCGCAACAAAATTCCGCTCAGGTAACGCCCGGCGGCAACGGCTAGGACGAACACTAACGGCATAAAGTTGCGCGTTTCGAAAAGCCAGCTGAAGAAGATGCTGGAGAGCAACAGTACTGGAAAAAGGAACAGCGCCTGCCGTTTCAGTCCTGTGGGCGTGTCTTTCCAGTTCGCCAGCAGAAACGGTATCAGCGATCCCACCGTCAGCAGCAGGAGCGGCAGCCAGCGACCGCTATGCAGGTTCATCCGAACATCGGCGGGAGTCATTCCGCTTACCTGGCTGTATCGATAAGACGCGCTGCCTCCCAGTACCAGCCAGCGAACGCCGAAATAGTCCGCGACGACGGCGCATACCAGCAGAGCAGCCTTGGAAAAATAGTGACGCTCGGCCCGCCCGAACAACAAGTAATAACCGGCCATCGCGAGGACCGTCTCTTTGGCCAGCGAACCGATGATCAGCGTGCTCAAGAAGAGGCCAAAACTCGACGTCTCCAAAAAAATAAAAACCAAAATGAACGACAATTGCGAAAGAGGATCAGTGAGCTGGCCGGCATAGTATTCGAAGCTGATCGGATAAATTAACGCGACCAGCATCATCGCCAGAATTGCCCCGCCATACACTGCAAACAGACGCGCATATCGGTACAGGGCATAAAAGACCAGAAGCCCGACAATCAAACGGTACACGTCACGGGCATTTTCGTAACTGAAGCCGGCAAGCTGCATCCACCGAACAATACAGTTGGGCAAGAAACGGTACGAGTGAGGAGCAAACGATGAGGACAGTCGCATCACCCCTTCTTGCACCGCGATTTGCCAATTCAAATTAGAGATCTGCGACGACAGAGAGGAATGATCGATGTAATAGCGATGTATGCCATTGGTGATGCTGGTCAGCAGAAAAACCATAAAGACGAGTACCAGGCTGCGAACCCGGCCCAGCCGCCGCATCTCGACTCGGTAAATCCAGTAACAAATCAACAAGCCGAACGCATATCCGGAATCCAGCTGGAGGTGAGCGGCACGGCCCGTAAGCGGCGCGGGCGGCGTCCAGCGAAATAAGACCGGAAGAATAGCTATCAGCGCCGCGATCCAAATCGAGGGCAGAAGCAGTCTACTCAAAAAATGCGCTCCTGCCGCTGCAAGCTGCCGAAGGTTCCGATATTAGCCACCGAAAACGAGAACAGGTACTGATTTTCGTTGCGAATTCCGAGGTTAAACTGGCGCAACTGGAGGCTGAAGCCGCAGCAGTTGGTGTTATAGGAAGTCTGAATGAAATCGAAGAGGCGGCGGCCCGAGCGGCGGTCATAATCGACTAAACCCGCTACGTTCCAGCCGGTGCGGTTCGTGCTGCCGTATCCACCGCCGACCACTATCTGGTTAGCGGCTGGAAGGAGCACAGGGAGGGTGGAAAGGGCGTTGTCGGAAACAGACGCGAAATACTTCTTAAAGTGAGTGCTGATACCGTACGTCTGGGCTACGATTTTGCCGCGCAGCGGATCATAGTCGGCACGCCAGTTAACGGTGAGAAACGGATAGGGGCTGACGCTGAGATAGGAGACCGCGGGCGAGTAATTGCGGGGACCATTCAGAAAAGCAAACGGAGTCAGCTCTTCAGCAGCCAAAACAACATTTCGTGCGCCGATACCGGCTGGACCGGCTAAAACTGCCCCGCCAAAAGTGGGGTCGAAGTAGCGCGCTTGCGCGATGCGCCACGTCAGGATTTCGCTGACATTGCCCGCCTTGTCTTTCCTGTACAACCGGTTGGTTAGCGAAACGGTGAGCTGGTTGGTATCGGAGAGCAGGTCGGTTTCATCGAAGTGAATAATTTTCTGGAACTCATTAATCCCGGTGACATACTCATACGTTGCGTCCAATTCCACTACGTGCTTCAGCTTGGGTCCGAGGTGAAGCCAGTTGGGAGGGGTATATATTTTCTCGATCGCCGGCAACTGGAAATCGAGGGTGAAATCGGCGTCCTTGCGGAAAAGGCTGGCATTGGCGAAGGCAGCAGTGACGGCCGGATTGGTAGGATTCGTGGAATAGTCGGAGCTGTTGACGGAATAGAAATTACTGTAACCGGTGGCGCCAAAGGTGATGCTTGGCACCAGCGAAACGTGGGCAAAGTGAAACGCTGAGGACAGCCGTGGTTCGACGTCAATTCGCCCCATCGGTCCGGTGCTCAGAATTTGGTTGGGCACATTATACGGCCCCAATGCGCCATAGGGCTCGCTGCGTGTCAGTAATGAGGCGTTCGTATCGAATGAGAACCAGAGTGGTATTGGCCCGTGTGTCAGGTTCTGGTCGCGACTCGAGAAGTCGATGGAAGGCAATTTTTGAACGACCACCTGATTCGCCGGCTTGCCGTAAGGCGTGATGCTCTCAAAAAGTTGGTCTCGATCGCCCAGGATATTGAGGGTATAAAGGTCGTTCTTGAACCGGCGCTGGAGATAACCGAGCGAATAGACTTCGCTCTGAATCGCGCTCTGGAAGGTGTAGGAAAAAACTTCACGGAAGAGATAGGAACTCAGGTAATGGTAATCCAGACGTCCGGTGAAGCCCAGAATCTCCGTGCGGGCAGTTAGGTCGAATTGCGTCCCGCCTTCTTTCGTGGCGGTGTTGCTAATACCGAAGGGAGTCGAGGTCCCGGCGGGAAGACCGCGATCGTCGACGCTGTAGAGATTAAAGTTGAAATCCGTGACGCTATTCGGTTTGCCGCGAAAATCGTAGAGCAACGCCGGCCCTCGCTGAGTGAAATACTGAACAACGCCGGTCATGTCATAGCTGCGTCCCATGGCCCAGTAGTATCCAAGGCCGTAGATGTATCCGAAGAGAGTTGTATGCCCTACGTTGGGTGTGAGAAAGCCGCTCTGCCGCGGGTTGCGTCCGAGTGGGCGGCGAAAATACGGGAGATAAAGAATTGGAATTCTTTTGAGCCGGAAAATGGCGCTGCGAGCGATGGCGCGGTCGCCAGGCACGACGTCGAATGTCGGCGCGTCGAAAACCCACCAGGGTTTGGGCATCTTGCAATCCGTTACGAAGCCGTGATGAAGGATGTACCTATTTTTGATGCGATCTACCCACAGCGCCTGGAAATAGAAGGGATTGCTGGTTGTCAGTGCCGCTGGGTTGGTCATGATCTTGGGCGGCGCTGTCCCGCTTACGCCGTAAAACTTGCCTTCATCCGTTTCAATGTTGAACTCTCCTTTTTCCGCGTTAATTATGTCGCCGGTCTTGTAGTGTTCAAGACGAACGTGGCCGCGGGCGTAAGTCCAGCGTGTATCGGAATTGAAGTCGATTTCGTCCGCCGAGATCGACATTTCCGATGTTTGCACTCGCGCATCTTTTTTCAGGTAGCGCCATTCGCCGTTTGAATCTTCAAGAATGCCGCCGTACCAAATCTCATCTTGGGGGGGTAGATTGGCTTTTACGGTCTGTGCAGAAAGCCGGAGGGAGCAGAACGGGAGCAGGACGGCGAGAAGAAACAACCTACCGAAGAATTGTTCTAGACAAATCTCACATTTTCTGGTAGATAGGGAAGCTAAGGGGATAAATAGAGAAGCTGACGGGATGAAATACTGGAACCGTTTGAGTTCGGAACGGGGGCTCAACCGAAAACCGTAGCACGCGCTGCCGTCCTCGAGCAACCATCTGGAAGGTTTATAGAAAAAAGGCGCCACATGACGTGCCAGCATTGTCAGACTTGGATTTTAGACGGTGACCACCGGTGCAGCCGTTGCGGGAGACGTGTACGAGTTGCTCCTGCTCGTATTTCTCCTGCGACCTACCCGATTGCCGCTAGCGCAGCTGCTCCTGCATATGATTTCGCGCCGGCTGCCGATCAGACTACGCGCGCCTCGGCCGCCGCTGCCGAAGCGCCACACGGACAGCAGGACCTTTTTGCAAACGCAATACATGACCCGCGAGTCATTCCGTTCGATTCCTTGACCTCGGCCGCCGAACGCCAGGCTATCCGGCTGCGAGCCGCCGAGAGCGCGCGTCCGGCCGGACTGAAAAGCACCAACGTGGGAGTAAAGCGCACAAGAGCGAACAGAGGCGCCTCAGAGGACCAGGGGCAGTTAGAGTTCCACGGCCACACCGAAAAAGTGCGCCCGCCCCACACCAACGTTATTTGCGACGCACCGGTTGCTCCGGCTGGGCTACGAGTGCAAGCGGCTCTTTGTGACGCGCTGTTTATGGCATGTGGCTGCGGCGTTGGTATCGCGCTTTTCCTCTACAGTGGCGGACGATTGAGGATGGACAAGCACGTATTGCCCTTCCTCTGCGCCGCGGTTTTGACGGTGCTTGTGTTCTACAAGCTGCTTTGGGCTTTTACCGGCCGCGACACTCCGGGGCTACGGATGATGGGCCTGAAACTAGTAGACTTCGATGGCAAATCTCCATCAAAGGACCGCCGGTATTTGAGAATGCTGGGAAGCATGCTGAGCCTGCTCGCTGCCGGAATCGGCATGGCTTGGGTGGTCATTGACGAGGACCGCCTAACCTGGCACGATCACATTTCGAGTTCGTTCCCAACGTTTGTCGATAGCGATTCCTGATGAGCGAGATGACTTCTCCCCCACTCGCAGATCTTTTCCAGCGCCGGGACCATTGTCATCCCGTATTCGGAAATTGAGTAGCGAACACACGGGACTCAAAAATGCCGGCTTTCGCGATAAAGAAGCCGGCCGTTCTCATTCAGCAGAATTAGCACTGAGGCAGCGGGGTGTTTCTTGATGAGAGCGAGCCCGCGGCTGGCTCCGAGCACGCTGACGGCGGTCGCCATACTGTCGGCATCGATCCCGCGCCGGGCTATAACAGTTACGGTAATATCCCGCGTGAGTCCCATACCTGTCGCGGGATCGATGATGTGAGAGTAACGGACACCGGCCGCATCGAGGTGTTGCTCGCTCGAGCCCGACGTAGAAACAGCCCCGTTCGAGAGACGTATCACGCGCGTGAACGGAGCGTCAGCGCTATCGAGCGAATCGATTCCGATTTTCCAGCCGGATTCACCAGGAGGGGCATCGCTGAAGGCGAGATCGCCGCTCGCCGCGACTAGCGCGCTCTTAATTCCACAACTGGCGATAGTGCTAAGAGCCTCATCGGCTGCGTAACCTTTGGCGATTGCGCCGGCATCGAGTTGCATTCCTGGCTCGTCGAACCTGGCGGTATGAAGCGATCGATCGAGATGAAGATGACGATAGCCGCATTTCGCTTTGGCTCGCGCGATCGAGGCAGGCTCAGGCAGTCGATTGTGCCGGCGCGCATCGCGCCATAAATGGGTCAGCGGACCAACGGTTATGTCGAATGCGCCACCGGTTTCCCTGGACAGCTCCTGCGACGAATCGAGAATGCGATACAGATCTTCGCTCACGCGGACAGGGCGTTGAACGGCAATTTCGGAAAGCCGGTTCAATTCGCTATCGGGCTGATAATCCGAAAGAATGTGATCGAGCGCGCTGATACGAGCAAAGGCGGCCTGGAAGGCGCGCCGGGCTTGCTCTTCATCGGCGGCGTAGAGCTTGATGCGGAACAGCGTGCCCATGTGGGGCTCCACTGCTTCGTATGGATGGAGCGAAGAGGGCGTGACGGCGGCGAAGGCCGCGAGTAATAGCGCGACGCTATTGCTCGTCATGTTCCACGCCGTTGTTCCAGTAGTGGTACATATCTTCGACAGTTGGAACATCGACGGGCCGGATCAGACGAAAACCGAGCCACTGAGCATCGGTTTCGTACCAGATGCTCTTGGGGAGCTGCGGATCCTGCTGCTTCCAGGAGGCATCGGACGCAACGCGCGCTGTGCAGGTGACGGACGCAGCGGGATCGTTCCATGAGCCGCCGCGGACCGAAATCGGATAGGGCTGCGCAGGCCTGATCCATGGATCGACCTGATCGCCGGCTTTGTATGGTTCGTACTGATCGAGAGTCCACTCCATGACGTTGCCGAGCATGTCAAAGAGGCCCCAGGAATTCGGCTTTTTCGTAGCGACCTTTTGATATTTTCCGCCGCTATCGGCTGCATACCAGGCGTAGTCGTTCAGCGGCGACGGAGTTTCGGCAGATCCGGCACGACAGGCATATTCCCACTCGGCTTCGGTCGGCAGACGATAGAACTCACCCGTCTTGGCGCTGAGCCATTCCGCGTATTTATTAGCGGCATGTTGAGTCATGCTGATCGCGGGAAAGCCGTTGATGCCCATCCCGAAGCTCATCTCGACGTAAGGACGAGTAGGACGGCTAACCGCATCGACCAGATCGTCTTTATGCGCGACTTCGCCGGCCTGATTAGCGAACATGAACAGACGATACTCGTCCCAGGTGACTTCATGCGCCTGCATCCAGAATGCCGGAATGGTGACCTTGTGAGGCGGCTCCTCATCCTTCTTTTCGGTTGATCCCATGGTGAAAGAGCCGGCTGGAATGGCAAGCATGTCATAGGAGACGGTGGTCCCTGGAATGACGGTCTTGTATTGCTTTGCGCTCGCGTGATTGTTGCTGTTAGCCAATATTCGGTCGTGGAGTTGCTTCACTTCCGCAAGCTCACGATCTTTCGCCGAGCCACCAGCAGGCACGGCAGCGCTTTGAGCGGCCGGAGCTTTGAGCTTGATTTCAGCCGGCCATGGAGCTCCCTGCGCGATCCAGAGACGGATCTTCTCGATCTGATCAGGCGGCAGTTTTTGGCCGGGGGGCATCGAGCCCTGCGCCACAGAGATGTACAGCGAGCTTTTATCCGGCTGATCAGGAGTTACTAGATTTTCAGCTAACAAGTTCTGGCGCGAGGTGAGATCGACATGCGAGCCTTGGCCATGGCATCTTAAGCAGCTCTTTTCGAAAATGGGAGCGATATCGCCGGCGAAATCGACCTTTGCGCTGGATTGCGCAAAAGAAGACACGACGGCGCCGAGAAAGAATGCCGCAGCCAACGGGACGCCAGCTCGCATGTGGAATCTCAGGACAGCTTAGTAATGCCGGGTTCAGCACGCGGCGGCACAGGCAAGCTTCCATCCCAGGTCAGCTGGTCGGGGACAAGCTTTTCCTGCGAGTTGAGCGCCTGGTCCCAGGTAACCTCCTGGCCGGTGTAAGCGGCCATGCGGCCCATGATCGCGAGGAGGGAACTGGTGGCGTGGCGTTTGCCATCATTGATCGGCTGGCTTTTGCGAATCGAGGCAAACAGAGCATCGTGTTCGCGCTGGTACATGTCGTACTTCTGGCCACTCCAGCTCCAGTTTGTCTTCCCTTCGATGTGGGGAGCCATAGAGCGGCCCATGGTACAGGAACCATCGGCACCCATGATGTAATCGGCGTTCTCGTTATAGCAGCCCTCTATTTGACGGCTGGCAAGCGCGGCCCGAACATTGTTCGGATAGAGGTAATTCACTTCAAAGTGATCGTAGATGTTGCCGCCCTCCGCTGGAATTACGCGGCCTCCGACTGCTACGCAACTCGTGGGAGGTTGGTCGTGCATCATCCAGGCGATCTTATCCGCGCTGTGCACGGCCTGTTCGACCAGGCTATCCCCGCACAGCCACACAAAGTTGTACCAGTTTGCAATCTGCCATTCGGTATCGCTCATGCCGGCCGGACGTGTGCTGGCTGGCGGCATCGGCTTGACCGGACTCGTGTAGTACGTGGCGTAATACGATATGACCTTCCCGATAGCGCCGTTTTCCTGGATCTGCTTAAACGTATCGACAATCATGTCGTTGTACCGCCAGCAGAAGCCCGAGACCAGAGACAGCTTCTTGCTGGCTGCCTTCTCGGCAGATTCGAGGACCGAGCGGATACCCGGGGCATCGGTTGCGGCAGGCTTCTCGGCAAAGATATGTTTCCCCGCTTCGACGGCGGCGGCGAGATGCATCGCGTGAAAACCGGGCGGCGGAGCGATAAGAACGACATCGATACCCGAACCGAGCACCTTCTGATAGGCATCGAGACCGACGAATTGCTGGGGCTTTTCCACTTTGACGCGGTCAGCAATCTTTGTAATGCGGCCTAGCTCTTCGAGCGCTGCATCGATCTTCGGTTGAAACACGTCGGCGACCGCGGTGAGTTCCGCGTAGTCGTCGGCGTGCAGCGCCTGGTTGGCAGCTCCAGTTCCGCGCCCGCCGCAGCCTACCAATCCAACTTTTATCGCGTTAGTCACAGTCTGAGCAGAAATAATCGCTGGGAAGCCGATGGCGAGAGCTGCGCCCGCAGTCGTCTTGAGGAAATCGCGCCGATCAGGAGATGTTGTTTGCTGGTTCATTTTTTTGGTCTATCCATAACCTTGAGATCCGTTTTATCTGTATCGCAAGAGGCAAGTATGAAAGGATACTAGAGAGCAACGCCGCCCCCGGGCGTAGCGCCTTTAACAGACTATTCTATGACTCGCCGAACTTTTATTGAATCCGGAGTCGCGCTCGCAGCTACTGCGGCAACCTCTTCAGCGCAGGAAAAACTGCCGATCCATAAGGCCGTGGAATATAGCATGCTGCGCGAGGGCGCAAGCATACCTGAAAAATTTCAAATGGCGCGCGATGCGGGATTCGAAAGAGTCGAGTGCCCGACAACGCCAGATCAGAAGGAAGCCGAGGCGATGAAAGAGGCCGCGGAGAAAGCCGGGATCAAGATTCATTCCGTGATGAATATGGATCACTGGAAATATCCCCTTTCGTCAGCCGATCCAGCGGTAGTCGAGAAGACGCTGGAGGGCGCGCGAACATCGTTGCGAAATGCTCACTTCTGGGGCGCGGATACGGTGCTGATTGTGCCCGGGGTCGTCGACGCCAATAACTCGTACCGGGATGTGTACAAGCGCTCCCAGGTCAGCGTCCGAAAACTCATTCCGCTGGCCGAGGAATTGAAGGTGATCATCGCGCTCGAGGAAGTGTGGAACAAGTTCCTGCTGAGCCCGATCGAATTTGCCGCCTATATCGACCAGTTCCAGACCCCCTGGGTTCGAGCGTATTTTGATGTCGGCAACGTGGTGCTGTACGGATATCCGCAGGACTGGATCCGGACGCTGGGAAAACGAATCGTAAAATTGCACATCAAGGATTTCTCGTTCCATCACGAGCCGGGTGGAGAAAAGTCGGTAGCCGAATGGGTGCCGCTGCTCGAGGGCGATATCGATTGGAGAGCGATTTACCAGGCTCTGAAGGAGATAGACTTTCGAGGAACTGCGACGACTGAGCTTCCCGAAGGAGATGAGAAGTACCTGCGGGAAGTATACAGGCGGCTGACGATGATTCTGGACGGGACAGCGACTTCGATGCGCAACGGCAGAAATGCCGAATCGTGACGTGCTCCAGTCGCTGCGACGAGAAAAATCGGCTTCACCGTCGCTGACGCTGAATGTCATTTGCTTAAGCGAAGGCGCGGGTGTCGAACCATATTTCGTGCGTGCGAAACCGCTGAAACGGAGATGGAAGCGTCAGCGCCCTCAGGAATGAGATGGAATAAGGTCAAGTCGCGGTAGGGATGGCCGTTACCAGCCCCCCCGCACAGACCCGTACTTGCGGAGCTGCCGCATACGGTTCCTACCTTGGATGCGATGTTGGCCATCTGGCGTCAAAACGGGCGTCAGGAAACGGGTGAACGACAACAGGGGTGGGCAGCCAATGATGGAAGATAGGACTCAGTCGATCCCAAACCGGTTTGTGATTACTGCGGCGGCACAATACGCCATACCAGAGCCGCAGCGTCCGTTGCCGGAAGCGGGACGACCCATGCAGATTGCCCGGTACCGCATGGTATTGGTAGTAACCGCGTAGCACGCTCCGCAGCCATTCTCCGACCGTTGCAACCGGCTCGTGCATTCTGCGCCGAAGTTCCCGCGCAATTGCGCGCAGTTTCTTCCGTCGCCGTTTGCCGTCCGTGATGCGCCTGACTTCGAACTCGCCTTTGCTGTTCTTCCCGCAGATATGCTGGAAGCCCAAGAAAGTGAACGTCTCCGGTTTTCCCTCTCCACGCTCGGCCCGTTTCAAGGCTGCAAAGCGCCCGAATCGGATCAACTTGGTCTTCTCTTCGTTCAGTTCCAGTCCAAACTTCCGCAGATGTCCCCGCAACTGCTTCCGGTAACGCTCTGCTTTCTCTCTGGTACTGGAAACCCAGAATGGCATCATCGGCGTAGCGCATGATGGTCACCTCGCCTTGCGCCGCTTGCCTCCATTGCTCTGTCCACTGGTCGAGAAGATAATGCAGATAGATGTTCGAAAGCAGCGGCGAAATCACGCCCCTTACACAAAAGGTAATTTCGAGTTCGTAAGAACAATCGCAGGGTGGCGAGAAAGGCATGCACTGCTTGACCTCCGTCGCAAACAGTAATATATTTATGGCGAATGGCGCGCTCAACCAAGGCGGAGAAAGCTCGCCACATGAATGCCGCTCGTGGCCTGCTGCAGCGTGGAATCGCGCTGCCCGAGGCAGTGCGTCGCCTGTCACGGGAGTTCGACTTGTCAGAGCGCCAAGCATATCGTTACTTGGAAGAAGCCTCCCAACTCGATCGGCCCGTCGAAATTCCCGAAGCCACAGTATCGGTCACCTTGAAACTGCCGCCGCGGACTGTGGAATTGCTTCGAAAGTATGCGAGAAGCAGTGGTCTCACCATCGGAGCGATCGTAACCGCCGCGTTAAATGCGTTTCTGCGGACTCTAAAGAGGCATGGCTGAGCCGCATCGAAAGAGCGGCCAGTTTCAAGTTGACGTTTCCTATTCGTTTGATCGCTTGCTCGAGTCGAAGCTTGCGCAGGCTTACGAGATTCTGGTCCCGTGTCGTGAGCGCCCCGTCGGCGCACCCGTGAAGGAGTTTGAATATGAGAATGGCGGCGATCTACGCGAGGGTTTCCTCCGAGCAACAGCGCGAGGAGAACACGATTGCGAGCCAGACGGCGTCGCTGATCGAGTTCGCCAAAAGCCACGATCTGGAAGTATTCAAAGAGTGGGTGTTCGAAGATGAAGGCTACAGCGGCGCAACGCTGGAGCGGCCAGGCTTGGAGCGTGTGCGTGATCTCGCCGCCGAAGGACAGATCCAGGTTGTGCTCGCGTATTCGCCAGACCGACTGAGCCGCAAGTACGCGTACCAGATTCTGCTGATCGAGGAGTTCGCCCGTCATGGAGTTGAGACCCGGTTCGTGAAGTCGCCACAAGGCGACAGCGCGGAAGATCAACTCCTGGTTCAGTTTCAAGGCATGATCGCGGAATATGAACGCGCGCAGATCCTGGAACGTTCCCGGCGCGGTAAGCGACATCGAGCGCAAATGGGCGAAGTGAGTGTCATGAGCAACGCTCCGTATGGATACCGTTATATTCGTAAAACCGACGAGGCGCCCGCCGCCTACATCATGGATGAAGCCGAAGCCCGTGTCGTGCGACACGTGTATGAGATGTACACAGTCGAGGGACTCAGCATCGGGGAGATCACGCGACGGCTCAACCGTGAAGCTATCCCGACTCGCAAGGCAAGCCGCTGGGAACGCTCGGTAGTCTGGGCTTTGCTGCGGAACCCAGCCTATCGCGGCCTCGCCTGCTTCGGCAAGACTCGCGCCTCTGCCCGGACGCGGGTTATGCGCCCACAGCGTCGGCGGGGCGTAACTTCGCCCAGCACTACAGCAGGCCACGAACGCGCGCGCGAAGAGTGGATCGAGATTCCCGTACCAGCCCTGGTGACGGAAGAGAGCTTCGCCCGTGCTCAAGAGCTGCTCTACCATAACAAAATACGATCGCGCCGGCGTACCATTGCGCCCAGTGTGGTGCAGGGATTAGTCAGCTGTGCAAAGTGTGGCTATGCCCTTTCCCGAACATCGACGCAAACCAGTGCACGTAAGATTCACTACTACAAGTGCATTGGTTCCGATAGTTGGCGCAAACTCGGCGGCCCGGTTTGCGACAATGGCCGCTTCATCCGACAAGAGCTGTTGGATGAGATTGTATGGGCTGAGGTGATCCGCTTGCTGGAAGACCCCGCTCTAATACAACAGGAACTGGATCGTCGCCTGGTAGCCGCGCGTGCCTCTGATCCAACCAGAAAGCGTGAGCAGAGTCTGCAAAGAGAATTAACCCATGTCGGCAAAGGTGTCGAACGACTTCTCAATGCATACCAGGAAGGACTCTTGTCAATCGAACAGTTACGGGAGCGCATGCCGATGTTGCGTCAGCGCCAACAGGCACTCACTGCTGAGCTGCAGGCGATCGCCGATCAGACCAATGATCGCGCCGCATTCCTGCGCTTGGCAGAAACCCTCACGGTATTTCTTGCCCGCTTGCGCAGCGCTGCAGAGACGCTTAGCGTCTTGGAACGTCAGAAAATCGTCCGACTGTTGGTTAAAGACGTTCTGGTCGGAGAGGACACGATTACCATTCGTCACAGCATTCCGATTCCCTCGGGCTCATCCCAAAATGCAGGATCGGGCTCTTCAGACGGGGGAAATTACCTTTTGTGTAAGGGGCGTGGTCACCCCACCCTGCGGAGTCCCGCAGTGGCGATCCTTCCCTCCCGTCAACCGACGTTTCGCCATTTTCGTCCCGCTCCTCGACCGGCACCTTCAGCCACATCTTGATCAGACGCAGCATATCCCGATCAACGATTCGCCGGGCGACACACTGCATCAGTTCGCAGTGTGGAATCGTGTCAAAGTACTTGGACAGATCGGCGTCCACCACATCCGTGTAGCCTTCGCAAATAGCTCGTGCACTTTCCGGATCGCGTCCTGCGCGCTCCGCTTCGGTCGGTAACCATAGGCACTTCGTTCCAAGATCCGCCTCGAAGATCGGCTCCAGCACCAGCTTGGCGGCGGTCTGCACCACCCGGTCCCGTATAGTCGGAATGCCGAGCGGCCTTTCCCCCCCTCCGGGCTTCGGGATCATCACCCGCCTCACCGGCTGTGGTTGGTACGTCCTGTTGCGTAACTCCTCACGGATGCCATTCAACCACTCCTCCACGCCCTGACGACTCGATTTCCTCGAAGCTCTGTCCATCCACACCCGGCGCGCCGTCGTTGGACTTTGCGAGCGCTATGCATGGGCCAGAATGTCTTCGCGATAGATCTTGTCGTAGAGCAGATAGAAGCGGTATCCCGGCTCGTTCTTCGCCTTTCGATACAGCTTGATCTGAAGTTCCCGTATCTTACTCGGTGTTGCCAGACTCATCGTCAATCACCGCTCCTTTCCTCCTTCACAAGCACACCAGAAGCAAGGGTCCTTCCCTCCGCCGGCATTACCCGGCTTCATCGGTACCTATGACCCTCTCCGACGCCCAGAATGGCCGCCGCCCTTTCCGGCGACGTTCGCGGGTCGCGACCCCCGACCATCCCGGGCCTCCCCCACTCACTGCAGATCGCCTTCCTTGCATGCCGTGCTCACTACCCCGGTGGACCGGACAGGTGCACGTTGGTTATGCGATGGCGCGCTCCCGCGCCGGGTTTCTTCCCTGTCCGTGCAGCCTTCCCCGTTCTTCAGGCGGGTCGGCGTCCACGACTTCACTTTCGAGGCCTGCTCAAGCTTCACACGCGTTACGGCCTGCCACGGTTGCTCGCCCACCATTCGTGGGCTTTATCGCGAGGCTCCGTCCTAACCGGTTACCCGGCTCGAACGCTCGCAAGCTATCAAGTCCTACCAACAACTACTTGAGTGGGTCCTTCCCCCACTGGTGATCAGCCCCGTTGGGGCGCACTGACGAACTTCGGCTAGTCGGCCGGGGCGCTTCGCGGTTGCGGAGCGGGACTGGAACCGAAGAACGCTCCGACCGACTTAATGCGCGTGCGCATCACCGAGAGCGCGGTCATCAGAGCCAGCAGCACTGCCGTGAAAATCAGGACTTTCGTCACCGGGAGACCTTCCTTCCAGATGCCGAACCAGCGTCCATATACGATCTCGATGTGAACCCAATAGACCAGTAGGGAGGTCGTTCCGAGCTGCCGGAAGACGCTCCACTTTTGAGCCGCGCCGAGATTCACCCATAAGTATGCGGCCGCGAGCATCGCGAGAACCGCTCCTAATTTAATCAGGACCATGGCCGGGCTGTTCAGCCAGAATTCGCACTTCACATAGATCGTATACGGAAGGGTGGAAGCATAGTAGGCTGCGGCGATCAAGGCCAGGCCGATGCCGAGCGTCCACTCCATGGCGCGTCCCATGTCTTCGGGCTTTATAGCGCGCAGCATGCTTCCAAACGCGAGTCCAAAGGCCAGGAATGCGCCCCAGGGAAAGAATCCGAAATAGCTATAGCTTGGAAAGAAATAGGACCGCACGATCCACGGCACACTTGCCGGCGGGATCATGCTGACGACGGGAGACAGGCCCGCGATAACCAATCCGAGAATGATGCACAACCGGATCCGTTCAAAAGTGGTGAAGACGGCCATCGGAGCGAGGATCAGCATAGCCATGCCCATGCAGTTCAGAATATCGACGCGCAACAATTCGCCGGCCGGACTGGTGGGAAAGCCGAACACATATAGCTGAATGCGAAACAGGAAGGCAATCAGAAAGAGATAACGAGAGCGTTTGAGCGCCGCGATGAGACGCTGACGCGTGGGGGCGCCTTTCCGCTCCTGGCTGTCCATCAGGAAGGCGAACGTAATGCCTGTGAGCAATAAGAAAATAGCGGGAGGCATTCCGCCGAGAAACTGCGAAAGGACGAAGGGTCCTTTGTCGCGCAAGTCCGTCCGCGTGAATGAGTCGAAGACGTGACCTTGCAGCATGATTACTGCCGCGAAGCCGCGCGTCCAATCAATGAAAGCGAGTCTTCCCGAAGACTTTTTGGGCTCTCCCATTTTTGCTGTAGAGGTCAAACCGGCTCGTGTTATTACGAGCTCTGTTTCTTGACGCCGGGCGGGAGTTTTAGTTCCAGTTTGCCCTTGATCGGCTTCATACTAACGTCGCTGTACGTGACAATACGGTAATTGCCCGAGGGTTCATAGAACTTCTGCTGAATTGGGTAAGCCGCGTCGTTGGGCACCCAGATCTCGATTTTGCTCAGCTTTTTTGCCACTTCCTGGTTATCGGGGACCAGTAACAGCTTTGTAGTCTCACGGCTATCGAGTTTCTCTTGTCCTTCGGAGGTGATCTTGTAACTAGCCGCAAGATCCTTGCCGGACGTTCCGAAGCCAAGCAACAGGAATTGATTTAGTACGTCGGAGTTCTTGCCTACATCGATATCCTGATAGCTGTTCAGCTTCGGGTAGTAGATCCGAACGATTCTGCCAAAAAAACCTATCTGGCGAGCGTCGCGCTGACCGGAGAAATCGAGAACAGCGCGCGTTTCCTGGCCCTTGAGCCGCTGCATCCTGAACGTGCCACTCTCGACGGTGGTGTCATCGATGATGGCGGTATGCGTGGTCATGGTGATTCCGGCGGATACCGCGTGAAAATTCGGCGCTGCCTGGTTCATCCGCGAAAGGACGGCATCCACGCTCTGCCCACGCAAAGTCAGGGCCGCAAAGAAGCACAACGGAGCTATCAGAGTTCTCATGTCTGCCTCTATTAACGATGCAACCCCCTACGGGGCTGTGTACGCGATGAAACCTTTCGTTTCCTGTTCAGCCTCGTCGTGAATAGGCTCGAGGCGCACCACATGCCAATTCTTTCCCGTTCGTTGGTGAATCAGTGACTCGGCTTTTTGACGTCTTCCGGCCTCAGGCACGCCGGCCAACAAGCCGGTAGCAATAAAGACTGTGCTCGATTTGCCTTGCGAGGACATCAGAATTACGCTCGAGGCCTTGGGTTGATCATGGAACCAGTCGCGCGGAGTGGCGAATATAAAGATCAGGATGAGTCCGACGACGATGTCATACTGCCACGCGCCGCGGGCGAAATCCCATTGCGCAAAACGCCTTTCTAGACGCGCGCTTGGAGTTTGGCCGTCAACCGCCACTAAGGGCAGTTTAACATTCGGGAGAACCTTCTAATACTTGCGCATAACCGCCAGTACCCGGCCCTGAATTTGGAGGTTTTCCGGATCGACATAGATAGCGGCCATGGAAGAATTCGCCGGCTGCAGCCGAACCCGTCCGCCGGCTTCCGGATAATAGCGCTTCAACGTGGCCTCGGTGCCGTTGACCAACGCGACCACGATCTCGCCGCTGTTGGCGGTCGCGCTCTTTTCGATCAGCACGAAATCGCCGTTGCAGATGTGATCCTCAATCATCGAATCGCCCCGGACTTCCAGGGCGAAGGTATTTTCATCGCCTGCGAAATCCGAAAAGTGCAGCATTTCCGGGTTAGGTATGGCCTCAACGGGCAGACCTGCCGCGATCCGGCCGAGCAGCGGGACGGTTTCGGCGGGCTGATGCGAGAGCTTCTGCTCTTTGACAAACCGCTCACTGACTTCCAGAGATCGGCTGTGATTATAGTTTCTCCGAAGATACTGCTTGGTCTCGAGCGCCTGAACATGTTTGTGAACCGTCGCGAGGGAGGCCAGGCCCATTCCAGCGGCGATTTCTTCGTAGCTCGGGCTGTATCCGTGCTGCCGGATGAACTGGAAGAGGAAATCCATCAACTCTTTTTGTCTGCGTGTGAGCGCCATCCACTCTCCTTTCACTTACAGTGTTGGCGAATAAAGAACGAAAGTCAACAGGAGATAGCAACAAGGCCCGTAACAGATGACTAAGGGCGAAGCTACTTTTCCGTCTTGAACGCGGTCTTGCGAAGATACACCCGAGAGTGGCTTAGCGTCTACGTTTTGATCGATGCCGGCCCGGTTACTGTATGTGGAGGATGAAGATGCGGCCTTCTTCCTATTCCAAACCGCCCTGAAGGCGGCGCAGATCGAGGTGGAATTGCACCGCGCAAGCGACGGCGAGCAAGCCTTGGATTTCCTCCACCGGCCGTCACGCGATTGCCCGCGTCCCGATCTGGTGGTACTGGATCTTAATCTGCCTCGCAAGAGCGGGTTCGACGTACTATCTGAGATCAGGCAAGATCCGGCCCTGCAGGAGCTCCGGATAGTGGTTTTTACCTCGTCTCCGCTCTCGGCAGACAAAACGAAGTCGATCGAGCTCGGAGCGCGCGACTACATCACGAAGCCTTTCAGCTTCGATAGCTTTGTACACGCCGTGATAACGGCTTGCTCTTACCTGCCCGCCGCCTAGCCGAAGTCGTCACAACCACTCGCTTGCGCTCGTCGCTCGGAAAGCGCTCCCATATTTTCAACAGCCTGCCGAGCCGCGACCGCAAGGAAGCGGATTCAATATTCAACGTGACGAAGTTCGGTAGAGGACGGCTAGAGGCGCTCGCCGAAATTCGCGGCCGCGAATTTCGTGTGAACCGTCAGTTCATGTTCATGCCACAGGCTCCGCTGCCGCAGAAGTCTGTGCCGCACATCCCGTTCCCGCAAGCGCCTGGCGCTGGAGCGCTCCGCGATTTGCCTGCTTGCGCGGCGAACGTCGAGTATTGCGTGGTGAGATGGTCCTGGCCGCATGAGGGGCAGCGGACCGCATTCGCATCGGCGCTCCGCCGCACGAGCTTCTCAAATTTGCTTCCGCAATCGTCGCAGGAATACTCAAAGATCGGCATAACTCTAAGTTAGCAACTCCGCCCGCGGCCAAATCGCCAATGACCGGTACAAATGGATGGCTGCGGAACGTGCTCTGAGCTATCCGGACTCTTCTGAAGGAAATCATGTAGCGTGTTGAAGTGCGAGAGTTGCTCGAGCGTAATTCGAGCGATCGGGATAGTGCCGTTTTCGCAACCTGCCTGCTGTGGCGGCAGCAATTTTGCTGAACTGTCCGGCTCGCTTGCAATCTTTCGCCCTCCAGCCCGAGCCGAGGGCTGCTCATTGATCGGAACGCAATCAATGATCTGCGGACCAGCTGAGTAGCTGTGCTGCACGTGGACTCCGCGATAAAAACTGAGGATATATTGCCGCATCTCCTCGAAGGAGCCGGCGTCCCGTATTTTCGAACCGGGCTTCGTCAGAAATTTGTGCGCATCAGCCTTTCTTACATCTCGAATGAATTTGTCGAAAGAAATTACTTTTGACTGCGGGGCCTGCGCCAAGGCACTCCCCATTGAGACAACCGCCAGGATGATCGCAGATCTGAAATGCCGGCGCGACACGCTATTCTATTTTCCCTAAGAATGAGAGGTCCGCCATCCCTTGCCTGTCGGCGAAATGGCGGAACTCACGTTTAGTCCTCGAGGCTTCTACATACAGCCGGAGCCCCCAGGGCCTCCGAAGTAGAAGTACTCGCCCCAGGAGGAGTTATACGCCGGCCCGTTAATCGTATAGCAAGCGGGCGAAGGTTGGTCTTTCGTGAGGCTGGCCCAAACGCTTGTGCCCGAAGTATTGAGGTAATAGATCAAGCGTTGATACGCCGCATAACTCCAACCGCTGCTGGCAAACAAGGTGCTGCCTTCGCTCGGCCAAACATTCACGTTTTCGAAATAGCCAGGCACGCTTTCGCTGCCAAACTCTAACAGGTTGGAGTATTTGGAAAGCTGTCCCCCCTTGTAAATGGACGCAGGATAGTAGCCGACCCAAGTGTTGCCCACGCTGAGCCACCAATTCCCCTGATACAAGTAGTATTGAAGTTGGATTTCATATTGAGGACCGTCGAAGATGCTGTAGTTACTGAAACCAGCTCCTAGATGTAAGCTGCTGCTGGTTTGCACAAACCCGGCGCAAGACAGGTTATAGCAGCCAGTGTGCTGATATCCATCAGCTGTCCAGTAAATGAACAGATTCGAGTTCTCATTGCCGTAGAGCGCGGGATAGTTCTGCCACCCGGTCTCCGCTGTCTGAGTTGGACCGGAGCTGGTTCCTATGGTCCATAACTGCGCGAGCGAGAAGATCTCGTTCTGATTCGTGTAGACATAGGGACGCCAGAGGTTGATATTCGTGCTAGGGCCAAGATTATTTACGTACTGGTAAGTGAACGAATAGGCGTGCGCAGAAGTTGGAGTAGCAGAAGGATCCGCCTTGGCTGGCTGGAGAGGGTGTCCTGCGCCATTCGGGCCCTTTTCGAAGAACTTCTGCAAAGTCTCAAAATTTGAGAGCTGTTCAAGGGTGATCCGGCCCATCGGAATCGTGCCGGCTTCGCAGCCGAGTGGATTGCCGAATTCGTCTTCGGTTTTTCCCGCCGGCAACTGCGACAGTGACGCGGGTATGGAACGATTCCCTTCGCTGGGCGCCAGGGCAATTGCGGCGGTCGGGGGCTCCTGCGCGATCTTGCGGAGACCGAGGATGCGGACCGAGGGCTGCTCGTTAACCGGAATGCAGTCGAAGGTCTGCGAACCAATGACATAACTGTGGCCAACGTTGACACCGGCGTACAACTTCAACAGGTGCTGGCGCATCTCCTCCATGGCCGCAGAGTTTACTGTCTTGACGTTCGGACGAGCCACAGCCTCGTTGACGTCGGCAGCCTTGACGCTCTGGACAAAGTCGCTAAAGGGAAGAAAGCTAGTCGTTCGTGCCGGTTCTTGAGCTGAACTGACGGAAAGCGCTCCCAACAAAGTCGCTGTCACTACGAAAGGCTGATTGCTTCGTAAGTATTTCATAGTGAACCATCCTTTGCCGTACGCGCAGAGGTGGTTCTGTTTCTTTTTGCGATCATTCTGTTCTCCTTCCGATCTCGCTGCCCGGGATAGCCACAATCGCCGCTGGTTGAGACTCTCCGTAGCCTCTTACCGGCCAGCCGGGACCTTGCCTGGGCATAGCAAATGAGTTTCCGCGAAAATCGCGTGGCTTATCTCATACAAGCAGGAAGGACAGGCAGATTTTTCTATCTGGAATCAGTAACGACCTGGATAATTGATTGGTTAATCGCTAAGTATAGGGATATATATTTTCGACTTCCGATCGCAGCAATTCAATCGAAATTGAATGGGCATCGGTCCACTTCGGTTGGCATCTTTTGCGAGCTCTTCGGCGGGTTCTGCGAGTGACGGAGGCCTCCGGTGGCCGCTAGACTGGGTTCAGAGGACGGCAAGAGAGCACGGATCGCCCTCGATTCTGGTTGTACAAATGGCAGATCGTTTTCGAGTTCTCTCGGTTATGGGGCGGCAGCTTGAGAGTATGGGCATCTCAAGCAATGCCGTGTTGAGGCTTGCCGGATTGCCCTCGGAGTTGTTCCAGCAAACGCGTATTTGGCTCACCACCGAGGAGATGCGCGCTTTGTACGACGCTATCGCTGAGATCACTGGTGATCAGGCGATCGGCCTAAGGCTAGGCTCCGAGGAACGACCGGAGAACTACAGCCCTATTGCTATTGCTGCGCTATTTACTCGCTCGTTCCGCGACGCCCTGAACCGGGTCGCCCGATATAAACGGCTGACCTCACCGCAAGAAATCCGGCTGTTGGAGCGCGGCAAAGAGTGTGCGGTCGAGTTTGTGTGGCTGCTGGCGGAGGTCGCAGAGTCCCCCCATTTGGATCGATGCTTGCTTTGCGTGGACGGTCACGATCGGCCGGCGTGGAATCGGTCGCAACATCCATCCATCGCGCGTGGAATTGCGCCGCCCGATTACAGACAAGCAGGCGTATGAGAATTTCTTTGCGTGTCCGGTGAAGTTCGGGGCGCGCCACAATCGCCTTTTCTTCCGAGTAGAGGACCTGGATCAGCCGTTCATCACGTACAACCCGGATCTGCTCGAAGCAATCGCCCCTCAATTGGAATCCGAACTTAAGCAGTATCTGGCGAGCAGGTCTCTTCAAGAGCAGGCCAAAGGGATCTTGAAGCGGTCACTCGCGGGGCAGCGGCCGCGACTGGAAGACGTGGCGGTGGAGTTGCGCCTGGGCGCCCGTACGTTGCAGCGGAAGCTGCTTGAACAGGGGACTACGTTTCACGCCTTGATGGAAGAGGCGCGCCACGAAATGGCGCAGCACTATCTGCGGCAGCGTTCGCTCGAACTAAACGAAACAGCATACCTGCTTGGATATGAGGATCCGAACTCCTTTATCCGAGCCTTTCACAAGTGGGAAGGGACTTCCCCAGGCGAGTGGAGATCTACCCACTCGCACAGAATCCAGTAGTCCCTGAGCGCAACCTGCTTGCATGGCATCGCGCTTGTGATGCATACCGCCTCGGCCAAGGCGCGACGCTCTCAGTAAAGAGGACAGAATAAACATGACTAACAACGCACTAGATTTCACTGGCGAGGTGGCGCTTGTGACCGGAGCAAGCTCGGGCATGGGGCTGGCAACGGCCCAGGCGTTCGCACAGGCGGGTGCGGCTGTCGTGCTGGCCGACATCAGAGAGGACTTGGTAAAGGCGGAAGCCGAAAAGCTTACGGCCATGGGCCGGAAGGCAATTGCGGTCAGGTGCGACGTAAGCGACGACGCTCAAGTAGCCGCGATGGTGGACCGCACCGTTGCCGAGTTCGGCCGGCTCGACGCCGCATTTAACAACGCCGGCGTTATGGCCCGTATTGCTCCAACCGCCGAGAGCAGCCGCGAAGACTGGGACCGCGTGATCGGGATCAACTTGCGCGGCGTGTGGAGCTGTATGAAGCACGAACTGCGACAGATGGAACGGCAGGGCAGCGGCGCGATTGTCAACAACGCGTCGGTCGGCGCGTTGACCGGCAACCCCGGTATCGGTTCCTATATCGCATCCAAGCACGGCGTGGTGGGCCTGACGCGGACGGCCGCTCTGGAATACATCAAGCAAGGCATCCGCGTGAACACCATCAATCCCGGCCTGATCGATACCCAGATTGCCCGCGATGTCGTCAGCGGGGACGAGCAGGCGTACACCGATATAGCGAAGCACGTTCCTATTGGCCGCGCGGGCAGGCCCGGGAGGAGATCGCCTCGGCCGTGCTGTGGCTTTGCAGTCCAGGAGCGAGCTATGTGGTGGGTCACGCTCTTACAGTGGACGGCGGAATGACGGTGCTTTGACGCCGCCCGGTAAAAGAATCTGAACAAGGAGACTACAAATGCAAGGAACTATGCTCTACGGCCCGCGAGATATCCGTCTCGAAAATCGGCCGGACCCTACAATCACCAAGCCAACAGATGCGATCATCCGCCTCGCGGTCACATGTATCTGCGGATCGGACTTATGGCCCTATCGCGGCACAGAAAAGCTGGAGCAACCGGCTGCCATGGGCCACGAGTACTGCGGCATTGTGGAAGAGGTAGGTAAGGAGGTCAGGAATATTACGCCCGGCCAGTTCGTGGTCGGCTCGTTTGCTACCTCCGACAATACTTGCGTCATCTGCAAAGACGGCTATCCGTCTTCTTGCGTGCAACGCGAGTTCATGAGCGCCGCGCAGGCGCCGCTGTTGCGGGTTCCTCTTGCTGACGGCACGCTGGTACCCACACGGGATGTCCCTTCGAAAGAACTGATCCCAAGTTTGCTCGCCACCTCCGACGTGTTGGGCACCGGCTGGTTTGCAGCTGACGCCGGTAACGTGAAGCCGGGCAAAACAGCAGTGGTTGTGGGTGATGGCGCAGTGGGTTTGCTTGGGGTGCTTTCAGCGAAGCAGATGGGAGCTGAACGAATCATAGCCATGAGCCGCCACCCGTCGCGGCAGAAACTCGCGCGAGAGTTCGGCGCCACCGACATCGTGAGCGAGCGCGGCGAGGAAGGCATCGCGCGAATAAAGGAAATGACAAAAGGGCTCGGCGCCGACTCCGTGCTGGAATGTGTTGGCACGCAGGAATCCATGCTGCAGGCGATCCGTTCCACTCGTCCTGGCGGCTATGTAAGCTACGTTGGCGTTCCGCACGAGGTCAAACTCGATGCGACAGACTTGTTCTTCGCTGAGGTGCATTTGCACGGCGGCCCCGCTCCCGTGCGCCGTTATCTGCCCAAACTAATTGAGTTAGTGCTGAACGAAAAGATCAATCCGGGCAAAGTATTCGATTTGGTGCTGCCGCTCGACCAGGTTGCAGAAGGGTACCGAGCGATGGATGAACGCCGGGCAATTAAAACACTGCTCCTGACGTAAATCAAGGGACGAAGCAGATCATGACAGGGAATCAAACGCAACGTTTTACGGGAAAGGTTGCATTCGTCACTGGCGCTACAAGCGGCATCGGGCAGGCGACAGCTATCGCTTTCGCACGAGAAGGCGCAAATGTCGTCGTGGCGGACATCGCCGAAAAGGGCGTGCAGGAAACAGCACGTCTGGTCGAGAAGGCCGGAAGCTCTGCCCTCGCGATCACATGTGATGTAAGCAAGGCCGAGGATGTAAAAGCCGCTGTGGACAAAGCCGTCGCCACGTTCGGCCGCATCGACGCGGCCTTCAACAATGCAGGAGTGGAGCAGCCGTATGGTGCGATTGCCGATGTAACGGAAGACGACTGGGATCGCATCGTCGCCATCAACCTGCGCGGTGTTTTCCTGTGCATGAAGTATCTGGTGCCCGTCATGCTCAAACAGGGCGGCGGCTCCATTGTGAACACCTCTTCGGGCGCTGGTTTGATTGGCTTCACCGGGCAAGGCGCTTATGCGGCCACTAAGTTTGGCATTATCGGCCTCACGAAATGTGCTGCGCTCGATTATGCGAAATCCAACATTCGCGTGAATGCCATTTGCCCGGGGATCATCGACACGCCAATGATTCAGCGCGTCGCCGCAGGGGCGCCTGACGGGTATGCCAGCATGATCGCGCAAGAGCCGATTGGACGCTTAGGCAAGCCTGAGGAGATTGCTTCAGCGGTATTGTGGCTGTGCTCGAGCCAGGGCGCCTTTACGACTGGAAGTGCGATGGTGGTCGATGGCGGACAGAGCGTCGGCATCAGCGTAAAGTAAGCATTCAGCCGGCCATGACCAAAGCCCTTCTCGCCGCCTTTGCTCTCTTCGTGTGGCTCGCGCCAAGCACACACGCGCAACAGGGCGGAACGGCTCGATCTCTTGCCTATGACGCCCAAACGCGCGGGCCGGTTCCGATCCCGCCCTCCGAGCGCGGCTTGCAGACCGTTCTGGCCGAGCCCTGGTTCAAGGTGTCCCATGAGGGGATCGTGCTCGAAGGCGCAGCCTTCGATCGGAATGCCAATCTGCTCTTCTGCGACGTATCGGGCCGGCGTGTGCTGCGCCTCACGCCGGATAAACGCCTCTCGACTGTTGTCTCGCTGAATGATGCCAGTCCGGGAGGCCTGGCGATTCACAAGGACGGGCGGATCTTCATCGCGGCCATGAATATCCCAAAGGAAACTGGCTCAATCGCCGCTGTGAAGCCAGACGGAACGAGCATGCAGACTATTGTTCCTGTGACGGCCGGCTATATGCCAAATGACTTGGTGTTTGACGCGACACGGCGGTATCTACTTCAGTGATTTTCGGGGGATCTCAACCGAACCGAAGGGAGGTGCCTACTACGTATCGCCTGACTTCAAGACGATCACGCCCGTGCTGCCACACCTGGCAATGGCAAACGGGATCGCGCTCAGCCCAGGCGGAACGGAATTGTGGATTACCGAATTCGCCAGAAATCTCCTGCACCGGGTCGTGCTGGCGGCCCCGGTCGACATCGCACCAGTCGGCACAGCGATTTCTTATCATTTCATCGGTCCGGCTCCGGATTCGATGCGCGCTGATAGCGACGGCAACCTGTATGTCGCGATCTATGGCCAGGGCCGGGTGCTGGCGTTCAACAAAAACGGCATCCCAATCGGTCAGATACTGTTGCCGGCGAGGGATGAAGGGCACAACCTGCAGTCCACCAGCATGGCCATCAGACCCGGCACGAATGATGTCTATATTGTGACGAGCGACGGCAACGGCGGACAAGGCGCGACGATCTTTCACGCCAAGGTGTTCGCGAAAGCCCTGCCGCTTTACTCGCACCAGTGAATTTAACATTTCGAAGTGATTTGTACCGGCCGCGAGTTTCGCCTGCTGTTTCGGAATTGTCTTGACAGATGCTGTGGGGCGGGTTGGCCGAAGGCAACCTGCGGGCCGATTGCCAATCGGCCGTTGCGTCGCCAACTCCAGACTCGTTCCGAGCGGCCTCGAGTCTCAGCTCGGCGACTCATTGAAACCACGCCCACTCAGGATCATTGGCTCGCACTTTGCCGCCCGCGCTGCTCTGGTTTTTGCCTGCTTCGCAGATGAGACGTGGAAAATGTATGACCTCCTCCGGCCTGGTGTGAGCGTTGCGAATGCCGACCTGAGAACCGCGTCGTCATCCAGCCTCCTCTGCAACTCCTCAGGAATTGGGTACTCTGAAGGTTTCTTGAGTTCTATCCTCTTCCCGGACTCCTCCAATTCGATGGCTTCGTAGAGGTAGTCCTTCAAGGTCGATCGCAGGGCCGCAATCTCCCGAGGCGAGGTGAATTTAATCCATCGCCCGGCCTGCGTATGCTCTCCAATCCTTTCGAGAACGTGCTTCGGATCTTTGAGCAGTGCGCCCTTGAAGAACGAGAACGCGCACGACTCCTTGAGCGGGATCACGATCGCCACGTTCTTCTTCAGAAAGGTGAAGCACGGTTTGCCCCACTTGAGTTCTTCGGTCAGCCCGCAGTTGAGCGCGATCTCGCGTAGCTGATCTGTTTCCTTCTGCCACTTCTTCGCATAGGGAACTCTCATCGTTCCAGGCCCTCTTCCAACATTGGTGAATTCATTCAATTCTGCCAGAGAATACAGTAAGCTTGCCTCGCCATACAGTACTTTGCTCTAGCCGAAGTTCGTCATAACCACTCGCTTGCGGGTCCGTGAAAAAATCGGGCGCGCCCATAAAAAAACATTTGTGGCATAAAACGTTGGAAGAGGCTAGGCTCGAAGAGTGAGCGAGAGGGAGCCAGGGCGAGAGGCGATCAAGCAGGTGAGCCTGAATCGAAGTCAACTGCGCTGGGAGGCAGTGGATCTAGAGCAACTGATAGCGGAGGATCATGCGGCGCGGCTGATCTGGCAGGTGAGTGGAGAGTTGAATGTAAGCCGCTTCGAGGAGGGGCAAAGGAGCCGGGAGGGGAGCGCCGGGCGGCCCTGCTGGCCGGCGCGTTTGCTGGTGAGCCTGTGGGTGTACAGCTACACGCTAGGGGTGGCTTCAGCGCGTGCGATCGAACGGATGATGAGATACGAGCCGGGTTTGCGATGGCTAGCGGCGGGGGAAGAGATCAACTATCACACACTGGCGGATTTCCGAGTGGGACACAAGCAAGCGCTGGAAGAGTTGTTTGTGCAATTTTTGGCCCTGCTGGACGAAGCCGGGATGGTGGATTTACGGACCCTGATGCAGGACGGCACGAAGATCAGAGCGGTGGCGAGCAAAGGCTCGCTGCATGGGCGCAAGACGCTCGAGAAACGATTACGGCAGGCGCGCCGAGCGGTGCGCGCGTTGGATCAGCAAGCGGCTGGACAAGAAGCGCTGGATGAGCGGCGCCGGGCCGCCCAGGGGCGAGCCGCGCAAGAAGCGCTGGCCAGAGCGCAGGCGGCATGAAGAAGCTACGGGCACTAGAGAGCGTAGCGGCTCCCAGCCAACAAGCAGAGTTACGGGTCAGCGACAGTGAACCGGAGGCGCGCAAAATGAAGCAGCCCGATGGAGCATGGGCACCCAGCTACAACGTGCAGGTCACCACCGAGACGCAGGCGCGGATCATCGTGGCAGTCGGACTCACAGCGGAGGCCAACGAACCCATCAAATACTGCCCGCGCTGCAAAGGGCGGAACAGAACTGCGGTGAGTTGCCGGCCACGATCATTGCGGATAACGGCTACGCCACACGCAGCAACGTGGAGCAGAGCTACGAGCAGGGTGTGGAGTTGATTACGCCGTGGAAAGAGGATCGCTCGCGCGCGGCAGGCGCCTGTGCGCGGAATGGAATCCAGGCGGAATTTGCCCCATCCGCCTTTGGCCTGCAACGAGGCGGAAAGAAGCTAACGTGTCCGGCCGGGAAGACTTTGGTATGGATCGAACAGAAGATCCATCATGGTCTGCGGCAAGACGTGTTTGCCGCGAGGCGAAGCGACTGCGCGCGTTGCCGATGGAACAAGCAATGCTGCGGGGAACGAGGCGGACCGCGGCGCATCGAACGGGTAGTCGAGAGCCCAGTCATGAAGCAGTACTTGGCCCGCATGAAACGACCGGAGGTGAAGAGGCTGTACCGCAAACGTAGCGAGATCGCTGAGTTCCCCCATCTCTGGGCGAAAGGGGTGAAGAGGTGGAAGCGGTTCAGTGTGAGGGGCATGCTGAAAGCTGGCATAGAAGCGATATGGGTTGCACTGGCGTACAACGTCGCGCAGTGGATCCGCATCCGGTCGGCTGAAGCCGTGACGGGATAGGCGGGAACCTCACTAGGAAGAATCCAGGCGGCCTGGAATCATGCGTCCGGGCAAACTCCCCACTCAGAAACGTAATTTCGCTTACCTTGGCCAACACGATTTTACAAGGGCTGCTCGCTTGTCCGGCAACTCCGCGATGGCCCATCCCGATAAAAAAACGGATTTTTTCTCAGCCCCTTGCGCTCGTGGCTCAGAAAGCGCTCCCATATCTTCAATAGCCTGCCGAGCCGCGACCGCAACGAAGCGGTTTCAATATTCAACGTGACGAAGTTCGGGTAGCGTGGAGAATCGGCAAATACTGGGCGACTACCCGCGGTTTGCGCCACCGGCGTTCTATTCCGAGCGTGGACAAACTGGATAGGTTCTGTTCGTTGGTGTGACCACCATGCGCACCCTGGATGCGATGTCCGCAGAATCGGCGCAGAGCTACCTCACGGCGCGTGCCAGAGTGCCTTTGGCTTCTTCAAGGGCGGCGTTGCTGCGAAAAGAGATGGATTTTGAAATTGCCTTCGTCAAGGCGGGGGGCTTGCTGCTCGCCGGTCCCGACCCGACCGGAAACGTTGGCGTACTGCCCGGTTTGGCGATCAGCGCGAGATCGAACTGCTCGTGGAAGCTGGTTTCACTCCAGTGGAAGCCATTCATATCGCCACGGAGAATGGGGCCTTGTATCTTGGCCAGCAAGATCGAATCGGTACCCTCGTGGCTGGCAAACAAGCGGACCTGGTCTTGATCAGGAGAATTCAGCGTGGAATACACGAGCGTCTGCCCCTGCTAACTCAATGAATGAATTGCACGAAGCGTCGAGTCCACTTCCGCCGGTGTGTTCCACAGACTCGGGGTTACTCGCGCGTACTCGTATTTGTAAGGTGGCGTGGTGCTGGCGACGATTCCGAGTGCGTTCAATCGAGCGACGGTCTGCTTGGGTGTGAGTCCGTCAACGGTAAAGCAAACCAGTCCGGCGGAGAGCTTGTCCGCCATGGGCGTCTGCAACTTAACCTTCGGCATCTTGGCCAAGCCTTCTTTACATTGCGTGTTGAGCTCGTGAATTCTCGCCGCGACTTTCGCCTTTCCGATCTCCGTATGAAAGCGAAAGGCTTCGGTCAGCGCCCAGCGATGTTCGAACGCATGGAATCCGCCGGGCGTCATCCAAGCTGCAGGGAATAACTGGTCTTCCGGACGGTGTCTCCAAAGATGATCGTTGCCCGGAATGATCGGGATCGTGTTCTTCCACGCGCGAGTGCTGCCCCACACTAATCCCGTTCCCCGCGGTCCGAAGAGCCATTTGTGGCATCCGGCAATAAAAACGTCGCAGCCCAGTTCAGGGATTGCGAAATCCTCCACACCTAGCCCGTGCACACCATCCACGCAGAGGAGCGCCCGATCCTCTTCGGCGCGATTCGCATTGATACGTGAAAGTTCTCGCGCGATGTGACTGACGGGCATCTTCACGCCGGTCACCGATTGTACCCAGGTAATGGCGACGATGCGTGTGCGCGGCGAAACGGCACGAATTACAGCGTCCACCAATTCGTCTTCCGTAACTGTGGCGCTGCGATCGTAAAGAGAGATGGTGCGGACGGGCGTGCCCATGCGTTCTGCGCGAAAGCGGAGGGCCTTCTTGGTCACGATGTGCTCTTGTTCGGTAGAGAGAATTTCCTGGCCAGACCGCAACGTCAACCCGTTGTAGATTGTTCCGAGGCCTTGCGAGGTGCTTTCCGTCATAGCAAGTTCGTCCACTTTTACCGAGAGATATTCCGCCGCATTGGAACGGACGGCGGCTTCTAATCGCGGCGCGTTCTCTTCGAAATATTCGGAGGGGCATTCGTCGAGCCCACGCCGGTGCTGTTCAATTGCATCGCGGACAACCTTCGGGTGTGAAGCCTGCCAATAGCAAGACATGTTGATCTTGTGAGGAGCAAGATTGAACTGCGCACGGACCGTCTCCCAGCCTGAAACCACCTTGCGGCTTTCGGCAGATGGCGCCAAAGCACTTGCAAGCGCGCCGGTCCCCACCATGGTGCCTGTGCGAACCACAAAACTGCGGCGGTTCATTTCATCTCCGGAGTCATACCCACCGATCTATTGTTTATTTCTGGACAACTGTTGTTTGTAACGCAACGGTCAGCCACCGGTCGTGCTGCTTCACATATACCCGAGTAAACCGGTAATCGCCGCTATAATCTTTCCCATTCTCGACGCCTTTTTGAATCGAACGGCCGGTCACAATAGCGGTATCACCATACAGCCGTATTTTCAAATCGGAGATCGTTCGCGACTCATACTTAAAAGAGCCTGACTTGAATCCTTTTAGAATTTCCGCTTTTGTACGCAGCTCACCGCGCAGCGTGATAAACGTATAATCCTCCGAAGTCATTCGATCGAGTGCCCCGACGTCGCCGTGGAGAATGGCGGCGTTACGATCTTCCTCTATTCTCGCGATTTCGGCGCGGATGTCCGTGCTGGCGAAGGCGACGCCCTTAATTCTCGCTGGCGCGACCCTGGGCGATGTAACCGTAAGCAGTAATGCAAGAAGCGCGAATCGATTCATTGAATCCTCTCCTTCCCCGCGATCGAGAAAAGTTGTTCATCAGCTGGGGCGGTAGTGATGCACAGGATACCGGTAACCAGTGCGAAATGCTACATTTTTTTACCTTTGAATGTGTTTTTCTACCTGAACAGGTGGCGCAATGAGCGGGTCTGTCCGCCGGAACATACGATTTCCAGCTCGTCGATCCCGCTATAGACAGCTCAGCGACGTACACGGCCTGGAGTTACAACGCTCCGTTCGTAACGAACTATCTGGTTTTTCTTTCCACTGATGTGACACACGAATTATTCACCGGAGCAGTAAGCGATGCGGTGTTCCGCTCTACCGCTCAGTCGGCCTTCGATGCAACCGTCGCAGCGGGAAAAGATAAAACCACTTTCACTTTTGCCGCTCCAGTGACACTGCTGTTTCGATGATCTGGCGAAAGCCCACCACAACACCGAGGACGTGATTTCGACAGAATATTTTAACCAGCTTGCGCTAATAACCGGGCGTACTCAACCTTCACACCCCGAAGTATCGGCACGTCCGCATCCGCTCCACGCCAGAGCGCTAGGAATCGCTGGTACTCCGCTTCCGCCTCTGCCCTCTTGCCCGTCATCGCCAAAGCCTGACCCTTCTTCCAATGTGCGAGCAAAGCGATCGGATTCGAACCCACAATGCCGCGATAATCAAGAATCTTTTGAAACTCGGCAGTTGCTTCAGGCCATCGGTGCAATGCCAAGTAAGCCTCGCCGCGGACGTAGATCGGGTATAGCGAGCCGACAAACCCGGTTGAGCAGCACCCGAGCCACGCCAATTCATAGCGTGTCGCCGGGTTAAGCAATTCCACAGCCTGGATTGCTTCGCCTCGATGAATGGCCGCAATGGCGCGCAAGGTGGGAACAAAGCTGAACCGCACGATCGTATCGTCCGGATATCGTTGCTCCAGATCTTTGGTTAATACCTCTGCGCGTGTCGAATCGCCTGAGAAATCGAACGCTAATGCAGCTCCATACTGTGCGTCTTTGCCGCGCGAGAGCCTCTGAGCTGCCGCCGCTCTCTTACGCGCCTCCGCCAGATTCCCGAACAAAGCTTCGCGTACCGCCCAGGCGGCTTCGTGTTGCGCTGCCGCCTCGTTGCGATTCGACGCCAAAGCCACTTGCACAGCGCGCTGCGACATCTCTCTTGCTTGCTTCAGACGTCCGGAAAACGCCAGGACTTGCCCGCGCTCTCCCCAGATCCAGTCCTGGATCTCGGACATGCCCTCCGCCGCAATCCCCATTCGCTCCATCTCCGCCTGGTTCGCTTGAAGGAATGCGATCTGGTAACGAATCATCGAAAAGTCAGGCAGCGTCAGTTTACGGTCGGCTGCACGCTCGAGCCAGCGCTCCGCTTCCGCGTAGTTGTTCCGAAAAACAGCTACCATCGCGAAGTGGGCGTAAGGATAAGGCTGGTCCGGATCTACTTCCAGGGACTTTTTGTCTTCCTCGACGGTTTTGTCAAACCGCCCCAGCACCTTTGCAGCAGCACGAAGAGCGCATGACCGAGCACATCGCGAGGATAGCTTCGTGTCCAATTTTCAGCTGTCTTCAGTGCTTTCTCGAGATCCCCCGTGACGACGCGATCATACGAGTAGTCGATGAAGAACCTTTCCTGATCGCTTGCACGATTCCGCTCCTGGAACGCACGCCGTGTATACTCCCGAGCGAGTTCCATCTCGCCTAGCGCACTGTAATCTCGGCCAAGCAGGGCCAAGGCAGTCGCGAAATGCGGGTCGATCTGGATAGCTCGCTTGAGGAAGGGTATTGCAACGGCGTGCCCCTGGAGCATCGCCAAGTTCATTCCTTCGCTGTACAATCGCCAGGCTTCGAGCGATGGCGTGGTTGGATCTGAAATCAGATTCGAATGCTGCGTAATGGTTATCAGCGATTCGCCTGCGGGCTTGCGGAATTTGTCAGCCAGTTGCGCTATGGTACGTAAGACGTCTTCTTTTCGCGCAGCCTCGGCTTGCTCCGAGTAAAGCGATTCTCCCGTGCGGCAATTTTGGGCGTGCAAGGAGATTACATAGTGTTCCCCACTGGTGGCGATTCCGCCATCGAGTACTGCGGCGCTTTCCGTCCTTTCGCATACCTCGCGCGCCGTATCCGTGTTCGATACCGTATCGGGAGATTTCCCCATGAGTCCCAACACGTGTCGAATCCGCTCATCTGAGATCAAACTCAGAAAAGGCGATTGCCGGAGCTCAAGGGCAAACGCCGGCCGCAGTGTTTCGTTGAGCGCAGGATCACCCGTCTGATTGGCAAAGTCCGCCAGGACGATCGTATCCTTAGCCGTTAATACGGGCGCGGGACGTCTGCCGAAAAAGATTGCGCCCATAACGCAAAGCACCAACAGCGCGGCAGCGGCGCCCGCCAGCTTCAACTTCTTTCGCGCTCCCCACCGTGGCTGGTCGAGGAGCATCAGTTCCTTGGAAACGTCGGCTGCCGAGTGATATCGCTGTTCGCGATCTTTCTCGAGCATCTGTGCCGATTACGCGGTCGAAGCTCGACGGTAGCGCTCGATTTACATTCGACGGCGCGGCAACGGTGTCGTGCAGCACTGCTTCCATGGTGAGCAGTGCATCGCTCCGTTCGAACGGCCGGATCCCGGTTGCCAGCTCATAAAGCACGACGCCGAGCGAGAACAGATCGCTGCGCCCATCGATTTCCTCTCCTCGCAACTGCTCCGGCGACATGTAGAGAATCGTTCCCGCAACCTTGCCGAACCGTCCGTCCGGTTCAGTTGCCTGCATCCACTTCGCTACTCCGAAATCGAGCAGCTTGAGCCTTCCGTCGTTCGTAGCAAAAATATTCGCCGGCTTGATATCGCGGTGAACAATGCCTCTTGCATGAGCAGCTCCGAGTGCCTCGCAAGCCTGCACTCCGGTCCGAATCAGCTCCTGCACGGTCACGGGTGCTGCTCTTACCCGCTGCCTGAGGTCCTCGCCTTCCAGCAGTTCCATAACCAGCACGGGGCGGCCGCGATGTTCTTCAATCGCGTAGATCGTACAAATATTCGGATGATTCAGCTTTGAAGCCGTGCGCGCCTCGGCCTGCAGCCTATCCATCGCGTGGCCATCGTCACCCTTGACGCCGCTATAAAGGAACTTAAGCGCCACTTTTCTGCCGAGCTTCAGATCCTCTGCTTCATACACCACGCCCATCCCGCCGTTGCCGAGTTTCGCCCCTACGCGGTAATGCAAAACAATTTCGCCTTCCATCGCCGGATCGCCCAGCGTGCATCGCCCCGGCGTTCGCCACTAGCTCAATCGCCGGTTGCTCGAGGAAAGTCGCGGCCTCGGTGTAATGCATGAGAAGGCGCTCTACCATTGCCCGCAGGTCCTTATCGTCGGAGCACGTTTGTTCGAGGAACCCAGCCCGCCGTGGTCCGTCCAGTATTAGCGCCGAGTGAAAAATCTCATCGACTCGCCGCCAGCGCTCCTGCTCCATGTCTTCTTTCGAGAAGATCGCGCAAAACGCGCGTCGGGTCAAGCGTGCCACCCGAAGAGCCGGCGAGCTCTTACTTTGCCTGGTGGCACGCAGCGGCGCGCTTTGCGCTCTTCAAGCCTCTAGTTCGCTCAGTAGCCAGGCTTTGGAGAACTTCCAGTCGCGCATTACCGTCTCGGCTGAGATTTGCAGCACTTCCGCCGTTTCCTTTACGCTCAGGCCACCGAAAAATCGCAGCTCAACCACCTGACTCTTGCGCTCGTCGATCTGTGCCAGGCTTTGCAGCGCCTCATCAATGACGAGCAAATCGCGGCGTGGCTCGCGTGCGCAGATGGTAGACGCATCAATCGGAATAGCTATCTGTTTTCCTCCGCGCTTCTGGCGTACCCCGGCGCGATACAAATCGGTAAGTATGCGCCGCATCTGCCTGGCGCAAATCGCGAAAAAATGCGCCCGATTTTGCCAGTTCACGCGCTTCAGATCGATCATCTTCAAATACAGCTCGTTGATTAAAGCGGTTGTTTGCAGCGGGTCTGCCCCACGCTCTCGCGCCATGCACTGCCGCGCGGCGTGATGCAGTTCCCGGTAAATCAACGGAGTCAACCGCTCGAGCGCTTGCTGGTCGCCGCGATTCCAGGCCTGCAATAATTCCGTAATTTCGTGGGTAGATTCGGAATTCATGCGGGAGTCTGCTCGTTCTCCAAGAGTCCCAAAAAAATTTTGCCCGGCATGACAGCTCCGTGCCGCATTGATCGCTAGTCCGGTTGAAGCCATAGGAGGCTCTATGACAATACAGCACTTTCTTCGAATTTTCTGCCGGTCCGCTCTGCTGTTGCCGCTGGTAGTCCCAGTACTTTCGACCGCACAACAGCAACAGCAGGCGCGCCCAGCCGGCCGCTTCCCGCATTATGTGGTGGAAGACCTGGGCACACTGGGCGGCCCGTACAGCTTTTCCTACAACTTAAACAATGCAGGCGAAGTTTCGGGAGGCTCCGCCACTGCAAGTCAAAATGGCGATCCGACCCAAGCTGTGAATAATGCCCCGCAGACCGCATTTGTCTGGACTCATGGCCACCTGCACGATCTTGGCACGCTCGGCGGGCCGGACAGCGCGGGAGCAGGAGCCAATCTTTTCCACCTGGCGGCCATCGACTCGGAAACCGCCAGCCTCAGCCGGAATGGTGAGGATGTATGCGCATTCGGCACCAACCTGCAGTGCCTGGCTGCCATCTGGAGAGATGGCCACCTCCACCCGTTGCGGCTCCTTCCCGGCGGCAATAATTCTTATGCGCTGGACATGAACGATCGCGGGCAGGTGGCAGGCTTCTCGGATACCGACGTCTACGATCTGAATTGTGCCGCGGCCAGAACCGCGGGCTTTCGTTTTCAGGCGACCGTCTGGGAGCCGGACGGCAGCATTCATCAATTGACGCCGTTGAGCGGCGATACTGTAGCGAACGCGTTCGGGATCAACAACCGGGGTCAGGTAGTCGGCAACTCCGGCGTCTGCGGCGGCATTACGCCCCCGCCCTACGTAACTCCTTCCCACGCCGTTCTCTGGGAGCACGACGGAACGCCGATCGACCTCGGCTCTTTGGGTGGACCGGCGGCGGCTGACGCCATCAACGATCGTGGAGATGTATCTGGAGCGGCTATCGACGCGAACGGTTTACCGCAAGCTTTTCTGTGGACGGCCGAGAAGCGCAAGCTCGTCCAACTCAAGACGCCGCCCGGCTTTGTTGCGGCGGTGAGTCCTTGTTGCAAAACCATAAACGACGAGCGTGAAATCGCCGGTTTCATGTTTAATGCGGATTTCAGCGTGCAACACGCTTTCCTCTGGAAGCACGGCACAATGGTCGATCTGAATGACCTGATTCCAAACGGTTCGCCATGGCTGCTGCAGGGGGCTTTCGGGATCAATGACTCCGGTCAGATCGCCGGGCAGGGCCTGATCCACGGCGAAGTGCACGCCTTTCTTGCTACACCTTGCCACGAGCACGAAGGTCGCGAATGCTGCGAGAACCATGATCAGTAATCGATTTAGCAAATCATCTGGGCCGGAAAGTTACTAATTTCCGGCCCTCGCCCCAACGCGCGACGAGTGGCGATGACCGATAAGTTTCTCGTGTTTTGCACGTGCACCGTGCAGGCAGTCCCGGTCGCAGTGCGATGAGGGTCGGAGGTAATAAGCCGCTGCAGCCGCCGCCCAGGCTATCCGTGCTCACTCTTGTCGCAGTGTGGTCATAGGATCTACTCTCGTGGCACGGCGAGCGGGAATATATCCGGCAAGGAGGGCCACGGCCGAGAGAACACCAGCTGCCAAAAACATCGTCGTTGCGTCGCGGGGCGTGAGGCCAAACAACATTTGTTGCAGTACCCGCGTAGCGGCCAGCGAAATCAAAATGCCAGCAGCTAAGCCTGCACACAATACTGCGATGACATCTCGCATGACGAGAGCCAAGATCGAGGTCGGCTCCGCCCCTATTGCCATCCGAACTCCGAATTCTTTTTGCCGCTGAGTCACCAAATAGCTAAACGTGCCATACAAGCCAACCATCGCCAGTATTAACGCCAGCGCGCCAAAGAAACCCGAAAGAATTGCTAATAAGCGCTCTTGAACTAACGAATCGTTCACTTGATCGGCCAGCGTGTGGGCCTCGAGAGGAATTGCACGATTCACTTTGGCGACCGCGGCAAGAACTGGTACGATCAGTTGCGATGGTGGTATCGCCGTACGCAACTGCAGAGTGTCGCGATCTCCCAGGTCGGGTGGCTCGTGAGGCAAAAAAGCCGTGGGGAGGTTCTCCTCTCGGAGCGAAAGATATTTGGAGTCTTCTACCAGTCCTACAACCTCGACTGATTTAGCGGGCCGACGCCCTCTAAATACGCCCTGCCGATCGGGTTCAAACCAGGAAAGAACCGACGCGCAAAAGTCTGATTGACGATAGCTACGGCACGCGAACTTCCCATATCAGCGCTGGTGAAATTACGCCCGGCTAGTAATCGCATTCGCAGCGTCGGCAAATAGCCCGGCGAGATGTAGTCTTGATAGACCACGAACTTCTTGTCAGCATCGGACCAACCGGCAAAGTCTTTCTGAGCGATCGACGGTTTCGTCCAGTCGGTGCGAACGCTGGTGTTCACGCCCAAGTCACCGGAGATCGGGGTGATCATAGAACGACCGACTGAAAGGACGCCAGGCAACGCACTCAGGCGGCGTTCGATCTCCTCGTAGGTGGCAGCCTGTCGATCTACCGGTATTCTTGCCGCCTGCAAATCAGTGTGCACCAGCAGGACATTGTTGCGGTCGAAACCGATGTCAAGCGTCACCAGCTTCACGAAACTTCTCAGCAGAAGGCCGGCAGCCACCAAGAGAATCAGTGAGAGTGCCACTTGTGAACCAACGATCCACCTGCGCACATGAAAATGCAGCGATCGCCCGGCTTCCGAAGACTGGTTACCCTTCATGGCTGAACTCAGCGACACTCGCGTCGAGTGCAGAGCAGGTAAGAGGCCGAAGAGAAGGGGGGTGAGCCCAGCGCCCGCAAGAACAAATCCAATGATGCGCGTGTCGAGGGATAAGTCGAGGAAGACCGAATTCTGCGCAGTCGATATGATGCGCACCAGCAAAGCTGCGGTCCAGCGCGCGAGAAGGGCGCCGAGCAATGCGCCACCTGACGAAACCAGAATGTATTCAGTCAAGAGTTGGCGAATCAGGCGTGTGTGACTGGCCCCCAGCGCCTGCCGCACCGCGAATTCTTTATCGCGTGTTACGGTGCGAGCCAGCGTAAGGCTCCCGAGGTTGGCACAGGCGATGAGCAGCACAAGGCCGACTACAGCCATCAGGATTTGCAGTGGCTGGCTGAATTGGCTCCGTAAACGAGAAGTGCCCGACGCAGCGGGAATTGCCGTCAATGCCATCTTCGACAAGTACTGGCGTTCCTCCGGTGAGGCGTCCTGCGGTATGAAGATCCTAGTCGAAATGGTTCTGAGTCGCGACTTTAGCTGAGTCCTGCTCATCTTTGGATGGATGCGGCCTCCTACGTTCAGCCACAAAAAGTTGCGATCGTCTAACTGGGGCTTTTTCCCGTCGAAGATCGCTTTAGCGCAGATGGGCAGTGCCAAATCGAACTTGTCACCCACTTCCATGCCGAAAAACCCGCGTGGCGCAATGCCGATCACTTCAAAGGCTCGGCTGCGGAGAGAGAGTGTGCTGCCAATGGCGCTCTTCTCTCCACCGAAGTGATCCTGCCAGAAGCCATAGCTGAGTACGGCCACGGCTGGGCAGCCGCGCCGGTCATCCGAATCGGAAATCAAGCGTCCCACTGCGGCATTCAGCCCCAGGGCGCTAAAAAATCTGCCGCTGACCCAGAGTCCGTTGGCAGGACGTATCATCCCGCCTTGGGTGAGATCCAACTGATCCTTGTTGCTCCAGGCGAACGCCGCGGAGAAAACGTCTTGATGGTCACGCACTTGCTCCCACACCGGATTGGCAAAGGTGCTCGACTCACTACTGGTATCCGGTGCGCGGTATTGCAATTGCACCAACTCCCCAGGCCGCTCGACCGGCAGATATTTCAAAATGACGGCGTCCAGTAAGCTGAAAATGGCGATATTGGCACCGATTCCCAAGGCCAACGACAAAATCGCGACTGCGGTGAAGCCAGGGCTATTCTTAAGGGTGCGGAGAGCGTAGCGAACATCCAGCGTCAGTGCGTCGAGCCAGGGGATTGCCACCTAACAAACTCCTCCTCAACTCCTTTGGCATCTTTGTGCCGGGCAGAGGCACAGGTTAATCGAGGCCAGGGGACCATCTTACACCGCCAAGTGGACTCCAGGCCTAACTGAACCAACTGCTGTGCCGATTACATCGGCTGGTATAGGAAAACGGCGTTATCGGAATGTAAAGGTTATGGCCGCCCATCGATGTTCCTCGCGACCGGCATGGTAGCCTTGACTCGGCACAAAGGCGGGTTTGGCAATTCGGCTGAGGAGTTAGGTCTCACATTCACCTCTATGAAACAGACAACGGTCGGATTGGTAGTCATCGCAATGATTACGCTCGTTCCCGCATACGGACAGAAGGCAAAGTGGGCGGAGCCTGCTAACGAAACGGCGAAATACATGATTAATATGGAGCGGCAATGGGCCGAGGCCGCCTGTGACCACAACAACTCACCGGCCAAGATCCTTGCTGACGATTTTCAAGGCACGTCACCGGACGGGAGACGCTACACAAAGTCGGAGGAAGTAGCGGACACGCACGATTCCTCTCACACTGTGCGCGACTGCCGCCTACTCGATGCCAAGGTCCGTTTTTTCGGTACTGATCTCGCGACGGTATACGGTAGCGAGACTTCGCTTCGAAAGCTGGAAAATGGAATCGACAAATCTCGCTGCCTGATTTGGACAGACACATGGCTAAAACGAAATGGTATCTGGCAAATCATTGCCGCGCAGGATACCCAGTTCGACTGCAAATAGTCGCTTTGCGCGCTCCTCAACGCGAATTCGTCACATCCGGTCACGGATTCGCTTTATAACTCTGGTATTGCGCTACATCGAAACGGGAATGCCGCCCGGCTTCGCCGCCGTCCGTCGCGGACCACGGGAAAGCCCAGTCGTATCCCTTGTCGGCCACCGCTTTCAGACGCGCCGGTATCGTATCCGGACCCGCTATATCGGCGCCCCAAGGCGATGACGATGCGTGCGGATTTGTTGCTGTGGCGAATTCGCCGATCGCGGTCTTGGTGCCGGGGCCGCTTCCGAATACATCTCTCTTGAGCAGAGTCGTCTGTTCTGTTTGATCCTCATCAGAAGTGGGATAGTAGTGCCACTGGAGCATGAATTTCGGGTTCTTGAGAAGATTCAGTTGCGTCACCTTGCTCGCGATTTTGTCAACTGCCGCTCCCAGTTCGTCGGATTGGGGATTGTGCTTGGCCCGGAAGCCGTCGTTCTGCCCCAATGGCATCGCGGTTTGAAAGCCGACCGTCGCCCTGAACCCGGCCTGGATGATCATCTTCAGGCCGGCCTGGATGAAATAGGCCAATCCATCGGCGCTGATCGGATCGGGAGTCACGCTCGCGAATGCCTTGGTCGAGCGGTACAAAGCCATTTCGGGTTCGTTGATGAGATCCCAGGCAAGAATCTGATTAGCGTAGTCGGCGTCCGAGCGAGCCGTATCCAGAAGCGGCTTTAGGGTGGTAGATAGGAAGCTATCGATCGGTGCAGGATCGAGCTTGGCCTGTTGCCTGAGGATAGGGCCTCGACCGTTCTTGATAAATTGACGCCAATCGACTGACTTGGAATCGTCGCGAAAAAACTTCTGAACCGGATCCTTGTAGTAATCATCGACAAAGTCGTCGACGGATGTCGCGCCCGGCGGAATGGGCACGTCGCCGATCTTGAGCGGCTCTTTCGGCGTGCCGAACTGGCTAAGCAAAAGGACCGGTGGCCCAAAGATGGCATTGTCCACAAACACCGGCATCAACAGCATGTTTTGGCGTGCGCACACTTGCAGAATCTTCTCGAAATCCTGCAGATGCCCGTAGGCTTCCAAAGTGGAGTCGACCACCTTCCAGCGTCCTTTGTCATCCAATGTCGGCGGATTAAGGTTGAGGCCATCGGCCAGGAGAAACCAGCGGACGGCATCGATGCCGAGCGCTTTGAATTGCGAGAAGAGCGTATCGAGCATCGTTTTGTCCTGGTTGAGACCGGAGTCGAACAGCGGCTTGGATTGGGCGTTTTCACCCGGCGCAGGTTTGGCAGCTGTTACGCCGCGTCCGATGTCCTGGCCGTACTGGCACCAGGGCAGGTTGATTCCCAGTTTCATCTTGCGTGCGGTCGCGCAACCTACTTCGATGGATTGGCGATAGTTGAATTAGCCGCATTCGCCGCGGCCACTGGCGTCCAAACCCACTGCGTCGGGTCGGGTTGCTGCCAGGATGGCAGAGTGTTGCCGGTAAGAATCATTTGCTGCGTCGGGATGGTAACTTCCCAGGGAGCGCCGACAGGAATCTCGTCACTCGCCGAACAGGGAGTTTTTACCGTTTTGCCCTTCTCGCGATTTAGGCAAAAATGTAACGGCCTCTTATGTGTTCAAGAGCACTGCCAGACAATAACAACTTTAGAATGTGCTACTTACAAGTATTGCAGACATACAGCTACCGTCGGGAGTCGCTCCCAGTGGCCCGGTTTTCTAGCTCTTCCTATAGACGGTAAAAACCCTGCTCAAGACCGCTCGCACGCTCAGCTGTGATTGGGCAGGCTGAGCTTCTTTCGTGCGTTATGCAGGAGTCCGAGAAGACCCGAAGGAACCCACAAAACCGCGGGTATACCGACCGGAATGGCGGTGAGCAGACCAATGATGCCGGCTTTGATCATGGCCGAATCGTGATCGTCGCCGTACCACTTGATTTGCGCCTTGTAAGTGATGCGTCCCAGCACCACGCCCGCTGCAATCGCGAGCGGAATCAAGATCGGCAGATCGATTCCCATCGTGGCTGCCGCGCTTCCGAACAGCATCAGATCCACTACGAACGCAAGGAACGCGATACGCGGATCGATGCCGAAGATCTGATCGAATGCCTTCGCGGCCCCGTTCGCGCGCGGCGCAGAATATGGAGTTTCGCGATTATATGGACTGCTGGTTTGGTATGGGGTCATGACTTTGTTGTCCCTGCCGCAGGACGGGCAGAAGAGGGTCGCTTCAAGGGTGACAACGCCGCAATCGGGACAGGCGGGCATGATGCATCTCCTGCAGCCGAACTGCTGTTTCGGTTCGCTGCCTACTCTGATTTTATATCTTCTGCCGGCAACAGCCGGCGCACGAGCGCACAGGCCGCGATCTCGCGCCACTAAAGAGGGATGAGGCCGCGGTTCTCAGCAAGCCGAAGATTCAAAATGGAGGAACTTCGGCGGACTTGGGCGCGAGTCGCGTGTCCGTTGTGCGCGGGGTCTGTTTGTAGCGGTCCGATTTGTGATACATTCCGCCTAACCGGGAGGCATCATGAAATCCGTAATATTGATAACCGCGCTGCTGATGGCGCTGCCCTGTTCGAGCATGGCCCAGGCATACGACCCGAACACACCGGATGGCGCAATGGTCGCGGAGATTCAAAAGGAATCCGATGCAGGCAAGAAACAGACGATGCTCGAGGAGTTCGTTCAGAAATATCCGGAGAGCAAACAGGCGGGCTGGGCGTGGGGTCAGCTGCAGGCGTCGTACTTGCAGGCTCAGCAATATGACAAGGCACTGGATGCCGGACAAAAATCGCTGGCCAGCGATCCCGATCACGCCGAAGTAGCTTACAACAATCTCAAGGCAGCAGAAGGCAAGAATGATCCGGACGCGGTTCTGAAATGGTCGGCGGAAACTTCGCGTATCGCCAGGAAAGAGATCGCATCGCCCAAACCAGGTGAAGGCAAAGACCAGCTCGATTATGCAAAACAGGTGGACACTTACACCGAGTATGCGATCTTTGCGACTGCAATCAAGACGACGGACGACCGGAAAGTGATAGCTTTGGTCGAGTCGCTCGAGCAGCGAAGCCCGGACAGCCCGTATCTCAGCAAATCTTACGGGCGATACCTAAATGCGCTCAGGCAGACAGGACAGGTTGATAAGGCCGGCGCAGCGGCTGAAAAGGAAGCGGAACGCGACTCGTCCAACGAAGATGTGCTGGCGTTTGCCGCAGATTACAGCATGCGGCACAAGGATCTGGATAAGAGCCTGGGTTACTCACAGAAGCTTGCAGAGCTGATGCAAACCAAAGCGAAACCGGAAGGGACGGAGGACGCCGACTGGGAAAAGAAGAAACAAACCTTGCTCGGGCTTGCGTATTGGATGCAAGGAGTGGATTACAACGGGAAGAACCAATTTTCGCAGGCGGACAAAGCGCTGCGGCAAGCTTTGCCGCTGGTGAAGGGCAACGATCAACTGGAGCCGATTGTGCTGTTTCAACTCGGAGTAGCTGACTTCCAGCTGGGCAAGGCTTCCAAAAACCGGGCGATGATGCGGGAGGCTCTGAAGTATTCACAGCAGAGCGCCGCTATGAAGAGTCCGGTACAGGCCAATGCAGAGAATAATGTGAAAGCGATCACCGCTGCGCTCGGCCCGGCTCACCGCTGATCAAGCAACTCAAGGTATTTCCGCTGCGATAATGCGCTTGGGGATTGCTCCTACCGGGATTTGCATCAGCTCTTTGCGCGCAGCCACGTCGATAACAGAAACGCTGTTCGAACCAGCGTTTGAAACGTAGCATCTCGACCCGTCCGGAAGAAAAGCCATCCAATCAGGTGCGCGGCCAACAGGAATTGTGGCCAGCAGCTTCAGATCCGGGAGAGAGAAGACCGATACGGAATTGTTGAGCAGACTGTTCACCCAGATGGTCTTCTGATCGGGAGAAATGGCCATCCCATGTGAAAATGTCTCGGCAATGAGAGGCTTCGCGCCCGCCGGCGCTGCAGGCAGCGACACTGTCTTCACCACCTTGCGTGCAGCAATGTCGACAACGATGAATCCATGCAGATTCGAGAGTTGGACGAAGAAGTATTTTGCGCTCTTGTCCATCGCCATCGGGCGCGGAACCCCAGGCAGCGGAATTTCAGACTCTGGTTCTTCCGTCTCGGTATTAATGAGAGTCAGCTTGGAATCTCCCATCGAGGTTGCGACCATGTGCTTACCGTCCGGCAGCAGGTAAACGTTGTGAGGATTTCGACCGACTGGAATCTTCTTCACAACCTTCAGCTGGCGTGTATCGACAACGGCTACCCAGGATTCCTGCCGGATGCAGACGTAGACATATCTTCCATCCGGAGTGATGGCCAAATTGTTGGGCCTGCGGCCGAGAGGAACCCTCGCGATACATTTCAGGGTTGGCTCATCGATCACATCCAGCACATCCTGACTCTCGCTGGGCACATAAAATCGGGTTTTGTCCGGGGAGAGGATTACAGCATGAGGGTTCTTAGAAACGGGAATCTCGCCAATGACCCTGTTTGTTGAAGGATCGATGATGGAAATGCTGGCGCCGTCCGTGTTCGCCACGTACACCCGTAGGGAGGCCGCCATGACCGGCACCGACAAGGCGAGCGCAAGGAGCTTCATAATCTGTCGAATTAAACTGGCGTTGGCCTTACGAGATTCTATCTGAAATCCTTGCTACGATTCTGGTGTTAATGAATCGCCGTGAATTCGTTGCGCTCGCCGCGGCTCCTATTACAGCAATGTCAAAGACTACTTCAAACATAAAATTGGGGATCGACATCTTCAGCCTGCGCTCCCAAAAGTGGACGCCAATCCAGTATCTGGACTATTGCGCAGCCCTTAAGGTGCAGGTGGTGCACTTTTCGGAAATCAGGTTTCTTGGCGGCCTCGAGCCAGCGAATCTCGCCGCAGTGCGCGAGCGCGCCGGTGAGCTTGGAATCGAGATTGAAATCGGAATGACCTCGATATGCCCAGGTTCGAAGATGTTCAATCCTTCGCTGGGGCCGGCAGAACAGCAACTAACGAATATGATCACTGCCGCCAAGATGGTCGGATCGCCGATAGTGCGGGCAGTTCTGGGAAGCGCGGATGACCGAAAGAACGGCGATATCGACGCGCACATTGACGAGGTTGTTCAGGTGCTACGGCAGGTTCGGTCAAAGGCCAGAGATGAAGGCATCAAGATCGCTATTGAGAATCATGCCGGCGATATGCAAGCTCGTGAGCTGAAGAGTTTGGTCGAGAAAGCCGGACCGGAATTTGTCGGCGTTTGCATCGACTCGGGCAATCCACTTTGGACGATTGAGGATCCGCATTTGACGCTAGAGATTTTGCACGCTTATGTGCTGACTAGCCACGTTCGAGATAGCGCAGTATGGAACGTCTCGCAGGGAGCTGCAGTGACATGGGTGCAAATGGGTCGCGGTAACGTCGATATCGATTCGTATGTGCGAAAGTACGTTGAGTTATGCCCTGGCAAGGCGCTCTCAATGGAGACTATCCTTTTCGGTCCACGAGTTCTGGCCTATCGGGATCGTGCCTTTTGGGACGCATACCGGCAGACTCCGGCCTGGCAATTCGAACGCTTTCTGGAGATCGCCGAGCGCGGAAAACCGTACAAAGACGAGCCTTGGGAGACCGATGACCAGACCGCGCGTGAACGGCAAGCTTTGGAGGAGAGTCTCGCTTATACGAAGAAGCTCCTGGGCGTGGTGTAAACGTCCACAATGAACTCACTGGCAGCCAGATTGCCAGCGCTTTTCGTCTTCGCCGTGACAGCACCGCAGCTGTTGGCACAGGGGCCGCCGTTTCAAATTGACGATCCGGTCCCGGTTGACCTGCATCATTACGAGTTCTACATCTTCGGCACAGTGGATGGGACAACCGCAGAGATCGACTCGGCTGGACCGGCCCTCGAGTTCAATTGGGGGGCGATTCCAAGGGTACAACTTCACGCGATTCTCCCTTGGGGCGTGGTTGCACCGTCGAACAATCCCATCTATCTGCCTGGAGGGACGGGTCCCGATGCCTTTGGCTTGACCGACATGGAATTGGGCGCGAAGATCGCTTTCTTTAAAGAAGGCAAACACCTTCCGCAGATCGGCACCTTTACCATGTTCGAGATGCCAACTGGAAATTATGCAAAGGGTCTTGGCGTCGGAAAAGTTTGGTACAAGCTTCCCATTTGGCTGCAAAAGAATATCGGGCACTGGCTTCTCGACGGCGGCGCCGGATATCAGATCGTCCCACAGACTGGTTATCGCAGCTTTCCTTACGGGGGATTTCTGCTGAAATACACATTTGGAGACCGCTTCGAGCTTGGCGGCGAAGTATTCTCGCATGCGCGGGAAGGCTTCGCCGCAGCGCAGACAGAAGCCTCAACCATGATCGACATGGGCGGCTATTACCACCTGAAACACCATCCCGGCGAACAGTTCCTGTTTTGCTATGGCCATTCGGTCGCCGGCCAGACCGAAAATTACGCCTACGTGGGCATGTACTGGACGTGGGGGAAAGTAGACAAACAGCCGACCACCAGCCATGCCTTTGTGCCAGGACTCATGTCCCAGAACGGATTGCAATGAGGCTCTTTGCCCTTACGGCGTCGGTATCTTCGCGGTTGCCTCATTCGAGTAAGCACTTACGTCGCCGTTTGAATCAGTGGTAGCCGTTACGTAGTAGTATGTCGCACCGGCTGTGACGGATTCGTCTGTATAGGTCAAACCCGTTACGGACGCAATCAGCGAATAAGGGCCTCCACTCACAGTTCCGCGATAGACGTTATAGCCGCTGGCGTTCGCCGACGTACTTGCATTCCAAGTCAACGTCACGCTGTGCTGAACGGGAGAAGTACTGGTCGCCGGCGTCAGTTTCCAATTTTGATTGGAATTGCCGTCGCAGTAAGAAAGCCAGATTACCGCGCCGGGAGTGGTCGACATCTCACTCACATCCATGCAGTAATACGTTGCGTTGCTCGGCTCAATCAAGAAATATCCGTCTTGATTGGGGACTGGGGAGACGACCCAGATCTGGTAGCTCTCGCCGCCATACGGCCATTGCTCAATGATCGTTTTTTGAGCCGAATTGTAGCCATCAGCCGTTTCTAGAGCAAGGTTGCTGTTATTCGCGATAATCTCATAACCGCCTTTTACCGGCTGAAACGTGAATTGCTGGCTGGTTTCGCCCGTTGTACTGCAGGTCTCTTGTTCTACTGCGGCCGTTTGTTGAGTAGCACTTGGCCCACCTTTTATACCGAGGCAAAGACCATCGCTTTGCGAAACAACATTCACCAGGCCGGTGGGCACCGTGGTCTGAGCGAAAACCCCCGTTGCAACACAAAGGGACGCCAGGAAGATAGATCCATTGACGAAGTGACGATACATGCGGTTCTTATTATACTAACCACGCATCGTAGCGCAACCATAAATTGTATTGATAGTGTTATAATGCTAGCGAGATCCAAGCAGCCTGACTAGGGGTGGGTTTTTGGCGGATGGCAAGGTATCCGGAAATACAGATTTACCCGAGCTACGGAACTCTGCCCGGTAATGGCGGCTCAGCTCTATCTGCTTTAGTATTGCCAGTTCACGGTGACGCCACCGACGCCGCTCGGAGGCACAGTGTAGGAGTGGTTCGAGCCATTTTCCCAAGTCACTGTGCCGTCGCTTCCGATTTTGATGAATTTAAATTGGATGGTCTGGCCGGCAGGCACGGAGACATTCAAGAACCAATTCGGGTAATTTGGACACAGCAATGGGCCAATTGTGTTATCGAATGTCGGAGTGGGCTGGCCCCAACTACCAAGTTCGACTGTGTTTCCCGTAAGAAAAATATAGTCACCAATATTGGTTGGAATCGCGTTGTTGACCGTAAAGGTAACGGGGATCAACCGAGCAGTAAGCACTGTGAATTTGATGGCGTTGGCATTCGCGCCCGTGGCGGTGGCGAGCTGCACCTGATAGACGCCGTTGGTAACGTTCGGGACGGTGAACGTCACGCTTGTGTCTGACCACGAGTTGATGTTCGCGTGAGCCGCACCGAAGGAAACGGTTCCGCTCGACGATCCGAAACCCTGACCAGCGATGGTGACCTTTACACCGGGCTGCGCGAGGGTCGGACCAATAGAACCGACCTCCGGAGCAGGAGTGGAACCAACCACCTGCCAAACAGAGACTGTGTGCGGGTTCAGAGTGAAAGCGGGAACTGGATTGTTGCCGCCGGAACCGGACGAAACGGAAATGGAGAAGCCGCCGAGCAGACCGGACAAATAATCGTTGTATGAGCCGGCAGGTAAAGCTGTATAGAGGCCGCCAATGGAGTAGCTGTTCCTATCATTCTTGTTGATGGCAACCAGAACGATGCTATTGAAAAACTGGCGCTCATAAATATAGACATCGTTATTGATCCAGCGTTGAACATGGCCGCCGTAAGCAAGAGCGTTGTTGTTCTGGCGGAGAGTCGCGAGCGATTTGATGAGCTGGTACTGAGTGGTGCTGGTGCTGAAGGACGTCATTTGCGGCCTGTTGTAAGGATCACCGCCGCCGGCGGTCGAGTTGACGAGACCTTGTTCGTCGCCGTAATAGATGACAGGAATGCCGCGTTCTGTGAGGAGATAGGCAGTTGCCTCGTTCATCCGGGTCGGACTGCTATTAGGGACGCTCAGAAAACGCGGTTGGTCATGATTATCAACGAACGTGACAAGATCGTTCTGCCAGGTAAACAGCGAATTTTCGGCGCTGACCAGATTATCAATTTCCGAGAAGTTGCTGTTACTCGCAAATACGTCGCGGATGGCCTGGTAAAGGGCATAGTCGAAGACTGACATTCCGCTGTTGTTCGCAAATTTGTAATCGTCGTGAAAAAAAGGGTCGTTCATGCTGGTGAGCAGCCACTCGCCGAAGAAAAAGCTCGGTCCAGAGGTGAAAGCGCTGTTGGCGAAGCTGTACTCCCAGCCCCAGGTGGCGTGTTTGACAGCATCGATGCGGAAGGCATCTACCCCGTGTTGCTGGAAGGTCTGGAGCGCGCTTTTGAGATAACTATCTGTGGTCGAATCTTCCTGATTGAAGTCGGCAAGACCAAGGAGCGTGTCGTATTGGATAGCAAAACGGTCGCAGTAGCAACCAGGGATCGCGGGGGTGTGGTGATACACGCAGCCACCGACAGTGCCGCCTGTGCAACCGTTTTGGTCGGAGGTGTATTTGGCAACCAGGGTACCGTTATTGAGCAGTTCGCCGTACTCGCCTGTGTTGTTCGGATTGCTGTCGTTTAGCGGGAAGTCGATGATGATCTTGATACCCGCCTGGTGGGCGGCGGTGACCAAATTGTCGAACGCCGTCCAGGTATTATGAACGTCGCCGAAGTGCTCTTCGATACGAAAGAAATCGTGAGCGGAATAGCCATGATAGGGCGCTGTCGGATTATTGTCGCTATCCGGGATGTTTACGTTGATATTATCCATGGGCGGAGAGATCCAAATGGCGGTGATCCCCATGCCCTTGAGATAAGAGATTTTTTGCTGGATGCCGGCGAGATCCCCGCCCCAGTAGAGATGCCAGTTCATTTTCGTCGGGTCAAAAAGGCCGGCGCTTTGCGGCGGATTATCGTTCGTTGTATCGCCATTCACGAAACGGTCGGTGATGATCTGGTAGATGACCTGTTTTTTGAAGTCCTGCGCTCGCGCATGAGGTGTTAACGAACCGAGGAAGAGTGTGAGGGCAAGAGTGCCAATTAATGGCTTCTCAAAAATGGGAGCAGACATCATTGCGGTGTCAACGCCTTGGATCCGGCACGAAGGACGAACTTCTGGATCTTACCGGTAGCTGTTTTCGGTAATTCCGGCAGTATCGTAAATGCCGCGGGTACTTTGAAATGCGCCATGTTGTCGCGCGCAAAGTCCTTCAACTCTGAGTCGTTGACGGAGGTGCCGGGCTTCAACACCACAAAGGCATGCGGAGCCTCACCCCATTTCTCATGCGGAACTCCGATAACAGCAACTTCCAATACTGAATGATGCTTCAGTAGAACGCTCTCGACCTCGATAGAGGAAATGTTCTCGCCGCCGCTGATGATTACATCTTTGAAGCGATCGCGTATCTCGATGTAACCGTCGGGATGCACGACAGCGGCGTCGCCCGTATGCATCCAGCCGCCGCGCATCGCGTCCGCTGTAGCTGTCGGGTCCTGGAAGTAACCTTTCATAACCACGTTTCCGCGGGCGACAATTTCGCCCAGTGTTTCTCCATCGTGAGGAACTTCGCGATCTTCGCTGTCTACAACCCGCAATTCGCCTGAAGTTACCAGCTCCACACCTTGCCGCGCCTTGATTGCATAGCGCTGAGCTGCTGGCAATTGCCTATGCTCGGTGCGCGATTCGCAAACAGAAATGAAGGGAGCCGTTTCCGTCATCCCATAAAGGTGGAGCACCTCCCAACCCAACTCTCTTTCCAGCCTCTCGATTGTCGCGGCCGCTGGCGGCGCCCCGGCAGTCACGACCCGTACTCCTCGCGGGGTCGCCTGACGCGCCTCTTCCGGCGCGTTTGCGAAAGCGATGAGCACGGTCGGAGCTGCGCAGAGACTGCTGACTGATTCGTCCTTAATCAACTGCAGCGCACTGGACGGCTCCACCTTACGAAGGCAGATGTGCGTCCCTCCTACCGCCGTGACCGTCCAGACAAATGTCCAGCCATCGCAATGAAACATGGGGAGAGTCCAAAGATACCGGTCGGCCGAGGTCATATGCACGTGAATCAGTGTGCCCACTGAATTCATGTAGACGTTGCGATGGGTCAGCATCACCCCTTTGGGGTGTGCGGTAGTTCCGCTAGTGTAATTGATAGTGAGAACGTCGTTCTCGTGAATTTCCGGTTGGTGGAACAACGCGGAACTCTCGGCGATGGCTTTTTCGTAGTCGATCCAACCCGGACGCGCGCCTTCGAGGGCGACGAAGTAATCTACTTGCGGGAGCTGTGACCGGATGGAATCGATGGTCGCGAGATATTCAGAGTGCGCGCAGACGACCCGCGAACCGCTGTGCTGAATCATGTATGCGAGTTCAAGGGCATTCAGGCGGTAGTTGAGGGGAACAAGTATTGCGCCAATCTGAGGGACCGCATAAAAAGACTCGAGTTGCGCATGGGTATTCGGAGCGACATAGGCAACCCGATCGCCAATATCTACCCCGAGCCCTTGCAGGGCGGCGGACCAGCGATCACAGCGCTCAAAGAATGCGCTATACGTCAGACGGAGCTTCTCGTCGACTAGCGCTTCGCGATCGGGGAAAAGGCGGCGGGCACGACGCGCGAAGTCCAACGGCGTAAGAGGAGTCTCCATCCTCGTCTCCAGGTTTGTTATGTTATCGCAGCAGCCGCACCGTGCGATTCTGCCAGCCTGCAATAGAGTAGAAAGGAGAGATGCGGCGATCGAAGGTTTCTATGCGTTCCGAACTGATCGAGCGCGAGCACTTCCGCTGAATTCTCCGGTTGAAATTTGTTCACTGAATCCGAAACTGAGTGTTAGCTCAAATTAGTACTCGAGGTACGCGATGGTGCCGCAAGGAGCCGCAAAGAAGGCCGAATTACCGGCCATGAACGAAAGTAGCAAGAAAACGGATTTGGAAGTACCGTTTCCGCCTGAGCGGCAACCGTGCCTTCCTTCTGGATATCGCTCCGGAATCATCACGGCAATCACAGTCGTACTTGGATTCTCGCTGCTCTTTTTGCGTTCCTGGGTGTTCGAACTTCCTGGTGAATGGACGACTTCTGGCGTAGTGGCAGCGGTCCTCTTGGTGATTGCTATCGTTTTGCAATTGGTCTCACTCTGGAGATCACTTCAGCCAGAGGATGAGATAGCCACAGAATATAGACTCACTCTTCGCTGGTTCATGACGTCTACAGCGTTCCTGCTTATCAGTCTGATAACCGCCGGTTTCTCATATGCTTGAGGCCCTTCGATCGTCGATCTCTACGAAGTCCTCGAGCATTTCCTGCCGGACCGTTAGGGCAGTTTTGGCCCTGGGTGCTTCGTGCTATCGCCGGGAGACCTCCCCGACGGATGGCAGCAAG